>NZ_JANBZY010000001.1:0-1099155 GCF_024261425.1 Sphingobacterium sp. LZ11T8 | reverse complement strand
GCTACCGTACTCTCGTACGGGTCGCTGCGCTACATGATCATTTAAAGAACTTATCGCGCCTGGGCATCTCGCTTCGGCTTTTTTATGTTGTTTCCCTTCCGCATCGGAAGGTCGCAATCTGTCATTTCTTTCGCTCCGGACATCGCGTCCCTCGCTGTTTCCCTTGGTTGGGACTGCAAAGGTAGGAACCTTTTTCGAAACCGCAAAATCTTTTTTAAAATAATTTTCGCGGCCCTTTTTTCGGTGGTCGGCATGGCCTGCAATCGTGCAGCTCTGCTTCCCTTTTCCTTCCCGTGTTTCTGTGGCCGTGGGGCCGTCCCTCCCTTGCGGAGTGGTGCAAAGATAGGGACAAAATACGTTCACTTCCAAGGGGGAGGCCAAAGTATTTTTACCGCCGCCAGCTAACTCGCTGTAGCATTGCCAGATAATTTTTCGAAAAGACGGGGAAATACCGCCAAAAGGGGGCAACCGGGAGGCTTCCCGGGCCATTCCATGGTCTTGGCCCATCCTCCCATCCCCTTGATCCCGGTCCAACACCCTCCCCTTTCCACCTGACCTCATTCGACCCACATTCCGAAAATTCGCAAAGCAAGCGACCAAATCCCCTGTGCGCCCTCGGGTACGCTCCGGCCGGTTTACCTGTTCTCTCCGGACCATTCCCGAACATGCCCCGAACGAGTCCCGAAGGAAACCTCCAAAAAAACACCTCAAATCAATCCATGATATAGGTACGGAGTACAGGTTTATTTGGCCTTCCTCTTTTTCGAGACTTTGGCCAGGGGATTATAATCTAGGCAGGTATTCAGCCAGAACTCAAAATCTTCTTTGTTTTTATAGCCTTCTGGATCAACGTAACAATAACCATCGAGCAGCTTACCGCGCATGACCATCGGCTGCACGCCACGTCTTTTGTTATACTCTTCTGTTTTTTGGGGGTCGAAACGGCACATCAATTGGTCATCACCCACATTGATGCACATTTTGCCATCGACTAAAAAAGCAATTCCACCGAACATTGCCTTCTCTTCAACTTCTAATGAGGTGTGTTCAGCAAGATATGCCCGGACCGAGTCAGCTAATCTTTCATCGTATGCCATATATATTATATAAGGGTAAAGCTGTCATGCAAAGAACCAATTCATCCTTCCTTAGCATTTCAGCAGGTATTTAGCATTACTTTTATTATCATTCATTGCCTCGAAAGCCTGAACGGCAGCTTGAAGGGAATATTCCTCAATACCCTTTACCTTGATAATACCTTTACTGACCTGTTCCAGTATCCTTTCAAGTTCCTTTGGATTAGGTCCTGAATTCAGCATGTGCGCATGGACCTGATATTCCTTAACCAAGGCGGCATCTGGTTCCTGAACTAGGCTAACGATCGTTGCATTCTTCTTTAATAAGGGAATCAATTTCTCCTGATCTTTCCCGCCAACCATATCGAGGACCAGATCAAAGGCAGGTAGGTCATTAAGGTAACCTTCATCCTTATAATCCAGGTAATGATCAGCGCCCAGGTCGAGTACATCAAACTTATACCGGGAAGAGCCGACCGCATAGACGGTTGCGTTTTTCTGTTTGGCAAACTGTACGGCGAAGGAGCCGACATTTCCAGAAGCACCTACGATCAGTACTTTTTGATCCGCAACTAATTTGCCGGCATCGAACAACCCATGCCAAGCGGCGAGAGCCGAAACGGGACAGGCAGCTGCCAAGGACATCGACATTCCAGTAGGCACAATACATATCTCGTCGGCCTTGACCACAAACTCCTCGGCAAATGCTCCGCCATATTTCTTAGGATTACCACAGACCAAGTCGCCCTTCTCCCATCCATTGAGGTCATCAGCCAGATCCACAACCTCTCCGGCGAACTCCGCGCCGGGGATAAAGGGAAATTTTAGCTGCGGCATGGGGATGGTTTTGTCAAGGACTTTGAGGTCGAAAGGAATTACCCCAGCAAAGCTTACTTTAATTTTCAGGGTGCCCGATTTTAATTCCGGAGCAGCTACATCGCTGTACTCCCCTTTGGATAAGCTTCCGAATTCATTATATACTATAGCTTTCATATCATTAAATAAGATAAAAGGATGGCGACTATTGTTTTCAATTTAACATTTTTGATTTAAAAAACCAGATGAAAACGAATTTTAAAGGCTAGCTATCAATTAATTATGATATTTAAATGTTAAATATTTCTTAAAATATTTGGATTATACGAAACGCTTCGTACATTTGAATACGAAAACATTCGTAGATACTAACAATCATCGTATGAAACCAACAGAAAGCGAAATGGAAATATTGCAAGTCCTTTGGAACAAGGGGCAAAGCAGTGTAAGGGACGTATTTGAAACCTTGGACAAAAAAGATGTGGGCTATACAACAATCCTGAAATTGATGCAGATCATGCACGACAAAGGGATGGTGACTCGAGACACCAGTTCAAAGACCCATCTATACAAAGCGAAATTGGTGAAGGAGGAAATCCAGGAAAAGATGTTGGACAGGATGATCGATTCGGTTTACAATGGATCGACTGCAAGACTTGTCATGCAGGCACTGGGAAATGAAAGGGCCAGCAAAGAAGAGCTTGACGAAATCAAAGCATTTTTAAAGAAACTTGAACAAAACTAGCCATGGAAAATCTAACACTCAATATAGGCAATGCATTAGGCTGGAGCATTCTGCATTCTATATGGCAAGCAGCAATTTGGTATATTATATATAGTATATATACACTTTCAAAATCAAACATCAGTGCCAAAGCGAAACATAACGCAGCATTAGGCACTCAGGTATCTATATTTATCAGCTTTATTGCGACTTTTATCTACTTCTTCCAAAACAGCAGTCAATTCATCGACCTAAGGACCTTAAATCCGGAAGACCTGAAAAACATTTTGGCCAACATACAACAGGATGGCTTTAGATTAGAAAGTCTATTACCTTATGTCGTGGCTGGATACATTTTTGGATTCATTGTTCAATTAATTTTGCTGACCAATAGCTTGATCCAATTGAAGAGGTTAAAATATAAAGGTCTGGACTCCATTCCGGAATCATGGACTAACCTATATTACCAAGCAAAAAAGAAACTTGATATCAGACAGTCCGTTGGAATCTATCTTTCCAATAAGATCAGCGTACCGATAACCTTGGGTCATCTGAGACCGTTTATCCTTTTCCCCATTGCTTATGCCAATAAAATGGAGCTGGCACAGGTGGAAGCTATCCTATTGCACGAACTGGCCCATGTAAAACGACAGGATTATCTGTTCAACCTATTGAAGGTCGGTATTGAAACGGTCATGTTCTTCAATCCATTTATCTGGGCCCTATCCAAAGTACTGGAAAGAGAAAGGGAACATGCATGTGATGACATGGTCGTAGAACATGTATCCACCCCTATTTCCTATGCCCAGGCATTGGTTGAGTTGGAAGAGTTGCGCATGAGCATGAATCCAAGTTTAACCTTGGCAGCTACCGGGAACAAAAATCATTTATTGATCCGAATTAAAAGAATCACCAAAATGGAAACTAATTATAAAAACGTAAGGCCGCAATTATTGGCTGTATTGCTTAGCGGTTTAGCTATACTAACCTTAGCGTTGGTTATCCCAACGAATGAGGCAAAGGCAGAGGAAATAAAGGATGATTGGAGTTGGACCGATCAATCGACTGATGTGATCATCGATACGGTAAAACCGCTAAGCCCGCAACCGGCACAGAAACCAGTTGTACCAGCCAAGGTAAAATCGGAGTTGGTCTATCAAGGGAACGTGATCCGGGACACCAATGAACTGCCTTTAGATGTCCGCAATACCATCAGGTCTGTACAGGAACAGGGCAAAAAGATCCAAGAATATTACAGTTCACCGGAATGGAAAGCCCAGGTAAAAAATATTGAAGAGCAAAGTAAAAAGGTAAGTGCCTATTTTGAAAGCCCAGAGTGGAAACAGCAGATGGCTAAAATTGAAAAGGAATCTGCCAAGGTAAAGGAACATTTCAATTCCCCAGAATGGAAGAGACAGATGGCCAATATCGAAAAGGAATCCAGCAAAGTGAATGAATATTTCAATTCTCCGGAGTGGAAAAAACAGATGGAAAGCATTCAAAAAGAGTCTGCCAATGTTTCGAAATACTTTGAAAGTGAGGATTGGAAGAGACAGATGGCCAACATAGAAAAGGAATCTGCCAAGTTGAAAGACCATTTCAATTCAGCTGAATGGAAAGGACAGATTCAAAAATTACAGGAGGACGGCAAAAAGATCCAAGAGTATTTCAACAGCCATGAATGGAAAGAAAAAACCAAACAGTGGAAAGAGCTGCAGGATTCAGAAGAATTCAAAGAGATCAACAAAAAATACCAGAAAGAACTCGAGGAGTTGAAAGCTAAAAAAGGACTTTCCAAAATTTAATATAGAAATCATTGTTTCGTTGTTTAGTTTAATAGGCCTCGCTCGAGGCCTTTTTTTATTTAATTTAGAGAATTTCATATTTTATGTATTATTGCAGACGGATGTAAACGGAATGGAATGGAATTGATTTATTACATTGATTTATTGGGGACCATGGTATTTGCCATTTCAGGTGCAATGGCCGCAAACCGATATGGGATCGATATTTTTGGTGCCACCTTTATGGGCTTTGTTACAGCAATTGGGGGCGGTTCGTTGCGCGATGTCTTCCTGAATATCCGGCCAGTCTGGGTAGAAGATGGAAATTATCTCATTGCCATCTTTGTAGGGGTCTTTATTTCCATTCTGTTCAACAAACATCTGGACAGTTTTGCCCGCACTTTGTTCCTATTTGACGCTTTAGGGATCGGTTTCTTTACGGTGGTAGGGGTTGAAAAATCTTTGGCCTATGAGAGCAGTGCGATGGCAGCGGTGATGCTGGGGATGTTTTCAGCCTGTATGGGCGGAGTGATCCGTGACGTGCTGATGAATGTCACCCCGCTGATATTGAGGAAGGAGATATATGCTTCGGCCTGCTTGGCGGGCGCCATAACCTATGTGCTGCTCACCTTTGTCCCGCTACACCAAAATTTGAACGCCTTTATCAGCGCAACGGTCGTGTTCGGCATCCGTTTCCTTTCGGTTCGTTACAATCTATCCTTACCAACGGTTCGGCCCATAAATTAATTTGTTAAGAAAAGCTATATTTTTAGTCCATTTATATTAAATCATTATTTATTCCGTTTAATTCAAATACCGAATAAATAATCATTCATGAACATAAAGAAACCATTGCTAGTTATCTTTTTGGGTTTAGGTCTATTGACTTCTTGCACAAAAGACGAAGGCTTTACGCCGGAACCTGATCAAGATTTTAGACAGGAGATGCGAAATTTTGTGATGGGGCTGAGTAAATATGCGAAACAATCGAGGCCTGAATTTTTGATCATACCGCAGAATGGAATTGAATTGGTCTCCCAAAGCGGAGAGCCTACTGGACCTGCGGCCAATGATTACCTTGCGGCGATTGACGGCAATGGACAAGAAGATCTATTCTTTGGTTATGACCAAGATGACCGGGCAACTGATCCGGCGGAAACCAATAGGCTGATCAAATATTTAAATATCTCAAAACAAGCTGGCAACAGCATTTTGGTCAGCGATTATTGCTCTACAGCTAAAAACATCAGCAATTCCTATTCTTGGAACCGGGAAAATGGCTTTATTTCCTTTGCGGCAACAGAACGGGAATTAAATATTATCCCAAAAATCGCTGTACAGGAGGAGAACAAACTGAACATCAAAAATCTTTCAGAAGCCAAAAACTTCCTCTATCTCATCAATCCGAATGGTTTTACTTCCAAGCAAGCGTTTATTCAGGCCGTAACGGCAACCAACTATGATGTACTGATCATGGATCTGTACTTTACGGATGGACAGAAATTCAATAATCAGGAAATTGCAGAGCTCAGGGAAAAGGCAAACGGCGGGAGTCGCTTATTGATCTCCTATATGTCCATTGGGGAAGCAGAAGATTACCGACCTTATTGGAATGCCTCTTGGCAAAAGAACCGGCCAAGTTGGATCGTTGCAGAAAACCCGGACTGGAAGGGGAATTTTAAGGTGAAATATTGGGATAAGGAATGGCAGTCCATCATCTATGGAAATGATAAGAGCTATCTGAGAAATATATTGGATGCTGGATTTGATGGGGCATACCTGGATATCATCGATGCCTTTCACTATTTTGAGGACCTGCAATAACCTATTAAAAGAAAAGCCAGATCTGGATCTGGCTTTTCTTTTATCTTTTCTTTTTCATTTGCGGAAAGGACATTTTGTAAGAAACTCTTATCTGTCCTTTTGAAATAGAATCTAATTTACCCTTTAACATGGCTTTTTTCAAAGGCCCCAGTTTGTCGATAAATAGTTTTCCTTCGATATGATCATATTCATGCTGAACAACACGGGCAGCCAAACCAGTCAACTCCTCTTCCTGTTCTTCAAAGTTTTCATCTAAATAATTGATGACAACGTCTTTCTTTCTCAATACTTCCTCATTGATATGCGGAATACTTAAACATCCTTCAGAGAATGGCCATTTCTCACCACTTTCTTCCACCAGGATGGGGTTGATGAAAACACGTTTAAAATCCTTTGCCGTTGGGTCACCCGGTCCGTCTTCATCATCTTCGCCAAAAGGAGTGGCATCAATGACAAACAATCGGATGGGCAAACCAATTTGCGGAGCTGCAAGGCCTACACCATTTGCTGCATACATGGTTTCAAACATATTATCTATCAATTGTTTTAATTCTGGATAATCCTCATCGATCTCTTCCGTTCTCTGACGCAAAACCGGATCTCCATATGCTACTATTGGTAATTTCATCTGTTATTGTTTACGGTACAAAGGTATTAATAATTTAGCACAGCTAGCATATTGAATGATTTGCCTTATTTTTGCAAGATGGAAAATCCAGCTACCAACAAGCTACTAGGCTATATTCAACAGGAGTTAGATCCTGATGCACATCAGGAAGAGCTGGAACATTATTCGAAACTCATCTGCCCTTCCCTATCCTTTGACATTTATGTCTACAAAAAGTTTATGGAAATACCGAGCACTTCGATGAAGAAATATATCCTGATTTCATTGGGACAGTTGGAGCAGGAGGATTCCAAAATACAGCACAGACTGAAAGTACTGGCCGGAAAGGCCAAAAAGCTACACGCACGGTCGACCGTGGTTGCGCGATTGGACAAAAACCAAAGTATGTCCTTTCTGGAGGAGCATCATTTGCAGGTGCCCTTGCCGGGCAAATATAGATACGGTCTTTTCTACGAAGGTGAGTTGGTTTCCATAGCGGTCTTTAGCGGCGGACGCCGGATGAAGGACAAACCAGAAGATTATCGTTCGTTTGAACTGTTACGTTTTTGCCATAAATCTGACCAGCTCATTATCGGGGGGCTCTCCAAATTGATCCAAGCCTTTATCAAGGATTTCCATCCAGGCGATATTATGACCTATGTGGACAAGGATTGGTCCCAGGACTCATCGCTCAAGACCATTGGATTCCAGGAAATGGGATCCCGAGAAGGTGCGAGATTTTGGATTGCCGAGCAGCAGCAGCATCTGATAGAAAGTGAGGAGCAGTTGTTGGAAATGGCTGAGAACCATCCCAATGGTTATCTATCCCAGAATTCAGGAAGCATTAAATTAGTATTGGCTGTTTAAAAACAGCTTTATTTTATTATATTTATTGCTTAATCAATCGAAATTTATTCCTTATGAAACGAAAACTTCGCATGGGCATGGTCGGTGGTGGAAACGATGCCTTTATAGGAGCTGTACACCGAATTGCTGCCTTTATGGATGGCAAAATAGAATTAGTATGTGGTACATTCAGTATAAATAGAGAGATTTCTTTACAATCGGGCGAGGACTTATTTGTTCCTGAAGAAAGAGTCTATTTGACGTACCAAGAAATGATCGAGAAGGAATCACAGCTTCCAGAAGGAGAGCGCATGGACTTCGTGACGATCGTAACACCGAACTTTTTGCACTTTGAACCAGCAAAGCTTGCTTTGGAAAATGGTTTTGATGTTGTAGTTGAAAAACCTATGACCTTAAACCTAGAAGAAGCATTGGAATTGCAGGCGATTGTGGAACGTACAGGCCGTACACTATGTTTGACGCATACTTATTCTGGCTACCCAATGGTAAAACAGGCTAAGGCTATGGTTAAAGATGGTCACTTTGGCAAGATCCGCAAAGTATTGGTTGAATACCCTCAAGGCTGGTTAAGCCGTTTGACGGAGCGCGAAGGAAATGCTGGCGCAGCATGGCGTACAGACCCGAAACGTTCTGGAAAATCTTTGGCCATGGGTGATATCGGTACACACGTAGCCCACTTGGCTGAATATGTGACTGGACTTAGGATCACGGAGGTTTGTGCTGATTTGACTTCATTTGTCGAAGGCCGCCAATTGGATGATGACGGTTCAGTATTGTTGCACTTCACCGAAGGTGCTAAAGGGGTGTTGACGGCTTCGCAGATCTGCGCTGGAGAGGAAAATGCAGTAAGAATGCGAATTTATGGCGAAAAAGGTGGTTTTGAATGGGCAAATGAAGACCCTAACAACCTGATCGTGAAAATGTTGGATCAGCCGAGACAGTATTACCGTACTGGAAATGCCTATGCAGCACCATTTACCTTGAGTTCATTTGCAACTCATAACACTAGAATTCCAGCGGGTCACCCTGAGGGATTATTGGAATCGTTTGCCAATATCTACCGTAATTTTGCCGCAACTGTAGCGGCTAAAAAGGACGGTAAAACCCCTACTCCGGAGCAATTGGATTTCCCGAATGTAAACGATGGAGTTCGCGGTATGGCATTTATTGATACCGTTGTAGCTAGCAACGCAAGTAATGAAAAATGGACCAAGTTCGTGATATAACCCATATTCAAGAACTTATTGAATCTATACATCAGGCGGAAGAGTTTCTTTCGCCTGATTTTCTTTTGATCATTTTAGGGCCTACGGCCTCCGGAAAGACCAAATTGGCAGTCAAACTAGCCCAAGCCATGAACGGAGAGATCATTTCTGCCGATTCCAGGCAAGTTTACAGGCAGTTGGACATCGGTACGGGAAAGGACCTGATCGAATACCAAGATATCCCCTACCATCTTATCGATATTGTTGATCCACATGAGCATTATAATGTGGATTTGTTCAGGGAGGCCTTTCAACAAGCATTTGTAGAAATCCGAAGTCGAAAAAAACTTCCCATCCTTTGTGGAGGTACCGGTTCATATATACAGAGTTTATTGCAAGAGCAGCCCTATAGTCAGATCCCTAAGGATAAGGACCTGCAAAATGAGCTTTCCTTATTGCCAAAAGAGACCCTCATAGCGAGGATAAAGGAATATAGCATTCCTGAAGATTTCAATATAGACTGGAACAGCCATAAGCGATTGGTCAGGGCCCTGGAAATATTGATCTACCTGAAAGACCATCCTAAGCCGGAAGTGGAAGTTAATACCGTTAAGGATTTTTTGATCCTAGGGCTATCGCCCGATCGAGAAACAAGGAGAGCAAGGATAGACCAACGCCTGGAAACCAGGATGGAGGAAGGTTTGTTGGCTGAAGTTGAAGGACTATTGGCCCAAGGGATCAGCCATGAACAATTGCAATGGTTTGGACTGGAGTATAAATATGCTTCTTTGCATTTGCAGGGCGAATTGACCATGGAGGAATTCAAGGAAAAGCTAAGGACAGAGATCCATCGGTTTGCGAAGCGGCAGATGACCTACTTTAGGAAAATGGAGAAAGATGGACTGAAGATCCATTGGATAGACCTGTTATAAAGTAAAAAAGCTGGTTGCGGAATGCAACCAGCTTTTTTTACAATTTTATTTCTTCGTCTTTGGAGTTAAAGAAGTGGAATTCGGTCAAATGATATGAGCTCATTTCCTTCACTTTAATCCATTTCCAATATTTTAGAAACCATTTCATTCTTCTGGAGATAAAACCAGATTTGATGTAGGCAGCGATATAAGGGTGTACACAAAGGGTAACCCCGACTTCGTTCTGTTCCTGAAGAATAAAACTCAAATTGTTTTCAATATCATCCAATAAAACGATACTGGATCTAATTTCGCCGGTTCCGTCACAAGCAGGACACTTTTCATTGGTCACAATGCTCATTTCAGGTCTGACTCTTTGCCTAGTGATCTGGACTAATCCGAATTTACTAGGAGGGAGAATGGTATGACGTGCTCTGTCGCTGGCCATACATTCCTTCAAGAAACCATACAGTTCTTTCCGGTTGGAGGCTTTGTGCATATCGATAAAATCGATGACGACGATGCCACCCATATCCCTCAGCCTAAGCTGACGGGCAATTTCTTTTGCTGCTTCCTTGTTTACAAGGAGCGCGTTATCTTCTTGATTTTCTTTGTTGGCAATCCTGTTTCCGCTATTGACGTCGATGACGTGGAGTGCTTCGGTGTGTTCAATCACCAGGTAGGCACCACCTTGCAGGTTTACAGTTTTGCCAAACGACGCCTTAATTTGCTTTTCTACTCCGAAATGGTCGAAGATAGGTTCTTTTCCTTTATAGAATTTGACTATCTTTTCCAGATCCGGAGAGATCTCTTGAATATATGATTTTACTTCCTCGTAGATTTCATTATCATTAACATAGATATGAGTAAATTCATCGGTGAGGATATCACGCAGGATGGTGGACGCTCTGTCCAACTCACCCAGTACTTTCTGAGGGGGTTCAGCTGTTTTAAGGCGTTTGGTAAACAATTCCCATTTGGAGATCAGGTCAAGAAGGTCTTTTTGGAGTTCATCAACTCCCTTACCTTCGGATACCGTACGGATAATGACGCCGAAATTTGCAGGTTTAATGCTCTCTACAATTTTCTTGAGTCTATTTCTCTCGGCACTGCCTTTGATCTTTTTGGAAATGGAAACCGAACTTGAAAATGGTACCAGGACGACGAATCGACCAGCGATGGATAAGTCGGAACTTAACCTTGGTCCTTTAGTCGAGATAGGTTCTTTCGCTATCTGTACTGGCAATAACATGTTACGGCTTAAAACATCAGATATTTTTCCAGCCTTGTCAATGTCCTTTTCAAGCTTCAAACTATTGAGCAGTTTCTCTTGATAACTGCCATTCTTTACTACCCTTGTTAATTTGATCAAGGATTGTACTTGAGGCCCTAAGTCGAGGTAATGCAGGAAAGCGTCTTTTTCGTAGCCTACATCTACGAATGCGGCATTCAGTCCGGGCATGATTTTCTTTACTCTCCCTAAGTAAATATCACCCACGGCATAATGATTGCCAGCTTGTTCCCTGTTTAGTTCAACTAGTTGTTTGTCCTGTAGTAAAGCAATAGTCACCCCCTTATCGGGGACTGAATCGATAATTAATTCCTTTACCAACAGCTACTTAATTAAGGACAGTTGTGGACTCGCTCCACAACGAATGTTGTCCGGTTAAACATAAAACCGTTTAATGAAAAAAAACAATCTATGATGATGGATAATCGATCATAGATTGTATCACATGATTTATAAGGCTAATGCCCTATAACTATTTTTTCTTGTGTCTATTTTTTCTTAAACGTTTTTTACGTTTGTGAGTAGCCATTTTGTGTCTTTTTCTTTTTTTTCCGCTTGGCATAGCTTTAATGTTTTTAAATGATTTTAAAAAAAATTGTTAATTACTTACTTAGTTCTTCAATCCTGCGATCGATGAACTGGGAGAGACTAGGATCGGCAGCCAGTTCTTTGCTCTTTTGGAAAGCAGCAATAGCTTCGTTCTTCATCCCTATATTTTCATAGCCTGTTGCCAAATAAAAATATGCTTCGGCATCAGGTTTTTGTTCAATTACAATTTTGAAACGATCGATTGCTCGGTCGAATTGACGAGACTGTAATGAGAACAAACCTAAGGTTTTGTTAGCCTCCAGGTTTTTTGGATCAGCTTGAACAACTTCTCTCAAGATAGCAATACCAGCCATCGGGTTGTTGGTTCCAGTAACCATTGCTGCCCCTAATCCTGTTTTTGCATCTAAGCTCGAGCCGTTTAAATTTACAGCTTTTTGATAAACTTCAATAGCTTTCTGGTTTAAGGCACTTGCTAGGACGGTATCTTGAAGATTAGTATATCCTTTACGGAAATTGTCTCCAGATTTCAAGTAGAACTCAAATTTAGGGTCAATCTTAGCCATTTCCTCATAGATATAAGCTTGAGGAGCAGGTTTTTCCACGTCGTTCCATTTATCAGCAAGTTGCTGGTAGATTTTCACGCGTTCGGAACCTTCTGCTTTATTGGCTTTTGCCTCTAGATCTGTGATTTCATTGACAATAGCTGGGTTCAATCCACGCTTAGCCGCTTCAGATACAGAACTCAGATTAAACTGAGATGCAGCAGCTTCAGCTTGAGAAGTTGTAGCTGCTGCATTTTTTTCTTCTTCATCTACCAAGCCCTTCACAGGTTTAAACAATAGGAATCCAATAACAAGGACTACTGCTGCTACAACGATGATCTGGATTTGCTTGGTGTTTTTCATGAAAATGAATTATTTCTTATTTCCGTTCTTAACTTTCTCTACAAATACTTTTGCAGGTTTGAAGCTAGGCACGTAGTGCTCAGGAATGATAATAGCTGTGTTTTTAGAAATGTTACGTGCTGTCTTTTCAGCTCTCTTTTTTACTACAAAACTTCCAAAACCTCTTACGTACACATTCTCACCGCCAATCATAGCGCTTTTAACTACTTTGAAGAATGCTTCAACGGTTTCTTGTACATCAACCTTCTCTAAACCAGTCTTGTTAGAGATCTCTGCAATAATTTCTGCTTTAGTCATATCTATTTTTACTCTAATTAATCTATACCCTAAGCCTATCAGCCCGTTTGGGGATGCAAAAGTATCTTTTTAAAATGAGTAATGGAAATATTTTTGTGATTTTTTAAAATCCAAACCACTATCATTCAATGATTTAGTACAACACTCCCCAATTTTACATTTCAAAAGGCTTGCAAAGCTACAATTATTTTATTGACTATCAAAGTATTAATGAACTTTCTGAACACAATATTTCTCCTATATGACGAATGTCAGCTTCTGAGTGTAAAGCAGATACAACAACCCGATTTAACAGGGGACTTGTCGCTAATGGATATGGAAAACTTGATATCACAATGTTTTTCTGCAACAGATGCTTGTAAAGTAACGGCTGGGTCGAGCTGAAAACCGGAAATTTCTCTATATGGTTCAATGAAGTTTCTCGGGTAATCGATGCCAACAAACTCGTATTGGATTGCATCCTTTCAAAAGCTTTTTCATAAAGATCTTGCCCATGAACCAGCGCATAGAGTGCTGCCGGTGCTGTCGGCGAAGCTCCATTGAAAATAGGATGTTTCTTGATTTTTTCTACAGTGCCCTTGTTTCCAAAAACAACTCCGGCATCAGTTCCAAGACCTTTTGCCAATGATGCTAAAACAACGATTTCGATATTGTCGAATTTCAAAGCTGATAGATCAGCTGAAACTTGGTTCTTCTTTAAAATGCCGATCCCATGGGAGTCATCCAAGATCAAGAGAACCTTTTTGTCTGGCTTTATTTCCCTGAAGATAGAAAAATCAAAATGTAAAGGGGTTAGGTTATCAATACAATTGGAAATTACCAGGACATCATCATGCTCGGCATCATTAATAAATTCAACCGTGGCCTTAGCCCACTCGTCAAAACTCCCATCCACTAGAGGAGTTTCATCTAGCCATAGTGCGGGGTGGCTTCCTGGCGCGTAAAGAACGGTCTTGCCTTTAGAGAGGGCACGAACCGCCACCTGCCCAGCAAGATAACCACTCGAAAGCAAGGCTGCCGCTTCAAAGCCAAAACGATCTGCCAAATGGCACTCAGCTTCCTGATAGATTCCTAGTTGGACATTGTTGGTCCTGGAGGTTCCATTATTGAGCCCAAGCAGGTCGATCCCTTTTTTGTAAAGTTCGATGTATTCTGGATTATCCAGTAATCCAAGATAAGCCGTACCACCAAAAAAGTGGTAATCCGTACCGTCTAGGCTAATAATTCTTCCTGTAGTTTGTTGAAGATTTCTAAAGGAGGTCATGGCAAATGTTATCAGAAAGCAAATGTACAAAAACCTTTCAAACTCCCATTTTTACGATTCATCCTTTATTTCCAACCGTTCAGCTATTTATTGTTTTCCTTTTGTTTGAATAGGCTTAAAATTGAAATAAAAACTGCTCATGAAACCATTAATAGCCCTAGTCCTGTTCATCCTTATTTCCACGAGTTCAAAGGCACAAATCATTAGCGGAAAAGTAATTAACACGAAAAGAAAGCCTATTTCTAATGTAAATGTTTTTATAGTCGGCAGTTATGACGGAGCATCAACAGACTCCCTTGGTGGATTTTCTTTCAAGACTGAAACAACAGGAAAACAAGTTTTGCAATTCAGTTCGGTTGATTACATAGGCAAATCTCTTGAAATTGAGATTGTAGACAATCTTTTTATCGAAGTCAGCATGGCTGCAGAGGACAATCAGATCGAGGCAGTGACGGTCAGGGCAGGGCAGTTGAGCGTTGGGAACCAGAACGGCGCAGTTCTTTCACCGTTGGATATCGTAACGACAGCGGGGAGCATGGGAAATATTGTGGCGGCCTTAGGAAAATTACCTGGAGCTCAGATTGCAGGGGAAAACGGCAGGCTAATGGTTCGGGGTGGCGATCCTAGCGAGACCCAGACTTACATCAATGGCATACTGGTCGGCCAGCCCTACACCGCATCAGCCAATGGCGTTCCGGTTCGTGGCCGCTTCTCCCCTTTCCTTTTCAAAGGGACCAACTTCTCCACAGGAGGTTATGGTGCGGAGTTTGGAAATGCTCTTTCAGGAATACTGAATCTGACAAGCTCCCAGGTTATTGAAGAGCCTAAAACTGAACTTTCCTTTTCTACAGTGGGTCTAGGGCTGAGCAATTCGCAGAAATGGGGAAACAGTTCCCTGAGCCTAAATGCCAGTTATACCAATCTCAAGCCATATAACAGCTTAATCAACCAGAACATTACTTGGCATAAACCTTATGAGCAAGCTTCTGGAGAGGCCATCTTCAGAAACAAGGGCAAACATCATTTTTTTAATCTCTATGCATCGTTTGCTGCTGAAGACTTCAGTTTTACGGATTATAGCGTTCAATATTCCCAGGATATCAAAACTGCGATCAAGTCCAACAACTATTATCTGAACAGCAATTTAGTGTATTATCTGCCTTCAAACTGGAAATTGGAAACAGGTTTAGGGATAAGCTATCTAGACCGCAGCTTGCATTTCCATGAATTCACCATACCAACAAAGGAAAAAGGGAGCCATGCTAAGGCCTTGTTCAAGAAGAATGCGAATCGATGGAATTTCATGTTTGGAGCAGAACATTTTTACAATGCGGTCGATGAAAAGTTCCAGCAAAACAAAGACAATCCCTTTTCTTACGGATTCAATCGGTCTAATGCAGCTGTATTCACGGAAGGACAATATAGGCTGTTTTCAAAAATGACCTTAGACCTTGGCTTGAGATATGTAGACAACTTCAAAAACCAGCGTTTTCTGGAGCCAAGGGCAGCATTGGCTTATATTCCATCAACAAACCACATGCTTTCTCTCTCCTATGGCAAATATCATCAGGATCCTAATCCGGACATTTTCAAGTTCGACACAGACCTGAAATGGCAATCAGCAGAACATTATATTTTCAACTACACCTTCAATCAAAAAGGGCAGATGCTGCGCTTAGAAGGCTTCCTAAAAAACTATCACGACCTAATTACCTATAACAGCTTAATTCCGCAATACAACTCAACCTTTGCCAACAATGGCTACGGAAAAGTAAAGGGAATCGACTTTTTCTGGAAGGATAGCAATACCATCCCGAACCTTCAATATTGGATATCTTACTCCTATACCGACCCCAAGAAACTCGAAAGGAACTACGAATATGCCGTGCAGCCAAGTTATTTGGCCAAGCATTACTTCTCCATCGTTGGTAAATATTGGGTATCCAGCTGGCGATCCCAGGTTGGCCTGACAAATACCTACATTTCAGGAAGACCATATAACAATCCCAACCTAAGCGGATTTATGCAATCGATGACCAAAGCTCAAAATGACCTATCTTTCAGTTGGTCATTTCTATTGACCCAGCAAAAAATCCTTTTTTTCTCTATCACCAATATCTTGGGAAACAAACCCATCTATGGTTATGAGTATAGCCCATCTCGCAACGCTACAGGACAGTTCGAAGGGCGTGCCATGATTCCAACCGCCAAAAGATTTGCATTTGTAGGCTTCTTTTGGACCATCAGCAAGAACAAAAAAGACAACCAATTGGATCAATTATAACCGTTCATCCAGTGAATTCAACAGTTCATCCCATTGGATTTTATGAGAAACCTCAAAAAACTGATTTTTATATAAACTAAAATATACACGACATGAAAACTTTAATCTGCACTTTATTGACATTAATTAGTTTTTCCGTATTTGCACAAGGCAATTATGAAAAAGCAATGGGTGAAGCCCTTCAGGCATGGAAAGATGGCAAGGTAAAGGAAGCAAGTGCTCAATTTGAGAGAATAGCACAAGTAGAAAAAGACAACTGGATTCCAAAATACTACCAGGCACTGACCTTGGTGACAAGCTCTTTTCATCTGCAAGATGAGACGGAAAAGGCTAACGCATTAAAGAAAATCGGTGAATTAATTCCGAAAGACGAGAAAGACCTCAATTCAGAATGGTTGGTTGTAAGGGCATTGGCTACCACCTCCGATATGATTACCGACCCTATGAGCAAAGCCGCTATCTTGAGCCCTTCTATCATGGCTGATTATGAAACTGCAATCAAGATGGATCCTAATAATCCACGTGCTATCATTGGATTAGCTGAATTCAGCATGCAATCAAAGAAATTTATGGGCGGCGACACCAAGGAGGAATGTGAAAGTATTCAAAAAGCATTACCTTTATTTGACACTAAAAAAACTGAGCCTGCCTTCTATCCTTCATGGGGAAAAGAAAGAGCAGAGGCACTCCTAAAAGAATGTAAATAAACACTAAATGAAGCAATTTCTAAGATCCATCATCTTGGCAGTAATCATCAGTTTGGCGATCTACAGCAGCATTGCCATCTATGTACTGTTCCATACAGGGAGCTTAGAAATGTCTTTTATCAAAGCTCCAGAATCCATTGCAGGCATTTCTTACGGCATCTTTCTGTTCTTATCCGGAAGCTCCTCAAGCCGCATATTAAACCATTTTATTCCCGATAAAACCAAAGTTTTCAATCGGGTTTTCGGTTTCATCATCCTTACCAGCATCCAAGCGCCAATCGTTATTTTCATCATCAACATGCTGATATCAAAACTGATGCTGAATAAAACTTTCAGTGAGTTTGTATCCGATGAAAATTGGTTTGCCTACATCCCTTTGACCATAATATCCATCCTGATTGGATTAGGATTCTATGCCTTCTACTATTTCAAACAATTCAAGAACAAACAGATTGCACAACAGAAAAAGATTGCTGGGGAGGCAACGGCTCAACTCGAATCGTTAAAAAACCAGATTGACCCCCACTTTCTTTTCAACAGCCTGAACGTGCTGATCGGCTTGATCGAGGAAGATCAAAAGAACGCTATTGCATACACCAAATCGCTCTCCAAGATCTATCGCTATATCCTTGAGCATAAGGACAATGAATATGTTAGCATCAAGCAGGAACTGGAATTTGCAAACAACTATATTTCCCTACTTCAAATCCGTTTTGAAGATGCCATAGAATACAAAATGGAAGTGCAAAACCTTCAGGAAAACGAGTTTACAATCCCCCTTGCCTTACAGCTCCTATTAGAAAACTGTATACAGCACAATAAGGCCACTGAACAAAATCCATTGAAGATTAAAATCTTTCAAGAAGGCGATTTACTGGTTGTAGAGAACAATCTTCAAGAAAAAGAAAACAAAAGCTCCTCTACCAAGGTTGGACTCAAAAACATCAGGGAGCGATATCTCCTGACAAGCAAGAAGGATATCCAAATCATCAAATCCGAAGAGAAATTCACCGTTAAATTGCCAATCCTAGTTTCATGAAAGATTACCGAACCCTAATTATTGAAGATGAAAAACCTGCAGCCAGGCTATTATCCAGGAAATTGAACAGCATAGGGATACAGGCCATCGAGATGCTGCACTCGGTTGAACAGGCAAGAAAATGGTTTATGGAAAATCAGGCTCCAGACCTCATCTTTCTGGATATCCAACTATCTGATGGCTTGTCTTTTGAGATTTTTGATGGATTGGAAATCAATAGCGCCATTATCTTTACTACTGCCTATGATGAATTTGCTATCCGTGCGTTTAAGTTGAACAGCGTCGATTATCTCTTGAAACCGATTGCCGAAGAAGAACTTGAAATTGCAATTGGTAAGTTTGAACGATTAAGGAATCAGCAGCCCAGCATCGATTTACAGCAAATAAAAAAGCTGATCAGTCCCGATAAAAATCAATATAAGACCAGATTTAGCATCAAGGTAGGCAATAACATCAAATTGATCCCCATTGAAGAAATCGAATGTTTCTTTTCAGAAAACAAGGGCACATACGCCTATTGCGACAATAACAGCCAATATCTATTGGACCAAACATTGGAACAGATCGAAACAGTTTTGGACCCTGATAAATTCTTCCGGATAAGCAGAGGAAACATCGTGAACATCAATTCCATTCAGAGCATATCGGTCCATTCGAGTTCCCGACTGCGGGTACAACTGAACAACTGCCCTTCACAGGAACTTATCGTAAGCCGAGAAAGAGTCAGCGACTTTAAAGAATGGTTGGAATAACCTTAGTACAGGTGGAATTTCAAGGGAATATTAAGGCCAACGCCAAAGGTAAACCCATCGATTGGCTTAAAATTTTCTTTGGTATTGATATCAAATCCATAGCCAGCTGAAAGTTCTAGAATAGAAAAAACGCTGATCCCTGCCTTAGCCGTAGCGGTATACGGGGTAATTTCCCCCTTGATGAATGGCCAAACCGCAACGTTATTGAGGTAATATGTAACGCCAAATTCAGGGATTACATTAGACTGATCCATCATCCAAGTAAAGTTGGCACCAGCATCAAACTTGATGTACTGAGATTGGTTCGGCGCAAATAACCCCCAAGCTGACGCTTTCAAGAAGTTACCGCTCTGATATTGGTAACCGATGGAAGGACCAAAAATCCAACCATCTGCTTTCCTGCTCTTTTCTTGCGAAAAGCCAGCTTGCTCCCCTAAAAACAACATGACAAGGACTATTAGGATTTTTCTCATATATCTTTAATCTATTTTAATTGTTAACAGAACAAATTTCATTGTTTTTTGTTATTTTTAAAAAGTATTATCAAAATCACACAAAACTATTTGCAATTGCTAGGAATAGTTGGCTAAACATTTGTTTTTCAATACTATTCCGCCACACACTTTCTGTAACCAAACTTATTTTAACAAATAACAATTAATTTAACATTACAGATTTCTTAACAGGGTATTAATATCAAAGAAGTAACTTTCGACAGGTTAAACCACTAGCATTCAAAGAGTTTAACCCAACATGTCGATACATCTTATTTTTATCTCCCTATAGAAGACAAAATAAAAACAAGGTTTGGCCGTTTATTTGAGTACTAGACCCTAAACCATTCTTTTCTGGGATGATGTTTAATTAATTAATTCACAAAACTATTTGAAACTATTGTATGAAAATTATTAGTTTAAAAACGACTGCTATGAGTCAATCTCACCCCTTATGTCCTCATTGTGGAGAAGCATATCTCTACTCTCGAGTTCGTAGACCGTGGTGGGTCAAGTCATTTTTGTTTTTCTTGCCGGTCAAGAGGTATTCGTGCAATCAATGCCATAAATCCTCTTATGTATTACGCGAAAGAGATTAATGAGTTATCACACTAGCGCTCGTTAAATCCTTACAATCAAACTTTCTATTATCTATTTATTGTCAGACCGATTCTCAGATTAATCCATCGCCTGGTGCTTGATCTTCAGATTAGTCTTCGATCAATACTCTAGAGTCCAATTTGCTGAATTCACTATCTCAGCTTTCAGCATAAAATCACCCAAAATGATGGGATTGGGGATAGTTTTGCCAAAGCTTATTTTGGTTGTTCCAACATCAATTCATCGATAGCTTCCTCCAACTTCTTATACGGATGTTTATGGATTATGAATTTGTGCTTCCCTTCTACCGATGGTTCCCAATAATTTGCCCCATCCTTTTCAGTCTTCATCGTCCCAGGTCCACTTACATAAAAGTACTTTTCAGGATTTTCAGCAGCAATAAGCACAGCTGTCTGATCCCATGAACTCCTTGCCTTTACCGCTTCCTTGGCATAGCTCGCTAAATTGATCTGATAACCAACAGAAACAGGACTGCTTTCCAGCTTTTTTCCTGCTATTAGGCCTCCCGTTTTGATCTTGTCCCCTATTTCAAACCCTGAGAACAAGATTGGTTTTGGAAAATGCTCGAAGGCATAAACCCCAGATTCAGCATCCTTGTGGACATTAAACTCCTTGCCTTGCGGAAAGCCCCCTGCCATCGCCACCCAATTCTTCACTTTTTTCTTCACCAACTCCATCCCATTTAGATTGGAATATTTATCTGCTTTTGACTGCAAAAGATCACTGATATTCGTTATAAACCCAACGGTGACTATCGTGACGCTATTATCCGGCTGTTCTGCCAATACCTTTCTATAAATCGAAACTGAAGGTTCATACTTCTTAGTCAAGAGCTCTGGAGCGAACTTTTTGATGATCTGTTCATTCCAATTGTTTGCCGCCGTAAAATTGGGAGCCAAGGGGCTATAAGTCTGTCCAACGGGAATATCCCCACGTTTAAAATATCTGTTGTAAACCTCGATGGTCCCGGGAATGTCCTTATGGGCATCGGAAGAAACCGTAGCCAAAATTTCTACCTTGCCTTGATTGGCAAAAGCATGTAACAGTGCAATGGCTCCGATATCATCATAATCCGGCCCCATATCCGTATCAAATATGATCTTAACTTTAGCAGAATCTGTTGGAAATGGTTTGGAAAGCACAGTATATTGTGCAATAAAAATGAACAAGAAGGAAATAAGGAATGTTTTTAAATTAAAGATAGTTGTAATTCTCATGGTATAGGTTTTAGAAGGACAATTCAGATTTTCATAAGCATTTGCTCATTTAAGTTAATGAAATTATCACAAAATCCAGATTCAAAACATTTTAACAAATAACGTAGCGGAATGAAAATAATAGTCGTTTCTTAAAAACGAGATTATCCTCGGACCAATAAACACGTAATTATGAAAAACCTACTCACCTTAATTTCTATGATGTTGCTGTTATTTTCCTGCAGCAAAGATGATTCCTTGTCCATTGACCACGAATCAGCCTATAAAAAGAGTCTAAAAAAATGGGAAAACTTCAAGTCTGAAAGCAATAACAGCTATACTTATGTCATTGAAACTTATCGATTTTTTTCCTCACCACCCTCTAGGATCACTCTAACAGTAGAAAATGGAATATTAACGAATAGGAGCGGATATAAAATGGATCTATTTGCGGTCCAACGGCCAGAGTCAGGCTGGACCAAAGAAAATATACGAGAAGCGTTGATTTCTACCAACATGGACAATGCACGAATCGAGGAGATGCTTACAGCCGATTTTATTGCCAATATGGATTGGGAAGAGGATCAAAATAATTTAGGAAAATATGACCCCAAGGATCTTGCGATGACCATCGACCAAATCTATCAAAAAGCAAAAGACACCTGGTTGGTTCCAACCAAAGATAGCGAAGCCATCTTTGAAACGGACAATAAGGGAATAATCTCCTTGGTAGGGATAAAATTAAAACCTTATGAAGACGTTCCTTTCAATGGAGTCAGGATCGTATCGGTTACAGCATTAAAATAAAAAAGCCATCAAACGGCCTTCTGGCTTCCCTTTCTATTCAATTTATATAATTTAAACAGCAATTCAACGCTATTGCTCCTCATTATATATAATTCCACAAACCCTTTATTTGATAGGCGTGGATCTTTCCTTCATCTTTGGTTTAGCGAGTACAATGGAGGAGAAATACAATGAGAAAAATAAATCACAGAAAAGGATTGAATGTTTTTATTTTGATGGGTTCATTTCTTTTGACGGCATCGCAGGCACAATCCTTTAACTTTCAGAGCAGCCTAGAACGCATGGGTTCCAAAACCTTGATCTATTTTCAGGCTATAGGTGAACGGACCAACCAATCACAGCATGAAAATGCAATGGAACAAAACCCAACGGAAAGGACTAGAAAAGTAAATTCATCTTTCGGATGGGAAATCACGAACTGTTTATAAGTTAATTCATAAAAACAAAGGCCCCCAACTTTGGAGGCCTTTGTCTATTACCGTTTATGCTTATTTCTTTCCGCCACCTCTCAACAAGGCAACCAATAGCAAAATAAAGACAGCCCCTCCAACTACCCATACCCAAGGCTTTGAAAACATACCTTCATCTCCTTTGTCGATATCCACATTGATATCTAACCCTTTGTCCTGTGCCCAAGTTTGAAGAGACACAAACAACAGCATTAAAACTGCCATTGGACGAAACTTAATGATCCAATTTCCTTTCATATTTGATGTTTTAAAAGTTTATAATTTGTGTAATAACAGTTTGTGACAACAAATGTTTTTATTTAAAATAAACTACCTAAACGATAGACAACTATAGCCAAAAGTCAGCTATTTCACGATTTCCGACAAAATTTAAACTTCGGTTAATTTTATCCTGCGCCCGATGTAGTAAAAAATCGACATTTCTAAGTTTAGTATAGCTATATCACAATCGGAAGAAATAATATTATCGAACTTTACATTATCAAATCATTATTAACTTAATTGGCTAACCGCCTTTATTACAATTACTACGATGAATCCTTATCTTAATTCCCACAATCAAGATCTTATGGATTATGCTAGGAAGCATAAGGCCAAGTACAAGAATGCTAACCCATTCCCTTCTATTTCATTTGACAATTTCTTCAATCCAGATTTTTTAACTGAGGTATTAGAAGAATTCCCAGACCTTTCCAAAGGCAACAATATTGTCTATAATGATCCATTACAGAAAAAATTAGCAGGAAACGGAGAAGAACTTTTTGGTCCCAAAACCAAACTGTTGATGCATTTCTTGAATTCAGAACCTTTTTTGAATTTTGTTAAGGAAGTAACCAGTATTGATGAAACCCTATTTGGAGACCCTTATTTCTCTGGAGCGGGTCTTCATGAAACCAAGCGTGGTGGTTTGTTAAAGGTACATGCCGATTTCAACAAGCACCCTATCAATGGTCTTGACCGTCGTGTAAACTTAATTGTTTACTTAAATAAAGATTGGAAAGATGAATATGGGGGTCATTTTGAACTTTGGGATGAAGAGATGAACGGTTGTGTGGATAAGTTTGCTCCGAATTTCAATTCCATTGCCATGTTTTCTACCACTTCGGTATCTTACCATGGCCTACCAAATCCTTTGAATTGCCCTGAGCACATGAGCCGGAAATCATTGGCTTTATATTTTTATTCTTATGGAAGACCTGAGGCTGAAGCTGTCGCTTTCAAAGATGGCCACAATTCAATCTTCGTCAAAAGAAAAAATTCAAGCGAAGACTCTATGGCTTGGGATAATTATGATGAATCTAAAAGGAAAAAACCGATTCTAAAAAGAATCTATAATAAGATAGTAGCGCGATTATTGTAATTAAACAATGGAGCTGATCAAGTCCTATCCTGATCAGCTCCGTTGTTTTGAACCTCCCCTCTTTATTTTCCCTATTGCATTTTCTAAAAGACACATCCCTTAGCGAGAACCAATCATTCTTGTCCAACAATTGCTGTCTTTGATAGTCCCATCAAAAACAGCATGTATATCTCCTTTCGCTTAACAGGCGATAAACAGTAAAATAGCCTTCATTTTATTGTCCGTTATTGCTCCCGGCATTCAAATAAACAGCAATTCCCTTTAACATT
The DNA here is from genome assembly GCF_024261425.1 of Sphingobacterium sp. LZ11T8. Taxonomy (NCBI): domain Bacteria; kingdom Pseudomonadati; phylum Bacteroidota; class Sphingobacteriia; order Sphingobacteriales; family Sphingobacteriaceae; genus Sphingobacterium; species Sphingobacterium sp. LZ11T8. Next base: position 1,075,036 of record NZ_JANBZY010000001.1, on the reverse strand, counting down.
TATTTTATATCAGCGTAAAACTACTTCCCCAATACCCCTAAAAATTAAATGAATTGGAATAAAAAACATTTTTCACAGTTATTGATTTATTAATTGTTAACCATGGCGTAACATTACGTTAACATAGCCTAATTAATTTTGACCATCCGAGGAAGAACCCATGATTCCTCGACATCTAACATCGAAAAAAATATGAAAAAAGTATTTACTCCTTTTCATCGAAGTTCTAAACGAACCTCATGTACTTTCTTACTCCTACTCGGACTTGGTTTTTCACCAGCAATGTCCTATTCCTTCCATTCAACAGCAACAACAGCTGAATGGAACAAACAACAGAAAATTTCAGTTTCAGGTATCATCTATGATCAGAGCAGCAATACAGCGATCAGTGGTGTAACCATTATTGCTGATGGGAAAGCAATAGGAACCAGTAATCAAAATGGAGAATTTTCCATTCAGGTGGATGCAGGAAAACCGGTCAGCTTCCAAAGCTTAGGTTTCCAGACGCATAGCCAACAATGGAACAGCGATTCAAAATCAGTTCGAATCAACATGACTCCTTCTGATGAATCCATCCAAGAAGTGGTAGTAACTGCTTTAGGGATAAAGAGAGAGGAAAAATCCTTGGGTTATGCAGTCAGTAAGGTAACTGCTGAGCAAATGACCGAAGCTACCCCAAGCAACTGGGTAGACGCAATGAAAGGAAAGGTTGCCGGATTGAACATCACACAAGCGAGTTCAGGCCCTTTAAATACTGCAAGAATTAATTTAAGAGGAGACCGTTCCTTAGATCCGGGCAAAAACGAAGCCTTGATCGTGGTGGATGGTATACCGATGGTGACTGGCCGCTTCAGTTCGGGTGTAACAGATGCTTACGGCGCAGGCTCCAGTGGCGCAGATAAAGATATTCCTATCGACTTTGGAAATGGCCTGGGCGATATCAACCCCGATGACATCGAATCCATCTCGGTATTGAAGGGTGCTGCCGCTACCGCATTGTACGGTAGCCGTGCCGGTAACGGGGCATTGATCATAACCACCAAATCAGGAAGAAATAGCAAAAAAGGAATCGGTATTTCCATTAACTCCAATACCAGCTTCCAATCAGTCCTGAAATGGCCTGCATTCCAATATGAATATGGACAAGGAAACTTGGAGCGTAATGCTGCAGGTGAACAATACTATTCATACGGATTGACAGAAGACGGAAAGAACACGGGATCAACCTCCAGTGCCTTCGGACCAAAATTCGACGGTCAGGAATATTTTCAATATGACCCAAGCACCGAAATGGGCGGCACCAGCAGAACGCCATGGGTTCCATATAAAGGCGGTGTAAAAGATTTCTTCAACGTCGGAGAAACCTACATGAACAGTGTTTCATTCGATGGCGGAAATGAAAACTTCACCACAAGAGCTTCATTGACCCATACCAAAAACTCATGGATCATGCCTAATACCGGTTTTGAGAGATTGGTGGCCTCTATCAATTCAGCTGCAAAACTAAGTGATAAGCTGAAGATCAACATGAAAGCCAATTATACAAACAAAGGCAGTGATAACCTTCCAGGAACAGGTTATAACAACCAATCCATTGGCTATTTCATGATTTTCCAAAATCCTAGCATCAGCCTAGATTGGTACAGACCTATGTGGAAAAAGGACAGAGAGGATATCGAACAGATCCATCCATTCAGCTCCTATATAGAAAATCCATTTGTCATTGCCTATGAAATGACAAATAGCTTAAAGAGCCATGGAATCGATGGTATGTTACAGGGGGTTTATACCTTCAACCCAAAATGGGAAATCATGCTCCGTTCGGGTCTTTCCATGCGTTCGGATATCAGGGAACAGCGTCGTCCATGGGATACCGCCAATTTTCCGAAAGGATTTTATAAACAACAGGATCTGTTCTACATGGAATCCAATACCGACGCATTGCTTTCATATAATGATCAGATCAATGAAGATTTCAATATCCGTGCATCCCTTGGTGGTAACATCATGAAACGTGACATCAAGGAAGATATAGGTGTGGCCAGAGGATTGACTTCCCCCGGGGTGTACAAATTAGCGAATGCCTTGACGACTCCTGTTGCTGAAAATACAGCGACGCAGAAAGAGATCCAGAGTGTGTTCGGAATGGTAAACCTAGGCTGGCGAGACATGATCTTTGTCGATGTGACAGCTAGAAATGACTGGTCTTCTACCCTGCCAAACAGCAGCCGTTCTTACTTCTACCCATCAGTGAGCAGTAGTTTTGTACTGAGTGAGATGATGGAAATGCCAAGCCAGATCTCCTTTGCCAAACTTCGCCTATCTTGGGCCCAGGTTGGTAATGACGCCGATCCATACCAGACGATAAAGTATTTCAACAATTCCATTTTCCCTGGTTCTGCAGAAGCTCCTTCCCTTTTGCATAATGCAGACCTTAAACCAGAGATTTCAACCTCTACAGAAGCGGGGGTGAATGTTGCCTTCTTTAACAATCGCTTGACTGCCGATGTTAACTATTATTTCAACCGCTCCAGAAACCAAATCCTCATTGTTCCGCGTGACGTCACTACAGGCTTCAGCTCTGAAGTTATCAATGGTGGTCTGATCCAGAACAAAGGCTGGGAAGTCAGCTTGACCGGAACGCCAGTGAGAAACGAAAACTTCCAATGGAACGTTACGGCAAACTGGGCAAAGAACAACAATGAGATCCTAGAGTTAAGTGAAGGTGTGGAAACACCGCAACAAGTCATTGCATCGAGCGGATCGGGTGCAGCGGAAATCATCGCGACAGTCGGTGGTTCTACAGGTGACCTTTGGGGTTACGGATTGGTACGCAACGATCAAGGTCAGGTAATCTATGACGCAAAAACAGGCTTGCCGGTTCGCCCTGCTGATAAAGTGAAAATTGGAAATGCCTATGCCGATTGGAGAGGTGGATTCCACAATGAAATCAGATACAAGAACTTTACCTTAAGTGCATTGATCGATGGGCAGTATGGTGGTATCGTTTATTCACAGACACACCACAAAATGTCTGAACAAGGTAAGTTGGAGCACACCCTTCGAGGCCGTGAAACCGGAAAGATCGTAGGTGATGGGGTAATCCAAAATGCAGATGGTTCTTTCAGTCCCAATACCAAAGAAGTAGCAATCAACACTTATTATGGTGATTACTACAGAAGAGCAAACGTAGAAACCAATAGCTTCGATGCTTCTTACCTAAAGCTTCGTGAAGTGAGGTTTGAATATGCCTTGCCGAAATCTTTGGTTTCAAAATGGAAAATGAACAATGCTTCTATCGCATTCTTTGGACGTGATCTTTTCATGATCACCGACTTCCCAATGTACGATCCAGAAACCGCAGCATTAAATGGTGCCACCATTATGCCAGGTGTAGAGATGGGCCAAATGCCAAGTACTAGAACCTTTGGAATGAATTTGAAAGTAAACTTCTAAGCTGAAAAACAATGAAAATCAACTATAAAAATATCCTTATCGCTCTTGTTCTTTCTGCAGGATTGACAGGATGTACGAAAGACTTTGACGAGACCAACAATAATCCCAATAAATTGGAATTTGTTGCTCCCGGCACCTTGGTAACTCCAACAGTATATGGAATGGCCACTTATTTTACCGTTCGAAGCAATGACTTCACTTGGGAAATCATGCAGGATGGCCTTGCAAATCCCAGCGCTGCCAATGGTATCCACCGCTATTATTTTACGGAACAATCTGGTGATGGAACTTGGAACAATTGCTACAGGTACCTAAGGAATATCCGTGAAATGGAAAGTGCAGCCATCAATGGAAACACCAAGCTTCCGGTATACGAGGCAGTTGCAACTACATTGAAAGCCTATATCGCAGGCATCTTGACCGATAGTTTTGGTGATGTCCCTCTTTCTGAGGCCATGAAAGCGGAAGATGGTGTGGATCAACCTGTTTTTGACACACAGGAAAAGATCTACACGGACATGATTGCTGCCCTAGAAAAAGCCAATCTACAGTATACCGACCCTTCAGAAATGAATGGGAACGACCTGTTGTACAATAACAAAAAAGATAAGTGGCGTAAATTCAACAACTCCATGTTATTGCGCTATATCTTAAGAACCTCAAAACGTTCGAATGTATATGCTAAGATCAAGACCATTTTAGATGATCCCGAAAAATACCCTATCTTCACTTCCAATGATGATGCAGCGATTTTGAGTATCACCGGTCTTTCACCTTACGACTATGCATGGGGTAGACGCCAAGATTATGTAAACTTTACTGCGATGGCTTCTTTCTTTGTTGATAACTTGAACAGCTTAGAAGATCCTAGAAGACCGTTTATCATGACCCAAGCAACGGAATTGGTTGACGGTAAAATTGTCCCTATCGGATATAAAGGTATCCCTGCCGGTCACTCTGGCGATCTTTCAGGCATCAGCTATAGCCCAAGTACACCAAATGGCGATTTGATGTATCCGGAAGTGGTTGGCACCCCGATCAAGGAATTGATCATGACCTATGCCGAAGTAGAATTCATCAAAGCAGAAACCTATAATGCCTTGGGGTTGACCGCAGAGGCGAAAGCAGCTTATGAAAAAGGGGTGAAAGCTTCTATCGAGCAGTATGGCGGTGTGATGCCGGCAAATTATTTCGACAATCCAGCGGCAGCATTCAATGGTACGCTCGAAAGGATTATGCTCCAAAAATACCTTTCCCTGTTTATGGTCGATTATCAACAATGGTTTGAATACCGCAGAACTGGATTCCCAAAACTGCCAAAAACAGAATTTATGTTGCATGATGCTGTCATGCCAACCCGCTTTATGTATAAAAATGAAGTCCGCCGATTTAATCCGGACAACTATGCAAAAGCTGTTCAGCAAATGGGCGGTGATACCTTCCATACCAAAGTATGGTGGGAAAAATAACATGAAGCACATAAGCTAAAAAAGAGAGGCTGTCCCTGAAAGGCAGCCTCTCTTTGCTAAAAGGAAAAAGCAATAGGCTAAATCTCCAAAAAGGGCCCCTATCGCTCAAAAACAGCATTTTTGACCTGCCAACCGTCCGATTGTATTCAAAATGATACAATTTGAATATTAATAAGGACAGCCTTTTAGGAGTGGTGTAACATTAATTTAACACTACAATAATAGTGGATTAAATTATTTGTTAAACGCATAACCGCTATAATTCAATGTTTTAACAACTTTCTAAAAAATAGTTTAATGATTAAATATCGATAAGTGGTAAGGTCTTGAGCACTGGCATTGATATCGATAGCCTAGGTTGATTCTGTATGACAATAACACATGCGGGATCAATCATTAAAAACAATTATTGATAACAAAAAAAAGATCTATGAAAAAGTTATTATTGGGATTATCGTTCCTATTGGCCATTGCAGTATTTGCAGTTTCTTGTAGCAAAGATGACAATGTAAATGAAGTAGTATTACCGAGCAAAGCAAACACTTTTTTGTCAGCCAGGTTCAAAGGTGCTAGCATCGTAAAACTATCCAAGGTGAATGATAACCAAACCAAGAAAGAATTCGAAGTTATTCTGGACAATGGAATCAAAGTAGAATTTGACAAAGATGGCAATTGGGTAGAAATTGAAGCCGTAAAAGACGATGGAACCATCCCAAATGAATTTGTTCCTGCAAAGATCCTTGCTTATGTGACCCTAAATTACCCCAACTTAGGTGTAAACAGCATCGAAATTGAAGATGATGGCTATGAAATCGAATTGACAGATGGTACGGACCTTGATTTCGATCTGGATGGAAACTTCATTAAGATTGATAAATAAGAGATCAGAACAAAATCAATACATCTCTCAAAATAGTTGGACTGCCTCATGAGGCAGTCCTTTTTTGTTCCTATATGGTTAAAATCTTCTCTATTGAGAGCCATATTCCGGCTGTCTACAACCATAATTTTCAGAAGATCTCTTGAATATTAGTTTACCCATATTCGAGACACGTTCGGAAAATTCGGAATATGTCTCGAATGAGGTCAATATAATATCTAATCTACGTCCAGAAGTGTTTTCCAAATTCGAATAAATATTACCAATAGATTATCCAGCTTTTTGAAATTTTCCGTAGCTTAATTTGCTGAAATGATCAAAATTCACTTGAAATAACAATGATATATAAAATATTACCATTTTTGCTATTGCTTTCTACCTTTATTTCCTGCCAGAACCAAACAGGACAGAACACAGATAATAAAGAAGAACAATCAGAATCCAGTTCAGCAGAGCTCTATGCAAAAAAGACCTATACCCTACCCACAGAATTAAATGAAATATCAGGCTTGACATTTCTTCCAAACAGCCAAGACATTGCTTATGTGCTGCAAGATGAAGAAGGAATTGTCTTCACCTACGACCTCAAAAACGGCAACATCAGTTCCCAATTTGAATTCGGTCCCGCAGGCGATTACGAGGAAATCACGACGGATGGAAATTATTTCTATGTGCTGGAAAGCAATGGCGATATCCATAGTTTCCCAGTCAGCATGGATGTTGACCAAGGAAAGGTCAGTACTTTCAGAGGTCAGTTAGAAAAAGGGGAATATGAGTCCATGGCTTATGACCAGAAGAACAACAGTCTTATTGTTTTCTGCAAATCCTGCAAAGCCGATAAAGGAAACGCAAGGCTAACAGGATATGTGCTAAACGTTCTGGACCAAGGTGACCTAAGCCTTAATAAACAGTTTAACATCGACCTGAACAGCATTGCGAACATTGACCCTAAAATAAAAGACTCCCTGAAACCTTCAGGTTTAAGCAAGCGAAACTCTTCGGATGAGTGGTTTCTCCTCTCCTCGGTTGACCGACTTATACTGATCTTCGATGAGAGCTTCCAAGCCAAGGAAGTTCATCACTTTAAAAAGAAACAGTTTGAACAACCTGAAGGCATCAGCTTCAACAATCAAGATCAAATGTTTATCAGCAGCGAAAAAGGAAAAGCAGACAATGCATTTATTTATCAGATCAACATGAAATAATCATGAGAAAAATACTTTTTATTGTCTTTCTGTTCTTTATCCAATTTGCTATCGCCCAGCAAGTTGAGCAACGATTGATCATTTTTGGGGATGCCGGAGAAATCAACAACAAACAGAGTTTTCTGATCAAGAATGCCAATGGACTTCAAATCCCAACCAAGACCAAGGCCTTTTTTATTGGGGACAATATCTACCCTACAGGGATGGCCCTCAGCGGCAAGAAAAAAGAAGAAACACAGGAAATCCTAAAATCACAATTTGAAGGCTTTAGGGAACTTCAGGTTCCCGTTTATTTCTTAGCTGGAAACCATGATTGGGATAGATCTGGAAAAGAAGGTCTGGAAAAAATTAAGGCCCAAGCTGATTTTCTGAATAATTATGGCGACCCTGGTCTAAAATACTTACCGGAAGCTGGAAAAATCGGTCCAACGGTACTTACGCTAAATCCCAAAACCATAGCCGTTTTATATGACAGTGAATTCTGGCTCTTTCCTCATCATAACCGTGATGTAACAGCGGAAAAAGATCAGTTCATTGCCGATATCAAGAAGATATTAAAGGAGAACAGGAACAAAACGGTCCTCATGATTTCGCATCACCCCATGGTATCCTTTGGTGACCATAGCTTAATATATAATTGGAAAGACCATATCTTCCCGTTAACTGATGTGAAGTCCTCTCTCTATATCCCTTTACCCGGTATTGGCTCTCTGTACCCCTTATTACGGACGCATGTAGTCAAATTTGCAGAAGACCTCAAACACCCTATCTATCAAGATTTGATCAAAAGGGTGACAGATGCCACTGCGGAACATCCAAAAGTGCTGTTTGTCGCAGGTCATGACCATGGTCTACAATATATCGAACAGGACAAAATTCGACAGGTGGTCAGTGGTTCTGGGTCGAAACAATCGGATATCCATCAAAGGGAACCCTTGAAATATGGCTATAATAAACAAGGTTTTTCGGTGATTGATTTGCTGGATAACGATAAGGTCAGGCTGACTTTTTATATCGATAGTCCTAAGGACTCCTTGATGAAGTCGTATGAGGTATTGGTTGAGTTTTAGATTAAAGAATGTTAACCATTAAAAACTCTCATCTAAGCCTTTAGACACACAGCCAAAGAACAACTCTTAAATTAAATTTTAATTCTTCAGAAGATACTCAGAACAAAGGTATTGCTTTTTACTAAATTTTATTTACTTTAGAATACAAATCTAGTTGCAATATGCCAGTATCCCCATTTCATCAGGACAGCTATAACAAACATGCGGACTGGTACAAAAACACCTTTCCATCTCCGGAAAAGAAACACGAAGTATTGAACAGGTTTATCAAATACAGTGGTAGTATTAATCATTGGTTACAGTCTATATTTTTTGACAGCCTAACACCCCTTCTTATTGATAAGGAAAAAATTTGGATGACTTTAGGCGACGCATATGGACATGACGCCGCTTTCTTGCTGAATAGCGGAGTGAAGCAAGTGATTGCGACAGACCTTTCGACTGACTTATTGGAAATATCTAAAAAGCTTGGTTTGATTACAGAATATAAATCAGAGAATGCAGAAAGTATATTGATGGAAGATAATAGCGTGGATTATATCCTTTGCAAGGAAAGTTATCATCATTTCCCAAGACCATATGCTGCCTTGTACGAAATGATCAGGGTAGCCAACCATGGTTTTATTGTAATTGAGCCCCAAGATCCTATTTCTAGAATGTCACCATTATTATTCATCACGAATATATTGGAAAAATTAAGCCCAGGCATGATCAATAAAATATGGAAAAACCGATTTTCATACGAACCTGTTGGCAATTATGTCTATAAAGTTTCTGAGCGAGAATTTGAAAAATATGCAGCAGCACTCAACCTCCCATGTATTGCTGTAAAACAGTTAAATCCTAATTTTTGGTTTCTTGGCTGCGAAAAAATACAAGCTAAGAATACAAATCATAAATTTATGGCTATCCAAATAAAAAAGATTTTCCGGGATATGTTGACCAAGTTTGGCTTGGCTCCTAGCCAAACCCTTTGTATCGCAGTTTTTAAAACCGCTCCTTCCCCCGAGTTGAGAAGAGCATTAAAGAAAGATGGGTATAAATTAACAGATATTCCTCATAACCCTTATTTGTGATGGAAAACTAGTGCCCCAACATTATTTCATTCCCATCAACATTCCCATTCCAAAAATGATTATTTTTAATCATCAAAAATCACCAATTATAAATCCCATGCAGCTTAAATCTTTTGTATCGCTCCTGACTTTTCTATTCCATGCAGCCTATCTCTTGGCTCAAAAACCAGATTTAGTAAAATACGTCAATACCTTACAAGGGACACATTCAGAATATGCCCTTTCTTATGGAAACACTTACCCGACCATAGGACTACCCTTTGCGGTACATTTCTTTTCTGCGCAGACCGGAAAAAATGGCGATGGCTGGAAGTATCAGTACCAAGCAGATAAAATCAGGGGCTTCCTGCAGGTGCATCAATGTTCACCCTGGATGAATGACTATGCGGTGTTTTCATTGATGCCGGGAATTGGGGAATTGACCGTCAATGAAGATCAGCGTGCGTTAAAATTTTCACATGCAAATGAGGTAGCCAAACCTCATTACTATTCTGTAAAATTTGACAACGGCATACAGACAGAAATCAGTCCGGTGGAACGGGGGGCACACATGCGCTTCAGTTTTCCAAAAAATGGAAAAGCAAACTTGGTGTTTGATGGTTATACCAAAGACTGTGAAATCAAGATCATACCAGAAGAAAGGAAAATAATTGGCTATGTAAACAATGGAAGGATAGTACCGGAAAACTTTAAGAGTTATTTTGTCCTTGAGTTCAATCAAGATTTTAAATCTTACGGCACTTGGGAAAACGAGAAAGGGACGATTAAAGCCAATAATAAGCAGGACCTAGGTAAAGGCGTAGGAGCGTTTTTGGAGTTTAAGCCGGGTTCCAAGGTAGAAGTCAAGATGGCGTCTTCTTATATCAGTCCGGACCAGGCAGAACTCAATTTAACACAGGAATTAGCTGACCATAAAAATTTAGAGGTAACCAAGAAAAAGGGATTTGAGATTTGGAATGAGCTTTTGAATCGGGTTTTGGTGGAAGGTGGTTCCGAGGAGGACAAGGCCACATTCTATTCCTGCCTGTTTCGGGCAAACTTATTCTCCAGGAAGTTCTATGAAATAGATGCCAAGGGCGATCCCTTTTATTACAGTCCTTATGACGGCAAAATCCACACTGGATACATGTATACGGACAATGGATTTTGGGATACCTTTAGGGCTCAATTTCCATTGAGCAACATTCTACATCAGCAAATGCAAGGAAGGTATATGCAATCTTTATTGGATGCCCAGCAGCAAGCAGGTTTTTACCCGACTTGGTCCAATCCGGGCATGTCCGGTGTCATGATTGGAAACCATGCCATCTCTTTACTGACCGACGCCTGGGTGAAAGGAATCCGGACCTTTGATCCTGATTCAGCTCTGAGAGCCTATTACCATGAAACCACCAACAAAGGATTTTATGGAGGATCAAACGGAAGAGAAGGCTGGAAAGAGTATTATACCCTAGGATATATTCCTTACGGTGACATCCATGAGAGCACTGCAAAAACATTGGAATATGCATACGATGATTTTTGTGCCTATCAATTGGCGAAGTTGACCGGTAACACCTTTTTCGAAAATGTGTTTGGAAGACAGATGTACAATTATCGAAATGTATTTGATCCTCAGGTCAATTTTGTCAGAGGGAGATTAGCGAATGGGGAATGGAGGCCAGATTTTGATCCTGTTGAATGGGGAGGTCCATTTACAGAGGCAAATGCTTGGCAATATACCTGGTCGGTCTTGCACAATATTGAGGATTTAATCGGCATGATAGGTGGCGAAGAGAGATTTAATGCCAAATTGGATTCCTTTTTCACGATGGATCAAAGCATAAAATACGGCAGCTATAAGCAGGAGATCCATGAAATGCGAGAAATGCTATTGGCCAAGATGGGGCAATATGCACATGGCAACCAACCTACCCAGCATGTCCCTTACCTTTACAACTTTAGTGGAGAGCCCTGGAAAGCACAAAAACAGGTGCGTATGGTTTGCAAGCAATTGTACAATGCCACGGAAAAAGGCTATCCAGGCGATGAAGATCAAGGACAGATGTCATCATGGTATGTCCTTAGTGCCTTAGGAATCTATAGTGTATGCCCAGGAACGGACCAATATGTGATCGGGAGCCCCGTATTTGAAAAGGCAACTATCAGTTTAGAGAATGGAAAAACTTTTGTTATCCAGGCAAAGAACAACAATCCAGAGAATGTCTATATTCAATCGGCCGAACTGAACGGCAAACCCTTGGACAGGAACTATATTACTTTTGATGACATCAATAAAGGCGGTGAAATGGTCTTTGAGATGAGCGGTACTCCAAATAAAAGCCGAGGAACCAGTAAAGAGGCAAGACCATTTTCATTGCAGCAACCGGTAAAGAATTAGTCTTTTTTCATGGCCGCAGCCTTAAGGTCATCCGGCATTTTCTCAATGGCATAGCGCAGGGCAGTCCTTGGCATCCTTGCCTTGTGCCTCATTACATAGTCGAAAACCTCTTTTTCATAGGCTTTGCTGGTTTCTTTCAACATCCAGCCATAGCCTTTCTGCACCATATCATCAGGATCCATCATGAGGATATCAGCAATCTGAAAAACATCAGCCAAGTAATAGCCTCTCTTACCAGGAACCACTAAACTAACCGCTGCGGCACGCTTGGTCCAGCGATTTTTGGACTTTGCCCAGGTCTTCAGCATTTTTACATTTTCTGGAAATTGAATCAGATTATAGCCAATGGTCGTACAGCAAAGCGTATCACAATCCGACCAATTGTTGACATATAGATTGACCCAGTTTTCATAGACCTTCATGTCTTCCGCCTCATAATGTTTACGAATGGATTTAGTGATGATACATGCAATATAGGCTTCTTCAAAGATCTTGGATTTCCAAAGTTCATCACATAAGGTAAAGATCTCCTGTTTTGGCTTCTTTTTGATATCCTGATAAACCTCCTTGCCTATCTTTCGAACAATTTCAATGGGCACGCCATAGCGCGTTGCACCTTCTCCTTCTTTAAAAAAACGAGCCATGGAGTCAGAAGTGGTTTTATCGACATTGTCCATTAGGGTTTGCCGGATATCAAGCAAAAGATCATTCATGGAGTCAAATTTAGAAAAATAGATAAAAGAAATTATTCAAAATACTTATGAAACCAGATGCTGAGGTCGATTTAGTTTGGCAGGTATGTCTGCCAGTCTAGGAAACTTGGATGAGCTACTGGAGGAATTGCAGAGCAAAAGACCTAACCTAAATCACTAATAACCAAACATAAGGAAATGTTTTTTGTTGTAATTTTGTATAATCAACTTACCACAAAAACCTATGAAAAGAAGAACCTTTATCAACTCCTTAGGTATTGGCTTTGCCTCTTCCCTACTCTTAAATTCCAATGGATATGGTAGTCCTTTGGCGGATCTATTCGAATTGGCAGCAGACGAAAGGGAACTTGCCGAACATAAAATAGATAGTATAGTATTTTCAAAAGTAAAACTAAACTATCCTAGACTGGTTGGAAAAAATGCCAGGCTAGACCTTCATGGCCATGGACCTGAGCTGGACATCTGTTGTTTAAGAACGGATCAAGGTGCAATGGGTTGGGCGTCCCTCCGAGGATCAAAAAAAGATGCCGAACAGTTGATCCCTGAGTTAGTTGGTAAAAAAATATCGGATCTCTTTACCCCAAAAGCTGGGACACTTTCTGAAAAACATATCGTTTTTGACATGGCCTTACATGATTTGGCAGGTGTCATCCTTCAAAAGCCAGTATATGCTCTATTAGGCAAAAAGGACCCCTTTATTACCAAGTATTATAGCGGCATGATCTATTTTGACGATCTAGAACCTAAGGATCAGCCCGCCGGAATTGATAAAATTCTGGAGGAGTGCCGATTTGATTACGGAGTGGGTTACAGACAGTTTAAATTAAAAATAGGTCGTGGTCATAAATGGATGCCGAAAGCCGATGGTATGCAAAGGGATATTGAAGTTACAAAGGCCGTTGCTACTGCATTTCCAGATTGTGAGATCTTGGTGGATGGAAACAATGGATTTACAAGTGATGAGTTTATCCAATATTTAAAAGGGATTGCTGGGATTAAGCTTTTCTGGATTGAAGAGCCTTTCCATGAAACAGTAGAAGACTATAAAAAGCTTCGGGAATTTGTCCAACAGGAAAAGTTGGACACTTTGTTGGCCGATGGTGAAGCGGATCCAGACCAAGTGTTCCTCAAGAAACTCTTTGAACAGAAGCTCTTGGACGTGCAATTAACTGATATCGAAGGTCTGGGCTTTACTAATTGGAGAAGGATGATGCCTGAACTGGTCAAGACCGGCACCCTCGCCTCTCCGCATGCTTGGGGCTCATTACTGAAAACGAATTATACGGCGCATTTGGCTGGTGGCCTGGGAAATACCGTCACTATTGAAGGAGTAACAAGCAGTTCAGACGATATGGACCTCACAGCCTACGCGGTAAAAGATGGAAAATTAATTCCGCCTGACCTACCGGGTTTTGGAATGCAGTTATTGAAGACCATATAGCATTTAGAAAGTGTTAGGTGTTCGGAAATTCTAAGATCTTTGGAGTAGACATCGATATCGATGTCTACATATGTTACTTAAGGCTAGAGTACTTGAATTTGTTTCTCCCATAGGTTACATTACGGTTTAGATTAAAAATAGTATTTAATATCATTATACCAAAGCAAGACAGATAAACAATCCTAAATCCGCCTAGTTCAAAATAACGCCTTAAAACACTAAATAAACCACAAGTCATTCATTTAACGCAATAAGAAAATTTAATTTATCCTAACAGGCTTAATTTAAATGTTTTCATTACGTTTTTTACTTTGTTGATATATTTAGCGGTAAAAATTACTATTAATTAAAAAATAAATTTGCAAGAATAAAATAGTGCTTCTATATTTGAATGTAACCAATGCAGAGCTGACCCATAATATTAGGAAACATTCATAATAATAAAGGCAAAGAAATAGGTTATAAAGGAGATAATCATCAGACCCGGTTAATTAAAGAATCAACCCAAATCTCCTACCGAATAAAAAAGAATCAAGTGAACAGAGTCCTAACAATTATTATTAACCATTTTCTCGTTGCTGATTTCCATTAACGATTTGCAAGGACAAAAAAACAAAAATAAGGGAGGCCATCCTACATACTGTTACCCAAGGGCCCATTGGTTCCGTAAAGGTGCAGGTGGTTGGAACAAACAATAAGACCAGTCGCTCAATCAATATCCCTTTATTATTGTAAGTTCTGTTCCCAATAATAGCATCGATGATGTAAATCCAAACGATGCAGAAAGTATAAGCGTATTAAGAGATGCAGCCTCTGCGGCCAAATATGGGTCAAGAGCAGCCGCAGGGGTCATCTCACTCAACAAAATAATAAAAAAACAGAATCTATTTGGCCTTAAAGTGTTCGCATTTTCCCTGTTTTTAATCGCACTATTGCTCTTTGCCTTAGTCTTTATCTCCAGTAAAGCTGACTTATGGTAGCTGCCATTGCAACCGTAGTATTATGCCTCGTGGGCATTCCGCTCTATGCTATTAAAAGGGCTTCGAAAGATCTTTGATATAAATATTCCTGAAATCTACCGGCTGTCCTTCACTCTGCAAAGCAATAAAACCACTGCTCAATAGTTTGCCGTCAATCTTAATTTTCGGATCATAACCATTTGCAGTACCACCCCCGATCTGCGGTTTAGAATATTGCAGCACAGTATCGCCTTCAATAATATGCTGGATCAGTGAGTCTCCATAAACGATCAATTCTCCTTTGACCCACTGGTGTTTATCATAGGTCTTAGACGTCGAATTCAAACAGTGTGATTCGGCAATCTTACCTTGGTAAACCACATTGGTCCCTGGAGAACACATATTACCCGTCGGTCTAGGTTTGCCGTCACCAAGTCCGGCAAGTAATTGCATTTCGACGGAAATAGGCCAATCCTGTTCTTTTAGCATCCCACGAGGATCTTGAGAATGGAACATTATGCCAGAGTTTAATAAGGTATATTCCGGTGCCCCACGTTGAAGTTCACCAGCAAACTTATATTCAAATTTCAGGTGATAATAGGAAAACGGGGTCTTATAATACAGGTGGCCAAACTGATCGTTGAAATCGCCGTATTGATCATACCTGATCTTGATGATACCATCTTCCACACGAAAGGTATTTCCAAAATTCTCACCTACCTCATGATGATGGATCTTGACAAACCAATCATCGATATCCTTCCCATTAAACAAGGGTTTCCAATCAGCATTTCCCTTTTGGGATAAATTGCTCTTACAGCCAGAAAACAATAAACATGCAAACAGAATAGGAATAACAACTTTTTTCATTTTGGTTTTAGGAATGATTTGCCTGCAATATACAGGATAATCCCTTGTGGATATAATAATTTAATAAACTTTCCCAGTCCTATATTTTCATGCAAAGTATTAGAATCGCCATGTTCGACATATAAACAAAAGATTAGATATCCATTTACAAATACAATAGTTTGGGCGTACTTATCCCTAATCCTGAATGTTTTATAGTACATTTACAGCATCACAGTAACCAAACTAATTATTAAATGAACATCCTTCATAAGCTATTGAACAAGATAGATTGGAAACTCAATGTTTCCAGGTCCAGCAAAGAACTTCAGAACAACAAACTGCAGGTACTGACCTTTGATGAAAGCCTTGACTATTTGATTGATTCCAAATGTTCATTATCCAGATTTGGGGATGGAGAATTTACCTTGATGCTGAATGGAGAGTTCCTGTGTCCAAGGAACGTCTCATTAAAACATCAGGAAGCAGACCCTAATCTCAAAAAGAGGTTGCTGGAAATTCTGAAGGATAGAAGGACCGATCAATACAATTTAAAAATTGCAGTTCCTCGAACCTTAGTAGACCTAGATAACAACAAGTTGACAGATTCTTCAATAGGGTTTTGGCAACATTATTTACACGAGTTATTCTACAAAATATCATCGTTTCTGAGGAAGGATTACACTTACCTCAATGCGCAGATCAGTAGGTTCTATCTTGATGACAGAAACAAGGATCAAGAGGACATTGAAAAAAGGATAACGCATTGGAAAAGACTTTGGGAAGATCAGGATTTATTAATAATCGAGGGCAAAGGCAGCAATCTAGGCAAGGGACAAGGCTTTTATGACAATGCTAAAAGCATAGAAAGGATTGAATGCCCGAATAGCAACAGCTTTAAGCATTATAATGAAATCTTATCGGCAGCAAAAAAATACGGATCCAATAAATTAATCATTCTCGCCCTAGGACCAACCTCGGCGGTATTAGGATACGACCTGGCAAAGGAAGGGTTCAGAGCACTTGACTTGGGCTATCTAGAACTGGAATACCACTTCTTTCTAACGAAGGCTACAGAAGATAGCTCAATAGCAGGCATTAAAATCGGGACTGTAGAGAGTATCCAAAACGATCCTTTCCCGGCTACTCAAGAGGATTACGAGGAAAGCGCTGTTGTTTTTAGGATCTAAAAAAGATCCCTATTCCTTATACAACAAGTACTTTTTGCGCATCTTCTTATATTTCTCAATACCGGGCTCCCAAGTTTTACGGATCTGGTCTTCCGTCATACCGGCACGGATCTGATCCTTAAAAACTGACACCCCAACGAGATAGTCGATATTACCGATCTGTGGATGAAACCTTTCAAAAAAGGCAGGTTTATCTGGGCTTTTAGCATAAAGCTCAATCATCCATTTCAGATTAATCTTCTTGGATTTGACCAACTCCTCGAAATCTGTCCCACGCAAGTCCAGACCATAGCAAACCTGGTCCTGATACAATGGATTTTCTGCACGTCCAGGCATAGAAACCGGCGTATAACTGAATTCATAGATTCCCTTGAACATTGGCGCACCTACAACGGTGAATGGAAAATCAGTACCACGTCCATGGTTTAGTGAAACCCCTTCAAAAAGGCAGGTTGTCGGATATAATAGAATACTCTCAGGAGTGTTGAGGTTCGGTGAAGGATTAACCGGCAACTTATACATTAGGCTGTGATTATAGTTGGCATTTTCAACGACTCTTAACTTACATTTCAGGCCATTACCCAACCAGCCCTCTCCATTTGCCATAAGTGCAAATTCGGCAACCGTAAGTCCATGAACTATGGGAATTGGAAACTGCCCGATTCCAGATTTGTTCTTCATATCCAAAATAGGCCCATCAATGAAGTATGCATTAGGGTTAGGTCGGTCCAGGATAAGCATTTCCTTTCCATTTTCTGCCGCTGCCTGCATCACATCCCGTAAGACATTTATGTTGGTATAGAAGCGGCAGCCCACATCCTGTATATCATAGAGCAGTACATCCACATCAGCAAGGTCCTCCTTTGAAGGCTTCTTCTTTTTCCCATAAAGCGAGATGATCTTGACCCCTGTATTCGGATCTACCTCATCGCCCACAGACGTTCCATTGCTGGCATTCCCCCGGAAGCCATGTTCTGGACCAAAGACCTTGACAATCTCTATCCCAGCATTCACGAGGCTATCCAATAGATGTTTATCCCCTATTATGGAAGTTTGATTGGCAATCAGGGCAACTCTTTTACCCTGTAGCTGTGGCATGTACTTTTCTGTGCGTTCAGCGCCGGTCCGAATGATATCATTGGAATAATGAACCTGCGCAATTAGGCAATTCACGGCTAATAGCAATGTCCATACTAGGAAAACTACCTTTTTCATAGAACTAAATATAGCATTTTATCAAAAGATTAAAGACCAACTAGCTGCAAATTAAAGCCCTAATGCTACTGAAATCTCTTCTTGCTTTTCAGTATATTTACGAAAATGTCGTAACATGATCCGATTCTACCTATTTCTTGCGTCTATTTTCTTTGCCCATCCCCTATTGGCCCAACATAGCATCCAAGGGAAAATCATCAATGCAGATGACCGCAGCCCTATGGCCGGTGCTTCAATCTATATCAATAATTCTTCATTGGGAACCAGCTCGAATAAGGAAGGACTGTTTACCCTCCATTCGCCGAACAGGAATGTTGAACTGGTGGTGAGCAATATGGGCTTTGAAAAAAGGGTCTTGGAAATACAGCTCCCCCTGCAGCACGAGCTGGTCATCGCGATCAAGGAAAAGTCCACAGCTATAGAAGAAGTGGTGGTTACCAATTACCTAAAAGATGGCTGGAAGGAATGGGGCGACTTTTTTATTGAGAATTTAATAGGACAAGGAGACTTTGCCGAGGAATGCAAAATCCTTAACCATGAGGTCGTAAAATTCCGATTTGACAAAAAGGCTAATGTCTTGACGGCAATCTGTACCGAGCCCCTTAAGATTCGTAATGATGCCCTGGGTTATGAGCTGACCTACGACCTAGGGGGATTTAGAATGGACTTTGCAAGCAGGATGTTTCTTTTCGAGGGTTATGCTTTTTTTAAGGATATAGGCAAGGGACGGTCTAAATATAAAAAGAACCGAAATGTGTCCTACCTATTGTCCTTGAACAGGTTTGTGCGGAGTACCTATAACAAACAATGGGAACAGGACGGTTATATCGTCAGGAAATTGGTTAAGGAAGACAATGCAGTTCGCCTGGAGGCCAGACAAAAATATAATGCCATATTAGACAGCGTTCAGAAGAAATATCGAGGAAACTGGAACCTATTCTATGTCTCTCAAAAGGACTACACGGAAGACAAGGTAAATACCATACGAAAGCAGATGACTCAACCTGAGAAAATCAGCTATTTGATGGGGATTATGCGTCCCACTGAAATTATCGCAGCAGAGGATAAAGAGAAGGGCCTCATGAAAATTAATTACGCTGATTACCTCTATATCATCTACCCTGCTGATTTTTCAAAATCCAAGAACAAGATCTTACAGAAAGCCGCCAGCGAGGTTTCCGAACTGTCCATCGTCGAGACCGATGGAATCATCATTGAGCCACAAGGCTCCTATTTTCCAACGGCTAACTGGATATTGAGCGGCTATGCCGTTGGCTATTCTAAACTAGCCTATATGTTGCCCTTGGATTATGTACCAAGTGATTAAGCTTAAATTATAGGGCAATTCCGCTTCCACCGATAACCTTTATTTCATCTTCGAATTCTTTCCAAAAACGGATATATCGAAACTGGGCTTCAAAAGGTTCTCCGGAATAACTTCCCATTAACCTCATTCTTAAGGTGATTATGGCAACGTCATCAATGATATTTAGGTTTTCAACATCTGGGCTGAGATCAATGATTTTAAGAACTCCAGAACGATAGGTTTCTAAATCCTTCTCTTTGCCAATAATCTCTCCGCTTGGGATAATAAACAGCAAATCCTTATGCAATAGCTTATCCAACATTTCGAGGTTGGCCGATTTCATGGCATCATAAAGTTGGTTTTCAAGGGTCAGGATATCTTGCTTTTTCATCATGGCATTCGATTTATGATCAGGTTATTTATTCCTATAGTAACGACAATTCAAACGTTTCATTATTCATATTAGCTACAACAAGGAACTATGTCAGCCTAAATCCAAAGACATTAAAAAAGGGGAATAAACCTTGAAGCTTATTCCCCTTTTCTATTATTTCGTCACTTTCATGACCCCGTTCATTATTCGCCAATGCCCTGGGAAAGTACAGGCAAATGGATAATCTCCCGGCTCCGAAGGCACTTTAATGTTCAATTCATAAGAACCTTCCGGATCAATCAAGGAGGTACTGAATAAGACATCAGGTGTATTTGGAATATACTGAAGCTCGGCTGCATTGCTTTGAGTGGCCAACTTATCAGCGGCCTGTCCAACACGGTCCAGACTACCCGGTTTCAGGATCAGTAGATTATGCTGCATATGGTCAGGGTTTTCAAAAATGATCTTCAGATTTGATCCCGCCTTCGCAGAAAAATTAGTGATATCATACTTCATTTCCCCAACGATAGCCTTAATTTTTAAGACCTTATCCGCCTCTACGGTACTGCCTTCAGCCACTACCGTTTTGTTCATAGCCACCAATCGCCCATCCTCTAGGTTTCCATTAAAGTCAAAATCCTTAGCAAAATCTCCTGGGCTATCATTTGGCCCTTGTTCAGCATCCTTGGATGCACTGGCTTTCCCAACCAATAGGAAACCATCTTGTTTTTCAGGGAATAGACCTAATGTCTTGCCTTCTGCTACCTTCGCATCATCAATGAACACTAGCATCTTGCCATCAGACAATAAGGAAGTCCTCAGCTTAAATGTAGGTTTTGTTAGTACCTCAGATTGAATGACAGCTTTATTTCCTTTTTGGTTGACCCTAAATTCCAGTCTACCATCTTTGAAAGAAACTGCAAATCCATCCTTCTTGTTGCCATAGGAAAGCAAGGCTCCATTTAGGGGCTTCTTATCTTTCTGACTTACTGTACCCACAAAATGGATCTCCCTATTCATCAGATCAGGAATTTGCCTTGGCCCAATCACTCCGTTCCTTGCCGTATTCAGCGCAAGGACGTTCATGTTATTTCCGGCAATGATCCTTTCTGCTAAGGAACCATTGGCGTTTGAAAAGTCAGGGTGTCCAAACTTCGTATGATATTCATGCATAAAATCTTTCTGGTGAATACCACCGGCAATCATCAAGGCATGGAATAACCATTTGTCTTTTTCATTTTCAGGGTTCTGTACCGCATCAAAGATCACCTTAGCAACTTTTGGACTTGGCGGCGCTTCAGATAAAGCCAATATGGCCGCTAAGCGAACTCTCAAGTCCTTATCCTGCACGACACCTGCGGAAATCAACTCATCGATCACCTTCGCGTTTTTAGGCAAGGTCTGAATAGCTGCCCTTCTCACCCCTGCGGCTGGGTGCTTAAGAGCCTTAAGAACCGCATCAAAGCTGGCGTTCTCCCCATCAGACAGTAAACCCAAACCATGCAAAGTCCAGATTGCGTGAATGGCACCCCCATTGATGTTGACCTCATCCACCGACTTATCACTGATCAGTTTGTTAAGGTCATTGGCAACAGACTTATCCGCGCCTTCGACCAATAGACGTTGAGCGGTCGTACGCCAGAACATATTATCGCTCGTCAATGCGTCGACTAATTCACGTCCTTTCTTGCCATCCAATTTAAACTTCCTTTGCTTGGCCGCATCTTCATGCACCAACCGGTAAATACGACCTTTAGAACTATCCCTCAATGGGTCTATATAGGCATTTCCAGGTCCGTTGTCAAAGCCTTGAGGAGTTGGATTATGTTGGATGATAAAGTTATACCAGTCCAAGAACCACAACGCACCATCAGGACCTACTTTGGCCTCCACAGGTCCAAACCAGTTATCAGAACTAGCGACCATGTTCCAGCCATCGTCCTTTTCCTTGAATCCAGATCCCGAAGGTTCCAAGATATGTTTATGGATCAGGCGTCCGGTCGGTTCAGCAATAAAAGCTACCCTATTCCAATATTCTTGAGGAAAGGCACGTGCCGTATAGAGATTATGGCCAGCTGCAGCGGTAAATCCGCCAAATACATCCACCTGGCGCAGTTCTTTAGTTAATTCATGTATTTTGTAGTGAGCATCAATCTTCTCGATCCCCCGCTCATTCAGGTTAGCTTTTTCATAGTAGCGAGCAGGAATAGCCATAAAGTTACTGTGCTCGTTATTGGCCGTGGACAGGAATACATCAAAATCCTCCGAGAATCCCAATCCCCAAGTGTTATTGGTCGTGGTCCCAAGGAATTCAAAATCTTGAGCTTTTGGATTAAAACGATATGCTCCCGAGCCAAATTTATAAGGTTTGCCCGCAATATTACCTTCAAATCCAGAATAACCAACGGTTCCCCAGATTTTGTTATCCATTCCATATTTCAGGTTAGATGGACCAGCATGCGTATCAAAGGTTCCCCAACCATCAATCAATACCTTGCGAACATCTGCTTTGCCATCACCATCGGTATCTTTTAAGAACAGAAAGTGAGGGGCCTGAGCGACGATAATCCCGCCATCAGAAAACACAAAAGAAGTCGGGATATTAAGGCCTTCAGCAAATACAGTGAACTTATCCGCCTTGCCATCATTATCCGTATCCTCACAGATGGTGATTCGATCATCACCTTCCCCTTTGTCATTTCTTACGGTATTCGGATAGTCGACCGTCTCTATCACCCATAGCCTTCCCTGTTCATCCCAGTCCATTGCAATCGGCTTTTTAATGTCCGGTTCACTGGCAAACAGCTCCAGGCGAAACCCTACAGGCACCTGTATCAGGGTCTGCGATTGTTCCGGCGTTAATGGGTGCTGATAGCGCGGTGCCGGATCTTTGCGTTCATAATTAGGCATGCGCGCTTCCTCATATTGAGGCTTCGCAATCTCATACTTCTTCATGCGCTCCACAGCCTTATCACCGACAGCCCAAAGGATACCGTTCTTTATCAATTGTAAAAATCCAGGGTTACGGAAAGTTCGCTCATCATGGCCAAATGCCGTATAGAACACCCGGCCCTTACCATGCTCTTTTACCCAGGTATAAGGCTCTCTATGCGTGCTATCCACACGTTCCATCAACACTTCGATATCTTTAGCCAATAGATGATGCACATAGGTTTCATCCCATTCGGTGACAAATGGCGAAAGACCTTTCATCACCGGATGGTCAGGCTTGATGATCTCAGCACCAAAAGAACCACCTCCATGGCTCTTGAATTGGCCACCGATCAAGGCAACGACATCATCCGAGTTCCTAAAGCAGTAGGATGCAGAGTGGATATTAATATAGCCTTTACCGGAGGCTACATAATCCAACAAGGCCTTCTCCTGCGCCGGACTGATCGTATCATGGTTCGCATATAAGATCAAACCATCGTATTTCTTGAGATCTGGACGCGTCAAATCGTCGGGATCGATGGAATAGGTAATATTTATTCCATCAGCGAAATACTCTTTTGACAAGATGTCGGCCAATAGTTCCGAGTCATGGTGTTTACTATCATGCCCCAGAAAAAACAGTTCCAGTCTTCTAGGTTTGTTATCATCGGCACATCCCAGTACCGACAGAACAACACAGAACAGAACGCAAAATTTTAAAATCTTATTCATCTTAATATTATTGAGATAAAGGTTCCTCAGGAAGCAAAACCATTAATTGGTTTCCCAAGTAAAATCAGGTAAAGGAATGATCTCTCCACCTTTCAGGGCAGACTCATGCGCCAAAATACCCACACAGGTTATATTTGCAGATTGCCTAGCATTCGGAAATGGCTGTCTGCCCTCTACCAATGCACTGATAAATTCATGTACTAAATGCGGATGCGAACCCCCATGCCCACTTCCTTGCAGGAAAGAAAGGTGTTGGTTTTCGCCTTCATCATAAACTCCGGCCCTTGTAAAATGCTGAATCGGTTCCGGTAGCAAATGAGCATAATCTGGACAGTCCACTTCTTCAGGAATTTCAGGCTCCGGACGTTTGGCCACATGCAAGACCAATGGCTTGCCTTCAATCAATGGCCATTCCACGGACTGCTTGGATCCATATACCTCAAAGCTCTCGCGGTATTGCCTAGCCGTATCAAATAGCGACCGGTACACTTGAGCACTTAGGTCAGAGTTCCTGAATTTTATATGTGCAGATTCAATGGCAAATGGAGAATTGTAATGCCCAACCAGATCCTCGCGGATGGTACCAGAGCCAAAGCAGGACACATACTCCGCTTCATTACGCGTTAAGCCTAAAACCGGCCCTACACAGTGCGTAGCATAATGCATCGGCGGCAGACCCGGCCAATAGTTCGGCCAACCATCCATATCCTGCTGATGGCTCGCTTTAAGGAATTGGATCTTGCCCAGCTCACCCTTCTCGTATAGTTCCTTCATAAATAGGAATTCACGCGCATACAGCACGGTTTCCATCATCATATAGGTTAGACCAGTTTCCTCCACCGCTTCCACGATCTGTCTACATTCATCAACTGTAGTAGCCATCGGAACTGTACAGGCCACGTGCTTGCCGGCACGCAATGCCTTGATCGATTGCTCCGCATGGTTTGGAATAGGTGTGTTGATATGTACGGCATCAATATTTTCATCTTTCAGCAGCTCATCATAATCGGTATAGCGCTTTTCTATCGAAAAGGCATCTCCAATTTCGTTCAGGCTCGCTTCATTACGTTGACAGATAGCATATAGGTTTGCATGAGGGTGCTGTTGGTAAATAGGAATAAACTCCGCTCCAAATCCTAACCCGATAATAGCTACATTAATTTTTTCTTTCTTCATCATTTCGTTCATTGATTATGTTAGTCTAATTTATTGGCCGCCCATTTCTGCAAAAACGCATGCCCATCACGCGCAAATGCATCTTGATCCTCGGCTAGATTGCGCCAAATGCAAACTGCCGCTGCCAACTCTTTATTTTCTGGTGTAAAACTTTCAATCGATACGGCACCCTTATAGCCGATTGCCAAAAGTGCCTCATAGAAGGCGCCCCAACTGGCATTTCCTGTGCCCGGAGTACCACGATAATTCTCCGATACCTGCACATGGATCAACTTATCTCCAGCTTTTCGGATTGCCAATCCTGGATCCGGTTCCTCGATGTTCATATGGAACATATCCAGACAGATCTTGGCCGCAGGGTGATTGAGGTCATGGATCAATCGCAAAACATCATCTACATTATTGATCAGATCCGACTCAAAGCGATTTAAAGGTTCCAATCCTAATTCCAAACCTCTGGAAGCCGCCATCTCACAGACCTTCCCTAAATTATCAACCGCCCTGTTCCATTCAATTTGGCGCTGTGCATCCGGAACCATCCGAGCTTTGCCCACTGCAGAATACATAGGACCAGCGAAAAAACTGGCTCCCAATTCATTGGAAATATTTAGGCAATCCTCGATATACTGAAGACCGGTCTTTTGCAAGGACTCATCATCACTGGTCAAATCCCTAGTCGGTCCAAACGCACCGCATACCAGTGCTTGCAAACCATTCCTTTCAAGCTCCTTAGCAATCTTTTGGGTATCGATCAACAAAGGGTCTTCCACCGCTATCTCCACAACTTCGTATCCCAAGCTTGCTATTTTCTCAAACAGGCCAGCAGCATCCTCCGTACGGAAAGGAGAAGTCCATAGCCAGGTGCTAATGCCTAATTTTACAGGTAATTGCATATAATTATTTTAATAAATTGATGATTCTTAAAGGTTTATAGGCCATACACTTTAGCATTGTCCCTGATCAAATGAAATAGAGCTTGCCCATAACATTATTCAAGGTTGGTTTAAAATGGTTAATCCTAGAACCCTAAATTAAGATTCATGAAGAATTTTACATACCTATTAAATACCCAATGATGACTGTATTTTACCACAGTTTACAGACAAACAGCAGAACATTGGACAACAATCAGACATTTACCCGCTGCAAACCTTGCGAATTGCCCCTTAAACCCTTACTTTTGATATGAGCCCCATCAGACCTGGGGACGACCATTTATATTCCATCCATGGATATCAACTTCAAAAAAACCGCCGTCCAGAAAACAAGGATACCTTCCTCGCGCATATTCTTTGTGCGAAAGCTTTCCGACAAACATTTTGATACCACTTGGCATGCCCATTCCGAGTATCAACTTTTCCTTGTCGTAGAGGGTTCCGGAACCAGGTTTATCGGCAATACCATGAAATCCTTTGTAAAAGGGGACCTTTCTTTTATTGGACCCAATATCCCCCACCTATGGCGAAGTGATGATATTTACTTTGATCCCCAATCCAAAAAAAGCAGCGAAGGCTTGGTCATTTATATCAATGGTTCAGAATTAGAGAAATTCACTGAAAAAGAGGAGTTTAATCAATTAAAGGTCCTGTTGGAAAAAGTGAGACATGGCATGGAGATTCAGGGTGCCACTGCCATGGAAATCATCGCATTGATGCATGAACTCCTCAACCTGCATGGCATGGAAAGCATCATTCATCTTTTCAAGATCTTGAATGTACTGGCTAAGGGGAAGGATTATGCGCTTTTGCACTATGATGAATTCCAGTATCAGTCCAAAGATGTGGAAACAAACCGCATCAATATCGTCTATAATTATGCCCTGAACCATTTCAGGAATAAAATAACCTTGGAAGAAGTAGCCGCTCTGCTCAATATGAAACCCACTTCCTTTTGCCGTTATTTTACAGCCAAGACTTCCAAGACCTTTTCCTATTTTATCACCGAGCTGCGCATTAAGCATGCCTGCAAGCTCCTATCCGTTGCCGAATCCAAGAGCGTTGCCCAGATATGCTATGATTCAGGATTTAATACCCTGTCCAATTTCAATAAACAATTCAAGACTTTTATCGGAATGACCCCCATGGAGTATAGATTGAAGTTTATGATGCTTTAAAATACCGTTGGTTAATCCTTAGCCATCTCAACTAATTCCCTTACAAAAGGCTTTGCCTGATAGTTTCGGTCAAACAGCAATGGATAGTCTGTCCTTCCTCTCACTGGCCAATTATTTTTCCAGGAATCAGCATCCGTTACCCCCCACAAAGTAACACGGTCAATTTTATCACGATGCTTTAAAAACAGTGCAAAAAAATCCTTATAGCGATTGGCCAATTTACTTTCCACTGCTGCTGACAATCCCTCCGCATAAGGGTTTAGGACTTGATCATATTGGTAATTGGTACTGACTTCCGCCCCTTGTGAAGGACCTGGCATCGGCAACACAGAGATATCAAGCTCCGTAATCATTACTTGTACCCCTAAACTGGAAAACGCCAAGATGCTCGCTTCAAAGTCAGCAAGGGAGGGGTAATCTAGGCTTAAATGCCCTTGCATACCTATTCCATTCATTCGAACCCCATTATCCTTGAGTTTGCGGACCATGCTAACCACAGCTTCCCTTTTCCCTTTTTGGGACATGGAAAAATCATTGTAATACAGTTCTGCATCCGGATCTGCCTCATGTGCAAATTGAAAGGCCAAATTAATAAAATCTTCCCCAATGATCTGATAAAACTTGCTTTGCCGCCAGTCCCCATTATCCAGTATGGCCTCATTGACTACATCCCAGCCCTTTATCCTGCCCTTGTACCTCGATACTACGGTTTGTATATGCTTGCGCATCCGTTCGATCAATATTTCCCTAGAAACCTCTTTGCCATCCTTGCCAATAAAGAACCAATCTGGAGCTTGGGAATGCCAGATCAAGGTGTGCCCAATAAGTTGCATACGGTACTTCTCACCCAGTTCAACAAATCGGTCAGCATCCTTAAAATTAAATTCCCCTTCCTTAGGCTGAAGGTACATCGCCTTCATACAGTTCTCCGCCGTAATGGAATTGAATTGTGCTTTAATCAAGGCAGCAGCCTTTTCATCCCGCTCATAGATCTGCCTCAGGTTTAATGCAGCCCCAATCTCAAACTTCCCAGAAAAAGCCTCCTTTAAGGACAATTCCTTTGGTCCTTTTTGCGCCCATGAATGATTAGCAAGGAAAAGAAGCGTAATGACAAGAAGTAAAACAGACCTAGGCTTGTTCATAGATGGATTCGTATTAGGTGATTTTGTAATGGCTTAGGTTAAATATAGACAATCCATTTGAAACAGGATGACAGGATAATATCCTGACCCATTGAAATTATGTAGCAGCACTCAGATAGGATATATAATAATTCATGCAATGCAACATGGTCATTAGCAGTAAATCTCTATTCCTTAATTGATCAAAGCTTGCAGACGTTTCTATATCATAGTTAAAGTTGAGGGTTAGCCATTTGAAATCTGTACTCGCTACCGATAATTCTTGATCAGACTCGTCTATTAGAATAAACTTACTATTAATAAAACCTTGCAACTTTAACAGATACTGCCTTTCTTGATTATCAAAATAGGTCTTGATCACGATTCCCTTCCAACCCATCTTAAAGTCCAATAAGGTCTGAGATCCATCAATTAATTCAACTTTCGAATCCCAAAAACCTTTTGTGATAAGCTGATAATTCTTGCCATCAGACATAATTAAATCAGCATCAAAGGAATACCATTTCTTGATTAGCAATTCGCCTATTTCTTGGTTTTCAAGAGTCACCTTAAAATTGCGGGAATTTGTAGAGTTTGCCTTGTAGAGTGCCATGGGTGTTGGATGAGTGTTTATAGATTACTATAAACAATTTACAAATTTACCCCAAATTCAAGAAATCTGAATGTTCTTATGTTTTCAGTAATTGATTAAAGGTGCTAATAAGGTAATCAATGATTACTTGGCGTAAATCGTACTGAATAGGGCTACTATGTCTTTAGCAAGCAACATGCGAATTCGAGCTACGTTTATAATCAGAATCGCTATTTTTACAATGGAAAAAACTCCAAGAGGGGTTACAAGAGGACCACATGCGTTTGGTGGTACCTATATTCAAGAAGGAAAGTATTCTTATGCAATTAGGTTATATGACCAAGAGGTCGGACGTTCTAATTGTTAGCCTCTTAGTATTTTTTATTGAATGGACGGGGCAGGAAACGCAGACCCTTCGTGAAGAATCATAAAGTCTAGTACAAATCAGAGGCTTTATTTTAACAGCAAACGTGTTTCTAATTATAAGAGATAGGGCAGAAAAATTTCACCTTTCACATAATAAAAAGTATTGAATATGATTAAAACGTTTCTTTTTGTAATACTGGTAGTGTTCTTTAATTTTTATACAACATTCGGACAGACCAGTGTTATCTCTAAGGTCTCTTCAAAAATCACAGAGAAACAATTGAGAAAAAAAATAATAGAGAAAAAAAATGGCATATCTTTTTATGAGAATATTCGTAACAAGGTTATTGCTAAGGATAGCTTGAATTTTATCGGCTCATGCGATACCATTTTTTTTCTTGAAACATACGCCATAGAAACTGGTATTTCCTACGGTAGGATTTGGAGTAGCAGAAAGGCTATTTCATATGAGTACTTTAAGGATGAGTTAACTTTTAGGGAAATCTCTTTTTTTGATGTTGAGACATTAAAGTTAGTACAAACATGGGATATCAATAGCATACGTAAGTACGAGTCTAAATATTCTACAATGATATCCCCACTTACTATTTACGCATCAAGAGTTATATTGAATAAAGGGAAGATCGGTGTCGAATGTGTAAAATTTGACGAGATTTTTATACGTTAATATTACAATAAACTGAATCGATAAACTATTTGGCCAAATCTTTTACTGGATTGGGCTTTTTTTATTACGCATAAGCTTATCCAGGCTTGCATTGTTGATATTGGAAAGGAAAAGAAAAAGCTGGTTGAAACGCGAGCATGGAAAGCATGAGATCCTTAATTTTAAATTCCTTTTCCTTTCACTTTGGTGCTTACGTTTGCCATAATCATTTCAGCACCAAGCAAACCTTTGTGCCGTATTTGTGACGGTTTTCCGTGAAGTTCAACAATAAACTATGAAAACACACCGTTTTAAGGGTTTACAAAACGGGAAAAGAGGAAGTTCCAAACCGCCCTAAGAAAAGCAAAAAAGCCGTTTTACGCAAAGTAAAAACGGCTTTTTTGAAAGTGACCCCGCTGAGGCTCGAACTCAGGACCCACAGATTAAGAGTCTAAAGGTCTACGATCGACAACAAGGTTAAAATTGTTCATTTCCTGCTTGCTAGAGCAATATATGAACATTTTTCCAATATTCAAAAATAAGGGCTGTGACGTATTTGTGACGGTTTTATATCTTACCACAGTTGCAATTCTCCTCCCCCCATACTTCGTCTGGCACTCATAATCTAAACTTCTTAGCATACTAATCCCTACAAGAAAGATTTAGATTTTTATTTTAAAGTTTTCAGGAAAAAGCTGTATCGGTTGAATACTAAACTTTTATAAAGATAATCAAAAAAGTCAGGTAGCGATTTGGTAACGGTGCTTATTGCTTTGCTTTTCAACGTGTTTCCGTTAGCTCATAGCAAATATGATAAAAATGAGTGAGAAATTTTATTCAGCTTTTATAAAACCGAATTATGTTTGCTTATTTTAAAAAAGACGGCGTTAAATGCTAGTCATGGTCGGAAGATTTTCTTCCGGCTTTTTTGTTTTTTACATGTGTAAAAATATTTTTATAATTATTTGATAATCAAATAATTAGTTTTTTTTATCGTTTAAATTATGTATATATACTGATAATCAAACATTTATGTCAGTATTCAAAGACCACAAAGTTTCCCTTAGTCAGGTTCTGGATTTCATTCCTGAGGCGCTTTTAAGCCATCTTTCAGCGACCACCAATGTTGACCATTATACCATTCTTTATCTACGAATGTTCTTGCCGGTATTGCGGAGAAGAATTTTTGTAATTCTTTCAGTTTTACTTTCACTTTGATGTAAAGCGAATTAGGTTTTAACATAATTTTCCTTTTTTAATTATCCAGGTTAAAACATAAAATAACCTCTCCCATTCAACTTCATCGGCAAACCAATCTTCAATAAAATATTCCTGCATAAGCAAACTCCCCAATGGAAAAGTATAAGCACATCGTTGGTGTATCTCGGATAATACAATGGCTGTAATCTATCGCAGATACTGTACACCGGTGGATTGGTTCTTTCTGTGGGAGAAAAGGCTTTTGTGTTGCCATTAATATTGCACCCCACTAAAAGTTTGTACATAATACTTTCTTTATCACTTCATGATAGAATGATTTATTTAACAATAGACTCTCATTAATTCCCATCGGATTTTAATTTTTTCGAATTAATGAAATTCATCACGCCCTATACCAAAAGTGAAATTCCAATGATGAGTACGATTGTGAGTTGTTGTTGCCATTTATGTTATTTTAAAAAAACCAGGATATGCACATAAAATCGGCAATATCGCCGTCATATTATATGGCACCGTGGTTCAGCCACATTTCGGTTTCGTTGGTATATTTTATCTTGAACAAAATTCCTCAATTTCTTTAGAACTGACAATCTAATTCACTTAACAAACCGTCTACAGCTTATTTAACAGATAGATACAAAGTATCTACAAGGGGTTTAAATTGCTTGATTTCAGAAAATTCCGATCAAGAGTCCTCCATTTATTGGTTTCTTTAAAAGAGTATATTTCGTGGTGGGATTAATTTCGTTACTTCACCTGCTGATTTAGCTGATATTATGCTTATCAAAGTAGTAGATACACATCGCTGGACTACCTTTTCTTTTCGAAAAGACTTAAAGTTCTGAGTTTGGAAATGCGTATAAGCCAAACAAAAAGACATCTTCTCGGTTAGACTATTCAATGCCTTAATCCAATAATGTTTTTGCTTTTTCATTAGGGTTTCTATGGAATCTTTTTCATATATGATAAACAATTTATAGGTATCATTGTGTCATATATGAAAAAGAAAGAACCAAAACAAAATCAAAAGGGTATTTCAATAAAATCTCGAATTAGGGAACCCAACAAATCATTCCTCAACCACCTTCAGGTACAGGCAAATAAAATGTGTGAGCTCCTAGGAGAAAAACAAGGAGAACAGTTTATAAAGGATTCTTTAAAAGAATGGCCACATCTAATAAAAAGAGAATTGGAAATTTTCAAAAACCCCTAAGTCAGTTATGGATAATACTCAAATATTAAGTTTGAACCTCAAAATTTTTTCTTACTCTTTTTTTCTTTTTGAAGCTCTAGTATAGAACGTCTATAAATATCATTTCTAATTCTCAAAGACAATTATGCAATCTGACGGCCGATGACCATGTTTATGGCTTCTTTTACAATGTACAACTTATCGAAATACAGCCTAAATCTATTGAACCCAATGAATGAAATATACATCAATACCAGCCATCCGTCTTTACTCACTTGGGATACTGCCAAAAAAATGAAAAGAAAAATGCGCTGGAGAAGAAATAATTCTTTAATAACGATACTCTGGTCAGCAAAGGAGGAGGGCAAAACCATTATGCTACAGTTTCTCAGGAGAGGGTGTTATTGGAGGCTACAAACTTGTTAATGAATATCAAAAGGTCATTGAAAAGTTCCGCGATTTGGAGTACTATTCTCGTGATCTACCTGTTTCGGCATGCGAACTAATTGCCGAAGGAAGCCCGTTTACTTATCGGACATTTACGATCTTGGCCCTTAAAAATTCGAGCATTTCCTAATCAGTTCACCGACAAACAATGTCTGGATCGAGCCGTGCAATTGCCTCAGCGCTAAACCGGTCGACCAAACGTCCCGCCTGAAAGAAGCCATGAAGCCTAGCTAACAGGAACTAAACCATTTTACAGAAATGGAAACAGTTGTTATTTTATAATGCCTATTAAATGTGATTGTATATTAAAATTTAACTCTAAATGCCAGAATTCCCGATTAATAATATTCATTACCAGTATATAATAAACATTTTTGAGGTTAAAAAAACTACTACATAAATCAATGACTTTAAGTTGAGACTTAGGTCTGATTATATTGCATCTTTTACACAACGAATAGGATTAAGTTCAAGTTTCCACCATCCTCCTAAACTGGAATATCCCTGCCTAACATGAAGTGAATTGTAGTTTTCGTTTGAGTCAGCTGTGATTGACCAATAATTAGCACCATCCACCATGTCTCGGCTGATATTTCCATTCCTAAAAGTTCCAGTATACGGAAGAAATAAATATTTTTTCTGTTCAGAAATATCGGAAGGAATTACCACAAGACTGGATGGTCCATAGTACCTACCTTTAGTAGATGACGCTCCATAGGTTCCAGGGATACCAGGATTACCGTTAAACTTTGCCCCTGAAAATAGTTTTTGAAAATCACCCTTGGTAGGAGTCCTCCACTCTGGGGAAACTTTTGAGCAAGGATCACCAGAGGGGTAATCATTATATCTAGAAATCGGAGAGTTCATATTAGTAAAGCTTCTTCCGGGAATAACTTTTCCCGCCATCCAATAATCTCCTGACTTTTCGTCCTTTGAATATTGATCTTGATCTGAAAGAAATGAATATGCCCAGGAGGTTCCATTATATAACGACACTAAATTCCCAGGAGCCCAAATAAGGTCTCCTATTTGTATTCCATCGCTAGAAAACTCCTTTATGTTCAATGTAATCTCATATCGGGTTCCTGGAGTAATATTCACCGGTACTTCCAAATTGTTTTTTGTCACACCTCCAATAGATAGAGATCCGATCTTTAGAACAGCACCTGTCGTTCCAGATGGAATTGCTACTTTAACAGGAAGTGAATTGGTTGAAATAATTTCCCTAGAATTGACAGTTGCTGGAAAATCAAATCCTTTCTGAATCAAATTTGACGAAAAGCTTAGACTTCCATCAGCTATTTTAGCATTGCCCTCACCATACGAGTCCAAATACACATTCCTAATAGCATTGAAGTTCCCAGAAATTTTTTCTGAATTTATATTCAATTTAAGAGTTTTAATCTCAGCTATTTTATTGTCCAGTATTACGTCAACTCTATTCTCTGTTTCTCCAGAAAAGGTGATGTTGCCTTTGAAAAAGTACAAAAACTTCGTATCTGACTCAAGTGGTATAGAAGCTTCGCTAAGTTTTTGAGATGCATTTATCTGAGTTATTGAAGTATTACCAAATGAATAAGCAACTATACTGTAACCTGAGCCAGCATCAAGACCGGTAAATGGGGTATTAGTTCCGTTTTGAGAGAATGTTTTTTGTTGCACTAGATTATCACCTTTATAAATTGCAACATGGTATTTTATATTGCTTCCCAGAGGCTGCTGTATAGAAGTTGAGTTATTAGATGCCCTCAATTCTTTATTGCTCTCTCCCTGAAATTCATTGACAAAATTTATTTCTTCAACTGGATTTAATATTACTTCCATCACATGATCTTTATCAAACTTTATTTGATAGCCCTTTTCATCCGCCACTTTTTGTCTGCCATTGTGAGAAGCTTTAATAATTTTTTGGTTATTATTTCCAGGAGAGGTTGCTTTACTATTTTTGATCGATTCTCCAATTAAGTTAACGCTGAGGCTCGCCTTTCCATTAACAGAAAAATCCTGTTTTTCAGAACATGAAAAAAGAAAAAAAAGGCTGAAGCTCAAAATTGACGCAAAAACTTTTTGCTTTGATATAAACTCGTTCATTTTAATTTTTATTGTATATTTAATTTACCAACTTACGTCCTGGGTAAAATTATCTTCAGTCCATTTTTCATCCACTTGGTAATCTCCATTGTTTCCCATAGGGATAACCTTAGCAGAACCGGCTGCAATAGACTCTTCTAACTCCACTTCACAAATTGTAATCTTTGGGGAAATATAAATTTTAGATTTACCAATTTTGCTATATTTTGACATTTTTAAAAACTTAGTATTTGACTATTTGAGTCGGTTTTTAATAAAACCACGCAAATTTAATTGATTTCAGCCTGCTTTTAAGTGTTGTGGGAAAAGTGAAATTCATTCTGTAGTTTTTATGCTACAGCAGTAATGGTTATTACTGATGTTCTTGAAGAATAATAAATTCTCATGATCAGACCATTTTATTTTTATTATTGTCTACATCGGAGATTGTCCCATACTTAAAATCCTGGATTGTCGGTTATATACTGTTCTTCATTTATACCTGCTCCCATAATGATTCATACGGGAATGCTCTTGTTCAAAAGTTTGTTCCCGCCCATTAACTTAGGTAGGATTATCCTTTATCGTTTGTAGGACAGATTGAGGACCTTTAGGGTGAGACAGGACGTTAACGAATGGCAGGTTAAATGTAATAGCACCATAGAATGATCGGGGCCTCCGTAAACTATCCCTTTTGACATCGAATTATTCAATTTTGTATTGAATTGAATAGTTCCCTTTTTCCCGATGCATTTGTAAAGCTGCTGGTCAATATAATGTTCAAGATCCATGTTAAACGAAATTGTTTCCATGTATTTATCGCAACTCGTTAGTCTTACTAAAAAATTAATCTTCTATTAAACAGACATCTCGCATCCAGCAATAAAATCAATAAAAAAAACTTTCTTTAAAACAAAAAAAACATTCTACAGCATGTTCAAAATAAAAAAGAGTCAAATTAAAGCCTTTTTTAACCAATAAAATTTATAAATTCAATCAGAACAATGTATTCTATACATTAAAAATACAACTAACAGGATTTTATAGACATAAACGTGCGTTTTGTTTTCACAAAACAACTCATTAATCAAAATAATATATGATTTTTTAATAATTTCTTGATAAAAATCAATAAAAATCCAAATCATCACAACATTAATCGCAACATAACACAATTTATTTATCAAAAAGTACAGTATCAATTAAAAAAATGAGTACTTTTACGTGAAATACATTAATAACGTTATTTTTTACTAAAATTGCCCTCTCATAACAAACATAGGTTTATAATTGGTTGATTAATGGTCCCCTTCTCCAGGGGACCTTAATCTATTTAAGTTTTGTTATAAAAATTTCACTTTGAAATTCTCCATCTAATTGGAAATGCTAGCTGTTATTTTTTTGTCAATAACTATACGCTAATGCCATATATAGCCCTAATAAAAAAGATATTTTCTTTCCCCCGTTTTTGGTCTGATGCAGATAACTGTTGCCAAATAGTAGAATATTAATTACCTCCTTCCAATTCAAGTTCGCTCCACTCCCCTTGGGATAAGGTAAATCCTATATCCGTAGTTTCCTTCCAAATATGAAAGGTTCTTTCTGGAATAGGAACAAGATACTGTGGTTTTTAAACAACCGCCCTAAGGCTATCTGTTCAACGGTCATTCCTCTTGTTCGTCTGAATTTATTCAGTTCATTTAATGATTTTAAGGTTTTCCTTTTTTGCTCCGGATAAATAGTGGAAAAATATGACTATTATCATTCTGTTTTATCCGAACACCAACCCTTATTAAGTGATTTGAACGGCAAACTTTTAGAGGTTTCTTTTGTCAATTTTTCTGAAAAACTGTTTTTCAGAACTTGAGAATCAGCTTTTAAGTTTGACCTCACTTGAGTTGTAACTGACAGCTAAAATACTACGAAAGCTAATTTTGGGAGGTGGGCTGAAAAAGGTACTTTCATCGAATATTACAACCTGATTGATACGACAGATTTCTATTCCAGTAATTCATGAAGTTTCTTCAATTGGGCTTCCCTTAATGTTGTTCATAAGGAAGGGGCAAGGCTACCGAAGAATTGTCCGATAATGGTTAACCACGATATAATGTCGGGACCTCTACAGCCCTCATATGATGGATTGTCCCTTTAATACCACCACCACCAAACCAGCCCAAAACTTTTTGGGCACCGTGGGGAAACATAATAACCCCAAGGACAACTCTCAGTAGTGTTATTGCCGGGTCGTCCGTCGTACTAAATATTGAAAGTATATCCATTAGAAATCCCCCCTTTTTATTTGGTCAAATATCTTTTCATACCCAAGGTCGAAATACAGTACCTCCAGGTAATGGCCGTACTCTTTTACAGTATCTAAATAGGTGAATTTGGTACTGTCGCCAACCTCACCCGCCTGTGCTATTTTTAGTCCCTGATCTGTGAGTCTTTTCATAGTAGCATCGTAATCGAACACTTTTACCGCCATATGATGAATGCCCATCCATTCATACTTTTTAAGGAACTCATCATAGGTACTGTGTCCGCGAATCGGTTCGATGATTTCTATGTTTGTATTTCCCATTTGACCAAATGCAAGATTTACATCTATATCTAAGGGTTCACCATACAAAGTCTGGTTTCTTATTTCAGGCTTTTCCAGTTTCAAAAATTTAGGAACGCCCATAGTCTTCTCGAAAAATGAGATAGACCTGTCCATGTCTGAGGTCACAAAACCTATCTGGTAAAATCCAGCAAACATCGGATCGATAAATGTTTTTTCCATTTTGAATATCTTTAGATTATAAAATACAAATTTTCAGCTTGTTACGAAATGCTAAAAGGGCGAAACAACTGTAATCTTAGTTAAAATGACTGTTGTTGGATTAAAGCAGAAATAAATGATGGTTATTAGACTTATGCTATTTTCCTTTTTTCAGCTTCATCATAAATGCGCCTACCGTTTCCGTTAAATCTTTTAATACAGGATTAGGTGTTTTCCGGTTTCTGAGCAAAACTTCACTGAATAATTTCAGTCCGATGAAAAATTCGGTGTTGTCATTCGGGTTTTCAAAAATGGCGCTGCTTTTAGCTATTTCGAGTATTTTAAACAGATCATCGTGATTTTGAAACTCTAAAATCAAGGGCTCGTTTTCAAACGTCTGACCCTGCAGATCTGTCAACCCCTTTATTGTAAGTTGGTAATTGTATGCTTTCTTGTCCATTGTAATTTATTAAAGTGAAACTGCAATAATTTATAGTGCAAAGTTTCAGCATATCGTGATGAAGTAAAAGGGCAGTTCGACCCTAAACTTAGTCGAAGTGTCTGTTCGGGAATGATGCTCTCAAAATGGAATATCTAAATATCATTAAGCCTTGGGATACCGTCTATAAACAAAAACGAGAAAATATTTTGATATATTTGGGGCTTGCAATGAACCTGGAATCTTTGCTTAAATCTTCTTTCGGAATAGTGAAAGCTCCGATGTTTAACAAGGTAAAATCCCCGATGAAGTTATTTAAAGGATATATATGAAATCATACGAAAATTTAAAGGAAACCCTTGCATTTTATGGGGTTAATTGCAACGAGCCTTATTATATTTCCTCAGGTAATTCAATTCTTAAATTCCCAAAGAAATCATTCCGAATAGATTTTTATGCATTTTGTATCTGTCTTGCCGGTAATATTGAACTTGAAATAGATAACAATACATATAATATCAATCAGAATGGCTTCCTCATTTCCGCACCTTCTACTATCATAAAATTTAAAAAAGTAAGCAAGGATTTCAGGATGAAGCTGCTATTTTTTTCAAAAGACTTTCTGCTTAAAAATATTGCCAACCCCTTCATTATTGACAAGATGAATCTGTTTCGGTACGGCTCGTACAATATTCTGGAAGCCGACATACAACAAGCGGTTCCATTGTATGCGTTTTTGGACTATCTGCAAATAAAAACTTCCGTAAAAGGTAAATTTACAGAAGAGATAATTCGCACGATTATCTTTAATCTTTTGCTGGAAATTGCGGAGATAGTTAGTTTAGAAGGAGGCGATTCGAAAGAGAATAAAAAGAAGAAAAAGGAATTGTTTTTGAAGTTTGATGAATTGGTAAAGGAAAATATCCTGCTTTATAAAGATGTCGGTTTTTATGCAAAACAGCTGTGCATATCTGACAAATACCTGATAGAAGTGGTAAAGAAAGCCACCGGCAAAACACCTCATCAAATCATCGATGAAGCGCTGCTGAAAGAAGCGTATGTTATGCTTGGCAATCCTGGATTCAATATTTCCCAGATTGCAGATCTGCTTCAATTCAGTTCCGTTTCAGCTTTCGGTAGGTTTTTCAAAAAATATGCTTCCATTTCTCCTACCGAATATCGTAGGCAGCAGAATATCTCCTAACCCGAATTTCAGAACGACATAACTGAATTTCGGGTTGAAAAAGAATTTGAATATATTTGAATATATACGTCACTTTATTAAAGAGCAAGTATGCAAGAATAGATTTCAAAACGTTTTCTATTAGCATAACAAAAACATTCTTAAAAAGGAAATTATGTATTACAGCAATGGAAATTATGAAGCATTTGCAAATCCCAAAAAACCCGCAAATGTAGACCAAAAATCAGCGTATCTGATTGGTTCAGGATTGGCATCTCTTTCTGCTGCGGCTTTTATGATCCGCGACGGGCAGATGAACGGCAGTAAGATTCATATTTTAGAAGAACTGGCACTTCCAGGCGGCAGTATGGACGGTATCCTGGATGAACAAAAGGGATATATCATTCGCGGCGGCCGTGAGATGGAAGTCCATTTCGAAACCTTGTGGGATCTTTTCCGCAGTATCCCTTCCCTTGATACCGAAGGAGCATCTGTACTGGACGAATTTTACTGGCTGAACAAAGAAGACCCTTCCTTCTCTCATACAAGGGTGATCGTCGATAAAGGAGAACGTCTCTCTACCGATGGACTGCTTACCTTGACACCAAAAGCCATACAGGAATTAATAAAACTGGTTTTGATTCCCGAAGAAAAATTGCAGGATTTGCGGATAGACCAGGTATTCACCGAAGATTTCTTCAATTCCAACTTTTGGTTATACTGGGCAACGATGTTCGCTTTCGAACCCTGGGCCAGTGCATTGGAGATGCGCCGCTATGTGTTGCGTTTCATACCTCACGTAGGCAAAATTGCCGATATGTCTTCGCTTCGTTTTACCAAGTACAACCAGTACGAGTCGTTGATTCTACCGCTTGTCAATTATCTTAAAGAACAGGGGGTTGATTTTCAATACAATACCCAGGTTCAAAATATTATAGTTGATACAAAAGACCATAAGAAAGTAGCACAGCGTATAGAATTGATTCAGGACGGTCAAGAAAAGCAAATCCAATTAACAGAAAATGATTTGGTATTTGTAACGAATGGCTCCATCACGGAAAGCACCACTTATGGCGATAACAATACGCCGGCTCCCGTAACGTCAGATATCGGTGGCAGCTGGAAGCTTTGGAAAAAGCTGGCACGACAAGATGCCAGTTTCGGAAAACCAGAGAAATTCTGCGAAAATATTCCAGAAGCCAACTGGGTCATTTCCGGAACCATTACGTTGACGGACGATAAAGTATTGCCTTATATTGAAAAAATCACGAAAAAAGACCCGAAGAGTGGCAGTATTGTAACCAGCGGGCCTGTAACCATCAAAGATTCCAGCTGGTTATATGGTTTTTCCATCAGCCGCCAGCCCCACTTTAAAAAACAGAAAGACAATGAGGTGATTGTTTGGGTGTATGGATTGTTCTCCGATAAGCCCGGTGATTATGTCAAGAAAAAAATAACCGAATGTTCCGGAGCCGAATTGTGCGAGGAGTTATTATATCATATCGGTGTTCCCGAAAGTGAAATCGCAGCTATTGCCCAAAATTCGGCTAATACCATCCCTTGTCGTATGCCCTATATTACTTCTTATTTTATGCCTCGTGCATTGGGCGACCGTCCTTTGGTCGTTCCGGAAGGTTCGGTCAACCTCGCGTTTATCGGCAATTTTGCTGAGACTGAAAAAGATACGGTATTTACGACAGAATATTCCGTACGTACAGCAATGGAAGCGGTTTATACGTTGTTAGATGTAGACCGGGGCGTTCCTGAAGTTTTTGCTTCCTCTTTCGACATCAGGGTTCTATTAGAATCCATTTATTTTCTGAATGATAAAAAGAACCTCAAAGAACTGGATCTTCCCTGGCTTTTATCCATTGTAGAAAAATATGGGCTTAAAAAAATTGAAGGAACATACGCTGAAGAAATATTGCGTGAAGCAAAGCTTTTGTAACCAACCAATTCCGGCAACCGAGTACAATAATTTTTCAACCGGCTGCCGGTTTTCAATTTTTATATAATTATAAAATACAACTAGGAAATACTTGTTGTTGATCTAAAATTTATTAAAAATATGAGCACAAACAATTCAGAAAAACACGCCTATTTCGTCGGAGGCGGATTGGCCAGCCTGGCAGGAGCCGTTTATCTATTGGAAGACGGTGGATTCAAAGGAGAAAACATCCACATTATAGAAGCCTTGCCCATTTTGGGCGGAAGCAACGACGGGGCAGGCAGCAAGGAAAAAGGCTTCATCTGCCGTGGCGGAAGGATGCTAAACGAAGAAACTTACGAGAATTTCTGGGATCTTTCCAGCCGCATTCCCTCTCTGGAAGTTCCTAATATTTCTGTTAAGGATGAAATATTGGCTTTCGACCACGCCAATCCTACGAATGCCCAAGCCCGTCTGATTGATAAGGACGGTAATAGATTGCCCGTTACCGATATGCAGTTCGATACCAAGGATCGTATGAAAATGGTAAAGCTGTTTTTTACCGATGAAGATGAACTGGATAATGTAACGATCCGCGATTGGTTCGATGACCATTTCTTCACCACCAATTTCTGGTATATGTGGCAGACCACCTTCGCCTGGCAGGAATGGAGCAGCATCTTCGAATTTCAACGCTATATGAAAAGGATGCTGTTGGAATTTTCCCGTATAAATACATTGGAAGGCGTGACTAGAACGCCCTATAACCAATATGAATCGGTCATTTTACCCATCAAAAAATACCTGGACAAATACAATGTGGACTTTTCACTTCGTAAAACGGTTACAGACCTTCATTTTAAGGACAACGATAACATCACCGTTTCTGAAGTAGAATGTGTCAATGCTGAAGGAAATACGGAAATAATTGCCGTAAACGAAGATGATTTGGTCTTCTTTACGAATGGATGTATCACCGATAATTCCAACAATGGCGATTATAAAACGCCTGCCAGATATTTACCCGGCAATCCGCCAAGTTTTGCCCTATGGCGCAAAATAGCAGATAAGAAACCGGGAAGATTGGGCAATCCCGATCCTTTCTTTACCAAACCGGACGAAACCAAATGGTATTCTTTCACGCCGACCTTCAAGGGCAACAAGATGCTGAAGCTCATTGAGGAATATTCCGGAAATAAACCAGGAAGCGGAGCCCTGATGACTTTCAAGGACTCTTCGTGGCGGATGTCCATCGTTGTGGCGGCACAACCGCATTTCAAGGCACAAGGTGATGATACCACCATACTTTGGGGTTATGGATTATACCCTGATGCTATCGGCGATTTTGTCAAAAAACCGATGATAGACTGTACAGGCGAAGAATTGCTCACTGAATTAATTCACCACCTGCATTTTGAGCAGCACGAAGCCGACATCAAGGAAAGCGTCATCAACGTTAT
The DNA here is from genome assembly GCF_024261425.1 of Sphingobacterium sp. LZ11T8. Classification (NCBI taxonomy): domain Bacteria; kingdom Pseudomonadati; phylum Bacteroidota; class Sphingobacteriia; order Sphingobacteriales; family Sphingobacteriaceae; genus Sphingobacterium; species Sphingobacterium sp. LZ11T8. Next base: position 1,033,053 of record NZ_JANBZY010000001.1, on the reverse strand, counting down.
CCCTTGTATGATGCCTTATATCGATGCCCTTTTCCAGCCGAGAGCCAAGGCCGATCGCCCTGCCGTGGTACCTGAAGGTTCTACCAATCTCGCCCTGATCAGCCAGTTCGTGGAAATACCGGAAGATATGGTGTTTACCGAAGAGTATTCCGTTCGCGCGGCAAGGTGGGCAGTATATACGTTGCTTGGATTGGACAAAAAAGTAGCACCTGTAACCGAATACTGGAAACGACCTGATGTATTGGCTAAAGCCATTCATACTTCGTACAGATCATAAAAACAAAAAGATTATGAATTTTAAAAATGTAACAGTCGCCGGAAGTGGCGTATTAGGATATCAGATTGCTTTTCAAACCGCATTTCACGGATTCAATGTAACCGTGTACGACATTAATGATGAAGTTTTGGAAAAAGCAAAAACTAAGTTCCAAATCCTGAGCGAAGCCTTTAAAAAAGATTTAGGAGCTACGCAGGAACAATTAGATGCTACCAAAAGCCGGTTGTCTTACCACTCGGATTTGGCGGAAGCAGTAAAGGATGCCGACCTGTTGATAGAAGCAGTACCGGAAAATCCGCAGATTAAAATTGACTTCTACCAGAAACTAGCCAAGGTAGCACCTGAAAAAACGGTCTTTGCGACCAACTCGTCTACACTCTTGCCAAGCCAATTTGCCGAGTTTACTGGAAGACCGGAAAAATTTGTTGCCCTGCATTTTGCGAATGAAATCTGGAAACACAATACCGGAGAAGTGATGAGGCACCCGGGCACTTCGGATGAGGTTTTTGAAAGCCTTCTCGTATTCGCAAAAGAGATTGGGATGGTACCGTTGGCTATTCATAAAGAGCAGCCGGGGTATATTGTCAATTCCCTATTGGTACCTTTATTAGGAGCTGGTCTGGGATTGTTGGTAAATGGTATCGCGGACGTGGAAACCATAGACAAAACCTGGATGGTGGCTACCGGAGCACCGGTGGGTCCGTTTGGGATATTGGATGTAGTTGGGGTTACTACTGCTTACAACATCAACAAAATGGCAGCTGAAGCTACAAAAGACCCCGTTAAGCAAAAAGTGGTGGAATACCTGAAAGAAAATTTCATCGACAAGGGTAAACTGGGGATTGCAACCGGCGAAGGATTTTATACATATCCTGATCCGGCTTATAAGGACAAAGACTTTTTGAAGTAAAAATATCCCTTACCATTTAGTACTTTCTCCCGATGAAATAGAAATTTCATCGGGAGGAGTTTTTACAATATTGTGCCGGAAATAAAAATTGAAATGACAGACCAGCTAAAATTAACAAATCAGGGATGTTTTCCGGTCTATGCATTGGCCAAAGAAATCGTAAACCACTACAGGCCCTATCTGGAAAAGCTGGATTTGACCTATCCTCAATATTTGGTGATGTTGGTATTGTTGGAAGAAAATGAACAGACCGTTACCCAATTGGGAGAAAAACTGAAACTGGACAGCGGTACTCTGACCCCGCTGCTGAAAAGAATGCAGCAAAAGGAACTGATTTTCAGAAAACGGAGCCATGCGGACGAACGTGTCGTAAATATATCCGTAACCGAAAAGGGGCAGCAACTAAAAATGTAAGCTCCCCCGAAAACAAGACTGTTAGAGAATAGAAAAAAGAGTGCTAACTTTAACAGTTAATTATGAAAGGGAAACGATTCAAACCGGAGCAGATCAGTAAGATCTTAAAAGAATTTGAAGCAGGCAAAAGTGTTCAGGAGCTCACACGGGAATACGGGGTGAGTTCAGCCACGTTTTATAAATGGCGTCAGCGGTATGGGGGTATGGAGAGCAGTGAACTGAAGCGGATGAAGGAGCTGGAGGAAGAGAACCGGAAGCTGAAGCGTATGTATGCTGATCTGGCATTAGACCTGGAGGCGGCAAAGGAGGTGATAAAAAAGCTTTGAAGCCCTGCCAGCGCAGACAGGTTGCTCAGGAATTGGTGGATTTGGGCAAAGGCATCAGCAGGGCGTGCCGCACAGTGGGATTGAGCAAGACCTGTTATTATTATGTATCGGATCGCGATGATAGTGAGGTGGAGAAAGCCTTGCGCATCAAGGCCGAACAGTTCCCCCGGGAGGGTTTCTGGAAAGCCTACGGCCGCTTGCGCCGGGAAGGTCATTTATGGAACCATAAGCGGGTACACCGCGTTTATAAGCTGATCGGGCTGAATATCCGCAGGAAAATGAAAAGACGTCTGCCCCAGCGAGTAAAACAACCATGGATCATTCCGCTCTCGGCCAACGACACCTGGAGCATGGATTTTATGAGTGACGCGCTCAGCAATGGGCGCAAATTCCGTTCCTTCAATGTGATGGACGATTTCAACAGGGAGGCGCTGCATATCGAGGTGGATTATTCCATGCGCAGCTCACGGGTGGTGTGGGTGCTGAACCACCTGATCAAACGTAGGGGAAAACCCAAGAAAATCTGGATGGATAACGGTCCGGAGTTTATTTCACAGATATTGACCGAATGGAGCCAGGTTAATGGTATCGAGTTTCTGTACATCCAGCCAGGAAGGCCTATGCAGAACGGACTGGTGGAAAGATTGAACGGTACTTACCGCGATCATGTGCTGGACAGCTACCTTTTCGACACGATAGACGAAGTCAGGGAAGTGACATGGAAATGGATGGACGATTACAATAATTACCGACCCCATGATAGTCTCGGTGATCTTGCTCCTGTAGAGTATGCCGCTTCCACGATTGCCTACAATCACTTATTAAAGAACGGGGATAAATACAAAGTACAGCCAAAATTTTATGTGATAAATTTTGACGACCCTCGCAAGAGCCACCGTTGCAACCCACTCAATCCCGACTTTATGACCTACATCAGCGACGCCTATGAAGCAGCATAAACCATAATGTTAAACCTCAACAGGTCGTGGATACAGAAGCAAGGAGATTTCTTCGTGGAAAGCCCGATTATTCTATTAGCAGCTATTATTTGGTATTTAAAAATCTATGATAACGGAAAGTATTGTACCTTTCCACACGGCATTGAGTTACTGAATAAAAAGTACGCAGACGTATTTACGATTTTAACTTCTTATCCTGATTTAGAGAACTATTTATCTCCCTTTATGGATGCTTGGCAGGGAGGCGCACAAGACCAATTACAGGGACAGATTGCATCAGCTAAAATACCTTTGTCAAGAATGATTAGCCCACAGTTGTATTGGGTAATGACAGGCGATGATTTTTCATTAGACATAAATAACCCACGTGAGCCTAAAATCCTTTGTGTAGGAAACAACCCCGACAGGCAAAATATTTATTCGGCGGCTTTGGGTTTGTACAATTCCCGAATTGTCAAACTCATTAATAAAAAAGGACAATTAAAGAGTTCTGTCATTATAGACGAGTTACCGACAATTTATTTTAGAGGCTTGGACAATCTTATTGCAACGGCGAGAAGTAATAAGGTAGCGGTTTGCTTAGGCTTTCAGGATTTTTCCCAATTAATTCGTGACTATGGAGATAAGGAAGCTAAGGTAATTCAGAACACGGTCGGTAATATTTTTAGCGGTCAGGTCGTGGGCGAAACGGCAAAGAGCCTGTCAGAACGCTTTGGGAAAGTATTACAGAAACGCCAAAGTATGACGATTAACCGAAATGACAAATCAACTTCAATTTCTACCCAATTAGACAGTCTTATTCCAGCTTCAAAAATCAGTACACTTACACAAGGTATGTTTGTCGGTTCAGTGTCCGATAACTTTGACGAACGTATAGAACAAAAGATATTTCACGCAGAAATTGTAGTAGATAACGAGAAAGTTGCTGCCGAAACAAAAGCGTACCAGAAGATACCGGAAATTTTATCCTTTGTCGATGAAAGCGGAGAAGATAATATGAAACGGGATATTGAGAACAATTATCGTCAGATAAAATTAGACATTGTTCATATCGTGGAAAGTGAAATGGAGCGTATAAAGAACGACCCGAATTTACAGCATTTGATACAGGAGGGATAATATTGAATTTTTAAATCATTTATTTTGAAATATTTTAAATTACAGCGTCTTATAAAAGAGAGCAGACTTTTTTATTAACTTTGTTAAGTGAAAAAAATGTTTTCAATATTATTATTGTCTGTGTATTTAATTTCGACAACTGAATTAGGTCAGTTATTGAAGTTTCCTATACTTATAGAGCATTATTTCGATCACAAAGAAAAAAATCCGGAGGTTACTGTTTTGCAATTTTTGGAAGTTCATTACGCCGGGAGCCATCTGGAAAACCATCCACACGATGACGATTATGAACAAGACAAACAATTACCGTTTATCGTACATATCGATGTTTTGAATATCAGTTTTGTACTTGTCCCCCCTTTTAGTTTTGATATAGAAACCAAAAAACTTGTAGGCAAAGAACCCAAAACCTTGCCTTTGGACGATACATTTTCTGATAACAATTACCGTTCTGCCATCTGGCAACCTCCGAAATTCTGTTAATCTTTTTTGATTTCCACGATGAATCCTTTCATCGTGCATTTGCTGTTTGATAATACTTTCATTCGGGCAGTCGGTGTATTTTGTGTCCGCCTGTAGGATTGATCATGTATTGGAAACGTCAAATCTCTTTATTTATCATTTACGATTAACAGAATAAATTATGCTTACAAAAATCATTGAGTTTTCTGTAAAGAACAAACTCATTATAGCATTATTGGTTCTTGGTTTAATCGGCATTGGCTCTTATCAGGTAAGCAAATTACCGATTGATGCTGTGCCGGACATTACCAATAATCAGGTGCAGGTTATTACAATCGCTCCGTCTTTTGGGGCAACCGATATCGAACGTCTGGTTACTTTCCCAATTGAACAGGCGAACTCCAATATTTCCGGACTCAAAGAAATCCGCAGTTTCTCCCGTTTCGGATTGTCCTTGGTTACCATTGTTTTTGATGATGGTATTGATGTGTATTGGGCAAGACAACAAGTGGCAGAGCGGCTGCAACAGGTTCAGAATGAAATTCCGCAAGGTATCGGAACACCGCAATTAGGGCCGATTTCTACCGGTTTGGGCGAAATCTATCAATATGTCGTTCGTCCTAAAGAAGGTTTTGAACAAAAATACGACGTTACGGAACTCCGTACCATTCAGGATTGGATTGTGCGTCGACAGCTACTTCAGGTCAAAGGCGTAGCGGAAGTCAGCAGTTTTGGCGGTAAATTGAAGCAATACGAGATTGCCGTGAATCCCGACCGACTTAATGCTTACGGCATTACCATCAATGATGTTTTTGATGCACTGAATGCCAATAACCAGAACACCGGCGGTGCTTATATCGAAAAAGGGCCAACCGTTCTCTACATTCGGAGCGAAGGTTTGGTGGGCAATATTGAGGATATTCAAAACATTTCCATTACCAATAAAAACAACGATGTACCGCTGTTTATCCAAGATGTAGCTGATGTCAAAATTGGTTTTGCCACCCGTTACGGAGCGATGACTTACAACGATCAGGGCGAAGTTTCGGGTGCGGTGGTGATGATGCTGAAAGGTGCCAACAGTAGTCAGGTCATCAGAGATGTAAAAGCCAAAGTGGCTCAAATCCAGAAAACCCTGCCCGAAGGCGTGGTGATAGAACCCTTTCTTGACCGTACCAAAATGGTGAATAATGCCATCAGCACGGTAGAGAGAAACCTTATGGAAGGTGCTTTAATCGTGGTATTTGTCCTCGTTTTATTTCTCGGAAATTTCAGAGCCGGCTTACTCGTGGCTTCGGTGATTCCACTAGCAATGCTTTTTGCCATTTGTATGATGAACCTTTTCGGGGTGAGCGGCAATCTGATGAGTTTGGGTGCACTGGATTTTGGATTAATCATCGACGGAGCGGTCATTATTGTAGAAGCCGTCCTGCATCAGTTATCCCTCAATCCTAAGTTCAAGAGCCTGCTGAAAATTCCGTCCAATGATATGGATAGTGTAGTTACAGAATCTGCCGGAAGAATGATGAACAGTGCAGTTTTCGGACAAATTATCATCTTCATTGTGTACATTCCGATCCTAACATTGCAGGGGATTGAAGGGAAAATGTTCCGCCCGATGGCAGAAACGGTGGCGTTTGCATTATTAGGTGCATTTCTGCTTTCCCTAACCTACATTCCGATGATGAGTTCGGTTTTGTTGAAGAAAAGAAGTTTAAAACCTTCGTGGTCGGACAGGGTAATGAAGAAAGTAGAAGCGCTTTATTTGAAAACCTTGCTGAAAGTTTTACGCATTCCGAAAACCATTTTTACCATAATCGGGATATTGTTCATCACGGCAATAATTCTGCTAAGCAGAATGGGCGGCGAATTTATTCCGTCTTTGGAAGAAGGTGATTTTGCGGTGGATACCCGCGTTTTACCGGGCAGCAACCTTACCACCACGATTGAAAGTACGCAAAAAGCAGCCCATATCTTAAAAACCCGTTTCCCCGAAGTGGAAAAAGTGGTCACCAAGATAGGAAGTGGAGAAGTGCCTACCGATCCGATGCCAATGGATGCTTCGGATATGATGGTCATTCTGAAAGACAAAAAAGAATGGACTTCCGCCAAAACGTTTTCCGAATTATCAGAAAAAATGAGCAAAGCACTGGAAGATGTGCCCGGTATTACAGTTGGTTTTCAGTATCCGGTAGCGATGCGTTTTAATGAACTGATGACTGGTGCAAGACAGGATGTGGTCATCAAAATCTTTGGCGATAATCTGGATTCTTTGGTGCAAAATGCCAACCAACTCGGTAAAATCATTGAAACGGTAAAAGGTACACAAAACCTTTATATAGAACCGGTTTCCGGGCTTCCGCAGGTGGTGGTAAAATACAATCGTCCCGTGATTGCTCAGTATCATCTTTCTGTTGCAGATGTCAATCGGGTGATTAATACCGCATTTGCCGGACAGAGTACAGGTTTGGTTTTTGAAGGCGAAAAACGCTTTGATATGGTAGTACGCCTGAATGCCAGTGACCGAAAAAACATCAATGATATTCAAAATCTATTGGTTCCAACACCTGCAGGCAATCAGATCCCGCTCAATCAGCTGGCAACCGTAGATGTGGTGGAAGGTCCCAATCAAATTCAACGTGAAAATGCACAACGCCGTATTGTCGTCGGCTTCAACATCAAAGACCGTGATGTGCAAAGCATTGTGGAAGAATTGCAGGGTAAAGTGGACAAACAGATTAAACTTCCGGCCGGCTATTCTATTACGTATGGCGGTTCTTTTGAAAATCTGAACAACGCCAAACAACGGTTGATGATTGCCGTTCCGCTGGCATTGGCATTGATATTTGTCCTGTTGTTTATGGCGTTCAAGTCGATTAAAGAAAGTCTTCTGATTTACACCGCCATTCCGTTGTCGGTCATCGGAGGTGTATTTATGTTGAATTTACGCGGAATGCCTTTCAGCATCAGTGCTGCCGTTGGTTTTATCGCTCTTTTTGGCGTAGCGGTTTTGAACGGTATTGTATTGATTTCAGAATTTAACCGACTGCATAAAAACGGCATTAGAAATATCGTCAGAATTGTGATTGATGGCGGCGAAAGCCGATTGCGTCCGGTATTGATGACCGCAGCCGTTGCCTCCCTCGGCTTTATCCCGATGGCAATAAGCACAGGTGCTGGAGCAGAAGTGCAGCGACCTTTGGCGACCGTGGTAATTGGCGGACTGATATTGGCCACTTTGCTCACCCTTTTTGTCCTACCGCTTTTATATGTCAATATCGAAAATGGATTTAAAATGAAAAAACCAAAATCCAAACATGTCGCCTCTGTTCTGTTGATTTTTATGCTGTTTTCAGGAATAAAAATGAAGGCACAAACCATAATTTCTTTAGATGAAGCCGTGCAAACAGCGTTGCAAAACAATCGCAACCTGAAAAATGAAAAACTGCGTTCGGATTATGCCAAAGCATTGATTAAAACTTCTAATGCCGATATTCCGCAAACCGCAGTTACAGCAGATTACGGACAAATAAATAGTGCATACAACGATATGAAATTCGGGATTTCACAGAGCATCGCTTTTCCAACTGTGTATCAGAAACAGAAAAATTTGCATTCCGAAGAATGGAAAAAAAGCCAGTTGAATGTTTCGCTTAAAGAATTTGAACTGAAAAAAGCCGTCAGCCAAAGTTATTTCCAGATAGTGTATTGGAAAGATAAGGAAAAATTGCTGAATGAAACGTTGCAACTGTACACCCAATTTTTAGACAAAGCCAGTTTGCGTTTAAAAGCTGGAGAAAGCAATATTCTGGAAAAAACAACGGCTTCCAACCAAAAATCGGCGATTGAGATTCAGTTGAAACAAGTGCAGCAGGAAATAAAAACCTTGCAGTTGCAGTTCAGTTGGTTGCTCAATTCCGAAACGGAATATCTTCCTTTGGAAAATTCCAGACCGGTTCTTTTGCTTCAGGAAAATGCTTCGCATCCCTTGTTACATGTATTGGAACAGCAAAAAACGGTTGCCGGCAAACAAACCGAAGTGGAAAAATCCAGACTTCTTCCGGGTTTGCAAATCGGTTATAATCTCAATTCGTTCAAAGGTATGGGACCTGATGATAAACTGTATTCTGCTACACCACAGTTTCATTCGGTGATGGTAGGTGTTGGCATTCCAATATTTTCAGGCGGACAAAAGGCAAGAATTCACGCTTCTAAAGTGGCGGAAAGCATTGCGGAAAACGATTGGCATAATACGGAATTTGCATTAGAGAAAAAACAGAAACAGCTCAAGCAAATGTATCAAACGAATCTCGAAATCATCAACCGTTACGAAACTGATGAACTGAAAAATGCAGACATCATTACCAAAACAGCACAGCAACAATTCATTAACGGAGAAATCAATTATCTGGAATTTGTAATGCTCGTCAATCAGGCAGTTTTGCTCAAAAGCAATTATGCAGATGCCCTATTGAAACTAAACGAAAGCGTGGTTGAACTGAATTATATCACGATTCAGTAGTTGATGAACAGGATATTTTAAACAGTAAACAGAATTTTTCAAATCAATATATAATTAGACAAGAAAATGAAAATATTAAAATTATACGGTTCTTATTTTTTGGTCTTGATAGTACTGCTTTCCGCAGTTCAATGTCAACAAAAACAAGAAACCACCGCCACCAAAACTGCAAATCCGAAAGACGAAAACACGGTTATTTTCACCGATGCACAGTTACACAATACCCCCATTGAAACCGCGGAACTGTCGATGCAGCATATTTCCACCGTATTGAAACTCAACGGTAAAATTGATGTACCACCGCAAAATCTGGTTTCCGTAAGTACACCGCTGGGCGGCTATCTGAAAAGCACCCGCCTTTTGCCAGGGATGAAAGTAGTTAAAGGTCAGGTAATTGCCGTTATTGAAAATCCGCAGTTTGTACAGTTGCAGCAGGATTATCTGATGGCAAAATCCAAATACCACTTTGCCCAACTGGATTATAACCGACAAACTAAGCTCAACCAAAGCCAGGCAAGTAGTGATAAAGTGATGCAGCAGGCACAATCCATTATGAGCGATCAGAAAATTCTGATGAATTCCATTGCCCAGCAACTGAAGTTGGTCAACATAAATCCGGCTAAGATATCTGCCGGAAATATTCAGCAGAGCGTACCTGTCTATAGTACCATCAACGGTTTTGTGAGCAAGGTGAATGTGAATGTAGGCAAATATGTAACGTCTTCGGATGTGCTGTTTAAACTCATCAATCCTTCTGATATTCACCTCAATTTAAAAGTGTATGAAAAGGATTTGGAAATGCTGAAAACCGGGCAACAGATTGTGGCTTATACCAATGTAGATCCTTCAAAAAAATATGCCGGTGAAATTTTGCTGACGAGTAAAGACGTGGACGGAAGCGGCATGGCTGAGGTTAATTGTCATTTTGAAAAATACGATCCTGCACTCATTCCCGGAATGTATATGAATGCCGAAGTGAAAACAGAAAATTCTTTTGCCAATGCTATTCCGGAAGAAAGCGTGGTGGATTTTGAAGGGAAAAGTTATGTCTTTACAGAAACCGGGAAACAGACCTGGAAGATGGTCCCGGTCACATTGGGAATTTCCGAAAATGGCTTTGTTGAAATCCTCAACTTTGCTGATTTTCAAGGTAAGAAAATCGTGGTCAAAAACGCCTATACCATATTGATGAAGTTGAAAAATACCAGTGAAGATGAAGATTAATAGTCAGATAAAATCTCATATAAATATTTAAAAAAATGGAAATTATAAAAACAATCATTCCCCTATTACTGATTTTGCTGATTGGCATCCAGTTCTTTGGGGTAACGCCCAATACTTCTGCAATAGTGCCTGAAAGTGCCATAGAAAACCATTACAGCATTCCCTCAAATGTGCAGCAAATCCTGAAAACCAGTTGTTACGACTGCCATTCCAATAACACGGTTTATCCATCTTACAACAAGTTGCAACCCATCAAATGGTGGCTGGCAGAACATATCGCGGATGGAAAAAAACATCTGAATTTTGATGAATTTAATGCATATGCTACAGATCAGAAATTACGTAAGCTGGCTGAGATTGAGGAAACCGTAAATGCAGGAGAAATGCCATTGAAAAGTTATACCCTTATCCATAACAATGCAAAATTGTCGGATGAGCAGAAGCAGCAACTCCGGGATTGGGTCATTGCCACAAAAAAGGTAATCAATCGTAAAGCTATTAACCGATGAAGAGGGTTATTGTATTAATCCTGTTGTGCTTATCCCAATGGAGTGTGGCTCAAAGTGGGTTGCAGAACATTGCCCAAAAGCCGGCATCAGATTCTGTATCGGTATATCAATTCAAATATAAAAAGCTGATAGTACCATCTGTTTTTATTGGATATGGAATCCTAAGTCTGACTTCTGATGACCTGAAACAGCTGAACCGTTCCACCCAATATGAAATTGGGGAGCATCAGCCGGATAAAATAAAACTGGATAATTATACCCAATACGTACCTGCAATATTGGTTTATGGATTAAATGCTATTGGACTTAAAGGAAAACATAATTTGAAAGACCGAAGTATTATTTTAGGCACATCGTTGCTGATTTCAAGTGCTGTCGTATTACCTACCAAGCATTTGGTGAGAGAAGAACGACCAGATGGTTCTAATAATTTGTCGTTTCCTTCGGGACATACTACAACTGCTTTTACAACAGCACATTTTATGTTCCGTGAATATCAGGATGAAAATATTTGGTTAAGTTTGTCTGGTTATCCAATTGCTGTTTTTACGGGAGTTTATCGCATTTTGAATGATAAACATTGGGTGGGTGATGTGGTTGCAGGTGCCGGTATTGGAATTCTCTCCACAGAAGTTGCCTATTGGTTGTTCCCAAAAGTCAGTCAATTATTTTCAAAAGATCATAGCAAAAATAGTGCTCTTGTATATCCGTTTTATCAAAATAAAACAATGGGATTAGGTTTGTCTTTAAACTTTTAAATTTATAAAAATGAAAAATATATATAAATTCATTATCGTTCTCAGCATTGCCTTAGTGGCACTTGTTCTGGAATTTATCCTGAAAGAACCGCATTATGCTAAAATCTTAATTACGGCAACCGGCATTTTGATGTCCATTGTTCTTCTGAAAGGAATGATCGACGTGCTTCGTTCCGGGAATTTTGGCGTGGATATTTTGGCGATTTCTGCCATTGCTGCAACCTTAGCTGTTGGTAATTATTGGGCGGCACTCATTATCCTCATTATGATTACCGGAGGTGATTCGTTGGAAGATTATGCCCAGAAAAAAGCCCGGAAAGATTTAAAATCATTGCTTGATAATACACCCCGAATTGCTCATAAAAAAACAGGAAACGATTTACATGATGTTCCTGTGGAGGATATTAAAATCGGTGACATCATCATCGTAAAACCCAAGGAAATTATTCCCGTGGACGGAATTTTACTGAGTGCAGAGGTGCTGCTGGACGAATCTTCGCTCACGGGCGAATCCAAACCCGTCAACAAAACCAAAGGCAACAGCTTATGGTCGGGTTCGGTGAATGGTTCGGGAGCCATTACCATTCAGGTTTCCAAACTCGCCAAAGACAGCCAGTACCAGCAACTCGTGCAATTGGTGCATAATTCCGAAAAAGAGCCGGCACATTTTGTGCGAATGGCGGATCGGTACGCTTTGCCTTTTACCATCGTTGCTTTTTTAATTGCCGGAATTGCTTATTTGATTACCAAAGATCCCAACCGCATTGCCGAAGTGTTGGTGGTGGCTTCGCCCTGCCCGCTGATTCTGGCGGCTCCCATTGCCCTGATAGCCGGAATGAGCCGTTCCAGCAGAAATGGGGTGGTGATAAAATCCGGGACTGTCATCGAAAAACTGGACAGAATGAAAGCCATCGCCTTCGATAAAACCGGAACCTTAACCAAAGGCGATCTTACTGTGGACGACATCATCCCGGAAAATTCTTATTCGCAAGACGAACTGATTGATTTTGTAGCCAGCGTAGAACAGCAGTCTTCCCACGTTTTGGCGGTTTCGGTGATGAAATATATCGGGGATAAACCGATTCCTCTGGCAACAGATTTAAAGGAAATAGAAGGAAATGGTATTGAAGGAAAAGTAAACGGCAAACTGGTGAAAGTGGGTAAACTGAATTTTGTAACGACCGAACCCATTTCAATTAAAACGGAAAAAACCTCGTTATTTGTTTCGGTGAATGACAAATATGCAGGGGAAATCACCTTTACCGATGAAGTGCGCCCCGAAGCCCGGCAAACCATTGCCCAATTAATAAAAATGGGTATCCAAAAAATTATGATGATTTCCGGCGACAAGCAAAGTATTTCTGAAAACATTGCCAAAGAAATTGGCATTACGGAAGTGCACGGTGGCTGTTTGCCGGAAGACAAACTGAAAATCCTGAAAAGTATGCCCGACGAATTTCGCCCGGTTGTAATGGTGGGTGATGGCGTGAACGATGCACCGTCGTTAACCGTTGCCGATGTAGGCATTGCGATGGGTGCTAAAGGATCGAGTGCCGCCAGCGATTCGGCAGATGTGGTGATTTTAAGAGACAATCTGCAAAAAGTGAGTGATACTATTCTCATTTCCAAAGAAACGATGAAGATTGCCCGTCAATCCGTTTTCATTGGCATTGCCGTTTGTACCGTGCTGATGCTGATTGCAGCCTTCGGTGTTTTACCGGCATTGATTGGTGCAGGATTGCAGGAAGTGGTGGATCTGATTTCCATTACCTCGGCATTAAGGGCTTTGAAGGACAGAACGTAACCACAACATTTGTTAATTGTCAGGAAAACCTTCAAAGGTCGCTGTTCAAGTAAAATAAAAACGTCCATAAAGACCGAAGGGCAAAACATCTATTATCTGGGTTACATCAGCGTCGATAATGACCTGTTGAAAGGCATAAAGGGTTGTTAAAAAGAATCGCTTCTAATTAAGCAATTTTAAAAGGGGATTGTCTCACAAGGACAGCCCCTTTTGTTTTGGTTTAGCGTGCTGTTTTCATAGCCTTACAGTTTTATCGGAATACCACTGTTACAAACGGCATCCACTAATCCAAGTATAAAATTCCTACTATCAAATGAGAACTTTTCACAGGTAAAACCCAAGCTGTGAAAGATTTATTTCCATTTCTGTTTGCCGGATAAATTTTATTCTTTAATTTTACATAACCAATTATGTAAATAGTTATTTAATCCGTTTATGATATGCAACAAATTGAAAGGAGGAAACTAACACCAGAACACGAACAAAGAATAAGGGTAGGTATTCCAAAACAGGTACTAATGAAAATGTACAATGCAAGTGCTGAAAGCGTTGCAGAGGGCTACGTCCAAATTGCCGTGCCACATCAGGAAAGTTTGGTAAGAAAAGGCGGAATTTTTTACGGTGGTGTACTATCAGCATTGGCAGATACAGCCGCCTATTTTTCGGCTGCATCATTACACGATGCAGATGCTTACTTCCTTACCGTAGAACTCAAAATAAACTATCTAAACCCAGCAATAGGCGAAAAAGTTTTTGCCACGGGGGAAGTAGTGAAAAATGGTAAAACATTGAATATCTGTAAATCTGATATTTATGTAGTTACAGGCAATGAAAGAAAATTAGCTTGTACTTCCCTTGTTACTTTAATGCAGACAAAAAGAAAATAATATGGAAATCACATCTGTAAAATCATTTATTGATTACTACGAAAAAATTAGAGAGCGTACCAATCGTATAATAGCAATCATACTGCCCGAACATATTGACTTTGCTTACAAGCAGGGAAAATACACCATAGGCGACCAAATACGTCACATAGCCACCATTGAAAGGTATATGTATGCCGAAACCATTTCGGGCAGAAAAAGTGCTTATCAAGGTTGGGGAAAAGAACTTGCCGACGGCTACGAAAATATTATAGATTTTTTTAACCGTTTACACAAAGAAACAATAGACATCATTAGTCAGTTTTCCGATGAAGATTTAAACCGAAAATGTTTAACACCTGCCAATTCTGAAATCATTATTTGGAAATGGCTTCGGGCAATGGTGGAACACGAAATACACCACAGAGGCGAATTATACATTTACCTCAATTTGCTTGGAGTGGAAACAAAACCACTTTACGGATTTACAGCAGAAACGGTACAGGAAGTTAGTGTACAATTACCTAAATAGAAAATATTATGTCAATCCATACAGAAGATAGAAAAAAGTGACCACGCTTCAGCTAAAAAAGATGAAGCAGAACAGCGAAAAAATAAGCGTATTAACGGCTTATGATTACACTACGGCAAGGATTTTAGACGGAGCAGGTATTGATGTGATACTTGTAGGCGATAGTGCGTCTAATACAATGGTAGGCAATCCCACAACAGTAGGCATTACGCTTGACCAAATGATTTACTATTCCAAATCAGTAGTAAACGGAACAAAGAAAGCATTGGTTATTGCCGATATGCCATTTGGTACGGTATCCGGCAATCCTATAAAATCCCTCGAAGCCTCAATCCGTATGATGCAGGAAACAGGAGTTGATGCAATCAAAGTAGAGGGTGGAGCAGAAATAAAAGAAGATGTCAAAAAAATAATTGATGCAGGTATTCCCGTTATGGCACATTTGGGCTTAATGCCACAATCCATAAACAAATACGGAACGTATGCCATTCGTGGTAAAGAAGAAGCCGAAGCAAAGAAACTCATTGAAGATTGCCTTTTAATGGAAGAATTGGGAGCATTCGGCATATTGCTTGAAAAAATCCCTGCAAAACTTGCAACCGAGATTTCCGAAAAAATAGCAATCCCTACAATCGGTATCGGTGCAGGTGTCGGAACAGACGGACAAGTATTGGTTATACAGGACGTAATGGGAATGAACAAAGATTTTTCGCCTAAATTTTTAAGATGTTATGCAGACCTGCAAACCATAATGACCGAAGCAACACAGCATTATATCAGTGATGTAAAGTCACAGAATTTCCCGAACGAAAATGAGAGTTATTAAACCGTAAAAAATTAAAAATCAATTTAAAGATATTCAAAGCTATGTTTAAGATTAAATCAGCATTTCTGTTAGCAATGTCCGCAGTTCTTTTAGTTTCGTGCGGCATCAACAAATCAGCCCAAACAAATACTGTTAAGGCAGATTGTAAAGAAATTTCGGGTAAAACCAATATCAGAATAAAAAATAACAGTCAATACACTTTGGAAAATGTTACTGTTACGCCTTCCGAACAAAAAATCAATTTCGGTAAGTTGGAAAAAGGCACATACTCTTGTTACCACTCATTTGAAAAAGCGTATAGATATGCTTATGTCAAAGTAACGATTGAGGGTAAAGAATACGAATTAACCCCGATTGATTATGTAGGGGAAAAAGAATTGGGAGCAGGTTCATTTACTTACGTTTTAGAAGTAGATAAATCAAATGAATATGCCCCATTAAAAATAAAATTGGAAAACTAAATAAACGTATTACAATGGACATCTTCAACAAAACAGGTAAAATGGCATTAGGTAGCAGGTTGCGTTTGCTAACTGCAAAAGTAACCGATGATGCAGCAAGAATTTACGAACTGTACGATGTGGATTTTTCGCCAAAATGGTTTCCTGTATTTTTTGTGTTGTATGACGAGGGAGCAAAAACCATTACAGAAATAGCCGAACAAATCGGACATTCTCAACCGTCCGTTACCAAGATTGTAAAAGAAATGGCAAATGCAGGATTGGTAAAAGATAACCTTAAATCAAACGACAAACGCAGAAATGTTGTAGGATTGACAGAGCAAGGTGCAGTAGTTGCCGATAAAATGATAAACGTACAATGTGCCGATATTGATATTGCCATAGACGGAATTATTGCAGAAGCCACACACAACCTTTGGGAAGCATTGGCAGAATGGGAGTTTTTATTGGAACAAAAATCAATCTACAAACGAGTAGTAGAACAAAAGAAATTGCGTGAAAGTAAAAATGTTCAGATTGTAGAATATGAACCGCAATACCATTCTGCATTCAAAGCATTAAACGAAGAATGGCTTACTACCTATTTTGAGATAGAAGATAGCGACCGTATTTCATTAGCTGACCCCAAGACATATATTTTAGACAAAGGCGGAAAAATATATGTCGCACTATACAAAGGCGAGCCTTTGGGGGTTTGTGCCTTGATGAAAATGGACGACCCCGATTATGATTTTGAATTAGCTAAAATGGCAGTTTCTCCAAAAGCACAGGGTAAGAATATGGGCTATTTATTAGCCGAAAAAATTATCAGCACAGCCAAAGAATTGGGAGCGACAAAACTGTTTTTAGAAAGCAACACCTCTTTGAAACCTGCAATAAACCTATATCAGAAATTGGGGTTTCAAAAAATCACGGGACGTATCTCGCCTTACAAACGTGCCAATATTCAAATGGAACTTGATTTAACAAAGTAAAACTAAATATGAAAGTAGTCCTTTTAGATAAGAAATATTTCCTGTCAGAATTTCCCGTAAACGAATTAGGTGTTGAATGGGAAGAATACGACAGCACACCAAAAGATAAAATGCTATCACGGTTGCAAGATGCCGATATTGTATTGACACACGGAGTTGTTTTTGACAGAGAAACCATACGACAGTTACCCAAGCTTAAAATGATTTCTGTAAATAGTACAGGATATGAAAGAATAGACATAACAGCTTGCAGAGAATTTGGGATAACGGTTTGCAATGTCAAAGATTGGTGTACCAACTCGGTAGTAGAACATATCATATCCTTTATGTTTTCGCTCAACCGTTCCCTGCCGTCCTATCACGATTTTGTACAAAGCGGAAATTGGAAAGGAACGCCCTACGAAATGGCCTATAAACCTGCAAAAGAAATCAGAGGTTCTGTAGTGGGAATTATCGGTTACGGAACATGAGGAAAACATTTGGCGGAAGTCTGCAAAGCATTAGGCATAGACGTATTGATTGCCGAACACAAGCACAGCACAGACATACGGCAAGGTTACACCCCATTTGATGATGTCATAAAACAAAGTGATTTCATTGTAGTACAAGCCCCGTTAAATGAACAAACCAAGCACATTATTTCTTATCCCGAATTGGAAATGATGAAACCGGATGCTTATCTCATTAACTGCGGACGTGGCGGTTTGGTAAATGAAACAGCGTTATTGGAAGCATTGGAGCAAAAGGAAATTGCAGGTGCAGGGTTAGATGTGATAGAAGCCGAAAGTTTTAAGAATGCTCAACTTCTCAACTATGTAGGACACAATCTAATTCTTTCGCCACACATCGCATTTACAAGTCAGCAATCCATAGCCAACAATACGATGATGGTTGCCGAAAATGTGAAACAGTTCATTAACGAAACCCCCATAAACGTAGTGAGTTAATAATATAACGGATAGAATTTTGAACAATGAAAACAGACCGAATTACCGATTTCAAAATTATCAATACCAATGCACAGGATTGGGAAATGGTCATCGACCTGTTCAATAAAGCCAACGGACAGCAAGGGCAGGACGGATATAAGGTATGGGGCGAGGAAATGGACAGAACCGTAATAGAAAAAGATATATAAAGCGGTCGCCATTACAAAATCGCCACGGGCAATGATGTGCTGTGCATCTTTAGTGTGCAATATACAGACCCCGTGATATGGCGTGAGAAAGACAAAAACGATGCTCTTTACCTCCATAGGGTTGTAGTCAATCCCGTTTACAAAGGACAGAAACAATTTATGAAAGTCCTGAATTGGGCAAAGGAACACGCCCTGCAAAAAGGCTTAAAGTTTATCCGAATGGACACTTGGGCTGAAAACACAAAACTCACAGACTATTACAAGTCTTATGGTTTTGAAGTAGCTGAATATTATACCACCCCT
Source organism: Sphingobacterium sp. LZ11T8 (assembly GCF_024261425.1). Lineage (NCBI taxonomy): Bacteria > Pseudomonadati > Bacteroidota > Sphingobacteriia > Sphingobacteriales > Sphingobacteriaceae > Sphingobacterium > Sphingobacterium sp. LZ11T8. The sequence goes on along the minus strand of NZ_JANBZY010000001.1, from coordinate 1,014,669 downwards.
AATGAAGCAGGAATACCCATTCAATATCGAAATGTAGAGGTTGTACTTTTTGAAATGGAATTATAAAACAATAAAACAAGGAATATGAAAAATGTGGTAAAAAAAGAAAACGGCGTACCGAGACAGTTTTTAGGCGTTGATTTCGTCGTGCTGTCAATCGGTAAAGATACAATGGTATCAAAGATGCTTTACAAAGCAACTGATAATGTACCGTTCCACAAGCACCCGACCGAGCAGAGCGGTTATGTAGTTTCGGGAAAGTACAAATTGAAGTTTGACGGGAACGAGTATCTATTATCAGAGGGCGACACCTATTCCATTCCTGCCGATGTGGACCATTCCATTGAGATTTTGGAAGCAGGCGAAGTCGTGGACGTGTTCAGCCCGATAAGACAGGATTACCTTTAAAACACTCCCCATATGTACAGTTTTAAGAATGACTATGCCGAGGGTACACATCCCGATATATTACAGAAATTGCTCGAAACCAATCTGGTGCAACATACGGGATATGGTGAGGACGCCTATTGCTCAGAAGCCAAAGAACTTTTAAAAAGTAAGGTGGCAAACCCTGATGCCAACGTAACAACAAGGTCAAAAATCTTTATTTCCTGCTTGCTAGAGCAATTTATGAACAATTTTTGACTATTCAAAATTTGTAGCTGTGACGTATTTGTGACGGTTTTTTTGTTTAATGGATTTATGATTGGGAAAGTCACTTCCTATATTCCTCCATTTTATTCATATAGATGAGCAGAAAGTAATTGGCATGCAAATATGTTATTGACCAATAACTTCATTATCAGACAAGGCTTGTTGACAGCCCGACATTATTGTCGTTCTCATGTCTCTGGGCAATGATCCTTGTATACAAATCCTTAAGTAGTCTCAAACGGACAGCGGAAAAGACTTCATATTCTGTTTGGCTCAATTCATCCTTATTCTCTTCCAACAAACGATCAATGGTCCGAATATCAACTTGTTGATAAATGGATTGAGCCGTGGAAAAATATTCCGTGTTTATCTGCCCAGATCTCACATTACCCATAGTATCGTTTCTTTAGCCAAAGACTGGCCTTTACAAGTAATATCAATACAGGTACCTCAACTAAGGGCCCGATAACGCCAACAAATGCTTGCGGAGAGTTGATACCAAATACTGCGATGGCGACTGCAATTGCCAGTTCAAAATTGTTTCCTGTGGCCGTGAACGCTATGGATGCGTTTTTATCATATGGAACCTTCATTGATCTGTTTACAAAGAAGCTCACGAAAAACATTAGGACAAAATAGATGACCAGTGGAATTGCTACTTTTACCACATCCATCGGAAGCTCCACTATTTTTTCACCTTTTAAGCTGAACATTAAGACGATCGTAAATAATAAAGCGTACAATGTTATAGGCGATATTGTGGGTACAAATTTTCTATTGTACCATTCTATACCTTTTGATTTAACTAAGATATATCTGCTTAGGAAGCCTGCCAGAAAAGGAATACCCAAATAGATAAGAACACTTTCAGTGACGTCCGTCATTGAAACACTGACATTGAAGTTGGCTAGTCCTAATTTACCGGGCAGTACATTGATAAATAACCATACAAAGAAGCTATAGGTAAATACCTGAAAGATACTGTTTAAGGCGACTAATAAGGCTGCGTATTCTCGGTTTCCTTTAGCGAGATCATTCCATACAATCACCATTGCAATACATCTGGCCAAACCAATAAGAATTAATCCGATCATATAGTCCGGCTCATCTCTTAAAAACAAAATGGCAAGAACAAACATTAAAATTGGTCCTATCACCCAATTTAATAATAATGATATACTGATTACTTTTTTATCCCTAAAAGCAGTAGGTAAAAGAGAATAGTCAACTTTAGCGAGTGGGGGGTACATCATTAAGATTAGTCCAATAGCTAACGGAACGTTAGTTGTACCTACGGATAGGGAATCCATAACTTTTGAAGTCCCGGGAAATAAGAAGCCCAAGCCCACTCCAACTGCCATAGCAAGAAATATCCATAAGGTCAGGTATCTGTCAAGAAATTTTAATTTTGGCTGCATACTATTTTAATTTATTCCTATTGTTTTACTTCTTCTTTCCATAATAATCGTGTCGCGCCAGGTATCTCCCAGTTTTCCTATTTTCTCACGGAAACCGACAATTCTAAAACCAAAGCGTTGATGAAGCGCTACTGTTGCTTCATTTTCAGGAAACATTCCGCTTTGAAGCGTCCAAATTCCATAAGCTTCGCTTTCTTCAATTAGCCTGGCCATCAAGGTCTTTCCGACGCCTTTTCCTTTATGAGAATTAGAAACATAAATACTTACTTCTGTAACACCTCCGTAAACGCAATGGCCGCTCACTGCCGAAAGGGCTGCCCAGCCAACGATGATACCATCAACTACTGCTGCAAACCTACTGTGTTTTAGTTTCCTTTTATCCCAATCTTCCCACTCTGGGGCAGTTGTTTCAAAAGTGGCATGGCCTGTTTCAATGCCTTCTTTGTATATTCTGGAGATATTTGAATAATGCTCCTTACCGCTTGCTGTTATTTCCATTCTATTTGTTTACCAGTGAAAAAACATAAAACATTTCTGCTGAAATCTGCAAGCTTCTTTCCGCATACACCTCTGTTTGCTGTGGGCTATTGTCCGAGGCTTTGGGATCATCGTATTTTATCGGGAATCTTGCCTCAGCTCCAAAAACCAAAGGACAGCCTTCATCTGCATTGTTACAGGTCATGATGGCACCGAATTCATTTTTAGGATTAAATTCGCTGTTATACTCTTTGGAAAAGCAGATAACCGCGGTCTCATTTTCGGCATATTTAATTGCATAGACAGGATTTTCTGTTCCGCTGAGCTTTTGAATCTGAAACCCCTGATCGCTCAATGTTTCTGCAACTTTGGGGAACATTGCAGTTGCCTCAGTACCACCTGAATAGCAAAACACATTAGTAATCCCAAAATGATAGGCCATTGTCTGAGCCCAGATCTGTGATAAATGGCTACGGCGGCTGTTATGCGTACAGATGAAATTTAAGCGAATTGTCTGGTTTTCTCTTACCTTCCTCTATATGTAGTCTGCCAATGGCTGTAAAACTGTTTTTCTTTCTTCTGAAATACTATTTGTTGAAATGGATTCAATGGTCGTTATAATTTTATGGTTCATTTTTATGATTTAAAATTAATAGCCTCTTCTTAGATTTTCTGCATATTCATTAGGCAGGGGGCTTTCTTCTACCGCCTTTGCTGCTTTTTCAATGTCATAATCAAATCGTATAAACTCGACACCGATGCTTTCTTTGTTCAGCACAGAACTATTTTCATTGATTGTCAGCATGACGTAAGCTCCCCTCACATCGTTATCCTTAGGCTTCCCAACGGAACCGATATTGACCGCATGACGAAAATGAGCCGGGTCTTCGGATCCAGAATTTAAAATGCGATGGTAAGGTTTGTGCGTATGCCCGAAACACATGATATCTGCATCAGCCTGCTCCATAATCCTGAGCATACTTTTTTCTTCACGGTCTTCAAAAAGATATTCATTGATCTTCCTTGGGCTGCCGTGCACCAAAAGCAAATTGAGCTTATCTTCATTTAATTGAAACTCAACTTTGATATGTGCAGGGAGCGTGCGCAAATAGGCACGTTCATTGTCCTTCATGATAGAATTTGTAAAAGAAATGGAGATATTGCCATTGTCTTTTTCACTATTGGTTTTATAGGCACAGCCACATTCATTGCTCATACGTCCGATACCGAAGTCGTAATTTCCTGCAATGGTTGGAATTTTCCGCTTACGGATTTCGTTAATCACTTCGTTTGGCCATATATTGTAACCTACCAGGTCACCCAAACAATAGATACTATCTGGATTTCTTTTACCGACATCTTCAAAGAAAGCTTCCAAAGCGGGTAAATTGGCGTGTATATCGCTGAATAATGCAATTTTCATATTATATTAGTTACTATTTTTTAAAAATTCTTCAATCTCAAGTATTGTTTGTTTTGCTGTTTTATTTACACCTATGATTGTGGCGGATGCATAACCGGTCCAATTGCCGTATCCGACGAGCCACAATCCGGGCATTTCTAATGATTTACTTTCACTGGTCTTTGCAACGCCCTTTTCGTCTATGTGTATCAATGATTTCAGATAAGAAGTATCATAACCGAATCCTGTACACCAAATAATAGCATCAAATTCCTCCTTGTCCCCACTATGCCAAATCACCCCCTTATCATATAACTTATCGAATGTGCCGCTTGACACTAATACGCCTCTGCTTTGGGCCTCTTTAACAGATGGAACCATGACGATATTTCCTAGATTATACTGCGATGCATCGAAGGGTTTGCCTTCTTTTTCGGCCTTGTATCGCGCCGAGGCTACGTTAAACAGATAATATCCGTCTACTTCATCAGGCAAAAATTCAGGTTCCTTTTTGGTTGACCACTTTACAGCGGTAACTTTTGAGACCTCTGCGACAATCTGGGCACCGGAGTTACCTTCGCCTACCACCAGCGTTTTCAGTCCAGTAAAGTCTTTTGGATTTTTATACTTTCCTGAATGAATTTGAAGCCCCTTAAAATCTTCTATTCCTGCTAGCTTTGGAATAGCCGGATTGCCCCATGTCCCAGTTGCCGAAATAACTGTTTTAGCTTTTAAAGCCCCCTGATGGGTAAGGACCTTAAAAACAATCCCATCCTTTTTAATTTCAACAACTTCAACACCCCTCCTCACATTCAGTTGATAATGCTCTTCGTACTTACGCAAATAGTCAATTGCTTCTTGTCTGAGCGGAAACCGATGCTCAGATTTTGGCATCAGCCATCCCGGTAAAGAGCTGTAATCTGCTGGAGAAAATAGGGTCAGGCTATCCCAGCTATGGAGCCAGGCACCACCCGAAATATCCTGTTTATCCAGTATAAGATATTTCAGTTTTGCCCGCCTTAGATAATATCCACATGCTAGCGCACTTTGGCCTCCGCCAATAACAATAACATCAAAGATCTCATCCATTGATTTAGCTTTAATACATGTTATTTAAAAGACATCTGACATTCTACAGCGAATTAGCAACATCCTCCACCCGGTGTACACGAATTATTTTCAGTACCTGTAACTACAGAAAGATTTATCTTTTGCTTTTCGGAAGGTATCCCGCATGCATCCTGTGCAAGACAGGCAGTAGTCTTACTTTTCAATATAAAAGTTCTGCCATTGAATTCCAGATCATATTTCCCAATTGTGTCACTTTGATATTCCACTTCGATCTCGGCATCTTCCATGCCTAATTTTTCCTCCGAAAGGCTGATAATATGTAATAATTTTCCGGGTTTTAATCGGTGTTCATAATCATCGGCGTTCCATAGCTGAAAGTTCACGGCCTTTTCATCACGTATTACACCACCACAGTCAATGAATCTTTTATTGATCTGGCCGACTTCGGTCACATGGAAATGCTCTGGTACAAATGTTCCGTTTTCTAATTGAAATTCAACATTCTTCAATGTTGGAAGGATTTCTTTGATTTCTGATAATTTCATTGTTTTATATTTATAGTTATAATGCAATATTGCGATAAATTCAAGCAAATTTTTTAACAGCACTTTAGCTGTAAAAGCTAAAATACTTACTGAATCTGGGAATGTAAAGCAGCACATGTAAGAGGCTTATGATAATCGCTCCCGGCAGTAGATTTTTAGCTATAATTTGGAAAGTATCATAGCCTGCGCTATGGCTAAACTTATTTACTAACGATATACCGCTAGATTGAAAATTGAGTTTGATCACTAAAAATATGGCAATAGCGGCAAAATGTAAGCCGTTCACCAGCAGATGGATAATATATTCCCAACGGGGAAGTCCACCCATAAATTGTCTGCTGTCTTTTTCCACATAAGCATCCAACAGCAATGTAATGATATCCGCAACAATCAAAAGGCATCCGAATACAAACAGGTTGTTGTTTTCGATATTTATAAATAAAGAGACAAGTATACCTGTAAATAAAAAGGCCCGCATCGTATGAATAAGATGTTCAAAACGGCTTTCCTTATGTTCATAGAGGCGATATTTGTAAAGATGCAAAAATACACCATCAAATACTGCCAATAATGAATAGCTGATCAGTAATACCGAAGATACAATGAAAGCAGTTTCCATCATTAACAACATTTTTGATTGGTTACTGTAGAAATTATTTTTGAAAAATACTCTTTCAATATATTGAATGTATTTTCGTCAATACAGTAGCATACAGATGTTCCCTCAATGCTCCCTTGTATTAATCCCGCATTTTTTAATTCTCTCAAATGCTGTGATACGGTTGGCTGTGCTAGTGGCAGCTCATTGACAATATCTCCGGTGATACAGGTATTGACTTTTAGCAGATATTCTATAATAGCAACCCTTGCAGGATGGCCCAATGCTTTAGCAATAACCGCAATCTGGTTTTGGCGGTCCGTAAAATGATCTGTCTTTGTTGCTCCCATTTTTAAATTATTATATTGCAATATTACGATACTATAATGAAACAAAAAAATAATAAATGCAATTTTATTTTGCCATGATCATAAAACTAGGCCGTATAGAGAAAAATGTTAAAAAATGGAAGACACTTTGGGTCAAAAAATTGTATGAGTTGATTCGTGAGTTTTCGAGATATATACTGTTTATTTTCTACTTTTTTTCCGTGAATGTTTTTGTGCCGTTTTCACCATCTTTTAATACAACATTCAACAGGAATCGAAAGCAAGTGCAATTTTGGCAATGTTGTTTATCATGGACCCACAGATTTTGAGTCTATAGGTCTGCATTCATCAACAAGGGCACAAATGTTTGTTTCCTGCTTGCTATAGCATTTTATGAACATTTTTTCAATATTCAAAATTTGTGCTGTGACGTATTTGTGACGAATTTTTTCAAATATAGTTAAGCGTAACTCACGTTAAAATGGGCAAATTTTTCACTAAGGTCTCTTATTTCCTTGTGGTAGCTTTTAAATTGTTTTTCAACCTTACCTTCTAAGAAGTGATTTTTTATTTAATTCGTGAGTTTTTTTTACTGCAAAATTTGTGGCATAAAAGTTTTCCCGACGTGAACATAATAAATCTAAGTATTATTGAATCCGTTTAATTTTTGAGGACAAGCCGTCTCGGAAAGTTCTGAAAGTAAAGGGGGAGGATTCAATAGTGCGAATAGAATCGATAAAAGTCATTTTTATTATTCAGAAAAACAACTTTCAATTTTATGAGTCCAAACTGGGAACCAGAAGATTATGAGTCTTTCGGCCTGTACCTCTTTACACGGTGCAAAATCGTCGTTTCCGACTTGCAGAAGCAATATATGAACTATTTTTGGAACCGTGAAATTTTTCTTCGTAACACATTTGTAACGGTTTTTATTCTTTTGAACATTACAAATCCGAACGACTACCGTACATCCTTAATAAGATAGCCTTTGCTTTCAAGATTGACATTAAATCTCTTTTTAAAAACAAACCTTTTTAATGCATATCTAATGGTCTTCACAACTTCTTTATCTTCTATTTTATATTCTGGCATCCATTCTTGGATATAACCCATATAACGTTCAAGCAACAAGTAGACTTCTTGTTGTTGGTCAGTAGCATTTTTAGGGATTAAAGTTCTTATGTAGTCGAATTTCTCTATAATACTCAAGAGGATGTTTTTTGCAGCAGGGTTCTTATCAAAATTTTTCATAGCATGGTAAGCAATTGCTTTAATTTCATTGATTACATAAGCATTGAGTTTACTAATTCTATATAGATAATCGAATCCTTTCATTTCAATTTGAAAAGGTATCTGGCTTTGAATTCTGTCAATTTCGTAGGTGGTTGCTGTAGAAAAAGGATAAAATTCCCAAGCGATTTCTACGTCTAATTTAGGGGCAAACTTTTCAAAAGATTTTAAGGCCGATGGGCAGTTAAGCTGTAGCAAATAGACTTTAGTATTCCGTGTATTTTTTGAGTCAATAATCGACAGGTTTGTCGTAGTGTAAAAATTGGATATCTCTTGGTACAAAAAGTATTTCTTATATGTAGCAATTTGATCAAATATCTTTGCAAAGTCATAGTAAGCAGTACTTAGAAAAAAAGAAGTTTTATCATTCGGGAAACGTTCTCCTTTGGGATAATCGTAATTTATGGCGGGCAAATAGACTTTAATGATAGTCTCACACCACCATTCACGTAAATTTTGTATAATTCTTTGACTGACAGTATCTTCATTAGATTGAAGACTTTTTGATAAGAATTGCTCCAAAACGACTTTAAACCTTATGCCATCATATAGATGTTCATCCAAGTTATGTACATTAAAGTCTTTAAAATTTTTCACATAAAATTCCTCAACCTCTTTACAGAGATTTACCATTAAAAGAGCAGCGACGTCATTACGTTCCTTAATAGCAATAGAAAAAAGATTGCGTATCAAATCATCTATCTTATCATAAAAGATGATTGGATGTAATTCTTTGTTTTGTTTATAATCTGCGAACATTTTTTGGAAGTGTTCCAAACAACCACTTTTAATTTCAAGTAGGGTTGTTCTATCAAACTCCTTAATAGCTGATGTTCCTATTTCTATAAGGAGCGTAATTGGATCACGATGATAATGTTCATTCCTATTACCTTGTCGCCAAAGCACGTGGATATGATAGCTTAGTGACCAATCCATGTTAAATTGCTTAATAAGTGACTGAATATTGTTACGGCTTTGGGATGAACGTAGCAGCAAAACAAGTGTAGGAATGATAGACACAACCAATAATAAAGAAATTGCTAATGAAAATAAAAAGAAAGCATCTCCATAAGAAGTACGAGATGCCCCCTCTTTCAAATAGCTACAAGTGTATATAAGTAAGATCATATCACTAACAAACAAAGTGAATATGAATTTTATATAGCGATTTGTGAAAAATTTGATAAAGGTGAACCGTCCAAAATACTTATAAAAAATATTAAAAGACAGTATAATAAAGGAAAACACAATACCCACAAAAATACTGACAGTACGAAGCGTATTTTCGGTAATGTAAACTTGCGTTTCAAGGTTAGGCATACCTATATACAAAGGCTCTTGATAAAAAACGAAAAATATGATGATTACAAAAAGAACTAATAAACTTAATAGTCTAAAGTCGATAGAGATAAGTTCATTGACTCTAGGATTAAAAATAAAATACCTAAAACGATAATAAAGTATTTTTACTAATTCCCATGACTTTTTTGGCAAATGATATAAAGCAGATAATACCTTTTGTATTTTACTTTTATTTGTAGTTTTTGTTTGGTTTGGAGACATATTAGTACTTTTTTACAAGAGAAGAAAAAATATGATTTCACTTTATTTATTTCAAATTAGGAAACCATACTTTAGTTTGGACAACCAGCTTCAATGTCACCCACCATAAGTACATCCCGTATTTTTGAATTTCTAAAGGTTCCATGAGTCCGTGTAACAAGTCGTTTCTAAAATTACGGCTATTCCCATCTACTAAGAAACTAATCATTTCATCGATAAGATCGGAATTGTCAATATGTCGGAGTTTTTCCAAACAGCCACCTAATAAATTTTCATGTTGTTTTTCTTTTTCCCAAGTAGTTACGTTAACTCCACTTTGCACGGCGATATGCCTAAGACTATTTTCAACTTGTGGCATGAGAATATGAGCAGCAGTTATAAAGTCATTGTTAAACCCTTTGGTTATTCCGATGACATAGAGGTATTTGCGGCTGTCTGGAATAAAAGGGCTTGCTATTCTATTCAAGAGCTCGTCTATGAACGATTCAGTAACTTCATCATAGACATCCATTTTATTTTTTATTGCATGGATAAATGCCAAAATTCTTTCTCTGTAAATCGTTCGCACGAAATTAGCGTGGCCTTCTTCGACGCTTTGAGTTGCTACGTGTGCGCCTTTATTATTGACTTTAACTTGTTGAGGAAATGCAGTTGCCAAAAAACTATTTGAATCAAATACATTTGGAACCTGTTTTTCAATCAATTCCTGCGGAATAATTGGAATATTCAGTAACTCACGATAACCATCGTTAAAACTATTTATTTCTAATTCAGCCAAAGCGACACGGAGCTCTTGAAAATCAATGTCTTGAAAAAGATTTACACCTACCGTCTGAACCATTTTAAAATCCTCTTGTTGTTCTTCTGCAACCTTTTTTTCTAACCTTTTTCGTAATTCTTCACAGCTTGGAATAGACGTAAGCAACCTAAGACCTTTAAGATAATTCTGTGAGATTGTGGGATAAAATGTGTTGGGTTGTTTATTTGACACTTGGTGATCTGCTTCAAGTTCATAACTTTCTGCTAACTTAATTCGACATTCATGGGCACTCAAAGATTTGATGGAATGGAGTGTTTCAATCGAAATGCGTACGGCATCGAAATCATGATTTTTATAAAAATCAGAAATCTGTTCATTCAATTTTTGAGAAAATTCCTTTTGGCATTTGGTTAGTCCGAATGCCCCAACCATTTCAATTAAAAGCCTCTTTTGTAAGTACGCAGTTTTTGGATTTATTACAGCTTTTTTCGCTTCTTCAAATAAAACATCGCTGTCTTGCTCAAAGATTTTCTTCGCATATCTTACTAAGGCAACTGAACGCATTAGGTAGATATAATCGCCATTAGTATGATAAATATCCGCGTAAGATGTTCTTACTAATTTGATATTTTCTTTTAGGTATTTTTTATCCAGTGTTAATAGTACATCCAACCATCTGGCAATAACTTCTTTATTTTCAATTATGTTTATGTCGATAGATTTTAATGTGGATAGTTCTCCGTCGTTAAAATCACTTTTTAACTTTTTGGTATCGAAATCCAGTAAATCAACTCTCAAAAGTTTCAAGATTAAGTCTAAGATATTGCTTTGACTGGGGTTAGTGTTTCGATAAACATATATCTTTTGCTTTAGGTCGAACCCATAAGTTCCATCTTCGATTTTAATATGTATTTCTTTCGGATTCATAATTCTTGTTAAAAAAGTTTGTTGAGTATGTCATTGACACCAAATCTGATAGAAGACGGTGGAATAGGATTCTTATCGGCTATTAGCTTCCGTATCCCATAACTAATTAGTGCAATATTTAGATTTTTCAATTCCCAGAAAGATTCCAAAATCATTTTCTTTTTCTCCTTTGTCTTCCCGGGCATATAATCATAAAGCCTATAATGCAAACCACCATGTGCTACTTCATTTCGTATTCGAAAGCTGTTAAGAAGAAGTTGGTCAATTTTTTGTGTGTCTTGCCTGTTATTTGCAATGATAATCGAGGTAACTAACCGCATCATTTCCGTAGATGTGTTTTTGTCAAAAAAACTTTCCAAGGCAAAAACTAAGTCTAAAAAGCTATCAATAGTAATATAATTTGATTGTACTGCTTTTAAGAAACGGTGGAAAGACCATATATTTTTATGCCAAACTTGAGCAATCAAACCCAAATTTGTTGCAAGAATATCGAGCCTCTTTTCTTCCAGCAAAATTGGATATGACATTATATCTGAATGTTCATCCATTATATATCTCCCTCCCTCATGTGTAAACGAAAGTAATCCGCTCGATTGTGGTGGCGTAGACTCGTGATAAGTGGAATGAGTAGGATAAGTAAGATGTAGACCTAATAAAAAAAATGCGCAAATATCATTGGCAACGGAAATAATAGCTGACTTTAAATTTTCAAACTCATCGTTCCAACTGAATATTTTCTCTATATCATATTCCTCCTCTAATTTTAGATTGGGAGAATAAGAAATATCGGCATTCAAAGACATTTGGACTATAATCAATCCCTGCATCCTCCTTAGATTCCCTCTCGACACGATATGTTGATAATCTCCAAATGCTCCTATTTCTTTTTCTACTATTGATTCAGCTTCATTAGTGTTGCTCATAGGAGCACTTGTGAACGGATAAATCTTAATCGTAATATTACTGAACTTTTCTACTAACAAACGATCAAATTGGTAGCTTCTATTAAAATGTATTTCTCTTTCGAAATATAGATCGTTACTAAAAAAGGTTTTACAGTATTTTGTAATATCAAATTCAAAATATTTTTGGTTACTACGTATGGAAGTAGGTAAAAACCATCTAAATATATGTTCCACTTTATGTTTTTATTGTCTTAAACAAAGATAAGAATTCGCTATCGCATTGACTCTTAATATTATCCACACACGATAGGATATGCAAGAGTCAAATCTCGTTTAGGCAAAGTTTTATTGGTTTATTATCTTTGTTAATATATGATAATTTGATTTATGGAAAGATTTTCAAAGCGTAATGGACATTCTTCTGCTGAAAAAGAAATCATTATTAGAGAGGATGCACCTATAGGATTGAGACAATTTATCCCGCAACTTCTGTTTGATTTACGGATGTCACCAAATGAAGTTCGAGCGATTGTTTGCCGAGTGTTAAGGGTGGCTCCTGACACACAACATAATTGGGGAGAACCAAACGTAAGCAATGAAATATATGAATTGCTTGAAAATTGTGAATGGTTTTTTGTCTATGATATTATCGAAAGATTCTATCACGTATTAACCCCTATTAATAGACCAGAATTTGCAGAAGAAATCAATGATTATTTTAAAACGAATGGGATAGGTTGGAAGTTGGAAAATGGTCGTATAGAATTTCGTGGAGACGAATTATTTGAAAATGATTTGGAAAAGGTTGTTAAAGATTTAGGAGATGTCAAGCTACATACTGCCCAGAATGAAATCAGGGAAGCGATTAATGATCTTTCGAGAAGACCAGAACCTGACATTACGGGTGCGATTCAACATGGAGTAGCATGTTTAGAATGTGTTTCGAGGGATGTGGTTGGGAACAACAAAATCACATTAGGTGAGCTCATCAAAAGAAATCGTGAAATAGTGCCCCCTACAATTGATACCAGTGTAGAGAAAATATGGGGGTTTTCTTCGGAACAAGGTAGGCATCTGCGTGAACAAAGAGAACCGTCTTATGAAGAAGCGGAATTGATGTTAGGATTATCCGCTTCGATTTCAACTTACTTGGCCAAAAAAAAGAAGTTACTACAACCACCACCTGATGTATGGAATGATTTTTAAAAAATTCTTATGACGATTAATGAAACCAAAAAAATTGTTAGTTCGTATTTTGAAAAAAATACTACTTGCATAGAATGCAAAAGTGATAAGAAACTTATTGTCAATAGTAATAAATACAGAATCCGTCCAGATGACGCTTTTTATTTTGCCAACAAAGTATTTATTATGGAGTATGAAAATAATTTGCGACCTGTCGAAAGTATCTCAAAATATTTTTGGTTATTCCGACAAACAGACTGGCTAAAAGAAAATATCAAAATTTTGATGCTACTAACAATAAATAATAGCAAAGTATAAAAAGAACACCGTATTAGGGTGGAAAGCGTTCGGGAATTAGGGATGGTACTTAAACAGCTCTATCCAAATAATTTTGATTTCATCCTACTTAATTATTCTGAACTTAATAGCACGAATATAATTGAAAGTCTGGATTCGTTAAGAAGCAAATAATGTTATCGTGTCCGAGGGTCAACCGCAATAATATACATATCGTCTTTCAATATTTGTATTTCGTAATTCTCTCTCGTATCTGGATCAAACCAAAGATTATCTTTTACTTTTGTAAACTTCTCATCTAAATCAATTATAAGTTGTTTGTGAAACCAATCTGTATAATGTAACCTTTGACAATATAAAAAGCCTTTACCACCCGAATATTTAGGGTTTGCTCTTTGATAGTCGATAAAATCCGTAAAGCGACCAATGGAATTTGGGGCTCCGATTAGCAAAATATTGACTTTTTCGTATAAGACTTTGACCTGCAAAAAATCGATTTTTTTCTGACGGTCTATGCTGGCTTTGAGAATATTTCCATCTTTATCTATCTTAGTGGCATAGCGATATGTTTCTGCCGACCGATCCAATATTTCAATCAAGTCGATGAGAAAGTCATAATACTTAGTAAACTCTAATTTCTCATCCTTATCCAACCCGAGTTGCTTATGTAGCCGATAATAATAGATTTTAAATTCATCAGCAAGTTTGTCAAGCTCATGGCTTTTTTCTAAATCTACTAATCTTTCAAAATTTGTTAGACTTACAGTTTGGGCATATTCCATGAAGAAATTTATGTTCTCCTTTAGACCAAGTTCGATGCCATGTGAGATTGTATGTAAAAACGGAATGGAGATTTCATCAAAACGGCGTTTAGTAGTTGGATAACTTTCAAAAAGGTAATCTACGAGACGGTTATATTGCCCCCATATACTTCCATTGTTGTCAGCCCAACCAACATAAGCAATCCAACTATCACGTTCTGCTAAATTCATACTTCAAATTTAAGGTAAATTCATCACTTAATTATGTAATACTAAACAACAAAACCCCTGACCCAATTAAGGATCAGGGGTGCGGGATGGGCTGGCTCAGATTAGCCCGTTTATAAAGGATTGGTAGAACGTTTCAAATGGTGCTTTGGGTTTATGGGTTCTGATACCTGCACGTATGCCGGACAATCTTTCAAAACGGTTCAATGAAAAATCACCAACCGGAATACGGTATCTCTTTTTGTTGCAATAAAATTCGCCATGTTCATCAACAAGGCTGAACCTCGCATTCTTACCGAGTTGCCACGTCGCTACTTTGCAATCGGCTACACGGCCACTTATTCCCCCGTCAAATACCATATGTATTTTGGCATTGGTGAAAAGGGCTTTCAGCCAAGTAAACTGTTCTTTGGTTGGCAACAAACCCAATGAAGCAAATGCACTCGGACAGTGTGGAATAATCCAATTGGGGTAATAATGACAGAAGCACATTATATCACCAGCCGAATGACCAATAAAAAGGTCGGTAACGGACAAAGGCAAGTTGTTCGTCGCCAACCATACACCTTTGCTTACCGGAATACGGATACCGTTTTCACTCCAACGTTCATGGTCTATGATCTGGTTTTTCAATGTATAAGGGAATAGAATATTACCCTCGACCATATCCATATAGGGAGCAAAGAAGTTCCTTACTTCGGCTTTTAATCGGAGAAATACCATTACCTCGAAACGGTACGTCCGTACCCTCTACTTTCTTGTTTATCCCGAAGATTTTGCGCAAGGTCTTGAACGGTTTTCTCGTTCCCTTTTTCCCTTATCTTTTTGTCGGCCATCATCATGTCGGACAACGCACGGTTGTATCCGGCGGTATAACCCTCATCCTGCGGTTCGAGCCTACCTCTTAGGTTATTGATACCACGGAATACCAAGTATGAGATACCGCCGTCCAATAGCACGGATAGGATAAGCCGTTTACTGTCTGAACGAATACCCTTATTGTCCGTTGCCGAGTGCTGGATTTTCGTTCCGTCTTTGAGTTCCACCACTTCACCGTTACGGAAAGCCTCCTGTTGCTTTTCAGAAAGTTCTTCGCCATTTACCCTAATGGGGGTCTGCACTTCTTCGGGCTCATACGCCACAAACTCCTTTGTGAGATCGTCGTATTCAATGATGACTTTCTTCTTTTTGTTTCCACCGATCTCCTGTTCTTTGCTCACTACGTGTTTTTCTCCGGCAATCAATGCTTTTTCTTCGTCGTCGCTCAATAGCGGGTGCCATTGTGGTTCACGATAAATAGGATGTACGTTAAGCTGGACAGTACCGTCCTCACCTCGGCTAAGAGATAGCTTTGCATCCAGTTGGCGGATGGCAAACCCATCGATATTCAGATTGGCCATGCTCAACATATCGGTTCTTCTACCTGCAAGCAGGGCATCGATATTCTCCGGGCTTATGCTAAATCCACCGTTTATGTAAAGCCCTAATTTTTCAAGTTCGTTTAGGGGCATTTCATGTTCGTTGATAGGGTATTTCATGATGTAATTGTTTTTTGGGGTTTTAATAATTTTATCTTCTGATACCGTAGGCGGCGACAACCTCCATTTCAGTATGCGCCGGGCGCTTTAGGTCTGCATCTACCTTGACAGCTTCGGGATGCTGTTTGGCTTGGAGCAGGGAATTATATAGCTGGTCTGTCTTGGATAGGGAAAATACATTTCCGGTTGTCAGGTCTTCCACACGCATACGTCCACGTTTCAGATGGCCTTGCACTTTGTACACCGTATTGTTATAGGCGATTTCATCACCCATAGAAAGGGTAGTTTCTTTCACCTTTTGTGATTGTGTTACGGTGAGTTTTTCGACCGCCACATCGGCGGCGGCTTTGATTTCCCTTTTTTGTTCAAATGCCAATAGGTATTTGAATATTTTTTCAGCATCAGCAGCGGCGGCGTGTATTTCAAAAGGTGTATCGCGCAATATCTGAATCCAATTGTCCACGTAGGCAACGTGTTGGCCGGGATCGTGGCCAATGTGGAGTTCTTGACCTATGAGCATGGATGCAATTTCGGCGCGGAGTTCCTCGCGGGCATACCCCTCTGTTCCAAACTTGTTTATAAGGCTTCTGTCCAGACGGTTTTCGTGTCCTGTCCAATGGCCGAGCTCATGGAGCACGGTGGCATAGTATTTATCCGGTGCATCGAATTGTTCACGGAACGGCATGGTAATACTGTCACGGAGTGGGCTATAAAATGCTTTGTCGCCCGCTCTGTGGGTTATGTTAGCTCCCGAAGCCTGAATGAGGTTTTCTGCCCTTTCGATAGGATCCCATTGGAATTGTTTTACATCAGGTTTAACCAAAGGTTCGATACCGTTGATCTGCTCCGCATTGAACACCCAAGCGGTTGTAATGATCGGTCTGTCCAACCTTACCTGAACCTTAACAGGTTTTCCTTTTTCGTCCAAAATCGGTTTGCACTGCTCGTCTTTCTTAGGCAACAATTGGTGTAGTTTGACATACTGGATAAGGGAAGCCTTTTCACCTTTCCGCACTTGCAAGCCTTTTTCCGATGCTTGCTTAAAGGTCATCCATCGGGGGTCATCACGATCAGCCATCAAGAGGGAAAAAATATTAATCCCTTTATAGCGGTTTCCCGTTGTGGCATTGTATGGGATTTCAAAGGCTGGGCCGTTGTGATTCCACGGTTTTTGCCACGGTGCAGTACCCTCTTCGAGTTTCTTGATGATATTTGCGGCTACTATTTCATGCAGGGATTTTGAATTTTTACTGCTCATATTCATCCACCTCCGGGGATTCGTCATCAGGCCATTCGTCGGCGTATTCCACGCCATAAACGGCGGCTTCCTGTGGGGTTAGACCAATATCCTCACCACTGGCCAGGATACTTAGTTTTTGTTGTAGTGATCTTAAATGATAGTCCATATTATTCGATGTTTAAAGGTTTATCCGATTGTTCTCTTAGCCTGTGCAGGAATTTCAATGGGTCAAGGTATTTCCCTTTGAATTTCACCGAGAAATGCAAATGCTCACCCGTCACCCTGCCCGTTGCTCCCGTAATACCAATGGGTTGCCCCACCGTCACCGTATCACCGGGCGAAACGAGTATTCGGGAAAGATGTCCGTAAATGGTTTCCACGTCTCCGTGAAGTACCCGTACATATTTGCCAAGTGCTTTATGCTTTCCGGTTGCTTTGACCCGACCGTCAAGCACATTGAATACAGGGTCGGAACGGGCGGCAAAATCGGCACCGTTATGGTGCGATGCCTTACCATTTATCGGGTGGATACGGTAGCCGAACGGTGATGTAACCTTTAGCTTGTCCAATGGCGGACTGTAATCGATGCCCTGCCCATAAAGCATAAAGGGTACAAGTAGCAACCACCCCAAAACAAGGCTGGGGATAGTTAATATGTTCCGCTGATAGGCAGAACGTTCTGTGTTGTTCATGATGTTTTGGTTTCGGTTGGAGTGGGAATCTGGGGTGTGTCCTGTGTCGGCATTAACTGCTGGACCATTTCCTGCACTTCCTTGTTGATGCGGAAAAAATTGTCCAATAGGATTTCCTCTTTCCGTCCACCGAAGTCGTAATAGGTCGGCAGTTCCCGATAATTTGCTTCTTCCTTTTTAATGGCTTCCATGTCCAGATTGACACGGCAATTGACCGCCGAGGTCTGGTATTTTCCCGTATAGGTTTCCACAGTATCACGTGCAACGATACCGACGATTTCACCTGTCTTTAGTGATGCTATCTTCCCGGCGGGAATCAACGGTTCGAGTTTTTCATTCAACGATAGCGAGGTTCTTGTACGGTCGATGCTTAGGCTTTCACCCGTTTGCTTGACCTTGCCAAACAGGCGTTCCAACCACTCCAAGGTTTCCTTGCTCCTGACAGAGCCAGACAGTACATTTCCCATGATGGACGTGATGACCTCTGCTGTTTCCTTGCCATATTGCTGGAGTAACATAGGTAACTCCTGAAGCCCCAAAACCACTCCGGAAAAATTGGATCGGGCCTGTGCCACGAGTAGGTCGACACGGTGGATATACAGACTTGGAGCCTCATCCACCACTAAACCGATGGGCAGATTGCCCTTTGTATTGATAAGTTTGGTAACCCGATTAAGCACCACGGACAGGCAGGCGGAATTGATGCTCTGCGTACTCGGGTCGTTAGCAAGCACCAAAATACCGGGGTGCTTGGGGTTACTGACCTGTAGCTCGAAATCATCCGCACCGAAAACCCAGAAAGTTTCTTTGGTTGCCATTCGGCTGATAAAGATTTTGAGCGTTCCGACCTGTCCCTCCAATTGGTCAAATGCCTTTGCTTTGTAGGCAGATAAAAATGGTGATAATAGGGAAGCAAGCTCCCCGTTACTGAACAGCACCGTAAAAATCTGTTCATACGAAAGATTAAGAAAGGCAAGTACATGGGGCAGACTGGAATAACGTCCATCTTCGTACCTACTGAAAAAGTAGATACAGGCGGCAAGGAAATTGACGGCGGACTGCGTAAAGAATTGGTCGCTTCCACCGGACTTGTCGCCTTTTTTCAAGGCTTCAACAAGTGCTTCGGCCGTTTCCGAAGCATCGGCAAGTGTACCCAGATAAGCACGTTTCAAAGGGTTTACCCGTCTGCTCTTTGCAGGGTCGTTGAGATTGATAACGTGGAAACGGTAATCCTTGCACCGACCGTTCTGTTTGGCAAGCAGGTAATGATAATATGCAATTTTGCCGAGATCGGGGTATTTCAGATCGTATAGGCACATGGTGAACGAATTGGCAATCATTTGGCGGATAATCGGCATGATGATCCCAAACGATTTTCCACTGCCCGGCACTCCGCAAACCAAACAGCCCCTAAAAATATTTTCGAGCGGTATATACCCCTTTCGGACTTTTCCCTTGTAATAGAACAAGGTCGGGATGTTGATCGAGTACGGTGTTATCACGGGTTCAGTCGGCTGCATAAAGGATTCTTCCTCAATGTTCCAACGATCCTTTCCCAGATTGGAGCTGATAATCTTGGAAACGTTGTCCATTGCAACGTGTACCAAAACGGCACCCGCAAAAGCACTTGTGATATAGGCAAGGTCATACCAATTGACTTGCCCCCATATCGGAGCCGCTCCACGTCCTTGCAACCACAAGCCCGAAAAAAGAATGAGCATCCCCAATGCCAAAGGGTAACCGATCTGGGTCTTGGGATTGAGGTCTTTTTTCTTTCGGCTTAATGTTCCGATGGAGACCAGACAGATCAGTACAAGCGTAAAGAGTTTGCTGTTTATCAATTCGACATAGAACGGCACCCTCGAAAGCCTCTCCGCAAAGAGTAGCAAACTGTTATTTGCTACCCCTGCCAAGAGGAATCTATCTACATAGAAAAACAAAAAGACTTCGAGGACAACGGATAGGTATATGCCAAATTGCAGGGAGCGGTAAAGCCCCTGTTGCTCTTTGGTTTCTTCCATAAATGTTTGTCTTTGTAAGGTTGGAAGGATGGCGTCGCCGTTCTTCCATGATAATTTGATTTTCAAAGAATGGAAGACTGCCTTACGGCAATCTTCCGTAGCAATTAAACTAAGATTGATTCATAAAAAAAGCCAGCGACTTACGCTGGCTTATATGACCATAAAAAATTTAAAAAAATATAATCCGCTATTCCCCTACGATTTTCAAGATATAATCTTCACCTTCTTCAAAGGCGTTACTTTGGGTAAGTACATGATGTATATTATCCATATCCTCACCAGAGACCGTTGCACTAAATTTCCATGCGCGTAAAAGCATACGGATATATATATTAGTTTCATTCCGTCTTGAAATTGCCCGTAAAGCACCCAAATAATCATCTCTAAAGACTGTCGGAATAATAATCTTACTTTGTTCGGCCCTGACCAACTCGGCATTCATCATCACTCTCGCTAACCTCCCATTGCCATCGAGAAAAGGATGTACTTCGCTAATCAGGAACATCATATAGGCAGCTTTGGCGAAAGGTTCATTGAGTGCCTGATAGAACTCAAACCCTTTAATCAATGTACCCCGAACCAGTTCCACCTCAACAAAATCTGTATTACCTGCTCTATTGTTCCTATCCTTAAATTCGCCCGGGTTTTTGGATGGCCGGGCATTGAGCATAATTTTATGTCTATATTGAAGTATTTCGAGCAAATGATCTGGATTTTCCGGCGTGGTACTCATTTCCTTTCGATTACTGACTATCTGGTATGTACCTAATATATCATGAGAATCTTCATCTCTGGCAGGCATAGGCTTTCCGGTTTCGATGATTTTCAGCGCTTCATCTATTTTGAATTTTGTACCCTCGATATAATTGGAGAAATAGGCCTCAAAAAATGCGAAATTACGGAATGCCGTATTGCTTATGTTTGGGTCTGTAACAGGTGTAAACTCCAACTGTTGCAATGTGATGAAAAGGTTCTCAAAAAGTTCTATCCTCTTGAGATCAAACGGTTGTCCAAATGCTCTCGCCAAGGCAACGGGAGACTTTAGGATGTTAGATGGCTTTGTTGAGAGCATTGCCCCAATAAGCCTGTCCAATTTTTCAAACTCCTTTTCCATATTTATCCCGGAAGCAATTTCCCTCGCCCTATCCCGTAGGGCATTCAACCCATCTTCTCCCTTTGATCTTGCAATTTGTTCAAGTTTCCCCTCTATTTCCGGCAAAGCCATGGTCTTAGACGACGGCCCCGGTCTTCGGGAAGATTGCAGGTTTTCCAAAAATGCTCTTGCTTGTTGTGATACATGCAACCCGTCCACAAATAGATTATCTCCCTCGATAGGCGGTGAACCTTCCAACATATTCAGCGTAACACCGGGCAACTTGATTTTCCGCTCATAGTTATAGGTCAAAAAAATATCTCCACTTGAAGTTGGCCGATACTCGAATGCTGAACGATGGCTGAGCAGAGCACCGGCATATAATTGACCTATGATTTTAAATAGATTTCTCTTGATTATCTCTGCTTCGTTATCATCCAGGTTTGAAGTATATATCCGGGGTGCAATTTTTTTTAGCTTGCCATCCTTTACTAACGCTGATATGGTTCGACTAATCTCCGGATTGCTGGAAGAAAATATTATTTCTTGTAGGTGTAGTGGAATACTCTTGTCCATAAATCTGCAAAAATCTCATGTTAAAAAAGTCTATTGTCAATTATTGCACAAATTTTTCACGTCAAAAACCTTTGTTTTACAAATTTTTCATGTTTATGAACAAAACACTTCATACAAAAATTTTTGCTTAACTGACATAAACATCTGCAATTTACAAATTTTTCAAGGTAAAAACGGTTGTTTTTACAAATTTTTCAAGACAAAAGTCACGAATACTAAAAGGTGTCGGCTTTCAGAATATCTCCGTACCTTATCTTTAGGTTGACCGTACGGCCGGAAATCTGCTTTTCGGTGAGCGTTACCCGAAGTACCTTGTTGCCGGGAAAGGTGGCCTTTTTCAGTACGAACACATTGCGGTGTCTTTTCTTAAATTCCGTCAATGGTTGGTATTGCCACAGGGGTTTGATTTCCACGGTCTGCACGTTCGTTGCCTTGGTGATCTTCTTGTCCTCGATGAAAAACCGGAGTTCGTCTACATTGTAGGAAAGGTTTGAGGTATTGGTAAACGACACGTCAAGAAAGATATAATCGCCCAATGTGCTGATGCTGTTCAGCACAATGCCCACGCCGTAATCCCTCGTGCTTCTTACCGGACGGTGAACGCTTTTAGTAAGCAGGCCAAGTGCAAGGTTTTTCATCTGGCTACGGCTCAATCCGATTTCCGAAATTTCCAAAGGGCGGGTATGTTCCAGTTTGATTTCCAGCATGGCCGGAATGCTCGCATCGTTCATCCACAATGGGGCCGTCAGACGGTATTGCGCCACGAAGTTACCGCCGACAATGGTAACCGTTCCAAGTTCATACCCGTGTTGTTCAGTTTCTGTGGTGTCTTCGTGCAATTTGATACGCAATACGTTTTCAAGGGGTAGGTCGCCGGATACATGGTGCGAAGCGATGTCAACGTATTGTATCGGTTCGGGTGAAAGGATATGCACCGTATGGCCACGGTGCAGGGTAAGTTCGGGAAGTGTTCCCAACCGGGTTTCCGTGGCCTGTTGACTGTGGGCAGAATATCCGATAACACATAAAAGGAAAAGGATTAGAAAATGATGTTTCTTTTTCATGATGGAATCTTAAATGGTTTTACTGTTTGTAATTCTGTTGGCTTTGGCGGAGTGCCTGCGGATCGATGAGGTACACCACCGTATTATATTTCAGTTTGGCCCTGTTCTTCCGTATATGCTTTGATACGGCAGTCGTTGTGGATTGGAACATCCGTTGAATGGCACTCATGACCAACTGGCTGTTGTTTTCGGCCTGTTGCTGCAGGGTAATCCCCTGCGTGGTGTTACCGCCGAGCTCCCGGCTAAACTCCCTGAATGCCGAAGCGGGCACGTACAGTCCAGGGGAACCGTCGTTATCATAGACTTCCAACCGGACAGGTAATATGTTGTTCCCGTGCATAATGGACGTGATGGTAAGCAGCACCCGTTGTCCTGAAAAACCTGAAATTTTTGCAAATACGTGAGCGCCTTTTTTTACCACGTACTGGCCGACCAATAGGTCGTCCATAAGCCGTATCCGCAAGCGGGAATCGGCATACCCTGTTATGTTTTCGTCGATAATGGCCTGTATGAAAGTATTATCGCTTTCGGCACGAATGGTATTGAACGTTCCCTGACCTGTACCGTATTTGGAAACGGACAAAAGGGGCTGGTTTTCGAGTTCCCGTTTCGCTTCTTCGATGCGCTCACGTTCCCTGCGGGCTGCCTGTTCGTCGGGATCGTTAGCCCTTGCCATGCTGTCCGCATAGGCCATCTGCTGGCGGAAAAGTTCCATCGGATCGGCCTTGTCGGGTGTCTCCCTGATCGGTTCGGGTCTTCGCTGTAATGACGAAAGGGCCTGTTGCAAGGCTCTGTCTTGGTCGTCGTTTTCCGAATCTCCATTAGTGGAAACAGGTCGCTCGTTTTTGAGCGCCCGCGCGATGGAATCAAGCCTGCGCTTTTCTTCTTCGTTGTACATTTCATCAAAACGGAATTGTTCGGCCCGTTCTTCCTGTAACTGGCCTATTGCCGTATAGCCGTCACCACGGCGGTACTGCTCACGGTAGGCGGCAAGTTTGTCGGATAGGGCGCGGTTCTTGACGTCTTCCGATACATCGGCAATCTGCCCCTGCAAGGGATCGCCCTCTTGCTGGGGTGCTTCATCCTTTGCAAAACCTGTCTGGTAGACGTAAAAAAACAGGCATAGAAAGGGCAACGCTATGAGGGGTAGCACATAGCGTGGCTGTTTGAAATTGATTTTCATGGTTGTTGGATTGTATTAGGGTGAATTATGCTGTTTGTTTGCTTCGGCCAATCGCTTTTCCAGAACCTGCATCCTGTCGATGGCACGCTCCATCAGCAGGCTGTCGGAGCTATCCAGATTGTCCTTTTGCATGAGTGTATCAAGGACGGTACGGATTTCAAGCAGTTCTTTTAAGGCTGAAACGGTGATGACAATACCGCCCATTCCGTCCATTAAGGGTTGTTGCACGGAAAGTTGTAAGGGCTCTTTTTTCGGTGTTTCCTTTGGGAGAAAAAGAAAGCATCCAACGGAAACGAGGATGCTTGCCACCATTGCAAAAAACACCGTGCGTGGCCGGGCTTCAAGGAACCTTTTGGTACGGTGCGCACCTCCATCGATGTACTTGCCAAACTCCCTGTAAAAAGCTGTCCACACCGTCGTGTCGGGCGGGCGGTTAGAAGTTATTTTTTTGAACATAGCTGATGTCTTTGTTTTCGAGTGTCTTCCATCGGGTTATCAGTACGCCGTGGCCATTGTTCTCCGTGCGCATTTCAAGGTCGCGGAGATAACCCTCCGTGACGAGTGTGCGCACCACCGTGGAGCTTCGCCGATCTATGGTCTGTTTGCCATAGTACCGGAAGTATTTGTTCGCCGGATCGAGATGGATGGAATCCGTCTGGATGGTGAGCACGGAGCTGGACGACAGCACGGAATTGAAAAAACCTTTTTCCCGTAGGTTGTTGTACTGCAGTGCCCCGGATTCATCGATCAGGTACATGGCTTTTTTCATCTGGTATTCGATGAATTTATCGTCCGGTGCGAGGGTGAAAAACAACGAATGGAATAGGTTGATATGTGTACGGTACTCGACTGGTCTGTTCACCTCAACGTCTGTCTGTCGGGCGGAAATGGGTACATTGTTGGCATCGAGTATATACACGGATTTACGTGCATTGCCGACCTGTTTATAGGCAAAAAAAGATACCGCCACTACCATGAGCAGGGCGGCGGTCAGACTTGCCCCCGCAATAAAGGTGGCAAGCCTGATCTTGGTCTCGATATTTTTAATTATCATGAAAAATGGGATATAAGGGTTTTAGAATTTGGCGATCATCCTCCTTGCGGCGCGGCCCATGTTGGATGCCCCGCGACCCATCGTGCTTGCGGCCGAGGTGATACCGCTGGTCGATACGATCCAGGTGCTGATGCTCGGTACGGTTAACATGGTCAATCCTCCGATCAGGAACGTCACGATGACGATGCCGAAACTCAACAGTCCATTGCCCGCAAACCGCGACATTTTTTCCAACGTGTCACCCGTGCTTTCAAGGAGCTGCTGGTAACGGGTGATCTCGGCCTCCATAGCATACTGTTGGAACAGGCTTGCTATGTGCATGACCAGATAGGCAATCCCCGAATACAGGTTTACGCTGATAAACCGGGCTATCCACGTACCAAAGGAATCCCGGAATGCGGGCAGGATCGAGGCGGCAACACTAAAAGGGCCCAAAATGATAAGGATGGTCGAATAGATGATCTGGATGATGAATATGATATACACACATATTCGGAGTATCCAGACCGCCAGCGTTTCCAGCACATAGGTGGCCAGTAGCTGCAACCCGACCTGCATCCGGTTTTTGAGTTCTACTATCGGATTCCATACGGTGGCAAACCCCTCTTTTACGGTAGAGGCCACGGCATCCCACGCCTGCCCGTACCATGTATCCGCTTCTTTTTCGGCGATCTCGGTTTCGGCCTGTATGGTGGTGAGCTGATCGGCGACGTCCACCATGAGTTTTGCCCGTTGCAGGCGCAGGTTGTTCACTTCGATCTGCCCGCTGTCAAACAGGCTTTCCGTCTTGGCGGCCACGATGTCCGTAGGATAGGCGAGTACGCGGGTAAACGTTCCCCACCAGACGATGACCATGACCAGCCCGAACGGGCGTAACAACGGCATGATTTCCATTTTTTTGTCGCCCGCCATCATTTCGTATGATTTGATGGCAAAGAAGATGAGCATGAAAATGGCGGAAAGCGCCTGTGCATCGTATATGAACGTGTCAAAATGCTCCCAAACCGTATTCTTCATCCCTTTGAGGAAGTGCATCACACCCTCCTCATACACGCCATTCCCTTGCAGGAAATTGAATGTTTTCTTAAAGGAGTCCGGCACGTCCACCGGATTGGGATTGGCCTGTAAAATAAAACGGGGCATTAGCCCCGTCATGTTAATAAAATCCATATCGTAATTTTCTTTTTGGTTATCGGCTTCTCTTTAGTATGTCCTCCGCGATCTGTATGTCGGAGCGGCCGCCGGAAAATTCCGGCAGATCGGGGTTGTCACTGTTCAAGCGGTCACGGCTTTGGGCCAATAAAATGAATTTGGCGGCATAGTTCTTTTTGGCTTCCCATGCGGCGAGCAGTTTGCGGTGTTCCCCAAGCAGGCGGTGGTAGGCCAGTATGCGGCTGCCCCGGTCAAGGGTGGTCGTCCGGGCGGCTTCCAGTCGTTCTTTCAGTTCCGCGCGTTCTTCGCTGTACCATTCCAATAGCCCTTTGTTCCTTAGATAATCCCCCACCTCCGGCGAAAGTCCGGCGAGCGGATCGGTGTCCGTGCCGCCCGTCAGGCTTCCAAATTCCCTGCGGTAATACAGGAGCCACAAGGGGTCGGCATCCGTGACCAGACCGGAATAATTGAGGGCTTCGGTGACCGCTACGTTTCGGATGGTGTCCGCATGTTTTTTATAGGCTTCGTCCGTTTGTTGCATGGCCAGTACCATGCCCATGCGCAGGGTCTGCGGACCCGTACCGCTCAACGGTCGGCGGTCTGTCTTGGGGTAATCTGGGTGCCACGCCCAGGTAAGCCAATATTGGTAATTGAGACCGAGAAATCCGCTGGTCGGCGTAAACTTCTTGCGGTTCCATTGCTTGTGCACCATACGTTCCTGTTGGTGCACGATGTGTTTGTCTGTCTGGCGCTTCACGTTCTGTGCCATTGTTCCCCCAAAGGGGAGCAGGAACAGCAGCCAGATTAAAGGGTGTGTTTTCATGTTCAGTCCTTGATTAGATAATAATTCCGTATGATCTCGTCCGCTTTGCGTTTGTCCATATTGATAAAGTTTCTGTATGGATTCGCCGTTTTCAGTACGCCATTGATCTTCGCCCAATACATAGACCTTTCCATGCTGAACACCAATGCCCGTATCACTTTCAATTCCAAAATGATCTTGCGCATGAGGTGGTCTCTTTTTTCGTAGTCCATCAGCACGTTTTTTCCCTCTTGGAGCACGAAATCGGAGACTTCGGCGGCAAGGTTTATTCCCCTGTCCTTTAGCTGACGGGCGACATCCTCGGCAAAGAGCAATAACCACGGTTCGCCTTTTGCAGTTTCCAGCATTTTTGTGCTGTGCGTGGCAATGTCCTGAACGAGCCTTGCGATATGCAGTGCGGAGCGGCCGGACTTCAACGCCCGATCCACTTCGGTCAGTGATCGGTGTATCATGTTCTGCACCAGTACCACGGAAGAAAGGTTGACGTTAATATCGTCGATCCGTCCACGGATGTTGCCCAGCATATTGTTATGTGTCTGCTCGGAAACCAACCTGACCGCACCGTTCTCGTTTACGATGGCAAGGTGCTTGGCATCATAGATGATCGTCACGTAGCTTTGTCCGAAAACCGACGTTGAAAGACAGACAAAAAATAGGATAATGAGTTGCTTCTTCATGGCTTAAAGTCCTCCAATTGCCTTAATATATTATCGACTATGCGCTTGTCCTCGTTGATGTAACCCGAAAACGGATTTAGGGAATCGAGCAGCTTTTTGCGTGTCGAATAGTACATGGTAACCGCAAGCCCCCGCGATGCTCCGGCGATTGCCCGGAGCTCCTGCAGGACGTGACCGTACAATATCCTCCTGTCGCTCGCTTTCATCTGGTTCAGGTCGCCGATACTGATAAAAAGTCCGGTCAGGTAGCGTGCCAATTGCACGGCTTTCTCTGCCATATCCTTTTCCGCATCGATGGCGAGCAATAGAAATTCGGGGTGTTCGGACACGATACCCATGATCCTTTTCTGCTGGTTTATGATCTCGGTTACGATTGGCGCGGATTCAAGCCCCATGCTAAGCCCCTGCAATGCCATACCGAGCGTCTGGAAACGGCTGTGCAACTGCCGGTAACGGGTTTTGAGTTTTGAGGTTTCTTCCCGGTTTACTTCCTCGTTAGCCGTGGTAATGGCCTGCCGGTTCCGTGCGGTGATTTGGCGGTCGTACTCATCTTTGCTGTGTTCGACCAATTGATGGAGCAGTTCAACGTTGAGCTGTGCGTTCGCTCTGGTCAGGGCGATGACCAAAAGCAATAGGGTTAATATAAAGTATCTCATCGTTTGAGCAATCTTGAACTAAAGATAATGTCATCGGCAATCTGTTTGTCGATGTTGATAAAACCTGCGTATGGATTAAGGGAGTTAAGGATACCGCGCTGTTTCGCCCAATACATACTTCGGTGCATC
Source organism: Sphingobacterium sp. LZ11T8 (assembly GCF_024261425.1). NCBI lineage: Bacteria > Pseudomonadati > Bacteroidota > Sphingobacteriia > Sphingobacteriales > Sphingobacteriaceae > Sphingobacterium > Sphingobacterium sp. LZ11T8. Next base: position 986,361 of record NZ_JANBZY010000001.1, on the reverse strand, counting down.
CCAAAGGCTACACCTCGCAGGATGGTCAACTCTGTTCTTATTTGGTTGAGCAACTTCGCCCTTTCTCCCGCATCCATCAGGTTATCCTTTCCACCTTTCAGCACAAAGGCACTGACCTCGGCAGACAGGTTCGTCGCCCGTGTCTTAAATTCCCTTGCGCCCGCTTCGGCAAATAGCAGGAGTACCGGATTTCCCCTTGCGATGTTCATTGCCTTTTCTACGTCGTTAACGATGTCAAGGGAAATGCTGGCAATGTCCTTTACGGTGAGCAGGGAACGGACAACGCCGGACACTTCGCTTAACCCTTTATAAATCTTGTCCTGCAAATCGTTCACGATCAGGAGCTGTCCCGTGACGGCCATTTGTCCACGTTGGATAAGCGTGAGATTGTCGTTCACGTTGTTGAGCTGGCTGTTCATCACTCCGGCATGGACGCCCGTTGCGGCTGCCACGGCGGGGTCAATGTAAATCTGTCCCCTTGCGTAGAAAACAGCAAGGGACAGGATCGTTATTGCAATAATTCGTTTCATGTAAAATCAGGTTTAAAATATTCTCTTTGTGTTTCAATTGGCGCATTGTTCTCGTTTACCCTTTGTACAAAATCGCCCAATAAAAGACCGCTCTTTTCCATATCGGACACGAACGCCGTTAGGGCTTTTGGGTAGCTGCCATGATGTTTGGCGTAAATCTCCACGGCGCTTTTTTCCGGTTTTTCGGTGGTGAACGCCAAATGGTGGTAAATACTTACCTCCACGCCGTACACTTCCCCGACATTTCCCCGACGGATATAGAACTCGTTGAAACGGGCACGTCCGTCCTTGTTGTCAAGACGGTTGATCGTGAAAATCTTCTTCTGTTCGGCCTCGGTGATGGAGAGCAATTCGGCAACCTTTCTAAAATCGGCCTCGTTCTGTTGCAGCAGGATAATGGTATCCGAATTGTTTATGATACTGTCCTTGATAATTGGGTTGCCGATGATGTCATTGATTTCCTGTGTTACCTCGATGATTTCCCCCCAGAACTTCCGTACGGTCTTGTTTAGGTATAAAAGGAAATTTGCCATCATTGGCGAGGAAATGGCCCGCCATGCTTCCTCCAAGATCAGTGTTTTCCGGCGGTTCTTCCTGTGGCGCATCTTTTGCACGAACAGATCCATTATTATCAGCGTTACGATTGGCAGGAGCGTCTTATTATTCTGTATATTGTCAATTTCATAGACTATGAACCGTTCGTTGAATAGTGATTGGTCGGCATCTTCGTTCAGTATCGCTTCGTATTCACCCCCTCTGTAAAACTTCTTTAATACAAACCGAAATTCTTCCACGTCAAAAGCGATGCTTTCTTCGTTCCTTATATCGGGGATTTTCTGAACGGCAAATTCATAAAAGGAATTGAAGTCCAGCCTGTCTACACGGTCTTCGATGGCCTTATCGAAATGATGGGCGTAATAGGCGGAAATGACATTAGAAATTACATCGCGCTCGAGGGTGGTTACCGAACCCTCGGCACCTTTCCAAAGCAGGCAGATCAACGTTATCAAAAAATCCTTTTTCTCGATGTTGTATTCTTCCTCGCTGATCGCAAAGGGGTTCATCGTGATGGGCTTTTCTTCTGAATAGGTTATGTACTTTCCTCCGTATGTACTGCAAAGACCGGAATAGGAATGCCCCACGTCCACAATCACCACGTCCATGTTGTATTGCAGGTACTGTTGGACGATATTATTTATACAATAACTCTTACCCGTACCCGATGCTCCTAACACGAAGCGATTGCGATTTTTTATGCGGCCTGTCCTCATAACGAGGTCCGATGGGTCAATCGCCACGGGCACCCCTTGACGGTCTGTAAACCTTAGCAGAAACTCCGACGGTTCGTCGGTCGGCAACCTTTCCTTGAAAAAGAAACATAGGGCGGCATCGGCCGTCGTTAGGAACCAATCGTACTTTTTCAGTTCCACGCTAACGCCCGGCAAAGCACACCGGAACAGTTCCAATTGGTTGTAGGCATTGCGTGATGGAATAATCCCCTGCTGGAACAGGGCGGCTTCGATAAAATTGGCCGTTTTATCGATCTTGTCCGTATCGGCACATACGATCATGGAATAATGCGCATTTACCAATAGCTGGTTGTCACGTGCCACGTCCACCAATAAACGGTCGATGTCCTCCACGCACATGAGGTTTGCCGGATCGGGTATGCTCGAATGCCTTTTGCGTTTTACTTCAAGTTTGCCCAGCGTGATCTGTTGGTTGGGTATCTCCAATAATTGGTTATAGATAATGGTGCGATAACCGGGAACATGGTGCAGGAAAAACAGGTTGTCCACCGGAAAATCACGCATGCCGTTCGTTTCATTTTTGGTCGTAAAGGTTCCGACTTTTTCGGGCAGGTCAACCGAATCGGTGCCCACCATGCTGATACAGCGGACGGCCCGGTCGCCGATCTGCAACTCACGGTCTCCGCAGCGGAGATTGTCCAATGCGATATTAGGGCTCTCAAACTCCATTCCGAGCACCCTGTTTACAAAACGGTTTATTTCCGCTTCGGTAAGGTATGAGGGGGTAAGTGCAGCGCCGGAAAGCAGGTCAAATACTTTGGCCATGTTCTGCCCGAAAGTGGCCAGCACCTTTTTGTCATAGGTGTAGAATGCCCCTTTTTTGACCAGACGGGTCACGGTCAGGTAGGTTCTGATCTCGGTATATTCCCGACCCGCAAAATGTTCTTGGTATTTCTGTTCCAAGAACTCGGTTGCAGGTTTTGGCTGGTATTTCAGTTTGATGAATACGTCGTGCTTTTGGATGATATGCCCCTCGCCAAGTATCTTGATGACGTTAAGCAATACCTGTTGGAAAGCGGTATAGGCTTCGGGATCGGCACCATACTGTAAGACGGGATTGGTAAGTCGCATCACGACTGAAAAATCGCCACGGTCGCCGTACAGTATGGACATGCCTTGATAATGGTCGATACCCACATAGGGTATTTCAAAGGCTGTCTTTCTCTCTGTTCTCATAACTGATCGATAAATGGACGGGGTGGATAAATACGCCTCGGTGGCGGGTTTTGTCATGGAGACCGTTACCCTGTTTCATGAATGTATAGGCAAGTCCTGCACCCATCAGGGCAAGGGTAGCAAAGCCGCCCAGGATCAGGTTGGTTAGTGCGCCGATAAGTCCACCGATGGCCAGACCACCGATAAGGGAACCTATGCCCCAATAGATAAACTTGCCCTTGAAACCGCGGTAAATAAGGGGCTTTTGCAGCCCCTTATAAATTGGATAACGCCCGTGTGTCATACGCCGAAAAACGCTTTGATGACCACTGACACGAGTACCAAGAACAGGCAGGAACCTCCCCACGACATCAACTCTTTATTGATGTCCTGATCTCCGCTGTTCCACTTGATGTACACCCGTATTCCCCCAATGAGCCCGACGACCGCGCCGATGGCCAGAATGAGCGTCGAAATGGGGTCTACGTAGCTGGTGAGTGAAGATGTGGCGGCATCGATACCCACGGTACCACCTTGTGCGAATGTTGATTGGGCCGCGGAAAGGCAAAGCGTGGCCATTGCAAACAGCTTTTTAGTGTTTACTGTCATAGAAATAATGAATAAAAAGTGAATAAAAAATGATTGGATTGTTAGTTTACCCCGAACAGGGCCTTTAGTGCGGCACCGACGAGCGATAGGAAAAGGCAGGAAAAAAAACATCCCATGACCTGTGCATCGATTTGATGCTTACCGGACTGCCAGTTGCTGTACACACGCAATCCGCCGAGCAGCCCGCACACGGCGCCGATGACAAAGGCAAGGTCAGAGAAGTTGTAATACCACGTATTGACCTCCTTGCGCACTTCCTTAAATTCGGCAAGGCCGGGCTGGGCGGTTGCGTACAGGGCAAAAAAAATGACAGTAAGGAATACTGCCAAAAAGCGGATTGGTCGCATAATGGATTTAATAAGGGATGGCTTTGGTGTACTCGATCACGTTGTTTTGCATGAGCGATACGAGTTGCTTTAAGTTTATGCCTCCGGTGGATTGTAGGGGGCCGGACGAGATAACGGGTTTCCCCTCGGTTACCGTAGGTTCGTTTTCTTTTTTGGATGGTTCGGGGATAACCCTTTCGGGCGGCGAATCTTCATCAAATGTCAATTCGTTTCCTACATCGGCCGCACGCGGAGCACGGTGGTGGATAAACAGATCATACAGTACGTTTAGGGCATAGTAAATGCCATAGACGGCGATAACGCCGAGCAGGAATTGTGTCCAATTCATAGATCAAGGGTTTTAATGTGTTCTTTGATGTATCGGGTGAGTTCGGGATGGGTTTTTAGAAATTGGTGCAGGCTGTAAGATATGATCTTGGTCATGTCGATACCTTTGGCAACTTTCAGTTGTTTGAGCAGAAAAAGGGTCTTGTCGTCCAGACGGATCAGTAATCGTTCACGTCCGGTCAGTTCATGGTTCTGGATACTTTCAAACAGGCGTTCCAGCGTTTCCGTTTTTTTCTTTTGCGTGTCCTTTCGTGGTTCTGCCGAGGGAATTTCATTTGCCTGTGGCGGTTTCCCTTTCCGCATGGAATCCCGGAGCTCGTCGGCAAGGCTTTTTATTCCGCTCATAATGGTTCCTCCTTGGCAATGTACTGTTCATAGATCAGGTCTAAGAGCGGCAGGATAACGGGATCTAGGATGATCGGTGTCTGGAACGTATTTATACGTTGGAAGTCTATTCGGTCTGGCAGACCGGGTGCGACCGTGCCGAAACCGCGCAGGACATTTTCGACTTCCGTCCGTGTTTCGTACTTGACGGTGTTCTTGATACGGTTCGGCACGAAAATGAGGGGCGCCCGTTTGTTGATCCTGCCGATGACCATTGCAAACAGCAATGTGGAGTCCACCGAAAATTCGTCAAAGGCAAACGGACAGATCACCGCATCGGCGGCGGCAAATATGGGGATCAACCCATCGTCGTCCATCTTGCCCGGCAGGTCTATCAGGACGATTTCGTTCCGTGACTTCCCCAATTTCCGTTGCATTGCCGGAAAATGGCTGAGGTCTGCGGGTACGATTTCGTACAACGGTTCATTTTCCAATATTTTTGCTTTCTCGGCTTTGGCGGAAAGTGATTGTTGGTAATCCATGTCAAGTATCGTAACCCGCCGTTCCTGTTGTTGGGTCAGGTAGTTGGCGAGCAGCAGGGTGAGCGTACTTTTTCCCGCCCCGCCTTTTTGGTTTCCTATAAGTATGAGCATAGTGCATGGGTTTAATGGTGTTGTTGATAAAGTGATGTCAGCGGGTATTTGTGCGGGCTTTGCGCTTACGTCTCCGGTTGCGTCCGTGGATCGCCTCGTCGTCGATGTCGTCGGAAATGTCGATCTGGATATTGGGTATCCATTGCTCGGATGTTCCCTGTACATGATCGGTATAGGTGGCTGTTTCTTCGGAAGACGTTTTCTGTTCCTTTTCTTTTTGTTCAGTCCTGTCCGCTTTAGTCTCTACTTTGGCCGATATTTCGGGGGTGTCCTCCGATGGTGTGATAAATTCTGCCAACGGCATAAGGTCTTTTCCCTTGTAGACCATTTTCCTCGAATGGTCGATGACGGTATAACCGTATGGCGGTTTTCCGTCCTTACCGTGAAATATGATCTGTACCCCGAATTTGTCCGATAGCATCTGCGCCATTGCAGACGTGTAGCCCGATGGGGCGGACGGCCTGTTACCGGGAAGCGGGGCCGTAACATGGACTACCGCCGGACCGTACTGGCCACGGTACTTGGCAAAGACAGCACGGAGCTGTGCCAACCGATCAATATCTTTGTCAAAAGTGCCGATTTTGGCGTCCACTTGTTCCAAAGAGACCGCGCCTTGTCTTTTGCCGTAACGGCTGATCTGATATATCCCATCGGTCAGTTTAAGCGAATACCCTTGTGCTTCAAGTATCATCATGAATTGCGCCCGTGTGGAGAAACCATAGCTCAACGCTTTTTCGATATTCTTATCGACCTCTTGTTTTTCGTTCACGCCGACTATACGGTTCAATACTTCGTAGGCACGGATTTTCTCGAAGCTGTCGTTTATCTTTTTGCCGTCCCGGTCTACCCGTGTGGAAACGATATGGATATGGTTGTTCGCCGTGTCCTTATGGAATACCAAGAGGTAAGGTTGTTCGCCGTAGCCCATTCCTTTCAGCCACTGTTCGGCGATGGCTGTAAGTTGTTGCTTGCTATGGGAACGCCCCTTGCAGGAAATGACGGCGTGGAGCTGTGGGTACTTCGTCCGTTTACTTGCTGCGGATTGGGCTTCCAGATAATTGACGTAATCTTCCGGGCGGAGATTTTGCAGGGCCAGCAAGGCACCGAAACCCGATACTTTCATCAGCTCGCCTTTGTCCTTGTCCACTTTGTTCGTATTGTAACGCACCCCTTTGAACGTGGTTGAGGGGTCAAGTATCTTGACGATCATGTCTGCCCCCTTATAAGCCTAATGAGCTGCCGGATAGACTGTTCCAATTCCCTTTGCAACCTGACATATTCGGTAAGCAAAGGGATAAGGTCACGCATAATAGCGGAGTGCAACATTCCCTGTTGTTGCAGGGTATTAGCATGCCTTGCCAATTGGTTGATGTTGTTGCCCGATCGGCCGATCTCCGCACCGATACTGTCCAACAGTTTCATGATTTCGGTGGTATTGACCAGCATCTTTTTGGAATGTTGGAGCACACGGATACGCACGATGTCCGCGCGGCTCAGGCCAAGTGCGTTTTCAAGATCAAGAAACTGCGCACGTTCCGCTTCGCTCAACCGGAGTTCAAAGCGTCGGGTACGCTGTTTATGAGCGACGGTTTTTAGATTTCCTTTTCTGTTCTTCATGGTGCTTTATGGTTCAAGGTGACAGATTGTATTGCCCTAAAGATTTCAAGGGCAACCTGCGGAACGATGGCGTTGCCGTAGACTTTTATGCTTTCTGCCCGCCACGCAGGAAAGGTAATTCCGTCCAGTCTTTCGGAAAGCCCATCATCTCGGACACAAAACGGGGGTTCACTTGGCCATCCCGTATATAGGGGAATGTCGTTCCATCGACCTGCTCCGCTGTCGGCAGCACTTTTAGTAAACGCTTCTGTTTTTCGCTGGGCATCCTCTCGGCTATTTTCTCTGCCGGGCTTCATAGGGAGATCAGGGCATGATAGACCAGAAAATCCGTCAGGGAGACCTGAACGCCGTTGCCCCGTTCGTTCTTCCTGTCCTTTAGCCGTCGTCTGTCCTGCGCCTGTTCCATCGTTGTTTATGTTGCTTATCTCGGTGGCGGTCGGTGTGGGCAACAAACCAAACCCGATCCCGCCCCGTGTGGAGCGCCAACGGCAGCAGCCGGAATACACAGAATGACTGGTATGCCGTCTTCGAGTTTCGGAAGTACATATCCTGCTCACCCAATTTCTGAAATGATGTTTCCGATGACCTGTCGCTTGAGTCGGATAATGGTATTTGTTGCAGGTTGTTCACCGTCCTCACAAAAAAGCTCAATCGCTTTGATTTCCATTTCAGAAAGACTATCGGGCTGGAGAATGGTGAACAGTCCAGTAACGTTTTCAAGTACGCTCCACTCCGGCCGTGCTTCCTTAATAATTCGGATAGTCTCCGGGAAGAGGTAACGGTCATCTTTCGCCCCCTTTCTTCGTCCGGCTTGGCTGAACGGCTGGCAGGGGAACCCGCCGCTGATGATGTCGACGTGTCCTCGAAAGTGAGTTGCCTGAAAATCGTAGATGTCTTCATTGTGTGTTGTATTTGGCGGGGTAGTGTTTGAGAACGGTTCGGCAGAACGGGTCTTTCTCGCAGGAGAAAACGTTTAGCCATCCCATCCATGAAGCGGCGATTTCAAAACCGCCGATGCCTGAAAAAAGGCTACCGTGTCTTAGCATGGTGATGGTTTTAAAGGTTTATGGATGTTTCGTCGCTCCGCGGCGGATGTGGTGCGCTTTGCAGGAGAAAAAGGGAGTTGCGACCTTTTTCCTACCCTGGTACAGACACGCTCCACCGGAGCCGGGCTGTTCCGGGGCAAGTTGGTTTTTGTGGGTACGGCGGGAGCCGTACGTACAAAAACACAACTTGCACAATACAAAACAAAAAACAGGGGTTATACCGCAAGGGGCAAAAAAGTGGGTTTTGGGGGTATTTTTCGCATATTGGTGCGGGGATGGCCGATTGATAAAACACGTTTCAATCGGTCGTATATCCATATATACAGCTATCGGTATAGGTGTATATATGGATAGCTGTATATCGGCATGTGCAGTTATCTGAATATTTATATATATGGATATACCTATATCGGGATAAAGGTACATCTATAGGTATTGCTATCTGCATATCGGGATTTATGAATATCTGTATATCGGGATGGCTATATAGAAAGCTATCGGTATATACCTATATCCGGTTATCTATATAGCTGAATAACCGATTTCGACCCCTCAAAAAATCAGCGCTTGGGGCCTGCCCGTTGGTGCTGTATTTCATGCTCGTTTAGGACTGCCCTTAGCATATCGTTGTAATCTTTGTACGCCCCATAAACACCGGAACGGTCTTTGGCCTGTGGCACGGCTTCGATCAGCCTTTGTGTACAGTTGCGGCCGGGATCGTCATTGTCGAAATAGACGTCCACGGTGGGTATGCCCTTGACCCATTCGATGGCATTCTTTAACTGGACAATGGAATTTAGGACGATGGCGGTCGGCGCAGGATCTGGGTGGTTCACTTTAAGCCAACTTAGATAGTCCATATAACCTTCAAAGAGAACGGCATGGTCTGGATTGCCAGGGATCACGGATATACCTTTCTTGCCGATACTGCTCTTGAAACCTTTGGCATTGGTAAACTCCCAGTTGTCCTGATCGTTCTTCCAGCCAATGGCATAGAAAATACTTTTGTTTTCGTTGTCAAGACGGTTTCTGTAATAGATTTCGTGCAGGTGTCCATGTGCAACGTCCAATATCCCACGTGCCTCAAGGTATTTGGTTAGGACAAAGTTTCTGCCGATAGGCTGTGTTCGCACGAGTTCAAAGGTGTATCCTTTCTGCTCTTGTTCTTTAGCGGATTTGACGGGTTTGTAAGCTGGTATCATGGACACCTGCATATCGTAGGTGTCCTTTATTTTATTGAGCACTTCGACAAAGGAAAGCTGTGGCCAATAGGCAAGGCCGAGCTGGACGATACTACCGCCATGTATGCCCGTTGAGTTCGGGCCACCTCGGTCGATCCATTTTCCACCCTCATCCCAAACCGTCAGGGATGGGGTGTCTTGCTTGGTTTCCCGTAGCATACTGTGGTAGAAAAGTTCCTTGCCGGATTTACGTACCGGATGGTGACCGAGCCTGGCCAAAAAATCCGAAATCGGGATTTCCCGGAGATCGTCCACGTTTACATATTTTGACATAAGCAGGGTTGGATGATTAAAGGGGTATAACTTCTATGTGGGGTAGCTTTTGGGTGAATGCTTCCGTCGCCGACTGGTATCCGTCTCTCGTTTCATCGATATAGAGCAGTACCCTTTCAAAATGGCTGGCACGTTTCAGCGATGCGGATATGAAATCGGGATGATTCAATATCAGTACCGATGCGTAGTGCAAATACTTGTCGCTCCGCCTTTTCAGATAGTCCACATATTCGGGGAATATGGCAAGCACGGTTTCAATTGCCGAAATAAAGGTCATTCCTCTTGGGCCAATACAGCCCGTATAATTTTGGGCGCGTACTTCCCAACCTCCGTTTTCGTTCATCCAACCAGCGGCACAGAAATCTTTGCGGTTGCCCTTTTGATCGGTTACATAATAATAGACTTCTTGGATGTTCAGATCGGCGAGTTCCCAAAGACCGCTTTCCATCAGAAAATCGGTTACCTCATTGTTGTATCCCAATGGGCGGGTACGGTCAACACGATAATCGGGTATCTTGGTTGCTTTCCGTTTGCGCAGGGGTCTATCTTTTTTAGCTGATTGGGTTTGTATGCTCCGAAGTTTTTCTTCGATCTGTTCGGTGGATAGATCGGGCCAATAGGTACGGGCAAAGTCCATGAGGTTGCCACCTTTTCCAAGTAGACCAAATGAGCTGTCAAACCAAGTGTTCAATCGGTTATTGACCGTTAGGACTATTTTGTTGTTGGTTCGGTTTCCCAGCACGCTGGCGTACCAAAATTCATCGCCACCCGTTGATACAGGTTCATGCCCCAATGCTTTGAGCAGGGAAACGAGGGCAAACGGTTCATCGTTTGATGTGTTGCTTTTGTAAGATGTCATAAGAAATATTTTTGATGTGATGGATAGGTTTACAGGTAGCGCATGGCTTCACGGGATTTGCTCACGGCTTCAATCTCCATACGGTTGATCCGCCATGCTGCGGAATGGTCGCCGTCCTTTCGGGGGGTGATGATACCGAGCGCAATCCAATGTTCGACGTTCTTTCGTCCATAACGGCGGAATGCTTCCGACTTTTTGAGATATGGCCGGATATGGCCTGTTTTTGTCAAAGCTGATTTCGCGCCCATTTCGGCGGCATAGCAAAGCAATGTCTGCAATTGCAGCGGTGTCAATAGTATGTTCATGGCTTCTTTGGGGTTTGATGGTTTACGGATAAAGGGAATTGGGTATCCCCATGATGGAACCGGCAACGGGCAACGAACCCGAAATGATCCGCTCTTGCCGATTTATGGTAAGTTGTCGGAGCTACTCACGTCAGTCCATACGGACCGGGCTATCGCCTGCCAATGCGCTTTCAGCATATTGGTATTGCCAATCATTGGCTTACCTCACTTTCGCAAAATTTCCCGTTCCTCACGGGATAATGTTTCACTCCTCGATGTCAAAGACCGTTCTTGCTCCGCTATCGCAGCGGATGCGCTTACCTGTCCGCTACGGGCAGGTAGGTGATCCGATTGCTCGAAGCCGCGACGGCTTCGAGTTCCGATCTGTCAAAAAAGATTTGGGAAGTGTCGGTAGGTTGCCCGATGGAGATCAGCCCCTCACGGAGCCATCGATCTACATTGCTACGACCATACAGGCGGTAAGCGTCGGCTTTGGTCAACTGATCTGGAACAGGTTGTTCTTCTTTGATTGCGTTTGCTGTTCCTTGTTCGGCTGCATTTTTTAGCAGCGTTGCCAGTTCCGTGTACTTCATTCTTCCCGATGGATCTATTCTTCCATTCGGGTACAAAGCACGAAAACGACATAGGGCGAAAACAGTGTAAGGGGGTGAAAGAAACGTTTCACCCTTTAATAAAAATCTAGGTTGGGATTAAGATGCAGTGGGTTTTTAGGGGATCTAGAAGAATAGATAAAATTGAAAATAAATCTTGATTAGGATGTTATGTTGCATTCATTTCCTTCAGGGTTTGGAGGTATTATGGTGCTGGTTTAAATGGTTGATCATTTGGATAAGATGGGCCTTCATTTTCTTGGCATTAGAATATTCTACATCTAGTGATTTCTTCTGTAGGCTTTCAGCTGAGATGATCATAGCTCTTGAGGTAGAGAAATTCTTGGAAAAGAATTCAAATGTTTTTGATACCTCCCTTTCCCCGAACCAGCCAACCTGCATGGCAAGTCTTATGAACAGGCCGAATTGGGATACTGGCAGGTTGACTTGAAGCTTCCTATTCCCCTGAAAGTTCAGTTGATCACTTGCTTCTTTTTTATGAAGTTTTATTTTCTTGGATATAATGGAGCCATGGGATCTGTAAAAGGATTCCAGTTTCTTTGCGGTAATTGAAAATTCATTAGCTTGATATTTCCCAATTTGGACGGAAAGAATAGCTGCTTCTTCCTTAAGATTGACCAATTCATTCGCTTGGTCATAGAGGGAATCTTTTTCAAGCAATGAATCCCTGGATTTGTCAATTAAATAGCCTGCTATCTCGGAAGGATCTAGGTCCGATAGAACCAGAACCTTTTCAATATTCCCTTCGCTAATACCTTCCATGATTTTTATTCCGTTTAAAACCTTAACAATTTTGTCAATCTGTCCATAGGTGATTTTCCGGTCCCATAGTTGGTCACCCACCGTTTTCACCATTAGTTCTGTCAATCCTATACTTATACCGGCACGTTTAAGCTTAAAGGTAATCGTGGAAAGTTCAGCCTTGATACGTGGTTTGTAAAGAGATAGAGCGAATCGGGACATCTTTAGGGAGTAGAATATCATTGGGCTCAACTTATCTATTTCACCGAGGATATCCTCAATATTATGGAGTAGCTTTAATATTTGATACCGAAGGCATTCTTTGTTACCCATATTGGAATTTCGTTTGATAGGCAGAAAATTGCCATAGATGCTGTCGCTAAGGGCAATCAGTACCGTGGCTTCCCTTACCATCTCAGTTTCAGAACCGACTGACCTGAACAAAGTTATTGCCAAGTTCATTGGGGACCTATTGTGGACCGTTCTATCACAAATACAGAATATACCCTCTAGTGAATCAAGATCCCCTTGTCTTAAATGCGATTGGATGTTTTGCAAATCAGTAATGAAATCCGTATATGAAGCTTTTTTGTATTCCAATATAGTTTGATGTCCGTAGACCATATTAATGTATCTATAGAAAGAGAAAATTCTGTTTATAAACCTACACTTTCAATTTATTTCTCAATTGATCGATCTTGGACTGAAATCCCTTGAAGAACTGAACTCTTTCACGTTCGGAAGTATGGCTCAAACAGGTAGATTTGGATAGCACTCCCTTAATGACCCTAAGATTGCTTTCCTGGAACCTCAAATCGGAGGTCATGATACTGTTTACGGTATACAGCTTAATGGAAGTAACGGATCTTTCGTTGACCATACTGACCATTTGGCTCGAACCGAAATCCAATGGGGTTATATAAAGTTCAAAAGAAGCGCCCTCAGCTTTTTCCTTTTCTATGGTATATTTTTCAAGTGTTTCTCTTAGACTTTCAAGTTGGTCCAAAAGCTTTCCAAGGGAACCAGGATCTGAAAAACTCCCAATATTTTCGTAATAGTCAAGAAGCCTTAGAAAAGGGTCTATCGTGTTTTCTGTCCAAATTTCTCTTGAGGATACACATTCGTATTCCTTTTTGAGTTCCAAGAACAGGGGTTCTATATAGTTCCTTTTCATCTGGTAGACAAATTCCTCAAACTGCATCTGGTGATCGATATTTCCCATCCATTGAGACCAAACGTACAATTTAAAATATGTAAGATCGGGAAAGGCCATTAAATGGAAAATCGGAATGTCATCCGCACAGAAGATGATTTCCCTTTTCATTGCAGATCTTGTTTCGACCATGGACCTTATGATGCCATTTATATAGTTCCGATAATTTTCAATATCATTCACATCAACATCCAAATAACGAAAATGGACATATTCGCCCTGCCCATGAAATATTTCGCCAATATCGATCCCGAAATGATCTAAAAGCATCCCTACCTGCTCCATATCCAAAGGAACCTCTCCCCGTTCCCTCCTGTAAACTGAAGCATGGCTCATGTGAAGAACACTTGAGACCTCTTCGACCCATTTTTTGGGACCAAAAACTTTTCTCTTGATGGTTTCGAACAATTTGGTCTGTTTTTTCATAATCAGCTATTTTAGTTATTACTGGAAATTTCAATTTATCTGTTCTTGATGTTCTGAACAAAATTTTACGTCTATAGATAGAGTTTAACGAAAAGGCCCCGTTTTTTATGAATATCATAAATAAAAACCAATGGTTTTCCCTAAAGTTACGAAACCCGTAAAAAATAAAACATTCTTTACGGGAATAGAACAATGATTATCCATTTGAGCATCTAGATTTACAATATGGACAAATCATAACATATCATGGAAAAATATTGCACAGAGATTGACAGCTATTTGGGAAACGGAAATTCAAGGTATTTTTCTCAAGGGTTCAAACATTTTGAATTTGATCTGCACACGGTTAGATTAACAGAAGATGGTTTTACTTCAGTGATTGCTGCATCATATAAGGGGCCGGGCAGGCCACGTCAGGAAAATCCCCATTTGGGCAGCATGGAATATTCCGCAATTGCACTTTATTTAGCTGAAGTACATATGGTGAAAATATCCAGATTGACGAGATCCGAACTCGCCAGGGCATTTCCAAGAGATTTCCAGGTCAAGATCAATAAAGAGATCACAATTGCTTCCAATCCTGAAGAGATCTGTGTGGAATGCCATCAATTGAGTTCCAAGTTGACACTGGATTCACTTAACGGGAGGCTTACGGTACTTGTTGTAAAGATCGGAAGGACGACCTGTAGGATCACTTTGGACCACCCGGGCCCTTCCCAGGTAAAGCTCAGGGAAAATGACTGGCCGATCCAAGATGGAACGATGTACAGCAGATCCTATCGAGATAGAAATACGGAAATATCAGAAATTAAAATAGATGAGAGTCAAGAAAAGATTTCCTGTGTCATGCAACCCACACCAACTCTTTTTCAAGAACTGAGCGGTCTGGGAACTTCATTTGACCATATCATATTGACAGATCTTATAGGGACTACTGGACAACTTATGCAGGTCCTGCTCTTTAGGTTATTGAAGACTGAAAGGGAAAAATGTCCGAATATTTGGCTGAGGTCAATGGATATCAAATTTGAAAGACCAGAAAAGAGGGAAAATTACAGGGCTAAGGTCAACCTTTCTGATAGAAAGATGCTCAAAATGGGAGACCATACATACCATTCGTTTTCTGTCATAAGTAAGATTGCAAATATGGATGCGAGGTTCAATGTTTGTCACAAAATTGCCTACTTATGAAGCGGATAGCTATCAGTGGAACCTACTGTACGGGCAAGACCACATTAAGCTTGGCTCTATCCTTCGCAACAGGGATTCCTTCAACACATGCACCAACCATGCGTGAAATCTTACCTGATCTGTTTCCCCGGAAGAATCTTAAACAGTGTTCCTATCCTGAATTATTACGATTGGGCATGGAGCGTTTCAAGAATAGACTGGAAGCGGAAAGTGGATTAACCACAGGTTTCATCAGTGACGGCTGTCCTCTGCAGGAATGGCTCTATGGGAGCACTCGTTTGGTTACTGGAGCTTATCCCAATGAGAACAAGTGGTCGATGTTATGGAAGAAAATAAAGAACTACAGACAGTACAGAGATTTTGAATTGCTGATGAGAGGTTTTGAAGGTTTGGCAAAGACCTATACGAAAAACAATTACGACCTCTTTTTTCATCTTCCCATTGAATTTCCATTTGTTGAAGATGGACACCGTCCGACTTCTGAAAGATTCAGGGAGGAATCTGAAAGGATGCTCATAAATACTTATCGAACCCTTAATATTTCCCCGATATATGTCACCGGAACATTAGAAAATAGACTGAGTATAATTTTAGATCACCTTAATATAGTATCTAAGATAACTGTGGAAGAAGCGATAATGCTTTCATTAAAAGTGAAAAAAGATCAATTCGATCGTATAGCCCTGGAGTAGGGCTGGCCCCCCATCGCTTGGATAATCTGGAAATTAAAATGAACGTATCATGAAGTTTATACTTACCCTGCCAGAAAGAACTTCCAAAGAGCTTCTGCTCAAAGGAATCGTAGACACAGTACTGATGCCCCTGCCGTGTTCAGAGTACATCTACTTAAAAGGAAAACGTTGTCAGATAAAATTGGCAAGCTTTGATAAGGACTGCCTGTTGATAGAACATTATATCATTACCTCAAAAGAAGGTTATTCATTGACAATACAATCGACCACTAATGTATATGTCCTTCTGATGCTCATGAAAGGTTCGATTGCATATTCTGAAAAAAATGGTGCGAATCCAATATACCTTAAGGATGGTGAAACCATATTATTATTTGCACGCCAGGATATCTATAATATCATCTTTCTTGATCAGGAGATGGAGCTGTATACCGTTAGTATACTTGACTCGCTTTCTCCAATGCTCTTTCATAGGAACCGTCTGCTGCTAGATTTTGTTGCAGGTTCCAACAATAAAAAAATCAATGGAATGAAGCCTCAAAAAATGGACAATTATTTCATCATGTCCTTAAAAAGTTTGCTAAAAGTTCCGAAAAACTCCAACTCTCGTTACATACATTATCTTTTGGTCCGTTTCTCCAATTTATTATCAGCTTACAAAGGATTGCACGGTAAATACAATATCCATCGTACAATAAAAAAAATCAATCAGGTTCAAAGTGACCTCTTGAAAAATTTAGCAACGGCCGACACACAATTCGTCCAAAGGTTAGCCAGAAAAAACGGTTTGACCATCTCCAAAATGGAACGTCTGTTCAAAGAAAGGTATGGAACAACCGTCCGAAAGTTTATCCAAGAAAAGAAGCTCGAGTTGATCTCCGGTCTATTGATAGACACTGAAATATCCCTTTTGGAACTATCGATAATGTTTAAGTTCAGTTCCATCAGTGCAATGAACAGAACTTTCAAAAAACATTCAGGAACAACGATGGGCAAGTTCCGTTCCCATCATAGAAATCTACACATTTCGTAAAAGTAAAAAAATATTACGCACCAGATATGGTTAACATCAAATTTTTATCCTGTTTACTTTTGAAATAGAATGAACAAAGGAATAACGAAACATGTTGAGCATACCGACACATACCAGAAAATTTGCAATATTCCCGAGTAAGGGTTTATGCGGATCATTCTGATTTGTGTAGACCCTTCCATTGGAGAAAAAAAAGCCATTATTATATGGCCCTGGAAAACCTTAAACAATTAAAACATGAAATTAAAAAATAAAAATAAGATCACAGTTCTTGGATTGGGACTGTCTCTTTGTGCTTTATTATCAATAGCATTTGCCCATTCAAATAGGATGGATGCAGAAATCTCAACAACTTCGGACGCCTTGCCTTTGGTCTGGTACTTTAATGGAGACGATCCATTAGAGCCTTCAGACTATACCCTGACATCCGGTTCATGTGGCGGAACTCCCCAAACTGTATGCACCATTGAAGCTCCAAATAATGGAGGACAACCTATGTTGGGCACCAGTCAGACTGCGGACATTGAGGACGCCCTGGAATCCATCGAAAACAATAAGCCTACAGCAAACGGCACCGTTAAATCGTTCAGAAGTCATTAAATTTCAAAATTGCCTAATTCTGAGCGGGCTCACACCTTTAAAAGGTTTGAAGTAATCAATTAAAACAGCGGGACTTTGGCCTTCAGGGTTGATCTAAAGGCCAAAGCCCTGCTATTTTTGTTAAGGTGAAGATAGGTTGCCTACGAACATAATAAAAATTTTATCTGGGATTCTGTTCCATCCCTGAGAATTCAATCACCTTCATAGGAATTAAAAATGTATAGCGCAGATCTCTCGGTGGTAACAAATATTCTTCACCGATGTTTGGAAATCTTCTTCTAATGACGGTTTCAAAGCGGGTTTCTTGATTCAATCTTCTCAAATCACCCCAACGGATTCCTCGGAACATCAACTGTTTTCTTCTTTCTGAAAGAACCATCGACAATAATCTTTCCGAAGAGTCGGATTGGATCCTCTGGAATTTTCCTTTCTCCCATCTTTTTTCCAACAGGGTATTCAATGTGGTCAAACATTCATTTGTTTTACCCAACCTGGCTTCGCATTCAGCTTTTATAAGGTAGACCTCATCTGTGGCCAAGCCTGCGAAAAGGTTTCGTTGATTGGCTGAATACTGACCTTTGAATGCCATATATCCGTTCTTTTTAGGTTCAAAAAACAGTTTCTTTCGCAGATCATCCTCTTCAAAAAGATCGTAAAGTAACGTATCGACATTGGCCAGGGCCTGTGTAATTAACCTCCCTGCACTTACATTATGCGCATAATATATCAATTCTTTATTATTCAGGGTGAAAGGATTTGAAGGGCTGGAGTCAAGCTCGTTGTAATCCAGCAGATTGGGATGGATTTCCAGGCTTTGCTCAGCTGCGGTTAGGGCTTTTTCATAGTTCTGCATACTTAAATAAACCTTTGCTTGAAGGGCATACGCAGCATCTAGACCGGGTCGGGTAATGCTGGCTGATTTTTTTGGCAGAAATGAAATAGCCTTGGATAAATTATCCAAGATGTATTGGTATGTTTGTTCCACCGTTACTCGAAAGGAGGTAGCATTGAGATCCGATGACTCACGCAAGGGAAGTCCGGGTCCATCGTTATCGGTACTGGATTCATAAGGCCTGCAGAACAATTGGCTAAGATGGTATAGTCGAATTGCTCGAATAAAATGGGCCTCACCCCTGAGGTCGTTAATGGCGGATCTGTCTTTGCCATCAGACTCCAAGATATCAAGGGATTCCAACGCAACATTCGCTATAAGGATTGCCCCATAAGATTCGTTCCAGGTCAGGGGATCTTCCGTCGTTGCACTTCCATCCCAAATGTAAAGCATTTGGTCATCGACAGGTTTTGATTGCCAAGTCGTAAAATCAACAAAATAATCATCACCCGCCAAATCCATCAATCCAGGGAAATTATCGTTGATTTCAGATTGTTGGTCCAAAATTGCCCTAACATCAGAAATGTTTTCGGGAATAGCGATCGATTGGTCAGGCTTGATATCCAGAAAATGATCGCAGCTACATAATATAATGAGCATGGATGCAAATACTAAAAAATGTGTTTTCATATTCATCGGATTAATACAGTAAACGGACAGAAAGGCCAAAATTTCGTGAAGCCGGAATTGGATAATTTTCTGGGTCGATACCTTTTTTATTTCTTTTCCAAAGCACACCGACATTGTTAACTTGTCCAGTTATGGTCATGTTAGTAATTTTGTTGCCCAGTTTGATATCCAAAGGATACGAAAGGCTGATGTCCTGTAAGCGGATAAAATCAGCTCGAATAATATTAGCTTCCGATTCTGCATAAAATTTATCCCTATTCGTATTGGCCGGATATTTCATGCTCGGAATGGTCGTTTCCGATTCATCCCCAGGCTGTCGCCATCGATCCTCAAAATCCGGATGCCCGACATAGGAATTGAAGAGCGCACTGTAATTAATGGTCTCGCTTTGTTTGAAGTGACCGAATTTATATGAAACCAGAAATGACAGTAGAAACTTTTTGATTCCAAGTGCATTGCGCCAGCTCCCGAAATAGGGTGCCATTGATGATCCAAAATAGTGCAACCTATTGACCGAATCTGCGAGCAGCTTTCGGTAGTCGATTGACGGTTCATTATTCAAAAACCCCTGGGGATCTCCAGTTTGTGCCTCAAGACCCGCAAAACGATAGGCAAAGACCGGATAGGGACTCAGCCCTTCCCGTGGGTTCATCCTTTTTCCTGTGTTCGATGTGTAAAATGAAGCTCTTTCGGATGCCCCCTGATAGTCTGTTACCTTCGAAAGATTTTTTGAAAAATTCAGCGTACTTGACCACGTTAGGACCGAAGAGGCTAACCTTACACCCAGTTCCGCATCATATCCACTTCCTTTCATTCTCCCAATATTCATGGTCGCTCTGGAAAATCCCTTGGTTGGATCCATGTAATTTTCCGAGAGAAGGTCGGTCGAATGCTTTACAAAATATTCGAAGGAACCTTTCAACAAACCCTTGAATATCGAGAACTCCATGCCAATGTTCTTCATTCCCACATCTTCCCACTTCAAATTTGCATTCGGAAGTGAGGTGACCTGTGCCCTGGGGTAGCTATTGATCCATTCCGTGCTGGGGCTTACATATCTTAGGATTGGTCTTGTTGCCGAAATTCCACCGGCGTTTCCACTGTGACCATAGCTTCCTTTGAGTCGCAGCGACTCCAGCCAACTCGCCTCCCCAAACCATGGTTCCCGATGCATGTTCCATGCAAAACCTACTGACCAGAGCGGGTTCCATTTATTATTTGTATTGACACCAAAAACATTGGATGCATCCCTCCTGGCTGAACCGCTCAGGGTGTATTTACTTTGGTAGGTATAGGAGGCATTGGCAAATACAGATACAAATCGATTATTGAATTCTGTGATTGAGTTCCCATATTGGATCCGCTGGCTTCCCAGCAGACCGTCATAGGTCGGGAAAACAGTAACATAATCAACAGGCTGGGAGGTTCGCAAATCTTCATTGTAACCGTACACTCGAGAAGCAATCGTCTCCCGTCTCGTTTGGCTGAATTCCATTCCAATCAGACCATGGATTTCATGGTTTTCGTTCCAGGATTGATCGATTCGGACCATTCCTCTGCCCTTTTGACTTCTCATCGATCCACTGCCCTGATCTAAAATGCTACCCTGAGGAATGGCATTTGTCAATCCCTGACCCATCATGTTACTATAGGTGTTCACCAAGTCCCTCACATAATAGGAATTCGCGCCATAAAGCATATCGCTTCCATCCTTTTGATTTTCCAATCCGTACATCAGTTCGGTCTGCAGCCAAGTAGTTGGTTTCCATTGTATGGATAGATTTCCAAGAAAATGGGAGGAAGGAGTCCTACCAAGTGATCGGTCAAGTTCCATTAAGGGATAATAATTCCAATCCAATAAACCAGTCCCCTGTTGCATACCTAAATAATGTTGGTTGTAGCCTTTGGGAACAGAAAGAAAATTTCCGTTGACGTCAGCCAGCTCAGCATAGGGATATAAATAAGAACGTCCCCCACCAATCCTAAGTGGGAAATCCTCCCCCTGGAGCATGAACTGTTCTGTTGAATGGGTCTGATCCAAGGCTAAACTAACAATCCAATTGGGACTGGGCGCATAATTGAGCTGATTGCTTAGTGTAATCCGATTTGAACTTTCATTTACCTTGTTGCCAATAATTTGATGGTGCCCAATTGACCCGCGATAATTGAGCTTGCTTAGTGATGATGATATCCCAAAGGTAGTTTCCTGAAGAAAAGGATTACGAAAAAGATGCTTATAAAGTTCATCTCTATAATCTTTGGTCCCCAACCTCTTCAATTCTTCCTGTAAGACCTGATCTGTTAGCTTCCCGCTCCGATGTTCAGCCAGTAGATCGACAACAGGTGAAATAATGGTATACTTGTTAGAAAGTGGATCCAATAGACCATCATAGAAGCCTTCATCAAACAACATCCTCTCCACGTTAATAAATTCTGATGATTTTAAGCTAGGATATGCATAGATATCTGGTTTGGATGAAATACGTGTTCTGGATTGCAAGGTCATTTCGGCCTTTCCAGCCCTTCCCTTTTTACGCGTAATGACCAATACCCCATTGCCTGCCCTTGCCCCCCAAATACTAGTAGCAGAGGCATCTCGGAGCAATGTTACCGATTCTATATCATTAGGATTGATGTCTTCAAGATCGCCTTCATACGGAAAATTATCGACCACTACTAGCGGTTTGCTCATCGCCAGATCAAACGAGCTAAGCCCTCGAACATGGAGATCGGTTTCACCATGTCGAGTTTCAACTTGCAAACTGGGCATATACCCCCCAATACTCTCTATCAAATTCGTGCCGATTCTTTGGGTGATATCGTCTGCTGAAATTTTAGCAAAACTTCCGGTAGATCGCTCCTTAGGAAGCGATTCGTATCCGGTATGAACTATTTTGATCTCTTCAACGGCAATTAAAGAATCTGCAAGAACTATTACTATACCTTCCATTCTTCCCTTAAATGATATGAAGGAATTTTTAAACCCTTGTTTGGAAACCATAAGTTTTCCTGACTCGATCGGACTATTGATTGTAAATTGCCCATCTTTTTCCGATTTAACAAGCCTTGGTTTTCCCAATATACTCACTGTAGCACCTTCGATTGCCAATAAGTGCTTATCCAGGACCTGCCCTTGTAAAATCGTCTGGGCTAAAACTTGATTATGTGCCAACACAAGTATTAACCATACTATTAATATTCTCATGATCAGTCGATATAGGGTGAAGAATAATTCCGGTCCAGCAGGTTCCTGAAGGTGATCAATTGTACATATCCAGCCGAGTTGATCCATACATATTGAGGATAGCCCTTTGATGGAAACAGCGATTGAAGATATTCATCTTCAACGATGCTTGTAAAATTGGACTTGGTGATTCCGAAAGACTTAAAAAAAGGCTCTTCAATCTTCTCTTGAAGGATGGAAAGGTTATCGTAGCTTTTTAATGGGTTGACCATAACAACGGCCAACCGGTCTTTGTACTTTTCCTTAAAGTGGGAAATCTCGTTTTGGTGTTTCAGGCAGATGCTGCATGTTGTGGACCAAAAGTCAAGGATCAACAGCTTCCCTTTGAACTCTTTTAAGGTAATTTCTCGCGTTTGTCCATTCTCGAATAGCAGGTGCTTTATTTCCCAGAATTCTGGGGGAACCTTCTCTCCGACTCTCAAGATTGGCAAATACTTTACATCCGTAGACGCAGGCTCTATAGAAGACACCTGCGCCTTGACCGGACAACTAAACAATATATGAAACAATAGTATTACCCCACTTAATAGAATTAATGGGGCTTTGGGAAACCAAAATTCGAGATTAATAGTTTGTTTAGATCGGGTTATGGAACCTAATCTATATAAATTTGGATCTGTCATAATTAATAGGTTAAATCGGAATTACAAATTCAATAATGCGTTTGGAGATTAAAACAGTACAGCTGAAAACCAACAAGATGCATTTCAAGGCATGGAACAATAGTCCTGATCAATACATCACTTTAGCTTCAGTAAAAACAAAAAGAACCGACCTTCACTCCTATTTAAGGAGTAAACCATAACACAGTCCGCTTGGGATAGTGGAAAAGAATAGTTAGATTTATTGTGTCAGAATATAATAAAACTACCGATCCACTTATTTCCTCACAACCATGCGCTGTCAGTTTATAGAAGGTCGGTTAAGAAAAGAGGTAGAAAAGAAAATTTCCCATTGGGATTATTACCACAGGGATTTTTAATCTCTTGCATATTTGGTGTTATGACTTTTATAAGCCATAAGTACCCAAATCCACCCTTTTCCTTAAAGTTATATTCTATTCAGGACTGCAAAAAATGTTCTTTGTTTGTTGTTTACGAGAAAACCGGCAACTATAATTCGGAATCTTATTGGTGCAAATTTTCTTGGTGGTTGTAAATCGTACCATAATTTTTTTGGTTTATGATAACGATGGGCACTCTTGAAACTGAGGAAAATGACTATTGGAACGAAAACCAAAAAGACACTCCAATGCTCAGGTCGAGGTACCGCTAGGACCACCTTGATCAATCAAGGTTCCACAGAGACTGACATGGAGCGCCTTATTGGCTCAAATATATAAATATAATTTGAATCCAATAATAAGGCGACACCAAGTTCAACTCATAAGGAAAATAGCGGTTTTCGACTATGAGTGACATCGTTGCTAAAGGATTTCCTTTAGTAATTGTCGCTTTAATAAATAACTCTTACAAAGATAAGTAATTATTCTGATTTGACCGCTAAAGCGGACAAGTTTTTTTTAAAAATTTTTATTGATGAAATTTAAAGATGAACAAAATGTAGATTTTGAAAATGAATTATTGAATTTTATTAGAATCAAGTTTCTAGAACCAATCAAAATTAACGGGAATAAACCGACTATCCGGCAATATGAAGATCTTACATCTATTGGTAGAACAACAATCACAAAATTAACTAAAAGTCAAGGATATGATGTGCCATTCTCAACTATTTTCAAAATTTGCAAATACGCCGAAATCCCTCTTTCTGATTTTTTTTCACAATTTGAAGAGTATCTACGAACTAAGTATTCTAAGAAATAGCTTTAATTAATGAATCTAACAAATAATATTTTAGGAATTTTTCTTACGTAAGATAATTCTTATCATTATAATGCATCCTATAACTTATCAACGATGAAGTTTGGTCAGAGAGCGTTATTGATATTCCAAAAGCAAAAAGTATATAACTTCCGGCTTTTTAATAAAACCTTCTGAAGGAGGTTTACTACCGTAAGAGTTATATTACCGATATTTTTAATGTCCTGGATAGTGGATTCAATTAACACAGGTATATCTCCGTTTATTATTTGCGAATAGCTAACTTTCTGACCTCTGAATAAATCAATAGCAATTAATTATGCGAAATTAGGTGCGACTAATGCTAAAGAAAAGGAAAAGTATAACAGTCTAATTGGCGATATCAAAAGCTTACCTGTGTAACTTTTTCAAAGGTTAGAGCTTTGATAAATGTAAATAAGTAAGGAACAGATAAGCGGGCGTCAAAATAAATTCGACGCCCGCTCTACCCTTCACCAAAACTATTTGGAATAAAGCACTAACTTATGAAACGTAAATGAAAAAAAATACTGATGAGCATTTTGAAAATAGAATTAATAATTTAAACTTTTAGAATAAAACGGGGAAGTCTACCGATCTCCTCCAGGATACCCTCATGAAGGTCATTCGATATCAGGAAAAATTTGAGGAAAGCACAAATCTTTTGGGCTGGATCTATACGATCATGAAGAATATCTTCATTAATAGGTGCCGTAAAAATGGAGTGGAAAGAAATTACGCATCAACCGTCCTCCCCGCTTCTGACCCCACAAAACAGCAGAGCCAAAACAAAAGTATAGACAATTTTTTGGGTCAAGACATAGATTCAGTTCTAATGTCGATACATGAAAAATATTATCTACCTTTCATAATGTTCTTTGAAGGTTATAAATACTATGAAATAGCAGAGCACTTAGGCATACCGGAAGGTACCGTCAAAACCCGAATACACAGCGCTAGAAAACTTTTGCAGGAAAAACTTAAAAGCTATAGATTTTCTTAACTTATATAGAGTATAGGCCCTAAGATAAAACTTAGGACCTCTTTCCGCTAAAAATATTCTCTATGGGAGGGGTAATTTCTATTAAAATAGAAAAAATTATTAATTGACCGCCATATAAAATACTTTTGATTACCGTAAAATAAATTTAGCACTAGAGAGTCCCAGAGATAGCCAAATAAGACCTGGCTCTTGTCTGCAGTCCCCTTCTATATATTCAATTCGGGATAATAAAAAAAATGTGCCACCTATAGTGGGGATATAGGTGGCATGGGGTTTTGGACTATTAATGCACCTTTACAATATAAACAGTTCATCGGTAATATGTTTGAAGTCGCCTAAAAATATGTCCTTCCCCAATTTATATCTCCAGGATATAATCTTCATTACTTTTATCTAAAACCTACAAAAGCTCGGATAACTCGGTATTTCAGAACGACTATGAGCATCCGATGTTATTTAATCAAACAATCTTAACAATATTTATCATGGCAACAACTACAAAACCTACTCCAAAGGATAATAAAGTTAAAGCTAAGCCAAGCGCGGCTAAAGATTTAAATGAGTTATTCGAGGACGGCCTAAAGGATATTTATTGGGCTAAGAGGAATAGATTGCCAGGTATACTAAATTGCTATGATCTTAATTAAGTACTTGGCGATATCTTAATATTGAAGACAGGAACTTTATACGATAATTCTTTTAATAAAATTTGTTAAAGTTATTGATGAGCGTTAGTGTGATAACCCATTAAACTTTGTCTCGTAAAATATACGAGCTCTTGTTGCATTGATTGCAAGAAGAGCTCTTTACTGGCAAAAAAAACAAAAATGATTTCACCCACCAAGGTCTACGAACGCGGGAATAAAGATATGCTTCCCCACAATGTGGACATAATGGATGTGGTTGGCTCAGTGCAGTGCTTTTTAAACTAATAATCTTCATACAATAGTTCTAAAAAATTTGAATTAATTAAAGACCATTACCTTAGAAAAGATAAGGTTTAGGATTTAGTAAAATAAAACGCCCAAACTATGGAATTATTTTGTCTTTCTAAGTATGATCAAAATACATGTAACAACACGCATAATTAAACGCCATTTTTACAAAGAGTTTAATCGATTGAAAGCTAAATGTTTGTTGTTATATTCCTGTTAAGGAATTGATAAAAATTAATTAATGTTTTAATTGTAAAATATATGTTAAAGTAAAATTTAACAAGAATTACCGCGCTGAAGAAAATGTTTGAACGATCATTGGTAAAATCGCTCCCTAAAATGGAAAAAAATGCTACATCGCAAAAACTGAAAATAGCAATATCTTCTCATCTTGAAGAGACCAAAGAACATGACAGTAGACTGGAAGAAGTTTTTGGATCGATCGGAATTAAGGCGAAGGAAGAGAAATGTGATACTATGTCCGGAATCTTAGAAGAAGGTAAAAGTATTATGGGAGACACAGAACCCGGCACTGTGCGTGATGCGGGAATAATCGCCGCTTCCCAGAAAGTAGAGCATTATGAGATTGCAACCTATGGGACCCTTGCCAATTTTCTGTAATTGGTCAATGTCATCAAGAGTTATTTTTTTAATCTTAATTTCTGTCATTTCTGTCATTTTTGTCTGTTGGTACGTTTCAGCAAGGTTGCCACTAACATCTGGTTATGCGAAAATTATATACAAAAAGTCTCACCAATCCTCCTTATATGCGTATTTGGTTAAAACATGGATTAAAAAACCTACATAGCTAAAAATCAACATACTTAATTAAGGGTGAAAATCGATAAATCGAAATAATATATGGAAATTATTTACCAACTAGTATGAAAGCTTGAATAATCTAAATGCCAAAGTTTCAATAAACCCTACTTGTTCCGAATTGTAGAATTCAGATATTCAAGTGAATCATAATAAAGTCCTTTCCAAATTAAGCTTTTCGTCATAATCAGGAGGTTTTCGTCGTAACCTTGCTGATATATTAAACAATTAATTGATGAATTGTTTGATATCTATACTTATATCTAAATTAACATTTATCAATACTATGAATCTTAATTTGGATTAGAGTTTCATTTTACTAGAAATCAGAGCAGAATTATAAACAATTAACTTTAGCAAACTAACTATTTTACCCTCCGTCCGTAGTCCAAATATTTATGTCCATCGATTTCGCTAAACTTCAATTCAACTGTATAATTCTTTTCTTTATTCTGTGCGGTTTCGATATACTGCTTTACCTTATTTGCATCTACATTTTTATTTTTAAAAAATTCAGCAAGCACTCTTCCTTGCATAGGGTGTTTATTTTTAACTCCTAAAACGGAAAACAAGGTAGGCATAATATCAATATAAGATGTAGGGGCCGTGGATTGATACGCTTTTTTGAATGAAGGACCATAAAGCACGAGGTTAGTATTAATTTCAAACGAACTAATACCACCATGTCCTGCAGCTCCTCCGCTCTTATTGTATGCCGAGCCTTTATATCCAAATTCATTTGGAGCGTCATCCCAACTATACGTTACTAGGATATCCGCGGCGCGATCCGGGTGGTTCCAATGAATGCTTGCAAATGAAAAAGTGCCATCTACACTTCCTTTTAAATCAGTATCATTTTTAGATTTCGTAAAGATTGGACCAATCCAGGGCTGCTTTTGCAATAACTTTACTATCCTTTCCACTTTTGCTTGGTCTTTATCTTTCACAAAGATCGCCCCATCTGCCATTACTATTTTTCCATTACTAAGGTCGTCTCCAAAGCCTTCTTCCTCTAGCATGCTTTTAACGGTATGTTCGCCCGCGTATGTTATAAATCCATGATCGGCACTGACTAAGACATTAACTTTGTCTTCCAATCCCTTTTCTTTAATAGCAAGAAGAATGCGTCCTAGCTGCTCATCCATAAATTTTATCGCCTCCAAAGCTTCTGGTGATCCAATTCCAAATCCATGTTGCTTTGAATCCGGTTCTGAAAGCCATACGGTCGTGATATCCGCAGGCTTCTTATCTAAACCAAAAGTCAAAAAAGCATCTACCACCCATTTATGATTCGCAAATTTAGGTTGCTTTTGTGATTCAATAGAAGCTATCGTTTGGAAAACGGAATCTCGGAAAGAAAGCGGAAAAATAAACTCCGGATTAACTGTCCAGCCTTTTTCCTGAGGGTCCTGTAAGAAAGCCTGGCCCGAAGATCCAGAGCTGTACACTGCGAGTGTCTTATTTTCCTGTCTGAGTAATTCAGCGGCCGTCAAATTAGATAACAACCCCAATTTGGACTGCTTTTTCACTATTTCCAAATCGCTTTTGTTTCCGGTATTATAATTTTTTCGCGCATCAACATCTGCAATATGAATCGTATTCCCGAGAATACCGTGTTTTTCAGGATAAGATCCCGTCGAAAGCGATGCAGAATTCAATCTCGTCACTGTTGGGAAAACGCTATGGCTATTTAAGGCAACACTCCCTTTATTTGCCAGATCAAATAGATTCGGCATATGCTCCTGATTGATAAAATCGGGTCTCAGACCATCAAAAATGATAACAATAGACTTCGTTTGAGCGAACAAAGTCGAAAAAGCTGACGCTAAACCTAGGGTACCGCAAATTAAAAACTTGATGATATTTTTTTTCATATGGATAATGTTAGTTTACTTGTTGTCCCACCAAACTTTAATAGTGCAATCGTCACCCCCCATTTGTTGCACCGCGGCTTTTAAGTTCTCGGCGTTCAAAGATTGCAAGTAAGTTGGATAAGGTATTCGCGTGGGGAAAGTCCTAGAAGATGGTATGCCGGGACCCTTTTCAAGTTTAGGGTATCCGGTTCTTCTGTATTCGAACCATGACTGATAATCTACAAAAAAGCTAGCATAGTACTTTTGCAAAAAGATTTGATCCATCTTTTCATCGACAGTTCCGCCACTCTTATATTTAATAATGGAATGCTTCAGAAAATCTTCAGGAATGTCAACTTTCCATTGTTTTAAAGAAGCTAGAATGGCATTATTGTAATGGTTCTCCTCCGTATCATTGGTTTTATAGTTCTTCAGTGCAAGCTCCGCTTTCATAAACTCCACCTCCGCATAGGTTTGTAAAATACCCATATTCGAGAAAGTTTTAAGTACATCGCTGAGATTGGAATTTGCATTTACATCAAACTCCTGTTCTAAGGGATATGCACTCGGGATACCTTGAAATACTGCTTTGTCACCTTTTTTTACAGTCCGAGCCCATAGCTTTAACCGTGGGTCGTTGGTTTCATTTAAAGTTTTTATGAAAAAGGTCGTGAAGTAATCATTGTCTCTCCAGTCGAATGTTCTGGAATTATAATATGGATTAAAATAAGGAAAATTACCTGGGAAAGCCAAGATGGCTTCGTCGGCATTGGATTCAAATACTGGAAAATCTTTCGGTTTATTTAATATTTCTTCAATTTTAGATCTCACCTTCATTTCCGCTTCCCGACCTTGAATCCTAACTAACAACCTTAATTTTAACGAATTAGCAAACTTCTTCCATTTCAACATGTTCGCTGCTGAACTTTGGGCGTCGAAAATCAAATCTCCCCCATATGCTAAAGGCTTATCCGTTTCAAAGAGTGTGTTAGCTTCCGTTAACCAATTCAACATTTGCTCATAAACAACTTGTTGTTTATCAAATTTCGGAAGGAAATTCTTATCCATCCCTTTCGTCGCCTCCAAACATGGAATATCACCATATGCATCAGTTAGAATGGAATACATATAAGCTTTCAACACAAGTGCAATTCCCATATAATTAGGCTGTTCCAACCTTTTCGATATCCCATACAAATCCTCCGTATCTAAGAGCGCTGCATAATAACTTTCCCAAATATTATCTCTACTACGAACATCCCATCGCATAACGCTATTGATATTTGGATTTGCTCGGGGCGCCTGTACTTGCATCAAAATATGGGTGAAGTTCTTCGCTTCATTCATTTTTGAAGTCACAATTCTGTATTGTAATTGACTTAACAATACACCCGGAGTAGCCTCTTTCGGCCGATTTGGATCGGTGTTGAGGTCATTAAAGGTTTTATCGCACGCACTGAAAAGACAAAGTGCAAACATCAAAACGGAAATAAATCTTCTTCTTATGTTCATCATCGTAAATACTAAAATCCTATGCTTAAATTAACTCCCATACTTCTAGCCGATGGGAATTGGGCCAGCTCGACGCCCGGCGTAACAGTTCCATTATTTAAATTTCCACCCTCGGGATCAAATGCCGGAAAGGAGGTGAAATTGAAAAGATCTCTTCCCCAAAGTGATACCGAAGCGTTTGAAAGTTTGAATTGCTTTAATAGATTAACCGGAAATGTATAGGATAGCCTAACTTCTCTTATTTTTAGGAAGCTGGCATCAAATATATTGGTCTCCAAATTACTCATCGAATAATAAGTCGGATAATAAACCAACGCACTCACCGACTTATCATTTGGCTTATACGTCCCATCGGCCTGTGGAACAACGCCATCGCCTACGATTCCCCCTTCGCGTCCCGGAAGAGAAGTCTTCACTTTTCCTAATTCATTAGTTTTATAATTTGTCAAGGAATAAATACTTCCGCCTTTTTGCATGTCCAAAAGGATGTGTAAACCTATAGACTTATAGGTAAAGTCATTACTAAACCCCATTTTCCAATCTGCAAATGCATTTCCCCATTTCTTTACTTCGGTGTCGAGTTCCGGTAATCCGGCTTCATTATAAATAATCTGTCCAATTTCATTTCTTAGAAATCCACGTCCATACATATCCCCCATTCGCGCTCCTGGGCGTGCTTCGATGGTCACGACACCAGCATTATTGTAGATAATTTGAGTATTGATTCCTGGGGCCAATTCCTTAACATAACTCCGATTAAGAGCCCAATTGACAGCAGATTTCCATTTAAATTGATCGTTCAAGATGGGTTGCCCATTCAAGACCAGCTCAATACCTTTACTATTTATAAGTCCGGCATTAATCAGGGCACTGTTATAGCCTGAAACGGGATCGACGGGCGTAGCAAGGATTTGGTTCCTACTGTTGTTCATATAGATCGACATATCAGCGCCTACTCTTCCATCTAGGAACCTTAAATCCAAGCCTGCCTCATAACTTGTTGTAATTTCTGGTTTCAAGTTAGGATTAAATAATACCCGTTGGTTGGTTAGGTTGTTACCATATATTTGATTGTAATATCGAGCCGTTTGATAGGGGCTGGTATCATTTCCCACCTGTGCCCAAGAGAGTCGAGCTTTAGCAAAAGAAATAACGTCCGGCATTTTAAAAAGCTGGCTTAAGATAAAACTGCTGTTCACAGATGGATAAAAAAACGATCGCTCTCCTGAAGGCAACGTACTGGACCAGTCATTCCGTCCCGTAACATCTAAAAATATCATTTCCTTATACGACAACTGACCAAAAGCATATAAGCTAGCAATAGCTTTTTCCTGTCTATCGCTTTGCGGTACAACTGGGTCTAAACTGTTGGACAGCTGGTAAATTCCCGGTTGTGCTAATTGGTCGGCATTCATTGATTTCAAATTATAATACTGCGACATATAATTTCCACCTAAGGAAATATTATACTTAAAATCGGATTCTAACTTAGGAACATAAGAAAGTAGAAAATCACTATTCGACTCGTAATTATTAAGACCCTGTTCACGGTACATTCCTTTCGGAAATTTCGTCATATTAAAAGGCCGCTGTTGAGATCGCTCTTCATTCGAAAAATCTAAACCACTTCTAAGCATCAGGTTTACTGTTGGGGAGAATTCATAAGTTGCAGAAATATTTCCTACAAGATTATGCTTCTTCATTTTATTCAACATTTCATAAAGAATAACATAGGGATTGTCAGGACCAGAATTGAAAGGCCTATATTGCTCTACTCCTTCTTTCCCAGGAACCCAATAGGGTTTAAACCATTCCGGTTTAATATTAGGCGCTGTACCTAATATTAAGAAATACATCAAAGTCTGGTTATTATATCCTGCGGAAGGGAGATTGTCACTTTTATTATTGCTGTAGTTAAATCTACCAGAAACTTTTAGCCGTTTGGATAATTGTTGATTGGCATTAAATAACACATTCATTCTCTCAAATCCGGTATTCGGAAGAATCCACGTATTCTTAAGGTAAGTAAATGACGCTCTAGCACCATTGATTTCATTTCCACCTTCAACGGATATATTATTGCTGCTTGTTAAACCGCGTTGAAAGAAGCCCGAAATATAATCTTTTTGGGCGACCCATGGGGTTCTTACTGTCGCTATTCCATCGGGCGTACTCGGGTCGTATTGAAAATACTCTTGCCCATTGAATTTAGGTCCGAAACCTCGTCCTGCACCAACAGTTGTACTTGTGTTAGCTCCATCCACGGTATTCCCATAAGAGTAATATTTGTCTTGTCTACCTTCTCCATACTCAAATTGATAATCAGGCCAGCGGTTCACTTCCTCCAAGCTCGTATTCGAATTGAGACTAACGCCTATTCCTCTCTCTTTTCGCTTCGCAGATTTTGTCGTAATAATTAGTGCGCCTGCTGCGGCCCGACTTCCGTATAATGCCGTTGCAGCCGGCCCTTTTAACACGGTCACATTATCAATGTCATCAGCATTTACGTTGCTGATATTTGATCCAAAGTCGACAGGGCTATCCTGAGATAAATAAGAATTAAAACCCGTGCCCGTAATCTTACTGCTGAGGGGAACCCCATCTATGACAACGAGCGCTTGATTGTTATTTAAATTTAGAGAGGATTCTCCTCGAAGCGTTATCCTATTGGAACCCATCGGCCCGGCACCAACCCCTTGGATAGTTAATCCCGCAACTTTTCCAGATAAAGCGCTGGTCCAGTTATTCGTCTTCGTTTCTGTTAGTGCTGCATTATCGACCGTTTGGGTAGAATATCCTAGCGATTTATCTTCTCTTTTTATCCCCAAGGCAGTTACCACAACAGCGTCAATATTTTGTATCTCTTCTTGATCAAGCTTGATGACAAGGTTGGTCCGATTTGCTGGC
Source organism: Sphingobacterium sp. LZ11T8 (assembly GCF_024261425.1). Taxonomy (NCBI): domain Bacteria; kingdom Pseudomonadati; phylum Bacteroidota; class Sphingobacteriia; order Sphingobacteriales; family Sphingobacteriaceae; genus Sphingobacterium; species Sphingobacterium sp. LZ11T8. The sequence continues at coordinate 953,622 of NZ_JANBZY010000001.1, read as the reverse complement.
TTCACAATAATATCACATTGTCTTTTTCCTGTATAACCCGTGAAAGACACCTTCACACAATATTTTCCATGAGGCTGAAGTCCTTCAAATACGACTAAGCCATGCTCGTCGGTTGATCGAGTTGTATTAATTTGCAGGTCTGCATTACTTAATAAAACAGAGGAATTACTTAAAGGATTTCCTTGTCTATCGTGGACAAGCACACTCATAACTGCTTTATTTTGCGCATAAATTGGCGCGCAACAACAGAGCAACAAAAGAAGCAAAACGAAGGCTTGATTTCCATGTTTCATTAAAGGTCTAATTTTCATTTTTTTGATAAAATTTGGCATAACATTTCCTCACGGCTATTTCTAGCCGTTCATTAAACAGTTTCTTTAATAATTATTTTATTTTGAGTACCCGTATTTGGCCGGGATGACCTTGATCTTCAAACTTCAAATCATTAGCCAAGCTTATAATTTCCAATATATCGACTAATTGTTCGTCTTCGCCAAAAGTACCATAGAACGTCATGTCAACTTCCACGTCTGCATCAATCTGAAATTTCACATGGAAGTTACTTTCCAATTCCTTAAATACTTTGCTCAACGCAGCATTTTCAAAGCGAAGAGCCGACTTTAAATGCTTTAAATCTGTTTCAGGCTCAGACTTAATTTCTTTTGCAGACCTTTTCTTCTTCATTGACCATTTTTCCCCAGGTTTTAAAGTACCAATGGTACTTAATGCTCCTGCATGATTCTTTCGTTGTAACAAAACAGAACCGCTTATCAACTTGACACTCGTGTTTTTCCCATATTCGCTCACCCAAAATTCCGTCCCTAATGCGGTCGTTAAAATTGAATTCGAGAGCACTGAAAATGGGCGGAGGGTATCCTTCTTCACTTTAAAAAATGCAGTCCCATGCAATTCCAAAGCTCGATCTGTTGTATTGTATTTGGAATTCCATGACAATGTACTCCCTGCAAGTAGGTGCGCCAGTGAACCATCACTTAAGTAAAAACTGCTATCCTTCTGAACCCTAATTTGAAAGTCTTCTGCCTGCTGAATAGCGAGCTGCGGAGATCCTAAGTCGGAAGCTTTCTTCAGAAAATGAAATGACCCTACTCCGAGCAACAGTAAAAATACCGCCGCGACACTGATCCATCTTAAACCGATCTTGCTAATAAATGCTGTTGTCGATTTTTCGGTACCAAATAGCTGCTCATCAATTCGAGCTTTCAACTCGGCCTTCAATCCTGGATGAATCAGTCCCTCACTGTTTGAAACTTCTAATTGCTCCATCCATAACAAAAGCTTTTCTCGCTCCTGTTGATCAATCGTTCCATTGATATAGCCTGATATTAACCGATTTAATTCCTTTTCTTCTCGCTTCATACATTAGAGTAGTTGCATTAAAGACGAAAAGTACCACGCTATTTAAGTTAAGAAATTATGAATAAATTATTTTTAAAAAAATTAAGCTTGGTGGACGTACAGTACGAAAAGTATACCGGACAGGAATTCCATATTTTTATGAGAGATTTTTTTCCGAAGAAACTGTAGTGATTTTTGTAATTGGTTTTTGACAGTTTGGGATGATATGTCCAGCTTTTTAGCTATTTCATTAATCTTAAGGCTATCGCGAAATCGTAAATTAAAAACGACCTGCATCCGCTCGGGCATTTGAGTAACAGATTGATCGATTGCAAGCATCAATTCAGCATATTGTTTTTCTATATCTTGTTCAAAGTCAATCTGTTCAACTGTCTCTTCTTGAATCATTTGTTTAAACAGCATGACATGGGATTCCGCTATGCCTTTCTTACGGAAGTACATAAAGATCTTAAAGTACAAAGCCGAGGTTAGATACGGCTTTAGCGCGACTTCTATTTTTAGCTCTGTCCGCCTCTCCCATAAATCAACAAAAAGGTCCTGCAGCAAATCCATAGAGATTTCGACATCCCCGGTTTTCCTTATTGCAAGAGATAATAAATACTCCCAATATAATTCATATAATCTATCAAAGGCACCTTTGTCGGTATTATTAATTTGAGAAACTAACTTTTTGTCGATACAGATTTCCATAATTCGTTAATAATTTTAACTAAGCCCATTCAAATCTCCGTGTTTAATGTAACCGAAAGGTTAAGAAAATATGATTAAAATATTAAGGTATGTCTACGGCGAAACACTATTTGAAGATTTCCCTGCTGCAGTTCGATCCGGTAGTTTTATTTCTAAAAATCACTGTTCCCCTTCACCACTCTTCCTCCCAACCATATTCAACAACGCCAACTCACTCCCCTTTCAAACCAATGTAAACCCCTATCAAACCCATCTTGAATCCGGTTTGATAGGGGTTTAAATTGGTTCCACAAGGTACCCTACTCAAACAGTTCAAGGTCTAGTACATACTAGCAACGCCCTCGAAGAAAAGTCATCCGCATTAAAACAAATAGAAACGATAATTGCAGAAGCGGTAGAAAGCCTGCTTACTAAGATTCGACAGGTATTTGAATTAAGTCGCAAACAAGAATTGAGGTAATGAGAGTATCACAAACATTCTTAAAACTCTAACAACTCATGACAGCAACCATCATTTGTCTTGTATGAACATGCCCATGTCGAATTATACACCAGAAATGTCACCAAGAACAATATTATAGATAGAATGAAAAAAAGAACATTCAGGTAATATCAGCAAAATTGTTTACCTAGCAGAAACATAGCAAAAGGAATAGATGACAATAACTAATGCGGTAGACATTGACATATACGGCAAAATTCAATGTTCATTTGATAAAATGACAGACTTCTTTAAGGAAAATTTGAAATAACAATAATAAAGTAAAATGCAAAATTTCAGACATGCCTGGTTACAGGGGATGTACGGACTTATATTATACCAGTTCATTATAAAATAATTAATATTTTCTACGTGTCTTCGTTGTTAACCAAAGAAATAAAAACCAAGTTCCAAAAGCTACACAGAATCCTATCCAAGGAGTTTTCATACTTAGAGCAGCAAAGAAACCAATCGTTGATAAGAAACACGTTAAAAAGAATAAAAGTAAATTTTTCATGAATAAAATTTTAAGTTTTAAAAAATTAACTCTGTATCCAACGAATGGTAATCGTTGCATACAAATCAAGTTAAGCAGCTTTTTGCCTACTTATTTCTTTCTTCCTAATCATTTCCAAAATTTTAGGCTCTGATTTTCTGAAGAACTGCATTACTTTATTTTGGACGTCATCTATAATTCTCCAATCCTTGGCGATATAAATATCGGTGACACGATTCCCATTTTCGACATGGTTGAGTGCTAAAGCAACATCATCTTTACTCATCCTACAATCATTCCTAGCTGTATTTGCGAAGGTATGGCGCGCACGATAAAGAGTGACCCCCTCTACACCCGAAAGTTCTCTGAGTTTCTTCATTCCATGCTTTAATGCGGAATTGAAAGTGGTCCGGCTTGAATATCTTTGGGATAACTTGCCAATATATTTCTCCAATAAAGGTTTTGCTTCATCAATTATCTTTATACTAATAAATGCTCTGTCTTTTCGTTTCCCCTTAGTTTTTGATCGATTGTAGTCAACCCGGCCATTTCGAATATCGTCAGTAGATATTTTAAATAAATCAACAGCATTCATCCCGCACAAATAGAATGAGAGCATATATAAGTCCCGAGCGAGTTCAGCTCTAGTTTTAGGTAACACTTTACAATCTCGAATTCTAATAACCTCTTCAAGATTATTATTTCTATTTTCGGTAAGAGGAGCTGAGCCTACCTTATATTTTTTGAAGGGATAGTGTTTAATCAATATAATGCCCAGATCTTCATTATTGTAATGGTTCAACGCTTCATTAAATAATGTGCGAAGATCTCTCATATAATTATATAAACTAGTATCTGAAACAGGCTTTGAAACAGTAGTGACGGGCTTTCCTAACTGGTTTATTCGTGTTATTGTACGTTCAGATTTCAAGTAACGTTCAAACTGAACGAGCATATTAAAATGTATTTCATTTATTGAGACAGTTTCCCGATTAAAAAAATCAATGAGATGGTTACGTACTGATCGATGGTTGGCTGCCGAACCATCACGACCGTCATCCTTCTCTTGTTTAATATAGTTCGCACAGAACTTGATAAAATCAATTTCTTCATCTTTATTTTTGAGATAATCCCTTAATGAATCCGCGGTGAAAAAGTCAAGCTTCTCCTCGAGTTCACTAATCGTTTTACGGTAGTCCTTTAGTTTCTTGTCAACTATTTCAAGGACAAAAGAATCTTTAATACTAAATTCTTTTTTTCCTTTCACCTTGGTGAGTTGTTTTAGGGAAAGGAAATGAGGAGTGTCTATAAATTTTTTCTCCTCTTTGTGATAGACTCTAATTTTTACATTGTAGGTTCCATCTGCTTTTTTGTGGTGTTCATAAACCTTTGCGCTTACGGTTGCCATAATCTTTTCATTACCACGAAAACCTTTGTGACGTATTTGTGACGGTTTTACGTGAAGTTCAACAAAATACTATGCAAAACACACCGCTTTGAGGATTTTCAAAACGTGTAGGGAGGAAGTTTCAAACCACCCTAAGGAAAGCAAAAAAGCCGTTTTACGCAAGTAAAAACAGCTTTTTTTGAAAGTGACCCCGCTGAGGCTCGAACTCAGGACCCACAGATTAAGAGTCTGTTGCTCTACCAACTGAGCTACGAAGTCTTTTGATGAATCAAAGGTACAAGTCATCACAAAAAAATCAAATAAATTCTATAGTTTTTTGCGATTTTATGACAACTGTCTTTAATTATGGGTTTTCATTATGTATTAAATTACCTTAATAGTTACATTTTCCTTATCAATATTATTTATTGAATTTTCAAGTTAAATAGCTTTAATCTATTGCGAGAACGGTGCGAGAACAGAAAAATGAAAAACGTAAAGATTACTGCAAAGAAGGCATTAACACTATCAGAGAGATCTTATATCTATATAAAACTAGGAAACAAGAAGTTCAAGGAATACACTGGACAGAAATTAGGGATTGATATAAGACCGAACTCTTGCAGGACGTTAATAGAAAGAGATGAACAATTAAGTTTATTAGAATATGAATTTAGAAAGGCTATTGATTTTGGGAAATATCCGATTAGTAAGAATTCCCCTCTAATAATAGAGAAATCAAAAACTTTATCTGAGCTGTTAGACCAAGCAATTGAAAACAAAACCAAGGCGAATCTATCGAAGATGTATCTGGCGAATTTACGATCCCTAAAAATCAATTTTCAAACATTTCTTACCGAAGAGGAATTAGCCAGTGATATAAATCATTTGAAAAGATATAGAATTCAAGAGTTCCTCAATCAATTTAATTCAAGCGGAACCTATTATATGCACACAAGAAGGCACTTAAGAGCAATATTTTCGGAAATTGATAAAGATTATGAATTTAACACATCGATCATTACACGTACGGACAGAAGGAAATCAGTACCTATACTTCATAAGATCTACACAGAAGACCAAATTCATAAAGTTTTGGATTTTATTAAGGTTTTGCACCCTGATTTGTACCTCTGCTGTCTTATGAGCTATGGTTGTTTATTAAGACCACATAACGAAATTCGAATTCTCAAAAGAAGTCATTTCAAAAATGATTTTTCAGAGATACACCTTTCTGGGACAGAAAATAAAGGGGGGAAGATTAGAATAGTTCCCATCCCAAATTATGTTCGCCAAATTCTATTACCTAAAATTGAAAATCTGAATCCAGATGATAATATTTTTAGCAGGAACTCCATTCCAAGAAATAGATGTTATTTTGGAACTGCTTGGACTAGAATCTTTAATCAAATGAAGAAATCCAAAATTGTTGAATCCAATCAAACTATTTATTCCTTTAGACATAGTGCAGCGGTAAACGTTTATAAAAAAACCAAGGATTTACATATTGTTCAACAATTAATGGGACATTCAGACATGATTGTCACTTTAAAATACCTTCGTGGATTAGGAGTACATAATACTGATGAACTCAGGGATGTATTACCCGATCTATAACATTTGTCCCTTTTTTGCTTTTCCACATTATTATAGTTTAATACCCCTCAATAATAAATTGTAACTTTAAAAGCCCAAGATCATTGATTTGATCGGGCTTTTATTGCTATTTGGATTAACACTATGAAAAATGAAATTATTACGGAATACATAAATGTACCTACAGAAATAAACAAAGAAATTTTAAAGGATTATGTAAACTTTGAAACGGACGATAAAGAACATGTATTTCAGAAAATTTCAAGCATTTCAGTTCCATATATAATAGGATTCGATGAAAGTGATATAATCTTGGATGATTTCAATTCAATCAAAATTTATGATATAATTTTCAAAGATAATCAAGAAATCAGAGATTTAATTTTAGGAAATATTTTGACTTTAACGGCAATTTATAGACAATTGCTATGGGAAGGTAAATTATCATATTACCATGATATGAATTATGATGAATACTATTTAATTGATCAGGTAAAAAGAATCGATGAACTTATAGATCTTTTATTGATTAAAGAGAATTTAGAAAATGCCAAATTAAAAATCACATATTCAGATAATCCTAATTACAAACCGAAATCTGTCATTGATTTTCCATTAAAGACCAATCCGCTAATCTTTGATAAATTAGCAGAAGAGTTATACAATGATTGGGCAAGAACTTTTAATTTAAACACAGCAAATAGTAACATAAAATCGGAGTATTTACATGAATTGTATTTCCCCACAGCTACTTCTCAATCAGCTTTATATCTAACATTAAAAAAGGGATGGAAATGTGAGTTTTCCATCGAATCATTGAACACTCTGAAGGAAGAGGTAATGGCATGGAAAAGAAATAATAAAACGAAACCATACGACAAATTCCTAAAAGAAACTGCAAAAATCCTTTATCGATTTATCTCTGATCAAAGCCAGACTTACCACCTTAATGAAAAAAATAAACATCTCCTTATTTATAACGCTTTATTAGTTGGGGGTAATATACTTCATTATAAGGATTTTGATTTCTCACATCCATTCAATGATCAAAAAGAAGATTTTGTTAAAGCATTGATAAGATAATATCAAGTCATTGCTATTTATTATCAAAGGGGTACAATAAGTTCCCTTTTTTTGTTATTGTCCCCCTTAGGCATTTTTTCAATTTTATGGCACAATTCAGTAATTAAGCTGATTGTTTAAAACATAATAATATGAAAAAAACATTTTCAATAAATGAATTTATTTTTGGAACTGAAAAGGTAAAACCTATCGCCACTTTTAAACAATTTCTAATTTTCTTTAGATCTCTTGATGATAAATCTGGAAAGAAACTTTTCTCATTCTTTAAGGGACTGAAACATTTAGATACCTTTCAGATAGCTTTTGAGAATGGAAAAAAAATATATTTTTTAAAATTTAAACAAGACGAAAAAATATACCGCTTCTCCCCTCCTAATTCCCCAATCCTTGACAGTTTATTAGAGATTTCAAAGCAATATATCATTGAGATTGATTTAATGGAACTAATTTCAACGGCTGAACATTTTGAACTAGGTCAGGAGATAAATTCTTTAATTGAAACCAACGACGAAGAAGAAAATATTGAGGTTGATATTAATGTTATAAATTCCTTAAGAATAGCTTCACCAAATAGACTCAGAAATGCCTTAAGAAACCCTTTGGATGAGGAGGATCAAGATGGATATTAATAATATTGTTTTCGATAATTCTGATGGAAATTATTTGGATAAGGCATTTTCCGATGGATTACTCCCTTGCAACTCGATCATTTCTAAGAATATTACTGGTATAGGTGCAACAACAACAGAATTAAACTGTAATCGAAATTCAATTATAGTTGTTGATTCTCGAGCTATAATAGACAATAAGGGCGCTAAAAACCCTAATTTACTGATTGTTAGAGAGGGGATAAAGAATACTAGCATCATACAATACTTAATATCAGTAAAAATAAATCGAAAAATTATGATTACACCGGAGTCATTTTTCAAATTGATTGATGCATGTGAAACTCTTAACATTGATCTTTATACTGAATTCTTTATTTTGCTTGATGAGTGTGACAAAATAATTAAAGGCGCAAGTTTCAGAAAGGAATTTCCAATATTTATGGATACCTTCTTTAAGTTCAAGAATAAATCAATGATTACTGCCACATACATTCCACCTTCTGATCCAAGATTTGGCAATTTCAAAGTATACAATATTATCCCAAAACATCATACCCCAAAGACAATAAATCTAGTATTGACAAATAACACAATATTTGCTGCTAAATCTATTATCGAAAAAGAACCGGATAAGAATTGGCTAATTTTTGTAAACTCAAATTATATTATCAAGCAGATAATAAATTATACGAACAAACCAAGTGATTGTACTGCTTTTTGTGGAAAAGATTACATCAGATCTTATAGGGGTTATACATTAAATCATATTGGAACCGAAATAGACACTTCCAAATTTAAAAAGTATAATTTTTTTACTGGCCGTTATTTTGCTGGCTTGGATATTAATGTGAAAGACAACTACAGCATACTAATCATTAGTGACCCAGAAATTGTCAAGCATTCTACCCTAGATCCATTGACTGATGTTGTTCAAATTATTGGGAGGGTTAGAAATAAGAATGCAATTAAAAGCATCCAAGTGATTTGCAACCAAGATCCTAATATTGATTTCTTCACTGAAGATGAGTTGAAGGACTTTTTCAAATCAAGTGAGGATGATTACAATAGGTTATTTGAAAAGTTTGAAAAGGCGGATAATCCCAATTCAAAATTAGCTTATCATGGAATTTTAAAGCAAATGCCTTATTATTATTTTATCGATTCTAATAAAAAGAGAAGTTACTTCTTATTGGATTGCTACACATACTTTAATAAAATCAAATCCTATTATAAGTCGTATAATTCCATTAAAGAAGCTTTTATTGAATGCAAGTTGTACAACTCCAATTTGAAATATTTTGAAGTTAAAACGAGAAGTAAAATATGGGAATTCTCTATAACCTCACGAATGTTAAGTGCACCTAGTAAAATAGCATTTAGAGAAAAGTTAGTTGATCTAATAGAAGTTATTGACGCTTTTAAAAAAGGAAATATAGAAATCTCAATTGATGAGTTGGAAAAGAATATAACATTGTTCAAAATGATTTATCAACTTTATACAGAATCGGTAAGCATATCGACACTTAAGAAATGCGCAAGTGAAGGTGAACTAAAGGAACTCTATTTGAAACATACAAAAGATAAAGATCTGATGAATAAAGATTTTGTTGGGGATCTTTATAAACATATCGTTCCCGAAAATTGGTATTCTAGCGAAGAATTAAAAGAAATATACAACATCCAATTAAACAAAAGGAAAGTCAAGAATGTAAAAGCAACTCCTAGGGTGTACAAAATGCATTTTAAAATAGAAGAAAAATCAAAAAAAGTTAATGGAAAGACTATTAGGGGGTACGAAATTAAAGGTTATGCATAAGGTTACAAATTAATACTTTAAAACACCCCTCCAAAAAAATGTAACCTAAATTCTAAACATCACACCACTCTCATTACAGGGGAAATCTTACATTTAAGACTTCCCCTGTAAAGGCTGTGGATTGATCGGACATTTGTAATAACAACAAATCCTTTTGATATTTTATTGATTTTCAATTGGTTATTACCTTTCAATTTCAAACAAATAAGTTAAACCTTTTATTTACAGTTATTTATTAAATATAAGCCCCCCTATAAAGGCTGTGGATATGTCTCTTTCATATCTTAGGATTCGTTCAAATTAACCTCAATATGAATTAATAAAAACTGGAAATACATTTTAAATCATTAATTTTTAAAAGAATTAAACCTTTTCAGCTTTAATTACTACATTTTACTAGAAGAATTAAACAGGAAATCATTGCAAAAATTGTAACTATTTCAAAGAGATAAAAAACCGTTCTAATTAGCCTATTTTCTGGTTCAATATGTGCGCCCTCTTTTAGAAGCTTTTCCTTAATCATTTTAATTAATTCCTTAACCCTCGTAAAGAAATCAATAATTGGTTTGGTACTCATAACTTTATTTCTGCCTATGACAATAACAATGCTAAAATCATTAACATCAGCGTAAATGATATTTTAAAAAAATCAATTATTATTAATGTCATCGGATCCTTATAATCCTCCTCCTCAGTCTCATAGATATATATCTTTTCAAATTTTTTGTAAGACGTTTTTAATTCTTCGATTTTCTTTTTTAAATACAAAGCTTCCACAATCAATTTTTAACGCAAATTTTAACTATTGTTTAAAACATGGTAACTTAACATCACTAAGCCGTCGTATTAAATAAGTGTTTTACAAAAACACTTTTAATCAATCGATATTGGTTAATATCCTGTAAATCTTAACGTTAGTTTGGTTGAACAAAATTTTGTGCAATATCGGATAAAAAACTCTTTTTATTAGAATAAATTATAAAAAAACATCAATTTACTGTGAAATAATATATATTTTCGCTTTTGTAAAACAATTATTTTAAGTAATATTTGCAGTTAGTTTAAAGTGAATTAGGAATATCCTGGATTTTTGTTCAGGATATTTCTAAATATTTTGAGGCTTTTAAAATGAGCCATTCAACTTTTGTTGATACCATAAAATCCACCAAACCGTAAAATGTATTTCTATTTAATTTTGACTTTCAATGAAGAATGAAGAACTATTAATAAATCAAGCGAATTCCTTGATATTAGATCTTACGATTGCATTCGGTAAAGACCTACCTCCCATTGAAAATTTAAATCATCTGCATAAATCTGTAAGAAAAATAATTACCCCAGATTCTATGGAAGATACCAATGAACAATTAAACATATCTCTCGGAAGTATGTTTACTATTTTTCTTGAAAATGACACTACCATAATTGTGGATTCATCATATTTTGAACTATCCCAATATTTCAAAAAACCATAATAAAATAGCCATCTACCTTGAGATGGCTATCAGTTACCAAATTTTACAAATCTAAAATATATGGGATAAATATCTTTCTATTATTTGTCTTAGTAAATACCTAAGTCTAGGTATTTATTCAAAAATTCACTTTCATCATGGAATTTAAATAACCTTTTCCAACATAAACGAGTAAGAACCCCTTGGAAGTCACTCACCAAGGGACTCTTACTTTAGGCTAGATTGAAGAACAGAACCTCAAACTAAAAAAAATTAGTGAGGCAATTATGAAAAACAATTTACAATCTAACTATTAAAAAATTATTTTGTTTTATTAATAATTATAAATCACTATTGATAATGGTTAAAAGTGCGATTTAAGACGTTTACGTAATTAAAATTAAATTTTTATTTATCAGGCATTATTTAAACTTACTTTTTCATTTATAATCTTTATATTTATGCGTCCAAAACGTTAATTTTTAAATTACTTTTAATAATTAGGTGTTTTAGGGTTAACATTTATCCCTCGATCCATTCGGGGGATATTTTTTATTCCAATAGTTTGTTCCTTTTTATAAGGTTTAAATTTAATTCTTGATATCTTCGGATTCAGAAAAAAGCCCCCTCCCTCACATTATAGGGGGTATCTTTCCCTTGAAAGGTGTCTATAAACATCCCCCACGACTGTGCTGATATAAAATCCATATTCATTTTAACAACATCAGCATGAAAAATCTATTAAACGTATCAGAAATCAAAGTCGAATTTAAACCTAAATTCAAGCTTTCTCAATGTCCCACGGTTTCAAAATCGAATGAAGCCTATGACGTTTTGATCCAAGTCTGGGACAAAGGCCTAATGTCATTCCTTGAAGAGTTCAAGATCATATTGCTAAACAACGCAAACAGGGTTCTGGGAGTTGTTGACATAGCAATGGGAGGTAAGGACTTTGTACCAGTTGACATGAAGGTCATCTTCTCCATAGCTCTGAAAGCTTCTGCTTCAAAGATTATTTTGGCGCATAACCATCCTTCGGAAAAGTTAAAAGCAAGCTCACATGATATTGCAATCACAAAAAAAGCGGTCGAATGCGGAAAGCTTTTGGATATAGAGGTCTGCGATCATCTCCTGATGTCATCGGATTCCTACATGAGTTTAAGAGATGAAGGATATTTCTAAACGAATATGAATAATTCTTATCTTTGAAAAAGTAAAAATATTAAAGAAATTAAGCGTTAGCTTGAAGTTCTTGTGAAAGAGAAAACCTAGGAAATTTTCAATTTGCACAACAAGGACGGATAGGGTAACGTTCTACGCTATATATGAGCGTGGGACGTGCCTATCTGTTTGTTTGTGCAGGGTTCTCCTAGGTACCTCTCTCAGCAACAGCTCTAGGTTACGTCCCACGCTTTCTATTTATTAACCCGTTGATCTTTGGAACTTGATTGACACATAACAACTTTATTTGTTTAATTACGGTTTACCGTATTTGTTTATTATTAACTCGTTTTACTTTTGAAAGCGTTAACTGTTGTTTTGTCCCACGCTTTCTATTTATTAACCTTTCGAATTTGGACTATTCGATATTTAAATTAATTTAAGATATGATATTTTCTACAAACTCTGTTACTGGAATTATTTTCAATGATTTCATATTTAAAGGTCCTTCTTTTATAATAAAGAAGTTGAATGATATCGGCGGGAATATTATCGATGATATTTACGAAGGAAAAAAAATTAAATCAGGATATATTAGTCACTCAATGTTTGTTTCTAATGGGGAATTAATAAATGAATTATTAACGGCATCTGGTATTCAGCCTAATAATAGTCATTTCACGTTTGTTCCCAACAATCTTTTGGATGGACAAAATTTAGTTTCTTTAATTTTACTTATGGATCCAAGCATGTCTCCTGAATTTGGATTATTTGCGATGAAGCTCAAAGAGAATAAATTTGATATAGTTGTTGATCAAGAAAATAAATTTGTTGCATTAACAGATAAATATATTGAAAATGTTGGTAGAATTCAATTTCAAGCCATAGAGCTTCCAAATTCTTGGTTTAAATTTGTTTTACATATTAAACCTACTACTTCATTTAGAAATAAAATTTAAATACTATGGGTTTTTTTGACAATTTTTTCAAAGGTGACCAATTGAGTCATTATCAACAAGAGTTAGCAGAGCGATTAAATAAGATTATGCTAGTAACTTTCGAATGGGAACAAAAAGGAGAAAGTTTTAAAAGTAATGATTTAATTGAATTAGGGAATGTTATTAGGAATAATTTTGAACCATCTTTAGATTTATACATTAAATGTAAAAAATTAGGTGCTCATAGAAATTTTACATTTAAAAATAGGTCTCTTCCAATACCACCATATCCATTAGATTTTATTGTTTTTAACACTCTGCATACAACTTTGAATATTGCAAGTGAGATTGCTTCTAGGAATAGTAATTTTCCTGAATTGATTCATCCTAGTTCAATTCAAAAATTCATGAAACAAGTTTATTAGCAATCTTTTATCAATTGAAAGGATTATGAGGTGAATAATAATTTAAGGTTTGTTGATGTTTTACTCACGCTTATAACCAGGTTTACTGCCTAATCTTAACTTAATTAAGTTCTAGCTGTATAATTACAGGGGAATATGTTAAATAACAGATTGATTATAATCTCAGTCAATCTGTTATTGTTTTTTTTAATTGAACTATCAATATGGATACTATAGATTTTGATTTCAAAACATCTGGTTATGAATTAACAGGTGAGCCAGAAGATGAATTTTTATACAATGGAAAATCCTATGGTTGTATAGCAGGGTGTCCTGCAATTAAAATACCAGAGGATAAACCCGTGGAATTCAAAAATTCAATGGTTTATATCGATTCTGCATACCATGCACCATATACATGTAAATGGAAAATTGAAAATGGCAAACTCTATTTAATAGGGCTTAACGGCACAATTGTAAATTCTTGTTCAGATAAACCAAATGATATTGATGATTATAAATCAATTGACCTAAATTATTTGTATCCAGAGCATAAGGAAGTTTTTGTGGATTGGTATTCTGGAAAGATCAGCTTAGTATCGGGCTTCTATGAGATTATCAGATATAGTAAGGATGGAAAACGAGTATTCCCTAAGGTTCTTCAGTTAAGCTTTGAAAGTGGAAAATTAATAAAGGAAGAAATGGAATATACTGCTGTACCAATTCGAGATAAAATATTTGAATTTATGAAGATCCTAAGTGTACCACTGGTTTTAATTTTTATGATTATATATCTCCCTTTTGATTGGCTTTATGGAAAATTAAAGATTATTATAATAAAATACCTTTGAATAATGTTTTTGAATTTAAGTATGAATATTTATTTATAATAATTTTCAATTTTCCTAATTTATTTTTCCAAACCAACTAAGCATTAATTAAATTCTTTTCTTTAAACCTTTTCTCCCATACTTCGTTATGTTTATTTACAAAGGTTTCTAATCTATCATCTGAGTAAAAGTCATATGAAAAAATATAATCATTATGACTGTTTTTGTTTAAATTACTAAATAAATGATATTGATATTGATAAAAGTATTTTTTGCTTAAATCCAATCCTTCACTTAAATATTTTAAATATTCCATATTTTCTGAATTTTTTAAAAAAATACAATAAAAGTATAGTGCTTCTAAATAATAGTATTTAATGTGGAATAAATTTTTTAATGCGCTTTTGTAAAGTTTATTCTTCTCCTCTTCTGACCCTGAAATTGAAGCTAACATTAAATCCTTCAAGCCTCTTGTATAAGGATTGGTTACAACAAGTTTTTTAATAGCATTTTTATCTAATTCAATAACTTTTGAGAGGGTATAAGTAGATTGCATAATTTCCAAATGTTGTTCAAGAAATAATGAATCAATATAATCAGTTAGGCTTTTTATATCCAATTGATTAAACATTAGTTCGTATTCAAAATAGTAAAATCCATCTCTTTTTCTAGAAATAATGGTTGGAATACCTAAATAGAAAAAACTGGAGTCTGAATAGTGAGAATAATTTTCATTTTTAATAAATGCCTTAATTAAACTTAAAGTGTATCCCTCCATATCATGTATATTTGCAATAATATCTTTATAATTCTCTTCAATCAAATCTTCATCTTTATTATTTCTAGATTCTAATTCGTTGGGATTGTAATAATTACATAATTCGGAATATGAATTCTCGAATTCCTCAAAATAATAAATCTTTGCAAGTTTTATCACTTCAATTAATGTTCCTGCATAAGGCAAATCACTAAAGTAGTCTTGAATAGAATCAATTTTGTGGTAGAATTCTTTGATTTGTCTATCATTAACAATAAATTGTTGAATTTCATCGATATAATTAAGTAAATATTTTTTTCCTGGAACTGGTCCGTTTTCCTCTAAAGGAATATTAGGTATATATGTAAATACATTTAACATGTTGTTTTTAAAATGATTATAAATTTTTAATGCTTCTGAGGTGCTTTTTCTTTTTTCAATAAACCTAAGGACATCTAGTAAATAACAATTAAATAAATATGCATCCATACAATATTTTTGTTTCGTCTCCTTCGATCTTTTAGAAAATTGATATTCTGCAAATCTTCTAATAATTGGCTGAAGTTGTAATGTGCCATTATAATCTTCTACAAGGGATTTATCTCTTAAGACTCTTAACTCTTTATCACTAATATTATTAGTTGAATTACTTTTCTCAAAGCACTTTTTAAAATTTGTCAAACTGATTCCGTCAGGAAAAATACTTAAAAGTTCAAATGCAATCTTTTCTTTAGCATTTAAGGTTGCATAGGAATAGTTTATTGATTGGTAAATAGATTTTGTTCTTTCGATATTTAAATCTTCTTTATTTTTAAATACTAAGGTGAAATCTTCATTCAAAGATTCAAAAAAATGCTCCTTAATTTGAACACTGAGCTCCTCAATATGTTTAAATCTTGTTCTTGATTTTGTTACTAATTTTATTGCTAGTGGATTATTATTTAATAAATCCTCTAAAATTTCAGTTCGTAAAATTCTAATTTCTTCTTCACTAATAATTTTTCCGTAATCACGTTCAAATAAAGATAGAGCATCATCTGTTGATAATGGGGCTAAAGAATATAGGTCTTCAAAATCATCTAATTTTGAAATTTTTTCTCTTGAAGTAATTACAATGTTTGCAAAATCAGTAACAAATTTTAATAAATCAATACTTTGATCATATGCTTTATCTTGTAAAGAATTTGCAACAGTTTCAAAATTGTCTAAAATAACAAGAGAATCAATCTTTCTTGAACTATAATTTTCTATTAAATATTCTTTAAAATTTATTATGTTTCTTAAATTGAAAGCTTCAATAATCAATTCTTCAAAATCTTCAAAACTTTTTATATTTTCACAAGAATTAAACGAAACCCCTTCTTTAAAATAGCCCCTATTGTACATTTCATAAGCAACTTTTTTGATAAGAGTGGTTTTTCCAGTTCCACCTGAAGCTTTAATATTTAAAACTTTATTACTTCTTTTTATTCCTTGTATTTTTGAGATAATTGAAGATTGTTCTTCGATTCTACCAATGATATTTTTTAACGATTTTTCTCCAATGTCTAAAACTCTATTTGCTGAATAAATCGATGATTTTTTAGAATTTCCTTTGTTGAATTCTAAAATCGATAGAAACGATAAACCTATGGTTATATGTTCGTCTGATGTGAAGTCCAAATTTTTACTCCTTAAACCTTTGAAAATAAACCGTTTTATTACAGATCTTTTATATGTCGATATATTAATCGTATTGAAACCAGGAACTAAATCAATTTTATCATTTGTAATAAATATTATGGGAATTCTATCATTTGGAACATGATAACAAATTTCTTCTGATGATATTAAATCACTTTTTTGATTGTCATCCTCTATATAAAGTTTGTCTTTAAAAACTTTAGTAATGATGATTAAAATATCATAGTCATCAATTGATTCTAATGTTCTTGCATCTAAAAAGCCTGTATGGAGCTCAATATCTAATTCTTCTAAGCAATTTTCAATTGAATATATCTCTGGATCAAAAATTATATCTAAGGGCTCTGGTCTTAATAAAGCGATTTTTGGTTTTTTTACTATTTCACTTGATAATTTGTTAATGGGAGAGTTCTTCTGCTGGTTTTTTATTTCTAAACATTTATCAAAAAAGGAGTCGATATCATTGTCGTAATCCATAATTGGAATAGCTGTTAGATATTTATATTTCTCAAATTCATGTTCATCTTTAGTTAAAACAAAATGACGGTTGTTATTCTGAAAAACATTATCAAGATTGGAAAATATATAATTAATATCGGGGTCATTAAAACTAAATCCAACAAATATTATAGTTTTATCAATAAAAATTGCCTTTAGTTTTTCTTTAATTGAAGAATCTGAGTCGTAAATCTTTAAATAATCTTTACTAAAAATCAAACAATTATCTGGCTCTGTATAGCAACCATGAATTTTAAAAATATAAGGTTTTTCTGATTGGCTAATATTGCTAATATTAAAATCAGATGTACTTTTAGCTGGTATAATGCTATTTAATGAAGCTTGTTCAAATGCATTATCATAGTTTGTTGTTATTATTGAACCGGTAAGGTTTAAGATTTTCTTATGTAATGTTAAATTTTCCTGTATATCAATATTGAAATTTTTTTGTATATATGATCGAACTATTTTATGCTCACCTTGGATTTTGTCTAAAACTTCTATAGGTTTTAATAACCCACTCTCTAAAACCGGTATCAAATCACTGAATGTTTTGTTATCAATTTCATTTATTACATTCTTTACCAAATCCTTCCATGAAGGAAGAGCAAATTTTGCTGATAGACCAGATCCAGCAAAAATTACAAGTTTATTTTTACTAATTGCATTTTGAATCTGAGAAGGTATGTTCATATTTTACACTAAATTTTTGGTTAATATAAATTTGGTTGGTAATAAGGCATTCCACTCACCATTATAGGGGAATAAGATACGCCAAACCAAGATATAAATAAATTGTGTACTTACACAATCTATTTATATTGCTTCGCAGTTTGTCATACTTATTTCTTCTATAATGATTCGTTTCATAAAAGTTTCTTTGTCTTTTAACTAGGTATTGCATACCTGGTTAAAATCCAACAACTTTTCGAGTTTGGCTCGCCTGCTGATCACTCAGGCTTCGATGTTGTCACTATTTTTGATATTCCCATCGCACAATCCGTTCTCAAAAATACCGCCAACAGTCTTCGTATACTTCGTATATATCGTTGAATCATGCTTGCGCATTTCTCTTCAACGACCTTCGTTCAACTCGCAGTCGGCGAGCTTATGAGGTTACAAAAAATCTAATGGGGTACTTACATAAATATTTTGTATCTGAAACAACACCTATTCTATAAATAGGAAATACAATTTTTGATCTGTAAATTGTACTAAATGAAAGGAGGTAAATTAAAAACAAATTGCGAGAACAACAGCGAGAACAGGAGGCTTTTTAAAGCTATTTAAACACAGATTTATTAACAAATTTAAAATTTACCGAACAAGCAATATTTGAAACTAAAAATTTGATAATCAGTAATATATTAGAAAGAAATAATGGAAATAAATGTCGATTAAGAGTCTGTTGCTCTACCAACTGAGCTACGAAGTCTTTTGATGAATCAAAGGTACAAGTCATCACAAAAAAATCAAATAAATTCTATAGTTTTTTGAACTTTTCTGACATTCTACACATTTTCCCTCCTTAAATGCTTAACAGTAATTTTTGATGTTTCTTGCGAGGCAAATTCTGGACTTGCAAATTCTCAAAGGGGAGTCAATTGAAAATTTTAATGTCCGGCTTCGTTTATATTTTAACTTTTGCTAGAACTGAAAGAATTTGATTTTGATGTTTGCAATCACTTGATTGTTTGAAATATATTGCGGTATAGTTTGAAGGATTAAATGAATTATTAATTTCATCCCTCAAACTTAATAATTTTACCTTGTTAAGTCTCTAAAATATAGATATTTTTGAGACTATTGATCAGGGAACCATTATTGACTATAATATGAAACTAAAACACATCTCAGATTATTTATCCATCAAAAAGTTTAATGATATAGAAATAAGTGATTTTACTGTTATTACAGGGATTAACGGTGCTGGAAAATCTCATTTCTTAAACGCAATTGATAAAGGAAATATTACGATTGAAGGTATAGATTCAGAAAATATAATCTTATATAATTATAATGATTTTAATGTTTATAACATTGATTTAAATTATAGAGATTCCCAAACATCAAGTATAAAACAAAGACAACAAGCTTATATAGATAAATCAAATTCATCAAATGTAAAATTCCAAGAAAAAAGAAATAATATAATAAGTTCTTTCAAAGTTAACAGAAATTACGGTTCTATATATTTAGATGAAGATTTGATTTATAATATGCAAAATTTAGGTCTTCTTGATTGGTCAGATGAAGATAAAGATTATTATCTAACTTTTGATATGAATAATCCAGATACTTCAAAAGTTGATTATTATAAATTTGTAAATTTTCAATCTCTAATTTCAAGGTATGAAGTACATAATATTGAGGATTTAGATAAATTTATTGAATTCTTTAAAGATACAACTTCAAAAGTACAAGCACTTACTATAATTAGAAATTATGGCTATAGTAAGGAATTAAAATCTCTTAATGAAACTAAATTTCAAGAAGTATTTGACGTTATTAGATTAACTCCTCCATTTGATTTCGGGGATGTAGAAATTAGAAATAAATACCCTCATTTCATTTTAGATATTATTTATTATTTAAGGGATTCAACACAATTTTTTAATAGTATTAATCCAACACAATTTGTTAAGGATTTAAAAGAAGTTTATAAGGAAGTTGAAGAATATTATAAATCTCAATTAGATGAATATACATTAAAACAAATTCAAAGTGTTAATGGAGATAATGTACTTGATTCCATATCATTTGATAATGGTTTTTTTAATTTACATGATATTGCCCAGGAAGAGAAAAGCTTTCAACTCATTATAAAACAAAATGATATAAACAAATTTCTTAAATCTGAAGGTCAATATGTTCATACATTTACTAATGAGGAATTGAAAGATAATTTTGGAGAATCACCAATTAAAATTTTAAATGATATTTTAAATGAATATGATGTAAATGGTTATGAATTTAGAAATTCTGAATTACATTTAGATATCCACAATGGCATGCTAAACCAAAATATCCATGTGTATTTATTTAATAAGACTGAAAATTTTCAAACTCATTTAGACGCCCTTTCTTCAGGGGAAAAAACACTGCTCGCTTTAGCTTTCTCTGTATATAAATTAACAAAAAAGAAAGTTATTGCAAAGGTCTTATTGTTGGACGAATTAGATTCTGCCTTGCATCCTTCAATGTCAAAAAGGTTGATTAATGTTTTACATAATTATTTTCATAAAGTACTTGGTATTAAAATCATTATCTCAAGTCATTCACCTTCTACAATAGCGTTTTCACCTGATGATAGTTTATATATTATAAAAAAAGGAGATTCAGAAAAATTATTACATCATGTAAGTAAAGATGAGGCATTAAAAGAATTAACAATTGGAGTTCCTTCTTTCAGTATTAATTATGAAAATAGAAAACAAGTATTTGTTGAAAGCAAATATGATGTCGAATATTATAGTGCTATCAATGATATTTTTAAAGACTATTTAAACAAGGAAATTTCACTGAACTTTATTGCTTCTGGCGATGTCCAAAAAGATAAAAATGGTCAACCAAAATCAAACTGTGATGTTGTAAAAGAGATAGCAAAAACCTTAAGAAAAGCAGGTAATAATTCCATTTATGGTATTATTGATTGGGATTTAGCTAAATCAAAAGATGAAAATTCATATATCATTACCCTTGGTTATAATTCTAGATATAGTATAGAAAATTATATTTTTGATCCATTATTTGTAGGAGTTTTTCTTTTGAAAGAAAAAATAATAAAACCTGATTATTTTGGTTTTGACGATAAATTTAGTCTTCAATCTCTTCTTAATTTAACAAAGGATCAATGTCAAACTATTATTAATAAAATATGTGAAAGAATCAAAGATGAAATTACGCAAGAAAAGATAATAAGTGTCATTAATGACAGTTATCCGGGAACAATTATGGATACTAATTTTTCAGAATTAAATTCATATAAGACTATTCATGGGCTTGAATTACAAATTCCATATTTTATTAAAGTATTACAAGGACATAAATTAGAAGAATATTTAACAGAAATTTTCCCGAAATTTAAAGCATATTCTAAAGGAAGAGAAGATTTATTAAAAAAGGAATTTATCAAAATTGTGATGGAAGATTTTATTAACTATACTCCTTCAGATTTATTAGATGTGCTTTTAGAAGCTCAAAAATAGATTAAATAGTTTGGTTATAAGGAATTCCTCTCCCACAGTCCTTTTTCAAAAACACCTCATACAATCTTCGTATCATAGTATATATCATTGAATCACGCCTTTTAATTTCATTCATCCTAAATAAGTCTAATCAAACTACATGATCTTGTTCAATATCAGCATTCATTTCGAAGGCCATTGAACCGATCTACTTAAGTAAAAATCTCATCCATTAAAATAAATCAATTCCGAATCCACTTCCCTTACGAAAATTGAGAAATCGCTCTGATCTTAATCTCTGAAACATCCAAACCAGCTCCCCTAAGCTTTTCTTCTGCTTCCTGCTCGATTAAGTCTTTCAACATCGCAAAGGTTTCATCAAACTGCACATGCTTACCTATTACAAATGACAGATCATATTCAATCTCTTCCCAAGTAGTAATATCGGCATGATTATGTTGAAGTTGAACTTCTAGCTTATCTATTGCATTGGCCACTTTTGCTTCAAAGGTCTCTTTCTCCTCGAATTCATAGAACAAATGGTATATCTCTTCACCATTGCTAGCAGCTAGTTTTTTACGGAGATTATTGATGGCTAATTCCTCTTTGTGTTGCTTTATTTTTCTGATTTCAGGATTACGGATTTGGTCGAGCACAGAGACATCACCAGCTTCAGCTTCCACTAGATCATGGATTATGATCATTTTCAATAAACGAGCCATATCGACCTGTTGATCCAACAATGGTTCAAGCAAAACCGCCATTAAGGACATGCGCCAAGTATGCTCGGCAACACTCTCTTGTCTACCATTAGACAACCAGCTGTGCCTAAGTTCAAACTTTAACTTTTCTGCTAACTTCAGGACTTCCAAAATTGCAACCAATTGCTCTTTTTTCATATTGTTTGTTGTTTCATTAAATTTAATAAATCAAGACGAAACAAAAAACAACTTTTCTGAGGCAATAATTCCCCTACCCAAAACCTTTCACTTCCCAACCTTTCCTATATTTCCTCTTCAAAAACTTATCCGCTTCCGGAGCATTTGGGAATTTCAAATTCACTGCATCCCATTCCAAGACCTTTCCAGGCACTCTTATCGCTACGGTACCCAATAATATCGCTTCGGTCATCGGACCGGTCTGCGCAAAATGGGATTCCGTTTTCCCCTTTTTCAGACAGGCATCCACATAATGGTGATAATGATTTCTTTCTTCCAACTTAGGGTACTGATGGTCCTTAAACTTGCTCTGCGGCAATAATACCGGTGTTCCGCCATGCGGAATCAACAGGGCCCCTTCCGTACCGACCAACATTGCGGCCTCTTCGGGGTACTTCTCGCCATTATTGAAAAGCGCCTGAACCTCCTTTGGAGGGTAGAACTCACCATCAAACCATTCCAATGGCAGCACTCCTGCGGCTGTTTTCTCATTTCCCGGAAATTGCCAGCTGATATGGTTCCCTTGGGACCAAGTATCTGCCCTGCGTTCAGAGGAATCCTTCCAAGACTCCTGCACTTCGGCGACTACGGAAAGCGGAGCTTTCAAGTCCAAACCTTTCCAGACCGCATCGAAGATATGGCAACCAATATCTCCGGACCAACCTGTTCCGAAATCCTGCCAGGTACGCCAGATTCCAGGATGATAGATGCTCGGCGCAAAAGGGCGCATAGGAGCTGTTCCAATCCACTTATCCCAGTCCAAGGTCGCTGGAACATCATAGGTTTCCTTTGGCCTTGGTCCTTCCAAGCGATAGCCCGCGATCCCCGAACGGTTGGAACATAAATAGGCATGTTTCACCTTTCCGATCAGACCTTCCTTGATCCATTGCACTGCCGTCCGATCGCCGATGGATGAAGCAATCTGTGTCCCTAATTGAGTAACCACTCCTGCCTTTACGGCATGCTTGGTCAGAACCCTGACCTCAGCAACATCATGGCACATCGGCTTTTGGCAATACACATGCTTGCCTGCATCGATGGCGGCCATGGCAATGATAAAATGGTTATGGTCAGGAACCGTTACGTTCACCGAGTCGATGTTCTTTTTCTCCTTTTCGAGCATTTCTCGCCAATCGGTATATAATCTCGCACCGGGAATCTGCTGTCCCGCCTGCTTCAGGTGGTTTTCATCCACATCACATAGGGCAACGATCTCAATATCGGGGTGCGATTTAAACTGCTGCAGGTCATGCCCGCCCATTCCGCCAACGCCAATACAGGCATGTCTCAGTTTCTTGGCAGGAGCATTTGCAAAAGCTTGATCTAGGAAAAATGGTGCAGAGACCGCAACACCCGCCACGGTACGGATAAAATTCCTTCTGGAAGTTAGGTTCTTGTTGTTCATAATTAGAGGCTTAGCTGTTGGTTAGTTTGGAAGTACTTTCACCCGGATATTCTTGAACATGGCCTTGCTTCCCGGATCATGTCCCTGCAGGGCAAAGGTTCCGTGCGAGATAAACTGACCACGTTCAGCATCCTGTTTTAGGTTTGGCTCCACATATTCATATAGCAATTGCCCATTGATCAGGATCCTTACCGTTTTGCCCTTTACGATGATATGTTGGGTGTACCATTGATTGTCCACTGCCGGGGCCTTATCCACATTTACCACATTGTAAAGGCTACCAGACTTCTTCCAATCCGTATGGGTCAGGTTTACCTGTACCTCATGACCTACAGCTGGAAAGCCTTTTTCCTGAAAGTCAGTATGGAAATAGATCCCCGAATTGGAATTCGGGAAAGTCATGACATCGATCTTCAGTTCGAAATTCTTGAAGTCATGGTTATTGACATCCCCATCATAGAATAAGTGCGACACATTACCGTTCACCACAATGGCACCATCTTTCACAGAAAAAGTCTCGGGGTTCTCATTCACCCTCCAGCCGTTCAGGGTCTTCCCGTCAAACAGCGAAATCCAACCTTCATCCTTCTCAGCCGGCGTCTGCGCAGCAGCAGAACCAACACCAAAACATCCAAAAAAACACAGCAAAATCAATGCACAGCATTGATTGGCACTAAATCTCAATATGTTCATATACAATAAATTTTAATTCTTAGGTCTATAAGATAATGCGACGCAAGCCTTTAGCTATCAGGTTTATAGACCCTAATATAAAAAATTAATGAACAGATTGTATATACATGTAGGGTTATTAATTGTAAAAATTGTGGTATAAGGGGGGTATGGGGGTTTGAACCACCCTCCCTGTCATCCTCTATCTTCGGTAGAGGAACTGTACGCTAATATAGACATGGCATCAACATTTGTTTTTTGATTTCCGACTAACCTATAATTAATGCTTTTGTGCCACAGTAGGATTTTCCAAAATGGACTCGGAAAAATGCCAATCTTTCCAATCAAAAACATCATGGATTCCATTGGCGCACTTTCCTGAACCTTCGGTCCAGGATGACAAGAGCCAAGGGAGAAGAAACGTACAGATTCTTCACGAATTGTTCAGAATAAATAATATAAAGGATTCCATTGGCGTACAGTTCCTGAACCTGCGGTCCAGGATGACAAGACCTGAGGGAGAAGAAACGTACGGATTCTTCACTAATTGTTCAGAATCAAAATGCACAAAAGCGGTATTCTTGCTTGTTGCAAAAATTCCGCTTTTGTTATTTTCTTAAAATATTGAATTTATCCTCTGCGGGTAGATCTTGGCCTATCCTCCCATCCCATTAATCCTGGTTCAAAACCCAGATCTTGGCCCATCCTCTCATCCTCGTTGGGCGAGCGGAGTCGAGCCCCATCCTGGTTCAAATCCCCTCACGCTCCCCGTGAAACATTTTTCACAAAAACCTACACCACAGATATTTACATCAAAACCGCTTACTCAACGACCTCAATTTCTTTCTTCGCTGCATGTGTTCTACCGAACATATCTACGGCTTCCACTTCGATGGTATGTTTACCAGCTTTAAGCTTTGGAAGCTTCAATTTCCAAAGGTGGGCTGACTGAACCGGATCGCTAGGTCTTCTGCCGGCAACCAAGGTATTGGCTCCATCATAAGCCAACAGTTCCTTCATATATGCGGGGTCTTCACCTTGAACCCTGTCCATCACGATCCAGTCTGCATTGTCGATCCTATAACGGACCTGATCATTTGCTGAACCTAAGAAGAAGTTGGCATATACATTATAGCGACCTGCATATTTCGCCTTTACCACTGCCGGGCCAAAAAGACCGATGGTATAGCTGTCATCTTTTCCCACAATCTTATAGTCGAATTTATATTGATTTCCATCTACAGATAGGATGGCATACCCTTTAGGCGTACCGTCACGCATGGTCGAAGCGGGGATACCCTGTTCATTTGGAAGACCAGAGTACCAGTCGCCAGAGGTCGTTCCCACATTGTATTCATGGTAAGGTTTGCTACCTGACCAGCCGTGCTCAGTCGTTAAGAAGTTTTGTTGTTGATAATGCGTGTGAGCAGATAGTCCCAAGGTATTCGGGTAGTCCTTTAGGATATCGAAAAGTTGTTTTCTATCTTCCGGACGGAATGATTTGGCATTCTCCGGAAACAATGGGATATGATAAGCAAGGACGATCAGTTTATCCTTAGGGACAAACTTCAGGTCATTGGCTACGAAATCGATCTGATCTTGTCTCAACCCGCCTTGGTATCCTTTTCCTGTTTCTGGATGCGGATAAATAATATCGTCTAGCACGATAAAGTGTGCATTGCCCACATTGAAGGAGTAATTTGCCGGTCCAAAGGATTTCTCAAAACCTTCATCCGCATACTTATCTTCCTTCACATCATAGTTCATATCGTGGTTACCCATCACATTGAACCATGGTAAGCCCATCTGACCGATCGTCTGTTTATAGCTTGGGTGCAAGGTTAGGTCATCACCTACCAAGTCGCCAAGGCTGATCCCAAAAAGAGGACCTTTTCTGGTCTTTGCTTCATTTACCACGCCATTTTTGAAGAACTCCATTTCTTCAGCTGTATAGGCTTGAGGATCGCCAAATACGAAAGCCGTAAAGTTCGCCGGTTCTTCCTTCACCTTTAAGGCAAAGTCTATTGACTTTGGAAGCGGACCGGTTGCCGTTACGCCAGGGTATTTCAAAGCTGGGGCACCGTTTGGTTTATGGATATAATAGAACTTAGGCTGATTGTCGGCATCTACTGGCAATTCATAACCAGAAGGTTTGATCACAAAGATGATGTTGTCGTTATCAACTGGGATCTGATATTTACCGTTCTTGTCCGTTTGTACGACTTCCTTGCCATTACTGACACTTACCCCTGCTAAGCCAGCCTCTTTTTTGTCCAGACGACCGTTTGCATTTGCATCAATAAAGACAGTTCCCTTTGCCATGTCCTGACCGAAAGCTGTTCCTGTCAATAAACATGCTAGCAAAGACCAATATAATTTTTTCATGTGTTTATGGTTGTTTGTCCCAAACATAGGGTATGTAATTAAATAAAAGGTTAAGCCACTGTTAAGTTAATCTTATATTAAAATTCCTCTGTTATTTTCTAAAATACGGAATTATCACCTATTCTGAACTTGGTCTTATTCGGGACATATTCCGAATTTTCGCAATATGTCCCGAATATGGGTCGAACAAGACTAAGCGCACATGGTCAAATTTTTTTCGAATTTTTTATGCTGACGAAGAAAAATTGAAGATGTATTTAATGTTAATAAATGGTATATCCCAAGAATTCAAGCTGGCTATGTCGGGAAGATCCATGCATGAACAGCATCGACAGCGGAGTTATGCACTACGCCTAACCCACAACAAAAAAGGCTGCCTGATCAACAGGCAACCTTCTCAAACAAATATAAATTACAACCTACAAAACGCTTACAGTTTGCTGCAACTGAAGCTGTATGTTTCTCTTTTACTTCAATTTTGAAGTTTTGTCTTTTTCATTCTGGGAGAGTTTTATCGCAAACGTGGTCAAAACCAATGGAATAAGGATTCTCGTTCTTTAAATATTTTAATAATTGCACAAATGTAACCCAGTAATATTTAGAGAATATTAACGAATTATTACCTATTAATTAATATTTGTTCGTTAATGTGGTTTTTTAGCCTTTAACCTCTGGAATTCTGAGATATTTTTCCGATATTAAAATTAACGGATATGAAAAACAACAGACTTGGATTATTGCTGAATTTGGTACTGGCATCCTTTAGCTTCTATATCCTCCTTGATTCTTTGGATAAGGAGATATGGCGGATAATCTGCGCCGGGACTGGCTTCATGGTCTTTGCTACCTTGACCATTCTCCTCATCAGGCAGAATAGGCAACTAAAAAACACCTAATCCAAGCCAAGGATACTAAACTACAAAAGCCCTGAACTCAAGTTTGAATTCAGGGCTTTTGTAGTTTATGTAGATTCGATTAGTTCAGGTCCTTTAAGATTTCCTGTACTGCTCTTTCCAGTTGCGGGTCTTTATCCGCAACGCGATCCGCTACGGTATTCTTGATGGCGATATCCGGAGCGACACCGGTCAGTTCCAGATCCTGTCCGTCCAGGGTATAACATCCCCACGACGGCAAGCGGTAGAACGAACCATCGACCAAACCCTTACCTGAGGTAAAGATGATCCACCTATAGGTTTCCGTACCGATGATCTTACCCAACTTGAGCGCTTTGAAACCTGCTGCAGTCATTTCCGCATCCGAAAGGGACTGTTCATTGATCAATAGCACGATTGGCTTTCCTGCCGGTGCAAAATTACTCTGCGGAGATAACTTACCGCCACGATATTGCCATTTTAGATAAGGTCGTTGGGAAAGGAACCTAAGCACCTCGTCATGCACATTACCACCGGTATTATAGCGAAGGTCAAGGATAACAGCATCCTTGTTGTTTTCCTGCTCTGCCATATCGATCAAAAAGGATTGCAGTTCATCCCCGCTCATGTTCTTCATGTGCGAATAGGCAATCCTATTCTTGCTCAACTGATCCACTTTATTTCTATTTCCCTTGATCCACTCATCGTACAATAGGTCCTTGAAAGCAGCATTGCTCTGCGGACGGATATTGATGATCTCTTCCTTACCTCCACGGTTTACGGTCAATTGTACTTCATTGGCAAGTGATGGCCAGGTAAAATAGGAGTCGCGGTCACGCGATTTATCGATCTTGTTTCCGTTTACCGCAACCAGGACATCCCCAACCTTCAGGTTGACATCTTTCTTGGAAGCAGGGCCCTTGGCAACGATATGCGCGATCTTATAGGGATCCTTGGCGTCATAGGTGACCCCGAGTTCGTTCGTGATGAAATTATATTGCTTCCGCTCGTCGGTACCAAAGGTACTGAAGCCCATGTGCGAGGAGTTCAGTTCACCCAGCATATCGTTCAGTAGGATTCGAAGGTCCATACGGTTGTTGATGCCCGAAAGGTAGTTTCCATATTTCTTTTTCATCCCTTCCCAGTCAATGCCATGGAACTTCTCGTCATAGTAGTTCTCTTCCACATTGGCCCAGGTTTCATAGAACATCTGCTTGAATTCCTTGTCCAGATCACGGTTGAACTTGAAATTGATATCTACATTTTCAAGCTTGTTCTGGTCAATATTGTATTTCTGTATGTTACCATTGCTGATGGCAAAGAATTTACCATCCACTTCCTGAAGGGCTTGCAGACCACCGTCCAATACCTTTTCGGTTTTGCTGTTGGTAAAAGGTTCAAAGGTAATGCGGTAAGTTGCCCATTTGCCCTCATGGTTGGATTGGTAGAATAGGTATGTTTTATCCCCTTTTGCAAACAAAATAGGGTTGTATTGGGTACCAGCCTGCGGACTGACTTGGGTTATCCGGTCAGAAAGGCCTTGTACGTCAATGCTTACGATAACCTTTTTATCATCTTTCTTTTCCTCCTTTGCGGCTGGTTTTGCTTTGCTGTCCTTGCTTTTCTTTTCGTTTTTGGTCGCTGTGCTATCTTTCTTTACCGTCTCCTTTTCGGTTTCCTTGAACATTTCGTCGAATTTGCTGATGCGGTAGGGTTCATCATAATTCTCAAGGGCCATCCGGTAGAGACTGGCATTTTCCATTCCCGTTGGATAGGATGGTTTGGTTCGGTTGCTGGAGAAGTAGATATATTTACCATCAGGCGACCATGCCGGTGAAGCTTCCGTTACGCCGGTATTCGTTAGGTTCAGCGTTTTCTTATCTGCGAGATTGTACACGAAGATATCCTGTTCAAAATTGCGGATGGCCGTAAAGAGCACATACTTTCCATCAGGAGAGAAAGACGGGGAAGAGTTCTGGAAGGCCCAGATCTCGTCTTTGACGATGGTTTCACTCTTCAGGGACCCCAAGTCCAATAAACGGACTTCATCGCGTCCACTCAGGTAAACCGCCTTGGTATTCTCTTTATTGAAGTTAATATCACGGTTGTTCCTGTTGTCCTGGGTCAGTTGCTTTGCTTCGCCTTTCCCATCTGCTGAGCGGGAATACCAATTGAGATAGCCGTTCAGGGTCTGGTTGTAGACCAAGGTTTTATTGTCCTTCAGCCACATGACCTCAGAAATCCGTTCGCCTTGGCTAGGCATCTGCCGTATAAACTTGCCATCCACATCCGAGACAAACAGTTCGCCCCTCGACACAAAGGCCATTTTCTCTCCGTCGGGAGAGACATCAAAATTGCTGATATTGCTCTTGACATCAAATTCCTTGGACTTGCCCAATACCTGGTTTCGGCTCAGGCTAATGGCGGGTTGCGTGGTTTTCTTGCTGGCCACGTCATAGACAAATAGCTGATATCCTTTTTCAAAGACTACCGCAGCACCATTCGCCGCAACCTGCGGGCTACGGATAGACTCAGGAAACTGGGTCAGGCCTTGTTTTTGCCCATTGCTTATACTGTAAAGATTGTATTCGTCATTACCTTCATCGGAGGCAAAGAAGATCGTGCCTTTGCTGTCCACGGTTGGCCAAAGGTCCTTGCCTTCATAGGTCGTGTACTCCTTATAGGCTTTTGTTTTAGGGTTGTAACCCTTGATATCGGGGTTAAATGCGCCCTTATATCGCTTTCTATTGGCTGCGCTATAGCTTTCCCAAGAGTCGGTAAAAAGCAATTCTCCGCTTGGTGTCTCCACCATATTATGGATATAGTTGAAGAAATGTGGGAAGATACGCTCTGCGGTACCACCATCCTTGCTTACCTTATAGCTGCTGAGGCGGTTCTCGCGTCCAGAGGTAAAATATAGCTGTTTACTGTCCCAGCTCCAGGAATCGACCTCATCGCTAGCTTCGTGGAAGGTAATCTGTTTGATGTTTCCACCGGCCATCGGCATGATGTAGACATCCATATTCCCATTTTGGTTGGAAGAGAAGGCCAGCCATTGCCCATCTGGAGAGATCCTTGGCATGACTTCATTGCCCTCCATTGCCGTTAGGCGCAGAGCCGGTCCGCCAGCTGTTGCTACTTTCCATAGATCGCCCTCAAAACTGAAGACAATGGTTTGGGCATCGGGACTGAGGGTAGGATTGGACAAAAAGGTCGGTTGAACCTGAGCCTTCAATTGCATGGATCCCCCTAACAACAAGGCTAGTGACAGTAGTGTTTTATTCATAAATTGGGTCAATTTTGAATTGATTCAAAACAAATGTACAATTCAATTTCAGTAATATTAAAACCTGAACTTGGAATTTGCGGATTTCAACGAAACCATGAAAAGGAACAGAATGAAAACTGGTTATAACGGCAAGATTAATAAATAGTTAGAATTGTGTATTTTTTACACTTATCTATACTACTTATCTGAAAAATGTGCTATTTTTGTTACAAATTTATCAACGATGACATCATTAGGTGAGGCAGGCAACCATGTCTCTCAATCCATGAAAAGCAGGATCCGGTGGGCGGTAGCCTTATTTTACTTTGGTCAAGGTTTGGGCTTTGCGAGTTGGGCAAGCCGTATCCCGACCATCAAAACAGCATTGGGGCTGTCTGAAGCCCAGTTGGGAACCATCTTATTGATGTTACCGATTGGCCAATTGCTGACCATGCCTATTTCGGCAGCCTTGGTCAACAAATACGGTAGCCATAAAATATTGCCTTGGGCGGCATTCCTCTATGCTTTGGTATTGTTGTTCATCGCTTTTTCAACAAACGCCTGGTTTTTGGGTGCTGCACTTTTCCTTTTTGGGGTAACGGGCAACATCTGTAATATCTCCGTCAATACCCAAGGCGTATTGGCCGAGGAGCTTTACGGAAGGTCCATTATGTCATCCTTCCATGGGGCTTGGTCCTTGGCGGGATTCACCGGTGCATTGATCGGTTTGTTGACCTTGAACTTCAATATCAACACCTATGGCCATTTCATCGGGGTTATCGTCCTTTTGACCATCAATATCCTGTTGAACAAACAGTTTTTGGTTCCGGAAGTCAGTACCGAGAAGAAGGAAAAAGAAAAGACCAAGTTTAAACCGGATGCATTGATCGTACAACTGGGTATCATAGGTTTCTTCAGTATGGCAACGGAAGGCGCCATGTTTGATTGGAGCGGAGTGTACTTCAGTGATGTTGTACATGCCCCAGAGAACTTAGTGATATTGGGATATGCCTCCTTTATGATCATGATGGCAACCGGCCGTTTTATCGGAGATGCCATCATCAGCAAAATTGGTAGACAAAGGACCCTACAGATCAGTGGAATCCTGATGTTTGTGGGGATGTTGTCTTCTGTTGTGTTTCCGAACCTTTGGGTCTGTACACTGGCCTTTATGCTGGTCGGATTAGGCGTTGCCTGCAATGTGCCTACGGTTTACAGCGTAACTGGCAAGCATAAGACCATTCCTGCCGGTGTGGCCTTGGCCATGGTTTCCAGTATCT
This sequence comes from Sphingobacterium sp. LZ11T8, assembly GCF_024261425.1. NCBI lineage: Bacteria > Pseudomonadati > Bacteroidota > Sphingobacteriia > Sphingobacteriales > Sphingobacteriaceae > Sphingobacterium > Sphingobacterium sp. LZ11T8. Next base: position 921,353 of record NZ_JANBZY010000001.1, on the reverse strand, counting down.
CCTATCTCGGGTTCTTAATGGGCCCTCCGTTGATCGGATATGTAGCCGAGATATTCAATCTACGATATTCATTTGCCCTGTTTTCTATGTTCGGCTTCTTGATGTTCATCATGACCAGCCGACTGAAAATCTTTAGGGAGCAATAAAGGCTTAAGGCTTTACAGCCTTAAGCTTGTCCAATTCTTTTCTTGAAATCTTTAGTATGGTGCCATGTCTCAGGTCTTTTGGCAATTCCAATTGATCGCTGATATCGGTCCAGGTCTTGAGGTCCTTTGATTTGATCAGGCCAAAATGATTGTCCATGTACCGGTCGAAATAAACATAGTATTCCCCGTTTATTTTGGCTACGGTGGGTCCTTCGGCCCAATAATCTCCGGTGATCTTCTCGCTGGCATCGCTGTAAGGACCCTCTAAGCTATCTGCAAAAGCAAGTTTTAGGTTTTTCTCCGCCTTAGGTTCGCGGGTTTCATCCTTGATGACCATCATCCAGTTGGTTCCATTTTTCAGGATTGTGGCATCGATCGAGTTGAAACCTGGATCATAGAGCAGCATGGTTTCCGAGAATGTCTTGAAATCCTTTGTCAGGGTATAGTACATCCGATGGTTATAGCCATTATCTGCCTCTACCTGTGTTTCGGGAAACTCTCCGGTAATGGTGGAAGCCCAATATATCATGTACTGTTTGCTTTCTGGATCATAGGTGACTTCAGGCGCCCAGGAATTCCTGGTATTCTCTTCATGTTCCATCACGGGAATATATTGCTGCTCAGACCAATTGATCAAGTCTTTTGAGCTGGCATGTCCTATACCTTTCTGGGTCCAGCTAACGGTCCAGACCATGTGATAGAGCCCATCGCCACCCTTTATGATACAAGGGTCGCGCATCAATTTATCGGGGCTCAGCTTCGGTGTGAGAAAAGAGGCATCGTTTTTTAAGGCGGTCCATTTCAGGGCATCCTCACTGTACGCGAGATGAAGGCCATCTTCCCCATTTCCCTTAAAATAAGAAAACACATAGGCTGAGTCCTGCTGGGCCGAAGCCGTCAATGCAAAACATAGGGTTGCCAAAATGGAAATTAGTTTATTGTACATGGTTTAGGTTTTGTGATAACTCAAATATAATGAAAATAGGGATTTCCACAAGGTTTAACCCCTGCATCAAGGAAATATCGCTCCACTCGTGACCAATTAATTTTTGTCATGAATAGAAAAATTTCAATATATTTAAGAAACAGGCTTTGCTATATAAAGAGTAATTGCAAGCTGCAGGATTCACATTTAACCGCATCTACCGCATGGAAAAATACCTGAAAAAGATAGTCGAAGAGAAGGATACGATCAAGAAAATTAATTTATCTGAGAAATGGCTGGAAGACGTTCCAGAGGTGCTAAAGGAATGTAAGTTGGTTGAGGAGATTAAACTGACCGGAAACAATATCTACGAAATTCCTGACTGGCTATTTCAGCTTCCCCATTTAAAGAAACTGGATATTTCCCTGAATGACATGGAGACCTTGCCGGCCAATATTACTAAGGCGCAGCACCTGGAATTCCTTGCTTTTGATTCACCGATCAAGAAGGCCTTGCCGAAAGAACTCGCCCAATTGAAAAAGCTCAAGAAATTGGTGATCCATGAACAGATCTATGGTTTCCCGGAGGAGTTCTTTGAGCTTACTTCCCTAGAGGAAATTGAATTTTATACCCCAAAGTTAACCAGTATCCCCGACAGCTTTTCGAAGTTGGTGAACTTAAAATCCTTTACATTGACGCAGCTCCTGTTTGAAGGAAAGGCTAAGCCAATTGATTTTGAAGCTGTAATCGAGGTCCTTTCTACCCTTCCAAAACTGGAGAACTTGAGCTTTTCGCTAAGTGGAATGTTAAGCATTCCTGAAAATATCAATAAACTACAAGGGCTAAAGGAACTGAACCTAAGTGGTAATGGCATTAAGGTCCTTCCTAAGGCGCTTTTTGAGTTGAGTGGCATAAGACTGTTGGATCTAGGACAGAACGGAATCAAGACCATCCCAGCCGATATAAAAAACCTGAACCAGTTAAGGACCCTTAAAATAAATTCGAATTTCAATCCTCCGATCGATCTCCAAAACCTGTTCAATAGCATCAAGGAGCTCGCTAACCTACAGGACCTGCAGTTATGGAGCTGCCAGACCAGTATTAAGCTTCCTGAAAACATTGCCGAATGGACTTCCTTAAGAGAGCTGGATATTGACAACAACAAGGTAAAGCACCTTCCGGAATCCATGCAGCAGATGACCTGGCTGAAAAAGTTACGCATCAGTACCAATCCTATTCCGGAGGAGGAGAAAGTGAATCTTGTTAAGGCTTTGAAGGGCACAAAGGTGATTGTGTAGTGAGGGGGGGTGGGTTTTGAACCAGGATGGAATGGATGAGAGGATGGGCCATGATCGTGGCGTGGGAAAAATAAAATAACCCTAGAATGGTATTACGCAGTGTAAGGGCGTATTGAATACGCCCGCAATATCGTAAATGTAGCTTTTACACCGTCAGTTCAATATTCACTATGGTTCCTTCTTCTGGCATAACATCATAATCCAAACTTCCTTTCATGATGTCGACACGGTTCTGAATATTGTTGAGGCCCATTCCATTGGAGGCTTTTGCTCTTGAAAGGTCGAATCCTTTGCCGTTATCTTCAACGGTGATCAAGATCTGCTCGTCATTCTGGATGCATTGGACCAAGATATAGTTGGCATCTGCATGACGAAGGGCATTGCTCAGAAGCTCTTGGATAATCCGATAGATATTGACCTGATAATGCTGGTTTAAGTTGGGGTCTAAGCCTTCGGTTTGCAGCTCTATTTCGGTCTTACTGCTGGAAAGGGCACTGCAGAGGTCCGTTAAGGCAACATCCAGCCCACTTCGCAGGAGATTGGACGGCATCATATTGTGGGCAATTCGACGCAGTTCTATTATGGATCGGTCAAGCTGATCGACGGAACTGTCTATTTCAGGTTCCTGGAAGTTGTTCTGCACGGCAGATAGCTTCATCTTGATGCCAGAGAGTGCGCCTCCAAGGCCATCATGCAGGTCCTGGGCGATCCTTTGCCGTTCCTTGTCCTCCCCTTCCAAGAAGGCTTTTGTTACTTGCAATTCCCTTTGTTGCTCCAGTTCCTTGAACTTGAATTCATTGGCTCTTTTCTGGTTTTTCAGGATATTGTTCAGGTATAGGAAGGCCAACAAGAGCACCGCAGCACCGACTGCAAGGAGCAGCACCCAAAGCCTCTGGTTCTTCTGTACCAGCTCGGCAGCCTGTTTCTCTGCCTGTAACTGGGAAATCTGCTTGGCCTTTTCTGCTGACTGATATTTGTTTTCCATATCCAGCATATCCTTTTTGTAATCTGCGGCATGCAAGCTATCATTTACCGTGATGTATTTTTGGGACCATTCATAGGCCTCCTTCATGTTTCCGGTATTGGCATAGGTCTCGGCCAAGAGGTTGGCATAGGAATTACGGTCACTAGGCAACAGGGTTGTACTTTTCAGCAGGTCCTGCATCACATCGATGGCTTCCGCATTCCTGCCTATCTTACGCAATAGGTTGAACTTGGCAAATTTCGAACGGTTGATGTAGAAGTTCTCAGGACCGGAGCCTTGAAAAGCAATGGCCTTGTCAAAACTGTTGATCGCCTGTACATATTTACCCATCTTTTCATAATAAACCCCTTCGGGGAAATAATAGAACAGGAAAACATTGGATTCAGGATAGTCCTTCAATACTGCATAGGCGGCATCCAAATAGGCTTTGCTGGAATGCAGGTCATTCAGGTATAGGTTGTTTTCAGCAAGCAAGATGGTTACTTCCAATATGCCCTCCAACTTCGTGATCTCACTTTCGGCAGGAGCTTCCTTGAAGAGTGCAAGTGCATTTTTGAGGTAGTCATTTCCGCGTACCCGTTCAGTCGCGTTTAAAAGACTGGTGGCCACGAATTTATTGGCATTGGCAATGCTGAATTTATCTTTGGATTCCTTGGCATAGGGAAGCGCATGGTTAATGTAGGACTCTAGACCGCCTTTCTCGTTCCCTTTTAGCTGGCTGAGGACGCCACGCATGATCCATAGGCCGCTCAAGGTCTTCTTGGCTTCTGGATCCTGTATGTCTTTAAGCAGGCTGTCGCTACGGTTAAGGTTGTTTTCAATCTTGCTCATGTCCTCTAGACCGATACCAAACAGGGCTTCGTTGTAACTGGCTATCCCTTCTAGGAGGTTATTTCCTTGTGCATACTTTACCCCCTGTTCCAGACGCTGCTTGGCAAGGTCCATGTTCCTATACTTCTTGTACATATAGGATAGCCGGAAAGCCGTCATCGCTTTGGCACTATCCGTCTTGGCATCCAGGAGTCTCTTTTCTAATGTTTTCAGGTATTCATGGTCTTCATCAATCCGGATAACCAATTGTGAAAAAGCAGATAGGGTCAGGCAGCATAATAGGCAAAGGGAAATAATATACTTCATAGTCAAGGTTGAGAAATCAGCTAGCGTAGTTAATTATTATCAACTAAATTATTGAAATTAAGGGAAATGTACAAAATAATTGAATCGAAGGAAAATTTATTCCAAAGGATTTATTATCAATTAATTGATAATCAAGCCTGCCTATTAAAGAATATCCAAAATGTCGCCTTTGCTGAGAGAGCTGAAGAAGGCGTTTTCTGATTGTATCAAATCTTGGGCAAGTTGGCTTTTCCGTTTCTGAAGCTTCAGGATCTTTTCCTCTATGGTATTAGAACAGATCAGTCGTACGGCCACCACATGTTTGGTCTGTCCAATCCTATAGGAACGGTCGATTGCCTGATTTTCGGCAGCAGGATTCCACCAGGGGTCAATAAGGTAGACATAATCTGCTTCTGTAAGGTTCAAGCCTACCCCACCGGCCTTTAGACTGATCAGAAAGACACGGACTTCCTCATTGTTCTGGAAGTTATGGACCTTCTTGCCCCTATCCTTGCTCTGTCCCGTCAAGTATTCAAAGGGGATATTCCTTTTTTCCAATTCGGGCCTGATGATATCCAGCATTTCCACAAATTGTGAAAAGACCAAGATCTTGTGCTCCTTGGACTTGTTTTCAATCTGCTCCAATAGGATTTCAACCTTTACGGCATTTTCTGCGGAGTGCCCCTTTTTCAATAATACTGGAGAATTGCAGATCTGCCTCAGCTTGGTAAGCCCTGTAAGGACATGCATGCTGTTTTTCTTGATATCCTCATCCTCATTGGCCGATATAAATTCGCGCAGTTCTGTCTCGTAAGCCTCATAGATCTTCCGCTGTTCATCATTCATTTCACAGTAGATGAGCATTTCCGTCTTCTCCGGAAGCTCCTTAGCCACCTGCTTCTTTGTTCGGCGAAGGATAAAGGGCTTCACCTTTTCCTGCAGCTCTATCGCCCTTTTGGTATACTGGAATTGGTCGATAGGAATAGCATAGGTGTCCTTGAAAAATTGCTTGCTGCCCAATAAGCCTGGGCTAGCAAAGGAGAGCTGCCCATAGAGATCAAATGTATTGTTCTCGATTGGCGTTCCAGTCAGCACGATCCTGTTCCTTGCCTGCAACAGCCGGGCTGCTTTATATCTTTCAGAATTCGGGTTCTTGATTGCCTGGGATTCATCCAGGAATATATAATTGAACTTGAAGTTCTTCAGGAACCTGATATCTGAAAGCAACATCCCGTAGGTCGTGAGGACCACATCATGGTTTTCAAAGTGGTCGACATCCTTAACTCGGTCTGGTCCATAATGCTTTATTACTTGCAGCGAAGGTGCAAATTTTGCTATTTCATCCTCCCAATTGAAAAGAAGCGATGTAGGAACCACAATCAGGTTGGTTTTTTGCCCATGCTTTTCTTTTTGGGAAAGGATAAAGGCAAGGATCTGTATGGTTTTTCCCAATCCCATATCATCTGCCAAGCAACCTCCAAAGTTGTAAGTATCAAGAAAATTGAGCCAGTTAAGGCCCTCTTGTTGGTATTCCCTTAATTCGGCCTTCAGGTCTTTCGGGGTTGTGACCGGAGTGATCTTCAGTTCAGATGAAAAGTCGCTTTTTAACAATTCGATTTCATGCTGCACTTCCTTGCTCATGATCTCTTTGTCAAACAGATCGGAAACCTCAGAGTAGTTAATCTTCGGTATGGTAATCATTTCCTGGTCTATTTCTCCGATCTGGAAAAAGGCTGCAATTCGCTCGATCCATTCCTCTGGAAGCAATCCCAGACTGCCATCATCAAGCTGTACATACTTGCCTTTGTTGCGTATGGTCCGGTGGATCTGCCTCAGGGCTGCCTGTTGGTTTCCAAATCCGACCTTCAACTTGGCATTGAACCAGTCCAAGCCGCTGATAATCTCTATCGAGATTTTGGCTTTATGCGAATTGACCCTATTGTTCTTGATTTCACTGAAGCCTAAAATGGAAATATCCTCCTCACGCCACTCATCAAAGACCTCAATAAACCAATCGTCATCCAAGAACTTATCTTTATGCAGATAGAAATAATTCCTTTCCACGACCTGGCTTTCGAAATCCGGATGCTTTTCCATAATACTGGAAACTAATTTATCCTCTTCTACATAATCCCTTTCGAGCTGAAATACATTGCCGTTTTGATCGGTATCAAAAAGCTGTTTTTTAGAGGTTGTAGGTACTTCTATTTCCCCATATTTCATGACTGGCACTATGGAAATGTAATTGCCTTCCTGTTCGAGATAGATGAGCTTCTGTTGCTCATAGCTCTTCTCCTTCAACTGTGCAGGGGTCGCCTGCTTGATGTAGCTGTAATTGACGTGAAGGATGTGCTCTAATGGCGAAAGGATATCCTGGAAGAACTCCTCATACTTGTTTGCATGAAGGACCAGGATTTCATTATTGGCCTTGAAAAATTTGATGACCCGCAATAGGTCTGGATTGTCGATAAAATAGAGGGTCTTGCGATAATAAAGCAGATAATCGTTGCGGATGTTCAGCTCTTTGAATCCTAATATGTTGTCCTTGAATAGCAATTCACCTGTAATTTCATAGAAAGGCTCTTTTTTAAGGACCGTTAGCCTGATTTCAGCTTGCAGCTGTTCAAACTTTACTAAGGCTAGGGATTTGGGAGAAAGTGATTCGGATACTTTGCTGTCATGGATGTAAAAGTCTAAACCCAAAGGGTTCTTTATGATCTGTTTTAAGGGTTCGGCATCCAGATCAAGTTCATCATCGTTGTATTTATTCTGAAAGCTATGGATCGCTGTATAAAACTTCAGTAGTTCTGGCTCATTGGTCTTCCAAACTTGGGCCATAGGATCCATCGTCTCAATAGGATTTTTGATCTTTCCGGCCTTAGTCTGATCTGATTTCATCAATTGAAAGTTCAATTGGCTATAATACCGGTGTTTGTCAATCAGGATAAAGGGTTTCTTTGTTAAAATATCCTGAGCTGTGGTTTTTAGTTTGACTTGTTTTGGACTTAGACCCTTTGCCATGGCCTGTTTGTCATAGGGCAACAAACCCTGGATCTTAGGCTCTACCGACAGTTTTCCATCCACATAGTGCAGATCAAAGTAGCGGTCTAGATCGGGCTCATTATCTAAGCCATAAGGCTTTGCATATTGTTTCAATGTTTTTTCCCGAAGTTCGGCATCAAAGAAAACCCGGTATTCTTCCTTTTCCAAGATGGCATGTATGACCTCTCCCTGATGCTCACACATCTTCTTGGAATAGTTTCCACAGGAACAACTTGTTACAATCCGATCCGACATCTGAACCACGGATACCCTTGGGTATTCAAGTCCAACAGCAGCCTTTGTAAAGACTCCACAGTTTAATTCTATGCTGACGGGATATATGTTCCTGTAATCCTTGCTGTCCATAAAGCTTGCCCGCTCGACATGCTTGAGTATTTCAAATACGGAAAGCTTGCTGAAATTGTAGGCTGGAAGAATATGTTCTTTATCTATTCCCATGGAAGCGGATTGAATGCGGAAGTAAGAATACGAAAATTTGATCTTTTTGAGATTGCTTTGTTGATATTAATTGCCAAAAGATTCAACAAAATTAAAAATCTATAGAATAATAACATTTGTTTTAATTCATGGATTAATTTTATTTATATTGTGTTTAAAATGAGTAGCTTAAACCACAGACCAAATCCTGCTAAGACTTTCAATGTAGTCTTAGGATTATCCTTTGGGACCATCTTCTTATTATTGATGGCCATCGGCCTTCCGATCCTAATCCATTCACAACAAGGCGATTGGAAATACGATTTAGATAAATCTCCAGCAACCGCTTTCTTTTATTTAGGATTGGGCCTACTCCTCTGGCTTACCGTAATCTATCTGTTTTTTAAGAGATCCCTTTCCAACCTATTAAAAGCTAAAAGAGATTATAAAGACCTAATAAAAGAGGGTAAAAGAATTAAAGGCAAAATAGTCGAGCAAAGGATCTTGCAGCAAACTGCCGATGGAGAAAGCAAAATGATCAAGATCTCCTTTGTGAACCTAGTAAAATCAGAGTTGACATTTAGTTTACCGTTTGTCGATACCAAGCCTGAAATGAACCGTTACCAAGTAGGAAAAGATATTGGATTGTTGGTCAGCACGGATCCAAAAAAACCAAGGATAATGTTGGAAGACGCAAAGGTAAAAATCGACAAAAGCATGTTGATCTACGCTTACTCCGTACTTGCCGTTTTGATATTGACGCCCATAGGGCTATTGATTTATGGAATGCTTTATGAGAGCCAAGATGCTGGATGGCGCTATCTGTCCTTTGGGCATCCCTTTATTCTCTCGCCATTACTGGCATTGATCTATCTCGGGGTTTTCTCTTTTATCAATTCTTTTTTGCCTAAATCTACTAATTCGGATCGTTTACTTCTCTATGGAAAACCCGCTATCGCGACCATTGTGTCGACTCAAGAAACGAACCTTTCAGTCAATGAAAAGCCTCAAATAATGGTTACAATAGAGTTTCAGGACAAGGGAAAAACCATTGTAGCTTCTTTTAAGAAGTTGTACGGCCTCCTGGACATTTCCGGAATTGCTGTTGGGAACCAAATAAATATCTTATACGATGCGGAAGACCCGCAATCCATTGAAGTTGTCGATTAATCTATGAAAAGGACTTTTTATCATATTATATCCTGCATTGCAATCCTTGCATTGTTTTCTTCCTGTAAGCAGATCAAGAAAAGTTTTGAGGACACCATGAAACCTCGCCAACAAAAGGAAGCAAGTGACCATTCCATGGAAAGGACAAGCAGTTCTTCTTCGGTAACAATTGATGTCACAGCCCCTGATGAAAAAAAGGAGCATAGCGTATATGCAAGTGCTGAAGAATTGGACAAGATCCAGGCAGATCTGATGAACCTGCCGAAGTTCAAAGGAAAAAAGATCATGATGCACCAGGACCTATATTTCTTTGATTTCCAAGGTGGCCGAATCAGCATCAAGATACAAGATCCCGATAAGCCCGAAAACATCGATACCTATACCTACTCAAAGGGGATGTGGTTGGATCCTACTCCTGTAAAGATTTCAGGAAACATAAAGATGGTCGATCTTTTGTACCCATTGGATAAAGTTAAGTTTTCTACCGTAAAGAAAATCCACGATACCTTGATTGAAGAAGCCAAGGATATTGAGGGCGGTACCCCTTCAGACCATATCTATTTTGTCCACATGAAGGTTGCCAATATGGATGTGACGCATTGGTATTCTTCCATCTCTGGAGCTAGAAAAGATGTTTACCTCTACTTTGACGTGGATGGTAATTTGACCGAGAGAAGGTAGAAGGCCTTTTCTCTCTGCACCCCCATATGAAAGGATCATTGCTTAAGCTTAGGTCCTTCCTTCATTAAACTGGAATAGGAAAGGCTGAAAGCAGATAAACTTTGATACCCTACTTTATAGGCAATCTCCGTCAGGGTATATTTCCTGGTATCGAGAAGTTCGATACTCTTTAATATCCGCACTAACTGCAAATATTTCTGCAATGTAATACCTGTTTCTTTCTTAAAGACCCTTTGCAGGGTCCTGACCGATAGGTTTGCCATTTCCGCCAAGGCATGGATATCAAAACTGAACTTATAGTTGCTATTGATGTAATTACATAGCGGGATCAACCTTTCATCAGAAGGAACTGGGATTTCTAGGGCCATGCTCTCTTCGCAAAAGTTAGGCAGGCTGTATAATAAAGCTTTCAAAAAGAGCTTTTGTTCCATGTCGATATCAAGTACCCTATTCCATTTTGATGCATATAGCAACATTTCCTTTAACACTGCTGGCGCTGGAAAAACATGGGTCTTCCTGAAAAAATCCCCTTTTGGAACCTCCTTAAAAAGAACTGACATCAAATTCACCGAACTTGACTCCGTGGTTGTTTTATGAGGTTTTGCGCTGGGAATCCAGATGATATGGTTTTGGGGAACTAAATAGATCTTTTTGTCAATATGGAAATACTGATACCCCTCAGTCACATAGTTTAACTGAAAACTGAGGTGCTGATGCTCTTTATCATCATGTTTCCATTGCGCATCATACCATACATAGGTATCAGCACTGATATTATCTACGTATTCCCCGATCTGTTTATCCGGATGACCTAGCTTTTCCATGTCGTTGTATATGTAGTAAATGGCAAAGTTAATAAAAACGACAAGCTTATCTTTGTGGCCAAGATCAGATACAAGTAAAATCATGGACGAAAAAATGCAACAAAATCATACGACAAGGAATTCATGGTTGGGAATATTGCTCATCATTTGGGTAGGCAGCAACCTTAGATCGCCTATAACTGCCGTAGGTCCCATCTTGGATGAAATCAAATCGGCAATGGATCTGGATAATATTCAGGCCAGCTTTCTGACCTCCATTCCGCTCATCGTATTTGCATCTTGTTCTATTTTGGTGAGTAAAGCCACTGAAAAACTAAATATCCGGCATGGCCTGATCTATTCCTTAGCGATCTTGATTTTAGGATTGTATTTAAGGGTAGCAGGGAGTGTCACAACCCTTTATTTGGGCTCAGTTTTAATAGGTTTAGGAATATGCGTGGGTAATGTTTTGACTCCTGCCTATATCAAGAATGAGTTCCCTGCAAAGATCGGGCTAATGACCGGTATCTTTTCGGTTTCCATGAACTTGGTGGCAGCCCTGGCTTCAGGCTTTAGTATTTCCATCGGAGAATGGACCGGTGCCGGCTGGAAAGGATCCCTGTCGGTCTGGATCGTTGTCGCGGTCATAGCTTTATTGATTGTAATTGCTGAATTATTTTGGGGCAAAAAACCAGTAAACCGGCAAGTAAATACCTCGGAAAACATAAAGTTCAATATATTCCGTTCCAAACAAGCTTGGAACATAAGCCTATTTATGGGCTTGCAATCTTTAGTTTATTATTGCCTGGTCGCTTTTCTACCGACCGTACTGATGGAATATGGAATGAGCAAATCCGCTGCAGGCTGGGTGTTTTCCATCCTTCAGTTGGCGATGCTGCCCGTTATGCTCATCAGTCCAATTGTTGCCAGTAAGATGAAAGATCCTAAATCGATGATCTATTTAATCGGAGTTCTCTACTCTGCCGGTATACTCATGCTGTTGTTACTGAAGGATCAATACATCTATTTTACGGCCATACTATTAGGGGTAGCAGGAGGCCTGGCATTTAGTTTAGCTATTTTGTTTCTGTCCTCAAGGAGCAAAACCATGGTCGGCACCATAAAGATTTCAGGGAAGGCACAGTCTATTGGCTACCTGATTGCAGCCTTTGGCCCACCCCTGTTTGGCAAGTTGCACGATTATGCCCTCTCTTGGTCCTATTCATTTTATTTCCTGTTATTGGTGATTGTACTGATGACGGTGTTTGGTAGAAGGTCGGCCAGGCCAAGGTTTGTGGAAGAGCATTAAGCTGGATAGCAAAAAAGCAACTCAATGAGTTGCTTTTTTTGTAGCCCCGAGCAGAATCGAACTGCTATCAAATGTTTAGGAAACATCTATTCTATCCGTTGAACTACAGGGCCGTGCTGCAAAACTAATATTTTATGGACTTAGAGCAAATTTTATTTTCAACTGATTGTATTTAGGTCTATTAAAAATATACTTAACTGTCAAACCTACCTTTCTGCCCATCAAAATATTTTTCCCTGCCCAGCCGATCAAATAATCCCCTGACAATCAAAAAGAAGGCTATTTGTGATATAAATCATTCTTATATGTGATACTGGTTTTAAATAGATAAAACCGATAGTTAATAAGTATTATCGATTATTTTTAGGCGTTAAAAAGTGTATCTTTGTACTACAAAAAAGAAAAGAAAATTATTATGAGTTTTACAGGTAAAAATTTCCCGAACATTACAGTAGATGCAATTGACTATTTAGGCGACAATTTCACTTTGAATTTGTTCGAAAAAGCACAACAAGAGAACAAGAAGATCTTATTATTTTGGTATCCAAAAGACTTCACTTTCGTTTGTCCTACAGAGTTACACGCATTCCAAGAGGCTGTTGCTGAATTCGAGAAAAGAAACACTATCGTAATCGGTGCATCATGTGACTCTGCAGAGGTTCACTTTGCATGGTTGAACACTGCAAAAGACAACGGCGGTATCGAAGGTGTTGAATACCCGATCATTGCTGATACTAACCGCAACCTATCTAGCGTATTAGGTATCTTAGAAATGAAAGAGGTTGAACACCCTGAATACGGAACTCTAGTTGAAGGTTCTGCGGTATCTTACCGTGCTACTTACTTGATCGATGAGACTGGTAAAGTATTCCACGAGTCAGTAAATGATATGCCTCTAGGCCGTAATGTAAAAGAATACATCCGTTTGATCGATGCTTATACGCACGTTCAGAAACACGGTGAAGTGTGCCCAGCAAACTGGGAAGAAGGTAAAGAAGCGATGAACGCTACACGTGATGGCGTTGCTTCATACTTGTCACACAATTAATATTCCCCCATACTGAAAGAGGAGGGACAACCTCCTCTTATTTTTTCAGATCAACTCTTAAATCAAAAATCATGTTAGAAGAATTAAGCTCAGACAATCTACAAGAGGTCATCGACAGCAATGATACGGTGATGGTTCAATATGCTGCTTCTTGGTGTGGTAACTGCCGCATTATGAAGCCTAAGTTCAAAAAATTAGCAGGAGAAAACGACAACGTGAAATTTGTAATCGTAGATGCAGAAAAGTTCCCAGAATCAAGGAAACTTGCTAATGTAAACAACTTACCAACTTTCGCTGCTTTTAAAGGCGGAAAGTTGATCAATCAAGTACAAACAAATAAAATCGAAGGATTAACAGAACTATTAAATGAAGTTACCAATAATTAAACATCTTACGGAATTTATAGCCGAAAACGACGCAGACTTCGTATTGGAAACAATCGAAACCTTGGAATCGTTGACCGAAGTCTCTCAATTGAAAGACGAAGAGCTAGATGTAATTGGTGAATTGATCTCCAATATGTACGGCGCCATCGAGGTCAACAAATTGGTTCAAGAAGGAATGCCACAAAAAGAAGCCCTGAACACCTTTATGAAGCGTGTTTTAGGCTCCATTGACAAGTAATTCGCATAAACAATCATAAGGTCAAGCTATTGACCACATTTTTCTTTTCCACAAAAGCCTGTGCATAACTGTGTTTTTGTGGAAAAGTTTTTTATAAATACCGCGACTAATCAAATTGATTTATATTACTTTTATATTTATTAAAGGTTAGACCAAAATAAAGCGCATCATCCTGCTAAAAATTAAACCAACGGAATTAATACCAAGGTTTAAAGTCGAAGATTTTTAATTGTTGGTAAAAGGAATCAAATTATTTTGATTCCTTTTATTTTTTTACACGAATCTTATTACTTTTAAGGATGATTCACAGATTCTTAGGCCTAATCTTCCTATTCCTATCATCTTTTTCGGTTGCTTTTGCACAGCAGAGCAATTCGGCTTCCTTAATTAAGCTCAAGATCGATAAACTTGGAACACTAGGTACCGCGCTTTATTTCGCGGCCCACCCAGATGATGAAAACACCAGGCTCATTGCCTATTTAGCCAATGACCGCAAATATAGAACTGCATATCTTTCCCTGACCCGTGGTGACGGCGGACAAAACTTGCTAGGGACAGAACAAGGAATTGAACTTGGTCTGATCCGTACTCAGGAATTATTGGCTGCCCGCGCTATCGACAAAGGGGAACAATACTTCAGTGCGGCCTACGATTTTGGCTTTTCCAAAACGCATGAAGAAACGTTCAGCTTCTGGAAAAAGGAGGATATCCTCCGCGAAGCGGTCTATATGATCCGTAAGCTCCAACCGGATGTGATCATAAACCGCTTTCCACCGGATAGCCGTGGCGGCCATGGACATCACCAGGCTTCTGCCATCCTGGCCAAGGAGGCCTACGAAGCAGCAGCAGATCCCAACAGCTTTCCCGAACAGCTGAAAGAACTGAAACCATGGAAAGCCAAGCGTATTGTCTGGAATACCGCCAATTTTGGAGGCATGAACAATACATCGGATGAGCAACTGAAAGTCGTTCTGAATGACTACAACCCTTTATTGGGCTATTCATATGGTGAAATATCTGCCATGAGCAGATCCCAGCACAAAAGCCAAGGTTTTGGTGCTGCCTCCAACCGAGGTAAAACAACCGAGTATTTTGACCATGTCGCTGGCGAAAAAGCAACAAAAGACCTATTTGAAGGCATCAACACAAGTTGGGAGCGCCTAGGCGAACCCGTGAAGAACATCGAGACCAAGATCCAATCTATACAGAGCGCTTTTAATATCAACCATCCTGAAAAATCAATCCAGGAATTGGTAGCCCTGCATCAATTGGTTAATGCATTGAAGCCTTCTGTATACAGGGATCAGAAAATCAAGGATATTGAAGACATTATCCTATCCTCTGCCGGCATAGTTGCAGAATCCATTGCCTCCAAGCCGAATTTTGTGGTTAATCAAGCTTTTTCTGTAAACAATGAAATCATCAAGAGAGCCGCAGATGTAGCGGTAAAATTGATTTCCATTGATGGCAAACGGATAGAAGAAACTCTTCCTGCCAATGAAACCAAAAAATACGCTTCTGAAAAGAAGGTTGACCATTGGACACAGCCCTATTGGTTAGAAAAGCCAAACTCATTAGGCAAGTTTGACATAGAAGACCGTAATTTTGGAAACCCTGAAAACACAAATAATCCGCAGACTAAGTTTGTAATCGAGGTTGATGGCTTGGCCATAAACGTTGACAAGCCCGTGGAATACCGATATGTAGATCCCGTACAAGGCGAAATCTATCAGCCAGTCTCCATATCACCAGTCCTTACCGCGGCGATCAGCTCATCACAAGCCCTGCTGCAAACGGGTGATAAGAAAACCATTAGTTTAACCATCAGCAACAACAGTGAGCAGCCCCAAAAAGCGGAATTAAGCTTTAAGCAGTCTGATGGCTTAAATATTGTTCCTAACAAGGCATCCATTGACATCCCTGAACATGGTCTGGTCGTTAAGACATTCGAGATCTCTAATCCCAAAAATACAGCTAGCAGTGAGGTCCAGCCCCTACTGAATGGTGAGCTAATCTATGGTTTCAAAAAAATTGCCTACCAGCATATTCCAGATATCACCTGGTTTCCGGCAATCAACCTAAAAGTTAAAGCGCTGGAAATTAACAATCCATTGAAAAAAATTGGCTATATTCATGGTGCGGGGGATCTGGTTCCCCTAGCATTGGAAAACATTGGCATTCAGGTCGACCTATTGAACAGTGATCTGCTTGCCAGCACTAACTTAAAACAATACGATGCTATCATAGTGGGAATTAGGGCCTATAACGTTAGTCCGAATACCAATCAATGGTTGCCGATCCTATTGGATTATGCAGAACAGGGCGGAACGGTCTTGGCACAATATAACGTGAATTCCAGGATGAGTACCAATAAATTGGGTCCCTATCCATTTGAAATCAATCGCGAAAGGGTAACCGAAGAGGATGCAAAAGTAACCTTTACGGATCCAAATGACCCCATCCTGAATTATCCCAACAAAATTACAGACAAGGATTTTGAAGGTTGGGTACAGGAACGAGGTCTTTATTTTGCAACCAATATATCCCCAGAATACCGCACTCCTTTGAGTATGGCAGACAAAAACGAAGAGCAAAACAAGGGGTCCCTATTGGTAGCGAATTATGGAAAAGGGAAGTTTGTCTATGCACCTTTGGCCTTTTTCAGACAATTGCCGGCAGGAGTTCCCGGAGCTACTAGATTATTTGTAAATTTGCTGGCTAAGAACGAAAAAAATTAATAAATATAATGGAAAATCAAATCGAAAACTCTAACGAAATCAACGTAAAAGGCATCATCTTATTAGTAGGTACTATCTTAGGTGCACTTACTGCTTGGGTTGCAAGTGGTACATTTTTATCCTTAATTGCTGGACTTATCGGTGGTTTTATTTTTGCAATCATCTTCATTTCCGCTTTATTGCCACAAAAATCGCATGACAGATAAAGGACTACCGCCATTCGTACGAAGCTGGAGACAATTCTATTGGATTATTGTCATCTGGTTAGTCGTTTGCATAGTTCTAATGTATATTTTTACTAGATATTTTGGATGAGTAGTATCGATTGGATAGTACTCATCCTTACCTTGCTTTCCATAGTGGTCTATGGGATTTACAAAAGCAAGAACGTCAAAACCATTGACGGCTATATCCTCAGTGACCGCTCCTTACCTTGGTACACCGTAGGACTCTCCGTAATGGCAACCCAGGCCAGTGCCATTACCTTCCTCTCCGCGCCTGGACTTGCTTACTCTTCTGGAATGAGCTTCGCCCAGTTCTACTTTGGACTGCCTTTGGCCATGATTGTCCTCTGTATCACCTTCGTCCCGATCTTCCATAAACTCAAGGTCTATACGGCCTACGAATTCTTGGAAAAAAGATTTGACATCAAGACCCGGGTCCTGACCGCATCCCTTTTCCTTATCCAGAGAGGGATCTCTACAGGTATCACCATCTTCGCTCCGGCCATTATCCTCTCCACCATCCTGAATATCGACTTGGTGATGACCACCATCGGCATCGGTACTTTAGTGGTAATATACACGGTATACGGCGGCACAAAAGCGGTATCATACACTCAGCTCTTACAGATGTCCATCATATTCGCCGGCCTGCTATTGGCGGGAGTCTTGGTGGTCCATCTTCTGCCTGAGGACATAGGATTTAAAGAAGCCCTACACATTGCCGGAAAGTCCGGAAAAGCAAATGCCATTGACTTTAAGTTTGACCTGGACAATCAGTATACCGTCTGGACCGGATTGATCGGTGGTTTCTTTTTGCAGCTATCTTACTTCGGAACTGATCAGAGCCAGGTGGGACGTTATTTGACAGGATCATCGGTAAAAGAGAGCAGATTGGGATTGCTGATGAATGGATTGCTTAAAGTGCCTATGCAGTTCTGTATCCTCTTGATCGGTATCTTGGTCTTTGCGTATTATCAGTACCATACCCCACCCCTATTCTTTAATGAGCAAGTCATTGAAAAACTGGAAAACAGCTCCCATAAACAGGAGTATGAGGATATCAAGCAAAGACATGAACAGTTAAGCCAGGAAAAAACCGTTTATATCAATCAGCTGACCAGTGCATTGAAGGAAAAGCAAGATGATAAAATCGACGATGCCAGGATCAACCTACAACAATTCAATGAAAAAGACCAGGGATTGAGAACCGAATTGGTGGACCTGATCAAGAAAAACGATCCAAATGCGGACACCAATGACACGAACTATATCTTTCTAAGGTTTGTTACCGATACTTTCCCTAAAGGCTTGATAGGCCTATTGATCGCCATTATCTTCCTAGCTTCCATGGGAGCAACGGCCAGTGCCATCAATTCACTTTCTTCAACAACAGTGATCGATATCTATAGACGCTTCGTAAAACGGGATGCCAACGATGCCCATTATTTAAAGGCTTCGCGTATCAGCACCTTATTCTGGGGGATTTTTACCATTGGGATAGCCCTTTACTCCAGTCAATTGGGAAACCTCTTGGAAGCCGTTAATATTTTAGGCTCCCTTTTCTATGGAACCATCCTTGGAATATTCCTAGTGGCTTTTTATATCAGAAGAATCGGTGGAAAAGCAGTTTTTTGGTCTGCTGTAATAACCGAGGTTATCGTTATTGGGATCTGGCAGATGAACGTTGTCGCCTTTCTGTGGTTGAATCTGATCGGTTGTGTACTACTGATCCTCATTGGACTTATCCTGCAGTACTTCATGGGCAGTACTCCGAAAAAGGATATCGAACCTACTCAGGTATAATGCCGTAAACCAGCAATTTTCATTTATAAATATTCTAATAATACTTTCGGTAGAGATCATATAAGATCGCTCGGTCCCGATCATTCAAGATAGGTGAAAGATCAGATTTCACGAACTTTCGTTTAAAGGACTTAATGGCGGCATCTTGGTTGGTCAGGTCATAACCCATGAGCTTAAGGGCATCGATGGGATTAAAGTTTGACGGAGGAGCCATTAAATAATTAGGATTGTACCAAATTCCAAATCCTCGTTCGGCCAAAAGCTGCCACGGGAAGAATACATTGGGGTCATCTTTTCTTCCTGGCGCGAAATCAGCGTGTCCTATGAAGTTTTTTTGAGGAATACTGTACTTGGTCTTCAGGGTATCCAATAAGACCAGCAGGGAGTTTATTTGGGCGTCTGGAAAAGGTTCAGAGCCATTGTTGTCAAGTTCAATCCCAATGGACACCGAATTCATGTCCGTAATGCTTCCCCACTTGCCTCTTCCGGCATGCCAACCCCGCAAATAATCATTCAACATCTGCACCACGCGACCATCACGACCGATCACATAATGGCTACTGACCTTGGTATGTGCCAACTGAAAGGTACGGATCGTTTGGGCCAGATTGGCTTGGGAGGTATGGTGGATCATCACAAAGGATGGTTTCCGGACATCAAAATGGATGGCGTTTGCAAAGTCATACTGTTTGCTGGTCCCTTGCAAAAACATGTTCCAAGCTTGCTGCTCCGGTGTCAATTCCGAATTAACCGAAAGCGTAGGCGCTACTTTTGCCTGTTCAATGACCTCTGCAGGCTTGTTCAGGGTATCCAGCTTCGGCGCAGAATTCTCAACGATTACAGAAGGAGTAATTACAGCTGTATTTGATTGCAAAACCTTCGACTTCTTGGCCGTAGAACAACCAACCAAGAACATTACCCCACACAACGCAGCAATCAGTCTCACTGAAATTTTAATCATCTATCTTATTTTGGTAAATTAAGCATTACCCCCATGGAAAGCATCTGGTTCCACTGAACCTTGCTGTCCAATGCAGAATCATACAAAATAACACCACCCAATGCCACATTGATCAATGAGGTCACTTTAGCCGTTAAGGTTGCGTCCAAACGATGGGTTGGATCGGTAATGTCTTCGTAGTCTGCAAATAGGTTGTAACGCGATTTTAAATGCAAGTTTTTTGTCAGGTTCCTATCTAGGTTTGCGGTTAACTGGAAAGCCAGTTCATTGTTAAAGTTCTTTCCTTCGGCAACCCCAAACATTGGTCCGGTTCCTTTGGTCACGTCTTTAGGGTCGAAGTATCTCCCATGTTTCTGATAATAATCATAGGCATTATAAGGCTTCAAGCGGTTATCCAAGATTAAGGTCTGTCTAGCCGTACCTGTACCGAAACGCAATGAGAATGTATCATCTGGCTTATACTCCAAACCGAATGATTCCGTAAAATATCCAGGTGCCATAAATGATGATTTCAAACCGGTAATGACCTCTTCACCATCTTGCATCGCATAATGGAAGGCATTATCAAATTGGGTTTCATAGGTTAGGGATAAATAGACCGCCCATGATTTGGTCAACTTATACGCCAACTTATTATCCCAGAAAATACGGTCATTGTTTGGCTTGGCCAACTGTCCCTCATTCTTTACCTTACCATACTTCAGGTCCACCTCGGAAACAAAGTTGAAATTGTTCCTGTTGAACTCCGATTTATGCCAAAGGATACCACCGATGGCAAATGAATTCAAACCACCCAGTTTCCAGTTTTCAGAAAAGGCCGCTTGGTTAAAGTTAACCCCTAGCCTTGTCCAATGTTTCCAGTAATTGACCTGTAGGTCCAACTTAGGGATCGGCACATTGATATTTTTGATACCTAGCGCTTTCCCATCCGTTTCCGGCGAAATGCTGCTGTCCGGCTTTACACGCAGATCGCGCAAATCCTGTGCTTGAATCATACTGATTCCGAAAATAAAAATGAAAACAGGTAATAGGTAAAGTTTTATATTCATGTTAATTTTCTTTTTTTACGTCTAATTGAATATCTGGCAATTCTCGCAAAGGTCGTAAATTTGGGTGTAGTTTGAACACTTCATATTTACTTTTTATATATTTTACCATCTGATAATAGTTGGCGGTAGACACAAACTCGTATGTAGGCCTAAATAACTGCATAAATGCCTTCAGGTCATCACCTTCCAACCCCACCAGACTATGTACTAATTCCGGTGTAAAATTAAAGTCTATAATGTTTTCTTCATGGAGCTTCCCGATAAACTGGGTAAATCTCCTCGCGTCCTTCCCCTCCTTGCTGATCATGCCATAGAGCGAATTAATATTCAATCCTGCTCCTGTCATTCCCACCGAAAACAAATCGCCAGGCTTAGCTAACTCAAAAGCCTTGCCATAATCTCTTTTTATCTCATTTAAAACATCATCCGGGTTCTTGCGACCAATGACCGTAACGGTTTCAATATTGGCTACATTCTCCTTCAAATTGATGATCAGCGCACTCTGGTTATTGACAACCACCGTATCGCTAAAGTAACCCATCTTCTTAAAGACCAAGACATCCCCAGCATGTACAGGCGTCTTAAACTCGCCTCTTGCATCATTATAAATGTATTTCTGTGTGTTTAGGTTTCTAATTTGCACTTCCCCGAGCCTTCGCTTGCTTTCCTTGTCATATACGATTCCCTCCAGACTTTGTTGTGCATAGAGCAAAGCCGGAGAAAGCATAAAGCATAAAATAAAGATACGGACAAGAATTTTCACTCCTATAAAACTACGTCTTAGAAGAATAGCTTGCTAATATTTAACATCTTTTAATGGGACTTGTAACTATTTTGATACGACCAATAACTGTCCAACCGTTACAGCATCGCTGCTCAGGCCATTCAATTGTTTGATAGTTTCCACGGTTACATTATATTTTCGGGCAATGGAATACATGGTATCGGTCGCCTTAACCTCATAGATCAGCATGGCTACCGGTTTCTTGATTTCCTCAACAGGAACTTGAGGCTCTTCCACTTCTTTTTCTTCGATTACCTCTTCGACTTTCTCCACGCGGGCAATGACCTCCACCGGAGCTTCGGCACGATCATATTGCTGCAGGTTATATCGCTCGATCAGGTCGATCAATAGTTCTGGATACCTAGGGTTGGTCGCATATCCTGCGGCCTTTAATCCCTTCGCCCAGCCTTTGTAATCATCCTTTTTTAATGTAAAAAGGTTCTCATAGCGTTTTCGGAGAAGAAATTGGGAGTGATCACGGAAAGATTGCTCCGGATCATTGTAAACCCTGAAACAGTCATTGTTGCTGTCATCAGGACGGTTTACCGACTTGCCGTTCCAAGTACCGCCACATTTGATTCCAAAGTGGTTGTTGGCACGGGTCGCCAGATAGCTATTGCCGTTTCCAGACTCCAACAGGGCTTGGGCCAATTTGATGCTGGCAGGAATACCATATTTGTTCATTTCCTCAATGGCGATCCCTTTGTAGCGATCGATATAGTCCAGACCACTTGTTGAGGTTCCTTTGTTGCTAGATGATGAAGAGCTGGAACTGGCGGAGCTGTTCGGTCTGCCGTTTGGGTTCTTCAGTGTAGTGTTTCTTTTAGTTCCACAGGAAACAAAAAATAAGGCCAATATTAAACTGGCCAATAAAAACTTCTTCATCTTATCTGACAAATTCGCTTAATTAAGATTTATTTTTTCGTCGTACTTTTCAAGGTCATAAGTGTCGATCGTAGAGATTACCTTTCTCGACCAATCACCGGTCTCTGAATATCCAGATCTAGCGATTCCCTTAATCCATCCCTTATAGTCTTCTGAATTGTGTTTGTCGAACAAGGGCTGCGTAGCCTTTCTTCTTTGGAGAAGTCCCACAAAATCACGGTAAGAATCCAACACCGAACCATATCCTTTATAAGCCGAACGGATCTTTTTACTGTTGTTCTTCCCTTTGATACCAAAGTGGTTGTTCAGATAGCGTGCAATTCTACTGTTGCCATAGGCACTTTCGTGAATTGCTACTGCTAAGATGACAGAGGCCGGAACCCCTGTTTCACGCATTAGCGTTTGAGCTGCCGGACTATGTTTCTCAATGTACGACTTCGTCGTATAATCTTGAGCATAAAGCCCTAAAGTTGAAAGAGTGATAAGTATACATATCACAAAAATCTTTCTACAATATTCTAGCATAAAACTTGTTTTAGTTTAACACTACTTTTTGCGTAGCACAAAAAGCCCATCTCTAATCGGCAGAATAAGTTTTTCAACCCGTTTATCCTCTGCCAAGGTTTGATTTAATTCGATTACTTGCTGTGTTTGCTTGTCGGGGTTCTCATCAAAAACCTTGCCTTTCCATAACACATTGTCAACTAAGATCACACCTCCAGGCCTCACTCGGTCGATCAATGTATTGAAGTAGTACAGGTTCCTTTTTTTATCGGCATCAATGAACACCAGATCAAAAGTCCCTTCAATACTTGGGATCACCTCCGCTGCATCGCCAATATGATACTTGATCTGACTTGCATAGGGCGATTCATCAAAATAAGACTGAACCCGCTCCTGTTGCTCCTCATTGATATCAATGCTATGCAAAACACCCTCATCTTCCAATCCCTCTGCTAAACACAGGGTAGCATATCCTGTAAAAGTTCCAATTTCCAAAGCCAACCTCGGATGTACCATCTTGCTGATCATCGACAGCACTCTTCCTTGGTAATGCCCCGATAACATGTGGGGCATGGTCTCCTTCAGATAGGTCTCTCTATTGACCTTTTTTAACAACGAATTTTCCTCGTCCGTAGTATCTTCCAGATAGCTGTTTAATGGATTAGACTCTTCAAACATACTGCGCAAAGATAAATATTAGCCCCGCATCCAAACAAGAGATATTTTACAAACAGATGATTATCAGCGTGTTAGTTCGTAACAGTAAGTGTATCAAACAGCATTTAAAGGCTTTAAACGCAAGTCACAAAAAGTGAAATTTTTAAACTTTTATTTAAATTACGTCATTATTTTGACCATTTTGTATTTTGGGTTTCAACCCTTCCTCAACGACATTCGATAATTTTTTTGGATGAAGGATATGCTCTAGGTATGGACTTGGTCTCATTCGAGACACATTCGGAAAATTCGGAATGTGTCTCGAATGAGACCAAGGTAAAGTCAAGCTGAAATCGTGAAAAAATCTCCTATCCTAAATGGAAATTATTGGAAATAGGATGCCTTTTTTGTTCATATAAAAGGCCTGAATTCCGTAAATCCAGGCCTTAATTTTATCTTATTTATTCTTTTATCCTAAAGAAGCGGTAATTAACCTCAGGAATTCAGATCGGGTAACATCGTTTTGGAAGGCACCGGTAAATGCTGAAGTGGTGGTTACAGAGTTCTGTTTCTGCACGCCGCGCATCGCCATGCACATATGTTTACACTCAATCACAACGGCAACACCCGCTGGCTTAAGGGTCTCTTGGATACAGTCACGGATTTCATTGGTCAATCTTTCCTGTACCTGTAATCTCCTAGCGAATACATCCACAACACGAGGAATCTTGCTCAAGCCTACGATATGGCCGTTAGGAATATAGGCAATATGGGCTTTTCCAAAGAAAGGAAGCATATGGTGCTCACACATGGAATAGACCTCTATATCTTTTACAACCACCATTTGGCTGTACTCTTCTTCGAACATTGCACTGCGCAATAGCTCAGCAGCATCCACATCATATCCATGGGTTAAAAACTGAAGGGCTTTTGCTACACGTTCAGGTGTTTTGATCAATCCATCACGCTTAGGGTCTTCGCCCAGGGCTTGAAGAATATCTGTATAATGTTCTGCAATTCGTTCAACATTCTTTTCGTTGTATTGGTCGATCTTTAAATAACCGTCCTGCTCTTCTTCTTCAAATTGTTGAAATTTGCTCATTCTAAGATTGGTTTTTAGGTGAATTATTCGCCGAAGTATTCGACATAATTATTTTCGGTTTCATGGAGTCTGACTGCATGCAAAAACACTTTCTCTTTTTCGAAGAAAGGCTTTAGGATATTGAATATTTCAATGGCAATCACCTCGGTAGATGCCATTTTTCCTTGCATGAAATCTACATCCAGATTGACGTTCTTATGGTCCAATTTGTCAATAACCTCTCTGATAATAATATCCTTCATCAACTTCAGGTCGATCAAAAACCCTGTTTCAGGATTGACCAGGCCTTTAACAGTCACAAATAAGTCATAGTTATGACCGTGCCAGTTTGGGTTTGAGCAATTACCGAAAACACGCTCATTCTCCTCCAGTGACCAGTCTTCACGATAGAGCTTGTGGGCAGCATTAAAGCGTTCGCGTCGTGTTATATAAATCATAATGACAAAGATAAAGTAAATTACCGTAAATTAGTACTTTGAGCCACATATATGAAAACTCTCGTAGTAGCAGCAACGGAACTAGAAATAGCCGCATCCATTCCCACATTTATAGAAACGAAGACAGATTATTTGGTAACTGGCGTTGGTATGGTCGCCACGGCCTTTTCTTTGGGGCAATACCTTCAGGGGAAATCCTATGACCTGCTGATCAACGTGGGTATTGCCGGAACATTTAACCCTTATCATAAACTAGGGGCAATGCTGAAGATCAAGACCGACCAGGTTTTTGAGTTTGGAGCTGAGAATGATCAGGATTTTATCCCGATCGATAGCCTTGGCTTTGGCCAATCTATCTTTGTAGAAAGCTTACCCGAGCAAGCCTTGCCTGCCGAGTTTTATGAAATCCCTTATGTGGATGCCATTACGGTCAATAAGTCCCACGGATCTGAAAACAGCATTGACAGGATCAAAAAGGAGCATGGCTTGAACATATTGGAAAGCATGGAAGGTGCTGCTTTTTTCTATGCAGCGAATAAATTGAGGATTCCTTGTGTCCAAGTACGGTCAATTTCCAACCTAGTGGAAAAGAGAAATGTAGAAAATTGGAACATCCCTTTGGCGCTAAATGAGCTGAATTCTTGGCTACAGCGGTTCCTAATTGCTCTACAAGATCAAAAACCCCTTTTGTAAATCGATTGTGTAGACCCATTTACATCGAAAATAGTACAATGCCACTACGAAAATTCGAGAAATAATAGTATTTTTGCGTATCTAAACAAAATTCACTATCTGTAATACTGATGAGAGAAATACAATTCAGAGAAGCGCTTCGTGAAGCGATGAACGAAGAAATGCGTAAAGACGAAACAATCTTTTTAATGGGCGAGGAAGTCGCTGAATATAATGGTGCATATAAAGTAAGTCAAGGTATGCTTGATGAGTTTGGTGCAAAACGTGTTATTGACACTCCAATTGCTGAGCTTGGTTTTGCAGGTATCGGCGTGGGTGCGGCGATGAACGGTTTAAAGCCGATCATTGAATTCATGACTTTCAACTTCTCACTGGTTGCTATTGACCAAGTTATCAACGCTGCGGCAAAGATCCACCAAATGAGTGGTGGTCAGTTCTCTTGTCCGATCGTATTCAGAGGTCCGACCGGTAATGCTGGTCAATTAGGTGCGCAGCACTCTCAAAACTTTGAAAACTGGTATGCGAATACACCAGGATTGAAAGTGGTTGTTCCTTCAAACCCTTACGACGCTAAAGGATTGTTGAAATCAGCGATCATCGATCCAGATCCAGTTATTTTCATGGAATCTGAGCAGATGTACGGTGATAAAGGCGAGGTTCCTGAAGAGGAATACTACTTGCCTATCGGTAAAGCAAATGTAGTAAAAGAAGGTACTGCAGTAACTGTAGTTTCATTCGGTAAGATGGTTCCTCGTGTTGTTATTCCAGCAGTTGAGGAATTGGAGAAAGACGGTGTAAGTGTGGAATTGATCGACTTACGTTCGGTACGTCCAATCGACTTCGCTACCATCATCGAATCTGTTAAGAAAACAAATCGTTTAGTAATCGTAGAAGAAGCTTGGCCTTTGGCTTCAATTTCTTCTGAAATTACTTTCCACGTTCAAAAACATGCATTCGATTACCTAGATGCTCCAGTAATTCGTGTTACTTCAGCTGACGTTCCTCTAGGATATGCACCTACTTTAGTTGAGGCATCATTGCCAAGTATTGCGAAAGTGGTTAAAGCGGTAAAAGAAGTTTCTTATATCAAAAAATAAGAAATACAAGATAATGGAAGCCCTGGTATGAAAATACCGGGGCTTTTTGTTATAGAGTTTCTGCACTGAAAACTTTGTGTTCTGCAAAAAAATAGTATTTTTAAAGAACTAAATTCAAAAGAATGAAAAAATTACTGATCCTTTTCCTACTTACTTCAGCAGCATTAGTTTCTAAAGCTCAGGAAGTTGATTTTACTATGAAGATGCCTTTGAACAAGCCATTTAAGTCCGTTACCAACATGAAAATGGATATTGAAGGAGAGCAGAGCATGATCATGGATATGGTAATGAAAAGCACCATAAATGTGTCTAAATACGAAAGTCCGAACTATACCATGGAAAACACCACAGACGCCATTAAGGTGGATATGGATGCTGGGATGATGACCATCAGCTATGATTCTGAAAAACCTTCGGATGACCCTACGGCCGCAATCATGGCCGCTCAGTTTGAAAAGTTGCTAGGCAAAAAAATGACCATTATTACGTCAGACAAAGGAAAAATGATCAGTATGGAAGGGGTTGAAGGAACGGATAGCAGTTTTGAAAACTTTGCCATGACCACCACCTACCCTGATAAACCGGTAAAACCGGGTGATACTTGGACCTCGGAGTCGACAAACAAAGGAATCAAGACCAAAGCGATCAATAAATATGTTGGGAAAACTGCAGAAGGATACCAAGTGGAGACAACCGGTGAAATGTTCAATGATTCAGATACTAAAATCGGAACAATGAGCAGTACCTATATTGCAGACACGGAAACTTTGTTTACCAAATCGGCTACCATCAAAATGCAAATGGACGTAGAAGGACAAAAAGTAACTTCGGATATAACGATGACCGTCCTTAAATAAGATATTAATATCATTAAAAAAGGCCATTTAGCAATGCTAAATGGCCTTTTTTATGTTTTATTGCTAGATTAAGCGTTAACTTCAGCTTTGTAGTCATCTGCAGACATCAACCCGTCTACATCAGCAGCATTGTTCAATTTAACACGGATGATCCAACCTTCACCGTAAGGATCAGAGTTAACCAATTCTGGGTTTGCATCGATTGCATCGTTTACTGATAATACAGTAGAAGTAACTGGCATAAATAGATCAGAAACAGTTTTAACCGCCTCTACTGAACCAAACACTTCATTTGCTGCTACCTCATCACCCACTGTGTTGATGTCAACAAATACGATATCACCAAGCTCTCTTTGAGCAAAGTCCGTAATACCAATTACTGCTTCATCACCTTCTACACGAACCCATTCGTGATCTTTGGTGTACTTTAATTCTGAAGGAAAATTCATGTCTTTTCTATTTGTATTTCTCCAAAAATAGGATTAAGAAAGGAGAATACAAAAGTTATTGTATTTTTATCCTATGAACCCTAGCATTGCCAAATTAGCTGAAATAGCGCAGAAAGACCATCGTCTGATCATCGGTTTGATGTCCGGAACATCCTTGGATGGGCTGGATATTGCCCTATGCAAAATTCAAGGAAATGGAAACCATAGTAAAATTGAACTTCTGGCCTTTGAAACGATGGATTATAAGCCTGAATTCAGGACTTGGGTCCGTAAGATATTTGCTCAACGAAACATTGACCAACAGATCCTTTGTGGGCTTAATCCCTATATCGCGGAGGTACATGCAGCTTTGGTTTTGGAGGCCCTCCAGAAATGGAACATGGAGGTTTCTGAAGTTGATGCCATCGCTAGCCATGGGCAGACGGTATTTCATGCTCCGCAGTCATTGACCCATGATCGTTCTTTGCCAAACAGTACCCTGCAATTGGGCGATGGGGACCACATGGCGGTAAGGACTGGCATCATCTGCTTGTCCGATTTTCGGCAAAAACACCTTGCTGCTGGTGGCGAAGGAGCCCCTTTAGCGGCTTATGGTGATTACCTATTGTTCTCTTCGGAAACTGAAAACCGCATCCTATTAAATATCGGCGGCATTTCCAATTTCACTTTTCTTCCGGCTTTAGGTTCAGGACTAAAGGCCTATGCGACAGATCTGGGCCCAGGAAACACGATGATGAACCAATATATGGAGAAGCATTTCGGGGTTGAGATGGATAAAGATGCTGGAACGGCCAAAAAGGGTCAGACCAATTTGGATTTACTGCATGAGCTGGAAAGCGAACCCTTCTTGAACCTTGACTTCCCCAAAACAACAGGTCCCGAATTGTTTAACCTGGCTTACCTGGATAATGCCCTGGAAAAGATCGGTTCTCCTCAACTAAGTCATGAGGATATTATGGCCAGCCTTAACAGTTTCTCGGCAAAAACAATGGTAAAAGGCATACAAAAAGCCACAACAGGCCTGGAGAACTTGAAGATATATGTCAGTGGTGGTGGATTGCACAATCCCTTGCTGATGGAGCAGTTAAAGGAGGAATTCCCTGAGAGTGTTGAATCTTTTGAGGCCCTTGGTTTAGATCCTGACGCAAAGGAAGCTTGTTTGTTTGCCGTTTTGGCGAATGAAACCTTGGCGGGAGATCCTCAATCTGTTTCCAATATCAAGGATTCCCCTGCAGTTTGCATGGGTAAGATCAGTCTACCCTATTGATCGATTGCCTGATGGATGAATTCCTTGAAAGGAATCATACTGGCATAATGCTCAATTACCGTATCTAAGGCTTTAGGCGATTCCATTTGTTTTCTGCTCAGGTTAGTCGACAAGATGAAGCTTCGGTGCTTCAGGAGCTCTATATGCTCGTTGTCGACGGCATATCCTGCCGGAGGTCTCTGCAACCTATCCTCAGCAGACATATCCTCGGTTTTCCAGCCCCCTTTTTCCAAAGCTTTGAATAGCTCTTCGGCATTATAGTCAATTTCTTGCCTAACTGCATCCAAATGGTGCTTTTCGGGACGCCAGTAGCCTACGGCAATGAAAGTGCCGTTTGGTTCGATATGTATATAATATTCTGGTCCTGCTAATTTTCTGCCATCAACAGATATCCCAGCGGCAAACCATGATTTGTAAGGATCTTTATTCTTCGAAAACCTGACATCCCTGTAGATTCGGAACAGGCACTTCTTTGCAGATATCTCCTGGTTGATATGTGGATCAAGCTCAGAAAGCTTCATGATTATCCCCTCAATAAACTCAGTGACATTTTTCAATGCGGCCTCATATTCAGGCTTGTGCTCTTGAAACCATTCCCTGTTGTTGTTGTCTTTCAGGTCGTTTAGAAAATCGAAGGTTGACTTTTCTATTTTCATGTTCTTCTATAATAAAGTAAGCAGTACGTAGACTAAAGGTGCGGCAATCAACAGCCCATCAAAACGGTCTAAAAAGCCGCCGTGACCGGGTAATATCTGTCCAGAATCCTTGATTCCAAGACTTCTTTTCAGCATGGATTCGACCAAGTCGCCCAATGTTCCAAAGATTCCGATGATGGCTGCAATGGCAATCCATTCTATTTTGGACAAGCTTCCAAAGAAGTGCTCCAAACTGTAGGCCACCCCCATGGCCAGGATAACCCCACCGATGAACCCTTCCCAGGTTTTATTCGGGGAAATCCGTTCAAACAGTTTTGTTCTTCCTAATGCCCTTCCAGAAAGATAAGCGCCGGTATCATTAGACCATAGTATGATCAGGAATCCCATAGGAATATAGGGATTGAAATCTCCCTTTAAGAAGCCCAGTCCTATGAAAAACAGAAATGGAACTGTGCCATACCAAATTCCCAATACGGTATAGGCTATATCATGAAAGGGTTTTTCTCTTTTTAGGTATAAAGATGAAATAAACAACAGGGAGAAGAGTGGCAAAGCCAACATCAGGTATTTCAGCTCCAACACGCCCAAGAAATAGGCAGAAGACAGCGCTGCAAGCACTGTTGCCGTCAATATCCCTAAGCCCATTAAGGGTTTTGTTTCCTCTGTTTTACAGATGGTGAAAAACTCCCTTGCTGAAAGGATACCCACAATGCTGAAGAATGTGGCAAAAACATATTGGTTAAAAATCGTGGCACATACCAATGCAACCACAAAGAAAAATCCTGTAATAGCTCTTGTTTTCATTTATTCCTCTTCGTCTCCAAATGAACCTATCAATTCCATTGCTTTGTCTGCATTTTCATGCTCCACATACAGTTCCACCACACCAAATAGATAGGATGAGTCCTTTTTGTTTAATACCACAGCAGGAATATTGTTTTCAAGAAGCATATTTTTTACAATTTCAGCCTCAAAGGCTTGGTTGTAAACTTTTATTTTAGTCCAGTTTGAGTTCATTTGATTTAGTTTTTTGGTTCGAAATCTTATAAAAGTAGAAAGCGATGGCAACACTTATAATGATGCTGCTGATATAAAAAGGGATGGTATACGGATCTGCATTTTGCAGGTCTTCATAGGTCTTTCCATTTCTC
This sequence comes from Sphingobacterium sp. LZ11T8, assembly GCF_024261425.1. Classification (NCBI taxonomy): domain Bacteria; kingdom Pseudomonadati; phylum Bacteroidota; class Sphingobacteriia; order Sphingobacteriales; family Sphingobacteriaceae; genus Sphingobacterium; species Sphingobacterium sp. LZ11T8. Next base: position 890,454 of record NZ_JANBZY010000001.1, on the reverse strand, counting down.
GTATATACAAATGCGATGATGGTCACCGAGGCATTGTTCAGGAAGTGGGCAAATATCGGTACCCAAATATTCTTGGACCACACAAAAGCATAGCCAAAGAACAAGCCCAATAACATTCTCGGGAAAAAACCATAAAACTGCACGTGAATGGCAGAAAAGATAATCGCCGTAACCCAGATAGCCACATGTACGTTCTTAAAGAGCCTAACTAAAATGTTCTGCAAAGCGCCCCTAAAATAATATTCTTCCACAATGGCCGGAATGACCGCCATGACCAGCAAGTTCATCATCAACTTACCGACACTGTCCACCATGACCAATTGTACCGTCAATTCCTTCATTTGGTCTTCTTGAGAACGCATCCATAATTCCGTCTTCTCTAAGAAATCCGGCAATTTCATGTCCATGTTCCAACGGCTCACCAGCTCCATCATGGGGTTGCAGACCAACAGAAACAAGAAAATAAGGACTAGATAGTTCTTAAGCTGGAAAGGTTCAGATGGGAAATACCGGTATTGGTTTTTCTCGCTAATCTGTAGGAATACGGAGGGCAATAAAAAGGTAGAAATGCTACTTGCCGCCAATATCGTGTACAGGACATAGACGTTTTCTGAAAAGATGGAGGTGCCTCCGCCTTCCAGCATACTTTTAATATCTCCTGTACTGATTAATATGCCAACAATGACTATGACTTGAACGGCAAAGGCGCAAGCAAATGTTAATCCCAAAAGGATCATCATTGACATCCAAGCTGAATTCTTTTTGGGTTCAAACATTTGGCTGTTCATATCAGATTAAATATCGCATTTATCATCCGTACAGCTCGGTGCAGAATCATCACTTTTAAAGAAAATAATGGGTGGATTTTTTTCTTTCCATTCTGAAAAGCTTTTTTCTAGAACTTCAGCGAAAACATCTACCGGTTGAGCGCCAGATACCGCATATTTACGGTCAATAAGAAAAAATGGAACGCCACGAATACCGATCTGTTGTGCCTCTGCAAGGTCTTGTTTGACTTCATAAGCATATTGATCGCTGTTCAGCGCCTCTTTGGCTTGTTCCTTATCCAATCCGATTTCTTCTGCCAAGGATACTAATACCTCATCCTTTTCGATATTCAGCCCGCCGGAGAAATGTGCCTGGAATAGGCGTTCTTTCATTTCAGCACCTTTACCTTGGGTAGCCGCAAAATGAATCAGTTCATGTGCTTTGAAAGTATTGGCAGGAATATTTGTTGCAAAATCAATGTTGATTCCCGCATTTTTTGCCATTTGCTCCACATTCCCGGTCATCTCCTTGACCTGCTCCATTGGCATGCCTTTAGAGCGGCTCAGGTAGGAATACGTGCTATCGCCATCTTGATAATGATAGTTAGGGTCTAATTGATAACTCTTATATTCTACCTTAATCTCATTTTTAAAAATAAATGAATCAAGCGCTTTTTCAAAGTGATGCTTTCCGATATAACAGAAAGGACACATAATGTCGGACCAGATTTCTATTAACATGTTCAAAAATACTCTTTTAAATCAGTAAAAAGAACGAAAGCCACGAGTTACCCCCTGGCTTTCCTTTATTTTTTAATTTACCCGGATTGGATCCGCAGGCTTTTTAAGCTCTTTATACGGATAGGTTTTCATCTCCTCTAAAAGGATCTGAACAGTTCTTTCCAATTGCGGGTCCTTGCCCTGAAGAAGCTCTTTCGGCATCTGCTCTACAAAAACATCAGGAGCAACACCTTCGTTTTCAATGATATAATTACCGTTAAGATCGAAGATTCCGAAGTTTGGCGAAGTAACCATTCCGCCGTCCAATAGCTGCGGATAGCCAGAAATACCGACCAAAATACCCATGGTGGTCCTTCCGACCAGCTTACCTAGGCCTTTGAACCTGAACATATATGGCATCATATCACCACCTGAACCGGCAAATTCGTTGATGATCATAGCTTTTGGACCAAAGATCCCGTTTCCAGGTGTAGTGAAGCTCTTACCATCGCGGATTCCCCAGCCTGAAATCAATTCTCTCGACAATAGATCGATGACATAATCGGCCACTGATCCTCCGCCGTTATTTCTTTCATCCAGCAACAGGGCTTTTTTGTCCATTTGAGAGAAGTAATAGCGGTTGAAGGACACATAGCCTTCTCTGCCTGTATTTGGCATGTAGACATAGGCAATCTGCCCATTGCTTAATGAATCCACCTTTTTGCGGTTGTTTTCTACCCAGTACTGACGTCTCAGAGCGACCTCGTTTCCAAATGAAATAGGCTTAACGGTAATGTCTTTGGCTCCTGCTAAGCTAGGCTTATCATTTACCTTCAGGCCAATCTGTTTGTCAACGGTGAAGTCAAATAGGCTATAGATATCCATATCTGCAGTCAATTCTTTTCCATTTACGGCCAGAATGTACATACCTTCTTTCACACCCAAACCTGGTTCGGCAAGTGGGGCTTTGAATGATGGGTTCCAATCCATTCTATTGTAGATTTTCTTGATCTTATAACGATTGTTGTCTATTACAAAATCTGCTCCCAATACACCTGAGCTTACAGATGGGGCGCTAGGCTCGTCTCCTGGATAGATATAGCTGTGGCCTACAACCAACTCCCCTAACATCTCGTTCAACAGATAGCTCAGGTCGGAACGGTGATTGACATAAGGAAGGAATTTTTCATACTTCGTCTTCACGGCAGCCCAATCTGCACCATGCATATTCTCTACATAGAAGAAGTCCTTTTGCATGGCCCATACTTCATTAAAGATCTGGTTCCACTCTTGTGAAGGTTCAACACGTAATTTGATATCGTCCAATTTCAGCTTACCTGCATCTCCAGCGGGCTTCTTTCCTGCCTCGACGATGTAATACCCGTCCTTGTTGCTGTAGATCATCTGCTTACCATCGCTACTGATCGAATAACCGTTTGCATTTTCTACAATGGTTTTCTCTTCAAGTTTTTTCAGGTCATAAGCATATAGGTTGCTTCCTCGTTTATAGATCAACATGTTTTCAACCGATCCATCAAATGCATAAGAACCTTTTGGAATGGTAAGGGGAATGATGCGATTATTGATCTGTTCAAAATCTACCTTGATCGGTTTGATAGTTTCCTTGGATTCTTCTTCTTTGGAATCCTCTTTTTTGGAGCTACCCTTTTTATCTTTTTTGCTGTCCTTTTTGTCTTCTTTGTCCTTTTCTTCATTTGAACCTTCCGATTTCACGGTTTCCTCATCGCTTTCATTCTTGAAGATGGAAGGGGAATCGCTGGATAGGATAAAAGCATAAGGCGAATATTCGGTATCACGGTCATAAGCAGTCATGTGCAGACCTGAATTGGTTAACCCCACATTGGTACTCGCTGAGAACACCAGGTATTTACCATCTCTGGTAAAGATTGGCTGGGTAACCTCACTCATTCCGTCGGTAACCTGTTGTGTTTTCTTGGAATCCAGATTGTACATGTAAACCGCATTCTGACCATTGTTAAGGGTCTTGATATAGGCTATCCATTTCGAATCTGGTGACCAGCTGGATTGGAAATAATTATAATTACGTCCGGTATGGGACCCTAGGTAATCATCATCTACTTTGGTGACTTTCTTAGAGTCAATATCCACATAATAGAGATTTAAGTGGGAGTCTGTATAGAACAATTTCTTGCTGTCTGGCGACCAGGTCGGTTGGAAATAGAAGTTACTGCCTCCTAAACTGATATAATTGGGTTCATCCATGCCCTTTTGATCACGTAGGACCAGTTCGTATTTTCCGTTCTTATCTGAAATATAAGAAACCCATTTCCCGTTTGGAGACCATGCTGGATACTTTTCATGTGACCCTGGCGAACTTGAAATATTACGGGCATCACCTTTTTCCTTAGGCACCGAGAAGATCTCTCCTCTTGATTCAAAAAGTGCCCTTTGTCCGGTTGAGGATATTTCAAAATTTCGGATATCTTTTTTCATATCGACATAATGTCCTCGCTTGGATAAGGCATCGGCATTGATGTTGATGGAAATCGGGTTGCTTGATTTATTGGTAGTATTCAATAAGTGCAGCTTGCCGGCCTGTTCGAAGATCAATTCATTGCCCCTTCCCTGCAATGTGCGAACATCGTAATCAGTAAAATTGGTTAATTTTTCTACCTGTTTTGATTTGACATCATAACTGAAAACATTGACAATCTTATCTCGGTCCGACAGGAAGAAAACTTTGTCGCCCAGCCAGAGAGGTTTAACGTCATTGCATTTCTCGCCCGGTACGACCTGTACATCATGGCTCTGGGTATCGAAGATCCAAATCGACGGCATACCCCCACCACGATAACGCTTAAATGCCACGCGATCCCTCTCGGTAGGATCCCCGTTCTTGATATAGGCCCAATACCTACCATCAGCAGATGGAGATCCCTGATTTGCCTCTGGCATCAGCAAGGGATAATCTACAGAACCATTGATTTTACTGCGGTATAATCTTGCTCCAAGTGAATAATTCAGTTCGCGTTGCGTCGTGAAGTAAACCTCATCGTTGGATAACCAACCCCTTAGGACGTCTGCAGAAGGATGGCTCGTGACGCGCTGTGGGTCACCGCCCTGTATCGAAATTACATATACGTCGGTGTTTCCATCATAGTTTCCCGTAAAAGCTATTTTGGAGCCGTCTGGAGAAAAAACTGGGTTCTGTTCTACAGCAGGGTTGACGGTAAGTCTGCGTGCATTCTGACCGCTCTTATCGGCAATCCAGATGTCGCCCCCATAAACAAAACTGATATGGTTCTGGCTAATGCTTGGATTTCTCAACAATAAGGTCTCATTGCTATTTTGAGCAAAGCTGATTTGACTGACAGCTAATGCAAGAATGGAAAAAACATTTTTCAGCATAGTGATAAATTGGTGTGTTGGATAAAAATAGGAATTAATAGGGATAATTTGGAGCCCATGGTCTCTGGCCAATAAAATATTTCGAAGACCGTGGGATAAATTGTTTGACAATAAAAAACGCCAGCACAATGTGCTGGCGTTCACTATATAGTTTTTTAAGGACTATGCTTCTTCAGACGCAATTTCTTCGTCAACTAAAATCCTACCGCAGTGTTCACAGATAATGATTTTCTTTCTTTGGCGAATTTCCGATTGCAATTGAGGTGGAATCTTGTTATGACAACCTGAACAGCTATCACGCTCGATAGATACCACTGCCAACCCGTTACGGAAGGACTTACGTAATTTCTTGATCACTTTAAGAAGACGATCGTCGATGTTTTTCTCTGATTTCTCTACTTCTGTAACCAATTTGTCTTCGTCTTTTTGAGTCTCCGACGTAATTGTTTCCAATTCTTGTTTTTTAGCATCCAATTCACCTTTGCTGAAATCTACATTCTTCGCTGTTGCTTCATAAGCCTCAGTTTTGTTTTTGATTTCGAACTCAGCTTCACGAATACGTTTCTCACAAACTTGAATCTCTAACCCTTGGATTTCAATCTCTTTAGAAATTGCATCGTATTCACGGTTATTTTTTACTTCGTTTAGTTGTGTCTCGTATTTTTTGATTGCTGTCTGCGCATCTTTGATCATGTTTTTGCGCTTCACAATAGAATCTTCTAATTCGTCCAGCTCATTACGAATTTTTTCGATACGTGTATCTAGACCTGCGATTTCATCTTCAAGGTCAGCTACCTCGATAGGTAGTTCTCCACGTACTTGGCGAATTTTGTCAATCTGTGTTTCGATTGATTGCCACGCCCATAAAGCTTTTAGTTTTTGTTCTACGGTTTGTTCCATTAACTGTAGTATTTTATTGGATTTGTGTCTATTTCCGTCAATAGGACAGCAAAGTTAGCAAATTTTTTCTGAATTATATCTAACAATAATTCTTGGGTAAATTGCTCACTCTCAAAATGTCCGATATCTGCAATGATTATTTCGCCTTCTGCATCAAAAAACTCATGGTATTTATAATCGGCAGTGATGAAGATATCTGCCCCCGAGCGCTTGGCGTCTCCTAACAAAAAGCCCCCAGCACCACCACAAACCGCTACTCGGCTTATTTTCTTGCCCAAGGTCTTCGTGTGCCTGATGACGTTCAGCTTCATTCGGTCCTTTAGGAAAGCCAAGAATTCTGACTCCTCCATGGGCTCCTCTAAATTTCCAATTACTCCTGATCCTACATAGGAAAAAGAGTTCTCAATGTTAAAGATTTGATGGGCAACCTCCTCATAGGGATGTGCGGCAAGCATGGAAACCAAGATCTTCCGCTCCGCTTGAGCCGGATAGATGACCTCAATCTTTGTTTCTTCGACGCGCTCCTGGTCACCTACCTTACCAATAGCAGGATTTGCTCCTTCTAATGGACGAAAAGTACCATAACCTGCTGTATTATAGCTACATTGATCATAATCACCGATTGCGCCAGCGCCAGCATCAAACAATGCCTGTCTCACTTCTTCAACATTTGCCCTAGGTACATATACGACCAGTTTCTTTAACAGCCCTCCCTTTGGACGAAGGACAGCCTGGTTTTCTAATCCAAGTTTATCGGCCATCTTGCTGCTCACACCCCCAACGACATTATCTAGGTTGGTGTGGATCGCATATAGAGCAATATTGTTCTTGATCGCTTTGATTACCACTCTTTCCACGTAATTCCTTCCGGTGAACTTCTTCAGTCCGGAAAACACGATAGGATGATGAGAAATAATCAGGTTGCAGCCTTTGGCAATTGCATCATCAACGACCTCTTCGGTGCAATCCAATGATATCAGGGCTTTGCTGACCTCCTGATTGGGGTCTCCAACGATCAATCCCGAGTTATCGTAGCTTTCTTGATAATTTAATGGAGCTAATTCCTCCAGATGTTCTATTACCTCTTTAATTCTCATTTCTGTTGTTTTTCTCTGCTTCCGCTTCCAACCACTTGTTGTGTTCCATCAACAATACACGGTATTGATTGATCTTAAACCAATAGGTGATGAAATAAACGAAACTAACGATCATCCCCAGTATCCTCCAAAAAAGAGGGAAAGGGAAATTATATATCAAAAATGACCAAGCATAAGTCATACCAGCCCCTAAGGAAGGGTTGTCCTCTACGGCTATCTTGCGGTCAAAAAATTCATTGTTTAGGGAATAGGAAAGCCTTCTGGCTACTTCAAAGTTCCAATAGATATTAAAAAACGGAACGACCAAAAACCAGGCTTGGTTTGGCAGGATACATTGGTTTTCTTTGGAAATCAATTTCAAGGTATTCCTCACCGTATTGGCAAAAAGTGCCCAAATAATAAGGATAACGACTACAAAAAAGATACTGATTCTTTCGATTTCGGCTGTCAATTCGGGAGAAAGTACGTCGTTCATCTATTTTTCATTATTTAATATCGTGACCAAATCTTCTAACTTGTGTATTTGCGGGTTATGGTCCGCTTCCATCTCTATCACCTTCCAATTGTATTTTCTTGCCCTCGTAGAAAAGAAGTAGAAAGAATCCTTCTCTGCCCCTCCTTGCGACGATTCGAAAGTCAGGATATAGGTTGATGGAATCTGCAGTCTCTTGGGGTTCTTGAGCTGGATGATCTCCTTTAAAGAAGCCAAAGGATGCGGAACATCCCTAGGGAATTCGGTCGTGTCCTTCACCCAAGATGGATATACATAGGTACCATCCTTACTGTTCAACAATGAACCCGACGGATTATCCTTGAAATATGCAGCCACACTTTCGCCGTCCTCAGGAACAAAAGCATCCAGATATAACACTTTCTTGATCTTTTCAGGAATGCTGTCTGCCACCCCTGTTACCACCATTCCTCCATAACTATGGCCCATCAAAATCACCGAATCCAATCTTTCAAATAAAATAGTATTGATTACATCTTTGATGTGTGTGCTCAGATCCACTTCCGGGTTTGCAAGATGGTATCTTTCCCCTAATCCAGTCAGGTTCACCCGATAGACATTAGCTCCTAATTTTTCCAACCTCTCAGCCGTATTCTTGAACTGCCAGGATCCACCCCAAGCCCCATGCACCAAGACATAGGTCGCCTCTTGAGCCCTCAAATGGATAAAAGGGAAGCATAGGAATAGAAAGGAAATCAGGATAAGTTTTTTCATGAACTATAAAAATACAATTTTATGGAGCAAATAATAAAAATATACATGGCTTCTTGTGTAAATCTACTGTCGTATTTTTCCAATCGGCAATACTTTGTGTGCGGATGTATTCATCCTTTCCCGTTACGTTGCAGGCTACACAGAGAAGGGATTGTGGTTTAAGTGATTTCAGTAATTCCGAAAGCATTTGATTGTTTCTGAATGGAGTTTCGATAAAGATCTGGGTACTCCTTTCCTTATTGCTCACAAACTCCAGATCCTTGATTGCCTTTGATCTATCCCCTTTATCAATGGGGAGATAGCCTTTAAAACTAAAATTCTGTCCATTAAATCCCGACGCCATCAAACCCAAAAGGATCGAGCTCGGTCCTACCAAAGGAATGACCTTAATCCCTCTTCTATGGGCTTCAAAAACAACATCTGCCCCTGGATCGGCAACCCCCGGACAGCCCGCTTCTGACATAAGACCGATATCAGATCCTTGTTCCACCGCCTTGAAAACAAGATTATAGTTAATCTTCTCTCGGCTATGTTTTCCATAATCATGGATGATCAATTCACTCTGAGGGATTTTCAAACCCGCTTCCTTTAAGAACTTTCTTGCCGTTTTTTCGTTCTCCACCACATATTCTTTGATATGATTGATGATGTCCAGATGCAACAGCGTATAGGATGCGCGGTCGGCGTGTTCAGCTAAGGGAACAGGTAGAAGATATAAATTGCCTTTTGCCATGCTACAAACCTAATCATTTGCTGATTAATTTATACAGATTTACAGACTCCATCGTTATTTATGTAATTACAATGGTGAAATTTTTTCTTACATTTTTTCAAAAAGCTATTTTGTTTGTTACTTTAATTCAAACACTTATGATTATTTTTTGTCTATTAATTGTAATTTAGGTAATGCATAATTAGGTTATTTTTGTGTAAATGATCAGAATATATATATTTGGTTGACTATGACAACACAAACAACTTCAGGAGTTAAGATTTCGGTTGAGTCGACGTATCAATCAGAATACTCAAATCCGGAAAACGAGCACTTCATGTTCGCCTACCGGATTACCATTGAGAATCTGAGTGAATACACCGTTCAATTGGTGCGTCGTCATTGGAATATTTATGATTCTATTGGCCTGAACAAGCAGGTTGATGGTGATGGAGTCGTTGGGGAACAGCCCATACTCGCACCGGGGGAAATGCACCAATATGTTTCAGGATGTAATTTAAAAAGTGACATGGGCTTTATGGAAGGATATTATGAGATGATCCGTGAAATGGACAATTCTATCTTCCATGTACATATCCCAAGATTCAATCTAATCGCTAACTACCGTCTCAACTAGACCGATATCTAGGTCAACTAACTGTATACTTTTCATATTAAAAGTTAAGTAGTAACAAATATTTAATAATTTTGTGCTTGGATAATTACGTCAAGATATCAGGTGAGTATTTTAAGCACAGAACAAGTTAGCCATTCTTATAATGATAAATGGCTTTTTACCGATCTTCATTTTGCCTTACAGAAGGGAGATCGAGTAGCATTGGTGGGAATCAACGGAACAGGAAAATCAACCTTATTGAAAATATTGGCAGAGCTTGTCATTCCTAATAAAGGTAAGGTTGTGAAAGAAAAGGGTTTGAGGGTAGGCTATCTCCCCCAAGATCCTGATTTCTCTGACCTCAAGACCATCAATGACTTTATATTCAGCGCAGACAACGAACAACAACAGTTAATCAAGGAATATGAGGAATTAATTGATAATGAGGATGTTACCTCTAAAAAATTCCTTGATGTCACTGAAAAACTGACTGCGCTCAATGCTTGGGAATATGAAAACAACATCAAGACCATCCTGAGCAGATTCCAGATAACAAATTTCGAACAACGAATAGACTCCTTGAGCGGTGGTCAGAAGAAACGTTTGGCTCTTGCCAAACTCCTGATCGATGAACCCGATATCTATATTCTGGATGAGCCGACCAACCACTTGGATATTGAAACCATTGAGTGGTTAGAAAAGTTGTTGACCACCGGTAGCAAGACCGTCCTCCTTGTTTCCCACGACCGTTACTTTTTAGATAATATCTGTACCGAGATCCGTGAGCTTGACAAAGGACAGGTCTATATCTATAAAGGAAACTATGCATACTTCTTAGAGAAGAAAGCCGAGCGGGAATCGAATGAGATCCTAGCAGCTGACAAGGCCCGAAACCTATGGCGAAAGGAATTGGACTGGATGCGAAGACAGCCCCAAGCCCGCGGTACAAAAGCAAAGGCCAGGATAGAATCTTTCTACGATCTTGAGGAAAAATCCAAGGGTCCTCGCAAGAAAGACCAGGTAGAACTGAGCATGCAGATTTCAAGACAGGGAAACAAGATCCTGGAAATTGAAGGTGCAGGTTTCTCCGTTCCGAACAAGAAGATCCTCTCCCCTTTCTCCTATACTTTCAAGAAGGCAGACCGAATTGGTTTGGCCGGAAAGAACGGTAGCGGCAAGACCACTTTCCTCAATTTGATTACCGGCAGTATCCAACCGACCGAAGGAAAACTTTCTGTCGGGGAGACAACCAAATATGGATATTACAAACAGGAAGGTCTATCCTTTAAATCGGACGAAAGAGTACTGGACATTGTAAAGAATGTTGCGGATTATATAGAAATGAAAAACGGAGAAGTCATTACGGCTTCCCAACTATTGACAAAATTTCTCTTCCCTCCCGAAAAACAATTTGGATTTGTCAGCAAATTGAGTGGAGGTGAAAAGAAGAGATTGCAGTTGATGCGTGTCCTGATGGCGAACCCAAACTTCTTGATTCTGGATGAGCCTTCCAATGACCTGGACATCGACACCCTAAATGTACTGGAGGAATTCCTGGAAAATTACCCGGGTGTTTTGGTGTTGGTTTCACACGACCGTTACTTGATCGACAAGTTGACCGAACAGCTCTTCATCTTTCCTGGCAATGGCGACATCGTAATCTATAATGGTAACTATGCCGACTTCAAATTGGAACAGGAAGAGCTGAACAAGAAACCAGAAAAGAAAATTGAAAAGCCAAAGGCAGAAGAGAAGAAACAGAAGCTGAGCTTCAAGGAGCAAAAAGAATTCGAAGGACTGGAAACAGAAATCGCCGACCTGGAAAACAAGATCAACGACCTGACCGAAGACCTGTCGAAAACGACCGACCACGTAGAGCTCCAAAAGATAGCCGAGGAGATCGACCTGACAAAAACCACTCTCGACGAGAAGACCGAGAGATGGATGGAACTAGCAGAGTTTATATAGCGTTCCACGTGAAACTAAAATCAGCAGAGGAAGAGTTTCACGTGAAACTAGAGAAAGATATATGTTTAATAAATATAATGTTATTGTAGTTGGAGCCGGCCATGCCGGATGTGAGGCGGCAGCAGCAGCTGCCAATTTAGGTTCATCGGTTTTACTCATCACGATGAACATGGGTGTCATTGCCCAGATGAGCTGTAACCCCGCCATCGGCGGAGTGGCAAAAGGACAGATCGTCCGCGAGATCGATGCCATGGGCGGATACACCGGAATCATCGCCGATAAGTCCACCATCCAATTCCGCATGCTGAACAAATCAAAAGGTCCAGCGATGTGGAGCCCAAGAACCCAAAACGACAGAATGAGATTTGCGGAGGAATGGCGCCTGACACTGGAGTCCATTCCCAATCTGGATATGTGGCAAGATACCGTCAAAGAAGTCATCGTAGAAAATGGAAGAGCAAAAGGTGTAGTCACCTCAATGGGCATCCGCATCAATGCAGATGCAGTCGTCCTGACAAATGGTACGTTTCTAAATGGTGTCATTCATGTGGGCGAGAAGAAATTTGGCGGTGGCCGTACCGGTGAAAAAGCAGCAACGGGACTGACCGAACAATTGGTCTCCCTAGGTTTCGAATCAGGAAGGATGAAAACTGGAACTCCCCCACGTGTGGACGGAAGAAGTTTAAACTACTCCCTGATGGAAGAACAATGGGGAGATGATTCACGTGGAAGATTTTCCTATACCGATGTAGAAATTCCACAGGAACAAAGATGTTGTTGGATCACTTATACCAACTCAGCAGTACATGAAATCTTAAAAACAGGATTCGAAAAATCTCCGATGTTCACCGGAAGGATCAAAGGTCTCGGCCCACGATACTGCCCTTCCATCGAAGATAAAATCAACAGATTTGCAGAACGTGAAAGACACCAGATCTTCGTAGAACCTGAAGGATTCAAGACCGTAGAAATCTATGTCAACGGTTTTTCGACCTCTCTCCCAGAAGATGTACAACTGAAAGCATTGCAATTGATCCCAGGATTTGAAAATGCAAAAATGTATAGACCGGGATACGCCATCGAGTATGACTACTTCCCTCCTATGCAGTTAGACTTGACCCTAGAAACACTGTCCGTAAAACACCTTTTCTTTGCTGGCCAAATCAATGGAACTACCGGCTACGAAGAAGCGGCTGCACAAGGATTCGTGGCAGGGATCAATGCACACCAAAGAATAAACGATCAGCACGAACTGATCCTAAAAAGATCGGAATCCTATATCGGAGTTTTGATCGATGACTTGGTAACAAAGGGAACAGATGAACCATATAGAATGTTCACCTCAAGAGCTGAACATAGACTCCTGCTCAGACAAGATAATGCCGATATCCGCTTGACACCAATGGCACATAAATTAGGATTAGTATCGGATGAGAGACTTGAAAAGGTCAATGCTAAAATCAAGAATTCCGATGACATCGTTGACTACCTAAAAAATAATTCTATCGGAACTTCAGAGATGAACCCGATCCTGGAAGAAAAAGGTTCAAGTCCGATTGCACAAAAATCTAGACTCTTCGGAATCTTGAGCAGACCACAAGTTGAAATCGAAGACCTCATCAAAGCCGATAAGGACTTTGCAAATTACATTGCAAACTTTGACGCCGACACCATCGAACAGGCGGAGATCAAAGTGAAATACGATAGTTACTTTGAAAAGGAAATGGAGATAGTAAGCAAGATGAAGAAAATGGAAGACAAAGAAATCAATCCTGATTTTGACTATAATTCATTAACTTCACTGTCTATTGAAGCCCGCCAAAAACTCTTGAAAGTAAAACCAAGAACTTTAGGTCAAGCTTCAAGAATTTCAGGTGTATCTCCGGCCGATATCAGTGTTTTAATGGTACATATGAGTTAATTAACTGAATATCAGTATATTACATCAATAAAATAACGAACGTAAATAAAGCGATTTAAGACATTATTTTAAATTTTATGACTCAGGTATCCAAAAAAGATAAAAATCCGTTAAATCAACTAAAAATAGCTTTATTTAAAAATCTAATCTTTTTAGGTCTTGCTACGATCTTGGCATTGAGTTTTGTGCAATGTGCCAACATGCAAAAACCTACCGGAGGCCCAAAAGATTCTTTACCTCCAAAACTGTTGGGGGTAACCCCTCCTAACCTCTCGAAAAATTTCAAAGAGAAAGTGATCGAGATGACCTTCGATGAATTTATCAAAACGGTAAATCCAGGAAAAGAATTTAACATTTCCCCAGATGTCGAAACTCAACCCATCTATAAGGTTAGGAAAAAAAGATTCATCATCGAACTTCCGGATTCGTTGGAAGCCAACACCACCTACACCATTAACTTTGGAAAAGGTCTGGTCGACTTCAATGAAGGTAATCCGTTCATCAATTATAATTACGTTTTTGCGACAGGGGATGAACTCGATTCCCTAAGTATCTCCGGACAGGTCAAGAATGGTTATACCAAAGACTTCAATCTGGAAAAAGACAAGGAAGTCATCGCCATCCTGATCCCAAGCAGCCGAGACACCATTTTTGGAAAAAGAAAAGCTTCCTATTATACAACAGTCGACTCATCTGGAAATTTCAAGTTCAGCAACCTGCGTGAAGATACCTATAGGGTATATGCACTGAAGGATATGAACAACGATAAGATCTATAACGGTAATGATGAATGGATCGGCTTTCAGCAGGACAGTATTTTTCTGAACCAGAATGTCTCGGGCATACAGCTAGAATATACAAAGGGTACTGCGCAGGTTTTCAGGAACTTAGAGAAAAAAGTAGATAATAATGGTTCGGTCCTATTGACCTTTAACAGGCCTCTGGAGGAGGGTAATATTAGGATATTATCACCTAATGAACTGGATGCCAATAAGATGGTAAGATTTAAACCTACCCAAGATACCGGTAATATCTATCTAGAAAATTTGGAATTTGATTCCCTGAAATTGGAAGTAAGCGAAAGAAATATTCCTTTGGACACTATTGACCTTAGAAAAGCTAGAAACATAAAAGTAGACAATAGCATTGTTCCAAAATTAAATATCAGCAATAAGGTAGATCGCGTAAAACACATAGAATTGAGCTCGGACTACCCAATTGCATCCATTGATAAAAATAAGGTACTGATCAAGGAAGATTCTGTTTCACGTAGAAATTTCCAATTACAACAAGATTCGGTAAACCGCGAAATGTACCACATCCGATTTAATTGGAGACCTAACAAGAACTACGAATTGGTGCTGGAGGAAGGTGCCATTTTAGGTCCATTCGACGAGACAAATAAGGAATTCAAATCGCAGTTTACCCTGAATGAAACCGAGAATTACGGCGACATCAACCTAACCTTCACAGGTCTGAAGGATAATACAGATTATTTGGTGGAACTGATCGATGAAAGCAAGGAAAAACTATTTGATAAACGCCCTCTCCCACCCGACCATGTCTTACGATATATTAAATATCCAGGCGGTAAATACAGCATAAGGCTGATTGAGGATAGCAATAAAAATGGTAAATGGGATGCTGGCGATGTCTATCAAAAAAGACAGGCAGAACCCATCTGGTATTTAGATCGAACATTTACGATACGGGCAAATTGGGAACAGAATGAAACCATAGATGTATCATTCAAATAAAACCCAAATTAATCCGTAAACCAAGACGAATAAAGCACGTAATTGTGCGGTAATTTTTTCAATAGATTAAGCTGCTCCTCCGTGAGCGGCTTAATTTTTTTAGCAGGAACTCCAGCATAAAGGTAACCAGACTCACAAACCATATTCTCCAATACCACCGCACCTGCAGCAATAATGACGTTCGATTGAATGTGGGCCCTGTCCATCACGATTGCCCCCATTCCTATCAACACATAATCATCTATGAAACAACCATGTACGATAGCGTTATGACCGATATTAACATAGTTACCAACATCTGTCCCATTCTTTTCATAGGTCCCATGTATGGTTACATTATCCTGTATGTTAGAATAATCCCCGATCTTGATATAGTTCACATCGCCCCGTACCACAGCATTGAACCAAACCGAACAATGTGAACCGATAGTCACATCTCCAACAATGGTACAATTAGGCGCTATAAAGCTGCTTTCTTCAATGATGGGGTATTTGTCCTTAACAGGTAATATCGTGGCCATAAAGCGTTTAAAACTTAAAATTAAAGAATGGTATCTTCCAGTACATCAGCATGCTTAGGATAATCCGTAGTATAGTGCAGTCCCCTGCTCTCTTTGCGCTGCATAGCTGATTTTACAACAAGATAAGCTATCTGAATAACGTTTCGCAGCTCACAAAGTTTAACGGAAAGCTTGGTATTCTTATAGAAAGCCTCTGTTTCCTCATGTAGCAATCCTAAACGTCTCATGGCCCTTTCCAGACGGAAATCCGAACGCACGATCCCTACATAATCACTCATTAACTTTTGTGTTTCACGTAGATTGTGCGTCACCAGGATATCTTCGTTCAATAACTGGGTATTGGATTCATCCCAAGAGGGTACATGATCCTGAAAATCAATGCTATCAATATGTTTACTCGCATCCTGGAAAATTCTATGGGCATACACAGCAGCCTCAAGTAAAGAATTGGAAGCCAAACGGTTAGCGCCATGAAGTCCCGTTGAAGAACATTCTCCACAGGCATAAAGGTTATTGATAGAAGTTGCACCATATTCATCGACCATGATTCCTCCACATAGATAATGTGCTGCAGGAGTAACTGGAATCAAGTCTTTGGTCATATCCAGACCAATGGAAAGACATTTCTCGTAAATATTTGGAAAATGCGATAAAATATCTGATTTAGAGCGATGTCTGATATCTAAATAGACATAATCAAGACCCGATTTTTTCATTTCTGAATCGATCGCACGGGCTACGATATCCCGTGGAGCCAAGGATCCTCTTTCATCATATTCCTCCATAAAAGACTCACCATTAACCCTTTTCAAAATTCCGCCGAAACCACGTACAGCTTCAGAGATCAGGAATGCAGGATATTCTTTAGGATTATATAAGGCAGTTGGATGGAATTGGATAAATTCCATATTCCTAACTTTTCCCTTAGCCCGATACACCATAGCAATTCCGTCACCTGTCGCAATAGTCGGATTAGTAGTGGTGGAATAGATATGCCCTGCACCGCCTGTGGCCATCAGGGTAATTTTGGAAAGTATCTTTTCAACATGTCCCGTTTCGGTGTTAAAGGCATAGATACCGAAGCATTTGATATCTTCCGTACGTTTATCCACATGTACACCCAAATGATGTTGAGTAATCAGGTCAACGGCAAAATAATGCGTCAACATCTCTATATTAGGTTCAGCATGTACTTTTTCTAAAAGAGCACGTTCAATCTCATAGCCCGTAATGTCCTTATAATGAAGGATTCTATGTTCAGAATGTCCACCTTCCCTGGCCAGGTCATATTCTCCAGAATCCTCACGATCAAAGGTAGTACCGTAAGAAATAAGCTCCGCAATACGTTCCGGACCTTCTTTCACCACGTTTTCCACAACATGTGCATCACATAATCCATCTCCCGCTATTAAGGTATCTTCAATGTGTTTATCAAAGCTATCCCCTTCATCCGTGACTACAGCTACCCCACCCTGTGCATATTTCGTATTCGACTCATCCTCATTGGCTTTCGTCACGATAAGTACTTTTCCAAGCTTCGCAGCTTTAAGTGCAAAACTCAATCCGGCGATACCCGAACCTATTATCAAAAAATCAACTTTTCTATCCAGCATTGAATGTATATTGTAGATGCTACGGTTAATTACTACTGAACCAACAAATTAACAAAATATGTGCAAAACGTGTAAATAACTCGTGAATTAAAATGTAAAACTTCTTATGTTTCCACAATACTAGCAATTTTCACACATCTATTACCAAAATATTAAGACAATATCACCGAAATATTAACATCTTACACACAACTATCATTTCACAAAAAAATATGCAAAAAATAAAAGCCGAAAAAAGACAGTATTGAAAATCAGCACTTAACCCTTCCCAACCTGTGGATAAGTTGTGAATAACTATAGAACATCCACTAAAAAAAATAAAAATCACCTGAATTATCCCCATTTTCCACAGACTAATAAACAACAAGATTCTTCTTTAAAAAAAAGATTATTATTTATTGAAAAAAGGGAATGTGGATTTCGTTTCGTTTTCTTTCTTTACTTTTGTGATGTTAGAAAGTCAAACAGGCAGGAATCAACTTAGAAAAACCAAATGAATACAACATTTGAAACAGACTTAGTGGCTAAGGGATATATTGATGTTGCAATAGATCCTAACCTAGATTTGGTCAAAGAAATTGAAAGACTTAAGAAGGAAAAGAATGCTGTTATCTTAGCACATTATTACCAAGAGTCTGAAATCCAGGATATAGCAGATTATATAGGAGATAGTCTAGGTCTATCTCAACAAGCAGCTAAAACAGATGCTGATGTCATCGTTTTTGCTGGTGTGCATTTCATGGCAGAGACCGCTAAAATCTTATCACCTTCCAAAAAGGTGCTGTTACCAGATTTAAAAGCAGGTTGTTCATTATCAGATAGTTGTCCGCCACATTTGTTTGCTAAATTCAAAGAGAAATATCCGGATCATTTAGTGATTACCTATGTGAACTGTACTGCTGAATTGAAGGCTCTTTCAGATATCGTATGTACCTCCAGCAATGCCGTACAGATCGTGGAAAGCCTTCCAGCCGATCAAAAGATCATTTTCGGTCCAGATCGCAACCTAGGGGATTACGTGAAGAAAAAAACAGGTCGTGACCTTGTCCTTTGGAATGGTGCCTGTATGGTCCACGAGATTTTCTCCCAAGAAAAAATCGATGCCCTGCGTGCTGAGTATCCAGATGCAAAATTCATCGCCCATCCAGAATGTGAAGACCATATCCTGGCGCAAGCCGATTATATAGGTTCTACTTCTGGGATGTTGAAATTTACCATCGAGGATCCAACCGACACTTATATCGTAGCAACTGAATCTGGAATTTTGCACCAAATGCAAAAGGCCAGTCCTTCGAAAACATTTATCCCTGCTCCTCCAAACAATTTATGTGCTTGTAATGATTGCCCGCACATGAAATTGAATACCTTAGAGAAGCTATATAACTGCCTGTACTACGAACAACCAGAAATTACATTAGATGAAGATATCATTCAACGTGCGCAAAAACCTATTGAACGCATGCTTGAACTTTCCGCAAAACTAGGATTATAACATGAGCATATTTGAAAATAGCGATAGAACCAACCTAAACGAAATTGGTGAATTTGGTCTGATCAATCACCTGACCCAATCTGTAGTATTGACCCAACCCAGTTCTGTTAAAGGGATTGGTGATGATGCTGCCGTATTGGATTTTTCCAATAAGAAAACGTTGATTTCCACCGATCTATTATTGGAAAATGTACATTTTGACCTACGCTATGTTCCGCTTAAACACTTGGGATACAAAGCTATACAAGTTAATTTGAGTGATATTTATGCCATGAATGGAATCGCTAGCCAAGTGACCATTTCCATTGGATTATCTTCTAAGTTTCCCCTAGAAGCCGTTGAAGAAATCTATGAGGGTGCACTATTGGCTTGCCAGAATTACAATGTGGACCTGATTGGTGGTGATACCAGTACCTCAACCCAAGGCTTGGTGATCTCCGTGACCAGTATTGGCTATGCCGAAACAGATAACATTGCTTACCGTTCTGCTGCTAAAGAAGGTGACCTGATCTGTGTATCCGGTGATCTGGGTGGTGCTTATGTAGGTTTACAACTCCTAGAAAGAGAAAAACAGATTTTTTTGGAAAACCCTAATATACAGCCTGATCTGGAAGGAAAGGATTATATTATCGAGCGTCAATTGAGACCTGAGGCAAGAAAGGATATCGTTGAATTACTGGCTTCTTTAGCTGTTAAGCCTCATGCGATGATCGATGTTTCTGATGGTTTGGCTTCGGAGATATTACACATCTGTAAAGCTTCCAATGTAGGTTGTAAATTATATGAAGAAAAGATCCCTATCGATCCAATGACCTATGAAACTGCCCGTGAATTTGGTCTGGATCCTACGGTATGTGCTCTGAGTGGTGGAGAGGATTACGAATTACTGTTTACTGTACCGCAAAGTGACTATGATAAGCTGAAAAACAATATGGAAATCAGCATTATCGGTCATATTACAGAGGCTGCCGAAGGATGTACCATGGTTTCTAAATCAGGTAATGTACATGAAATCAAAGCCCAAGGTTGGAATGCCTTTGGAAATCAAGAATAAGCATAAAATTCTTTATTAAAATATTATAGAAAGAGCCATTTTAAATGGCTCTTTCTTTTTATGATTATCCTGTTTTGACCTTACTCTCATTCGAGACACATTGCGAATTTTCGCAATGTGTCTCGAATGAGAGTAAAAGGAAGTCCATAAAAACTGCTCTATTCGAACAGAAACACATTTATTAAAAATTTTATAGATTATGGAATTTTCAGGTACTGTACAGTGGCTTTATAGGAAAAGAAAAAGGAAAGCTTTGTTATGATAAACAAGGCTTTCCTTTTATAATTTTATGATTTTGACAATCGCTTACCGCTAAGTTTGGATCACGCCAACATTGTATTTTCCGATCTCTGTATTATGCGATGCAGCTTCTATACCCATGGAAATAATTTTTCTGGTATCGGCTGGATCGATCACTCCATCTACCCATAATCTGGAGGCTGCATAGTAAGGGCTCAATTGCTCATTATAGGTCTTTTCGATATCCTGTAAAAGCTTGTTTTTGTCCGCTTCACTCAGGCTGATATTCTTTGATTTTAAGGCTGCTTCTTGGATCTGCAACAAAGTTTTACCTGCAGATGCACCGCTCATTACCGCTATTTTGGCGGTAGGCCATGCATAGATCAATCGAGGATCATAAGCTTTGCCACACATCGCGTAATTACCTGCTCCATAGCTATTTCCTACCATAAACGTGAATTTTGGCACTACGGAATTGGCCATGGCATTCACCATTTTAGCACCATCCTTGATAATTCCACCATGCTCTGCCCTGGAACCCACCATAAAACCGGTGATGTCCTGAAAGAATAGCAATGGTATTTTCTGTTGGTTACAGTTCATGATAAAACGGGCTGCCTTATCAGCTGAATCTGAATAGATCACTCCACCCATCTGCATTTCTGTTGAACCTCCAGGTTTCTTGGCCTTAACCACTTCCCGTTGATTGGCCACTATGCCCACTGCCCATCCATCTACCCGAGCCAAGGCACAGATCAGGGTCTTGCCATAATCTGCTTTATATTCTTCTAAGGAACCACTATCGACTATACATTTCAGGATTTCAACCATATTGTAGGGCTTCAATCTATCTTCAGGCATATAATCATAGAGTTTTTCCATCGGATATTCTGGCTCCTTCGCTTCTATCCTTGAATATTGATAGGTAGGTTCAGAACCGAATTTATCCACTATATTTTTGATGGCATCCAAGCAACTCTCATCATTCGGATATTTATTGTCGGTAACACCTGAAATTTCACAATGCGTATCTGCTCCGCCTAAGGACTCATTATCAATGACTTCTCCAATAGATGATTTCACCAGGTAAGATCCTGCTAAAAATACAGATCCGGTACCTTCGACAATCAGTGCATAATCAGACATGATGGGCAAATAGGCACCACCAGCCACACAAGAACCCATAATGGCAGAAATCTGGGGGATACCCATGGAAGAAAGCTTGGCATTATTTCTAAAGATCCTTCCAAAATGCTCTTTATCAGGGAATATTTCAGCTTGCATAGGTAGAAAGACACCGGCAGAATCTACCAAATAGATAATGGGAATATGGTTTTCCATGGCTATTTCCTGAGCTCTCAGGTTTTTCTTACAGGTCATCGGAAACCAGGCTCCGGCCTTGACCGTAGCATCATTTGATACAATCACACATAACCTATTCTTAACATAGCCCAAGACCACGACTACCCCAGCATTTGGGCAACCACCATGTTCTTCGTACTGCCCATCGGCAGCAAAGACACCAATCTCGGTGAAATCCCTATCCTCATCTAATAGGTATAGGACCCGTTCCCATGCCGATAATTTTCCTTTTTCGTGTTGTTTTTGGATTTTGTCCAAGCCTCCACCTAACAGTAGTTTTTCTCTTTTCCTTTGGAGTTCTTCTAATTGGCCTCGCATAGCTTTATTGAAATAATGTAATTTATTAGGTTCTGAAATATTAAATTATTATAAATATCATAAAATATTATTTGTTTTTTATAATATTTGTAAGAAACATTTGTAACCCAAATATAAACTTAATTAAAATAATATTATGTATAACCTCGGTTCTAAAGAAGAATTGACACTAGTTAGAGAGAGTGCCCGTAATTTTGCAAATGCCTATATAAAACCTCATGTGATGAAGTGGGATGAGGCTCAAATTTTCCCTGTTGAACTATTCAAAAACTTAGGTGATCATGGTTTCATGGGCATCTTGGTTCCTGAAGAATATGGTGGATCTGGACTGAACTACCAAGAATATATTACCATTTTAGATGAGATTTCAAAAGTATGTGGTTCTATTGGTCTATCGGTGGCTGCCCATAATTCATTGTGTACCAATCATATCCTAAGCTTTGCCAATGAGGAGCAGAAAAGAAAATACCTTCCGAAACTGGCTAAGGCAGAATGGATTGGCGCTTGGGGATTGACAGAGCCAGGCTCTGGTTCTGATGCTGGCGGCATGAATACCACAGCGGTCCAAGACGGAGATTATTTCATCTTAAACGGAGATAAAACCTTTATTACCCATGCCATTTCTGGTGATGTAGCTGTAGTTATGGCTAGGACGGGTGAAAAAGGCGATAAAAAAGGAATTTCTGCTTTTATCGTAGAAAAAGGAATGGAAGGTTTTTCCGCTGGAGCGAAGATGGATAAATTGGGAATGCGTGCCTCTGAAACAGGTTCTTTATTTTTCGATAATTGCCGGATCCATAAGGATCAATTGATCGGTGAAATAGGTGATGGTTTTGTGCAGGCCCTGAAATTATTGGATGGAGGTAGGATCTCAATTGCCGCCCTATCCTTGGGAATAGCGAGAGGTGCCTATGAATGTGCATTGAAATATGCCAATGAAAGGGAACAATTCCAGACTAAAATTTTTGATTTTCAAGCGGTTGGTTTTAATTTAGCGGATATGGCTACGAAAATTACTGCTTCTGAACTATTGATCAGACAAGCGGGTGATTTGAAAGATCATGGTCAAAAAGTGACCAAAGAAGGCGCCATGGCTAAATTATATGCTTCGGAAACGGCTGTTGAGGTATCAAACGATGCTGTACAGATTCTTGGTGGCTATGGATTTACCAAGGATTTTCCTGCTGAAAAGTACTTTAGGGACGCTAAATTATGTACTATTGGTGAAGGAACAAGCTCTATCCAACGCATGGTCATTGCAAGAGAGATAAAAAAAGATGTACAATAAAGAACAGGTAACCCTAGTGGATTGCCCTCGAGATGCCATACAAGGTATCCTTTATCAGATTCCAACAGAAAAGAAAATTGCTTATATCAATCAGTTGATAAAAAGCCAGGTCTTTGATTGCATAGACTTTGGAAGCTTTGTTTCGCCAAAGGCGGTTCCGCAATTGAGTGATACGCAAGCTGTATTGGAAGGCCTGGAAAAGGATGATCGGGTAAAGCTATTGGCAATCATCGCGAATAAAAGAGGTGCTGAAATAGGTTCCGAAATGGAGAAAATTGACTATTTAGGTTATCCTTTCTCCATTTCGGAAACCTTTCAGAAAAAGAACACCAACGCCAGTATTTCGCAGGCCTATGAAGCTGTCAAGGAAATCTTGGGTATCATGGGCAGAAATGAAAAGCAGGAGTTGGTCGTCTATATATCCATGGCATTTGGTAATCCTTATGGTGACCATTGGGACATGGATCTGGTTTCGGAATGGATATATAACCTGAATGCCATTGGTGTAAAGAACTTCTCTATTGCTGATACCACTTCTGAGGCTACTCCAGATAGCATCAAGGACCTGTTCCATAAAATTACAAAGGAATTTACGGATATTCCTTTCAGTGCGCATTTCCATTCGCCGATCGAGAGTGCCCTATTGAAAGTAGACGCGGCTTATTCGGCGGGTTGCAGACGCTTTGAAGGAGCTGTATTAGGTTATGGAGGCTGTCCATTTGCCAAAGATGAGCTGGTTGGAAATATTCCTTCGGAATTGTTAGTGGATCGGTTCAATAAAGCTAACTTTGATACAATGTCTGGACTGATGCAGGGATTTCAAAATTTGATCAAGCATGAATTATAAATTCATTCAAACCGAAATAAAGGAACATGTTTTTACCTTGACCTTGGATAGGGAAGCTAAGCGCAATGCTTTTACCCCTACCACAGTCAATGAGGTGGCCCATGCCCTGGAGCAAGCGGAAGCCAATGATCAGGTCCATGTATTGGTTCTAAGGGCAAATGGCCCTGTATTTTGTGCCGGAATGGACCTCAAGACCTATCAAAATCCGGAAATGGATAGTCCAAATCCTGCTATCGTTAATATGGAACGTTCCTTGGGCGAGATCTTTGATCAGTTCAGTAAGCCATCAATAGCTATCGTTGAAGGCGATGTCATCGCCGGAGGTTTTCTCTATATCTTGGGCTGTACCTATGTATTTGCGAAAAAAGAACTGAATTTTAGGTTGCCGGAAATTTCTCTGGGCATCTTTCCTTTCCAGGTGATGGCTGGCTTGAAGAAGATCATGTCTGAAAAACAGATTTTGCAATTATGTTTTGACCCAAGCCCTTTCCAGACCGATAAGGCTATAGAACTGGGATTGGTCGACGGCTATTTGGAACAGGATAAAATTGATGATTTGATTGCTTCCTTTGCTGATAAGAGCATTTATGCCATGCAGGCAGGGATGAAGGCCTTAAAGGCTATCCGTGACATGGAGTCTGATAAGCAGTATGCCTTTCTCCTGGAGTCTCTGCAGAACCTAAAGGATAGGGATGAAGTGAAGAAATTTATGGCTGAAAGGCTCAATAAGAACTAAGAGACCTTCTTTTCTATCCAGAAATTATTGAATCCAAGGCCTACTTCTATATCCAGTAGTTTTTGTTGCAACATCTCCAAGATGGCCAAGAAATTATAGACAAACTGTACCTTGTTTTCAGAATTCTTTGCCAATGCTGAAAAATCCATTGATTTATTGATCTCAATTAATTCAGCGATCGCTTTTTTCTGTTGTTCTATGCTATAGGGGTATTTCACTACGGTATGCGTGACATCCTGTACGCGATGGGAAAAATTGAACATCACCCTTTCGTAGACCAACATCAGTTTATATAGGTCAAAGCTGGAAAGTTCCTCATCTATGGTCTGAGCCTTGGCTTCACGTGCTATCTTCAGGTCGATTTCGGTATTTCCCCTTTCATAAAATTTGGACCTACGGTCCTCCAGATCTTTCAGCTCTTCGCAGATTTCCTTGAATTGCTTGTACAGGACAAGCTTTTGGACTAATTCCTTTTTCAGGTCGATCTCGTTTTCATTCTCATCCAGTTCAGGACGTGGAAGCAGCATTTTAGCCTTGATGCGCATCAAGGTCGAGGCAACAAAGATAAATTCAGAGGCTAATTCTATGTTCAGGGACTGCATATGTTGGATATAGGCCAAGAAATCATCTGTGATCTTAGAGATAGGAATATCATGGATATTCAATTCATCCCTTTCAATAAAGAATAGCAAAAGGTCAAAGGGTCCTTCGAACTGTGCCAGTTTAATCTCGTAGTTTGTCGCGTCCATAGAATATGCTCAAAAATAAGGATTTGCTTGTATAAAAAGATGGAATTCATTCGAATAAAGCAAAACAATGCAGCAGATTAAATTGTATATATATTCCATAGTTAAAAGAATAAATTGTTACTTTGTATCTTATTTCGAAATTTTTTCATTTATGCAGGTAGAAGCAGGACCGCTATTACAAAAAATTCAATTTCCATCTGATCTTCGAAATTTGAAGGAATCGGAACTTGAAGAGGTTTGTAAAGAGCTGAGACAGTTTATCATCGATATCGTTTCTGTAAACGGCGGACATTTTGCAGCTAGTTTAGGTGTAGTGGAACTTACCGTAGCGTTGCATTATGCATTGAATACTCCTTATGACCAGGTCATTTTTGATGTCGGTCATCAGGCTTATGGACACAAGATACTGACGGGTAGAAGGGAAGAATTCCATACGAACCGTATTTTAGGCGGGCTTTCTGGATTTCCTAAACGTGGTGAAAGTGAATACGATGCTTTTGGTGTAGGACACTCCTCCACTTCCATTTCTGCTGCTTTGGGAATGGCAGTTGCCTCTGCATATAAGGGTGAAACCGATAGGCAGCATGTTGCTGTAATCGGTGATGGTGCCTTGACCGGCGGCATGGCCTTTGAAGCATTGAACCATGCTGGGATCGAAAAGTCAAATCTATTGGTTATTCTGAACGACAACTGTATGTCCATTGACCCGAACGTAGGGGCGATGAAAGAATACCTGACCAGTATAACCACTTCAAAAAGTTACAATCGATTTAGGGATGATTTGGTGTCCGTATTGGAGAAGATTTCCAAGAAGGGTCCAAATGCTTATGGCTGGGCTAAAAAGCTCGAGCAGAGCATTAAAGGTACCTTGTTGAAGAACTCTAACCTATTTGAATCCCTAAACTTTAGATATTTTGGTCCTGTTGATGGACATGACGTCAATAAATTGGTGAAAACCATCGAGGATCTGAAGCATATCAATGGTCCTAAGTTGTTGCATGTGGTTACCGTAAAGGGTAAAGGCTATGCATTGGCAGAAAAGGACCAAACAAAATGGCATGCTCCCGGTCTTTTTGACAAGATCACCGGAGAAATCAAGAAATCTATTTCTGAGAAACCCCAACCACCGAAATACCAAGATGTATTTGGTCATTCATTGGTGGAATTGGCGGAAACAAACGATAAGATCATGGGGATTACTCCGGCTATGCCGAGTGGATCTTCTATGAACATCATGATGAAGGCAATGCCGGATAGGGCATTTGATGTGGGCATTGCGGAACAGCATGCTGTTACATTCAGTGCAGGTCTGGCCGCTCAAGGTTTGGTTCCTTTCTGTAATATCTATTCATCTTTTATGCAAAGGGCATACGATCAGGTTATCCACGATGTAGCCTTGCAGAAGCTGAATGTGGTATTCTGTTTGGATAGAGCCGGTTTGGTGGGTGCTGACGGCCCTACGCACCATGGTGCTTACGATATTGCGTTTATGCGCTGTGTTCCGAATATGGTCTTGGCTTCGCCAATGAACGAAGAGGAACTGCGGAACCTGATGTATACGGCTCAGTTGCCGGATCAAGGCCCCTTTACCATCCGCTACCCTCGTGGCAATGGCGTGATGCCGGATTGGAAGCTTCCGTTTAAGGAAATTCCGATCGGTAAAGGCAGAAAGATCTGTGATGGTGAAGAAATAGCTATTTTATCCTTCGGCCATATCGGTAATGAAGCCAGTAAGGCTATCTTGAAACTGCGTGAAGATGGTATCCATCCTGCACATTATGATATGCGGTTTGCAAAACCACTCGATGAAGCTTTGTTACACGAAGTATTTAAAAAGTATAGCAAAGTGATTACCGTAGAGGACGGTTGTTTGCCGGGCGGGATTGGATCTGCAATCCTAGAGTTTATGGCAGACCATCATTACGAGGCTCAGGTGGTACGTTTGGGAATCCCAGATGGTATTGTGGAGCACGGTGAGCAGGCAGAATTATGGCATATATGTGGATATGATGCTGCTGGAATTGAGGCTCAGGTTAGGAAATTAACAAAAGGCATAAAAACCGAAACTTTGGTAGGATAATTGCTCTATTAGAGCAGGTATTTCAAAGACAATCAAGCGTCTACAAGAGGAAGCCCACAGGCTTCCTTTTTTATTAAAAGTTTTCCACATTTATTTTTCCTTGCTTAATTTTTGCTTTAAAAACTCCTATAAATAGGGTATCAAAATATATGTGTTAATAAAATAATTTTGCACTAATATTTTGGACAAAATATGCTAAAAATTACAATTAAAATGTTGTTTTTTAGTTACTTACCTTTTTTTTGTCAATTTAATTTTTTAGCTCATTTTTTTTTGTCATATTCGTTGTAGGCAAAAGTTATGAACAGAAATTTTGTCAATTATTGGTTTTCAAGTTATTAACAAATTCAGAATGGAAAAAACGTGTACAAGTGTTTGGGAAAGTTGTCTTGCAGTAATAAAAGATAATATACCAACGCAAAGTTTTAAAACATGGTTCGAGCCCGTTAAAGCTGTACGTCTAGAAGGAAACGTTTTAACTATTCAAGTACCAAGTCTGTTCTTCTATGAGTGGCTGGAAGAACATTATGTAGGTATTCTCAGAAAAACAGTTAAAAAATTCTTGGGTGAACAAGGCCGACTGGAATACAACATCGTTGTAGAGAAGTCATCTGCTAACCCACCTTACACCACCAACATTCCGTCGAATGGAAATGGTGCCGAGGGAAAGAAGCAATCAATTCCTGTTCCTGTTGCATTGAACAAGAACATCAAAAATCCTTTTGTAATTCCGGGGTTAAAGAAATTACAAGTTGATCCTCAATTAAATCAAAATTATACGTTCGACAATTTTATAGAAGGCGAATGTAACCGTTTGGCTCGTTCGGCTGGATATGCTGTCGCAAATAAACCAGGAGGAACTTCTTTCAACCCTTTGATGGTCTATGGAGATGTGGGTTTAGGTAAAACTCACCTCGCTCAAGCAATCGGTAATGAAATCAAAAGAAACTTACCAGATAAACTGGTAATCTACGTGTCATGTGAAAAGTTCTGTCAGCAGTTCGTTGACTCTTTGAAGAATAACACCATCAATGATTTCGTGAATTTTTACCAAGCAATGGATGTCATCATCATGGATGATGTGCATAATTTTGCTGGAAAAGAGAAAACACAGGATATATTCTTCCACATTTTTAATCACTTGCACCAAACAGGCAAACAGATCATCTTAACATCTGATAAAGCACCTAAGGATCTTTCTGGTCTCGAAGAAAGATTGTTAAGCCGCTTTAAATGGGGATTATCAGCCGATATTCAGGTTCCTGATCTAGAAACCAGGATGGCCATCCTTAAGAAAAAGATGTACTCAGATGGTATTGAGCTGCCAGAAAGTGTAGTGGAATATGTGGCGAATCAGATTGACAACAGTGTCCGAGAATTAGAAGGAGCAATGGTTTCTTTATTGGCGCAATCTACTCTGAACAAAAGAGAGATTGATCTGAACTTAGCAAAGTCGATGTTAAAGAACTTTGTGAAGAACACCCATAAGGAAATCTCAATGGAGTACATCCAAAAACTAGTATGTGAATACTTTGAGGTACCAGTTGAAATGGTTAAATCCAAAGTCCGTAAACGCGAAATCGTACAAGCAAGACAGATTTCAATGTATTTGGCAAAGAACCATACCAAATCTTCGCTGAAATCTATCGGTAATTTCTTTGGCGGTCGTGACCACTCTACCGTAATCTATGCTTGCCAAACAGTTGAAGACCTTATCGAAACCGATAAGAAATTCAAGACTTATGTGCAAGACATCCAAAAGAAATTAAAAGCTTCTTAAAAAACACATTGTAAAGAAAGAAATTGAAAAGCTTGGGAGAACATCCCAAGCTTTTTTATTTTGATACTATCCGAATAGTCTAAAGACTTTCTACCAATTACTTTCATCTACTTAAAAAGTAGAAAAGGGACTGCAGCTACTGCAGTCCCTTTTCTATTTATGAAACATGAATATTAGTTAGATTATTGTACTTGTTTCGGCTCTGGCATAGTAGCTTTTTTCGCTGCACGAGCTTCTACAATCTTAGCGTACAATGGTTTTTGTTCATCAGTCAACAAATCAGATACTTTTTTGTCTAGATCTGAATTCAAAGCCTCAATTTGAGTAGCTTTTGCATCAGCTGCTGCTGTAGTGTCTGCCTTTAAAGCCAATTTAGCTTTTTTGTGCTCTAGTACTACATTATAGATTTGTGCCTGTTGATCTTCTGTCAAGTTCAACTGTTGTGTCCATTCGGTTACAGTTGCTTTTGCTTTCTCTTCTGGATTTACTTCCTGAGCAAATGTTAGAGTTAGTGAAAATAATACTGCGGATACTGCTAAAAATAACTTTTTCATGATTTTAATTTTTTTGTTTAATACTTTATTATTTACTCCGTTTCTGTACAATAAATAACAGTCGAATTGTATCTTTTATTGTATGATTGTATCATGTTTGTTACTTTTTAACATTTCTTAACAAGATAATAATACAAACTCAGGGTGATTAAATTTAAAGATTATTGGCCCTACGTATGTTTGGAGCATGATTCTAGTTAAATTCTAATTATTTCAGTTGAATTGAAAAAATATTACAATATGTGACAAAAAAGAAAAAGCTACTTGATGTCAAGTAGCTTTTATTTATCGATAATTGATAAGTTCCTTATGATTTATTTTCTATCGAACTTTCTAATTCTTGAAAAAACTCAATTTCCTTTTCGATAACAATATCAATTGGTATATAAAACGTTGGGATATCTTTCAGTTTATTCAGGTCCAGTCGCTGCGCATCCTTTTCGGTCGTCAAAAGGATAGCGTCCTTGCTTTCATTTAATTTTTCGAACCGTCCTGTGATTACCTTATAATCGAAATCATCAAATTGATGATGGTCTGCGAATTTTAAATGCTCAATCTTTATTCCTTGACTATTTAGGTGCTGTACAAGTGGTTTGGGATTTGCAATCCCTGTGATAAGTAAGATAGTCTTTCTTGAAATAGGATGGTCTGATTCAGTATTGTTTAAAGGAATCCATTCCTTATAGCCTATACGGCTATAAAAGATGCCTGCCCTGCTGTTATGTTTCCTGATCTTTTCCTGGATCTTTAATTTGTTTTCAAATGGAATATAATCAGGGCACTTGCTAATGAGGATAAGATCTGCCCTTTTGGTCTGATCAAAGGTATCTCGATATTGGCCCGTTGGCAATAATATAATAGGCTCTAGGATGGAATGGTATTCAAAGACTAAAATAGAAGAGGTTGGCTTCACCTTACGGTGCTGATATGCATCATCAAGCAGGACCAGGTCATGGTCTTTATTTAGGATTTCAATGCCCTCTGCCCTATTTTCATCCACAGATATGCTGATATCTGGAAAGTTCTTTTTGAATTGCAAAGGTTCATCGCCAACATTTTCAACGAGGTCATCCACTTGGACCAACCGAAAGCCTTTGGTTTTCCTGCCATAGCCCCGGCTTAGGGTCGCAAGCCGATATTTGTCCTTGAAATGGGCAATAAGTTTTTGGGTTAATGGGCTTTTTCCTGCTCCACCTACCGCCAAATTACCGATCACAATAGTTTTGATGTCAAATGTCCTAGACGAGAGGATATTTAGGTCATACAACTTGTTTCTTACCCAAATTATTAAGGTATAGAGGATGGTAAAGGGAAGCAACGACCACCTTAAAAGCTGCATATCTATTTCTTGATTAACTTGATTCCAACATCGTTTATTCCCCTCAAAGGATTGTCACGCATGTTCTGTTGGATTGAAAATACATATTTTCCCGTATCCGGAAAAGTAAAATTCTCCTGCAACAGTTTGGTCTGCTCGTACAAATTACCGGCAGAAGGGCCAATCCAGCGTCCATCAGCTTCCGCTAACTTGAAATTATAGTGGGCACTGCTATCTAGGATTCCTAAACCTTTTTGTTTGATTCCAAATGAAAAATTGGAATATGGATAGTAGGCGGTATGCCTTAGGTTGATAAACAGATCGTACTTATCTTGTTTATTCTGTACATCTACCTCAAATTGAGGTTTAAAACCGTTATCCCAGAGTTGACCTGGGATAACGGAATTTCTTTCATAGAATGCCCCTTCCTGACAGGAGGTCAGTAAAAGAGCAACAATAGCTATGAATACAGTTCTATGCATAGGATTAGTACTTAACCCTCAGAATTATTGTCTTTGTTTTTGTTATTGAAACGTCTATTCTTGTTCTGAGGCCTTCTCCTATTGGTTTTCTGACCTTCTCCAGCTTCCGAATTTCCATTGTTTTCCTTTGGCTTAGGCTGTTTGTTGCCATTGTTTTGTGGCTTATTTTCAGCTTTTGGCTTTTGGTTGCCTTGTTCAGGACTTTGTTTCTGTCCATTCTCAGGCTTACCTGGAGTACGTTTTGGTTTGCGTTTCTTTTTCTTTTTATTGCGTTCGTCAAGGCGGGTCAAACTATCTTGTCCAACGACATTTTCATAGTCTGGAATCGCCACATTGATGATTTCCTCTTTTTCAGGGACGATCAATTCTTGCGGTTTCTTGCCTTGTGCGTTCAATTCAGCAAATTCTTTTACCTGCTGCACAGATAGTGGAATCCACGATTCTGCATGTGGATATGAAAACCACATGGTCTTCTTGAAGATATCTGTTTTCTGCAAGTAAGCCATACCAGAATGCGTTTCGATACGATCGATATTGTTTGGAATATCCTTTAAGGCATCCATATAGCTGTCCAATTCATAGTTCAGACAACATTTCAATTTACCGCATTGTCCCGCTAGTTTCAAGGTATTCAGGGAAAGGTTCTGATACCTAGCCGCAGAGGTAGAAACAGTTTTGAAGTCCGTAAGCCATGTCGAACAACAGAGCTCCCGTCCACAAGAACCAATTCCTCCCAAACGACTGGCTTCCTGGCGCATTCCGATCTGTCTCATCTCGATACGAATGCGGAAAGCTTCCGCCATTCTCTTGATCAGCTCCCGGAAATCCACACGGCCTTCTGCTGTATAGTAGAAGGTAGCCTTTGTCTTATCACCTTGATAATCTACGTCTGAAATCTTCATGGACAAGCCCAGCTCCAGTGCCAAATTACGGGCTCGGTGCATGGTTTCCCATTCAAGATCCTTTGCAAGATTATACTTGGCAACATCATTTTCTGTTGCCTTTCGGTATACTTTTTTTACAACGTCGTCAGGTTTAACGTTGTTCTTTTTCAATTGTAGTCTTACCAATTCACCAGTCAAAGAAACGTGGCCAATGTCGTATCCCCCAGTATTAGGTTCCACAACCACCATTTCTCCCATTTCAAGGTATAAATTGTCCGTATTTACAAAAAACTCCTTTCTTGAGCCTTTAAAACGAACTTCTACAATATCAAAAGGTTTATAGTTAGATGGCAAGTCCATATCGACTAACCAATCGTAAACATCCAATTTATTACATCCGCTGGTCATGCACGTACCGTTGTTATTGCAACCTGCTGGTACTGTGCCTAGTGATTTACTTCCGCAACCACCCCCGGATGAGCAACTGCCACATCCCATATGTCTAAAATTATATATATTGAGTTCCCGCTGGGAACGTATTGTATTTAAATAATAAAACTAACTGCAAAGATAAATCTAAAAATAATATTTTAGGATTTGCGTTTCTTTCCACAGAATAATGCGTTTTTTCCAGTAATTCTATAGCAACCTGCAACTTTTCCAAGCTGCTGATCTCACTAAATTTTTTCACGAACTCCAATTCCGCATTCTTAAGAAAGACTAATTGATCTAGCCCTTGGTTTAAAAGCACGATCTGTCTGAGCACATTTATGCTGTACAATAAGAACAGTTTTTGGTTCTCCCGGCCCAATTTGCTGATTTCTTCATCACAGATCTGAATAATGTTCAAACCTGCATCCGTCACGATACACCTCAACCAACGGATCAAAAGGTCAAAGTTTTCGTTAGAAGACTCTTCCAGCTGGTCCAGTGCGGATTGCATGTTTCCATCAGCGATAAAAGCCACCTCATTGGCACGAACAGGATCTATATTTTTCTGCTCGATCAGGAACTGCATCAATTCCTCATGGGAAAGCTTATTGACCTTCATCAATTGCGTCCTGGAGATGATCGTGTTCAAGATCTTGTCCTGATTTTCGGCAACCAACAAGAACAAAGTCTTCGCAGGAGGCTCTTCGATCAATTTCAACAGAGCATTGCCCTGTGTATCGAGATATTCCGGCAGCCACATGATCAAAACCTTATATTCAGCTTCAAAAGCTTTCAGGCTTAATTTCTTGATGATATCATGCGCTTCGGCGATATTGATGTTTGCCTGTTTGTTTTCCGCTTCCAATTGGTTTCTCCAATGGCTCAAGCTCAGATAAGGATTTTCCAGAAAGGCCTTACGCCAATCTTCCATATGGGTACTTGCCGTTTCATCCGCTTTTTTTGCAAAGAAAGGATAAGAAAAGTGTAAGTCAGGGTGAATCAATTTCTCGTACTTTAGGCATGAAGGGCATATCCCACAGCTATCGTCGGCTTGCGGCTGTTCACAATTGATAAACTGGGCATAGGCAAGGGCCAAAGCTAAGCTGCCAGATCCTTCTGGACCTAGAAACAGTTGAGCGTGACTTACTCGATTTTCTCTTACCGTTGAAATAAGATGTTGTTTGAGCGCCTGATGGCCTACGATATTTTTAAATTGCATACCTAATCTTACAAATGTACAAATTTTAATGCAGTGCTTTTTAATGTTTATGCAGCTGAACTCGAATTTGAATTGCAAAAAATTAGATTCTTTTCTGTATTATTGCAATAAAATCTATTAGCTAAAAGAAATGAGATTTATTGTATCTACATCTATATTACTTAAACAATTACAAGCTATTAGTGGCGCCTCCAGCTCCAGCACGGTGCTACCAATCCTAGAAAACTTCTTGTTTGAAATCAAGGACAACCTCCTGACCATCTCCGCTACGGATTTACAGACCAGTATGGTGACCACCCTTCAGATTGAAGCTAAGGAAGAAGGACGCGTTGCTATGCCATCAAAAATCTTGATCGAGACGTTGAAAACTCTTCCGGATCAGCCTGTGGCATTCTCTGTAGATACCAAAACTTTAGCTATCGAGATTTCTGCCGGAGACGGTAAATACAAGCTTAGTGGTGAAAATGCGGACGACTTCCCAAAAATCCCTGTCGTAGAGAATATTTCTACCGTAAATATCTCTGCACCGATCTTGTTGGAAGCCATCAATAAAACCATTTTTGCAGTAAGCAATGACGAACTTCGCCCTGCCATGTCAGGCGTATTCGTGCAATTGGCGGAGCAATCGACTACTTTTGTGGCTACTGATGCGCATAAATTGGTCCGTTATCGCCGCACAGATGTTGGAGCTGATAAACCAACATCGATCATTTTGCCTAAAAAAGCACTTACTCTATTAAAATCATCTCTTCCTTCGGATGATGTGAATGTTTCAATAGAGTACAACAATACCAACGCATTCTTCCAATTCGGAACCATCAACTTGATCTGTAGATTGATCGATGAGCGTTATCCAGATTACGAAGCCGTAATCCCTCGTTTGAACCCTAATAAACTGACTGTAGACCGTTCTTTATTCCTGAACACCCTACGCCGTGTGGTAATCTTTGCAAACAAAACTACACACCAAGTAAGGTTAAAGATCTCAGGAAGCGAACTGCACATCTCTGCTGAGGATTTGGACTTCTCCAATGAGGCACACGAGAGATTGAGCTGTCAGTTTGAAGGTGAAGACATGGAGATCGGATTCAACGCGAAGTTCTTGGTAGAAATGCTTAATAACCTAAACTGTGAAGAGGTCGTACTGGAAATGAGTACACCAAACCGTGCAGGTTTATTAGTACCGGCAATCAAGGAAGAACACGAAGATATCTTGATGTTGGTGATGCCAGTGATGTTGAACAATATTTAATAGCTCAAAACTTTGGATTTAATTTATTCCCTAATTGACTTTATCCTCCATATTGATGATCATTTGGTGGAAATCGTCAATAACTATCAGACTTGGACCTATTTGATCCTCTTCCTGATCATTTTTGCCGAAACTGGTCTTGTCGTTACTCCATTCTTACCTGGAGACTCCCTTCTATTTGCAACTGGCGCAATCATCGCCAAGCCAGAAACTGATCTGAACGTCTTTTTGATGTGGGGATTGTTGATGGTGGCAGGTATTTTAGGAGACATGGTGAACTACCATATCGGTAAGTACATTGGACCAAAAGCCTTTTCAGGGAAATATAAGTTCCTAAAGAAAGAATATTTAGAAAAGACAGAGAAGTTCTACGATAAATACGGTGGCAAAACCATTATCTACGCGCGTTTTGTTCCGATCGTCAGGACCTTTGCCCCATTTGTAGCTGGTGTAGGATCAATGTCCTACGGAAAGTTTGCTTCATACAATGTTATCGGAGCCATTTTATGGGTAACCTCCTTTTTGTTTATTGGATACTTCTTCGGAGGCCTTCCAATTATCAAGGACAACTTTACCTTAGTGGTCTTCGCCATCATTATCTTGTCCATACTGCCTCCAATCATTGAGGTGATCAAAGAAAAATACGGAAAGAAAAAGGAAGCTGAGTAAGCTTCCTTTTTCTTTTAAATAGCCCTATTGCAGACTCAGGATCATATTCAAGGAAAAGAATTAGCTTGGTGCAATTCTTGCAGTGGAAATTCGAATTTGAAAACATGGAATTAATTTCAACCCTGATCGACTTTATTCTCCATATCGACAAGCATTTGATCGATATTACCCAAGAATATCAGACTTGGACCTACCTGATCCTTTTCCTGATCATCTTTGCAGAGACTGGACTGGTGGTTACCCCATTCCTTCCCGGCGACTCGGTCCTGTTCGCCATGGGAGCCCTGATCGCAAAACCTGAAACAAACCTTAGTCTTTGGGTCATGCTGGTCCTGTTGATTGCCGCGGCCATTATCGGTGATTTTGTCAACTATGAAATAGGGAAACACTTTGGACAGCGGGTCTTTACAAAAGACTCCAAGATCTTCAAGCTCTCCTATCTTGAGAAAACCCAAAGCTTTTACAATAAATATGGCCTCAAGACCATTATCTATGCACGTTTTGTGCCCATTGTCAGGACCTTTGCCCCGTTTGTTGCCGGCGTAGTCAAGATGCCTTATTCCAAATTCGGTCTATACAATATCGTTGGAGGTGTCCTGTGGGTAACGATGTTTCTTTTGGGCGGTTATTTCTTCGGGCAGATCCCATTTGTCAAGAACAATTTCTCGATCGTGGTGCTTGCCATCATCGGCATCTCCCTATTGCCCCCTATCATTGAGGTCATAAAAGAAAAAACAGCCAAGAAATCAGCTTAAATTAATAAAGCTGTTTAAACGTTGAGTTTTTTCTGAAGTCTGTATCCTTAAACACAGCTATGAGATATATTTTATTTGCATTTATCATTTGGGCACAGCCAATCCTTGCCCAGAACATCAAGATCGACAAACGCGAAGCCAAGAAAGCTTACCAATACCTCAATGATTTTCGGATGAACCCCAAGAAATATGGTCGCGAAATTCGGGTGAACAATCTTAGAAATGTAAAACAGACCCGTTTGGTCTGGAATGATAAACTGGCAAAAGTAGCTGAGGAGCGAGCCAAAGATATGGCGAGGAGAAATTACTTCGACCATACCGACCCAAGCGGTTACGGACCAAATTACCATATCAACAAGGCAGGAAATTACTTAAATCCCGATTGGCTGAAGAAAAAAAGCACCAATAATTTTGAGTCCATCGGAGCCAACCACGAAACCGCCATTGATGGCATCAAATCCTTTATCATTGGCCGTGGATCGCCCGGATTTATGCACAGGAAGCATGTTTTGGGCATGGATGAATGGAACGGATCTTTAAAGGATATAGGCATAGGTTTTGCCCGCGTAAAGCGTGGTGCCGCCTATAAAACCTATTTATGCGTGATAATCGCCAAACATGATTGGTAATAGACTCGTTCTTTTCTGTAAGTTTTTTACCTTTGCATATGATAAAATCGATGACAGGTTACGGTATGGGGACCGCTGAAAACGGAACCGTTAAATATACCGTAGAGATCAAATCCTTAAATTCTAAGTTCTTGGAACTTAACCTTCGCCTACCAAAAGCTGTTTCAGACAAGGAATTGGTGCTTCGTGGTGAATGCAGCAAACTGATTGAACGCGGTAAGGTAAATATCAACATAAGCACCGAATATGTTGACCAAACTGCCAAAGCAGCAAGTATCAACGCAGATCTATTAAAAGAATACTATAGACAATTGCAGGACATTGCCTTCCAATTGGGCGATACCAAAGCCAATCTTTTTGAACAAGCCCTGAACATGCCTGAAGTTATCAGCCATGATGATGAGGTGGACGAAGAAGAAGGCAAGGTCTTGATGGATTCCTTTTACGCTGCAGTAAAACAGTTCAACAGCTTTAGAGCTGATGAGGGCGCTGTCCTTAAAAAGGATCTTGAATACCGTGTTTCCTTGATTTTATCATACCTAACCGAAGTAGAAGCTGTTGAAGGAAGCCGTATTCCCTTGATCCGTGAAAGGATCAACCAATATATGGAAGAAGCTGTGGGCAAAGAGAATGTAGACATGAACCGTTTTGAACAAGAACTGGTTTTTTACATCGAGAAACTAGATATCACGGAAGAGAAAGTTCGCCTTCGCTCCCACTGCAACTATTTTGTGGAAGCCCTGAACAGCCAAGATTCCAATGGTAAGAAACTAGGATTTATTTCCCAGGAAATGGGCCGTGAAATCAATACCTTGGGTTCAAAGGCCAACAATGCCCAGATCCAACAGATTGTCGTGAAAATGAAGGACGAGTTGGAAAAAGTCAAAGAACAACTATTAAACGTACTATAGCATGAGCGGAAAACTGATTATTTTTTCTGCTCCATCTGGGGCAGGGAAAACAACTATCGTTAGAAGATTATTGGAAAAGCATAGCGATAAGATTGCATTTTCTATCTCTGCAAGCACCCGTCAACCCCGCGGTGCTGAAGTAAATGGTGTCGATTACTACTTTATTTCCAAAGAAGACTTCTTGCACAAAGTGGCTAAACACGAATTCATAGAATTTGAAGAGGTTTACTCAGGAACATTCTACGGAACCCTGCGGTCTGAGGTAGAGCGTATCTGGAACGAAGGCAAGCACGTGATCTTTGATATCGATGTGGTTGGAGGACTTCGCTTGAAATCTAAGTTCCCAGACCAAGCCTTGGCTATTTTCGTAAATCCTCCTTCCTTAGAAGTCTTGAAAGAAAGATTGACCGGGAGAGGTACAGATTCCCAGGAAAAATTGAACGAACGATTTGCAAAGGCGGAACATGAGCTGAGCTTTGCCGATAAATTTGATGTGATCCTGCATAACAATGACCTGGAAACAGCCTGTGCAGAAGCAGAAAAACTGGTATTAGACTTTATCAATTCATAATATGGCAAAAAGTAAAGTTGGATTATTCTTTGGTTCCTTTAATCCTGTCCATATCGGACATTTGATTATTGCCAATTATATGGCCAACTATACTTCTTTGGACGAGGTATGGTTCATTGTATCCCCTCAGAATCCCTTTAAGGAGAAAAAGAGCCTTGGTAACATGTATGATCGCCTGGAAATGGTCAATTTGGCCATTGAAGGTTCGGATAAACTACGTGCCAGCGACATCGAGTTTTCATTGCCTCAACCCTCCTATACCATAGATACCCTCACCCACTTGACGGAAAAATATCCGACCAAGGAATTTATCCTGATCATGGGGGAAGACAATCTCCAGGGACTTTTGAAATGGAAGAATGCGGATATCCTGCTTCGCGACTATAAAATCGTGGTCTATCCTAGACCCGGCTATGATGGCGGCGAATTGAAGGAACATCCATCCATCAGCATGACCGATACGCCTGTTATGGAACTGTCGTCCACCTTCCTGAGAAACGCCATCAAGGAGGGGAAATCCATTAAGTTTTACACCCCGGATGCAGTCATCGATTTTATCGACAAAAAGGGGCTATATTCATCCTAACCGCAGAATACCTTTCACTTTATTAAAAAAATAAATTTTTGAAAACCATTTTTTCAACTTCCTGTTTATCGTATATATCACATTAATCAAAGGAGGAAAATCAAAATGGATAAATTAGATTTAAAAGGTAAATGGAACGAGTTGAAAGGCAAGATCAAACAACAATATGCCGAGTGGACAGATGATGATTTGGCCTATGAAGAAGGAAAAGACGATGAGTTACTGGGCAAATTGCAACAGAAGCTTGGTAAATCCAGAGAAGAAGTAATTGACTGGTTGAATAAACTAGGTTAATGTAATAAATAGGAAGAAGAAGGTCGACATCATGTCGACCTTCTTCTATTATAGAGTATGGCTAAAATCTAGGCCTTGGATTTCAGCTTGAAAGCAGCCTGTTTATAGCAGAATTACCTTGACCTTATTCGAGGCATATTCGAGAGACCTCTTCAAAATTCAATTTTGCCTCGAATAAGGGTAAAACAAGGTCAAAAGATAAATATATAGCCTCAGCATGCAGATGGGTAGAAAGAATAATGTGGCATGTTATCCATTCCTTACGGAAGGCTTAATGGAAACCTATTGAATCTTTAACATCTTCATGATTTTGGGAGGCTGATAATGAACTCATATTTTACTAACTTAGCACTATGACAAAAAAGAGACCCACGATATTGGTCGTAAATGACGATGGAATTACGGCGCCAGGAATAAAAATTCTTTTAGAGGTTATGCAGGAAATTGGGGATGTCGTGGTGGTAGCACCGGACAGTCCACAGTCTGGAATGGGCCATGCCATTACGATTGGCAAGCCTTTACGACTGGATAAGATAGACCTGTATCCTGGGGTTGAGATGTATAAATGTTCGGGTACTCCTGTTGATTGCGTCAAATTGGCCGTCAACAAGATCTTTAAAGGAAAGAAACCAGACTTATGTGTGTCAGGTATCAACCATGGTTTGAACTACTCCATCAACGTGCTGTATTCAGGGACCATGTCTGCAGCTGTGGAAGGGGCTATCGAGGGTATCCCATCGATTGGATATTCTTTGGATGACTTCGCGCACAATGCCGATTTTTCCCATACCCGTTCCTGGGTGAAGACCATTGCAGAGCAGGTATTGAAAAACGGCCTGCCTAAAAACTCCCTATTGAACGTGAACTTTCCAAATAAGAACGTAGATATCAAGGGCATCAAAATCTGCAGGCAAGCGAATGCCAAGTGGTTTGAGGAGTTTGATGAACGTTTGGACCCCTATAAGAGAGAGTATTTTTGGATGACCGGTAAATTTGACTTGCAGGATCGCGGGGAAGATACCGACGCCTATGCGATCATAAATGGTTATGTTTCCATCGTACCGACGCAGTTTGATATGACAGCTCACCATGTTATTCCGGAGTTGAATTCTTGGTCATTTGACAGTTAATACATGAAAAACAGTCTTCTTGTGGGCGTGCTAATGGGATTAGTTTGCCCATTGATAGCCTTTTTGGCGATGAAATTCACCAATATCCAAACCCAGGTCTTTCCCGATAAACCGACCGGTCTATATGTGATTGCTGCTGCAATCAATTTAGTAGGTTGTTGGATCAGTTATAAAAAGGAAAAGGATCTATTGGGGAACGGTTTGGTATTGGCAACTTTTTTAGGAATGATACTATTGGTGCTGACCAAGAACATCAGCATCACATAAAATTGAAAGAAAACATGGAACTTACATTGGGATTTTCTCCCTGTCCGAACGATACCTTTATATTTGATGCCTTGATCCATAACAAGATCGATTGCGAAGGCCTACAGTTTCACGTGGAATACCATGATGTTGAAACCTTGAATGCCAAGGCATTCCGGGGCGACCTGGACATCACTAAACTGAGCTACCATGCCTTTGCGTATGCCGTGGAGGACTATGAGCTTTTGGATGCTGGGTCTGCACTTGGGTTTGGTGTAGGACCTTTGTTGATCTGCAAGGATGAGTCCCTGGCAAAAGAATTGGCTAGTTATGCCGGTCAGGATCTACCCGAACGATTCAAAGAGCTGAAGGTGGGAATCCCCGGGAAATTTACGACAGCGAACTTCTTGTTGAGCTTGGCCTTTCCAGGCCTGTTGAACAAGCAGGTCATGCTGTTTTCAGAAATTGAGCAGTCCTTACTGGACGGGAGCATCGATATCGGGCTGATCATCCATGAAAACAGGTTTACCTATATGGACAAAGGTCTGCACAAAATCGTGGACCTGGGCGACTATTGGGAGAGAACCACGGGTTCGGCCATCCCTTTGGGCGGGATCGTGATCAAGAGA
The DNA here is from genome assembly GCF_024261425.1 of Sphingobacterium sp. LZ11T8. Classification (NCBI taxonomy): domain Bacteria; kingdom Pseudomonadati; phylum Bacteroidota; class Sphingobacteriia; order Sphingobacteriales; family Sphingobacteriaceae; genus Sphingobacterium; species Sphingobacterium sp. LZ11T8. The sequence continues at coordinate 848,740 of NZ_JANBZY010000001.1, read as the reverse complement.
TCGCTGCCAGAAGAGGTCAAGCTGAAGGTGAACCGGTTGATTTCGGAAAGCGTCAGGTTTGGTTTTGACCACCCTAAGTCGGGGCTGGAGTATATCCGTTCGCATGCCCAGGAAATGGAAGAATCGGTGATGTACAAGCATATTGAACTCTATGTAAACCAGTATTCCGAAAACCTAGGTGAAGAGGGGAAAAAGGCCATCCGACAGATGTTTGAAAAGGCACTGGAACTCAACTTAGTGCCCAGTACGGGGAAAAACATATTTTTAGTAAAATAATTGATAAAAAAGAATCAGGAAAGCATTAGTTATCAACCTTAATAATTAAATTTGCCCGATTAATGTCAAAATGTCTGCTTATTTGATTTGGAGTCATTATTGTACATGCGAATAGAGAAATAGAAAATTATGTTAAAGTTTTTAAGCAAGTTATTTGGTAGTAAGTCCGAAAGAGATGTTAAGGGAGTACAGCCATTAGTAAATAAAATCAAGGAAGAATACGAGAAATTATCCGCTTTGACGCATGATGAGCTACGTGGGAAGACCTTGGATTTTAAACAAAGAATCGGCAACTATTTGCAAGACATCGACAATGAAATCAACAGTCTGAAGCAAGAGGCTGAGGCTACGGAGGACATGGAGCTAAAAACTTCAACCTACGACAAGATTGACAAATTGACAAAAGATCGCGATAAGAAGCTTGAGGAAGTATTATTGGAAATATTACCTGAAGCTTTTGCTGTTGTTAAGGAAACAGCTCGTCGCTTTACAGAAAATAAAGAGATTGAGGTTACGGCATCTGAATTCGATAGAGAAATCGCTGCCCGTAAACCGAACGTTAGCATTCAAGGAGATAAAGCCATTTGGAAGAACACTTGGATCGCTGCGGGTTCTGAAGTTACCTGGAACATGGTTCACTACGACGTACAGTTGATCGGTGGTATCGTGTTGCACCAAGGAAAGATTGCCGAGATGTCAACGGGTGAAGGTAAGACCTTGGTAGGAACATTGCCTACTTACTTGAACGCTTTGGCGGGTCAAGGTATCCACATCGTAACGGTGAACGACTATTTGGCACGTCGTGACTCGGAATGGAACGGTCCTATCTTCGAATTCCACGGAATGAGCGTTGACTGTATCGACAAATACCAACCGAACTCACCACAACGTCGTCAGGCTTATATGAGCGATATCGTTTATGGTACAAACAACGAGTTTGGTTTTGACTATTTGCGTGACAATATGACGAACACCAAAGAATCTATGGTTCAGCGCAAATTGCACTTTGCCATGATCGATGAGGTGGATTCGGTATTGATCGATGATGCGCGTACGCCATTGATTATCTCTGGACCTATTCCAATGGGCGACCAACATGAGTTCTATCAATTGAAACCAAGGATCGAACGGTTGGTAAATGCTCAAAAAGCCTATATCAACACGGTTTTGAACCAAGCGAAGAAAGCAATTGCAGATAATGACACCGATCCTGAAAAAGGTGGATTGGCATTATTCCGTGCTTACCGTGGTTTGCCTAAGAACAAAGCATTAATTAAATATCTATCTGAAGGAAATCACCGTCAGATCCTACAAAAAGTAGAAAACTACTATATGCAAGAGCAAAACCGTCATATGCCTAAGGCAGATGCGGAACTGTTCTTCGTTATCGATGAGAAAAACAATCAGGTAGAACTTACTGAAAAAGGTATTGAGTTGATCACTGCTACAGGTGAGGATCCAAACTTCTTTATCCTTCCAGACGTAGGTACTGAGATTGCTGAAATCGAAAAAGCAGATCTTCCTATCGAAGAGAAAGCTCAACAGAAAGAAGAGTTGATGCGCGATTACTCAATCAAAGCAGAGCGTATCCACTCCATCAACCAATTGTTAAAAGCTTATACCCTATTTGAAATCGACGATCAATATATCGTTGATGAGGGTAAGGTTAAGATTGTAGATGAGCAAACCGGTCGTATCATGGACGGACGTCGTTATTCTGACGGATTACACCAAGCGATCGAAGCCAAAGAGAACGTAAAGGTCGAGGATGCTACCCAAACGTATGCAACCATTACCTTACAGAACTACTTCCGTATGTACCACAAGCTATCGGGAATGACCGGTACGGCATCAACAGAGGCTGGAGAGCTTTGGGAAATCTACAAATTGGATGTGGTTGAAATTCCAACGAACAAAGTAATTCAACGTGATGACCGTCAAGATTTGATCTATCGTACGGCACGTGAGAAATATAATGCGGTAGCACAAGAAATCCAGACCTTGACAGAACAAGGCCGACCAGTATTGGTGGGTACGACTTCTGTAGAGATTTCAGAGTTGTTGAGCCGTATGTTGAAGTTACGTGGTGTAAAACACAACGTGTTGAACGCGAAGCTTCACCAAAAAGAGGCAGACATCGTTGCAGAAGCAGGACGTCCAGGCCAAGTAACCATTGCCACCAACATGGCAGGTCGTGGTACGGATATTAAGCTTACCCAAGAGGTAATCAATGCAGGTGGTTTAGCGATCATCGGTACAGAGCGCCATGAGTCTCGTCGTGTTGACCGTCAGTTAAGAGGTCGTGCAGGACGTCAAGGGGATCCAGGTTCATCTCAATTCTTTGTATCCCTAGAAGATCCATTGATGCGTTTATTCGCTTCAGAGCGTATCTCTAACCTTATGGTTAAAATGGGTGTTGAAGATGGCGAGGTAATGCAACACGGTATGTTGACCAAATCTATCGAGCGTGCACAACGTAAAGTAGAGGAAAACAACTTCGGTACACGTAAGCATCTATTGGAATACGATGACGTGATGAACTCGCAACGTACGGTAATCTATACCAAACGTAAGAACGCGTTGTTCGGTGAGCGTTTAGATGTAGATTTGAACAATACCATCTATGATGTTGTTGAGGATGTTGTATTGGAGGCAAAAGAGGACAATTCCTATGATGAATTCCAAATCGAGGTGATCCGTGTATTTGCAATCAATCCTGAAATTACACAAGAAGAATTTGCAAGTGAGTCAGCGCCTAATTTAGTTGACAAATTATTTGATCAAGTTATCAATTACTACCACCGCAAGGCTGTAAACATCGCTGAACAGACTTTACCGGTATTGACAAACGTGCTTGCTGAGCGTGGTGGTATGATAGAAAATATCATTGTTCCTTTTACAGATGGAATTCGTGGCATTCAAGTTGCTACAAATTTGCAAAAAGCTGTAGAAAGTAAAGGTAAAGACGTATTCAAATCATTTGAGAAAGGCATCGTTCTAGCTTTGATTGATGAAGCATGGAAAGAGCACCTTCGTGAGATGGATGATTTGAAACAATCTGTACAGAACGCGCGATACGAGCAAAAAGACCCTATCATTATCTATAAAATGGAGGCTTACAACTTGTTTAAGACAATGTTGGCCGGCATGAACAAAGATATTGTTAGCTTCTTGTTCAAAGGCGAGATTCCTGGACAGCAGCAAGAACCTCAAAACATTCAAGCAGCACGCCCAGAAGCGCCAAAGGTAAAAGTTAAAGAAACAAAAGAAGAGTTAAGTTCTCCAACTGGAGTATCTGAAGAGGACCTGAACACGCAGGAAGCTCAAGTTACCCAACCTATCCGTAAGGATCAGGCCATTGGAAGAAATGATGAATGTCCTTGTGGTTCTGGGTTGAAGTATAAAAACTGTCACGGAAAACAAGGTTAATTAAAAAATGAAATACAAAGGATTTATAGTTAGCTTCTTGATGCTGTTCGCCATCGTATCAGTATCAAAGGCACAAGAGAACAAAGTAATTGTTGAAAAGGATTCTTTAATCGGACTTTTACAAGAATTCCGTTCATTCTATGCTTTAAATCCTACCGCCAGTAAGACGGTAAGTCTGGAGCCTAAAACCATTGACAAATCTCGTGCAACACGTGTGAAGGTCCGTGGTTTTAGGGTACAGATCTTTTCTGGTTCCAGCCGCAGGGATGCTGAAAATGTACAGCGTAGTTTCCAAAGCCAGAATTCAGATATCAATGCTTACCTAGATTATGTAGAACCAAACTACAGGGTCAAAGTAGGCGACTTTACTAGCCGTTCTGCAGCGACGGCCTATATGCGAGAGCTTCGCGGCCGATACAATAATGTATTTGTCTTTGTCGAGGACGTCTGGACATGGCAATAGTGGAGGATCAACATGCCAATATCAAAACAAAGAATTCAAGAATTAGCCCAATCTTACTTTCAAGAAACGGTAAACAACAGAAGGTTCCTACATCAGAATCCTGAATTGTCCTTTGAAGAATACAACACCTCGGCATTTATCAAACAAGTGCTGACAGACCTGGAGATTCCTTTTGAACCCATGGCCAATACAGGCGTTGTAGCCTTGATCAAAGGAGATTTACCTTCGGACAAAGTGCTTGCCCTACGAGCAGATATGGACGCACTTCCGATCACTGAGGTGGAAGGCAGATCGTATGGCTCCAAGAATGTCGGGGTGATGCATGCCTGTGGGCATGATGTGCATACCTCTTCTTTGCTGGGGGTGGCTAAGATATTGAATGAATTGAAGCCTGAATTTGGCGGAACCCTGAAGCTTATCTTCCAACCTGGAGAAGAAAGGCTACCGGGAGGTGCTTCCTTAATGATCAAGGAAGGGGTATTGCAAAATCCCGAACCTCAAGGGATCGTTGGACAGCATGTAATGCCTTTTATCGAAGCCGGCAAAGTTGGTTTCCGCTCCGGTAAATATATGGCATCCTGCGATGAGTTGTTTATGACGGTTCGTGGTAAAGGAGGGCATGGAGCTCAACCCCATCAGAATATTGACCCCATCGCCATTACGGCGCAGATCATATCGGCCATGCAACAGATTGTGAGCCGTGTTGCAGATCCAAGGACCCCTTCGGTTTTATCTTGGGGGAAGATCATTGGAAATGGCGCTACAAACGTTATCCCTGAAGAGGTTTATCTGGAAGGTACTTTCAGGACCTTTGATGAAAAATGGAGAGCGGAAGCCCATGAGAAAATGCACAAGATGGCAGTTGGCATTGCAGAAGGTATGGGTGCTACCTGTGATTTTGAAATCAGAAAAGGATATCCATTCCTGATCAATGAACCTCAGATTACGGAAGCTTCCCGTTCGTATGCCCAAGAGTATCTTGGCCATGAGAATGTTGTTGAGCTTGATCTATGGCCGGCAGCAGAGGATTTTGCCTATTATTCTCAAGAAACAAATGCATGTTTCTATAGGTTGGGCACAGGAAATCAAGCCAAAGGAATACAATCTGCAGTACATACTTCAACCTTTGACATCGACGAAACTGCACTTCAAACCAGTATTGGTCTGATGTCCTATATTGCAGTCCGTTATTTAGGCAATTAATTATGTCTTCTCATCATATTGTTCGAGAGAATCAAGAGCCAGCTTTGTTCATCGCAAATCCTGACTGTTTGGTTGATGAATATTTAAACCAACTTCTGGAGTGGAGTCCAACCATTATTACGTTGGCCGAACATTACGAATCCCTAAAGGCTCGAGAAATAAAGATCGATGTGGTCCTAGATAACCAAGGTCTGGAGGCTCATGTCCTTGAAGAGCATATTTCCCTTATCCCCTATTCTGACTGCTATATCGTTCCCTTATTTTCCTTTTTAAAAGAGAAAAACAATTTTGCCGTTAATATTTTGACAGATATCGTCGAGATAGCGCATTACATGCCTTATTTAGGCGATTTCAACATCAATTTGATCAACAACAAAGGGAAAGCACTTTTTGTAAAGAAATACGAGAAATGGCTTCCTAAAGGCTTTAATTTGTTTATTGAAAATAATGAAGGAAAATTGGGCGAAACACAGAACTTAAAATCATTGGGGGATCATGTTTATGCTGTCATAAATGATGGTTTTGTTTCCATTCCGCAGCAAGAATCCTATTTTATAATATCTGAAGAGCTATGACAGAGATCATCCCAGCTAAGCAGGAAGATGCTGTGTTAATCCATGAATTAGCACATGCCATCTGGTATCCGACCTATCAAAGCATCCTTTCCAAGGAACAGATTGCCTTTATGTTGGATAAGATGTATTCGGTGGAGGCATTGAGCACTGCTATCCAAGACAATAAAGCTTTTCATCTCCTATATGAGGATAGAAAACCGGTAGGTTTTATTGGGGTTGACCCTAAAGAAGACCTCTTAAGGATCGAGAAGATCTATCTGTTACCTAGTACGCAGGGCAAAGGCTACGGAAAGCTGCTGATCGATTTTGCAGCGCAGGAGGCAAAGAAACTAGGGCTTCCGACCTTGGAACTAAATGTTAACCGATCGAACAATGCCTATCAATTTTATCTGAAACAAGGATTTGAGGTAATTCAGGAAATTGATATCCCCTATTATGGATTTGTTCTTGATGATTACATTATGCGCAAGAAATTGGATTAACAACATTTAATCCCATCTAAGATATAACAGGAAAAGACGGTCAATTGACCGTCTTTTCCTGTTATATGGGATAAGCCCTTAATCTCTTAGTTTTTCAACCCTACTCGGTGTTTGGGTTCCATTGATAATTCCTATAGCCCCAGTTGCGATGGCCTCAATACTTGATTTAATATTGTTGATGTCCAATGTACTTACCTCGTCTTTTACCGTATGGTAGTATTGGTCCTTATCGATCTGTGATGTAGAAAAGGTATGTGCCGGTACGCCTAATGCGGCCAATACGGCATTATCGCTGCGGTAGAATAGGTTTTGGGTGGTATATGGGTCTGGATGGAAGGTAAATGCAGAGCCCTTCAGGTTTTCCTGCATCAGTTTGCCAAGGTCAGACGCGCTGTATCCTGTAATATAGAGACTATTTGGGCCGAATTTGGAATCCTTACCGATCATTTCGATATTGATCATGGCCACGACCTTCTCCGGATCTATATTGTTGGAGAAATATTTGGAACCAAACATGCCAATTTCCTCTGCAGTGAAAGCGACAAAGATGATGGTTCTTTCATTGTTGTTTAACTTCTTGTAATACCTCGCCAATTCGATCATCGCGGTTGTACCAGAGGCATCATCATCAGCGCCATTTGCAATGGAATCACCTTCCACAGCAGGCAAGATACCGATATGGTCATAATGGCAAGAAATCACCACATATTCCTCAGGTTTAGATTTACCAGGAAGGACAGCCGCCACATTGAACATATTGAACTCTTCTGTTTTGCGGGTCTGTTTGATTTCATGGTTTCCAGGTAATTCATCGGCCACGATAAAAACCTTGGGGCTTCCGGCAGCTTTTTCCTGGCCTTTGATTACAATGCTCTCGCGATTGTAGATTCTTTTGAAACGGGCCAAAAATGGAGCATGTTTCTTGTCTACCAAAACGACAACCTTATTTGGGTTCTGCTGAACGATTTCCCTGAATTTTTGGGAAAAATCATCATCAGCAGAAATCTTAATGGTTTCAATGGAAGGGGTGTTTTTTGTTAAAGGTTCGTCTAAATTACCTACGATCAAGAACTCATCATCATTTAATTTTTTATCAGCTAAGGTGACACTTTGTTCAGTCACCCTGCCCCGATTAACCAGAAAGGATTGGCGGAAGTTATCACCTACATATGGTTTAAGGCCAATTTCTTTGAATTCAGCAGCGATAAAATCAGCTGCTTTGCCAATATCGTCTAGATTTAGGGCCGATCGGCCTCTCATATCATCAGAAGCAAGGGTATTCAAGATTCTGGAAATATTTTCCGTGCTTGTAATCTGCTTTTGCTGAGCGGAGCTCATTTGGAATAAAAAGCCAGAAAATACGAGTGCTAAGAATAGTTTTTTCATGAATAAAATGTTTGTGATGAAATTAACAAAAATTCTATATTATTGGCAGGACCTTTGAGTCTAAATTTTATATATTTGATAAAAAGCTTACTATGAAAGAAATTAGCGTTCAAGAATTAAAGGACATGATGGATCACAATGTTGAGTTTCAGTTGATCGACGTTCGTGAGCCTTTTGAATATGAGGTATCGAACCTGAATGGAGTGAACATTCCATTGTCAGGCGTTGTGATTGAGTCTGAAAAGATTTCAAAAGATATTCCAGTGGTGATCCACTGCCGTTCAGGGAAGCGTAGTGCTCAGGCTGTTATGCTTTTAGAACAAGAAGGATACACGAATTTATCCAACCTACAAGGCGGAATTTTAGCTTGGAAAGAAGCTTTTGATCCGGAGATGGATGTTTATTAAGAAACAGTAAATCAATAAAAAGCTCAAGGATTCCTTGAGCTTTTTATTTTTAGGGCAATTTATTGCTTAAATAATAATTTTACTCCCCTATCTTTAGAATATATTTAAAAATAATGTTTTTATTTTCTTGCCTATTATTAAAATATTAAAAGAGCTAACTTTATAGTATTATTCCAAGAATAAACAAAAACATATTTTTATGTCAAATCAATCAAACACAACTTTCAGCTTCTTTCAAGGAGTGGGTCGGAATTTTGATAAAGCGGCCAAGTTCACCAAGTTTTCTCCTGGCATCCTCGAACAGATCAAAGCATGTAATTCCATATTACGAGTAAGATTTCCGGTTAAAATCGGAGATAACATTGAGGTTATAGAAGCTTACCGTGTACAACATTCACATCATAAGCTGCCATGTAAAGGGGGTATCCGTTTCAGTATGGAGGTGGATCAAGACGAAGTGATGGCCCTTGCATCATTAATGACCTATAAATGTGCCATCGTAAACGTTCCGTTTGGTGGTGCTAAAGGCGGTGTGAAAATCGATGCAAAGAAGTATTCAGAGTATGAATTAGAAAAAATTACCCGTCGATATACGACGGAATTGGTGAAAAAGAACTTTATTGGACCAGGAACGGATGTTCCGGCGCCGGATTATGGTACCGGAGCGCGCGAGATGAGCTGGATCGTAGATACCTATACCACATTAAACCCGAATGAAATCAATGCTCAGGCCTGTGTAACGGGGAAACCGGTTTCTCAAGGCGGTGTAAGAGGCCGTACTGAAGCGACAGGTTTAGGCGTGTTTTTCGGGGTTAAGGAAGCGTGTAAGATTGAAGAAGATATGAGCAAGTTGGGATTGACAACTGGTGTTGAAGGTAAGAAAGTAATCGTTCAAGGTTTAGGAAATGTGGGTTACCATGCTGCTAAATATTTTCAGGAAGGTGGTTCTATCCTTGTTGGCTTGATCGAATATGAGGGTGCCATCTATAATGAAAATGGACTGGACCTGGAAGAGGTTGTTGCCCATAGAAAGGCTACAGGCTCCATCCTAAATTTCCCTGGTGCTATCAATATTGAAGAATCTATAAAAGGTTTAGAGCAGCCATGTGATATCTTGATCCCTGCAGCATTAGAGTCTGTAATCAATGGGGACAATGCAGAAAGGATTCAAGCACAGATCATAGGCGAAGCGGCAAATGGTCCATTGACACCAGAAGCAGATGAGGTGTTCAACAGGAAAGGTAAATTGGTGATCCCAGATATCTATTTAAATGCTGGAGGGGTTACCGTATCCTATTTTGAATGGTTGAAAAACCTAAGCCACGTACGCTATGGTCGTCTTGAAAAGAGATTCAGCGAAAACATGTATGCTGAAATCTTGAATATCATAGAGTCTATGACCAATCAAAAGGTTTCTAAATTGGAGCGCAAGATTATTTTAAGAGGACCTGATGAGGTTGATTTAGTGTATTCAGGACTTGAGGACACCATGATCGGTTCTTATCATGAAATCCACCAGATCTGGAAAAGCATGGACGGTGTTGAGGATCTAAGGACAGCGGCATTTATCTGTGCGATCAACAAAGTTGGAGAATCCTATAAGGAATTGGGAATATTCCCATAAACGAGGACGGGATTTTATCCTTAACTTTGCTTCATGAATAAATTATTCCACCAGACTAAACAGGCATTCCTATTTAGTCTGGCTTTTTATTTCCTTTCTATCTTATTATTTATCCTGAAGGTGGGCTATGCTCCTATCCTATTGAGCATCTCGATGGTACTTTCTTTAATATGGGTGGTATTGGTGCTGTTGGAGATCATGCGTTCGACCAGAATCAGCAATGGAGAGCGGTTGATTTTGGCTTTATTCGTCATCTTGGGGAATATTATGGCAGGAATAGTGTATTTTTATTTCATTCGGGAACGAGTAACGGGTTTTAAAGTAATAAAGAAGAAATGACGAAGAAGTTTATATTGAATTTACTGCTCAATTTAGGGATCGTGTTTTTGGTTTTGAGCGCATGGGCAGGTTATAATAGCGGACAGGTACTGTACTTGGGGATTTCCATCGCCTTATTGGTGTTGTTGATCTATCTGAAGGTGGTTCTGTTAAAACAGGTGAGCCGAGATGTGAAGACCAAGCAAGAGGAAAAGGCGAAGCTGGCGCAGCAAGAAATGAAACAACAAAAGAAAAGGGCTAAAAAATAGCCCTTTTTCATTTTATTTTTATCCGCCTTATTTTACAAAAGGAGGTTTTCTTACGATCGCTTTGATAGGTTGGTTACGGATAGAGATAAAGATCTCTGTACCTTCTTTAGCAAATGCAGGCTCTACATAACCTAAACCGATTGATTTTTTCAAGGATGGAGATTGCGTTCCGGAAGTAACACGTCCGATCTTGTTTCCATCAGCATCTACGATTTCATAATCATGACGAGGAATACCTCTATCAATCATTTCGAATCCTACCAGTTTTTGAGAAACACCTTTTTCTTTTTCAGCTTTTAGGTTTTCAGCGTTTACAAAGTCCTTCGTGAATTTAGTAACCCACCCTAAGCCAGCTGCTAATGGTGATGTATTATCGTCGATATCATTTCCGTAAAGACAGAAACCCATTTCTAGGCGTAGGGTATCCCTAGCGCCAAGACCGATTGGCTTAATGCCATATTCTTGACCAGCTTCCATGATTGCATTCCAAACTTGCTCTGCATGTTCGTTGGCAACATAGATTTCGAAACCACCAGCACCAGTATAACCTGTAGCAGAAACCAATACGTTTTCAACACCAGCAAATACTCCTTTTTGGAAAGAATAGTATTCCATTGGAGCCAAGTCGATATCCGTTAATTTTTGTAGTGCATCGGCAGCTTTAGGGCCTTGTACAGCGAAAAGAGAAGTTTCGTCAGAAATGTTTTTCATTTCTACACCTTCAGTATTGAATTTGCTGATCCAATCCCAGTCTTTATCAATGTTTGATGCATTTACAACCAAGAGATAGGTTTTGTCATCAATTTTATAAGTTAAGAAGTCATCTACAATACCGCCATTTTCGTTTGGAAGATAGCCGTACTGAACTTTACCGTCATATAATTTTGAGGCATCGTTAGAAGAAACTTTCTGGATAAGGTCTAATGCTTTTTCGCCCTTTAAGATAAACTCCCCCATGTGGCTAACATCGAACATCCCTACAGCGGTACGCACTGTTTCGTGTTCGTCGTTGATACCAGTATATTGAACTGGCATATTGAATCCGGCGAAAGGAACCATTTTCGCACCTAAAGCGACATGAACGTCAGTTAACGCAGTTTTTTTCATGTTAAATCAATGAGTTTTTTGTTGTTACAAAAATAGGAAAATTAATTAGGATTTAGTATTGAGATATGAGATGTGAGATTTGAGAAATTTAATTTCGAAATTTTTCTGGTTTGAAATATTTATTAGAGATTTTTATATCTCAATACTCCAATCTCAATACTCATATCTTATATTCAATATCCCCAACGCTCTTTCAAACTCAGGTTGGATTTGGGCTTGGATAAGGATGTTTTCTTGGGTTTTGGGGTGGCTGAATGCGAGTGATTTGGCGTGCAGGAGCATAGTGTCGTGCTGGAAGGTATCTTTCCAGAGTTTGTTCTGTTTGTTGCAGCCATGTGGTCTGTCGCCGATAATGGGATGGAAAATATGGGCGAAATGTCGGCGCAATTGGTGCATCCTGCCCGTTTCGGGTTTTGCAAGGACCAAGGAATACCTAGAAGTTGGAAATTTTCCGAAGGGAAGGTCAATTTCGGTGGTCGCCAGGGTTTGGTAGTGGGTCAATGCCTCTTGGATTGTGCCGTTTTCTTTTTTTAAGGGATAATCAATGGTCCCTTCGGGATCGGTATGGCCACGAAGGACTGCCAAATATTCTTTTTTGATTAAGTTTTGGGAAAATGCGGTTTGTATGGCGCTATCCATTTCCTTGTTCAGGGAGAATAAAAGCACACCCGCGGTCTTTCGGTCCAAACGATGGGCAGGATAGACCTTCTTCCCTATTTGATCCCTTAAGATTTGTAGGGCAAACTCGGAAGTATCTGCAGCAATGGAGGATTTATGGACCAATAATCCATGGGGTTTGTTGATGGCAACAAAATCCTCATCTTCAAATAAGATCTCAAGCATGCCTATCGCTTTAAAGCGTCGATTAACATTCCGGCTTTTTCATCGATCTTGGAACTGATCCATACCTGTCCGAAAGCTCCTCCTCCTATGGTAATCTTTTCGCTGTTCCAATTGATCTTGGCAAGTGAAAAAAGGTAATAGTTTTCGGTGTAGGTGTAATTGTTCACAAATTCATTGACCACTTGATCTCCTACGAGCATCATGCCTAGATCTACAGCGTCCTTATGCTTGTAATCCAATTGTTTTTTTAGGATTTCTTTGGCCTTGGGTGATAGTTTTTCATTGATTTTCTCCTTGGAAGGATTGGTGAAAACCGCGACCAACATAATGACAACCCCCAATAAGGCAAAGATTCTTGTTTTACTCATAGGTACAAAAATAGATTATTTTGAAGAGATTGGATTAAAATATCAAGCCAAACAGCCAAATTGTAAGGGCATACATGGCATAAATAAACAAAATGATGGTTATGAATATAACGATACCCAGGGTGATCAGGATGTTTTTGGCACTTCCTTGATGTTTATTGTCGTAATAATGTTCCCGTAGTAGTTTGACATTTTTCTCATTGGCTTTGTTGAAGAAGTCAAAGACATTTCCAATGATGGGTATGGAACCTAAAAGTGCGTCATAAGTAACATTGAGCAGCATTTTTACGGCAACCTTACTGCTTGCTCCATTTCTGTACATCACGGATACAAGAACCAGTGAAATAATGAAGGTGGCAATCTGCCCTCCAAAAGGAATGAAGTTTAAGATGGGGTCCAGACCGAAGCGAAAGTTTCCAATGCGGAAACGACTATCCATCAGGACAGACAGTCGTTTTACCCATTGAAAGTCTTTATCAATCTTCTGTAAATTATAGGAAGGATGTTTCTCCATTGTTATTTCAGCGCGAATACGGCGTCGATATTACAGGTAAGTTTGATCGGTTTTACCTCTAGATCCAAGCCTTGTTCATTAGAATCCATTTCATTGCTCACCCCTTTGGCAGCCATGGCATACATACGTGGCTGAGGAACTAGATCATTCCAGTTCAAGCTGCTGTTATCATTGATCATGATTACCTTACCAACGTTTTCAGCATCTGCAGCAGCAAGGATTTCTGCATTTGTTCTCGCATCACGTACTGCTAGGGTTTTCAGCTCCTTTTCGATTTCTTTCTTTTGCGAATGATCGTATCCAGAGATGTTGGTGCTCTGCAGTCCTCTTGCATCTACTTCTTCCAACATTGGATTTAAGTTCTTTAGATCAGTAACCTTGATCCTATATTGTCTAGCCTGGAACAGTTCGTTGTTTTTCTTTTTGTTTTCGACATTGTAGCTATAGATATTTTGAACGGTAAAGTCCTCTTTTTTGACGCCGTTTTTCATAGCCGCATCAAAAAGTTGTTTTTCCAGTTGGTCAATAGCAACCTTTTTCTTGGTATTTCCATCTTGGTAATACTCTTTCAAAGAAATAGAAAGATAGATGATATCTGGTGTTACTTCTTTTTCTGCATAACCACGGGTTGCTACTCTCCTAGTGTTTTCCATATTATTAGTTTGGGCGCTCAATGAGGTCATCGTTCCTACCAGCGCAATTAGTGTAATTAATTTTTTCATAATATTTTTAAATAAATTGTTCATGGCAAAAACCTTTCCAAATTGTTGGCGAAAAGAAATTGCCAAATAATTTGAAAAATGTTTAGTAGATTTAACGATTAAATTTAATTGGTATTCAAAAAATAATGATACCTTTAAAAAAAAACAATAGTAATTATTATGCAAGAAGGAGTAGTAAAATTCTTTAATGAAGCCAAAGGTTTCGGTTTCATCATTCCAAATTCTGGCGAGAGTGAAATTTTCGTTCACGTTTCTGGATTAGTAGACAAGGTTCGTGAAAACGACCATGTTTCTTACGAAGTACAACAAGGTCGTAAGGGACTAAACGCGGTAAATGTAAAGCTTATCTAAAAATTAGATTCAATATATATTTATTGTGGAAGCCCGTCGAGTACCAACTCAACGGGTTTTTTCATGCCTTTAATTTCCAAAAATTTCTTCTAGGATATAGAGGGAATTAATCTCTCCAAAGTTCTCTGTATGAAGTCGATAATAGTCGATGATTTTTTGAAGGAGATAGGTCCGATCCTGTCGGTTTAGCTTAATTTTGTTACAATTCGTAAAGCTGCTTTGTAAAATTTCTCTGAAATAAGTGCTGTAGGGCTCCTGCAGGACATGAAAGTGTGCAGGTAAGCTATTTGAAAAGCGCCCTTCCATCAAATCGAAATATGGCAGATCCTGTATGATGGGTTTGAAGCCAAGGTAGTGGCTCAGTTTGGCGAGGAAGACCAGGTGATAATTTGCCAATCCCTCTTTGCTTTCATCCAACCAAATGATGGCATTTTCCAAAAATTGGAAAAGCTGTGGTTCGGGGTGTTGATGTCTTAAGACCTTATAAAGGACTTCATTCAAGAACATCGCAATGGAACTCTTGACGATATCTAGTGGGATGCTCTTGAGTGCAGGGATCTGTTGGGCTTCCTTTATTCGCTGCAGGTTGTTGTTTTCCTTATTATAAACAACCATTTCTAATAGATGAAATGGCTGGAGCATATTGAATGGGATCTTGGCCTTCGGTTTTCTAGCGCCATTGATCAGATAAGATTGCAGGCCCAAAACCTCCGTATATATCTGAGCGACAACGCTACTTTCGGAGTAGTTGGTTACTTTTAAGGTGATTCCTTTGGTTTGTTGCAGCATCAGGTTCTACCCTATTTGTTTTTCTTGGACTTCCTGTCGTCCAATATTGAGTTTCGATCGATCTTTCTGAACAAGCGATAAATAAAGGTGATAAAGCCGAATCCGAAAGAGATCACGCCGATAACCAGGAGCGGTTTATACCACATGTTGTCGGATTCCATGAGGATGGTACCATAGTAGATACAGATTATTCCCAGCAAAGTGAAAGCTAATCCTCGTATTAAATACTTGTTCATTGTGAATTGTTGAAAACTATTGTGAGCGTCGGCGTAAATAATAATGCAAAATACAGTATTTTTGTTGACTTCTGCCCTATTCCTACATTATTTTAAAATAATTCGCTAATTAATATTGTATTTCCCAAAAGAAATATAGATATTTGCACACTCGTTTCTGAGGAACGATAATTGAATTAGAACAACAATAAAAAATCGAATATCATGTCAAGAATTTGTGATTTAACAGGCAAGACGGCATTAAAGGGAAATAACGTATCACACTCGAACGTTAAGACTAAGCGTAAATTCTATCCTAATTTACAGACCAAGCGTTTTTATATTCCAGAAGAAGATCGTTGGATTACTTTAAAAGTATCTACTTCGGCTATTAAAACCATCAACAAAAACGGTATTACAGCATCTATCGACAAGTTTATTAAAAGAGGTCATATTTAATAGATAGTAGCCTGTTATATCAGCAGAAAATAGAATCATGAAATTCACCCGTGAGGGTATAAATAAAGTAAGGCAATGGCAAAAAAAGGAAATAGAGTACAAGTTATCTTAGAATGTACTGAGCACAAAGAAAGTGGTCTTCCAGGAATGTCTCGTTACATTACCACTAAGAACAAAAAGAACACAACTGAGCGTTTAGAGTTGAAAAAATTCAACCCAGTATTGAGAAAAGTAACAGTTCACAAAGAAATTAAGTAATTAACGGATTGGATCTTTAGGGTCCATATTAAAAATATTATACCATGGCAAAGAAAGCAGTTGCATCATTACAAAAAGGTGGTGGTAAAGAGTTTACCAAAGTAATTATCACTACAAAATCTGCAAAAACTGGCGCTTATACTTTCAAAGAAAGTATGGTACACAATGACAAAGTAAAAGAGGTTGTTGCTGCGGCTTCTAAATAAGCAGTTAGATATTCCTTTTTTTAAAGTTTTTCTTTAAAAATCTTATAATTAGCCGTTTTGGGAGCACCAAAAGGGCTTTTTTAGTATCCTGTATTTAAGTATCTTTGATACGATTCAGATCCTTTATCTATAACACATCCATCATGGGATTATTTGATTTTTTTAAAAAGAAGCAAGAGACACCTGAAGCTCAAGAGGCTTTGGACAAAGGTTTAGAGAAGACCAAGGAAGGTTTTTTCTCCAAGATTACGAAAGCAGTAGTAGGAAAGTCTACCATTGATGACGAAGTGTTGGATAATCTGGAGGAGGTTCTGGTTACATCTGATGTGGGCGTTACGACCACGCTGAAGATTGTAGAACGGATTCAAAAACGTGCTGCACAGGATAAATATGTCACTACCGATGACCTGAACCGTCTGTTGAAAGACGAAATCCAAGGGTTATTGGCTGAAAACAACAGTAATGACTTTGAATCATTTGAATATGGCAACCAAAAGCCATATGTGATTATGGTCGTTGGCGTGAATGGGGTAGGAAAGACCACAACCATTGGCAAACTGGCTCATCAGTTGAAGGAAGCTGGCAACAAGGTTGTTCTTGGTGCTGCTGATACCTTCAGGGCCGCTGCGGTTGATCAAATCCAATTATGGGGTGATCGGGTTGGGGTGCGTGTTGTTGCACAGCCTATGGGATCGGATCCTGCATCGGTTGCTTTTGATACAGTAAAGTCAGCCGTTGCGAATGGCGACGATGTTGCCATCATTGATACAGCAGGTAGACTTCATAATAAAGTGGGCTTGATGAACGAATTGACCAAGATCAAAAATGTGATGCAAAAGGTTATCCCTGATGCCCCTCACGAGATTTTATTGGTTTTGGATGCTTCTACAGGTCAAAATGCCATTGAGCAAGCAACGCAATTTACTCAAGCTACCGATGTCAATGCCTTGGCTTTGACAAAATTGGACGGTACTGCCAAAGGTGGTGTTGTCATAGGGATCTCGGATCAGTTTAAAATTCCGGTTAAATACATTGGAGTGGGAGAGAAGATCGGTGATTTGCAGTTATTTAACAAAAAAGAATTTGTAGACTCACTATTCAAGTAGGCTACAGCGTAATATGAAAACGAAACAATCAAAAACAGCGCCTGTACAGGCTAAACCACGTGTGAACGTGGTGACCCTAGGTTGCTCTAAAAACATACATGATAGCGAGGTGTTGATGGGCCAATTAAAGGGCAATCAGATGGAAGTGGTCCACGAAGCTTCCAATATCCAAGCTAATGATATTGTGGTGATCAATACTTGTGGTTTTATTGATAATGCCAAACAAGAATCTATTGATACCATCCTTCAATTTTCCGAATTAAAAGACCAGGGAAAAGTAAACAAAGTTATTGTGACAGGTTGTTTATCAGAACGATACAAGCCTGAACTGCAAACGGAAATCCCTAATGTTGATGCATTCTTTGGAACGAATGATCTTCCAGATCTTCTTTCCAGTATTGGTGCAGACTATAGACATGAACTGCTTGGCGAGCGTTTATTGACGACCCCTTCCCATTTTTCTTATTTCAAGATTGCGGAAGGCTGTAATAGACCTTGTTCATTCTGCGCGATCCCATTGATGCGCGGAAAGCATGTGTCCAAATCTATCGATGATCTGGTTAAAGAGGCTAAGTTCTTGGCTTCCAATGGTACCAAAGAGCTGATCTTGATCGCTCAGGACCTGACCTATTATGGGCTGGATATTTATGGAAAGCGTAATCTTTCGGATCTTTTGCGTCATTTATCGGACGTGGAAGGGATTGATTGGATACGCTTGCAGTATGCTTATCCGTCGGGATTCCCAATGGATATTTTGGATGCCATGAACGAACGTTCCAATATCTGTAATTATCTGGATATGCCGTTGCAGCATATCTCGGACCGTATGTTAACCTCCATGCGCAGGGGAACTAGCAAACAAAAGCAGATCGACCTGGTCAATAAGATCCGTGATAAAGTTCCTGATATTGCGTTAAGAACGACATTGATCTGCGGTTACCCCGGTGAAACGGAAGAGGACTTCCAGGAAATGTTGGAATGGGTAGAAGACACAAGATTTGATCGTTTAGGATGTTTTACTTATTCGCATGAAGAAAAAACGCATGCGCATAGTCTAGAGGACGATGTGTCTGAGGAGGTAAAACAGGATCGTGTGGATCAGATCATGGAGGTTCAGCAAGGAATTTCCTATGAAATCAATCAAGAAAAAGTTGGAAATACCTATAAAGTGTTGGTGGATAGGGTAGATGGCGATTATTTTATAGGTAGGACTGAATATGACTCCCCTGAGGTTGACAACGAGGTTGTATTGGAGGCAAAATCCAATTATGCCCGTATTGGTGACTTTGTTCAGGTGAAGGTTGACCGTGCTGAAGACTTTGACTTGTACGGAAATATTGTCAAATAACTATAACATTTGTGGCAAGTAGTCGGGCTTATTTTAAATTTTTGTATTTTGTATACTAAATGCCTATACATTTGTAAAAGTTTAAAAGAGGTAGATGAAAGCCACATATATTGATTACAACGACACTAATAGTTTCTCCAAAACCTTAATTGCCTATCTAAACCATAATGAGCAGCTTGCTCCATTTTATGGGAACAAACCTGATATAGCAGGTTTTAAGGATCAAATTGGCAAAAAGAAAGGGTTTGCTCATCGGGAATTATTAACTAAAATATTAACTGATCAATATGGAGACCTGCTGTCTTCCTCTCCGGAAGTGGCGCAGAATATTATCCGCTTAAAGGAAGATAACACCTATACAGTTACTACTGGCCATCAATTAAACATATTCACGGGACCTTTATACTTTATTTTCAAGATCGTGACGGCCATCAAATTGGCCCAAGATCTAAAGAAGGAATTCCCTGATCATGAGTTTGTACCGGTGTATTGGATGGCGACAGAAGACCATGATTTCGAGGAGATCAACCATACCAAGGCTTTTGGCAAAAAGATCCTTTGGGATGTGGAATCGCTTTCAGCGACCGGTCGTTTGGACACATCCAGCATAGCTGATACCGTTAAACAATACTGCAATACCTTTGGACTTTCTGATAATGCAACGGAGCTGACCGAGCTTGTAGAAGAGGCCTATCTGAAAGGATCGAGCCTGGCTGATGCAACCAGAACCTTCGTGAATTCCTTGTTTAAGCAATATGGATTGATCATAATTGATGCGGACAGGAAAGAATTGAAGAAAATCTTTGCTCCGATCATGGAGGATGATATTCTGAAAGAAAAGAGCTATAAAGCTATTGAAAAGACTTCTGAGCAATTGAAGGAGAAGGGTTTTGCTACTCAGGTCCATTCTCGGGAGATCAACTTTTTCTATCTAACGGAGGAATACCGCGAAAGGATCGTGCGTACTGAAGATGGTAAGTTTGAGATCTTGCATCAAGGGGTCTATTTTACTGAAGAAGAGATCAAGAAGGAAATCCATGCACATCCGGAAAGATTCAGTCCGAATGTGGTTATGCGTCCAATGTATGAGGAATTAATCCTTCCGAACCTGGCTTATATTGGGGGAGGCGCGGAGATAGTTTACTGGTTACAGTTAAAAGCTAATTTTGATCAGTATAAAGTTCCTTTTCCTATTTTGATTCCGCGCAACTCGGCATTGATTACTGACGATCAGATGGCGGGAAAAATATTTAGGTTAGATTTCACTTTTAAGAGCATATTCAAGCCGTCGGAGACCTTGAAGAAGGATTATGTGAAACGTATTACCAAACATAGGTTGAATCTTCAAGATGAATGGATGGAATTCAATGCTATTTTTGGAAAGATCAAGCTGAGGGCACATAAGATTGATCCGAGTCTAGGGCCAAGCACCGATGCGGTCAAAGCCCGATTGAAAAAGGCTGTCAATAACTTAGAAAAGAAGCTGTTGAAGGCTGAGAAGCGGAATCATCAGGATGCCTTGATACAGATTGATCGGATCAAGGAAAAGCTCTTTCCTGGAGGGGCCCTGCAGGAAAGGACCGATAACTTTGCTGAGCTTTACCTGAAACATGGCAAGGAATTCATTCCTGACTTGGTAAAAAGTTTTAACCCACTAGACTTTAAATTCACTATACTATATTAATATGGAAATGGAAGAGTTATTGAAGAGTAATTTCTTTAAATACTATACAGAAAAAGCTTTCTTGACTGAGAATGATTTCGAACAGCTACTTCCTTTTTTTGAGTTTAGGGAACTTTCGCACAATCAGTATATTCTGAGGGCAGGCGAGGTTTGCAAACATTTTTTGTTTGTGGAGGAGGGATTACTGCAATTTTTATCCTTGGATGAGAAAGGCGTAGAACACATCCTTCAGTTTGCACCAGAGAATTGGTTGATGGGTGATCGGTCCAGTGTTTATTTTGATGAGCCTTCCTTGTATTATATCAAGGCTATTGAGCCTAGCAAGGTCGTTTTTTTGCATCCAAAGTTCTTTTCTGAAGCAGCAAAATTACGTCTTGAGTTCGCCATGTTTACAGAAAGGTCCCTGCAAAGAAGTGTTTACTATTTACAGCGCAGGATCAACTCCCTATTGGCGATGACTGCCAAAGAGCGCTATCTGGAGTTTATCGAACTTTACCCTAACCTCTTATTGCGCGTGCCACAATGGATGATTGCATCTTATTTGGGGATTACTCCGGAAAGTTTGAGTAGGGTAAGAAGAGAGATAGCAAAGGACAGTTTTTAATAGCTGAGGTTAAAAAACCTCAGCCATCATACATCTGGCGCTGCCGCCACCATATTTTTCAATACTAAACAAAGGAGCATGGGCAATCCTGCCGTGCTTCTCCAGGGCTTCAATCTGTTCTTCTTCAAAGGATTC
The DNA here is from genome assembly GCF_024261425.1 of Sphingobacterium sp. LZ11T8. Lineage (NCBI taxonomy): Bacteria > Pseudomonadati > Bacteroidota > Sphingobacteriia > Sphingobacteriales > Sphingobacteriaceae > Sphingobacterium > Sphingobacterium sp. LZ11T8. The sequence goes on along the minus strand of NZ_JANBZY010000001.1, from coordinate 827,599 downwards.
GAATGCCTGCGAGCTCATGCAGATTACTGGATCTCCATCAATGTTCCTGACTTCCAAGATATTTCCTGCAAAATGGTTCATTTGATCTTCGGTGATCTCAATGATCTCCTTGCCTGATTTTTTTAAGGTAGAAACGACCAGCTCTCTTTCCTCAGGATTCCTGATTACCTCCAAACAGATTACGCTGAAGTTTGTACCTACCGACATCATCACATTGCTGTGGTAAATGGGCAGGTAAGCCTCGCCAACCTGTTGGGTGGAATGGAAAACCAATGGGGTATAGCCTTGATCTTTGCAGAAAATATGAAATAGTTCCTCATTCGCACGATCCGACAGGGAGCAATAGGCAATCTTGTTGACCCTATCCAAGATCATGGATCCCGTGCCTTCCAGGAACTTGTTCTGGTCTTCATAGGTGCTGTAGTCCTGGACCGTCTCGTAGTGTATTCCGGCCTGATCCAGCTTTCCTAAATAGTTCAATTGCCTTTCATTTCTCCTGTTTTCAGCGAACATGGGATAGATAATGCTCTTATTGACATGGAATGAGATCACATTATTGGGGAATATACTGTCCGGAGTATCTAATTTACCCGGATCTTGAACCACAAAAACCTTGATTCCGGCATTTTTAAGGACCTTGACAAAGTTGTCAAACTCGGTAACGGCCAGGTCGGAAAGCCTGTCATTCCGTTCATTTTTTGCTTGGAAGAAGTTATTGACAGCCGTTTCTTCGTTTCTTCGGAAGTAGAACGGTCTGACCATTAGGATTGTATTGGTGGTTTGCATGGTTATTTTCTGATTAAGGGTAGGGTAGAGCATCGTAGGAGCCCTTCTTGCTTGCCGATTTCGTGATAAGGGATTTCTTCCACAATGAAGTTTTGATTCCTTAGCCAATTGTTCAGCCTGGTAAATCTTTCCTCCGTAACAACGACTGTAGGCGAGATGGAAAACACATTCGAGTACATCTGGTACATTTCATCAGCTGTAATCTGGAATACATTTTCTTCCGAGAACAAGGACAGCAGAAAATGGAAATCTTTTTGGTTCCTGAAGCCTCCAGGGTATATGATTGCCTTGTTTTCTCCTACCGGTTGAAAGCAACAATCCAGGTGTAAAGCATTAGACCTGGGGTCCGTCATGGATTTAATCAGGTCAAAACCCATCACCGTTTTGTTGGGGAATTTTTCCTTTAGGAATTCAACTCCTTGCAGGTTTGTTCTTGCTGTATTGATATCAGAATAATCCGGACCAGTGTAGGTACCGATAAAAATATAATCTTTCCAGAGGATGACATCACCACCTTCCATGTGAATGTGGTCAGGTGCGGTGATAAGTTTGCCGGGATCGATCTGGTCGATGATGTACAAGATTGCTTCCCATTCTTCTGCTCTGTCGGGCAGGATATTGGATTTTACGAAATAATCGTCAATTACAAAACCTATATCTCTGGTAAAGATTTGATTAAGGTTGGGGATTGTTTCCGGACGATAGACTTCAACAGCATATTTTTTGAGAACTTGCTGGAACTGCTCAAGTTCATGAACCATGTCTGGTTCGGTGGGGTAAGTACCTGCGAGGATATGTTCCAGTGACTTGGGGTCATAAGCTTCTTCGGCTGTCGGGGTGGGGCCGTTATCATTGGCAATCCCCAGTATTACAGCTGACAAGCGATCGGATTCATTCCTCACGTTTAATTTAAGCATATAATTTATTAATTGATTTAGGCCTAAATTAGTAAAGATTCCCATCTTAAAAATACCTGCGAAAATTATTGTAAATATTTAACAGCAAGTGCTTTAATGGTGGAATTAAAGTATTAAAGCAGGGGTGTTCAATGCAGAAAATGGAATGTTTTTAAGGTTTGTTTGCAGTTTTTTTAATAGGTGTGTCACATTATCCCGAAAGTAGCATATCCTAATGCTGAAATGGTTTTAGGTCTTTCAAAGCAAAAGGGCTGAAAGACTGTTACATTGATAAAATATTGCCGCTATTGTTGTTTGGAATTTAAAGAAATGTGCAATCGATTGATGTGTTAATAAAAGTTTTTCGAGCAGGTCGACTCCTTAAAATTACCTATAAAAAGCGTATCTTTGCACATCTAAATTTTTACAGAGAAATCCTGTTGAAATATTTTGGATAACAGATAGTTAATCAGTCTCAAAAGTTACAATTAATACTTAAAATGAGTAACATATTTTACCAAGAAAAATTTGAGGATCGCCATAATGGTCCAAGTTCTGCGCAAGTAGAGGAAATGTTGAACGTGCTTTCAGTAGGTTCTTTGGATGAATTGATCGATCAGACCGTTCCTGCACAGATTCGTAAGAAACAAGCTTTGAACCTTCCTCCAGCACTTAGTGAGGTTGCGTATTTGGAAAAAATAGCTCAAATAGCTGAAAAGAACAAGGTATTCAAATCCTATATCGGTCAGGGATATAATGATGTGATCCTTCCGGGAGTTATTCAACGTAACGTTTTTGAAAATCCAGGATGGTATACTCAATATACGCCTTACCAAGCGGAAATCGCTCAGGGACGTTTGCAAGCCTTATTGAACTTCCAAACCATGGTTTCTGACCTTACTGGTTTAGAGATTGCAAATGCTTCGTTACTGGATGAGGCTACTGCTGCAGCTGAAGGTATGTTCATGTTGTACAGCACACGTAAAAACAAGGATGCAAATGTTTTCTTGGTGACTCCAAATGTGTATCCTCAAACCTTGGATGTATTGCAAACAAGGGCCGTTCCTTTCGGTGTTGAGATCAGGGTTGCAGATTTAACTGTAGAGAACCTAACGGACGATGTGTTTGCCACATACATCCAATATCCAGCAGCTGATGGTACGGTAAATGATTATAAAGAATTTTCTGCTTATGCCCACGATAAAGACATCACGGTATGCGTAGGTACAGACTTAATGTCATTGGCATTGTTGACTCCTCCGGGAGAATGGGGTGCGGATGTCGTTGTAGGTAACTCGCAACGTTTTGGTGTACCTATGGGATTCGGTGGACCTCATGCTGCTTTCTTCGCAACTAAGGACACTTATAAACGTAATATTCCAGGAAGAATCATCGGTGTTACTTCTGATTCCAATGGTGAATACGCTCTGCGTATGGCTCTTCAGACCCGTGAGCAACACATCCGTAGAGATAAAGCTTCTTCAAACATCTGTACAGCACAGGCGTTGTTGGCTATCATGGCTTCATTCTATGCAGTTTACCACGGTCCAAAAGGAATCAAAAATATCGCTTCCCGTATCAATGACTTGACGAAATTAGCTGATAAGGCTATCCAGGCATTGGGTTACGAACAAGTTAATGAATCATACTTTGATACCCTACGTTTTGACGTGGGCAAAGAAGTTGATGGCTTGAAGAGCGAAGCTTTGAACCATGAGCTAAACTTCTTCTACCAAGACGGTACAGTTGGTATCTCTATCGATGAGACCACTACTTTTGATGATATCCAAACCATCGTGAAAGTATTTGCTAAGGTAAAGGGCAAGCACATTACCGATGTTGACATGGATGGAATCGTTAAGGAATTAGGAACTTCTATTCCAGAACACTTGGAAAGATCTTCTGAGTACTTGACTCACCCAGTATTCAATAGCTATCACTCCGAGAGTGAAATGCTTCGTTATATCAAATCTTTGGAGGCAAAAGACCTTTCATTGTGCCATTCCATGATTCCTTTGGGATCATGTACCATGAAATTGAACGCAACGACAGAGATGGTTCCAGTTACTTGGGCTAGATTCGGTGGATTGCACCCATTTGCACCTGTTGACCAAACTTCAGGTTACATGCAATTGATCAATGAATTGAACGATTGGTTATGTGAAATCACAGGATTTGCCAAGATGTCTTTCCAACCAAACTCTGGTGCACAAGGTGAATACGCTGGATTAATGGTAATCCGTGCTTACCACCACAGCCGTGGAGATTTCGATAGAAACATCTGTTTGATCCCTGCATCTGCACATGGTACCAACCCTGCATCTGCTTCTATGGCAGGCTTGAAGGTCGTTGTCGTTAAATGTGACGATCGTGGTAATATCGATGTGGAAGATTTGAAAGCAAAAGCTACCGAACATGCAGCTCACTTGAACTCCTTGATGGTGACCTATCCGTCGACTCACGGAGTATTTGAAGAGCCAATTGTTGAAATCTGTAATATCATCCATGAGAATGGTGGTCAAGTATATATGGACGGTGCAAACATGAATGCTCAGGTAGGGTTGACTAGCCCAGGCTTCATCGGAGCAGACGTTTGTCACTTGAACTTACACAAGACTTTCTGTATTCCTCACGGTGGTGGAGGTCCAGGTATGGGTCCAATCGGTGTAGCAGAGCACTTAGTTCCTTTCTTGCCTAACCATGAGATCATTGAGATCTCTGGAGAAGAAGGGATTTCAGCTGTTTCAGCGGCTCCATTCGGTTCAGCTTCTATCTTGGTCATCTCGCATGCTTACATCGCTATGATGGGCGGAGAGGGCCTTACAAACGCTACCAAGACTGCCATCTTGAATGCCAACTATATCAAAGCTCGCCTAGAGCAACATTACCCAGTATTATATGCTGGTGCCAATGGTCGTTGTGCACACGAGATGATCTTGGATTGCCGTGGATTTAAGAACGTTGGAATCGAGGTTGCTGACATCGCTAAGCGTTTGATGGACTATGGTTTCCACGCTCCAACAGTATCCTTCCCAGTTGCTGGTACCTTGATGGTTGAGCCTACGGAATCAGAATCAAAAGCAGAATTAGATAGATTCTGTGATGCATTGATCGGTATCCGTGCCGAGATTGCTGCAGTTGAGAATGGAGAGGCAGATCAAAAAGACAACGTTTTGAAAAATGCACCACATACCGCTAGAGTGGTTACAGGTGATGAATGGGATAGACCATATTCTCGTCAGACTGCAGCTTATCCTATCGAATACTTAAGAGTAAACAAATTCTGGCCTTCAGTGGGTCGTGTGAATGATTCTCAAGGAGATAGAACATTAATCTGTTCATGCCCTCCGATGGAAGCATACGCAGAGATCTAAGAAGATCTGAAAATATAAAGAACCTGAAAAGCCTTTGCTCAAAACTGAGCAAAGGCTTTTCTATTTCTTGTAGAAAATCAGGTTAACCTCCTAAAACATGGCATTTCTGTTATGTTTTTACTATTTTAGGTTTTCAATTAAATCTGATTTTGAACATGAAAACCTACCTATCTCTATTATCGATTCTTGTATTATTCCTTTTAGGTACTCAATTTGCAGAAGCACAAAAGAAGCTGTTCCAATTTGGAGTGGAAAAGAGCTTTGACGAATCCATCTTAAACGCCAAAACCAAGGGCAAGGCTATCCAATGGATTGATGTCAATACCTCCGATACCACTTGGAAGGCGAAAGGAAACCTTCTTCAGAACAGCGGTAATCCGATAGGTGTAGTACGTTCGGAGAAGATGTATGAGAACTTTATCATGCATGTCGAGTGGAGACATCTGGAGAAAGGCGGCAACTCCGGGATTTTTGTATGGTGCGATGCCAAGGCAGATCCGAAAAGCAGGCTTCCGATGGGAATGGAAGTGCAGATGTTGGAGTTGGACTGGGTAAATATCAATGCAGTAGATGGCAAGCAACAGCCAATTGCCTATGTCCACGGTGAATTGTTCGGAGCCGGAGGGATGACCGCATCACCAGACAACCCAAGGGGCGAAAGGAGTAAGTCTTTAGAAAACAGGTGCCTCGGAGTAGGAGAGTGGAATAAATACACTGTTGTCTGTGTGGACGGGACAGTGAAATTAGCGGTTAATGGTAAATTCGTAAACAGTATCAGGCTTGCCTCCAAACGAAAAGGTTATCTTTGTTTAGAAGCTGAAGGGGCTAAAATGGAATTCAGGAACCTTCAGGTTATTGAATTGGAACCCGGAATGGATCGCCCAGAGTTTGTGGTTGATCCCTTGTAAGAGAATGTTTAACAAAAGGATATGATCAAGAAATACATTATTTATTTTTCGGTTGCTGCATTGGTAAGTTCTTGTGGCGGAGGGAAGTATGCCAGCACAGAAAAGATATATAAAAAGAAAGCCAAAGATTTCTCGGAGCTTTATAGGGAAGCCCCTGTAAAGGGACAGGTAGAAAAGATTGCGGCCAACAATAAGGAATGGATTGCTTCAACCAATTTTGGTGTCCGCAAGCCAAACTATGTGATGATCCATCACACCGCTCAAAAGGACCTGGACCAAACCGTCAGGACCTTCCATAATGAAAAAGTGGGCGTAAGTTCACACTATGTCATCGGTAGGGACGGAAAGATTGTTCAGATGGTCAACGACCTGTACCGTGCGCACCATGCAGGTTTGGGAAGATGGGGAAATGACACCGACTTGAACTCCTCTTCCATCGGTATTGAATTGGATAACAACGGTATCAGTGACCCATGGCCAGAAGTGCAGATCAACGCCTTGGTCCAATTGCTTTCCTACCTAAAGGAAACCTATAAAATTCCACAGGCAAACTTTATTGGACATATGGACTATGCCCCAACCAGAAAGAACGACCCTTCGAGGTTCCCATGGAAGGTATTGGCAGATAAAGGTTTTGGATATTGGTATGATGATGTCTTGGAAGATCCTCCAATGGGCTTTGATCCTAAGATTGCATTAAGGATCATTGGTTATGATGTGAAGAACCTAGATGCCGCTATCAAGGGATTTAAGCAGCACTATACCCAAATGGATGTCACAAGTGCCAACCTCACTGAACATGACCTCAAGATCCTTTATTCGATCTTTAAGAAATTTTTATAGGAGTATTTAGTACCTAGTATTTAGTATTTAGACTTAGGGAGTCCTACCTGTCTAAATACTAAATACTAGGTACTAAATACTCAAAAGAAAAGGACGATTTAGGTCTAAATACTAAATACTTACTACTAAATACTATTTAAACAGTCTTAACGAATTTCTCATCGTAGTTCTCGATATCAACAATGTATCTGTTGTTGATCAAGAAATCAAACAATGGTTTCGCTTCTGGAGAAACAGGAAGGTTTTTCGTCGTAACGATCTTCTCTGATTTTTTATCCAAATATGGGTAAGCATAAAGCTTAACGTTCTTGCTAAACATACCTGAGATATAGCTCAACAGCTCATTGGTATAGTTTTCCTTATTGTAATTATCCGAATTGAAGATGTTTTTCAAGTTGGAAACGTTGGTTGCAATACCAACATGTTTCGGCTTGAAGGTCTGAACGAATTCAGCCAGGTGGTTATTCCTTCTGAAGTTGGATACCAAGATATTGTTACCTGTAGAACATAGGTATTCAGCACGTTCAGCGAAGTAGATCAGATCCTCATCTGAAATCACGCTGTTTTCATCCAGCACATTCCCCATCAATACCTCAATCAGCACGACTGTATTCTCTGGAACCGCCTTTGTGTTCTTCAAGAACTCTTCTACGGCCAAGTTAAACAGGTCAAAGTTCGGATTGGACTTCTGACGATACTTCGTACGTAGGATAATGATGTTCTTTTTATAAAGATAATCCTTGATTTGGGCAGCCTTTCCATCTGGTTTGAAGATCGCTGCTTTCGAGAAACCTTTTGCGATCAGGTATAGGTTCAATAAGCGCTCATTTGCATTCGCGAAAAGAGGCCCTGAAACCTTAACCAGGTCAATTTCTACCGAGCCTACAGATAGATTGTCCACTAGGGACTCGATCATCGTCTGCGGGTTCTCTGCGTAATAATAGGCGGCAAAAACAAGGTTTACACCTAAAATACCAAGGACTTTGGTCTGCAATCTATTGTCACTGTCCAATAACCTGACGTGGATGATGATATCGTTGGTCGGTCCATCCACTTCATGTTGGAATCGGATTCCGATCCATCCATGGGGTTCATTGGTTTTCGTAAAATTCAATGTGGTTACTGTATCGGCAAAAGCAAAGAATTTTTTACTGCTGTATTTCTCACCCTGAAGGCGCTCTGTTAGGAGGCTATACTCATGGTCAAGCATTTTGGTCAGTCGGGTCCGGCTCACGTATCTTCCGGACTCTTCGATACCATAGATGGCATCGGAGAATGCCATATCGTATGCAGAGATGGTCTTTGCAATGGTTCCAGACGCTGCACCTGCTTCAAAGAAATTACGAGCGACTTCCTGTCCCGCGCCAATTTCTGCGAATGTACCATAAATATCAGCGTTAAGATTGATTTTAAGCGCTTTGCGCTTGGTTTCGTAAATTTCTCTTGCCATGCGGCAAAGGTACGAAAATAGCGTCAATAATTGTGTAAAGAGGTTGGTATAAAGAATAAAGTTAGGCGAGATTATAGCTCGCCTAACTTTTTCAATGTATAGAATAGGGCAGAGCTATGCAGCGCCTGTCCGATTTTATTGTCAAAAAGGAATTGTTTTGCCTCTTCCAGGTCCATCAATACCACTTCAATATCCTCCGAAGGGTCTAGGTCCTGTTCCTGCACTTTTCTTCCGCCGGTCAAGAGGTAGGTATAGGTTATATTTCCCGAAGTCGCTGGATTGGCAAATAGCTCACACACATAGCTGATATCATCAAAGGCATAACCCGTTTCTTCCAACAGCTCCCGTCTTGCCGCAATCTCAGGATCCTCGTTATCTTCAACCACGCCCGCTGGAAGCTCAACCATGATCCTGCCGGCACCATGACGGTACTGCTTGACGAAGATAACCTGATTGTCTTCCGTCAGAGCAACCATATTTACCCATGTAGGGTATTCCAGTACGTAGTATTCCTCTTTTATGTTGCCATTGGGCATCTCTAGCTTATCGACGCGTAGAGTGGCCCAAGGGCGTTGAATAATGTATTTCGAATCAATCGTTTTCCACTTCTCCATTAATCTTTCACTATATCAGCCATCATCAATCTCACTTTATCATCCAAACGGTTTGAAATCTGACCAAACTCAGAGGTAAACTCCAGATTCTCCCTTACCGAACAATAGAATTTAATCTTTGGCTCCGTTCCAGAAGGTCTGGCAGAAATTACATCGCCATCTTTGGTGATAAACTGAAGCACATCGGATTTAGGAAGGTCAATTTTAGACTTCTTACCTGTTGCCATATCCGTCGCTTCTGAAGTTTCGTAATCCCTAACCTCAACCACCTCGATATCGCCCAACGTTTTTGGAAGGTCAGCACGTAGATCAGCCATCATCTGTTTGATCTCATCAGCTCCAGCCTTGCCTTTTTTAGTTAGGGAAATCAGTTTCTCTTTGTAATAGCCATAGTCCAAATAAAGCTTCAACAAGACATCGTACAGAGATTTACCCTGACTTTTGAAATAGGCAGCCATCTCCGAGATAAAGGCACATGAGTTGACTGCATCCTTATCACGCACTAAATCGCCAACCAAGAAACCGTAGCTCTCTTCACCGCCCACTAGATAGGTTTCCTTGCCTTCCAGTTTCGTCATGACCTCTCCGATAAACTTGAAGCCTGTTAAGGTCTCATAGCTTTTCACATCAAATGATTTCGCGATATCCGAGAATAGGTTCGAAGTAACGATGGTTTTTACGATATATTGGTTTGCCTTTAGCTGACCAAGGTCCTTCTTCGAAGAAAGCACATAATAGGTCAACAAGCTACCGATTTGGTTACCATTGATCAATTGGAATTCGCCTGATGGCAATTTGATCGCCACACCCACGCGGTCCGCATCAGGGTCTGTTGCCATAACCACATCAGCATCGATTTCCTGACCCATGGCCATTGCTTTAGACATAGCTTCTTCCTCCTCAGGGTTTGGGTAAACCACCGTAGGGAAGTTACCGTCTGGCTTAGCTTGGTCCTCAACAACCTGAACGTTCTTGAATCCCCATGCTTCCAACATCTTTGGAACGATGGTGATACCTGTTCCGTGGATTGGTGAATAAACGATCTTCAGGTCGCTCTGCTCCTTAACGGCTTCAGGATGTATGCTCAATTTCTTGTTCGCATCTATATAGAGTTGGTCAAAGTCTTCTCCCACCAAGTGGATATTCTTCTTAACTCCCTCAAATTTGATCTCTTTCACAGAAGAGATCGCATTCACCTCAGTGATTACATTTTTATCATGTGGAGCAACCAACTGTCCACCATCATTCCAATATGCCTTATATCCATTGTATTCCTTTGGATTGTGCGATGCGGTCAACATCACCCCGCCTTGACATTTGAAATGGCGTACAGCAAAGGAAAGCATCGGTGTAGGTCTCAATTCCTTGAACAGATAGACCTGAAATCCATTAGCTGAAAAAACATCAGCAACCAGCTGACCAAATTCTTGCGAATTGTTTCGGCTATCATAGGATACCGCAACCTTGATTTCCTGATCTGGGAATTGCTTGATCAGGTAATTCGCCAAGCCCTGGGTCGCTTTTCCGATCGTGTATTTGTTCATCCTATTGGATCCCACGCCCATTATGCCGCGAAGACCACCCGTACCGAATTCCAGTTCCTTATAGAACGAATCCAATAATTCTGTCTCTTCCTTGTTGTCGACCAATGCCTTTACTTTGGAAACGGTGTCCTTATCGTATTCATCCGTTTGCCATTGATTGATTCTTCCTTGTGTTTCTTTATCTAGAGTACCCATGTGGTTACATTTTTTAAGGTAAATATATTAGTGTAATTATTAATTAGGCATCGCAGTTGCCATAAGAACGGTCCAGTACAGTTACATACCAAGAGCCTTCAAACTGTTTAACATGGAAAACCAAAAAGTGTTCATCCGTCGGGTTTAAAATAACGCGATAACTGCCATCTTCTAATTTGGAAACCCTTTCCAAGGTCTTATCATCGTACTTAGCTCCATTGAATTCCCCTTGGTACTTCATGATGGTATCCAGCAGATGCGTCACGCTGGTTGCGGTCGTATCGCTAGAGAAACCATATTTGGTCCATTTATCCGTATCACATAGAAATTCAGGCAATGCCTCAAAGGTCAAGGTCTTGTCGTTTTCAAAAGTAGTATAGGGATAGGATTCGGGAACAGGATTTTGAACATCAAAGCTGTCCACTAATTTGAATTCATCCATCACCCCAGGACGATAGATGATGGCAAGTCCATGCTCAGGATGGATCAAGGCATTGACCTTTTCATTGTCTTGGCTAAGGTAGGCACGCACAAACCTTGTAATCACCTCCGAAATCTGTTGGATCTCCTCAGGTTGGTTCAGGCTTGCTCGGGTGACCGTGTCCTGATGGGCTGTTGCTGTTTTTGATGAGTTATTACAGGAACCTAATAGCACAATAAAGGCCAATAGTCCCACTGCGTAATTTTTGATCATGATTATTTGTTGTTTTTCCGGATAGTTTGCTCGATTGTATCCCACATTTCTGAAGGGATGGCCTCCATGCCATTCATCTGACCGGCTCCTTGTAGCCATTCTCCTCCGTCTATGCTGATTATCTCGCCATTGATATAACCTGCAAAATCAGATATCAAGAAAGCTGCCAAGTTTGCCAATTCCTGATGTTCTCCAACACGTTTTAATGGAACTCGGTTCTTAAAGTCAAATTTCTGGGCCAATTCGCCAGGTAGTAGGCGGTCCCAAGCCCCTTTGGTAGGAAATGGTCCGGGAGCAATCGCGTTATGACGGATGCCATATTTTCCCCATTCAACTGCCAAGGATTTGGTCAAGGTCACCACACCGCCTTTAGCAACGGCCGATGGTACCACATAGCCCGAACCTGTGAAGGCATAGGTCGTCACGATATTCAGTACGTTTGCTGCCTGTTTCCTTTCGATCCAGTGCTTGCCAAACTCCAAAGTACAGTTCACCGTACCTTTTAGGACGATATCGATAATGGTAGAAAAAGCATTTGCAGATAAACGCTCGGTTGGCGAGATAAAGTTCCCCGCGGCATTGTTCACCAATACATCAACCTGCCCGAAGATCTCGATGGCTTTCTCGCGCACAAGTTTTATCTCCTCCGTATTCCTGATATCACAGGCAACAGGTAATACTGGGTTTCCGGTCTTGGCCTGGATTTCTTTGGCAGTTTCTTCCAGAACATCCAGTTTACGGCTCGTGATGACCACGTTGGCCCCCAATTCCGAAAAATAGACGGACATCGCCTTCCCCAATCCAGTTCCACCACCGGTTACTACCACTGTTTTACCTTTCAGGGCGTCCTGCTGTAAAGCTCCTTGTACTGCCATATTTATGATTTTTTAGTGAGATTGTCGATTATTGCTTTCAAGATTGCCCTTGTGGACGGTGCCCACCAGCGCTCTAGGACCTGCTCAATGGCAGCCCCCTTGGTTTCTTTTACCTGCTGCAAGAGATGCTTGCGGATATTCAACTTCGAAGCCCTCCATGCGTTGGGCTCAAACTGCAGGTATTGCTTGGCCTTTCTGGCTGCAGTCGTCTGGATGCGGTCAAAATCAACGACCTCATCAACCAAACCTGCGTTCAAAGCCTCCTGCGGAGTCAATAGCTTGCCTTCCAATAAGAATCGCGCCGCATTGCCTGAACCGATCCAAAAGGCATAAAGTTCAAAAATACTGCTAGGGACAATGATGCCTACTGGCACCTCATTTAATCCGATGATATATTCTCCAGCCGCCATTACTCGGTAATCGGAGCAAAGGGCCAACACACAGCCTCCTGCTGGACTATGTCCTGTAACCGCCGTGATAAAAGGCTTAGGGAAAGAGACCAGTTCTTCGATCAGGTCAATGAACTTTTCCCAAAAGGCCTTCATCTGTGCCTCGTCGTATTGAAAGAGCGTGATCAGGTCCAGGCCTGAAGTAAAGAAACCTTCTTTACCTTGAAGGACAACGGCAAAAACGGATGGATCTTCCTTTAGGGATCTGAATGTAGTCGTGATTTCCTCGATCATTTCCAGATGCATGGCATTGGATTTTCCTCGATCTAATTGAATGTAACAGATGTTCTCTGATACTTGAGTATTTAAGAATGTACCCATATGAATTCCATTTGTTAAGTATGGAAATTTACGGAAAAATTAGACGTTATGATAAAAAATTAGCGCTTATTATAAGGTAATGTGGAGATATATTGATGTTAGAATAAGATTATCAAAAGAATAGGCCCAAATGAATGGGCCTATCTCTATTATTTAACTTCAAACTCTATTATCCTTCTCAATATCCTGCCATTGAAGTCCAAGCCCTCAATGATCATTCTATAGGTTCCAGCCTCATCCGAAGTGTAAAAATCAAAATGAGCAATTCCCTTTTCATTCGATACTATCCCCGGTTCCCAGTGTATCGTCGTTCTAAGGTCCGTTTGGAACTGGCTTTCCGAATTCGTTTCATAGACAGGTTTGTAAAATTCCTTGGTCAAAGATATTCCTCTTGGCGAAATCGAAAGGATTCCCGTTGGCTGATAGGCCGAACTACGTGCGTCCCTGCCTGTTTTGGACGTGATAATGATCAAACCATTGCCGCCGTAGCTACCGTAGATGGAGGTGTAATTAATGTTCCGGAGCACCTCGACGCTCTGTATATCGATGGGGTTGATGCTGGATAGCATATCACCTTCCACATACATCCCATCTATCACCAGCTGCATCGGTCCATTGCTACGCGTGCTGTAAGGAATTCCTCCACGGAATACCACACCGGTCAGCCTGCCGTTTAGACACATCTCCAAACTAGGGCAGGTAGTAAGGTCTTCCGCTGTCAATACCTGATCCGCATTGCCAGAACCATTGAGGTTGGACGAATTGGCGGCCGCTTTCGGACGTTGTGCCCGCACGGTAACCTCTTCAATCTGGAATACCTTTTCCATGATCCCTTTTTTCTCCAATTGCTCATAGAACTTTTTGCTGGCCAGCAATTGATCCGCATTCAGTTTGTTGATGTCATTCAAGATCAAGGGCAGGTTCTTTCCGAAGTTTATGGCAGGCTCCTTAAAAGGGTTCGCAATGATGTCCACAAAGTTTTTCCCCTTATCATTCCTTGCCGACAATAAAAACTTGACACTGTCCGGAAACAACAGGTTCTTAAAGGCAAACTCACCTTCCGCATTCGCCGTGGTATCCAGGTAATCCATAAAGTTATTCGTGGATATCAGCTGTATTTTCGCATTGGGAACCGGTGCCTTTCTGCCCACCTTATTGATGCTCCCTTTGATGGTAATCCCTTTCTCTTCATCGAACTCCGCTTTTGAATTGCTGAGCGAGTCCAATTTATTGATCGAAATCTTCCTCCAACCCTGCGTCAACATCAGGTTGTCCAGATCCGCCGCCTTGACCGTACCATCGGCATTGAAGTAGAAACTTGGCTTCTCAATGAAACCTTTGATATCTGCATTTAAAAAGAGCGAGCTTAGTATGCTCACCGAGTTGGGAACATCATCGCTGTAGTTCTTTAGGTTAACGACAGAAGCCGATAATGCAGAGAAGCGAATGCTATCCTCCGTATTCCCAATGGTAATCTCCGTGTTCACCTTTTCCCTTAAGCCATAACTGTTCTTGTTCAATTTCACTTCAGCGGGTAAAATGGACTTTTTATTATAGTTGAATATAGCCCTTTCAGAAAGAGGTAGAAAATCCTTGTTCAGCAAACTCACTGTCAGAACACCCATAGGCAGGTCCTTACGCGGCACATTGAACAGGACATTCGCCTGGCCGGCCTTATTCTTGGCCATATAGTAAATCTTGCCTAGATGTTGCACAATGAGGTAGAGTTCCTCATTGTTTATCTTCCCTTCAGCTATATTGACCTGTGCAAAGACCTTATCCGAGTTGCTGTTGTTGATGGCCAAGGAGATATTGTTTCCGGAAACCGCATCTATACTGATGGTCTTTTGGCTGCCATCCTCAAATTTAGTCTGTATCTGGTAGCTTTCACCCTCCTCAAAATAACAGGGTGCAGAACCCATTCCCAGTTCGTTGGTGCTCAGCACGGCTGCGGTATCTTGTTTCGAATTGATGATCGTGATATCCGCCTTTATGCCCAATCCTTGCGGATTCAAGGTCTTAATAGCTATCCTATTCAGTTCATTGCTGACGATTTGCCCGCCCTCCATAAAATACTGGACCGAATTCCCAGAATCAAAGGCATTCGTATTGATCAGTTTCTTGACAATGGATCCATCTAAGTTCTTGAAACGAATCGAAAGCGGTTTCCCCCGATTTTTATCGGTCACCTTGATCCTGATGCTCCCATCAGGCTGCATGGACTCCCGACCTCGGTCGACTACCTTATCCCCGTCCATAACCGTATAGCCAACAGAAGTCTTTTCCCAACTTTTGTTTTCTGGGTTTTCGAAATTTAAGAGATAGAACTCATTTTCCCCCTCCTTGATAAGCTTGCTGCTGCCAATGATATTGTCCGAACGGACATTACCGATATTCAGCACCTTCTCAAAATAATAGTCAGAACTGCTGTTCCGCATCCAATTGCTGTACGCCCGCATGCGGTATGAACCTTCTACCAAGGTGTCCGCAAGCAACATATCGCCTACAGATACGCCCGTAAACAGGGAATTGATCTTTTGTGACACAATCTCGCCCGTCGGGCTGATCAATTCCACATAGGCAATATTGGATAGAATGGAGAGTTGATTTTCCAGTCCGATCGTCGAATAGATTTTGTACCAGACGGTTTCTCCGGCACCGTAATTATTGCGGTCGGTTTGGATGTGGATCTTTTCCTGAGGGAATTTTCCTGCATACAGATCCATCTTTTCTTGAAAGGATTCTGAAGTTTGAGCAGCTAGTGGATTAAATAAACTGATAAAACACAGGAAAGCCAAGATGGCTGTGAGTTTCTTCATAATTAAGTCGGCTAAATCCTTATAATTATACGAAAATTTGTAAAGAATCTATGTAAATATTTTTTTTGGGAGCGGATTTCTCATCTGCTTCAATATCTTTGCGGTATGAATATTCTGATCATCGGCTCTGGAGGTAGAGAGTCTGCCTTTGCCTATAAAATCTCGCAAAGCCCTAAACTAAGCAAATTATTTATCGCTCCTGGAAACGCAGGAACTGGACAGTACGGTGAAAATGTACCTCTAAAAGTGACCGACTTTGAAGGAATCGCTGATTTTGCTTTGAAAAACCAAGTGCAAATGATCGTGGTAGGTCCAGAAGAACCATTGGTGAAAGGTATTCATGACTTCTTCCTTTCTAGGGAAGACCTAAAAGATATTGCCATTGTCGGCCCGCAACAAGAAGGCGCCCAGTTGGAAGGATCCAAGGATTTCTCCAAGGAATTTATGATCCGCCACAATATCCCAACCGCTGCTTTCAAATCCTTCAATAAAGAAAACCTAGAAGAAGGCTTGGCATACCTAGATACCCAAAATCTTCCTATCGTTTTAAAGGCTGATGGATTGGCGCAAGGAAAAGGCGTATTGATCATCGATAATTACGAAGAAGCGAAAACGGAACTGAAGGCCATGATCAATGATGCTAAATTCGGTGCCGCTAGTGATGTCGTGGTCGTAGAAGAATTCTTGAAAGGTATAGAACTTTCAGTTTTCGTATTGACCGACGGGAATGATTATAAGGTATTGCCTTCCGCAAAAGATTACAAACGTATCGGCGAAGGGGATACAGGATTAAATACAGGCGGTATGGGTTCGGTATCACCGGTTCCTTTTGCAGATCAGGCATTTTTGGACAAGGTAGAGAGCCGCATCATCAAACCTACCGTAGATGGACTGAAAAAGGATAACATACCTTACAAGGGCTTTATCTTTATCGGACTGATGAATGTAGACGGGGAACCGTTTGTAATTGAATACAACGTGCGTATGGGCGATCCTGAAACAGAATCGGTATTGGTTCGTATCGAATCTGACCTCGTTGACCTATTGGAAGGTGTAGCCAATGAAGACCTGGCAACGCGCTCTTATACCGTAACCAATAAAACTGCAGCAACCGTAATGATTGTTTCCGGTGGTTATCCAGGAAATTACGAAACTTGCAAGCTGATCACAAACATCGAAAACGTGAAAGAATCCATCGTATTCCATGCCGGAACTAAACTTGATGGTCAGAATGTACTGACTGCCGGAGGTAGGGTTCTAGCCGTTACTGCACTAGAAGATGACCTATTCTCCGCTTTGCAACAGGCAACCGCTGACGCTGGACGCATCTTTTTCCAAGGAAAGTACTTCAGAACCGACATCGGATTCGATCTTATATAAAAATATCGGTTTAAAAGCCAATGAGTTATATTTTTGCCAGTGAAAATATTTTGGAAGAATAGATAAAGCTTCTATATTTGCATCACCAAAGCAAAATGGCCCGTTCGTCTAGGGGTTAGGACGCAAGATTTTCATTCTTGAAACAGGGGTTCGATTCCCCTACGGGCTACGGGAAAAAGCGACTTGAAAAAGTCGCTTTTTTTGGTTTTGGGGGATTGTATACTGCGCAAAATTTAAATGGTTTTGGATAATATCTCTTCCAAAATCTATGTCTTGGCCATCTGAAGATTGTCCAACGATACTTACCTGATTTTCATATCTGTTTCTTTTTAATTTATTGAGATTTTCAGCTGAGAGTAAATAAAATTAGGGAAATCAGTAGAATCAAAGGAACCTAATTAAACTTTTGATAGGAATGCCTTTTAACCTATCAATGAGATTTAAAATAGGGAATTCCTAATAAAAAGGATAAGAGCAATGAAAATACAATATCTAGAAGAGGATGTTCAAAAGTTCGAATCCAAAGTATAATCGAAAAAAGGTAAGGCCTGCCCAACTTCCACTAGCTCTATTGACAAATACTGTTTATGATTTCATACCTTTACCTATTAAATTTATCTATCAAAATGCAAAAGCGTGTAAACTTTGTTGTAACAGATTTAGATGATACCATTTGGGATTGGCTTAATATGTGGCATAATTCGTTTAGCCCATATTTAAATCGCATTAGTGCCGAGTTTAATTTAGACATTACAGAACTCAAGAATGACTTTAAACAACTTCATCAAAAGTATGGCACTACTGAAGCATCATTTATTATTGATGATTTAAAACAATTGAACGAACTTCATCTAAAGAAAATTTATGAAGAGACAAATGCTGGAAAAAGCATTATTCATGAATATTATTCCAATAAAAAAAATAATCTGTTATTATTTGAAGACACGCTTAAAACATTAAGTAGTATAAAAAGTTCTGGAGCAATGATTATCGGGTTTACGGAGTCCCATTCCTTCTATACAAAATATCGACTGAAAACGTTGAACATTGACGGATTGATTGACTGTATTTATGCGCCTGTCGATGCGGAATTACCTGATTCAGTAAAGAAATATTACCCAGAAGGCTATTGGGAACCTCAAAGAACTGAATTCAGGTATTTATCAAGAGAAGTAAAGAAGCCTAATTCAGAAATTTTAGAAATTATACTTAAAGATTTTAATGCTAAAAAGGAAAACACAATTTATATTGGAGATAAACTTGCCAGAGATATCTTTATGGCAAAGGAAGCTGGGATCACGAGTGTATATGCCCACTATGGAGATAAGACAGATGGTGCAGAATACGATTTGCTTAGAGAAGTTACTCACTGGTCTAATGAAGATGTTGAAAGGGAGATAAAGTTTAAAGCGGATTTTAAAGGTAAAACAATTATTCCAGATGTCGTTTTAGATAAGACAATAAAAGAATTAATGGATTCTTTTGAATTTTATTCTTTTGATCGGCGAGATAAACATGATAATATTAAGAGTACTGTTGAGGTTTGGAAGAAAGTGGTGGATGTTCAACAGCATTTCAACGATTTAGAATTAAGAATAAGAAACTACGCTTTAACTTTATTTACTGCAATTGTGGCAGGAATTGGCCTATTGGAAAAGGAAAAAATCCAATTAAGCTTAATAGGTTTGGACATTCCCGCCTCTACTTTACTAGGTTTTGCTGGTATCTTAACTTTGGTGGCGTTTTGGTATATGGATAGATACTGGTATCACAAACTATTATTGGGAGCAGTCAAACAAGGACAATATATAGAAACAATGCATGCCGGCGTACTACCAGAATTAGGTTTGACAACAGCTATTGGCAAATCAAGTCCACAAAAAATATCCTGTGGAAAGAAAATTTTGTTAACTATACATTCATCTAGTAAATATTGGATTTTTTATGGTTTACTGTTCACGCCTTTGATCATTCTAACAGTTGCTTTATTTTTTGGACACCAGTTAAGGCCCAAAGAGAGTATCTCGAAAAAGAATCACATACCTTCGATAATTGAAAAGAAGAGGGATTCAACCTCCAGTCTTATTGTAAAAGAATCTATTACCAAATAAACTAGAAATATATTAAGTTTGATAAAATTTGGCTTACCATTTAGTACTGTGTCAAGTATGGAGCAATAAACTAAAAGTTATGGGGAAAATATCATTTTCAGTTTCAGCACGTACAGCCAAACTTATTGGCCAAGAAAATTTTGCAACTGCTGAAGGTGCAGTTATTGAGCTGGTTAAAAACAGTTATGACGCCGATGCGAAGAACTGTGTAATCATCTTTGAAAATGACAGTAAATTTGCTAGTGAACCTACGTTATATATTATTGACAATGGCATTGGAATGACTGATGAAGTCATAAAAAAGCAATGGATGAAAATTGGTACCGATGATAAACTGCAAAATTTTAGATCTGATGGTGGACGCGTTAAAACAGGTGCAAAAGGGATTGGTCGATTTGCTTTAGACCGTTTAGGTCTTTCTTCAGAAATGCAAACAATCGCCCAACAAACCGAAAAAGGGGCATTATGGAGCGTTAATTGGAGCGATTTCGATAAACGTGGAATTTCGATAAGCGATGTGGAAGCTGATTTGTCAGAAATTAATAATCCTGATATCAAAAAAACTTTATTACAGAAATTTGAATCGGTTAAACCGATTATTGACTGTCTTAGTAGTATTGATTTTCAATCAGGAACTGTTCTAAAAATTAACCCGTTAAAAGATCGTTGGGATGAACATGCTATAAAAAGCTTATTTGACAACTTGGAGGTTCTGATACCCCCGCAAGAACAACCTGAATTTAGCGTTCATCTATTCTCTAAGTCGGCACCCTATGAATTTGGGCTGGTTAATAGTGCCTATTACGATGACTTTGATTATAAAGTGTTTGCAAAATATTTTGGGGACAAAGAACGAACCTTAGAAATTACTATAACCAGAAACGAGTTAGATATTGAAAAATTAGAAACTTCGTACAATGAAGTTTTCGAAAACAACTTATTAAAAAATTCCCCTTTTGATCTAAATACTATTAAGGAAAAAACATTTACGTTAACTAGAACTAAAGCAGACTTTCCAATATTCACCAAAGCAAATCAAGATCTTTTGGATAAATTAGGTGAATTTGAGTTCACTTTTTATTTCCTAAAAAATCTTATTGACAGCCACGACAAAAATAAATACCCATATAAAGATATTTCTCCTGCTAACAGAAGAGCGTGGCTAAATAAATTTGGTGGAGTAAAAGTATTCAGAGATGACTTTAGAGTACGCCCTTACGGCGAAGATGGACAAGATTGGTTAAAACTTGGTGAACGACAAGCTAAAAGTCCTGGCGGGCCTGGCCAAAAAATGGGGGGCTATAGGATTGGTCCAAATCAAATAGCAGGTACAGTAAAGATATCTCGAATTGCTAATGCTAGCTTTCAGGATAAATCTGGTCGGGAAGGGATACAAGAAAACGAAGTCTTTGAATTGTTCAGAAATGTGTTAATTGATATCATCGGTGTATTTGAGCGCGATCGTAACCTAATAATGTTCAGTTTATCAGAACTTTCAAAAAAGAAATACAAGGCCGAGGAAGATCGAAAAAAAGCAATAGAAGAAGCAGAACGAATATTACAAGAACAAGAAGTAGCGAAAAAAAAACAGGCTGATGATAGTAAAATATCCAGTAAGCCTGATGTAGCAATACCCCCAAGCACAACTAATAATACAAATACTGAAGTATTATTCGCTACAGCTACAATGGGCTACGAACAGGAACTTCAGGAGAAAAATGAAGAAATTAAACTACTTCGTGGTTTAGCAAGTGTCGGTCTAATTATATCCTCGTTTGCTCATGAACTAAAAGGCCTACGTTCTCGATTAGTTCCGAGAACAGATTTTTTAATCAAAGAGTTGAAAAAGCTTATCAATGAAGAGGCTTTATCTAAAACACAAAAAGAAGACAATCCTTTTTATATGTTAGAATTGATAAAGAATGAGGATTTGAAATTAAAGCATTGGTTGGATTATTCGTTAAGTACTTTAAAAAGAGATAAAAGAACACGGACTAACATCAATTTCGGAGACTATTTTCAAGATTTCGAAGCCAACTGGCGAATGGCATTGCAACAACGTAATGTGAAAATGAACCTAATGGGTGATAAAGACCCGAAAAACGTCATTCAGGCGTTTGAGGTAGATTTGGATGCTGTTTTTAACAACTTGCTCTCTAATACTCTTAGTGCATTCAAGGAAAAAAAAGGCTCCTACTCAAGGGAAGTTACTATTGCGTGGAAATTAATTGGTGAATTTATTGAGATTAGGTTTTCAGATAATGGTGCTGGACTAGCAGAAGAATATATAACAGAGCCAAATAAGATATTTGAATTTAACGAATCTTCGAAAACAGACCGTACAGGTAATAAAATCGGGACTGGAATGGGGCTCTATATTGTTAAATTGGTTATTGACGATTATAAAGGTGCCGATATTAATATTCTTCCAAGCACAGAAGGGTTCTCATTAGGTATTAAATTTGCGACTAGAAAAAATAAAGATGTATAAAATAGGATATATTGATGAAGATAAAGGTTGGCGTAGTACATTTCGCCAGTATCTGAAAGACGACTTTGAAATTGTTCTTTTTGACATTAACGAAGAAACCACTGTAGAGACGCTGGTTGATGACGTCTTTAATCAAGCTATGGATATGCTTGTAATTGACTTTCGGTTGGATGAAACTGGATTAGTCGATTTTAATGCTGATACATTAGTGGATAAAATCCAAGAAAGAAATTTATACTATCCTTTAATTATTCTTACCTCCTTTGAGTCAGATGCATTAGATCATTTAGAAAACGCAAATTTGGTTAATGGAAAGGATATGCTCAGTGGAGATAACAGCTCAAAAGTGTCAATTTTAAAACAAAAAATAAGCAAGATAGCTAATGATTACATATCTAAAATGAAAGAGACTGTATTGGAATTAGAAATTTTGGAAAAGAGGCGTGTTAAAAATGGTTTGGAACCTAATGAAGAAGACAGGTTTGTTGAACTTAACAATTATTTGGATAAAACTACTTCTGCCAAAGGTAGGTTATCCAGAACTTTTTATTCAGAAGATACAAATAAAAAGTTAGATGAACTCATTTGCAAGACAGAACAATTACTAAAACAAATAATGTTTAAGAACGAGCCAAATGCCTAATTTCAGAGAGACTTTACCGCAAAGAAGATTAAATCGGGCGGAATGTAAACATTACTCCTCCTATCTAAAGACACTAAGGGCAGACTTTCATCACAGGTGCGGATATTGCAATGATCATGATAAAATCAGAATCAGAAGCTTCACAATTGATCATTTTGTGCCACAAAATCCTGATGGATTTATACATAACATAAAGAACAACTACTATTATAACTTGGTTTATTCATGTAGATATTGTAATGCTGCAAAATCTAACAAGTGGCCTAGTAAAGATGCGGCTATTCATCATGACGCCAACGAGGGGTTTATCGACCCCTGTAATCAAGATTACACAGATCTTTTTAAACGAGAAAATTCGGGACGGATTATCGCCAATAACCCTGTAAATGCCCTATCAAATTATATCATTAAAGAGTTGAATCTTTGGCAGCCCATACACGAACGAATGTGGAAACTTGAACGAATAAAAGTTCTCAGCGAAGAGGTTAATAATAAATTGAAGCAGCTCCCAAATGGCGATCTTAAAGAATTCGTTAAAGCGCTTCATTATGAAATACTAACTGTATTAGAGTCAGTCCAGTCAAGTATCTTTATCGAGAACGATTAAATATGATTATTAGAAAAGAAGTATTTACCTTTTTGAAATCCTACTCAACCGAGCCGGATAAAATTAATCGACTTATAGTTTCCGCGTTTATTAAATCCAATAATATCGTTTTAAATAACAACAGGATTCTTAAAGAACTAATTATTAAGGAGAAAGACCATGATTATAATGCATTTCTAGAATTCATTGAAATCCAGGGTTTTTTAGGTTTTGAACAGTTAATAGAAATATTTGAGTTTGTTATATCTCCAGAAGAAAAAGTAATTACAGGGGCAATTTACACCCCACAACTAATACGGGATTTTATAGTAAATAACAGCATATCAGTGAATACCAATTTACAAAACTTCACCGTCTGTGATCCTGCATGTGGTTGTGCCGGTTTCTTGTATACCGCTGCAAAAAAGATAAAGGCTATTACGAAATCAACCTATAAAGTAATATTTAAAAACAACATCTTCGGCTTGGATATACAGGCCTATTCTGTAGAAAGATCGAAGTTATTGTTGTCGTTATTAGCATTGTTAGAAGATGAAGATGAGGAAGAATTTGAGTTTAATATTTTTTGTGGTAATGCATTAAATTTTAATTGGAGTTTTGCCATTCCCAATTTTGAAGGATTCTCAAATATAATTGGAAATCCGCCATATGTTTCCTCACGAAATATTGATGAAGAATCTAAAAGATACCTAAAAAATTGGAAGGTTTGCTCAACAGGACACCCTGATTTGTACATACCGTTTTTCGAAATTGGATTAAAGTATTTGAAGGATCACGGTGTGTTGGGATTTATCACAATGAATACGTTTTTTAAAAGTGTTAATGGTCGTGCATTACGTGAGTTTTTTCAAACGGATGGCATTAAACTTAAAATAGTTGATTTTGGGGGACAACAGATTTTTCAATCTAAGTCAACCTACACCTGCATTTGTCTTTTGCATAAAGAATTCTCTGAATCAGTCCAGTACACAAAATTAAATGACATTAAACAAATATTGAACCCTGAAAAAATAAGGTTTAACACAGTCCCTTATGATAAGTTAAATGCTTTCAACGGTTGGAATCTACAGGAAATCGAAATTATTGGAAAGATTGAAGGGGTTGGAAAACCTTTTGGTAAAAGTTTTAAAACCAGAAATGGAATTGCAACTTTAAAAAATGACGTCTATATTTTCACACCAATAAAAAAAGATGAGAATTATTATTTCTTAGAAAATGAAGAGGGAGTTTTTAAGATTGAAAGTGGCATATGTAAAGATATAATCAATCCAAATAAGTTAACTACTTTACAATCGATTGAAGACATCAGGAAAAAAATCATATTTCCTTACCAATATGAAGGAGATGTGGTAAAATTATTAAGAGAAGAGATATTCGCTAGAGATTTTCCTTATGCATATAAGTATTTATCGCAAATGGCTCCCAAGTTGGCGGGTAGGGATAAGGGTAATGGCAAGTACGAAAAATGGTATGCGTATGGTAGAAACCAATCGCTTGAAAGATTTAATCATAAACTATTCTTTCCGCATATCACCTCGACAATCCCCAGCTATATCCTAAATGCAGAACCGGATTTGCTATTTTATAATGGATTAGCAATCATTGGTAGGGATGAACGAGAATTGTTTTTTATAAAGAAAATAATGAGTTCAAGATTATTTTGGTTTTACATAGTAAACTCAAGCAAACCATATGGATCTGGATTTTATTCTTTAAGTCGGAATTACATAAAAAACTTCGGAGTCTATGAATTCAGTGAAGATGAAATCGACAAAATCATTCAGGAGAATGACATGACAAAGGTAAACAGCTTTCTTGAAAAGAAGTATGATATCCATTTACATTGATAAAAAGGGAAATAATAACTTCTAGTCAAAGAGCTGTTGAGAACCTTTACTATGTAAGAGTTTTGAGGAACTGATATAGTATAATCAAATAAAAGGTTGACTAAAAGACTCTTAGTCATCTAGTCTAAGTGGAGTCCAAATGTGCCATAAGTGTCCCCCATATTTCTTTTTTTATTAAATTCCTCACTCTTTTCTACTAAAAAGATCTTTTAGTTCTTTTGTCATTATTCTTTTGCCTTTTGTATCGTCAGCATGATCAATCTATACATAATATTCCCATTATAAATCGTAGGTAAAATCTGCATGTAAAAGTTACTGGAATTTGTTTAAATGAATTCAAAAAACTATAAAAAAAACACTTTCATTCTTTTACTACTTGAGTTGAATTTTCATTTACCACAATTTTATGGATATCAGTTCTTTAAGACTAATTAGAATTAAATAACCTCAGTACATTTATCAGGAATAAGTTGTGAATAATTTCTATTTTAGTAGTCTGTTATACTATATCTAACATATAATCTGCGTCTTAACCAAAAGACACTCGAAAGAGTATTTATTGCATTAAATCATCTGATTTAAATGCACAGATAATTATATCCATTTATTTTATTAATCATAAACAAATAATTGATTGTCAAATCGATCGGCTTGTCATTGTTCGAAGCATTCAGCAATCAAAATGATGGTAATTTTTAGAATATTATGAGTTTTAAGCAATTAATTAGTAGAGATATAGAGTTATTTTACAATAAAGCTTCGGAAGAAACTCGGCTTGAAAAGGGAATGGGCGTATTCGAATTTGAAAGAATCAAGTCTCTCATAGAAAAACACATCCTCACTTCTCCTTTAACCATAATTGATATCGGTGGTGGTACAGGAAGGTATTCAGAATGGCTAGCAAAAAAAGGACATAAGGTTCATTTGGTAGAGCCAGTTTCAAAACATATAAAAATTGCTCGGGAAAGAGCTAGAAAATTGAAAAACAAATTTTCAATACATATAGGAGAATCTCGAAAGTTGGAATTCTCAGATAATTATGCAGATCTTATTATTCTTCACGGGCCTCTTTATCATCTCCAAGAGAAAGAAGATAGGCATTTAACCATTTTTGAGGCTAAACGTGTTTTGAAAAACAACGGAATTATATTGGGTTTTGCCATTAATTACACTGCATCAACTTTGGTAGGGCTATTGAATGGATTAATCCATAAAGGATCATTTTTTGAAATGTGCAAAGAAGAATTGACTACCGGCAAACATAATCCACCCAACGATTTTCCATGGCTCTTAGCAGAAGCATTTTATCATAAGCCCGAACAATTAAAGGATGAATTTTTAAAACATGAGTTAACCTATCTAAATATGTATGCAGTTGAGGGCATGGTATGGTTAGATAAAGATTTTTTTGCCAATATGTTGAACGCTAAAAGACGAAAAACATTAATAGAGCTGATCCAATTAACTGAAAATGACAGCTTCCTCCTGCCTTTCAGTCCACATATGATGATAGCTGTACAAAAAAGATATAATTATGGAAAATAAAGAGAAATATTACAAAGAATTAATAGAAAATGATGGTCTATTTAACGAAATTGACTTAGGAGAAAGAATGGGGTTGACCGAAGATGAAACCCTCGAAATAATTACACATCTTCTTTCGGAATATAAAATTGAATATATTAGAAACAGAGGCTGCAATTACAGTCCGAAGAAAAGAGCGAAGAGAAACCAAATTGCAAGTAAAAGATGAGGAAATAACAAAATAACCTGATTGGCTTTTTTAATATTGTTCTCTCACAACTCTTCAGTTCGATATTGAACAAAATCTTTTATTTTTTTCTCTAGTTATTGTTAAAAAAAGAATCTTTTAAGGAAATATTTAAACAGGCAATTTTTTATTGATTTGTATATCGATTTTAAAATATGAACATATAGATTTTTTATATGTTCATATTTCTACGATTTTTATGCCCAGAATTGCCTTTCCAACAACCTAAAAACTCCCCACTCTCAGCCCACTCTCATTCGAGGCATATTCGGGAAATGTCTTGAATTTCACCCTAAAATTCTCGGCACTTCCTTAACCATTTTCCCTGCTCAAAACCAAGTCCCATTCCAACCAACTTTACCATCCCCCCAATCCCCTTCCACAGCCCTTCGAACATACCAGCAGAACCCCTTCATTCATTTTGCGAATTTTCGGAATGTGTCTCGAATGAGACCCATACGATACCCCTTCGATTTCATAAAAAAAACCTTAAACTCATTCACCTAATTGTCCCTTGTTTTTTTGACTTGTTCCGTTACGGTGGGCAATAACCTAATGATCCAATCGACCACGGTTTTCTTTTTTTTGATCTGATATTTTTGCATAACTTCTTTTATGTTAAGGTCTCCCTTAACAATAGAGGTTACGGCCTCAATTTTTATAGATTCTTCAAATTTCATGGTTTCACTATTTATTATTTATAATCTGGTTTCGCGTCTAGATTGAGATGGGGTCAGGAAATTGCTACTTTGCTCCTTTAGGATGATTTATGGGAGTTTTTGGGCTAATATTATCTTGAAAGTTAAGAAGATTTGACACAGAGTTCAGCTATGTGTTGTTTGTCTCAAATATTGGCTCATAGCACTGATGATCTTGTTGAATTTTGTATACTGCTGGTTATCAGTGTATTGTCGCTTTTGTGGTTGGAGATATCTGGATTTGGGCTAAAAATGATTTTCTAGGAGCGTTAAAACTTTTGTTGATTGTGTTACATGGTGTTAGCGGGGTTTCTAGAAATGGGGCTAGTAAAACAAGTAGGAGGCAATTTTACTAGGTTGTCTAGGGAGGGGGTAAATGAAAGATAAAACAATAGAGGTATAGCCTAAAAATTTATAGTTTCAGGCTAGAATTTAATCTTAGTGCTATGCTACGTATTTAGCTCTTTTTTTAGGAGGTTGATATAGGTCGATGGGGGCATTCCAGTGACTGCCTTGAATGAGGTTGAGAACTTGCTCAAGGATGAGTAGCCGCATTTTTGGGCGAGATATGCCAGTTTGAAGTCTAATAATTCCGGTGAGGTCTTCAACAGATTAAGGAAATATTCAATCCGTTTGTTTTGGATAAATTCATAGAAATCCATGTGGCGGTATTTCTGGATGATATAGGATACATATTTGGAATTTGTGCCCATCATGGAGGCGACTTGGTCAAGTTTTACATTTTTCTCGAGGAAGAACCTTTCAGCTTCTAGTTTTCCCAGTTTTCTATAGAGACAATTTTCTGTATACCTCGATATTTTTATTTGGTTCAGCTTTGTGTTGTGATTATTTAGACCATTGAGATCTGGGTAGCTAGTTTCTTCGGGTTCTGCGGACATCCCTGGACTCGCTGGTTGGCTTTCCGACATTACTTCGACGGGTTCTGGCTGAATCCATACTTTGCGTTTCCAAACGAGTAGGAAGTAAGCAGCAAAGACCAGGAATGAGATAATTCCGCTCAGGGAAATAATATAAAGAAACCTGTACATTTCTTCCCTGTCCCTAGTCTCCAAAAGCAAGCTAGCGGAGAGTATATTGGCCCGGTTTATCTTTGTTTTCAATAGCTCGGCGGATTTCTGGGTATAATAGAGCGCATTCTCCATGTTCCCAGTATCCTTATAATAGGCGGACCAGCTGTCGTAGGATATTTTCTCTAGCTCATCGTCCATTTCAACCGCTAGATATTGGTCCACCAAGGACAAGTACTGCTGTGCCGATTTAAAGTTACCCTCCTTCATGGCAATTTCTCCAAGGGCAATATAGACATGGGGTTTTAGGGAACAGTTTATATTGCTCAATTTGTTTAGGGCAGAATTGAGGAGGGAGTCTGCGGTTTCTAATTTCCCCGAGTTCATTTCAAAGATCCCCATGATCTGATCATTGGTGGCTTGGGCTACCATAATTTTCATTTTATCCTTGGCTTGTTTGGGAATTTGTTTTGCGGCAGAGCTAGCTAAAGCCGCGGCTTTTAAGTATTCCTTTATTTCCAAGGAGTGGTAAGCTTGTTCATGTAAAAGATCTACCAAAATAAATTGCTTTAGTTCAGAGTCTTTGATCATATTGTTGGCCTTCATTGCGCGGTCCAGGTATCTGCTGGATATGTTCATCAAACCTAAGGAACGAAAAGACTTGGCCAAAAAGCCTGAAATGGCAGCTTGGCATTGGAAGTTCAGGGTATAGGAAGCTAATGAATCCGCATGCATGGCGGTCCTGATCGATAGGGGGAAATTACCTTGTTGCCTATAGACATTTGCCTTGGTCATTAAAGCGGAAATACGTTGTTTATCACTATTGGCAACAACAATGAGTGAATCAGCATTCAGCACCACTTTATTGAGATCTTTTATCTCACTAGAAATAGGAGCGGCGCAAGGTATTTCATTGATTGTTTCCATGGCATTCCCTTGTGAATAGGCGTATTCAAAAAGGAAGCACAATGCAATTAATAAGTTACTAAAAATGAATTTCATCGATGTCAAAATTAAACAGGTTTTCTGGGCACATTTATTTTGTTTCCATTATGGTTAAATGAAAGTTCAACAGTTTATCAGAATCAATTACCTCAAATAATACAGCGCACTGACTATGGCAATAAAGTTTGCACAGAGCACAATCAGGAGGATATAGTCTATCCATCTCCAATCTCTGTTTATCTTTTGCGTTTTCTTCAATAAATCATGAGAATATTTTGAATAATCAAATAACGCCCTTAGCTCGTTGGATTCAATTACAACCTGGATCGTCTTGTCCAGTTCGCGCTTGAGATGTAACAGCGATAATTGGGTTGTTAAATATTCTACCTTATCAATATTGGCGCCTTGTGCGTCTAGTAGGTCATTAAGAGCCGTATCTAGATCTTCGTTTAATGTAATAGGTTTCTCTGGACAATTCTCTTGAATAACCGTTTTTAAGGATTTCTCGATTTCAATCAATGAAATCAAGACTTCTTGAGGGTTATAGGCAACGGGTTTCATATTAAGACAAAAGTTAATTCATGTAGTTAAATATCCACATTTTTTACTTTATCTTTTTATATTAATCCAATTCTTTACAAAAAAATTATTGTTATAAATAAAAATTTATGTAATTAATTATTTTGTTTCTCGATTTCTGGAGATGGTTCAGGCATGTAATATCCTTTCCCATTTTGCCTTCCATCCATCATAAGCTCAACTGATTTATTTTCTTCAAGTTCCTCTGTATACAATTCTTCATAGTCCTTGGTATACATTGCCCCAGGGACGACATTGATATCAAAAACAATCTCTTTGTATTCGGCATCCTTAAAATTCCCGTAAAGTGTAACATAATGTTTCACTGCTCCAATGTTCTTAGCGCTATTGTAGCTCAGGATAAGCTTCCGTTCTTTTTTGGGTGGGATTGAAAACCCGCCAATGCCGTCTGAGTTCTTCAGGCAACCACAAGAAGTAATAATATCTGTCAGGATTAAAGGTTCATCGCCGGTGTTTTTGATGTTAAAGACCAAATCCTTGAGCTCACCTGCTAAAATCGGAAAGTAATGCCTATGGTTATCTTCTATTTCCACGGTGGTTTTCCTGTCCTTGATGTCCATGCAACCTGTTATCAACAAGTTGATGATTGCTAAAAGCGAAATGTTAAAATATTTCAATTTCATCACATGCTATTACTGAATTGTTAATGCTTTTATTTTTGTTTATCCTTATTTCAATTTGTTGCTCTCCATCGACCATGACCTCCTTTTCAAGCTGGAATGTGTTGCCTTCTTGGATCAATTCCATGCCCGCGACCTTTGCGATGGGCTGCCCGTCTTTCAGTATTTCAATCTCGTCTGGCTTTAGCATCCGGTGCCTTGCATTATATAGGAACCGCATGCGGATTGTTTTTTTTCTTTCCTCTACGGATACCAGCTTACCTGAAACATTGATATCCTCTGCAGCTAATAACCAGCCTTGATTGAAATCGGAGAGGAATCCGGGCAGGTTGTCAGCCAATAGAGCAGCTTCTTCCAGTGCTTGCATGGTCTTTAATTCCAGCACCTTCTCGATCTGGAAAAGATTTCTGTTCATTGGATGGGCTAGGATCTGTTTCCATTCGGCGATATAGTTGCTTATCTCGCCATCAGTTTCCTTATAATGGTCCTGTTTGTATTTTTTGGAAAAGGCTGCCAATTCCAAGATGCTCTCCTCGGCCTTGGGATTGATCCATACCTTTCCTTCTCGTTCTGCAAGGAATCCGTTTTCAAAATTTCCAGTATGGTAGTCAAACTGGAGTTGGGTATAGGCCAAGCCTAATAATAATTTGTCAAGCTTTATCTTTTCTTCTCCTTTTGCTTTTTTGCTCAGTTCAGATAGATCGCTATGGAATTTTTGAAACCCACCTTGGTCTAAATAGGATTTCATCAGTTCTCTGAAAGGTAAATAAATTCCTATTTCAGATTTTGATCGACTTGATTTCTGTTCAATCGCTAAAAGATAATCAGCTATTAGCTTACCTGATGTTGGATATGTCCTTTTGCAATAGCCCTCGACTAGGTCTTTGGCATCCAAGCTTGGATCCATCATCATCGCACTTAGTACATAGGTCTTGATGTCTTCGAATGGAGAATAGTCATAGCCCGAACCGTTGAGGAAAAAGCCATTGATTCCGATAGAACGAAAGTAACTCAGCTGATTTTGAAAGCGATCTAATACGGGGTAAGGGCTCAAATAATCGTCGAAATTTGAAATATAGTCCCAGAGGTAGACCGCATTGACTTTATTTTTCCATTGCTCTACCAAGGTTCCAAAATCTTGGACAGCGGTACTGCTTGGGATGATTTTGGAAGATTTTGTGAAATCGATCGTGCTGATGAATACACCGGTGTTTTTTTCCATTTGAATGGAGGGAGCACGTTTAGTAGTCAGGTAGGCCGTGGTGAAAAATTGATAGTCTGGATACTGCTTTGCAAGGCTATTCAGCAGATTTGTAACTGCACCTGTTGCATCAGCTGTCTTGTTCCCCAATTCTTTACAAGTTTCACAAGTACAAGCGATGTTATTGTCATTGGGAGCGATCATAAAGTACTTTAAGCCATTTCCCTCTTGCCCGTCAAGATATGCTTTGATGGCAGCCAGGGTTTCTGCAGAGGAGAAACAAAATTGATCTTCATTTATACCCGCTTCGGTCTGCGCATAGGCTCTTTCAGGGATCTTTCCATTAAAAATCTTTTTAAAATTATGGCCCCAAATTCCCCAATCACGGTCTACGCTATTGGTATGGTAGATGCCTACTAGATCTGGGTCGGTATTACTGAGCAAGTGTGGCTCACGATAGTGAATCGCGAAATTGAATTGGCCTGTGCTGAAATGAATGATGGCAGGAGGGAGGTCATGTGCATCGATATCGACCTTGTCTCCCAAATGGGAGATAAGGCCATAAATCAGCCATATCATGGTTTCCCTGTTTTTTGCAAATAGGGAAAGCTTTCCCGGAACATTCTTGATCTCGTAATCAAAGCTTAAGTCAGGGACAAGCTCAAAATATATCTGGTTTGTTTTGTTTGTGGTATCTGGGCTATCTGTTCTGATGATGGATAGTTTGTTGCCTGTATTGCGCTTGGAAAGGTGCTGATTGAAATAATCAGCCATTGCAGCACTGCTCTGGTCTCCGTTAGAGCTGATAATTATCTTCTGTTCAGCAAAGTTGAACACATTGCTTTGGCCCTTACTGCTCGTGCAAGAGCTAAAGGCGAAAAGGCCGAACAGGGGTATGGTGAATCTAAAAAGATACATTCATTTGCAGGTTAATGTTGTACAGGTTTTTATAGGTACTGACTCCATCAATTAGGTTGGTTTGGAAGTTATACCATGACCCTAATGCGTTGGCTGAAATATTCCTTGAAATGTTCCTGCCGAATCCCGCGCCGACCATGGTATTGAGTACCTCAAAACTATTTTGGATCTGGAAGTCCATTAAGTCCAAGTCTGGAGAATTACCTACGCTGGCTATTGCAAGAACAAAGTTTCTAGGATTGTTCATGTAATATTGGCCCTTTACGCCTACGTTGTATAGGTAGCTGCTGCTGCCATTCTCCATTAGCATGAAATTGGAGATTTTCCCTGACAGGTTGAAGTCATCAATGGTCTTCATGACGCCTAGATTCAGGTTCATCAAGGATTCATCTGTGAAAAATCTCCTAAATCCAGCTCCAGCTTCAAGTTGCCAAGTTGGTTTCCATTCATACATGACGGTGGCATTTGTTGCAACCTTCAAGAAAAACTTATTGGCTAGGGCTAGGTCAATCCGGCTGGAAATCTCAGGTGTCCATGGTTTGCTCCATTCAAACTGTCCTTGTATTCCTTTTCCATTTTCACGTCCAGTATAGTTCAGGCGCCCGGTATATATGGATCCATCAGTATGTAAGCGGCTGTATTCTGCTGTGGAAATGGTCGTAAGGGCGTCATTGTCGCCGAACCTTGCCCTGAGGTGTGAAATACCCACCGTGTTCTTGAAAGATCGTTGCCCTAGGTAATCCAGATGCTGTTTAAAGTCTTCGAATTCCAATAGGGATGGATCATAATACCTTTGGTAATAATAAGCCGAATCATACTGCTTTAGGCCTTCATAGGCAGTACCTTTCAGATACTTCAAGGATTTGCTGTTTTCATTGTATTGAAGGGCAGTATCGATGACGGCTAGGGCTTGGCTATGTTCCTTGTTTTTCAATAACCTGGCAGCGTATTCTTCGGTAGTGCTACTGAAGGTGTTGACCAAGGGTTGGTGGAACGGGTTGAGTGTGACCTGATGGTGGAGCAGTTCCCAAGAGTCTCCTAAGGTTTCTGGCTTATGGTTCATGGCCTCTGCTAGCTTGATCTTAAATGGAATATCATCCAAATAAAGCTCTTCGGCCTTTTTGGCGTAAGAAAGCATTGCATCATGGTCCTTGAGTTGGTAACTGATATTGATCATGGCAAGCAGGGCGTCTTGATTATGTTCATCAACTGCCAACCACCTTTCGCATAGCTGTTTGGCTTCAATGAGTTTGTATTCTTCACGGAACTGTTTGATCCAAGGGGCTATGATTTCTGAGTAACCATTTTGCAAACGCAGTTTGTCCTCTGGGGAGGCTTGCGCCAGGACTTGCTCGTAAATACTTAATGCATAGTCATACCTACCCTGTTTATTGTATAGATCTGATTTCTTCATCATCAGGTCCAAGTTGCCTGGATCGTCAAATAACATTTCATCCAATACGACGATAGCTTCCTGAAGTCGATTGCTAGACTGGTAAGCATTATAGATACCTGCCTGGGCACTTTTTACCGATTCATGGTCGCCATAACGGATAACTTCTTGCCATTCTGAAATAGCTACCGTGGTCTTTCCCTAGTCCATGCTGTTTTTGGCACTTCTTAAGGTATTGGTGACATAAGACTCGCGTAGGTCCATGTCGTCTGGGTACTTGCTAAAAAGGTCTTTGGTTAGGCTAGCAACTTTAGGTTGGTTCTGCATCCTTTTATAGACGGTCAGTTCCTTCAGGTCGAGCTCTTTGCTGCCACCTATACTGTTTCGGTGCCTATTCAGGACATCGACAGCTTCCTCATATTGTTCTTGGCCCACGCGTTCATTGAAAACATAGGCGAATGCTTCCTCGTTTCCGGGCGAAGCTTCAAATATTTTTCCATATAGCGTTCCTGCATCGCCTTCCTTGGCATTGCGGGCCGCTTCAAGTAGAAAGTAGTTGTACTGGTTCCTAAGGTTTGCACTTCCACCTCGGTTCATCTCTTGACCAAGGAAGCCCAACAGCTCTGAATAGCGCTTCTGATGTTCTAGGACGGCTAGTTTCTTGCTGATGAAACCTTCGTTTCCTGGAAACTGGTTTAAGGCTCTTTCGGAATAAACCAAGGCGTTGTTATAATCCCCGGCCTTGATGTAGCTGTCTATAACCGAAAAATAACTCTCCTGCTCTTGGGGTTGGTCTTCTACTGATTTCCTCGCCAGTTCGATGGTCTTATCTATTTTTCCCGAATTGCGGACTTCAGCAGTGCGCTGCTCGGTAATATATGTTTGATCCTTGCGCAACTCGTGGTCTTCAGGATATATCTGTGCAATTCTTTTTAACAAACGATCAGCTTCCACTTGGTTTCCTGATACGCGATATAAATCAATCTTTTTTCGCCAAAGGTCTTTCAAATAGGGGTTTACCTCCAGCAACTCATTGACATAACAGATTGCACTTGAATAGCGCGCGGTCTCCGTTTCGACCGTAATAAGCATCTTCTTAGATTCAAGATTGCTAGGGCCATATTCCAATGATTTGACCAGTTCATACCTTGCTTTATCATATTGCTTGCTATGGATATAGTATTTACCCAGCATCATTCTCATATCGGAATCTTTGGGGTTTTTTTGCAAGATTTCCTCTGCTTTTTTCCTGCCTTCTTCCCAGCGCTGCTGGTTGTATAATGCATTGATTTGATTTACTTCCAAATTATTTTGGTTGGTAGACCCTGTGCTTTGAGCATAAGAAACAAGGCAAAAAAAGATCAGTCCAAAGGCTGTAATCATCCTTTTGGAGAATATAAATCTCTTTAACATATTATGTTGCGGTGTTTGTGTTTTTATTAGGTGCGTATCCCTGTCGGGTCATCTGGCCCCATTTGAAATCCTTTTTGGTAATGTACTGAACATAGCCTTTCAGGGTGAAAAAAACCACCAGCGGGTGATATAAAAAAGGCTCTAGGGCTGCAAAGAACACCAGCTTGAGATATTCCCAGAAATTTCTATACAACTTTCCAAGAACTAAATCATTGGAAACAGTGACTATCGAAACCACCAATCCAATTAAATAGGCATAGAGCAGCATCATCCAAAAGGTTTCGAAATTAACCTGACCTGTTAACAATAAAAACAGGAAGAATATAAAGCCCGCTATCTCAATGATTGGTGCCAGGAACTCAAAAAAAACAATATACGGCATGACGATCAGCCCCATTCTCCCATAATCTCTGTTCAAGAGGAATTTTCGGTGATCGACGATAAACTGAAGCATCCCGCGTCCCCACCTTGTTCTCTGCCTGTTCAAGAGGCTTATGTTGGGAGGTCCCTCAGTCCAGCATAGACTATAGGGACATTGAACTATTTTATATTTTCTTTTGTTCTCCCGCATAAACGCGACCATTCTCACGGTCATGTCCATATCCTCTGCATGGGAGGTGGAATCAAAGCCCCCAGCGGAGATTACGACCTGTCTATCAAACAAACCGAAGCCCCCAGAGACATTTGGAATGGAGTTGATCATCGACCAACCCATTTTTGCAACTAGGTATGACCTTAAATATTCAGTTTCCTGGAAAAGTGGAATCAATCGGCTCGGCGCTTTTACCCGGGTTATCTTTCCTTTCTCTACCTTGCAGCCATTCACCATGCGCATGGTGGCTCCTACGGCGATAACTTGTGTGTCGGAATCAAGGACGGGAAGAATGATTTTGCTCATGGTGTCCTCAGAAAGGATGCAGTCTACATCTGTATTGATGAAATGATCGTATTGAGCAATATTTACCCCTGCATTCATCGCGTCCGCTTTGGTACCTCCGTTTACTTTATCGACCACAATAAGCTTACTGAATGCCGGATTGCTGGATCGAAAAACTCTTTTTATGGGTTGACAGAACACCTTGTAGACATAATAATAGGGCACCTCCATCAATTCGAATTCCTCTTTCAAGATGTCGAGGGTCCTGTCGGTACTTCCATCATTCACGATGATCACTTCAAATGTTGGATAATCAAGATTTAAAAAGGAGTGAACACTGTCTGAGATAATGACTTCTTCATTATAGGCAGGTGCAACAATTGATATTCCTGGAGCTTGGTCAGGAAAGTCCTTTAGATAATTCTCTTCCCGCTTCGTGTATTTAAATCGATAGCGAATCGTTTTGAAATAGCTCATTACCATTAATGCCAGATAGAAGACCGCCAAGGCGGTGGCATAGAAGTAGATCAAATAGTTAAAGAAATAGGCCATTGGTTTGATATTGTGCTACTGTAAAGTTCTTTTCATTGGTTACTTGAGCTAATAGCATGTTTTCAGCTTCCTTTTTGGTCTTTGACACCTCGTTTTTAAGTGTTTCAAGTGCTTGTTGTCCTTCGATACCATGCTGACTGATCGCTCTCGCAATGTTTAATTTGCTGTTATTGTCATCAGTTGATTTGTAATTCTTGACCAAGAATTCCAATGACTCCTGGCAAGGCAGTATGGCCATGGTCCTGATAATGGCCTCACGGACCACCGTAGTCTCCATGGTATAGCGATCTATTAATTTAGGGATGCCCTCAAAGTAACCTAGCTCACCAAGGGTTTCTACCATTTGCACTCGGATATCCCGGTTTTCATGCTTATCAAGTAAGTCTGTCAAGGTCTCTGAGGCTTCTTCTTGTTTGAAATATCCTATTTCCCTCAAGATGAAGATGATATACTTTGGGCTCTTGGAGCTGTTCACCCAACGCAATAAGTTTGGAAGCTTTCCATCCCTAGACCTCTTGATTAAGGTAGAGTGAAGCCGAAGTTTATCTAATTGGGTAAACTCCTCATCGAAGTTTTCTTCCATAAAACGAAAGGGGTTGTATTTGTCTTGGTTGGTGTATAGATCTCTTGCGGCTTTCCTGATATCCTTGTTTTTATGGAAGGTTGACTTAGAAAGGACGCCGGTATTTACACCGTTGTCAAATTCTCCTATGACCAACAAGGCTTCTTTTCTTTTATCAAAGCCTGAGTTTCTAATTCTTTTCTCCCAAAAGCCCATTAAACCT
The DNA here is from genome assembly GCF_024261425.1 of Sphingobacterium sp. LZ11T8. Lineage (NCBI taxonomy): Bacteria > Pseudomonadati > Bacteroidota > Sphingobacteriia > Sphingobacteriales > Sphingobacteriaceae > Sphingobacterium > Sphingobacterium sp. LZ11T8. Next base: position 789,951 of record NZ_JANBZY010000001.1, on the reverse strand, counting down.
AAGGCTTCAAGACTGTTCTTGTAATTGAGATCATTAAATTGGCCAGCTTTCATCAGTTCGCTTTTGACATCCAATAAAACGTCGGTTACATAATCAGATTTCCAATGTTTCAAACTTGTAATATTGAACTCCAATAGTCTTTGGATCTCTTCTTTTTCATATATCGAAGGATTTTTAATGATAAAAGAAAGTTTATCATAGAAATGGTTTGCAGTTTTCTGTTTCTTTTTCTCAGTCCTGTTTAATTGATAGCCTATGACCAATAGGCGGGTAAAAGCTAGTATGGTTACCACTATTAAAAAAAGGACCATTACAAAAGTGACTCTAGCAATTGGCGGATAGCCGCTGAATATAGTACCTATATAATTTAGGTAGTACGTGAAGTATTCAAAGTTCATAATCAATATTTTTATAATAATTAATTGACAATCTTTTGATCTTGCCTAGAATTGGAGGGAAGTGTAACGTATAATTGGCGTTGCATTTCATCGATTCTCGCTTAAACAAAGCTCATTAATTAGGTTTGGATTTATTGTCTCATTTTCTCCATTTTCGGAAAATACAACAATAACGGACACTCGTTTTTATAGGTAATTTTTTGCGTTATTAATTTGTATATTAATGATAATAAGGGTTTTATTAATTCTAGTGTTCGTTTTTCAAACAATTTGTAGAAAATCCAAATTTACTATTAGAAAAAACTTTTTCCATACTGTTAAGCGGTTCAAATAGGGACAAATGGGGTGACAACCCCTGTACATCGGTATTTATTCACAGGTGTTTCAGTCAGGTGTTTTTGTGCCAATAAGCTGTATGCTTGGGATAGCCGTAAAAAGGAGGCCATATTATTCGAGCAATAGAAGATGTTGTGAGCCAGGCTTAAGGAATTGCCTAGAAGAGAGGCTTTCCTGCCTTTGATTAAGGCCGAAAGCTTCTACGGAATTGAAAGCAATAGTGAGGAGGACTCCCTATTGAAACCAAGGAAACACCTGGGGAATTATTATTGGGCTATAAGTTGGTCATTCCTGAACTTATGCGGTGAGCAGCCATGGATAGCCTGGAAATTCCTATAGAAGGAAGCACGGGAACTGAATCCACAAATACCGGCTAAATCCTCAATCGTATAGTCCATCACTTGTTCCTTGAGCTTCTTCTCTGCATAAGCCATCCTTAATTGATTGATAAAGCTCGTATAACTTTCTCCGTACTCGTATTTTAGGAATTGACTCACATGACGGATCGGAATCCCTAAATCAGAGCTGAATTTTTCCTTCGTTAGCTCACTATCAAGATAGCCCTGGGAATTGACGAACTCGATAATCTTGAGGTTGTAAGCCATGAACAGATCTGAATTTGGATGGGTAGCATTAGCGCTTTGTTTTGTGGGCTCATAATAGTTAATATCATATATTATTATGTCACTTCCCTTTTCTACTAAGTTCCCTTTTGAATGATAGAAGTTGATATTTGCCGAGTAAATAAGGGTTAAAGTAGAGAGGAACATGCTGATTAAAGTGAGTCTACCTGCCCATATAAATTCTATGTCTTTGGTAAAATTGGTTAAAGAAAGGATTATTATGGTAATGATGGCTGAAAATAGACCAATAACAACCAATCTAGGAAGTAATTGAAGCTTTTCCCTCAACCTGTTTAAAAAGTATCTGGGCTGAATAATGACAAAATAGATGAAAAAATGTATAAGGACCAATCCCGAATTAAATAGCGGGACAAAATTCATGAAAGAATTGTACTGGAACGATAAGTTATTTACAAATACCAAGTAGATAATAAAGAATATTACAAACGGAATTAAGTGTACCCATAAATTCTTTTTTTGCTTGCCACGAAGTCTGTTGGAAAGAATCATAAGTGCAGGTCCGTAAAGAAAACCTATGGGGATGTTGAGAATGTAAAAATGTGCTTCATCATCAATCATGTACAAAAATGGAATGATCGTTAAGAATAAGATAGTTAACAATAGAATTGTGTATAGGCCCCAATGATGTATTTGTCTTTTTACACCCTGTATTAACTTCAGGACCAACAAACTATTAATAATTATGAATATGGAGATAAAGGATAAAATCATGTGGTTAACGCATTTAATGAATATTCTGATTCAAAATTTTATTAACAATTGGTCAGATATTTGAGATCTCTATCTTATACTAATTTAACTTATTTATCCTCGAAAGTAAAGATTGGTTAACTTTTGTTTAATCTTTGTAGCGTATCGTCTACTCTTTACGGGTCGTATGGTTAATAGTTTACCCGATTTGTTAAATCATTAACTCTTGTTTCATTTTGAGTGGTTTAAGATTAATAAATAGGATAAATTATATCAAAATAAAGTATTGAGACATGCTGGATATAGAGGTGCGAAGTATTAAGGCATTTAAAGCTACAATCGCTTTATTATTGCTATTATTGCCCAAAAAGGAGGGTGTTTAACCTAAAATGGATTAAATGACCATTATGTTTAGCTATAGAGGCAATGTGGTCTAAAAGGAAAGAGATTTTCTAGGGAAAGCCCTGAGGGAAAAAGATTAAGGGGTAAGATTAGCCTACCCATCGAAGCTAATTCTTACCCCAATCATCACATCAGTAACAGTATTTAAGGTACAAATACCATTGACTTAAAACGATCTTCTCTATTATGGGTTCAACAGTTCGTAAACCCGAACATAATCTACTTGATAAACATTAGGGAATGAGGCTTCATCAATGCCTTTTAATCCGCCCCAATTACCTCCGACTGCCAAGTTCAGCAACCAGTGGAACTTCTTGTCAAATGGCCAAACGCCGCTTCCTTTACCTTCATTTGGAAAGTGCAGGATCTGTTCGCCGTCCACAAAACCTCTGATATACTCAGGAGTCCAGTCCACGCGGTATTCGTGAAATTCGGTGGTCGCATTTTGAATCTTCTTAATGGCTTCCTTTTGGGTGCCCTTAACATGGTTATAATCTTCGGTGTGCATGGTGATATGCACTACATCCGGTTCGTAACCCACATGTTCCAGGATATCAATTTCCCCAGAAGCTGGCCATGGGCCGTATGCCCAGTCGGTAGGCAACATCCATGCTGCTGGCCAAGTTCCTTTTCCAGCAGGAACCTTTGCCTTTACAACGAACCTACCATACAGGAAATCACCTTTGTCCTTGCTGATCAAGCGGGTTGAAGTATAGTCAGCACCTTCAAATTTTTCCTTTCTGGCGGTAATGCTCAAAATGCCATCGGCAATATTCACGTTCTCCGGACGGGCATTGGTATAATATTGCAATTCATTATTTCCCCATCCGTTATCGCCTCTTCCTACATCATAGCCCCATAGTTCGGAATTGGGCAGACCATCCTTATCGAATTCATCAAACCAGACCGGTGTCTCCGAATACTTGTATTCTTTAGGTTTTGGGGCCGGAGGAGGTTCAGGGATAACGATATTGTTCTCGTTCGATTTTTCTGAACAGGACAATAGTATAAGGATAGGTAAGATCCAAAAGCTCATATTTCTCTTCATTTTTAAATTGTTTATAAAATAAAATCGATCGCTGATTAGAAAGAACGTAAGGTCATGGTCCACCAAGCGTCTCCGCCGATGTTGACACCAACCTTCAGGATATCATAGCCAGCTCCATCTTTATTTTTGGTCATCTCCAATATATCATAAAGCACAAAGTCGTTCACTGGACCCGTTGCGGTCTCACCACCGTTATGTGCTTTTTTGACACCGATATGTGCCCCTTTGCCCACCAATCTCAATTGACCAAGCTTTTTGACACCTGTTCCTTCTGTTACCGAAAATTTAAAATTCCCGGAATTCCACAAGGCCTGTTCACCTTTCAGGTTTGCTGCGGGTTCACAGCCGGTCGTTTTGTTCCCTAGGTAGCCATCGGCAAAGTAGTCGCCTTTGTTATCGTAGGCATAGGTTCCCTCTGCGTTAAAGGAGAAGGTAAATTCATCATTGAACTCACAGGCTCTACCGGTTACTTCTCCTGCGCCACTGCTCCACCAGTCGCCGTTATCGGCACCTGGACCTACCTTGAAAGCTCCTGCTTGAGGGTTCAGCTTCCAGGTTTTCTTGGTACAGCTGGCAATAAAGCCCAGTGCGGTCTTGGCATCACAGGCATTCGGGTCGTTTTGCTTAACGGCAACAGGCTTGGTCACACTTGCCATTCCACCTTGTCCTACGACATCCAATTTCACATCGTAGTTACCAGCAAATATCAAGGCTACTTCTACTACGTCACCCGACAGTTTCTGTCCGCTGGATACGATGGTCCAGTTGGCAATGGTAGGGGTGTTGGTCGTGTTTTTCAACTGTACACGGCCCGGTGCTATTTCTACCGCTTCAAAATTGGGCTGCGGTAGGGGATTCAAGCTGAGGTCATCTCCTTCTGGACGACAGGCAATCACGACCATCGAGAATAGCATGATCCTCCAGAGATTCGCATTAAATATTTTGTTATATATCGTTTTCATAATTCAGTCAATTATTTCGTGCCTCCGTATTCTTTGTTTTGCTCCAATTGGGTATTATCTAGCTCCAAAAGCGGGATCGGTAATACTTCATGCTTCCCGGCGACATATCCTCTGGCAGATAGAGCGGCTGCTGCATCTCCCCAACGAACCAGGTCGAACCAACGTTGTCCTTCTCCGGCCAATTCAAGCCTTCTCTCGCGCTTGATGTTCGCAAAGGTTGCTGTGGTTGCCGGAAGTCCAACTCTCGCTCTCACGGCGTTTAATAGGGCTCCTGCACGGGTAATGTTTCCGCTGCCTCTGACCAATGCTTCTGCTTCCAGCAGATAGGTGTCGGCTAGGCGGATATCATAGATGTTCTGTGGGAAATTAAGCTCGAACGTTCCGGCACCTGTCCATCTGTTCGACTCTCTACCGGCATATTTTTCCAGGAAATAACCTGTATCCATATAGCCCGGTGTGTAAGATGCCTTGCCTTCTGCTTGCAGCTGGTGCATGTCCGCAACGGTATATTGGTATCTAGGATCTCCCTTTAGCTGGTCAACAAGGCCATTGGTCAAGGGAAGGAATCCCCATCCGGCAATATAGTCCGGTGCTCCTGAACCTGCCGCGTATCCACGGGGACCGATCATAATATTCAAGATATTTCCTTCGGTACAGTCGATACAGCCCCAGTCGCCAACGGAAGTGTTGGTAAAGGAGATCTCCATGATGGACTCGCTGTTGAATTTATTGCTCACCTTGAAGAGGTCGCCGTAATTGGCCAATAACTTGTAGCCATATTTGCTGGTTTGACCGGGTTCGCCGTTCACTTCCCTAAATTGGGCAGCTGCCTCGGTGAATTTTTCTTGCTGTAGATAGACCTTGCCCAGCAATGCTCTTGCTGTGCCCTGTGATGCTCTTCCGGCCTCGGTTTCTAAGTTTAAATTGATGGGAAGAACAGGGATGGCCTCCATTAGATCTTTCTCCATCGCAGCATAGACCTCCTGAGGTGCTACTTGTGGGGTTGCATAAATGGCATCTCCAACAAGCGGGCTCATGATCAATGGGATATTGCGGAAGTAGCGAATAAGGTCAAAATAAAAATAGGCTCTCAGGAATTTCGCTTCTGCGGTAAACCTTGCCTTTTCATCATCGCCCATTGGGATCTCTGGCAATTTCTCCAGCAATACGTTGGCGCGCATGATTCCCATATAGCCTCGGCGCCAAAGATCCTCCTGAGGACCCACTGCTGGGCTTAGGGAATAGTTGGACCAAGCTTGGATATTCGGTAAATCTGAGGATCCACCGCCGCCAGCAAAATGATCGTCAGATGCCGCTGAGGTAGCCAAAATTTTAGTGACATAGCTGGAACTCTGGAAACCCACCACATCATATACCGCAACCAGACCGTTGTAAGCCTCTTGTCGGTTCCTGTAGTAGTTCTCTTCTAAGTCCGTGCCCCTAGGTTTTAGTTCCAAAAAGCTATCGGAACAGGATTGCCCCAATAAAGAGAAAGCAATAAGTATAAGGAATAATTTATTATTTAATTTCATCACTAATCTAGATTAAAATGCAACATTTAGACCGAACATATATGACCTTGCTTGCGGATAGATGCCTCGGTCGATACTCATGATACCACCACCGATTTCAGGGTCGTATCCTGTATATTTCGTGAAGGTCATCAGGTTCTCAGCCATGGCATATAGCCTGATTTTTTGAAGTCCGATCCTTCTGGTCAGTTCCGAAGGGATGGAATATCCGATCTGAACGGTTTTCAGGCGGAAGTAGCTTCCATCCTCCAAATAGAATTCGGAAGGATTCGTGAAGTTATTGTTCGCATCGGCATCCGTTAAACGTGGATAGTCGTTCGAACTGCCTTCTCCTGTCCATCTTCCCAAAGCTCGTGTAGAGTAATTGGCATTGTTGATGTCTAGCCTTCTCAACCCTTGGAATACCTTGTTTCCAGCTACCCCTTGTCCGAAGATTAGGGCATCAAAATTATTCCACTCTAGGTTCAGGGTGAAACCGAAAGACCAGTTAGGTGTCGGATCGCCGATAAAGGTTCTGTCATTTGCGTCGATTGCGCCATTGCCATCTAGATCAGCCCATTTGAAATCTCCTGGACGTGCATTCGGCTGGATCAAAGCGCCTTCTGCGCTCTTGTATGCTTCAATCTCTGCTTGGTTCTGGAAGATACCCATGGTCTTGAAACCATAGAATGAGTTGAAAGCTTCGCCTACCATGGTACGGGTGATGTTGTAGGTCGATGCCTGGAAGCCAGCTCCGTTCAGGAAGCTCACGCCCGCACCGATATCGGTCACCTCATTCTTCAGGTAGGATGCATTTCCGTTCAAGGCGAAATTGACTTCTCCTAGTCGGTTTTTGTAGCCCAATTCCAGCTCCACACCTGTATTTTTCATGTCCGCAACATTGGCTGCAGGGTTTCCAATTGCCCCAACATAACCTGGGATACGTGGATTCTGTAAAATACCGGTCGTTACTTTATTGAACCAATCGAAGGTCAGGTTGAAGTTCCTCAAAAAGGACAACTCCAAACCTATGTTGGCCTGACTGGTCTGCTCCCATTTCAGGTCTGGGTTTGATGGTGCATTCGGGCTATTTCCTACGGTATAGATGTCCGTCAAGCCGATAGTGTAATTACGTCCGCCACCGATAGTGGAAAGGAAAGCAAAATCACCGATGTTGTCATTACCTACTACCCCGTATCCTCCGCGGATCTTCAACATGTTGATATGTGGGTTGTCGATTAGGAAATCTTCCTTGCTAACGACCCAACCTAATGAGAAAGACGGGAAGATACCGTACTTGTTGTTGGCTCCAAAACGGGATGATCCGTCTCTTCTGATCAATCCTTCAGCCAAGTACTTTTCCTTGTAATTATAGTTTAATCTGGCAAATAAGGAGGAAACCGTATGGCCTACATTCTCGTATCCTGATGAATTCTTTTGGTCTGCCGGAACGGTATAGTTCAGGGAGGCATCATCAAAATTATTGACAGGAATATCAAAATAAGTTACGGCTATACCTCTCGCGCGGTTATCATAGTACGCTCCTTGACCCACCAATGCGGAAATATTATGGTCTTGGATGGTATATTGATAGGAAATGGTGTTCTCTAAGTTCCAATCAAAACCTCTGTTCGTTCCACGGGTAAAGTCGTTCTGTGCCCTCTTCATTACCGCATTCAGGTAATACACAGGAGTGAAGCTCTCATTTCCCCAAAAGGATAGCTTTGAACCTAAGGTAGAACGGATTTTTAGGCCCTTGATAGGCTCTAACTCACCATATACATTACCTATGATATTGTCTGACCATCCATGGTTGCCTAAACGGGTTTGGATATAAGCCAATGGATTCGACATCTCCTGGGCAACAAATTGGGAAATTCCATAAGGGTTGCCGTTTGGGTCGCGTGGAACCGCCTGTGACGCATAAGGTAAGCTTGGGTTATTGATCACCGATGGATCGGTGATGATCAATGGCGTAGTCGGATCTAAGTTGATGGCCGATGACAATGGTCCACCGAACTCACTGTTGGTGTTCCCTACACCTTGTCCTTTTTCATGGGAATAACCTAGGTTTTGACCAAATTTCAACCATTTGGCAACCTTATGTTCCGAGTTTAAACGGATGTTTGTTCTTTTATAGTTGGAAATCTCCGAGGCTACGATGCCCTCTTGACTCAATAGACCGAAAGAAGTGTAGAAGGTAGAAACCTCGTTTCCTCCGCTGATGCTGAGTTCATGGTTCTGGCGGAATGCATTTCTATTGAAGATATGTTCTTGCCAATCTGTTCCTTCTCCTAATGAAGCCGGATCTTGGAAAGGCAGGGCATTTCCTGCTGCCAAAGCAGCCTCATTTCTCAGGGTTGCATATTCCGTGGCATTCAACAGGCTCAGTTTTCTTGCCGGAGCTGAACTGCCCAAGAATGTGTTGTAATTGATACGGATCGCTCCCTGTGCACCTTTCTTGGTGGTAACAAGGATAACACCTGCAGCCGCTCTAGCACCGTAGATCGCTTGTGAGGAAGCATCTTTCAACACTTCGATAGATTCGATGTCCGATTGGTTCAGGTAGCTGATACCGCCCGCATCAACAACCACTCCATCGACAACCCATAATGGGTTATTGTTTCCGAACGTTGTGAATCCACGGATCCTAATGGTGGATGAAGCTCCTGGTTCCCCGGAATTGGAAGCGATGGTTAGTCCTGAGGCTCTACCTTGAAGGGACTGTTCCAATCGGGTAACTGGCATAGTCTCCAGGTCGCTGCCTTTCACACTACTGATGGCTCCGGTGACAACGCTCTTTTTCTGCGTTCCATAACCAACGACTACGATCTCTTCTAATTCGTCCAAGCCGTCTTCTAACTGTACATTATAGACTCCAGATTGCCCTACTTCGATACTCTTGGAGAGCTTCCCAATTTGGGAGAACTTCACCGTGGCACTGCTGCCCGGAAACTCAAGGGTATACTGCCCCTCAAAATCTGTACTCGTAGCTTGTCTTTTACCTTCGACAGTTACCGTCACACCAGAGATGGGTTCTCCAGTACTTGATGAGGTAACCTGTCCACGGATCGATAAAGTCTGCGCTTTCAGATCCGTCACAGAAATACACATGCAAATCAAGATGAATGCATGCAAAATTTTTAATCTCATAAAAGGAAAATAAATTAACATGGTGATATAATTGAAAAATCATGCAGGCTTGGTTATGGCCTTTTCATGATAAATCAAAGATATTGTGGAGAAGAATATTCTGTATTTTTTAGGTTAAACAATTACCACTACATCAGAGAATTTTTTGACTCATTCCTTCTGTTTGGTACACTACAGCTACCCTACAGCGTTATTGTTAACAACTGATAATCAGCACTGTATAATTACGGTTTTCCCTCAGTGCTGTTTGTACCTATTTTGGGGATTCAGGCAAATATTTCCCTTGTCTTAATTTGGTGTCTCAGGTTTTGCAAACTCCAATAGGTAGTTATAAAGGTTGATTTCTGGGTCTATCTTCAGTTTTTTTCTAAGCCTATACCGACTTACTTCAACAGCCTTGGCTGTAACATGCATCAACTGCGCAATTTCTTTTGAGGACAGGTTCATCCTTAGGAATGCACATAGCTGCAGCTCTTTTTGGGTCAGGTCGGGATGCTCTTTCTTCAAGCGCAAAAAGAAGTTTTCATTGGCATGATTGAAGTGAATATTGAATTTCTCCCAATCATCATTGGTTTGTTCTGCCGATCGGATGATCCGGGTCAATTGCTTGAAATTGCTCTTGAGTTCCGCATCTTTTATGCCTTCCATGGATCGGTTTATCCCTTCCTTAATCTTTCCAAGGGCCTCACCGCGCTGAATAATGTTCATGGTTAAATTGGCCAATTCCTTGTCCATATAACCTATTTCCGCCTCTAGGTTTTGATTGCGTAACTTGATGACTTCCTTTTCTTTTTTCTCGATTTCCAATTGGGTAAGCTGAAGCTCCTGCTGATGGACCCTTCTCAGTTTTTTGCGCTGCATGGCCAAAATCCAGAAAGGGAAGGAGATAAAGAATATGGCATACAGCACATACATGAAGGGATGTAGGTACCAAGGTGGAGCAACTGTAAAGGCAATTGTAGCTTCTTCAGATTCATTTCCTACTCCATTGCGGGACTTGACCTTGAAGACATAGTCTCCTGGCCCTAGATTCGTGTATTCCTTTTCTCCTTTGTTGCTCCAAGAGGACCATTTTGTCTCCAATCCATCCAACAGGTAACTGTATTCTACCTGCTCCTGCTGCTCATAATTTGTTGAACTAAATTCAAAATGAACGGTATTGAAAGCATTGGGGATTTTCCGGTCTTCAGCCGCAGTGCTACCATTACCTCCATATAGGACCTGTTCCTCTTTGGCCTGATTCGATATCTTGATCAACCGAAGCAATACATTGGGTTTGATGGCCTTCTCCAGATAACCTTTATAGTCTAGGAGAATCCCGCCCTTCTGTCCATTGATAAAGACATTCTCTAGATCATGTACATACACGGACTCAAATCCTCCCAATATCTTTCCATTCAACATCGGAAAATGATTGAGAATGAATGGATGCTGCTTACTGCTTTTTGAATAATCCAGGACGCTCAATCGTTTATTGCTGACGAACCAGATATTGCCAAACTTGTCTTCCTTCATGTACTGAATCGGCAGACCATTTAATGCCGCAAAATCTGCTGATTTTACAAATTGATCGGCCTTTTCGTCATATTCATAGATATAGTTGGGATTACAGACAATCACCTTGTTCTTGATAAAGAACAGATAGTTGTGGAGGATAGAAGACTCTGCCTCAGGCAGGGTATATGATTTTTCCTTGACGACCTCCTTGAAGTCTTTCGACAACCAAAGCTTCGACACTCCACGATAGGGGTGGGACACCCAAACGGCATTTGCATTATCATCATAATGAATGAATCGCAGCGATTCATTGGACTTGTTGATATGGCCCAACTCATTAAAATTATTGCCATCAAAGCCAATCAACCATAAACCTGCATAAGTACCCGCTATCAATCGCTCAAACGGCAGGACCCGCGTGGTGGCTTTGTGAAGCCATGTCCCGATGGATCTATAGATCGCATTCGCCTGATCGCCCTTGATCTCAAAACTTCCGTCCTCATGTGCCATCAAAAGTCTGCCATTGAATTCATTTAAAGACCACACCTGTCCATCGCTATGTGCTATCTTTTTGAAATGAGCTTGAGACATTCCAATATCCTTACCTCTATTGCCATTGAGCAAATCGGTCGCATAAAGGCCATTTGACGTTCCTATAAACAGTCGGCCCCCATAAATTAGGTGCGAATACGCGCTGACTGTTGTGTTTTGATCCGGCTGTATATACCCGACACTGCTGTTGATGGTGATATAGTCTATGCCATCATCGGTTGCTAGCCATAGATTGGAGTTTTTATCGGTAAATATAGCTCGTATATGGTTGGTCTGCAGACCGCCCTTGTAGACGTAATGTTGCATCACATCCCCAGAGGCATTGATGATAAATAATCCTCCAGAATTGGTGCCTATTGCATATCGGTCATTCTCAAGATCTTGCAGACAAGAAATGCGATAGGAATTGAGATTGGTATAGCCTTTAATAATTTTAGGGGCAAGCTGTCCATTGATATAGGTATACAGACCGTTCCGAAGGGTAGAGATGAGTAGGGTGTCTGCATTATAACTGACGATATCCGTAATCACATCAGAGGCGATGTCCGTAGATTTTAATATGGATTTCCAGATGCCATTTTCATACCGCATCAAGCCCATTTCGGCTTCATACGCATACATATCACCCTTCACCTGTCCCAAGAACTGCCAGCTGCTCTTGGCCCGGTCCACCACCATCTTATCATGACTGAGTCTAAAGATATACAGGGAGGTATGGAAGAAGATGTCATCTCCCAATATTTCCGTATGCCAAACATCAGAGAAAAACCGCTCAGATTCCTGTAGCTTCTCTTTCAGGGAATGGAAGACCAACATGCCTTTATCATCACCTTCAAAATACCCAAGTTCATCCTGTCCACCTACATATATCCGGTCATTCTTGTCAATGGCCACCGAGCGAACCACAGTGGCATTTGGAAGTGGGTGAATCCGCCAGTTTCTGCCATCAAAGGATAGTAAACCTTCATTGTTCCCAAAATACATGACCCCTTTGGAATCTTGGGCCACACACCAATTCTGCAATCCCCCCTTATAGATGCTGCTTGTATAATTGAATATCTGTGGTTTAGAAATGGTGCCCTGCGCAAAACTATCCAGTGAAATAAATAATAATATCAGAAATAGAAATCTAAAGCAATAGTTCATAAAAAAGTATTGGGGGATAACCTATAGGTTAAAATTCGCTATGTAATATTACAAAATAAATATTTAAAAAGATTGTTGCAACAAGCTATAGTACATAATGATGCATTAAAGGGCATACCGAAGGATAGATTCCCCTCTGTGTTTGATTTCCTTTAAATTTCAAGGAAGTTAAAAATTATGCCTATCCTACCTTGCCAATAACTTCTGGAAACAGCATTCAAGCGGGTATAACCTTGCGTTCCATCCGCCATAAACGCCAAATCATTTCCATCAGCTGTATGGCCGTAATGGTAGCCTAAGTCCAGGAGTAACCTTAAGTTTTGATGGACAGTCCAAATAGGTGATATCGATGCTGAAACTTGATACCCTTTTGCGGTATGTTCAAAGCTTTTTGGATGGGCAAATTGAGTCATCAGGTTCCAATTACCCTCCGCGCGATAGTTGATTTGATGATATTGAAGGTTTGTTTGGAAGGCTAGCCTTTCCATTGGCTTATAAATCATGTTGACACCTGCATATGGTCCCTTCCAATTCGTTTTATAGGAACTGTTTAACGTATTGCCTCCCTGCTCGATTCCATCATCTGACAACCAATAGTTATGCGAGGAAGTCTTATATCCAACCAATGGCTCTATATCCAAAGATTCACTTGGCTGAAAAGAATAAGCTAGATGGCCATAAAAGGAATGGTCAGAGCCTTTCTTGTTTTTTATTTGGAGTTGATAGGAGGGATTGGTTCGATTATCTCCCAAATAATCGATATCTGAAACATTGCCGCTTAGGGTCTTTCCAAAACTTCCTCCAGCTTCTACAGAAAACTTAGGAGTAAATTTAAATCGAGAAGCAATGGAAAAGTCTGCAATGACCAACTCTGTCCACTCCAGCTCTGATTTGATATTGGGGTTAGTACCCTCTAAATTTCCAGCAATGGACCAATCCATTTTTTCCAACCTTAATCCGGTTTTGCCCACAAAGATCAAACGATCTTGGCTTTGTGCACAGGTCAAAGCAGGTACAAAGTACCCTAAAATTGCAAGGAAAATGATTCTATAATGAAGCATAAATCTTGTTAACAAAAACACCAGTGATCCATTGGACCACTGGCTTTTTGGGAATTTATTATTCTAACTAATTATATGCAAAGGTTTCCCATGCTTGGGGATAATCTCGTTCGCAGGTCATTGCCTTAAGTCCATTCTCTGAGGAAACATATTTACCATTATTTCCCTTTAATGCGACCCTTCCATCAGGCATGACCTCCCAGGTGAACTTTTCCCAGTCCCCCATGTTTTCTCGGTCACAAGTCATGGGCTTAAGACCGTTTTCGGAAGAGAGATACTTATTCATGCTCCGTAGGCCAACCTTTCCATTTCCGGCGTCAACCACGGTAAATTGCTCCCATGCCTGTGCATTTGGCTTATTACAGAAAATAGGGCTTTTACCGTCCTGACCAGTTACATAAAGATTATTGCTTCCTTTCAAGCTGATTGTACGCCCGATGACAGAGCTGTTTTCCATCTTATAAACACGGACATAATCTACTTCCATTCTTCTAGGCCAGATATTTGGATCTGGATCACCTCCCCAATCTCCGCCTACCGCTAGATTCAGGATGATGTGGAAATCGTGGTTGAATGGCCAAGAACCCCAACCCGAATAGTCGTTATGTACCGTATAGTATTTATTGTTGTCGACAAAGAAGTCGATGCGGTCAGGAGACCACTCGACGGCATATACGTGATAGTTCGAGGTCGCATCGCCCACATAGGTTTTTCCGGTGCGCTGGTTGCCAATCCTGAAATAATAATCCCGGCTATGCACAGAACCATGGATATTGTTCTGGTCCTTGCCCACATGCTCCAAGATGTCAATTTCACCACAGTTTGGCCACCAGTAATTGGTCGTATTGTTCCAGCCATATTTAGTTTCATCATTTGGATAAAGCCAAAAAGCTGGCCATGTTCCCCAACCTGAAGGAATTTTAATGCGAGCTTCCATCCTGCCGTAGGTCCAGCCAGCTTTAGAGTTTAAGCGGCCTGAAGTGTACTCATGTCCATTCCCCCAATCCCTTCTCGCTTCAATGATCAGGTTTCCATTCTCAACACGCGTGTTTTCAAGCCTATTGGTATAAGCCTGTTTCTCGTTGTTTACCTGTCCTGGATTCCAAATGACGTGGCTCCATTTCTGACTGTTGGGTTGGCCAGAGTAATTGAACTCATCAGACCATACCAAGCTGTAGGTAGCTGCGCGTGCAGTTGCCTTAAATTCTTCGACTTGGTTTTCAGTGATTGTAGTCTCCTTTTCGCAGGAAACCATTCCGAGCAATGTAAAGAGGGACATAGCCCAAGTGACGCTCTGTGTCCATTTAATTTGAAAGATTCTCATAATAAATTTGGTTTATAGTTTAATTGTGATTTTCTTTATCATTGGTTATTCAAAATCCCTGGTCTATGCCGCCCGTATTCCCCAAGACGGATTAAAATTTCGAGATAGGAAAATCCATTATTAAAGTTCCAACAAAACTTTTATGCGAGAGTAAAATCATGGCCCTACATTGTCACTACAGAATGAAGGATTTTGAGATGTTTAAACGAAAATATCATACACAAATACACTACAGTTTTATGTTAATTCATTAATATTCAGAACGTTAGTTTTTGTAAAATTTTTATTACTTCAATAGGTCGCAATAGCCCTTTATTGACTGGAAAGGGGCTGTATAAATTAAAAGTGTATTTGGGAAGTGTAATTATTAATCCAAAATATTTAACCGGAGAGCATGGTACGTGTTATAGAAATTCTCCCATCTCTAGCTGTTCGATAAAGAAGAATCTTATTTTTTAGTAAATTAGTTGGAGCAATCATTAATGTGTATCAAATGGAAATTACCATAAAAATAGATAAGCGTAGCAAGCAAGCAAAGGTATTCTATGAATACCTGAAAACACTTCCATTTGTAGAGATTCAAGAATCTCGATATAATAAGGAAACAGAAAAAGCGATAAAAGAGGCTAAATCTGGTAAGACAACCAAAACGAGTCTCGATGAATTTAGAAAAAAGCTTTTTTCGTAATGTACCGGCTTGAGCTTACCAAAAAATTTAAAAAAGATATTAAAAATGCTAAGAAGCGTGGCCTAAACTTGCTACTCCTTGATGAAGTCGTCACCCAATTAGTTGAAAAAGGTTCCCTCAAGCCAAAATACAAACCTCACAAGCTGATAGGCAACTATAAAGGTTTTTGGGAGTGTCATATTCAGAACGACTGGCTTTTGATCTGGAAACAGGATGAAACTATCAAATTAATTTCATTAACAAGAACTGGATCACATAGTGATTTGTTTTAAGGCTCAATATTAAAATTCGATTCCTTAATTCATTCATTTTATGGGAATTTCCTTAATATTCTATAGATTTTACCCCTTCACACCCTTCAAATACTCTGAAGGAGTCTCCCCAAATTCTTTCTTGAACGCTGAAGTAAAATAGGAAGACGAGGAAATCCCTACCCGATACATCACCTGTGTTATCGTAGTATCCTCGCTCAGCAGGATCTGTCGAGCGCGGTCCATCCGGACCTTGCGCACATATTCAGAGATATTATTTCCAGTGATTTCCTTGATCTTTTTATAGAATTTTGACTGGCTCATGCCCATTTCCCTACTCAAAACCTCCACCTTGAGGTTGGGGTCGTCCAGATGCTTTTCTAAAATAGCCATAAGCGTATGCATGAAGACCTCTTCTCTTTTTTGCTGAACCACGGATGCCGCAGAGTGCTGGAAATCTAGAATATGTCTTTCTTTCTGGTTTTTTCCCAGCATAAAAAGATTCGCAATGGTCAACCTGAGCAATTGCATACTGAAAGGTTTGGTCAGATAGACATTCGCCCCATGTGCTAGGCCTTCCAACCGGGTAGCTGTCTCTTCCTTTGCCGTCAGCATAATTATAGGGATATGGCTGTAGGCTGG
This sequence comes from Sphingobacterium sp. LZ11T8, assembly GCF_024261425.1. NCBI lineage: Bacteria > Pseudomonadati > Bacteroidota > Sphingobacteriia > Sphingobacteriales > Sphingobacteriaceae > Sphingobacterium > Sphingobacterium sp. LZ11T8. The sequence goes on along the minus strand of NZ_JANBZY010000001.1, from coordinate 773,646 downwards.
GGTATCCTTCAAGGTTTGACAGAACGCCATTCCATCCATTTTAGGCATCATCAGGTCGCTTATGATCAGGCCGGGTAGCTGATCTTCCATCATTTCCAATGCCTGTTCACCATTTTCAGCCTCCAATATTTCGTAGTCCTGCTCAAGGTTCTCTTTGACAAATGTTCGCAGTTCCCTGTCATCATCAATCAAGAGTATCCTCTCAGCATGAGGCAAATGCTTTTGAGGTTCGTTAACATTAATGCTCAAGTCTTCCTGCTTTGTGGCAAGCTGCCCTTCATACCCCTTCAGTCCTGGACTGTCTTGATATGAAATCTCATCCGAACGATATTCAGATCTCCGATAGGGAATACTCACAATGATTTCCGTACCGACATCCTTTCGGCTATATACATTGATATATCCGCGATGATGGCTCACCAAGCTCTTGACGAAAGCAAGCCCTATTCCGGAACCCATATGTTCATTTGAAATCCTGTAAAAGCGCTCAAAAAGTCCTTTGGAGGCCTCTTTGTGGATGCCGATTCCTTGGTCGGCAACTAGGATATGGCAATAATGCACATTGGGGAGGGCTTGGTTGATCTGCAATAGATGGTCCAAACCGGTCTGATGGTACTTGAGGCTGCTTAACAGTGAAAACCTGACCGTACTTTGGTCAGGAGAAAACTTAAAGGCATTGTCCAGCAGATTGAGCATGATTTTTTCAATAACTTTTCTATCGCAATAGGCGATTTTCTGTATCTGCGGTAGCTCGAGCTGCAGCTTCATGTTTCGCTGCAAAGCCAATTCCGCAAAATCCTCGGCAATGTCACTCAGCAGGACATTCATATTGCTCAGGCTTACCTGCAAGGTCCGCAAACCACTTTCAATCTTTTGGAAATCCATGACTTCATTGATCAGACCGGAAAGCCGTTCTGCATTCCTTTCCATCAGGCGATGGCTTTTTTCTAAATGCTGGTTGTTCCTTATGTTCTCCAATGCACCCATGATCAGGGTAAGAGGAGCCCTAAATTCATGGGAAATATTGGTAAAGAACTGCGATTGTACATCATGGATTTCTTCCTGCTGCAAGCTCTTGAGCTTACGGATTTCCAGGTTACGGTATAAGAGCAGGTAGAAACTGGCTATACCCAGTGCCAGGCTGACGATTATCACCTTGAACCACCAACGCTGCCAAAAAGGAGGGAGGATACTGATCTTGATACCCTTCCCCGTTTCATTCCATACGCCGTCATTGTTCGCTGCCTTGACCATAAAGATATAATCCCCCGGACTGAGGTTGGTATAAGTAACGGACCTGACATCTTTTACATAATTCCAATCCTTGTCCAAGCCCAGCATCTTATAGGCAAATTGATTTTTAGGGCTAGCAATAAAGTTCAAAGCCGTATAGGCGATAGTGAAAGTTGCTTGATCGTGGGCTAATGTGATTTCATCCGTTGCTGCTATCTGTTGGGTCAATGGAGAATGTTCCTGATGGGGTTTCTGGCTTTTATGCGAAATTTGAAAGTCTGTAAAATAAATATCTGGGGCAACAAGGTTGGTTTCGATATGACCTGGGTCCAATACATTGAATCCATTGTAACCTCCGAAAAGCAGTTCCCCAGAACTGGTCTTAAGGGCGGTATTAGGGCCGAATTCCATGCCTTGCAGGCCATCATTTAAATTGAAATGCTTGATATCCTTGGTCTGCAGATGGTAACGGAACAAGCCGTTTTTACTGCTGATCCACAGATTTCCACGATCGTCCTCCAAGATTCCCTGTATTGCTTCATCCCTCAAGGTTGATTCAGGGAACTCGGGTACCATTCGATCTGTTGCTTGGTCATACTGAAACAAACCCTCCTGACCAAACCATAACCTATTTTTGCTATCCCTATAAATTACCCTTACAGCATTGGTGGACGCAGGATAATTTGGAATCTCTGCGAAATTATATTCCTTTAGGTTTTGGGTCTTTGGATCATAGCAATGGAGGATCCCGCCATCGGCTCCTAGCCATAACCTGCCCTGCGCATCCTCCTCTATGCTGTAATAACTCTGTTCCGTGCCTATCTTCGGGTTATTATGGTTTGTCCAGTTGACCTTTTTGAAGCTGCTCTTTTGAGGGTTAAAGAGATTTAGCCCGCCATAGGAGGTGGCAACCCAAAGATTGCCCTTACTGTCTTCAAATACCCGCCAAACGTAGTTGGAACTGATGGATTGCACATTGCCATCCTCATGCATAAACCGTTTGAACTTACCCGTCTTTCGATCAAACAAGTTCAAGCCACCGCCCCAAGTACTGACCCATAAATTGCCTTCACGGTCTTTCATGATATGCAAGATTGCATTCGAACCGATGCTGTTTGCATTTGTAGGACTGTGCCTGTAATAGCGGAACCGATCAGTTTTCCTATCCCAACTGTTTAGGCCCGCCCCATCGGTCCCTATGAGGATGGTGCCGTCGCTATCCTCAAAAAATGACTTAACATCCTTATAGCTCAAGTCCCGAAATGGAATTCCATCTCCATAAAACTCAAAATTGTCCATCAAGGGATTGAAATAGTTTATCCCAGACCGATGGGTCCCTAACCAGATATTTCCCTGCCTATCCTCAAAGATTGAGGAAATGGTTTTTTGGGATACGCCATTTAGACTTCTGAGTGGATTCTCATAATGATGGAACCTGTCTTCCCTTTCTAGATATAGATTCAGACCACCGTTTTCTGTGCCGACCCACACTTGGTTTTGCTGATCCACCTCCAAACTTTTGATCACATTGCTAGAGATGCTCCTGTTGTCCAATGGATCATGGACATATTGATGTACACGCTGATTGCCGGCCTGTATTTTGAATACGCCTTGACCAGAAGTTCCGATCCAGATATTTCCATGCCGGTCTTCCTGGATGACCTGTGCTTCTTTGATCTTGGCCAATAAGGGGTAAGTCTGCTCAGCCCGGCTAATCGAGCCATTGGAGGCTTTCAGATATAGACCATGCTCCCGCGTACCAATCCATAGCCTATTTTTATTATCCACGAAAAGGACCCCAAATTGATTCTTGGGACCGTTTTTGAGGTCTGCATGTTCGGGTATATACCCCTGGAATTTATGCTCCTTTTTGGAATGAATAAACAGACCTTCATTACTGGATACCCAGAGCGTGCCTGCTTGATCTTCAACCAGCCCATGGATATTGTTACCGACCTTCGTCGAATTAAAGAAATAAGGTGTAAAGGTATCGTCCAAGGGGTTGTAAAGGTTTAAACCATTGGAACTCGAAACCCACAGCCGACCTTGTCGGTCAAGGTACAGATCATTGATGAAATTGTCGCTTAAGCTTTGTGGGTCTTTATAGTTGTTCTTATATATCCGGAATTGATATCCATCATACCGGTTTAGACCATCCTCTGTTCCAAACCAGATAAATCCATCTCTATCCTGCACGATAGCCTCAATGGCGCTACTGGAAAGCCCATCCTCAATACTCAGCTGGCTAAACTTTATCCTAGTCTTGGTTTGCGAACTAACCCTCGATACGTGAATATAACACAGACATAGGATAGAAAAAAAGGTAAGGAACTTGTACATTTTTTTCACTATGAATTAGGATGGGTCATTTAAAAATAATGAAATTAAAATTTATTTAATAATAAATGTTTTAAACAGTAGTTTAAATTTTCCGTTGTTTTTATCTCTTTTTGAGCCATTTACCCATTAAAATAAACCAGCAGTTTGTTTCCGTATCTATCGTTGATCCTGGAAGGAAATGTCAATTCAAGCAAAAAGAAAAACGCATACAGCAAAAGGTTCCAGCCTGAAATCACTCAATTTGGATATTCAATATGGATCCAAAGAATTTGATAACCATTATAAGAAAACAATGAAAAGTGTGAACATTTTTGTGCTGAACGCCTGCTTTATTAATACCTGTCCATTATTCCTTCATTCGTGTAACAACACAGAGGAGGATGTGGAAGAAGTAAAAGCACCGAAGGCTAATTTTTCATGTGAAGTAGATAAGGAAGCGAAGTTTTCGGTCCATTTCAAGAATGAATCCCAAAATTATAGCTACTTATCGTGGGACTTTGGCGACAAAACCGGAAAATCAAGTGAGGGAAACCCAACCTATACCTACAAAACTGTTGGAATCTATAAAGTAACGCTTACCAGTACCAATGCCGAAGGAGAAACCGACAAAAAAACCATCGATGTCAAAAACTCCTCCGGCACTACCAACGGCAGTGTATCTGGCCACCCTGTACCTATTGCTGATATAGGTACAGAGAGGAAACAGATATTCTATGATGATTTTACCAAGGATGCTGAAATAGGAACTTGGGGAGAAGCCACTGATCCAGAAAAATCGTTTACGTTGGCGAACAAGGCAAGCAATGTCGATTGGGATGCCGTTTATAGTTATAATGCTAGTTAATTAATTAAGTTTCATCAATGCTCGCAGGAAAGCCTGGCTGTTTTTGAATAGTCGGGCTTTTGCTTTTTTTGGCTGATTTTTGCCCTGCAAATGACCAGATTTTTAGCATTGATTTTCCTGCGTTTATAGGGGTTTTATTCGAGACTCATTCGAGACACATTCGGGAAATGCTCAGGTTTGCTAGCAGAATGAGTCTGGCCAGTTCGGGCGTGCTGAGATGATTCCCGAATATGGGTAAAACAAGGTCCAAGTGGAAAGATCCAAGACCAGCATGTTTTAATAAATAGGCTGGGAATGCAGATTGGTTTTTTAGTTCTTCATTATTAGCATCTTATGTCTGCTGGAACCTTATGTTCTCCGTGGAACATCTTGTGTAAACCTGTAGCAGTTGGTCTGAATATTAGAAAAGGGATTAAAAGTTGCGATCGACTTATGCTCAGGAGCAAAGAAATTAGCGGTTTAGCCTTTTTATTTCTAAGCATATTTTTTCCTATCTTTCTTAAAAAATCAATTATGAGCCAATCCACTACCCTAATCATTGGAACTGGCCTTTCGGGTTTAGTTGCGGCCTATGAGATCACTAAAGCCGGCAAAAAGGTCATTATGTTGGATCAAGAGAACAGGAATAACTTGGGCGGTCAAGCTTTTTGGTCTTTCGGTGGTCTGTTTTTTATCGATTCGCCGGAACAAAGAAGGCTATCGGTAAAGGATTCCTTTGCATTGGCAAGGCAGGACTGGATGGGGAGTGCAGCATTTGATAGGCCGGAGGACCATTGGCCAAGGCAATGGGCAGAGGCTTACCTGAAATTTGCCCATCAGGAAAAGTATGCCTATGTCAAGGGCTTGGGGATGCGGTTCTTCCCGATTGTGGGCTGGGCTGAAAGAGGAGATGGTCGGTCACAGGGACATGGGAATTCGGTTCCTCGATTCCATATCACCTGGGGAACAGGTCCTGGAGTAGTGAAGCCTTTTGCGGAACATGCCCTAGAAATGGAGAAGAAAGGTTTATTGGAGTTTAAGTTTAGGCATCAGGTAAACAGAATGGAGGTGGTTTCTGATGATACGATCAAGCTGTTCGGCAATCAATTGCAGGAGGATGATGCAGAAAGAGGGAAGGCAAGCAATAGAGAGGTTATCGGCTCCTTTGAGTTTGAGGTAAACAGGGTGGTTATTGCCAGTGGTGGAATCGGGGCGAATCTGGAGATGGTGAAGAAGCAATGGCCAGAGAGGTTGGGCACCGCTCCGGAAAGGATGGTCTGTGGCGTGCCGGCCTATGTGGATGGCAAGATGTTGCAAGCAGCAGAAGAAGCCAACGTACGATTGATCAACAAGGACCGGATGTGGCATTATACGGAAGGTCTGGAAAACTGGGCGCCCATCTGGCCTAATCATGGTATCCGTATCCTTCCGGGGCCTTCATCGATTTGGTTGGATGCCTATGGAAGCCGATTGCCGGCGCCATATTATCCGGGATTCGATACACTGGGAACACTTAAACATATACAAGGAACAGGGAAAAGCTATTCCTGGTTTATATTGAACCAAAGTATTATCAAAAAGGAATTTGCACTTTCAGGATCGGAACAAAACCCAGACCTGACCAATAAAGACTATAAACTGATCGTGAAGAGGCTCTTTGGGAAAAAAGCGACCGCGCCCGTGGAAGCATTTAAGGAGCATGGGAAGGATTTTATTGTATCAGATTCCATCGAAGACCTTGTGGAGCGCATGAACAAGCTCAGTGGTGAAAACCTCTTGAAGCTGGAAGATGTGCGTGCTATCGTGGAAGCGCGGGATTTGGAATTGGACAATAAGTTCAGCAAGGATTTTCAGGTCAGCTACCTACAGAATACCCGACGTTACTTTGGCGACAGGATCGCGCGAACGGCAAAACCCCATAAGATATTAGATCCCCATCATTACCCTTTGATTGCCGTACGGTTGAACATCCTGACCCGAAAAACCCTTGGTGGGATAGAAACCAACCTAAATGGTCAGGCCTTTCATCATTCTGGAACCTGCATTCCAAACCTATTTGCGGTAGGAGAAGCCGCTGGATTTGGTGGTGGTGGGATGCATGGTTACAATTCCCTGGAAGGTACATTTTTGGGCGGTTGTATTTTCACGGGAAAGATGGTTGGGCACTACATTGCTAACTTGCCTCAGGATAGGTAAACAGAAAACTTCCTCAACAATAGTTTCTAAATATCAAGCGGAAGCCTTGATAATCAGTGGATTTTTGAGCATTTTTAAAAACAATAATCGAAATTTTGTTTAAAAACGGATGTGTTCAACCAGTTTTTCAAATATTTTAACAAATTGTTTGAAAAATGAAAAACTATTATTTAACTTTAGTCAAGCGATGAATAAAAGAGAACAGGTAAAGAGTCGGATCGAACAGGCCGCGATGGAATGTTTTGAGCGCTATGGTTTAGATAAAACCACTTTAGAAGATATTGCGAAGGCCGTTGGGCTGAATAAAACATCGTTGTATTATTATTACAAAAAGAAGGAGGACATATTTATCGAGGTTGCCCTGCGCGAAGGAGAAAAATATATCCAAACTCTACAAGAAGCTACAGCAGAGAAGACCGAGATCGAGGATTGTGTGGCCTTTTATCTGGAGTCAAGGTTCAATTACTACACCCAGGTGTTGAATATGAACCGCGTTTCGGTTGAGACCTTGCACAAACTTCTGCCTAGATTTTTTGAACTGTATGATGCCCTGATGCATCGTGAAAAGGAATTCTTGACGGCCCTTTTGGAAAAGGCCATCCAAGAGAAGAAGATCAGGATGAAAGATCCAAAGGAAGTGGCTTCCGTACTGATCAATTTCACCGATGCGCTGAAGCATAATGTTGAGCAACAAGCTATTCTCAAGAGAGAAACCAATATAGACTATACTCAGAGCCTTAAAGACATAAAGACCCTCGTGACTTTAATATTTGAAGGAATAAAATAGACTAAGCAGATCCCCAAGGTAATTGAGTTTATGGAGCTTGTTTGTAATTGTAACGAATTATAAACTAACCAAATAACCATGAGAAAAATTGCCTACATAATTTTGGTGATTTGCTTTCTTGCACCTTTTGCCGCAATTTCCCAACAGATTGTCCAAGGTGTTGTCAAAAACCAGATTACCCAAGAGCCCGCAACGGCTATTTCTATTCGCGTCAAAGATGATCGTGCAGGAACCTTTACTGACGATAAAGGCCACTTTCAACTGCGGTTGAACAAAGGCTTTCCACTGACCCTATTGATTTCCTCCATAGGCTATGAAAAGCAGGAAGTGCTGGTCGAAAACAATCAAAGCCCTATTTTGATCGACCTCGTCCCAACTTCCACCTTAGCGCAGGAGGTGGTGGTTTCCGCAAGCCGTTCCGTACAGACCAAATTGTCTTCTCCGGTAACCATTGAGCAGATCAGTACCAAAGATGTGCAGAACTCGCCACAGATCAACTATATGGATATGGTGCAGGGCCTACGTGGGGTAGATGTTACGGTGTCCAGCTTGGGTTTTACCTCGGTTACGACCAGGGGTTTCAATACCAGTGGTAATACCAACTTTACCCAGATTGTAGACGGAATGGACAACCAGGCTCCGGGACTGAACTTCCCATTGGGATCGGTTATCGGGCTTACGCAACTGGATGTAGACAATATTGAATTATTATCAGGAGCTTCTTCGGCGCTCTATGGTTCCAGGGGATTGAACGGAACCATGGTAATGACCGGAAAAGATCCGTTTAAGTATAAAGGGTTAAGCGTTTTGGTGACACAAGGGGTAAACCATGTCAATAGCAAAAAGAACAATGACCCCGTATCGGCATCGCCGGTTTACGATTGGGTCATCCGATATGCCAATACCGTAAACGATAAATTTGCCTTTAAGATCAATGCTCAGTATTCGAAAGCAAATGATTGGGTAGCCAATGATATGCAGAACAAGAATGGGCCAGGAGGCCCAGATGTAGATCCGAATTACAATGGTATCAATATGTATGGAAGTGCAACAAATACGGATATCAATCCTTTCCTATATGCTGCCATGATGGGTAATCCGGCTTTGACGCCATTGATCGAGCCCATGTTGGCAAAACCAAACTATGTGGCTAGGACAGGGTACCCAGAATGGGGCTACTTGGACAATAATGCCAACATGTTTAAGGTGAACACTGAACTTCGATATAAGATAAATTCCGATTTGGAAGCCATCGCATCGGGGACCTTTGGTACAGGGAACATCGTCTATACCAATGATACCCGATATCAGATCAATGATTTCAAGGTGGCGCAGTACAGACTGGAGCTGAAGAGTGAAGATTGGTTCGTTAGGGCCTATACAACCCGTGAAAATTCTGGAAATACGCTGATTGCGGGACCGACATCGCAGTTGATCAATGAGGGTTGGAAAGTAAGTTATGATGGCAATGTAGGTGGATGGTACCCTGAATATACCGAAGCCTTGGTGACAGCATTGGCAACGGGATCGGATATGCAAGCGGCCCATATTGCCGCTAGGCAATTCGCTGATCAAGGAAGATTGGTAGAAGGCTCTGAAGGATTTAATGCACTGAAAAAACAGATTTCCCAAACGCCTATCTCGGAGGGGGGAACACTCTTCTTGGATCGCTCAAAACTGTATAACGCTGAATTCCAGTATAACTTCAGGAAGCTGATTCCATTTATGGATGTCATTGCTGGTGTAAACTGGAGACTGTACAGCCTGAACTCCAAAAACACGCTTTTCCCTGATTTGGACAAGCCGATCAACGTGAAAGAATATAGTGGCTATCTATCTCTTGGAAAACGTCTGGTCGACGATCGCTTGACCCTGAATACGTCCTTCCGATTGGATAAGAATACCCTATTCGGCAAGCCAAAATTGACCTCGAGAGCGTCGGCGGTCTTCCAGACAGCTTATCAGAATTACCTGAGGTTCTCTTATCAGAATGCCTATAGTTTCCCTTCTAATATCCAGGCTTTGCAGAATACCATGAATGGTTATAACAGTTACTCTTCGGGTGGTTCGAACCTGTTGTTGAACGATCATTATCACTTCAACGAATTCCCGCCATATACTTTGGCAAGTGTCCAGGAATTCCAGCAAACCAATGATCCTACTGTGCTAAAGAAATTTGAGTACGATGATATTAAACCCCAAACGGTCAATTCATTCGAGGTAGGCTATGCAGCATTGATTGCGAAGCGCGTCATGTTTGATGTATTAGGCTATTTCTCTACCTGGGAAAACTTTATTGGCTACGCGAATGTGGCGAATAGCCCGGGTACCGATGATGTAAATGCGTTTAAGGACCAAAGCAAATATGTGACCTACAATATGGCTTTCAATGGTGGTGAAACGGTAAATACCTATGGTTATGCAGCCAGCGTGAGCGTGGATCTAGGCAAGAACTTTTTGACGAAGGTGAATTACTTCTCAGACTTCCTGAAGAATAAGAACAATAGCCAGATCAATAATTTCAATACGCCAAACTACCATGTGAACATGGAATTTGGAAATAGTGGTTTCGGAAAGAAACAAGTTTGGTCATTTAATACTACCTTAAGGTATAAACCAGGTTTTCATTATGCAGCAGCAGGCGGATTGGGCGAAGGCCAAATTCCATCTTCGACTGTAATCGATGCGCAGATCAGTTATAAGATCCTGAAAGCACGTTCGGGAATCCGCATCGGAGGAACCAATATTACCAACAAATACTATACTACAGGTATTGCTAACCCGAGGATCGGAGCGATGTATTACGTTAGCTATGCCTATAATATTTTTTAAGATTAACCAAAAAAACAAATCACATGAAAAGCATTTCAATAGTTGCAATCTTCTGTTTGGCCCTGTTGGTCGGCTGTAAAAATTCGGCCGATAAGACCAGTGGTTATGGAACGCAATTGAGTTTCGGCCCTGGGGAGGAAGAAAAGATCGAGGAAGCATTCCTCTCGCTAAAAGACAGTACGGAGATTTTCCTGAAAGAGGGAAACTATAACTTCCAGAACTTGAGCATTGCTCAAGTAAACCATATCCTGATCCGCGGTGCAGGACCGACGAAAACGAAGTTGAACTTTAAGGACCAGAAGCAAGGGGGTGAAGGTATCCGCGTTACAGATGTGACCAACTTCAAGATACAGGGTATGGAAATCAGGGATTCTAAAGGGGACCTCCTGAAAATAAACAATGGTAAGGATATCGTGGTTTCCGAGCTGCATGCGATCTGGAGTACTGCCGATTCGACCAGTGGAGGTTATGGTATCTATCCGGTTCTCTGTAGCAATGTACTGATTGAAAACTGCTATGCAGAAGGCGCTTCGGATGCGGGAATCTATGTAGGGCAGACCAAGGGTGCTATCGTAAGGAACAGCAAGGCGGCCAAAAATGTGGCCGGTTGCGAAATCGAGAACTCGACGGATGCAGAAGTCTATGATAATGAATTCTACGATAATACCGCTGGATTCTTGGTGTTCGACCTTCCTGATCTGTCCCAGCGTGGCGGCAGGATCAAGGCTTACAACAACAATATCCATGATAATAATTTCAGGAACTTTGCAAAAGCTGGAAGCTTCGGTACTTCCTGGGGAGTGGGAAATGCCTCACCGGGTAGCGGAGTCATTATTTTGGCCACTTCGGATGTTGAGATCTTTGATAACAAGATTACCAATAATAATAGCTCAGCCGTAACCATCGCTTCTGGATTTACCGTAGACGATAAGGCGGCAGAGAAAATCAATGATAAATACTCGCCGATCCCGACAAATATCAAGATCTATGGCAATACGATAACCATGGGGAATGAATTTCCCAAACCGGCCTATGAGCATAGGGTAGGGCAATTGATCATTGCCACTGAACAGCAAATGAATGGAATCGATCCTAACAGAAAGAACAAGAGGATCCCTGCGATTCTATATGATGGGGTGACCAGCAATATCATGACCCAAGGAACAACGCCAAATCCTGATCAGGTCTGTATCAACCAACCTGGGGAAAATATGTTTGTGAATGCTGATTTCGCCAATGTTAAAGATCCGGCGAAATGGAAGCCAAACAGCAATGTTCAACCATTTGAATGTAAGTAGACATGTCTAACTTGATAAAGATATCTAGTTGTTTCTTGCTCTTGGTTTTCATGGTTCAAGCATGTCAAAACCAAGGTAAGAAACAGCAAAATACCCCTACTGAATTCCAGTTTAAGGAGAAACTATCTGATTATGGTTTCTTCAAAGGAAAGCTTTCGGAATTGAATCCTAATCCTGGATTGATTTCTTATGACCTGAGCAGTGCGTTATTTTCAGATTATGCTATCAAAGATCGATTTATCGTTTTGCCGGAAGGTAGCAAGATGAAGTATGTGGACAATGAAGAATTGGAGTTTCCGGATTCGACCATCATCATCAAGAATTTTGCCTATCGAAACAGCGATGATGAGAAGATCATGATTGAAACCAGGCTGTTAGTAAAGGACCCCGCCGACCATAATTGGAAGGTGATGAACTATCTGTGGGATGAGAAACAGGATGATGCGGTGAAATTTATCCGTGGTGTGGTCTTGCCTATCAGCCTGAAAGATGATGAGGGGAAATTGCACAAGACCAATTATATGGTGCCTAATACCAATGATTGTAAGCGCTGTCACATCAAGGATTCAAAATTATTACCAATTGGTCCAAAAGCAAGGAACATGAATTATACCCGAGCTGGTCAGACCGAAAATCAACTGGTCTGGTTAGCGAAGGCGGGTCATCTGGAAAATTTACCGGACCTGAAAGAGGTTGAAGCTTTGCCGAATTGGTTAGATAAAGCGAATTTCAGCCGTGAGCAGCGCGCTAGGGCATATCTGGACATTAACTGCAGCCACTGTCACCGTAGAGGTGGGGATGCTTTCAATACAGGATTGTTCCTGGAATATACCGAAACGGATACAGTACGATTGGGCTATCATAAGGGGCCGGTTTCAGCAGGTTCTGGAGCTGGGGGCTTGGATTTTGACCTCGTGCCCGGTTCTCCCGATAAGTCCATCTTGTATTACAGGATGAACAGCACGGAACCCGGAACGGCCATGCCTGAGCTTGCGCGATCGATGATACATACAGAGGGGGTGGAATTAATAAAAGATTGGATAAAGCATTTGTAATCAAGAACTATAAAAAAAACAGCATAAAGAATTAGAATAATGAATGATTCAATTCTACAATTGTTTGATGTTCAGCAAGAACATCAACAGGAGCTTCGTATGAGTTCTGCTAAGGTGCGCATCGCTAAGCTGCGGCGGTTGAAGGCTAATATTTTAAAGTTTGAGAACCGCATTTTTGAGGCTTTGGATGCAGACCTGCGGAAGAATGCATATGAGTCTGCTTTGACTGAGGTGTATTTTATCTATAGTGAGATTGATTTTGCGATCAAGCGACTTCCTTCCTGGATGAGAAAGAAGCGGAAACCCCATACCTTGACCAGTTTTTTGTCGAAAAACTGGATTCAGTATGAATCCTTGGGCACCTCTTTGATTATCTCCCCTTGGAATTACCCCTTTCAGCTGAGTATGAGTCCGTTGGTTTCTGCAATTGCTGCAGGCTGTTCGGTGATATTGAAGCCATCGGAATATAGTCCGAGGACTTCTGAAGTTATCCGGGACCTCATCAACGAAACCTTCCCGGAAAAGGAGGTGAAATGTGTATTGGGAGAAAAAGAACTGGCAACGGAATTACTTAAACTGCCATTCAACAAGATATTTTTTACGGGCAATCCAGAGGTAGGTAAGATTGTCATGAAAGCAGGGGCGGAGCATCTTTCGAGCGTCACGCTGGAGTTAGGTGGTAAATCGCCGGTCATCATTGCGGAGGATCATGACCTCAAGGCGGCCGCCCTTAAAATTGCCTGGGGCAAGTTGATCAATGCCGGGCAAACCTGCATCGCGCCAGACTACCTCTATATTCCCAAAGGGGCCATCGAAGCTTTCAACCAAGCATTCCAGGAAGCCTGTCGGGAATTGTTCTATTCAGATGGTACCCTCGATTACAAGCGTTATGCAAAGATCATCAACAGCAGGCACCAACAACGGATTGAAAGGCTCCTCGACGATGCATTGATGCGGGATGCTAAGGTATTATGGCAAGCTGAAGGCGAAGACCATCAGTCAATTTCGCCAGTCTTGCTCACAGATGTAGCCCAGGGAAGTAAGATCATGGAGGAGGAGATATTTGGTCCAATCCTACCTGTTATTCCATATAATGATATTCAGGAAGTGCTAGACCACATCAACTCCAATCCTAAACCATTGGCGATGTATATTTTCTCTGATAGCAATTCTTTTACCGATACCTTGCTGAAACACTGCAGTTCTGGGTCTGTCTGTATCAATGATGTGCTGATCCAGGTCTCAAATCCTAATCTGCCTTTTGGTGGGGTAAACCACAGTGGTATAGGAAGCTGTCATGGATTCTATGGTTTTAAGGCCTTTTCACATGAAAGAGCCATTATGAAGCAAACGAAATTCTCATTTTCTAAAATGATCTATCCACCATATCAAGGTAAAGAGGCCGTATTCAAACTGTTGAAAAGATGGATGTAAAAGAGCTTGATCGTTAGTTAGTAGGTTTAATTGATTGAGGGAGTCTCCAAGCATTATTGGAGGCTTCTTTCTTTATTATAAAACCTTGGAATAGTTTCTGTTGTTCTATTCGATGAATCTATAATACGACATCAAATGAAATCTATATTATTTATTGTGCCAATAGCGCTATTTCTAGCAAGCTGCAATAACCCAAAGCAAGAAGCAAATAATGATAGTCCGGCAGTTGATAGCGTTCAAGCTGTTCCTGAATCTTCAGATACTACCCAAACAGATATACCTGAGAAGGCCATAGAGCTTAAGTCCAGTTGGGATTCCATCAGTCTTCATAAAATGTCTAAAATATCTGATACCATCAGTTTTGATAGTAAAGATTTTAAACAGATCGATGCGGAATTGCACAGCGACAAGCCCGGGAATATCCGTTTTAATCTGATTGTCCTACCGGATAACAATACCGATGGTCCATTTGGGAAGGATGTTCAGTATAACTTGGATAAAAAGGGGACCTATAAATTGGTCATCGGAGAAAGCCTGATGCAGGGAGACCCTTTTGATGGTCATTATACCATAAGGTTCAAGGGGCAGTAAAAAAGAACCTAGCCTTTTGGGGTAGGCTAGGTCCAAACGATAACCTATTTATTTAGAGAAACTTTTCAGATTGTACCTTATGGTTAGGCCGTAGGTTCTGGGGTCTGCAATGATACCGGCATATTGCCCGTAACTACCAGGTGCGGCAAGCAATTGTTCGTAATAATTTTTGTCCGTAAGGTTGCGGCTCCAGATGGACAGGGAGATTCCATTCTCCGCTTTGAATCCCAATCGGGCGTTTAATAACGCATATCCATCTATGTTCAAATATTGGGAAGGGGAAGGACTCGATGAGAATTCAGATCTATAGAAGAGGTCAGATCCTAAGAAGAATGAGCCTTCCAGACCAATCAAACTTCCTTTTTGGCTCAGTTCAGCGCCTAGGGAAGTCGACCATTTCGAAATGCCTGGCAATCTTCCTCCGGAAATGTCCTTAAAAGCTTCAGGCCCTCCTACTTCCTCCAGTGGAACCGGGGCATTTGTGAATTTCACATATTTCCCATCTGTATAGGCCGCAGCGGCATTGATCCTGAGGTAATTCCCTACACGCAGGCTTCCGTCCAGTTCTATCCCTTTCACACTCACCTTTTCCGCATTGGCTAGATAACCTCGGTTTACGCCAGGTTCTGGCGTCTGCACCAGTGTTTGGTAATCCTTGATGTCAGTTTGATAAAGGGTCAGGTTAAGGATGGAATTTCTGCTGGGGCTTGATTTCAATCCTATTTCTTTATGGTTGACAGCTTCCGGCTTTACCCTTGCGAGGTCAAGCAATACTTCGCCTTTGGCAGTAGGTAATCCACCAACATTGATCCCTACAGGCTTGTAGCTTATGGCATAGGTTGCGAAGGCATTCAGGTTTCGGTTCCACTTGTATTGTACCGATAGCTGACCTGATAGATTGCCGGCAGAAGCATCGGTAACAAAAGACTGGTTGGTATATACAGTGTTTTTGAGGGCTATTAATGCTGGGTCTTCAGTCTGTAGGCCTCCATAGGTCTTTCGATCGTAATTGGCCTCCTTCTTATCGTGGTTATAGCGTAGGCCCGGAAGGAGATGGAGCTTTTCCGTGATAGCCCAGTCTAATTGTGAATAAGCGGCCAAGCTTGTTGTTTTGATGCCGTATTTGGTCTTGATTCCAAAGTTGTCAAACAATCCCGGAGTACTCCACAGGTCGCTGTTGCTGTTCTGGGCAAATCGCCAGAGCGCAGATCCAGCCTCTTCGGTATGGACCGGGTCTGTCCTCAGATCTTGATATAATCCGAATAGCCCAACCACCATATCGATGTTTTCCCTTATTTTTCCTGAATAACGAAACTCTTGGGAGTATTGATCGTGGGCCGAATTACCGGCAGAGATGGTAAACACAGGTAGACCAATATAATCCCTGTCATTCAATGGGACCCATTTCCAATAGCGCCAAGCTGTCGTAGATGTTAGGGTTCCATTCCCTATTTTAATATCAGCATTCAAGGATATACCGCCCAGTTCATTGTCAGCTTTTGACTGCGTGTTTAGATCAACCTTTCTTTCAAAGGCGTTTTGATAGGGTTGTTCATACCCTAAATCTTTGATAATAGCATTGAATTGGCGATAATCTGCGCGCTGTGTTTCAACCACTCCCGCTATGCCCCAGCCATAACCATCAGGCTTTTGAATGCTCTTGTCGGCTGCAAGACTGATGTTGACTCTATCATTCGGCTTATAGAGCAATTGTGCCCTGAGGCCTAAGTTATTCATGTTATTGATCGCTCGATTGGTATGGACATTATATAGGGTGCCGTTTCTTTGGGTTCCTGAGAAGGAAATTCGGGCAGCTAATTTATTGCTGATCGGACCTGTCAGGGATGCCTTGCCTTGCAGGAAACCATAATTTCCATAACTCAATTCAAAGTTCGCTGCCGGAGTGAATTCTGCGGGTTTTGATGTTACATTAAAAGCTCCTGACGTGCTGTTCATCCCGAAAAGGGTGCCTTGCGGCCCACGTAATACCTCTACCTGTTCTATATCGATAAAATCCAACCAAGTTGCCGCAGGTCTAGCCAGATAAACACCATCTAAATAGAATCCAACACCGGGATCAATGCCGTCATTGGTCAAGCCATAGGTAGAACCCAGACCTCGAATATTGAGTGTTGTATTTCTGGCGTTGGAAGCATAAAGCTGGACGGTGGGGGCAAGTTCCTTGATCCTATTGACGTTGAATGCCGAGGCATCATCTATGGTTGCTGCATTTATGGTCGTTATCGGAATCGGGATATCCTGAATCTGTTCCTTCCGTCTCCTGGAGGTCACCACAATCTGGTCCAGTTTTTCCAGGCTCGGTTTTAGAAGGATTGTCGCAGGAGATTGGTTGACTGATATCCGTTTCTTTTGATAGCCTAACCTTGATATGATAAGCTTAAAAGGCAGTTTTTGCCCAGTAACAAAGTGGAATTCACCATTTTCATCCGTTTTCACTTGGTGAGTTACACCGTCCAACTGTAACGTCACATCAGGAATAGGTTCTCCACTGATGGAGTCCAAAACGGTACCTCTTAGGGTGGCATTGATGATCGCTTGGGGTATTTCTTGTGCTATGCTGCCGTTGTTGCTTACAAAAAAGGCAATAGCAAGGCTTAGAAAGCTAAAAGTTTTCTTAAAATTCATGAAATAAGTATTAGGGTTGAAAGTTACTCCCGGTCAACAGGAGCCTTAAAAGAATGGATTAGCGGAAATGTTTTTCAATTCCCGCTTTAATCCTATTGGGGGAAGATAATTTCGCTGCACATTCGTTCAGGTTCAATGCTGAACTTACCTTGCTTATTGTTGCTGTTGTTTTTTGTTAAGGTTTTGAGGGTTGATTTCTTGCTCTTCATTATGACTGTCGTTTGTTTTACAAAACAAATGTAAAGAGTATATTTAAATAAAGTCTACTAATATTGTAGACTTTATTTAAAATAGTTAATAACCTTTTGATTATTAGCTAAATAAAATTTATATAAACTGTAAAGCGAACCTTATTTTCTGGGAAATAAACTTGCAGATGCTAATATTTACAGTAGAAGTCAATGGATTAATTGAATGAATTTTATTCTTTAAAAATGGTATTCTTCCATGAAATTAAAAATTTTGCTTAAAAACTCTTTTGCTATTCAGCGAATATGAAGTAAATTACATTTTGCTAATTCACATTTTGCACTAGCTAGCCAATTTAAATAGTGAGACGTTTATTTTTTAAGATACTTGTTACCATATATGTTTTTGTACTCATTCTATTCTGTCAGGAGTCTTATGGCCAGTATGGTTTAGAATTTTCCAGTCATGAAAAGGAGCTGGATAAGCGGACGAGCCTTTCGATCGGTACAGAGGAATCAATTGAGCTTGCGAAGCATACGGAATTGACCTTTGATATTCAATTTAAACCTTATCAGCAAGATTATTTCGGATATATCTTCCGCCTCATATTGGATGAGCAATTGAACATCGATCTCATCTATGACCGTAGGCAAGATAATGGAAGGCACTTTAAATTGGTGGTTGGGGATAAATTCACGGACATCAATTTTGATATACCCAAAAACGAGCTTTTCTATCAATGGACCAAAATCAAGATCTTACTTGATAAGGAAAAAGGAAGTTTAGTCCTATCCACTGCGAAGAACAGCTTCACCCATCAAATGGATTTAAAGGGCCGATCTGCCTTTAAATTGCTATTTGGTTTCAATGACTACAAATTCTTTCAGAGCTCCGACCTTCCGCCGATGCGGATCAAGGATGTACAGATATCTTGCGATGAAAAACTTTGCCATCATTGGAAGCTGGATGAAATAACTGGCAATACGGCAAGGGACGATCAAGGCTCTTTAAAGGCCTTTTCAAAAAACCCTTCATGGATCAAGAGGCAACGGCAAGAATGGCGACTTGAAAATGAATTCTATGTTTCCGGACAGGCTAGTGTTGCCTTTGACCAAAGAAATGAAAGTGTATACATCGTATCCGAAGACTCCTTGGTTCGGACTAATCTAGGAGCAACGGTCAGTACTTCATGGCCTTACCTGAATGGGCCGCTCTATATGGTCAATGGAAGCCAATCCTTGTTTGATCCAAGCTCAGGGAAGGTACTCAATATCTCCATCGATCAAAAGCTAGTATCCGCATTTGATACCTTGACAAGGTCCTGGTCCCAATCCTTCCAACATCCTGCACACGGAACGCATTACCTGTCCTTCAATAAATTTTATTCCGCAAAGGATTCCAGTATCTATATGGTAGCTGGATACGGACATTTCAGATACAAGAGTGCCATCCACAAATACCATATTCCCAGTAATTCCTGGGACAGCCTATCCTATGCCGGAGACCCTTTGTTTCCGCATTACTTAGGCGCTATGGGGGTTGATAAGGGTGCTGTTTACCTATTGGGCGGATATGGTAGTACCACGGGCGACCAGATGCTGAACCCAAAGATTTCCAATGATTTCGTCTTGATGGACGTCAATTCCAAAACCTTCAAGACGCTAGGGGAAATCAAATTTCCTATTCCCGAAGCGGTATGGGCCAATTCTTTGGTCATGGATGAAGCATCCAATACCATGTATGGACTCATGTTCCCTAGGAATAAGTTCAAGTCTTTCTTACAGCTCGTAGCGATGTCCAAAGACGGAAAGAACCTTCAGGAATTGGGAAGTACCATTCCTTTTGATTTTCACGACATCAAATCATTTGCAGATTTCTTCTATTCCAAGGCCTCCAACCGATTTGTTGCCGTCACATTGTTTTATGATAGTGCGCTGAGTCAGAGCCGAGTTCGCATCTACAGTCTATTGGCGCCAGCTCTGCCCTACCAGATCTTGGAAGGCAATGCCAAGGCTAAATCAAACAATTGGATCTGGATAATTGGACTGGCCACCCTTGCCGGATTAGGATTACTATTCTGGATTAAAAAAACGAATAGAAAAACTCCAGAAACCCAAAAGAATCCATCGGTTGAACGCAAGGATAAGGAAGAAAGCCCAGTATTGGCCCCTATTCTAAAAGAAACAGCTCCAAAAAACAGCAAGATCGATAGGGCCACCATCAATCTCTTCCGAGGCGATATCCAGATCTTTGATCAGCAGGGCGACGAGATCACCAAGCAGTTCTCGCCTTTACTGAAAGAGTTGCTGACCATGTTTGTGGTCTATACCATTTATCGTGGCAGGGGAGTCAGCTCCGAGAAATTAATGGAAATATTCTGGTCCGATAAATCCACCTCCAGTGCAACCAACAATAGATCGGTAAATATCGCCAAGATCAATGCCCTATTGGAGCAATTAGGCGAGATGAAAATCTCCAAAAAAAGCGGCTATTGGAGTATTGAAAGCATTGAAGATGTCCATATCGACTTCTCCGACTTTATGTATCTCTTCAATAAATCTGAAAACTTAGATAGACAGGAAATAGACCGATTGCTCAAAATCCTTGAAAAAGGAGGTTTCATGTTCGATACAGATTATGAGTGGCTAGATGGTATCAAGGACGAGGTGTCCATTCATGCAACCGGACTATTGTCCAGTCTGATGAAAAACTTGGACTTTGAAAAGGATTCCGAGACCATTATTGAAATTGCCAATCGAATCTTCCATTTTGATTCTGTCCACGAAGAGGCCATGGTCTATAAATGTAGAGCACTCGTACAGCGAGGTTACCACAGCCTAGCCCACCAATGTTTCGAGAACTTTTCCCAAGTCTATCAGCAATTATACGATGAATCCTATAACCGGACTTACCGGGAAATTGTATAAAGTAAAATATTAATAAAAAATAAAGCGCTGAATTTCAGTGCTTTATTTTTTATTTCCAGTCCATTAATGTTTTATTAATGCTTTGTTATAGTCTCCAATTTAATCTTGTTTCATAATCAATTTATAAACGATGAGACGAAAGCAAGAAACCTTTATCCTGCCTGATACCTAATCCAACTGGAGCCTTCGGTTTTAGAAACTAAAGGTCGTATCGACACCTATTTTAATACTTGATGGCGACATCAAGAGTGACTACCAATTTTCAACAAATTAAATTATGGGATTAAAAATCATCAATTCCTGCTCATCCTATTGGGGCAGGCGGTTCAAACAATTATCCTGGCGATTGGCGATAGTACCAGTCTTGACGTTATCCTTAGGTACCGTATTCGGTCAGCAAAGGAATGTCAATGGTACAGTAAAATCAACCGACTCAAAACCTTTAGCTGGGGCGACCATCAAAAACACCAAGACTGGCATCAGTACCACCTCGGACTCCCAAGGCTTGTTTTCCATTGCCGTTTCTCCGGGTGACCGCTTGGTTATTTCTTATGTGGGCTATCTTGGTCAAGAAGTCCTAGTCGAGAACAATTCCAATATTCAGATCGAATTGCCGAATGACAATACCACTTTGGAAGATGTCGTGGTGGTTGGATATGGTACGCAGAAAAAAGCGACCCTTACTGGAGCCGTATCCTCTGTGACCAATAAGGAGATTACGATTACCAAAAATGAAAACGTCGTAAACATGCTTACGGGCAAGCTTCCGGGGGTCCGTATCACCCAACAGACCGGACAGCCTGGAGCTTTTGAATCCAATATCGATATCCGCGGTATGGGCGAGCCCCTGATCGTAGTCGATGGTATCCCTAGAGACAAGGATTATCTATCCAGAATGGATGCCAATGAGATCGAAAGCGTATCTGTTTTGAAAGATGCATCCGCTGCGGTCTATGGTGTTCGTTCGGCGAATGGGGTATTGCTCGTGACCACCCGCAGGGGAGCCAGTGCAGATCAAGGTTTCGAAATCGGCTATTCCTATAACCGTGGTTTCCAACAGTTCCTGTATGTACCCAATACGGTCGGTGCAGCCGACTTCAGACGCTTGAGGAACGAAGAGCTTTGGAGAAATTTCAATAACAACTACCCGAACAAATTGCCCGCGACATGGGACGATGCCAGCATCAAAGAATATGAAGACGGTACTAAGCAGTCTTCCAACTTCCTTGACGCGGCTTTTGATAAAACCTCGCCGCAACAACAACATAACCTGACCGTCAATGGAGGTTCTGAAAAGGTGAATTACTTTTTCAACTTAGGTTACATGGACCAGATGGGTTCATACAAAAGCAAGAGCTTAAACTACAATCGCTATAACTTCCGTTCCAATGTAGATGTCAAGATCACAGATCGCCTAAAGGCCTCCTTGGACCTTGGTGGCTATGCCGATGAGACCAATCAGCCTAGAACAGATATGTGGGCAGTTTATAAGCAAGCTTGGCGACAAAGACCAGATATCCCAATCTTCCTGAACAATAACCCAATGTACCCGAACTTTGACATGATCGACAACGAACATCCTGTCTCCGTAACGGATGCCGCACAAACCGGTTATAGAAAGTTCTTGAGAAAACAATTCAATAGTATCCTTTCCTTAGAGTACAAAATCCCGTATGTAGATGGATTGGTCGCGAAAGGTACCTATAACTACGATTTCAAATACACCGATAATACCGATTTCAAAAAATCTTACCCATTGTACAGCTACACACCTGCAGTATTGGGTCCGAATGGCGAAGTCATAACACCAGAACGCTATGATGCCCACGAGAAAAACTCTCCATCGTCCGTACGCCGTTCTGCCTATCCTGATTCACATACCCTGATGCAGTTCTCCTTGAACTACAACAAATCTTTTGGTGTTGGACATAATGTTTCCGGATTACTATTATTCGTCGAGGAATACAACAAATGGGATAGTTTCTATGCCCAACGCGAGATCAAGGTCAATTCCGAATACCTTTTTGCTGGAGAGGCTAAAAACCAATTGGCCGATATGGAAGGTATTGGCGAGCGTACCGCAAGAGGTTTTGTGGGTAAATTCAATTATGATTTTAAAGGGAAATACCTAGCTGAATTCAGTTTCCGTTATGATGGTTCTTCCAAATTTCCTAAAAATGAACGCTGGGGTTTCTTCCCTGGAGCTTCAGTGGGATGGAGGATCAGTGAGGAAAACTTTATCAAGGACAACTTCAGTTTTATAAACAACTTAAAAATCCGTGGTTCCTATGGTGTCCTTGGGGATGACCGTTCCGCTGGTAACTACCCTTCCACCTTTGTCGGATTTGCATTGGATCCGAATAACCTGGGCTGGATCTTTGGACAGGATATCGTTAGTGGCGCCTTGCCAACTGCTATTCCTAACCCGAACCTAACCTGGTATACCTCCAAAACTGCCGATATTGGTCTGGATGTCGATCTATGGAATGGTCTGTTTGGCATGACCTTCGACTACTTCAATCGCTATCGCGATGGTCTATTGGCCACCCGCTTGGACCTGATTCCGGGAACTGTAGGAGCAAACCTGCCTCAGGAAAACCTGGAAAGCGACCGTACCTTTGGTTACGAGGTTTCCTTGACCCACCGCAATCAGATCAACGACTTCAATTATTTTGTGAATGCACAGGTTTCAACCACCAAGAGCCAATTCCAAAACAGGATCGAATCCCCTGCAGGAAACTCCTACGACCATTGGAGAAACCGCTATGCAGACCGCTACAAGGATATTTGGTGGGGTAATGAATATGTAGGTCAGTTCGGATCTTACGAACAGATCTATAATCACCCAACACAGGTCGGTAGTGGAACCTTGCCAGGCGATTACTATTACAAAGACTGGAATGGCGATGGTTTTGTCAATGGAAATGATGACCACCCGATTGCAACCTTCAATATGCCATTGATCAATTATGGTTTCAATATCGGTGCATCCTGGAGAGGGGCAGACCTATCGATGAACTTCCAAGGAGCAAATAAAGTCTATACCCGTTATACAGAGGTTCTAGTCGCGCCATTGCAATTCCAAGGAGGAGCATTGACCCAATTCTTGGATCGTTGGAGACCGGTAGACCCTAATGCAGACCTCTTCAATCCAAACACACAATGGATTTCAGGTTACTATCCTTCTACAGGATCCCCAATGGCCGAGGGTACCCGTGCTATCCAAGATGCTTCGTACCTCAGGTTGAAAACCTTGGAACTGGGCTATACCTTCCCGAAAGAATGGTTGGAGTCCATTAAAGTGAAGAGCTTCAGACTTTATGTTAGTGGATATAACCTGATGACCTGGACAGGGATGAAATATTCAGATCCTGAACACCCTGGGTCAGAAGGAGGCTCATCATCACACATGGTGGATACCTACAAATACCCATTGAACAAGACCTATAACATTGGTGCATCCATTAAATTCTAAGTTTAATTGACATTATGAAAACTACATTATCAAAAATATTGGCTGTCCTACTACTGGTTCTAGTGGGTTCCTGTCGCAAGATGGACCTTGAACCTCTAGGTGTATTGGACGAGAAAGCCTTATACGGAAATGAAGATGGTGCTAGGAAATTTGTTTCCGGAATTTATAGCCATCTTCCCATCGAAGACTTTGTTTACCACCCTGAAAGAGGTTTCCGTTGGGACAATTATTGGGTGAACTCCGATATCTTGGCTGCTATATCTGGAGAGATGACCGGACAGTTCTGGGGCGTTGCTGGTGCTCAAGGTTTTGGCTATTGGCCTTATGACCGTATCCGGAACGTCAATGGTTTTATTGCAGGATTGCCGACCTACAAAGAGAACTTTTCTGAGGATGGATATAATAATATCCTTGGCGAAGCTCATTTCCTGCGGGCATTCTTTTACTTCGCATTGGTAAAGCGCTATGGTGGAGTGCCAATCGTAAAAGATGTCCAAGATCCGCAAGCGGAAAAGGAAACCCTATTGGTTCCGAGAAACAAAGAAGCAGATGTCTATAAGTTCATCCAAGAAGACCTACAGTTTGCTGTAGATAACATGTCCAGTACCTCTGAGAAAGGGAGGGCGAATAAGTATGTAGCCGCGGCTTTATTGTCCCGTGCAATGTTATACGCGGCGAGCGTTGCCAAATATGGTTTCTACTCCAACTTGCAGGGCGATGCAGCAAGCAAAGGCTTTGTCGGTATCCCAAGACAGGAAGCTGAATGGTTCTATCAAAAAGCTTATGATGCCGCAACAGTAGTGCTTAATGGACCTTATTCTTTATACAACAAGAAACCAGAAGACAAGGAGATGAACTATGTTGACGTGTTTATCGATGATAACAGTCCTGAAGACATATTGATCAAACAGTACAATATTACGGCACCTTATGGAACCCGTTTGAAACATAGTTATGATGCGACTTTGCTCCCTAACCCAACCTTTTCAAGTGATGCAGAATCTATGGCATACCCAGTTTACAATATCGTTGAACTGTTTGGTGAATTGCCGGTTAATGATGCTTCAGGTACACCTATCCGGTATACCGATCGCAAAGCCTTATATGCCGATGCAGAACCTCGTCTCCGTGCAACCGTTTATTTCTCTGGAATGGAACTACGTGAAGGTGCCGAAAAGAGAAGCTTTGATATGTTGCGTGGGCTTTATGTCTCTTTTCCTGGCAAAGCTAGCGATGCGCAGATGGGTTCCAATTCAGCTCCTATCAACAGTGAAGCCAACAGAATCTTGGCCGGCCCGAAAAATACACAGTACACGTATAAGGGAACCAAGATTGGAGTCACCGGAGAGCATGGTATGTGGAAAGACGGGCATGCAAATAATAGCCGTACTGGGTTCTATGTCCGTAAATACATCAACTACAAAATGTCCACCAAGGAGGTTAAGTTTTATAGCAGTACCCAGCCTTGGAAGGTTATCCGTTTGGCTGAAATTATGCTGAACAAGGCAGAAGCGGCATATGAATTAGGCTTGTTGAAATCCAATGAAGCCTTGAAAACGGAAGCTTTTACCTATATCGCCAAGGTCCGTGATCGCGCTGGTGCTAAACCTTACGCATACAACCCTACAGCTGCCAACATCAATAAATATGGTTATCCATTGGATGGCAACCTGCAGTTTATCCGCGAGGAAAGAGAAAGGGAGCTATGCTTTGAAAACCATCACTGGTGGGATATCAAAAGATGGAGAATTGCGGATGTGGAACTGAACAATTTCGTGCCGAATTCACTCATGCCTTATTTGGTATTGGATGAGTTGAAATACAAGCCAAACGGCGAAAGGATCAATTCTTACATCTTTATCAAAGAAAGAGAGCCTTGGAACAAGACCTTCAATTTTGAGAAGAAATGGTATTACGAACCACTTCCGGGTGGAGAGTTGAACAAGAATCCAAATTTATATCCTCAGAATCCTATTTATTAATCTAATGAGAATGACCATGAAAAAGATATTCTTACTATTCACGGTGCTCCCTGTCTTTTGGCTGAGTTCCTGTGCAGATATCGATAATTTTGAAGCGCCCAATGCCACCCTTTCTGGAAAGGTATTGGACAAAACTACGGGGCAGCCCTTTTTAACTGGGCCTGGTGAATTTGCCATCCGTCTCTTGGAGACCAGTTATGGCGAGAACCCTGCTCCCCAAGACCTTGCCGTGAAGCAGGATGGATCCTTTATCAACAATAAACTGTTTTCAGCCACCTATTCCATGCAACCTTATGCAGGGGCATTTTGGCCAGCAGATATTGTTACAGATTTCAAACTGAGTGGATCCGGTAACCAAGACTTCAATGTGACCCCATATCTGAAGATAAAAAATGCAAAATTTGTATTGAAGGAAGGAAATAAAATTGATGTTTCCTGTACCTTGGAGGCCCCAATTCCTCAAGGATTGCCTCAGGTGATCGAGGTGCGTCCATTCCTGAGCTTGACGCCATATTGTGGTGCAGGTAGCCGCATCGAGGCCTATTACAAAGATGAATTTAGGATTCTGATCAATAAAAACTGGGAAGAAATCGGTAATATGTCTAATGGTATTGGCAAAGAAACCTATACCATCAATGATATACCTTTGAAATCCGGATACACCTATTACTTCCGTATGGGAGCAAAAGTTCGTGATACATTTGAAAAGTTCAACTATTCAGAAGTAGTTGAAATAAAGGTCCCTTAAGGACAGAATGGATTAATTAATAATTGCTAATCAATAAAATTACATGCTATGACATTTAATGTGAAAAGACTAAACATGGTCCTGCTAGCCCTAATCATTGGGATGTTCAGTGCCTGTTCGAAGACAACGACCAATCAAGAAAAGGAAGAACCCGAAAAACCTAATCCCGTAGATTCCACAGATGGATACGACACTTCAGGTTTATTGTACCCGAAGTATGAAGGATTGGTGATGGCGGGTTACCAAGGCTGGTTCAATGCGGAAGGTGATGGCGCTAATAGAGGCTGGTATCATTATCAGGGCGACAATAATGTTTTCGAACCTGGGGTGACCAAGGTGGATTTCTGACCAGACATGACCGAATATACCAAGAAGTATAAATCTCCTTTCAAATTTGCCGACGGATCCGATGCCTATCTATTCAGTTCCAATGACGAAGAAACCATTGATCTACATTTTAAATGGATGAAGGATTATGGAATCGATGGTGTCCACATGCAGCGCTTCCTGGGCGAGGTAAAACCAAGTAACCCTTCTGGCAAAGCCCATTTCAACAAGGTCTTGACCAGTGCATTGAAAGCCGCCAAAAAATATGGTCGTGCCATCAGCATCATGTATGACCTGAGCGGATCTGTGCCTCAAGACTTTGCAGCCTTGGAACAAGATTGGAAGGAATTGGTAGAAACCCATAAACTTTATGACAAAGAGGCCAATCCAACTTACCTGTGGCATAATGGCAAACCGCTGATGTCCATTTGGGGAGTAGGCTTTAGTGACGATCGTCAATATAGCATTCAGGATGTAGATAAACTCGTAGATAAACTGAAGGCTGGTGAGAAGAAAGTATCCATTATGCTAGGTATTCCTTACTACTGGCGTACGTTAGATAGAGATACGGAACCAGACCCAGCACTACATGCCTTGATCAAAAAAGCAGATATCATCATGCCATGGGCAGTTGGCCGTTACAAAATGGAAGATTTCAACCCTAATATTGTACGAGAGGATATGCAATGGGCCGCGCAGAATAAGGTCGATTATGTGCCACTGGTATTCCCAGGTTTTAGTTGGGGGAATTTGCAGAAAAAGCCTGAACTCTATTATCAGATCCCAAGATTGAAGGGTGATTTCATCTGGAAGCAGATGTCGAATGCAATTTCAGCAGGAGCTATGTCTCTGTATGTTGCAATGTTTGATGAAATCGATGAGGGTACGGCCATTTTTAAATCTGCAAGAGAAAAGGATACGCCACTAAATGGTGACAAATTCAGGTTTGTCGGCATTGAAAACGACCTGCCAACGGATCATTACCTATGGTTGACAGGAGAGTCCGCAAAATGGATCAAAGGTGGAACCGGTTACACCGCTGAAAGACCTGTAAGACCTTAGATTTTTACTGAGAATAGCTGGTTTGTTAGTTATTATATAGATGGTTGGAAAGCGAGCGCAATGCTCGCTTTTCTTTTTTCTAGCCTATTTAATTTATCGAAAAAGCCTAATCAAATTATATAAATGTGTCAGCTATTGAAGGCTTTATATAATAAAACAATCTTTTGAAAGCTCTAATTTCATACTTGTATCCAATCCATGGTACACTAATCGCACTGATATGAAAGCTTTAATAATTATGCAGCCCAAGCTTTGGGTATTCCTGATGTTGCCCATGTTGCTGCAACTGATGTCTTGCTCCAAAGATTCCAATGCAAGTCCGGATAATCAAGTCCAACCTGACCTACAGCTGGGCTTCGACACCAGTTTTGCCACCTTTGGAGAATATGTGAAAAATGAGGATAAGGTATATGTGGACAAGAACCTAAGACAGGTAGAAAAGAGTAAGGCAGTCTACTACCTAAAAAGAGATTTGCTGGGTAGGGACATCGTTCCTAATGATGACGAGACCGGCAATTACTGGGAAGACCGCAAATATTTCAAGGGGACACCGGTTCTGCTTTTCTTTTACGAATACTACCGCGTAGATAACAATCAATTGCATTTTGCCGTAAATGTTTCCGAGCTTGAAAACACCAATACCTACATGTTTCATGGCAAAGCCCTTTGGGCGTCCAATGATAAACCCCTGGCACAGGGAGCTTACTCCATTGGCGAATTGGACGGAGACTTTACGGTTTACAACCCCAATGGTTCTGTAAAGGACCAATTTGGCTTTGATCGCGGCCGCAAATATTCCAATATGCAAAAAGCCGAAGATGTCTACAAGCCCTTAGTTGGTAAGTGGGAAGCCATAGCGGCGCAGGACGGGAATTTTAAAATGATAAGCCAAGTCTATGAGTTAAATTCGAATGGATCTATCAATTTCTATCCGATTACCTATCTTGGCTCAGGTGGAGCAACCCCAGGATGGAGACCAGTGGACGGGGAAACCATCAAGACCTTAGGATCTTGGAAATATACCGGTCAAAGTTCAAATTCAGGAACCATGGAATTATTCTTTAAGGGAAATTCCATCATGAAAGGAACGCTCAATATTGTTTCTGGAACTCAATTTAAACTGAAGCCAACTTGGGTGGATGACCATTTTAAAAATGAGAATTCCTTCAAGGAATTAACCTTCAATAAGAAGTAAATAAAAGGCGGTATTGCTAAGCCTTTTTTTGTCAAAAAATAGGGGTTTCATTCGAGGCATATTCGAGAGATGTTCGAGAAACATCTGAGATTGGGAAAGTCCAGTTCGAGCGTGTCTCGAATGTGTCTCGAATGAGTCTCGAATATGTCTCGAATGAGTTCCCAAAAATGAAACTAATTTTCCCAAAAGATTAGCAAATTAGCAGTTTTCAGTTTTCTTTTTTAGCATTCCCTTTCAAAATCAGAATTCTAGCGCGATAAATCAGCTTTTTGTTGATATATAGGTGGTTATGGTTTTAGCTGTTAGGGGTGTGTATAATATTTAGTTTAAAATTAAATTAATTTCAATATTAAAACAACCGATTGCATAAAATACGCAAACGTTTGAGTGCTGGTAATATTTTAGCAACATTAATTTAATAATTATTTTAAACCAATCTAAACTTTATAATAATAACTGTTAATAATGAAAAAAAGGTTTACTAAGCAATTATTAGTAAACAAATCTTACCACTTAGCTACAGCTCTTATACTCGGAATCACCATGCCGAATTATGGATTTGCCACAACGCCTAAGTTTGACGTAAGCCCTTTGTTTGCTCAAAATCAAGAAACTGTAAATGGTACGGTTTCGGATGAAAACGGACCACTAGCTGGAGCCACCGTAACACTGAAGAACAATTCCAGAGTTGCGACTTCAACAGATGAAAACGGTAGGTTTTCGATCCAAGTACCCCTCGGAGAGACGTTAGTCTTTACTGCAATAGGCTATGCAAGCCAAGAAAAAGTAGTAGAGTCGACTACCCTCAATGTACAATTAAGCTCTTCTAACCAAGATATTGACGAGGTTGTCGTGGTTGCTTTTGGTACCCAAAAGAAAGTGAACTTAACAGGTTCGGTAGCTTCCGTAACGCCAAAACAATTAGCGGAGCGCCCAGTAACCTCATTACAGAATGCATTGCAAGGGGTTTCGCCAGGTATTACGGTTATCAGTAGACCAATGGCTCCTAAAAAAGGTAACAATGCGACCTTAACCGTCCGCGGACGTTCAAACCTAGGTTCTCCAGGACCGATGTACATCATCGATGGTATCCCTGCATCAGGAGCGGAATTTGCAGCAATCAGCCCTGCAGATATCAGCAGCATGTCGGTGTTGAAAGATGCAGCATCAGCTTCTCTTTATGGTTCCCGTGCAGCAAACGGCGTTATCTTGGTAACGACAAAACGTGGTGGCGGTGAACGTGCTATCATCGGATTTTCCGCAAACCAAGGTTGGCAAAGCACGACTTTCCTGCCAAACTTTGCTAATTCATTGGAATATATCGAACTGTACAACCGTGCGATGAAAAATGCCGGCAAGCAAACGATCTTTACCGATGATATCATTGAAAAATATAGATCAGGTTCTGATAAGGACATGTATCCGAATACCAATTGGTTTGACGAGATCATAGACCAATCTGCTCCACAAAGAGATGTTAACTTAAATGTGAATGCGCCAGGAAAATTGGCCAACTACTATTTAGGCTTAAATTATTTCGATCAAAACTCTATCGTTCCCGGAATGAAACAGGACCGTATCAACATCAAGTTGAATACGCAGAGTGACGTAATTGAAAACCTATTGAAAATTGGAACCAATATCTCTTTCTTAAAACAGGATTACGACCGTCAAGGTGGTGAAATCAGTTGGGTTGAAATGGGTAGAGCATTGCCTATGACGGTAATGCAGCAGTCCAATGGGGAGTATGGAACCATTTCAAATGGTGTAACCAATGCAACCATCGCAAAGAACAACCAATTGAGAAATATCCAAGAAGCTGGACAGGGAAGAAACAGGGACAATTACTTGCAATTGGCAGGTAATGCCTCTTTGACTCCATTTGAAGGTTTCTCATTGGATGGATTGGTATCCTTGAAATATACAAATACCAATAGCTGGGATTTCATCAATAGACTGGATCCATTGACGGACTTCTTAACGCAAAAGCCTCTACCGTCTACAGCAGTTCCTATCAATGAGATGAAAGAATACTGGGGTAAACGTGAAGAATTATTGCTTCAGGCATTGGCAAATTATGAAAGACGCTTTGATGATCACTATGGTAAGATTACTGCCGGTGTCACCCAAGAGTCTAACACATATAGAGAAGCATTCTTAGGTCGTAAAAACTTTGTGAACAACGATCTAGAAACTATCATCAATGGTTCTTCCGCACAGACTGACGTAAGTAGCGATGGAACCGGACTAGCGAACAGAACGATTCAAGATGAGTGGTCTATCCGTTCATTCTTTGGGCGTTTCAACTATAACTATCAAGAGAAATACCTATTCGAAGCAAACGCTCGTATAGATTATTCTTCACGCTTTGCACCAGAGGTTCGTAGAGCAGTGTTCCCTTCTATTTCAGCAGGATGGAGTATTGATAAGGAGCAGTTTATGCAAAACGTGAACTGGATTGATGCTTTGAAATTAAGAGGTTCATGGGGTTCATTGGGTAACCAAGATGCGGTTGCAATCGGTAACTACTTCAACTTGATCAGGATTAGTTCACTATACAGCTTTGATGGTGTGCCGGTTGACGGTGCTTTACAGACAGCAGCGGTAAACAGAGGTGCCCTTTGGGAAAAAGTATATCAATCAAACGTAGGTTTGGACGCTACTTTATTCAATGGCAAGGTTAATTTGACTGCTGAATACTATATCAAGAACACAAAAGGAATCTTGTTGCAACCTACTTTCTTGGCTACTTCAGGATGGGGAACAGCAGCTTACTTTAACCAAGGTGAAACCAAGAACAAAGGTATTGAGGTTATTGCCACTTATAATGGTCAAGTTGGCGAGGAGTTCAAATACTCGATCTCAGGAAACATCTCTAAGATCAAGAACGAAATCATTAACCTAGGTACAGGTAGAGATGAAATCGTGAGTGGTTATTACATCAACCGCGTTGGTGGATCAGTTGGTGATTACTATGGTTATAAATCAGCAGGTCTATTCACCTCTCAGGAGGAAATCGACAACCACCCTAGCCAAAAAAGTATTGCTGGTAACTCCAAGATTGGAGATATCAAATATGTAGACGTGAATGGTGATGGTGTATTAGATCCGAAAGACAGAACGATCTTAGGTAATGATGTGCCTTGGTTCAACTACGGTTTTGCCGTGAATGCATCATACAAAGGATTTGACCTGAACGTACTTACCTACGGTGTAGGAGGTGTGAAAACATACTTTGAGCAAGAGGCTGCACATCCTTTCTTCAACGGTGGTAACATCAAAAAAGAATGGTTGCAAGGTTGGACAGAGGAGAACAACTCGGCAACTGCGCCATTCCCTCGTATCACATTAACGGGTGATGCTCAGCAAAACTATATCACTTCAGATTTCTGGTTGTTCAGTGGAAATTACTTCAGGATCCGTGCCATTACCTTAGGTTATACGTTCGACAAGAAATTGATCGAAAAGGCAAAAATGTCTAACCTAAGATTGTTTGCGTCCTCAAATAATCCATTTACGTTCATGGCGGATAAGAGATTATCAGATTATGATCCAGAAACAGGTTCAGGAAGAGCGAGCTTCTTAGGGGTGAAAACTTTCTCTATCGGTTTGAATGCTAATTTTTAACCAGCAACTATTAATAGAAAAATGAAAAGATTTATATATATCGGTCTATTTGCAGCCCTTACATTAACATCCTGTAAGGATGAATTCTTGGAAAGGATTCCATTGAATTCCGTATCAGAAGAGACCTTTTGGAAAACTGAAAATGATGTTTACCTAGCGGTAAACGGAATATACGCAACATTGCCAGGGGATGGTATCATCTACGAGGATGGAGCATCAGATATTGCGCATGCACAATACCCTTGGGAGAGCACTGCAACTTCGGTTTCTTCAGGAATCGTAAGTACAGCCTTGAACGCAGGTTGGAATTATGAGACTGTTCGTAAGACCAACTATTTCTTGGAGAATGTGGACAAGGCTACCATGGACGAGACCTTAAAGAACCGTTTTAAAGCAGAGGTTCGATTTATGCGTGCTTACCGTTATTTTAATATGGCTAGCAAGTTTGGCGGAGTTCCATTGATTACAAAGGTTTTGGGCTTTGCGGAAGAGGAACTGAACGTTCCTAGATCTTCCAAAGATGAGGTAATCTCTTTTGTGCTGAAAGAATTGGATGAGGTTGCAAAAATCCTTCCTACTTCTTATTCTGGAGGTAAATCCAATGAGAAAGGTAGAATTACAAAAGGTGCAGCTTTGGCCTTGAAATCAAGAATTCTCCTGAATGAAGCGAAGTATGCGGAAGCTGCTGCAGCGGCACAGGAAGTAATGGGTCTGGGTTATCAATTATTCAAGACTTCGCAAGAAGCTGAGGTTGACCAAAAAGACGATTACAGTAAGTTGGTGGATTTCGCTAATGCAGCAGAACAAGAGAAATTCAGATTGGCTTTGCGTAGCTATGAGGGGATTTTCCATCAAGCTAATGAAGGTAATTCGGAAGTTATCCTGGAAAGACAATATATCCAACAGGCACAGCCAAACTATTTAAACACCTATCTATTAGAAGGTGGAGTAGGTGGATGGAGTTCCTTGACGCCGACACAGGAGCTGGTAAACAGTTACCAGAACTTCAAGACTGGGGAAGCAGTTACTGCACCGAGTAACCAAGAGCGTGCTCAACGATATGCAGACAAGGACAAAACAGCTTTCCTTCAGGAATACAAAAACAGGGATCCTCGTTTCTATGCATCCATTCTATTTGAAACAGCGCCTTGGAATGCTTTGACCATCGATGGTGGATATAAGTACTCTTGGGTGGATGGAGCGAGCAATATGTCCAAAACGGGCTATAACTTCAGGAAAATGGTGGATACGAAGGCGAATAGGGATAACCTGGATAACCATGCAAACGTGATCTTGATCCGTTATGCTGAAGTTCTTTTGAACTACGCAGAGGCGAAAAATGAGGCTACTGGACCAGATGCAACGGTTTATGCTGCCATTGACCAGATCCGTGAGCGTGCGGGAATGCCAAAGCTAGACCGTACAAAATACGCTAGCAAGGAAGCCCTTAGAAATGCAATCCGTCAGGAAAGAAAAGTGGAGTTAGCATTGGAGGGTATGCGTTATTTGGATATTCGTCGTTGGAAAACTGCACCTGATGTGATGAAGAATATCTATAACCTGAAAAACTCATTGGCGCAAGAGCGTATCTGGGACAATAAATTGTATTTGATGCCTGTACCTCAGGGTCAAATGGACTTGTCTTACGGCGTACTTGTTCAAAACCCAGGTTACTAAGAGTAGTCAATAATAGTTAATCAATAAATAATGCAAAAGAGGTGTCCGAATGGGCGCCTCTTTTTTTGTTGTGTATCGGTAAAAGTTTATCCAATAGCTATTAATTTATCCAATATGAATGGCATTAAAAATCGAGTCCATAGCCTATCGAAAATCCCAATATTTATGCGCATTGCTTTTCTATCTTTTATTTGTCGATTCTCAAGCGATATATGGATAGCAGTTTGAACATTTAAATTTTTAATATTAAAAACCAACATGTGAATCATTGTCCTAAATAAAAAAAGTAAAATAATTTTAGGTCAATATATGTTTAAACGTATATGTTTCAAAATGTCATCTGAGTGTACTTGTGGTGCGTATTTTTGCGTTTTTCTGAAAGGAAAAATTTGCTATGAATCGGGTGTTGCAATTTTCGTTTAACATCTTTTGGTAAGATTCTTGTGACAAGAAAGGCTGGTAAAATTTTACGACTTAATAATTTTGAGCCTATATTTTTATTGAACTTATAATAAAGGGCCTCAAAATTCGTCTAAATAATAATGTATTGTATTGCTAACAAGAATTCTTAACATGAAAAAAACTATTTTTTCTTTACTATTATTTGCAGTTTGTGGTTTTAAATCAGCGCAAGCACAATTCTCTCGTCCGATTAGTGTTGGTGTTGGAGCGGGGCCTACGATCAATCTGACCGACTTGGCGAATGTCGAAACTAATTTAGCGGGTCATATTGATGTGGATGGATTGATTACTCCCTTTATTTCGGCCGGTATTCATGCAGAAAAAGGTGCTTTAGGAGGGAATGGTTATGCCAGTACTTTTAAGAATGACTACTATGCATTTAATGCGAATGCGAAGGTTAGGATTGGTCAATTTATGAACCTACCGGATAATTATAGCTATTATAATCTCCAATCAGATCCTTTCCACAAAATCCTTGCAAACATCTATTTAGGTGCCGGTGCTGGAGTTGTGAAAAACAACATTAAAAACAACATCGATCCTAATTATGCAAATGCTGTTGTTGGGCAGGGTGGTGAAATTTCACAGGATCTGGATGGTTTCCAATTTGTGGTTCCCATCAACCTAGGGGTTGATTTTCCAATTGGAAGAGGCTTGTATGGTCCGCAATGGGCAATCAACTTGAACTACCAACATACGATCACGACCAAAGACAATCTGGACGGTGTGATCAACAGTAAACAAGATCACTATAGCTATATCTCAATAGGGGTTAAATATGCTTTGTTTCAGCGTAAATAAGCATTCCTAAATCAATCATTTTCAACTACTATAAAATTAAACAATGGAAAGTATGAATAGCGTATTCCTAAATCGAATATATACTGCAGCTTGCTTATTGCTTGTTTTTGCTATTACAGGCTGTAACTCTTCAAACAATTTTTACAAAGCCCCAAAAGTATCTGCATTCCGTGGCGGAAAATTGCCAGCTCCTCCGGGGATGGTGTATATCCCTTCGGGAACAATCTTGTTCAAAGGTTCTTTGGACAGCGGTAATGTGGGCAAGAACGTCAGTTTGAGTGCTTTTTTTATCGATGAGACTGAAGTTACCAACAAGCAATATCGCCAGTTCGTAAACTGGGTAGCGGATTCGATCGCAGTTACTGATTATTTGCAGGATGACCAGTATTTTCTGGATATCGCAAGTGAAAGCGGTGAAGGAAGGCGAATTAACTGGAAAAAGGTAAGGAGTATTTCTCCTATCTGGATGAGTTCAGATCCTACCATCGCCGAGCGCATTGCTCCCATGTTGGAGATGAAAGGTTCGACGAGGGCCTTGAATCCGGAAGTGATCAAATACCGTTTCTCCTTTTTGAAAACCAAAGGCAACCTGAAAAAAGAATATGTGACGGATACAGTTTCGGTAGTTACAGCAGAAGACATTTGGTCGAGAGACTTTCCAAATGCCCAATTAACCTCCCTAGATGCCAATTATTTCACCCACCAATCTTTTGATTATTATCCCGTAGTCGGCGTTTCATGGAGACAGGCTCGTGCCTATTCGGATTGGAGAGGTAAGGAAATGATGGCCAACTTGATGAAAAATTCCTACTTGAGCGGTTACCAACTGACATTCAGTCTTCCTACGGAAGCCCAGTGGCAATATGCTGCAGAAGGTAAAATCGACCCTCGCGATACGATTGCAGGGACGAAAATGACCATTGATGGTAATGATGGAAAAGAGAAACTGGCTGTAAACTATAAACAGGGTGAGGGTACCTATTCTAGGGATGGTGCAACATTTACCTTGCCGGTTAAATCTTATACGCCTAATAAATTCGGTGTGTACAACATGGCTGGTAATGTTTCAGAATGGACCCTGGATGCATATTCGCCTTCGGCTGTTGCGTTTGTGAACGACCTGAACCCAGTATTGCTTTATGATGCAGATGAACAGGATGCCGATGCATTGAAGAGAAAAGTTGTTCGTGGTGGATCTTGGAAAGACAATGGTGAGCAATTGAACAGCGAAACCAGAAACTATTCAGTGGATTATGAACCACATTCATATATAGGGTTTAGATGTGTGATGTCGGCATTCGAGTTGCCAACAGTACAGAGCAAGACCCGTAAATATTAACATCAATCTGTGAACGATTTAAAGATTATTAAAATGAAAAATTGGATGATGGTAGTGGCCATGGCGTTTGGAATATCTCCAATAATGGCACAAAGTATCGATACGATACCTGATAGCACCGTAATTAACC
Organism: Sphingobacterium sp. LZ11T8; assembly: GCF_024261425.1. Lineage (NCBI taxonomy): Bacteria > Pseudomonadati > Bacteroidota > Sphingobacteriia > Sphingobacteriales > Sphingobacteriaceae > Sphingobacterium > Sphingobacterium sp. LZ11T8. The sequence continues at coordinate 736,470 of NZ_JANBZY010000001.1, read as the reverse complement.
AGACAGTAATCCAAATGCGGGATGATTCTACGATGCAAGTACCGCAGGGAGAGATCCTGTCTGACACGATACCGACTACAGATGGCTTTTACCAAGTGAACAACTTGGAAGATGCTGTCCCTTTTGCCTATCCGGAGGTAAACCTGAAGAACATTAGGTTTTACAAAAGGGTATGGCGGGATATTGACCTGAAGGATGAACGTAACTTTATCTATGCCGTTCCTGGGAATTCCTTGATGGAAGTGATCATGAAAGGTATAGAAACAGGTAAACTGACGCCGTACAACCCTGAGGATGATTCCTTCAAAGGGAAGCTTTCGGCAAGTGAGGGTATGGCAAGGTTTGCCGATTCGGTATTGGTGCCAATCTTTGATGATGAAGGTAACCAGATTGATTCAAGGATGACCTTGAATGAATTTAATCCGGAACGTGTAACCAAATTCAGGATCAAGGAGGACATCTTCTTTGATAAACAGCGTGGTCGCCTAGAAACTAGGATCATTGGTGTTGCTCCTTTGATGGACATTACTACTTCTTCGGAATTGGCGACTTCGGTAGGTTCTACACCAGCTTTCTGGTTGTATTTCCCTCAGTTGCGCTATAGTCTAGTCAAAGTTGATATTTCTGACCCCGACCGTGGCCTTTATGATATGACCATGGACGACCTATTTGTGCAGCGTAAGTTTGCCAGCAAGATTGTCCGTGAATCTTCTCCCGGCATGTTGCAACAGGCAACCTTTGCGGGAACGGACAGTTTGCAAACCGATAACTCCCAAGTGCTGGAAGACAAGCTCGACTCTTATAAAAAGAAATTGTGGACTACGCCTAAAGGTGTGAAAGCCGAAAACCTGGAAGGTCATGAACAAGACCTGAAGATTGAGGAAGAGCAGAAGAGACAAAAGGAATTGATGGAGCAGCAGCACCAACAAAGACAAAACCAACAGCAGCAACAAAGTGAGCAGCAGTTGGAGGAATTGTTGAAACAGAGTGAGCAGAACAATCAAGAAACCGAAAGTGGTACCGAGGAAGGCAGCACGGAGGAAGGCTCCTCCACGGAAGAAGGAAGTTATAACGAAGAAAGTCAATTTTAGAATCCAATAAACATCCCACTTATACAGGGTTAGCAAAATTTACATTATGAGTAGAAAGAAAGACAATTCAAGATGGCTACATGTTGCCATTTCTTGGGGAGCAAGTATCGTAATTATCGGTGTATTATTTAAAATCCTTCATCTAGGAGGGTCATGGGCAAATTACATGATCGGATTAGGTCTGACGGTAGAAGCAATTCTATTCTTTTTGATGGGTTTCAATCCTCCACCTCAAGAACCAGATTGGTCAAGAGTGTATCCTGAATTGGATGAAAAGTTTCAAGGTGAATTGCCGGTGCGATCTGCACAGGTGGTGAATGCTCCGCAAGGACCTTCTGCAACTGCAGCCTTGGATAAAATGTTCGCAGATGCAAATATTGAGCCTGCTACCATTGAGAACCTTGGAAGAGGTTTGCGCGATTTTGGTGAAAAAGTGTCTGCCATCAACAGGATCAGCGATGTTTCCCTGGCTACGGATGAGTTTACCCAGAAGTTGAGATCTGCGACCAGCAAATTTGACAACTTAGGTGTAGCTTTCGAGAAAGCTTCTGCTAACCTGGTAGCCATGGCTAATACCAACACGGATACAACCGGCTATCATGAGCAAGTACAGAACCTGACTTCCAACTTGCGCCAGTTGAATACGATGTACGAAAAAGAACTTCGTGATTCGGCTTCTCACTTACAGTCGATGAACCATTTCTATGAGAATTTAAGTTTTACAATGAAAAACTTCAATGAATCTTTGGATGATTCCAAAGCTTTCAAAGACGAGGTAAACAAATTAGCGAAAAACCTCAACGCACTGAATGCGGTGTATGGCAATATGTTGAGCGCTATGAACCAGCCTCGAGTGTAATTCATCCAAGTAAAATTTTAAAAAAGAAATATGGCATTAGGAAGAGAGACGCCAAGGCAACGGATGATAAACATTCTTTATCTCGTGTTACTTGCCTTGCTCGCATTAAATGTACCCGATTCAATATTGGATGCCTTTAAGAATATCAACAACAGTTTGGAGACTTCAAAATCCAACGTAAATAACTCTGTCCAGCAATTGTTCGCAGCATTTGAAAGCACCAAGTTAAAGGATGAACCCGGTAGGGCAAAACCTATTTACGATAAGGCTAAGAATGCACAGGCAATTATCAACGACTTAAACCAGTACATCAACGGTATCAAAGAGGATTTCGTAAAACAAGGTGGCGGCTATGATGAAAAAACCGGTGACCTGAAGATGCGCGAGAATGAAGATATCGCCCCTAGTTTGATGATCAACCAGAAAAAAGGGGAAGAACTGAAAGAGAAGATCAACAGTACCCGTTCTAAGTTATTGGCGCTATTGACTCCGGAAGAACAGAAATCTGTTTCTTTCTCTCTGGAAGCCAGTGACCCTGAAAAAGCAGTGAACGGAAAGCGCAAATGGGAAGAGATCAACTTTGGAAGTGGTACGCCCTTGACGGCAGCCATGACCATTTTGACGAAGATCCAAACGGATGCACAAAATGCGGAGTCGGATGTGGTGAAATTGATCTTAGGGAAAATGGATCAGGCGGTAGTGAACTTGGATAAGTTTGCTGCAGTAGCTGTAGCTCCTACTTCTTACTTGGTTCAAGGCCAACCTTATTCAGCTGAAGTCTTCTTGACGGCTTCGGATTCCAAGTCGCAACCGGCAATTTCGGTAAATGGAAATAATCTGGAGGTAGTGGATGGAAAAGGTGTTTACCGTGTTCCTACGAATCAGGAAGGGATCTTTACTTGGTCAGGTGTGATCAAGGTGAAGCAGACTGATGGTTCGATCAAGGAATATCGCACCCCTCAACAGACTTATCAGGTATCAAGACCATCTGCTGTGGTATCGCCAGATAAAATGAACGTACTATATATCGGAGTAACTAACCCTATTTCGGTTTCAGCTCCAGGAACTCCGACCAATAAGATCAAGGTCAGCATGGCTGGAGGTAGCATCAGTGGTTCGGGTGGAAAATACAATGTAAAGGTGAGTTCTCCGGGGACAGCAAGGATTTCTGTTTCAGCTGAGGTTGCTCCTGGAAAAACCCAGACCTTGAGTACAACGGAGTTCCGTGTGAAAAGAATTCCAGATCCAATTGCGCAGTTTGCAGGTAAAACGGGCGGAGCAATGGCAACTGTGGCCATCAAAGCTCAGAATGCTATCTTCGCTAAACTGGATAACTTCGATTTTGATGCTTCTTTTAGAGTAACAAAATTCTCATTGATCATTGCTAAACCACGTGCAGATGCCATTGTCCTTTCTACTTCAGGAGGGAAATTGAGTTCTGCCATGAAATCAGCTTTGAATGGTATCACCCCAGGTTCCCGCGTTATTTTTGATAATATAATTGCCGTAGGACCAGATGGTACCCCAAGACAATTGAATGCAGTAGCTTTAACAGCTAACTAACATAAACAAAGATGCCCGAGATTATCGGGCATCTTTGTTTTATACGCTGTTTAGTTGCTATTGATAGATCTAAATTCATTCGGGCTATTTCCAACGGCATTCTTGAAAAACCGGGAAAAGTGCTGAGGATACTTAAAGCCTAGATCGTAGGCGATCTCATTGATGCTCTTATTTCGATCAAACAATAGATCTTTTGCTTCCTTGATCAACTTCTGATGTATATATTCTTGTGGAGATTTACCTGTTTCTTTTTTGATCAGGTCCCCGAAGTAATTTGCGGATAGATGTAATTGATCAGCGCAAAAGGATACGGAAGGCATTCCCAAGAGTTTTGGTTTATCAGAGTGAAAGTACTCATCCAAGAGCTCTTCAAAGCGATGCAAGATTCCCTTGTTGACATGTTCCCTTGTGATAAATTGGCGGTCATAGAAGCGCTCGCAGTAATTTAAGAACAATTCGATATTGGACACGATGAGCTGTTTGCTATGCTTGTCCATATTCTGCTCCAGTTCATATTCTATTTTAGAAAAACAGTCCAAGATAATATTTCTTTCCTTTTCGGATAGGTGCAAAGCTTCATTCACGGCATAGGAGAAGAAATGTAATTCCTTCATGCGTTTAGCTAGACTTGTACCAGCCAACAGGTCCGGATGAAAGGCAAGGGCATATCCCTGAGGTTTATAGGCTTCAGTTCCATTCTCGCCGATGACTTGGCCCGGTGAAATAAAAATCAAGGTGCCTTCCTCATAATCGTAGTTTTCCAGACCATAACGCAGATCGCCACATTTGATCTTTTTCAGGAAAACTAAATAAAAGTCATACCTCATTTTTCGTAAGGTCCTAACATCAGCTTTATTCAGGTCAATTACACTGACCAACGGATGTAAGGTTTTGTTATTATTGAAAGCGTTGTATTCGCTGATATGGTCAAAGATTAGAATGTCCTGCATAGCTACCATGTTTTTCTAGTCGAAAATAACAATCCTAGGATGATTTAGTTCAAGGTAGCTATTCAATCAGTAAAAATGGTATTAAAAACCGTAGTAGATATAATGTGTATAGGCGAGGAGGATAAAATATGTTATTTTTAATTGGCTGTTATACATCATACTGATATAGTACAAGCGATATACATGGAAAGAGTTAGATTTTGGAATAAGGTTCTGGTCCTTTGCTTTTCGTTGGTTTGGTTAATCAACGGATTATTCTGTAAGGTATTGAACCTGGTACCGAGGCATCAACAGATCGTCGCTGAGATCTTGGGAGAGACCTATGCAAGACCTCTGACTATTGCTATCGGAATTTCTGAAGTGTTCATGGCTATCTGGATAATTTCAAGGAAATATAGCCGGCTGAGTGCTATTGCCCAGATCCTTTTGATTGTAAGCATGAATATCATGGAGTTTGTTCTTGCAGCCCATATGTTGCTCTGGGGCAGGTTCAACATTGTCTTTGCATTCTGTTTGGCAGCATTGATTTACTACCAGGAATTTGTTCTGCAAGCAGGTTTGGAAAGGAGTAACCGAATTGCTTAACTTCCAAAATCATCCCTTTGCGGTTGAAGCTTATTTTGAGAGCTCAACGATCCTGACCTTTGCCGTTGCTAAAGAAGAATTGGAAAAATATGTTCCTAAGCCATTGACACTGGATCTATATGAAGATAAATGGGGCTTTTTGACGATAGCAATGGTCAAGACCAAGGATCTCAGACCAAAGGGATTTCCCAAGTTTCTAGGGAATGATTTCTTTCTGATAGGCTATAGAATCTTTGTAAGATATCAGACCAGTACCGGTAAAAACCTGCGCGGTCTCTATATCCTTAAATCTGAAACCAATAAATTGAAAATGGAGCTCTTAGGCAATCTCTTTACCCGTTATGCTTATACCACCACTGATATTTCACAAAAAATAGAAGGTCATCAAGTTGAAATACAATCCGATAAATCAAAATTTACCCTGCTGTATTCAAGAAAAACTGATGGCGAGATGAAACTCCCCGTCAACTCTGTATTTCCCTCATGGAAAGAAGCTCGACGTTTTGTAGGGCCATTACCCTTTACATTTGAGATCGATCAAACAAAGAACCAAGTTTTGATAATTGAAGGCGTGAGGGAGAACTGGACTGCTCAACCCATTGAATTAATCACTGCCGATTTTGATTTCATTGATCGTTTTAACTTTCAGCATATTCAACTCTCTAATGCCTTTGAGATCCGTGATGTTCCATATTATTGGAAGAAAGGAGTATTTGATCCATGCTAACAAGGACAAATTTTCAAGGAGTTTGGAATATCGTACGCTTTAACTGGCATCAATACTTCATATTATTTGTTGTCGCTCTGCTGTTGCTTATATGGGGGGCAATGAGCAGTGGAATGCTACAGCTTATTATCTATGTTCTTGTTCTCCTTTCATTCGCACAGGTTTTGGTCACTTTACTGGTTTCCTACTATGTATACGATCTTTCCGGCCTATATGAATTAAAACAGGTTGGTGATCTAAATTGCTTGAAGGTCCTAAACATCAGTGCTGGATTTGATGAGACCAGTGACATCCTGAAGCAGCAATTCCCCGACATTATTTTGCAGAAGGCGGATTTCTATGACCCATTACAACATACCGAGCTCTCCATAAAGAGGGCGAGGAAGGCTTATCCATCCAGTCAAGATACACTGCTAGTCAAGACAGAAGAACTTCCTTTTGCAGAGGCTTCCTTTGATAAGGTTATCTGCATCTTTTCCGCACATGAGATCAGGAATGTGAATGAGCGGATAGCCTTTCTGAAAGAGTTAGCAAGGGTTTGTGATGCTAGGGGTGAAATTATTATTATGGAGCATTTAAGGGATGTTCCAAACTTTTTGGCCTATAACATCGGATTTATGCACTTTTATCCGAAAAGCAATTGGGAGACCTGCTTTGCCACTGCTGGATTAAAGGTGACGGAAGAACTGAAAACAACTAAATTTGTCTCCATATTTAAACTTAAACCGAATGGAACTCCAAATTGAGATTATTGGTTACTTATTGATACTCTTATCCTGCATCCATGTCATATTCCCGAAGTACTTTGGCTGGAAGGAAGACCTGGCCCCTCTGCAGCAGATCAATAGATCGATGATGAAAGTGCACACCTTTTTTATTGCGCTTACAGTGTTCTTGATGGGGCTGCTTTGTGTTACATCTGCAGAAGATCTGTTACAAACTGAATTAGGAAGGAAGATTTGCTTAGGTTTAGGGCTTTTCTGGCTGATAAGGCTGTTTTTTCAATTTTTTATATACCCATCATCCTTATGGAAAGGAAGAAGATTGGAGACTGTAATCCATATTGTTGCTATTGTATTCTGGGTTTTCCTCAGTTACAGCTTTTTATGGGGATATTTTAGCAAGGGGAATTAAGAAAACAACGCTTTTATTAATTCACAGATAATTAACAACTACCTGACGTGTAATTATTTACCTAAACAACTGTTGTTCAAACAATTTTATTTTTTTCTTGCATTATTAATATTTTATTTTTGTAAACTTGTAGCTACAAAATGAAAAACATCTTTTGTACTACTATCAGTTGACAAGATTAGGATACTTAATTAATACTGGGCATTATGGGAAGCAACAAGAAAATGAGTGAGGTTATCAGAGATTTGAACCTACAACGCAAGCTTACTTTCGCTATTATTTGTGGCGGAGCAATGGCTATGACCTTATTAATAACTACTGTTGGGCTTTTTGTTAAACAAGAAAAAACTTTAATACTTTCTGTTTTGGTGGCTGCTTCGATTTTAGTCATCCTTCCAGCGGTATTAAAGCTTATCAAACTCAATTCAATCTTAAAGTCTGGAATGGAACTTTCTAGGTCCTAATTCTAAAGATATTATTCCTGATTATTTCGGAAAAAACTAATTGGTCCAAAGCTAAGCCTTGGACCTCATTTATTTTACTCCCTTGGCATTGTGCTAAAGTATAAGGGAGTTTTACCCTCCATTATTTTCCCGTTTTTATCTGAAGGAAATAACGTCAGGTTATTATTCATGTCATCCATTTGGAAGACAAAATAATTATCTCCTTTATTTAATCCTTTAACAGGGGCAGTACCCGCATTGATTGGAATCAATAAGGTGTTATTGTCAAAATAGCTGACCTCAATTTCCGTTTCCTCGTTCAACAGGACAAAATCTTGATCTTCTGCAAAAAACAGGTTTAAACCTTTATCCATATAGGAAGGATTAGAGCCGTAAGTTGAAGGGTTAGCAGTTTGGATCAAGCCTTTTCCTTTGACGGCATCAGATTTCTTCATGACCAAAGGTTGGCCAAGAAATTCTTTACTAAACTGTAAAGGAGGCGTGTCGGATTCTAACCACTCGTCATAAATACTGACCTCAAAGGAGAATGGTTTATTCCCTTTAAAAACCAAATAAGGCTCCTCCACATGGAAATCTCCAGTTAGGCCCTTTATTTTTTCATCGATGAAAGTGGAAAATTGTGACTCATTATAATCGATGTTAATGATGCTAAGATCTTCGGGTTTATCATAGTTAAATGAAACCGTCAATGCTACGGAGTTTCCATTTTCTTGAAGGCTGATCTCTTTATTTTTAAAGATGCTGAGTTCATTTGCCCAATTCAACTCCTTGTTCTTAAGTTTTTGGAACTCCTCCGTTTTCTGAACAGATTGCTCTTCGACGGTCGATATCAAGTTCTTTTGAACGATAACCACCTGCTTTTTAGTAGGATCCACACTTATCACGGCCTTCTCTGCAACCAAGCTGGGTTGCTCACGCATAAAAAAAGTCCCAATAATGATAAAGAATATTTTTACCTCATTCATTGTATTAATCTTTGTCTTCTAAGCTGTTTAATAAGATTTCGAACATTTCATTAGCCTCCTTAAGGACCTCCTGGTTGATTTCCGTTGTACGACTAGTACGGCTCAATTTCCCTAATTTTTCAGAAATTTCTATGTATGCCATGACCGTCTTATCGCCCCATAAATAATCATAAATAAAAGCCACCCCTTTCGCGTCTGGCTCTAGGTGTGCCGCCAGATCCTTGATCCAAGAGATCATTGGCAAGATCTCCGTATAGTTTTCGGAAAACTGTAGGCCTAACAGATACCAATACCCATCTTTATAGGCTTGTCTAGCAACTATATATTTATCTTCCAAGATATCCTCAAGAAAGTCTCCATTCGTAGGAACGATATATGCCGGAATATTTTTGAGGTCCATCTTGGAATGCATCACCCTAGAGTCCCACCATTCCAGCCAGTTACTGTTTATGGTACTTGCAATGGGTCTTGCCTTTAGGAAAGTATCAAGGTCTTCTTTCGAAATCCTTACTTTGATATATAATGAACATTGTTCAGACATAATTTAGGGTTTAAATGATACCATATTTGAATAACACATAGCCAGTGCCAATTGTTAGCATCGGCAGGGCAAAAAGCATGAGGATAATACTGCCCAGGTGCAATCCCCAATAAGATACAATCCTTGCAGACTGCGGATCTGAAGCTTCATAGACCACAGGAACCTTTTCACCTACCTTATATTGAGGCGGATTGGACCTGAAGTTAGGGCTAAAGGGATAGGTCTTTTCTCCCGCTTTTATTTCCATCACAGGTTGGTACATCATCGAAGTACCCTTTTCGTCCGTGGAGCGCACTAATTTGTTCTCTATCACGACAGCACTCCCGTAAACACCTTTTGCCAACATTTTCTTTGTCTTTAAATATAGGGAAATCGAAAACCCTAATAGGATCAGACCCAGAAATAATAATGACCAATGTATAATTGCAGACATATCAATTTACTTTGTTGTTTTCAATAAAAGGGAATTTATCCATAAAATATTCTCCTATAAATGGAAGAGGCTTCTCAACATTATTAATAGCATGAAGAATGCCAACAATCATCAAAATAAAAATTAGCAGACTAAATAAGTTGAAAATAAAGGCAATAGATGGAGCTATAGCCATTAATATGGACAGAATGATCACGAACAAAAAGGAGGAGATGATTAACCCCAGACCTTGACGCAAATGGTAGGCGCTGAATTGATCCCTATTATTTTTCCCCGCAAAATAGGCCAGCAACCAAAGGATTCCCAGATAACTTAATACTGCTTGTGCTTTTGAACTCATATTCCTTCCTGAATTTAATAATGTGTGTGAAGCCTTTCTCTCTGTAACCTAATTACGGAACTCTAAAGCTCTCTTTTCTTCAATTTAAATTTCTTAAACATTTTTGGAAACTTCAGCACACGGTTGAGCACAATCTGTATACAGGCTCCAACTCTGTATATACAAAGTATATACAGAAAACGCAACAATCTGGCTTACAGGGCTATAATTCCTTGGCTAGGTTTTTGATTCTTTCCTGAAGAAACCATTCTATCAAAAAAAAATAATAGATTGCCAATTCCAATTTTTGTTCAATTATCCATATGAGAAATATCCTGATCCTTTTTCTTTTGCTTAATACGGTTACGGTATGGGGACAAAGCCTACTCGATGGCACTGAGGATGTGGTGAAGCAAGTGGAGCTCCTAAACCTGAAAAATCAGGACGATAAATCTTTAGAAATCCTTAACCAAGCCCTTAAGAATCCCGCCAATGGACCCGATGATCTTATCTATCTGAATACCTTCAAGAGCGGAATCCTATTGGAAAGGGACAGCTTGAAACTGGGAAGTCAAGCCGTAGATATCGTCATCGAGCAACAGGACAAAACCAATAGCCCCATCAGCAAAGCGATGGCTTTAAGAGCGAAAGCATTCTTAAATAGCTACCTGAACCTGACTGATGAAGTCATCAAGGATTCCAAGGAAGCCCTCAAGCTTTTGGAAAATGAAAAGAACGTAGATAATCTCAATTATTATTTCAACTACTTGATCTATGCGACTTACACAGGTTGGGATGAAAACGACAAAATGCAGCATTATATCCAAGAATGTGATAAATACGCCAAAAAGACCAATAATAAGAACTACATCGCCAATGTCCATCTCGGTTTTGCCAGCGTGTACTTAAATAGATATAGGAAGACCAATGAACAAAAGGATATCGATAGCAATTTCTACCACCTGGAAAAGGCCTATCAACTCTTTGAGCAATTTCCTGCCGAGGTGAGCAGCAATACCTTTGTTGTGGCATCCATTAATTTGGCCAACTATTATCTGGAGTTTGATAATGGCCCGATTGCCAAGAGAAAGGAACAAGCCTATAAGTATTTGGATGAAGCGGAAATAGAACTTAAAAACGATCGCGCGAGGTTCAGCAGATGGATCAACATATACGGCATCAAAAGTGATTTTGCTATCAAAGAAGGAAATATTGCCTTGGCAGAACAATATCTGATCCAGGGAGTCAGCCGATTGGACTCCCGAAGGGATAATTCCCTGTTCCGATTGGAATACCTGCTCTATAAGCATCTTGCAGACCTTTCTGAGAAAAAGGGTGATATCACCTCTGCGCTGAATTACCAGAAAAAGTCGGAAAGCGTCCTGAAACAGAACTTCGATCAGGAGCAGATTACCAATACCCAAAAGCTGGAAATCCAGTATGAAACCGAGAAAAAAGATCAACAACTAAAGCTTTTGGGAGAAACGGCTGATTTGCGCCAGAGACAGAACTACCTCTATGGTGGATTGGCTATACTGGCCACCCTTGGCTTGGCCTTTATGTTTAGGTCCTATCACTTCAAACTTCGTTATTCCATCGAACGCGAAAAGAAATTGGCGATGGAAAAAGAAGATGCTGAGTTGAATGCCGAAATGCAGGTAAAGTTGGAGAGGGAAGAGCAAGCTAGGTTAAAGGCCGAGCAGGATCTTTTGGAGCTGAAACATCAACAGCTACAAAAAGAAGCCCTTGCCAATTCACTGATCATTGAGCACAAAAATGATATGCTCAAGCAGATCCAATCCAAATTGCAGGATGGTGATTCGCGCGATATTCAACGTTTGTTGCGTGAAGAAACCCTCTTGAATGCAGATTTCGATGATATTAAATGGCAGATCCAGCAATTGCACCCGACTTTCTTCTCTCAATTGATTGAAAAAGCGAACCAAAAACTGACTCCATTAGATCTGCGGTACTGTGCATACATCTATTTACAGATGTCAACCAAGCAGATTGCCCAGGTGCTGCACATTGAAGCCCAATCAGTCCGGATGTTCAAATATAGATTGAAACAGAAGTTTGGTCTTTCCAAAGACAGTGACCTTGAATCCTTCCTGCAAGAAGTTGGGTCTTAAAAATCCTCGCCTATGAAAATCACCCTAACTATCAAATGGAGCTATAAAGCGATCCTGATTTCGGTTCTTAGCTGTTCATTTTTTAGCTCCTGCAAAGCTCAGGTCAATGAAAATTACATTTCGATCGACAAAGTTCCCGAATTGACTGAAAAGGAAAACTATAGTTTCGATATTCCATTTCAGCCATCGAAGATAAAAAACGCTGCAAATGGGACGGAAGCCGATATCCTATATCAAAATAATGATCTCTCCTTTAGCTTTTTCAATGACGTATTGTTTCTCAGCCCCCAAAAAGGTCTGATTGTAGGTGGTACCAATCTCAGCATACGTGCTACAACCGATGCGGGGAAAAACTGGAAGGGCTTAGACTTTTCCAGGTTTGCAAATGCTTTCCATAGTATAGCCAAGACCAAAGAGCACATCTTTGTTTTAGGAGAAAGTAAATATGTATTCAGGACCGACCAGAATCTTGAAAAATGGGAGGTATTCAATTCCCAATCCTTATACTCCTCGGAGGCAAGCATTGCTTGGTATAAGCTCCGTTTCTTAAATGATAGTTTTGGAATAGTGGTAGGTCAAAGGAAAGACAACGGAAGACCTATCATGATGTCGACCAAAGATGCAGGGAACACCTGGGAAGCGATAAATTTGGAAGGGTCGGTTCTCAAGGATTATGCCTTGGTTGAACTATCTATCTTGGACCAAAAGACATGGATTATTTTGGATGATTCCATTGGGATAACCTATATCACTACTGATGCTGGTAAAACCTGGCAGGATATCACTTCCAATATGCAATACAATACGGATGCGACGCTGCGATCCTTATGGTCGGTCAATCCCAATGAATTGTTTGCAGCAGGTTCCAGATCCTTTTGGAGATCGACCGACTTGGCCAAAAACTGGACAAGACTGGATTTTCCAAAACCTTTCAACCCAATCGAGATCTATAACGAAGGCGATTATTTAACCCTTACCGATATCACCGGATTAGGTCAAGAAATCTATGTGACCAGCATGGCTTCCGATAATGACGATGGACGTACAGCCTTTGCCTATAAATTGGATCGAGAAGATATGACTTTGAAACCATTATTGCGTTCTGATAGTTCCACCTTTATCGGGGAATCACATGCCATTTATGCTTTAGATAAAGAGCATATTTATCTCTTGGACCGGGATAAACTATATCGGGTTCAGGATAAATAAGCACATAAAAAAAGGAGGCCATTCAGCCTCCTTTCCCATGAATCATTTATTTACTAATAACCTGGATTCTGTGTCAATCCTCCACCTAAAGATATTTGGGCTGTAGGTATTGGATAGACCATAAACTCCTCCTTGGTTAATGTCTTGTACTTTTTCATCGCCAATTTTGTCCGAACAAAATCGAACCAGGTCTCACCCTCAAACATCAGTTCGCGTTCTTTTTCTTCCTGAACAGCAGTGATGAAATTTGCAAGGCTGCCAAAGGAACCAATTGCTTTGGATACTCCGGCACGATCCTGGACCATCTTTAATGAATTATAAGCAGCCTGGCTTACGCTATTGTCTACCCTTGCCTTCGCTTCTGCATGGATTAGATACAGTTCTGCCAATCGGATGACCGTAACATTTTGGCTTGAGGGCGAAAAGTTTGGAAACTTACCCATGAAGTAGTTGTCATTGCTTCCTTTTTTGATGGTAAATGCTTTTCGCTTATCAGCATCTTCATACAGGTCCAGTACCGTTGAATCCTTTGCAAAGAACAAAACCGATGGATTATCATTGGCTACTGCTGCCAATGGATTGGTCACCTGATCATCAAATTGCAGTTCAAAGATTGCTTCGTTTGTATTCTGGGTTGTCCAGATGGTACTGAAATCTGACACCAAACTGAAACCTCCCGAAGTAATCACTTCATTGGCCAAGTCAGCGGCTTTCTTGTAATCATTGGTAAAGGCAGCTTGGTATAGATATACCTTGGCCAATAAGGCTTTTGCACCCCAATGCGAGGCTCTTCCTCTACCTGCATCGCCAGTATAAGGGTTTTCCTTCGGTAAGGCAGCGATAGCCTCAGTTAGGTCCTTGACGATCTGTGCGTAGGTATCCTCTTTCTTTGCCTGAGGAGTTTTTATATCATCACCTTCTTTCGTCGCTTTTAATTTTAGGGGAACCCTTTCAAAAGCTCTGACCAAGAAAAAGTAATTTAAGGCTCTGATGAATTTTGCCTCTCCGATAAAGATCTTTTTCTTTTCTTCCGAGATCATGGAACCGTCCATGTTGGGAACTTCATCGATCACGTTGTTTGCCGCATTGATCGTTGCGTACAAGGCCTGCCACATATTGGAAGTCCAAGGATTGATAGCTTGGATTTCATGGCTGGCGAAGGTCTCATACTCTGGATAGACCGCAGAATGCCTTACATGCACCGCTGAAAATTCAGGAACGACCAAGGTGGACTGACCATAGGAAAAAGGACTGGTCATGGTCCTATATGCACCGATTACGGCAGCATTTGCATTCGTTTCCGAGTTGAAAAACTCATCTTCTGCAATCTGTCCCAAAGGATCTTTGTCTAAAAACTTGTTGCATGAACTCAGTGAAACCGCTGTCAATGCAACGAAACATATGGATAATATTCTATTTTTCATTTTCATATTCGCGACTCTTAGAAAGTTAAGTTAATACCTGTTGTGAAAATCCTTGGTTGTGGATAACTTCCATAGTCATAACCGTAAATTAAACCTGTGTTTGCTCCGCCGTGGCTAGAACTAACCTCTGGGTCATATCCTCTGTATTTGGTAAATACGTAGGCATTCTGAACCGTTACGTAGAAACGTAATCTCTTCATCTTGATGCGTTCCGCAATCTCGTTAGGAAGGGAATAACCTAAGGTGATATTTCTGATCCTGAAGAAAGAGCCATCTTCTACAAATCGTGAGGAAACCGCTCCATTGTCTAAGCTTCCCGGTGCTGGTCTTGGAACATCCGTGATGTCTCCCGGTTCGCGCCATCTGTCTACAAAATCAACAAACTGGTTAGAACTCGGGTTGAAGCCCTCTAGACCCGATGCCAAGTTGTAGTTGAAGATATCATTGCCATAAGAGAATTGACCTAAAATGCTCAAGTCAAAATTCTTGTACTCAAAGTTATTGCTGATACCACCAAAGAACTGTGGATTCGGATCACCGATCATCACATGGTCTTCATAATTTGTAGGTGCTACTGCTTCACCATTCTTGCCTAGGTAATCGATCATACCTGTTTCTGGATTAACACCCAAAGCTTTCCAGCCATAGAAAACACCTAATGGCATTCCTGGAACAGCTCTGTTCAGATCACCTACACCACCGCGCATTTCAGTCAGTCCTTCTGGCAAAGCCAAAACTTTATTTCTATTGAAAGTCATGTTCAGGGATGTGCTCCATTTGAATTCGCCCACTAAGTTTTTGCTGCTTAATTCAAATTCGAAACCTTTGTTTTCAATATCTCCAGAGTTGGTGAAACGGTTGATAAATCCTGAACTGGTCAAGATCGGTAGACCGATCAACAGATCCGTGGTCTTCTTGTAGTAGTAATCTGCCAATAAGGAAATCCTATCATTGAAGAAACCAGCATCTACACCCACGTTCCATTGTCTTGTGGTTTCCCATTTCAAACCCTTGTCACCAAGTACGTTTGGAATAAAACCGGCTTGGCCCATGTAGTTGTTTCCGCTTGAGTATAATGAACGGCTGGCATAGTTACCGATGTTCTGGTTACCGGTGATACCCCAGCTGGCTCTCAATTTCAAGTCGCTGAACGTGCTGTTGTCTTTCAGGAAGTCTTCCTCAGAAATCCTCCAAGCTGCAGCCATGGATGGGAAAACTGCCCAACGGTTGTCAGAACCGAAGCGTGATGAACCGTCCATACGAACATTCGCATTGACAATATATTTGTCTTTGTACACATAAGATGCTCTTGCAAAACCTGATGCAATGGCCCATTCTTCTGGATATGCATTGGCTCCGGTGATCACACCCCCTGCAGTTACATAAGGGATATCATTGTTCGGGAATCCGGTCCTTTGTGCATGGGTAAATTCTAAACGAGAACCTTGAACCGAGAAACCTCCCAATGCATTGATATAATGGTCTCCCATGGTCTTGTCAAAGGTCAAGGTCGTCTCATTGATCCATAATTGGTCACGCGTACTTCTGCTTGCTCCTATACCACCCTGACTGGCATATGAACGCAAACCAGTTGGGGGCATAAAGAAAGTCTCATCAATAAAGCTTAAATCTGTACCAAAACTGGTCTTCAACAATAATTCAGGGATGATGTTATATTCTGCACTGGCATTTGCCAAGATGCGGTAAGTCTGTGCCTTATTTGTTGGCAATTCAAGCATGGCAACTGGGTTCTCCCTGGTCAACCTGACTTGGTCATAGTAATAATTGCCATTCTCACCATATACCGGAATATTCGGTGGAGAGAAGATCCCCGATTTGGTCGATCCTTCTTTCGAATTCTCTTCCTGTACACGATGGTTTGTCGCTCTGGTCAAATTGATCGAGGTCGCGAATCTTAACTTGTCACTGTGTTGGTGATTTAAGTTCAAGCGCCCACTTAAGCGGTCAAAATCTGAAGAAAGCAATACACCGCCTTGTTTCATGTAACCAACCGAAGTATAATATTGTGTCTTATCGCTTCCACCACTTGCTGCAAGCTCGTAGTTCCTGGTTGGAGAAGTCCTGAAAATTGCATTTTGCCAATCGGTATTGATACCTGGGTTAGCAAAGATTTGATCAGGGATAGGCTTTGACGGATCTTGCTCTTGCAAGATTCTATAATAGTCTTTCATGTAATCTTGGTACTGTGCCGTATTCATGAAGTCATAATATCTTTCTTTCGGAACTTGGGAGAAACCTTCATACATGTTGAATGTAAACTGGCTCTGTCCAGCAAGTCCTTTTTTCGTAGTGATCAATACCACACCATTAGCCGCTCTGGAACCGTAGATGGATGAAGAGGCCGCATCTTTCAGGACCTCAATGGATTGAACATCCGAAGGGTTGATGGATGACAGCACATTGATCCCTTGGGTACCACCACCGAAATCAAACGTGGAACCACCTGTAAAGTTGGTCGTACTGTTCACGGGGATTCCATCTACCACATATAGTGGATCAGAACTGGCATTGATGGAGGTTGTACCACGAACACGGATACTGATACCACCACCTGGTGAACCCGATTTTTGGGTAACCTGTACACCACCGGCTTTACCTTGGATGGCCTGGGTTACACTAGGCAATACCTCATCTTCGATTTCATTGGCACCGATACTGGATACCGCCGTTGGTAGGGTTGCTCTTTTCATCGTTCCATAACCTACAGCAACCACCTGAACGGATTCAATCGTATTGGTTTCTGTCGCCATCACAACTTGGATATCCTTTCGGTTTCCCACAGTCTGGGTAATGGTCTTGTAGCCTACGGACGAAAAACGGATCCTACTTTTTGCATCGGCAGCGATCTGGAATTTACCATTTTCATCGGTACTGGCACTTAGATCCGTTCCGACTACTTTCACGGTAATTCCCGGAAGAGGGCCTGATGGGCCGCTAACTGTACCTGTGATCACATTTTGACCAGTAGGTGCTGCAACAGCCGCATCGGTCTGTGCGGTACTGTCTGTCGCAACTGCCGTCTGTGTACTGTCGGTCTGTACTTGGGTACTGTCCGTTTGGGTTGCCGAACTATCGGTTTGTTCTGTGCCTTCTGTTTCAGCAGCTTCCGTTTCTGGAGTTGCAACCAGCATCTTCACGTCCAACTGTTTTTGGTTGTTGACATGAACTTCCTGTGTGGCAAATCCCGATTTTAAAAAGACCAACATCCCATTTGGGTTGGCCGCGATTTTGTATTCGCCATTTTCATTGGATAGCACACTGTTTGTTGTCCCCTGCTCTGTTACCACTACGCCCTCAATGGCTGTTCCAGTGGAGTCAGTAATCTTACCAATGATATCTAAGGAATCAATGGAAGGATGGTGGGGATTGATTTTAAAGTTTGTTTCTAGTTTGTGATTCTTTTCTGTGGCGCTTGCCCGTCCTTGATGGCAAAAGAGCATGAGAGCACATGCTAAGAAAAGCGAACGGTAAAGGATTTGCATCATATGTTAATTATTTATCAGGGTAATTTTCTTAATAGAATTCCGCTCAAAAGTTGGTTATCAAAACTTGTTGCGAGAACAAGGATTAGTGCTTTATTGATAACCATTATATCAAGTTTGTTACATTGATACGTAATACTTAAACGCCAACAAACCTTTTTTGTTGTTAAAAAATGTGAAATAATTAAAATAACAACAATTTAAGACAAAAGATACTTTTATTAAATACTTAATAATTAAGCTAAAATGGATAGAATTCCGGCTAGAAACGGCATCCAATAATTCACTTAAAAGCTGTATTTTTCTGTGAAAACTTTTTCGGGATTAAAGAAAAATGGAGTGAGTTTGGGGAAGATTCTTCGAGAATGGTTTTACCCATATTCGAGCCATATTGCTAAAATTCGGAATGTGTCTCGAATAAGGTCCAATTCAGATCAACAACTTATTTAGGGATTTACTTGGATTAAAAATTGGTCATTTTTATTGCCAAAGATTTCATGCTTGAATAAATTTCCTTGACCGGATCAATATACATAAAAAAAACAGCAGCAGCTTGGGGCTACTACTGTTTCAGATCTTATATTTTATAGGCGATTAAATACCTAATATTTCTCTATTGAAGTTTTCATCAGCTCCAGTTGCTGCGAAATCGTCGAATGCTTTATCGGTAACTTTGATAATATGGTTCTTGATAAATTCTGCACCTTCTGTTGCACCATCAACCGAATTTTTCAAGGCACATTCCCATTCCATTACTGCCCATCCATCAAAATCATAAGCAGCCAGTTTACTAAAGATTCCCTTGAAGTCCACCTGTCCATCTCCTAATGAACGGAACCTTCCTGCGCGTTCTACCCAGCCTGAGTAACCGCCATAAACACCTTGTTTACCCGTTGGGTTAAACTCCGCATCTTTAACATGGAACATCTTGATACGCTCATGGTAATGATCGATATAGCTTAAATAATCCATGCCCTGTAATAATAGATGGGATGGATCGTATAGTAAGCAAGCTCTTGGGTGATTGTTTGCCGCTTCTAGAAAGCGCTCATAACTTACCCCATCATGTAGGTCTTCACCGGGATGGATTTCGTAACAAACATCCACGCCATTTTTGTCGAATTCATCCAAAATTGGAAGCCATCTTTTTGCTAATTCCTTGAAGCCTGTTTCGACTGCACCGGCAGGACGTTGAGGCCAAGGATAGACCATATGCCATAACAAGGCTCCACTGAATGTCGCATGGGCATTAAGGCCCAGGTTAGCTGAAGCTTTGGCCGCTAACTTCAATTGGTCGATAGCCCATTCGGTTCTGGCCTTAGGGTTATTTCTATATTTTTCAGGAGCGAATCCATCAAAAAGTTTATCATAGGCAGGGTGAACCGCCACTAATTGACCTTGAAGGTGGGTAGATAACTCTGTAATCTCAACCCCTTGTTCTTTAAGTTTTCCCTTGATTTCATCTGCATAGGTTTTGCTTTCCGCAACTTTCTGCACATCAAAGAAGTTTGGTTCATTAGTCGGGATCTGTACACCTTTAAAACCCAATGAGCTCGCCCATTTACTAATGGTTTCTAAATTATTGTACGGTGCTTCATCGGCTATAAATTGGGCTAGGAAAATGCCCGGTCCTTTTAATGTTTTCATAAAAAAATAGTTTGACTAAATATAACAATTCAATCCGTTATATAGTGTATTTGAAACACTAAATTCTATTTCAGTAACAAATCATTTGCAAAATCTGTAGGTCTTTTGCCCGTCGTCTGGAGAAAGGTGTTGGAAAAGGAAGCGATGCTTTTATAGCCTACGGCATAACTTATTTCGCTGATGCTCCTTTCTCTGGCAAGGATTAATTCAATGGAACGGATGATGCGGGCGGTCTTGACAAATTGCAAGAATGAGGTATGTAGATGCTGCTCAAACAATCGGCTCAAGCTCCGTACACCGAGATTGAATTTTTTCGCAACGACTTCCAATCGCAGATCGGTATGGAGCATATTGCTGATATAGGAAAGTATGGGCTTGAGTTGATGTTGATTGGATGTTGGCAAGGATAAACTGAACCGCATGGGACTCAATTGAGGAAGTAGCTGAACCATGGAATGAAGAAAGTTGTGTTGTTCCTCTCCTTTGTTGAAAACCGAAGTTCCGCAGAATTTTAGGCTTTCAATAATCAAGGGATGTGCTGGGAAAATCCCGATTTCCTGATGGAAAGGTTTGAGCTGTTTCTTACTTAATGGGATATAAAGGTTCCGGACCAGTACATGTTGTTCACGCTGATGGCTAAATTTGTGCTCCAAATGTGGAGGTATCCATACATAGTGATAGGAAGGAATAAAATAAGCCTTTTCTCTTGTATGCAAATAGGTTAGACCACCCTCCAAAAGGGTAAGCTGGGCTTTGGCGTGAGAATGGAAATCGAAATGTTCGGGTTTCATCTGAAAGGTCAAGACCTGCTGATCCTCTGTACTTACCCATTTTAAGAAATCCTTTTCCATAGTAAGGTCAAAGATAGAAAGGTTTGGCTAGAAAAATATAATTTATGTCCCATTATATAAAAAACAGCTAGTGTTAATTGTGGACCTTTGTGCCTCAATATGAATACGAATAAAATTTGGACGAGGGATTTTATATTATCCTGTTTAGGCTGTTTCTTTCTTTTTGTAAACTTCTATATGCTGTTATCATCCATGCCATTGGCGATCAAGCAGCATATGGGCGGTACTGCTCGAGACATGAGTTTGGTTGTTTCCGTTTATCTGTTGGGGATTGTATTGTTACGTCCGTTTTCCGGGGTGATTTCAGATCGAATCGGATCTAAAAAGATTTCCGTTATTACCCTGTTTTTATTTGTGGTCTGTTCATTTATGTATCTTGGGATTCATGCCATAGTACCATTGCTGCTTGTTCGGATGATACACGGGGTTTTCCATTCGCTTGCCACAACGGCACATGCCGCCATGGCCATCACTATGGTTCCCAATAGCAGAAAGGGCGAGGGAGTTGGCTATTATGGCTTGGCGATGAGCCTCTCCATGGTGCTTGGGCCAGCTTTGGGACTGTATATCTTAAATTCATTTGGCTTCGAGGTCTTGATCCTTGTGGCGTCAATCTTCTCGGTCATAAGTTGGCTATTGACCTTGTTCATAAAAAATCCAGAAACAGTTAAACACGCAGTACCTGCCAAAGTTGGAAAGCAGAAATTCAGTTTTTCAAACTTTATTGAAATGAAGGCCGTCCCGGTCTGCATTTCAGCGATGTTGTTTGCTTTCTCATATTCCTCCATTATCTCCTTTATGGCGGTTTATACGACCGAGTTAGGCATGCCGATAGCGGCTATGTATTATTTTATCACCTTCGCTATCAGCATCATGGTAACCCGCCCCATCATAGGGAAGTTATTGGATTCCAAGGGACCTAGTTATTTGATCATACCTTCATTGATCATATTTGCCCTTGGCCTGATGATCATGGGATCAGCTACTTCCATGTTCCAGATCTTACTTTCCGGTGTGATTCTAGGGGTAGCTTACGGTGCGATATTCCCAAGTTTCCAGACCATCACCATCAAATTAAGTCCTGTGGACAAAGCCGGTTCGGCTACAGCAACCTTCTTTCTGTTTTATGACAGTGGATTTGGTTTGGGAGCCTTTGCTCTGGCCGTCGTGGCATCCTATTTTGGCTATGCAAAAATGTATATGATCGTAAGCGGGTTGATCCTCTTGACCTTGCTTTTATATTATCTATTATATCATCGAAAACAACAGACCTCAATAGCGAATTAATTAATTCAATAGCGATGGATACACCTTTGATAATATTTTTCAAAGGTGTTTTTTTTATCCAATTTTCAGCCTTAACTCTTGGTTATGAGCATAAAATCGATAGAATGTTATTCTATTACAAAGGCTTCATTCATTTTCTTAACAGTTCTTGGCATAATGATTGGAAGTATGCCCGAGGAGTAAATTGAAAATTTATATAGAAACTATTTTACAAGCATTATGAAAAAGTTAATGATTTTGGGGTTAATGGCAATAGGATTGGCTTCTTGTAGCAAGGAGACGTTAAACTATGCTGAACGTGATACTGCATTGAATTTACTTCGTGCAAACAAGTGGTTTTCTGTAGTGGAAACGACCAAAGAAGAGGGTAAAGAACCAGAGGTAGATACCTTGGTAGGTGACGATGAAACACAATACATCGAATTCAGGGCAAACAACAACGCATACATTATGCTGAAGGATGCAAATTTTGCTCCTGCAATTCCCTATTCAATGCCAGAAAAGAAAACGTTAATTTTTGATGGGGTAACTTATCAAATCCAAGAGAGCTTGATTGGTTCAATCAAGAAATTCACTGGTGTTAATGTAACTGGTACAACAACTAGAACAATAGTATTTACGAGACGTTAGGTTAAACTTAATTTTGAGAACTGGCACATGCGTTTTACGGGTGTGCCTTTTTTGTTTTTAGGGCTAGCCAAATGGTTTTCTTCGTTACTTTTGAAGCCCAAAAGTAACCAAAAGGCTTCGGCTCATTTAAGATGGCTTTTCGCACCATCCATCACACATGAAAAGAATGCCTTGATGTCGAGGATGCCGTTCTTCAAAATTCTCCCTTTTGATGGGAGAATTTCTTGAAAGCATCCAAGGCCAAACCCATCGCACAGGGCAACGGCATTCTTTCCATTTTTCCGCCATTGGAAATGAGCCGGGGGCAAAGAGCTTCCTTCGGAAGGTGAAATGTTTGTAGAAAACCCCTAGCGGGGTGGAATATTTTTCTATACCCTTTTTGTGTCACCCTGAGGGCTCCCCGAAGGGTCTCGAAACTATCCAAACTTCATTTGAAATAGTTTTCTCATCTTACGATTTCGAAATGACGGCGATCCTAAAAAAATAAAAATAGATTCTTCGTTTCACTCTGAATCCCTCCTTAGCGCATTTTTATTCTGAACGATCAGTGAGGAATCTGTACGGTTCTCCTCCTCTAGATCTTGTCATTCTTAACCGAAGGTTAAGAAACCGTACGCCAATACTATCCGTAATATTTAAATTGATTAGGTCTGTAATATTCCGAGACCCTTCCTTCGTCAGAGTAACACAGAAAGGGACATTTTTTTGCGCTGTACAACCTCCAGAGGGGGTGGCTTTTTCAAATCTTGGTCCATCCTCTTATCCTTTGCATCTTGGTTCATTCCATGATCTTGGTCCATCCTCTCATCCCGTACCCTGAGCGAAGCCGATGGGCATCCTGGTTCAAAACCCGTTGAAAGAGCGGCTGCGGTTCTTATTTCCTGTTCTTTTCTTCAATCCACTGGGATAGGTATTTGCTGGAAAGGAATTGATTGGACCAGAGAATTTGGCCTATCATGTTTTTGCGACGGTGGGTATCGGGTGCTTGTTGGATTTTTTCAAGGGCGGTTATGAAGTCTTTACCCCAATCTGGATCGATCAAGGATTCTAAAATCTGCTGTGATCTATTTGCTGCACTTTCCCATGCATGCTGGTCTTTATACAGCGAGACGGCTTTGTCAACAATTTCATCGGTTTCATCTGCAATTTCACCTGGCCATTCATGGCCGTTAAACATGGCTTCTGCGCCGACCTTGCTACTGATTGATGGAATCCCAGCGAACAAGCCATCGATAAATTTGCCTTTCAGTCCTGCGCCGAAAGGTATTGGAGCCAATAAAATGCGGTATTTTTTTAGGGTATCTACTGCATGCTCGGCCCTTCCCATAATACGGAAGCCTTGCTTTGGCTGGTTGAGTTGCCAAACCTTTTCGCTGGGATAGGCGCCATAGATATGCACTTCTGCTTTAGGTAATTGCTTTCGAATCGAAGGCCAGATTTCCTTGATGCGTTGTACGGTTTTCCAGTTAGGTTCATGGAGGAAATTGCCGATAAAGGTAAAATGTTCCCGATCCTCAAATCCTAATTGTTCCTGTTCTTGATGTTGGATCTGGAAAGGTAAATAGCTTAATATTTGTGGATTGATGGCAAACTCTTCCTGAAGGAGCTTCATTTCATATTCGGATATGATCAAACTGAGATCCGAGCGGTAAATGGCGGTCAATTCCCGTTTCGCCAGGTCGGAATAGAGCATGTCAGCGTTGAAATCTAATCCTTTTTTATAGGCTTCTTGGCGTGCTTGCCTAACGAAATGCAGGTCTTCGGTGTCCAAAATGCGTATAGCCTGAGGACAGGCCTGCGCCACCCTCCAGCTATATTGCTCTTCGATCATGAAACGGTCGAAAAGTACAAAGTCTGGATTTAGATCTTTGATAAATTCATCAAAGGAGGAGTCGTTCAGTTTGATCTCAACCTCAGCTACAGCTTTGGCTTCTAAGGGGAAGCTATGTTCAGATTTACTGGCGGCTGAGGCAAAGGTGATTTCAAATCCTTGGGAATTAAATAGATCGATGAGTTGCAGCATTCGCCAACCTGCCGCAGAGGAGGTCGGTTCAGGCCATACCAAACCGATGATAAGCATTCTTTTTCCCATGCTGCAAATTAGCATTATTTCATGTATTTAGGGGGATGATTTTGTTTTCATTACCTTTGTGGAAATTTTCAATGCTATGTTAGGACTAAAACTTTTGACAGACCCAAGATGGGCCAATATCGCGGAATCTAATTTGGAAGAGATCTTGACGGATCATGCCTGGTGTGAACAGAAGGCAGCTTCGAATGCCATTTCATTGATTACCCAGAATTCTGAACTTGAGGATCTGGTGCATGAGCTGACTGCCATAGCCATTGAAGAGATGGAGCATTTCAAGATGGTGATCGATATCATCAAGGAGCGTGGTTATGAACTAGGTCGCGAAAGAAAGGATGATTATGTTGGCCAGTTGATGAAATTTGCCAAGAAAGATGGTTCCAGAAACCAAGCTTTTATCGATAGGCTATTGTTCGCTGCGATGATCGAAGCAAGGAGCTGTGAACGATTCAGGGTATTGTCCAAGAATATCAAGGATCAGGATCTGGCGAAGTTCTATCATGATCTTATGGTTTCGGAAGCGAACCATTACACCACCTTCCTGAATTTTGCCAAGAAATACACAAAAGATGTGGATGTAGATAAGCGCTGGAAAGAATGGTTGGAGTTTGAAGGAAATCTTATCCAATCCTACGGTAAGAAAGAACAGATCCACGGATAAAAAGGATATTAAAAAAGGCATTTCGAAAGAAATGCCTTTTTCTATTTTTATGCCTCACTGGCTTCTTTATCTTTATCCTTGATGGCCAATTGACCACAGGCCGCATCGATATCTTTTCCTCTACTTCTGCGCACATTGGTGATCACGCCTTGGCTACGTAAGTAAGTGGCAAACTGATCGATCTTATCCGCTTCTGCATTCACGAAATCTGCCAAAGCAATTGGGTTGTATTCGATGATATTGACCTTACAAGGTACATTCTTGCAGAATTTTGCCAACTCTTTGGCATCCTGTAGTTCATCATTGAAATTATGGAAAACAATGTATTCGAAAGTAATCGGGCTCTTTGTTTTAGCATAGAAATATTTCAATGCCTCAGCCAGTGCTGCCAATGAGTTCTGTTCATTGATCGGCATGATTTCATTCCTTTTGTCATCGTTTGCCGCGTGCAGTGAAAGTGCAAGATTAAAGCGAACTTCATCGTCCCCTAATTTCTTGATCATTTTGGCGATTCCGGCAGTGGAAACTGTAATTCGTTTCGCCGCCATATTCAGACCATCTGGGGAAGTGATGCGATCCACCGATTTCATCATGTTGCTGTAGTTCAACAAAGGTTCACCCATACCCATATAGACGATATTGGTCAATGGATGTCCATATTTTTCTTCAGCCTGTTTTGCGATCAGTACTACTTGATCATAGATCTCATCGGCATTCAAGTTTCGCTTACGGTCCATATAACCGGTAGCACAGAATTTGCAGGTCAAGCTACAGCCCACCTGAGAACTCACGCAGGCCGTCATGCGGTCATCTGCAGGAATCAGGACTCCTTCAATTACGTTGTTGTCGTATAAGCTGAATGTACTTTTTATGGTTTTATCCGAGCTGATCTGGGATTGTTTTACCTTAACGGCGTTGATGGTAAAATTGGCCTTCAGGGTTTCGCGCAATGACTTGCTCAGGTTGCTCATTTCATCGAAATCAGTACAGGATTTTTGCCATAGCCATTCGTAAATCTGCTTGGCACGAAAACCCTGTTCACCCATTTCAACAAGTGCATCCTTTAATTGAGCTAAACTCAAGCTCCTGATATCTACCGTTTTTACTGCTTTTTCCACGTTACAAAGATACATCAAAAATTATAAGCTAGAAGTAATAATATTCTTGTAGAGCCAATCAAGGTGTTATGCAATAAATTATCATTATCAATTTGTTATCTCTTTTCTTTGCTTCGTTAAATTTCTTTCCGAATATTTATTATTGGGCATATAATCATTGGCTGATGGATAAAGGAAAGGTAATCAGGATTTTGATGTGCATGCTACCCATCTTTATTCTGTCTTGTAAGCAGGTGAGAACCAATTTTTGTATTCGAGATTTTAAGAAAGAATTTAGGCGGAGTGTATCCGAAGGGAAGATTGATTTCCAGCAGATGAACTGTTTTCCTTGGGACACCTTGATGATCTTGGCTCCCTATCATTACAGTGATCAGATCAAAGAAGAAACTGGTCTGGTTATCCCGGGGTATTTAAGTAGTGTAAATGCAGAAAAAGCCTTTTTGGTATTTTTGGAGAGGAGAAATATCCAAAGGATCATTCCCATTTCGCAGCAGGATCTGGATCTCGGTTCCTATATCCGCCAAAAAGCTTTTTCTGCAAGTTTCCTGGTTATGGACAGGAAAGATTGTAGCTCAATTATTCTTGAGAATTAATCTTCTTTGCTTTCCTGTTTTTTCTGATTCTCTGGATTGCCCACAACACGAGGATAACAATTGTCCACACTGGCCATAAGCTGATGATGCCTAAAGCTATGGTCTGGATCATATTCCAGCCAAAAACCAATGAATCCTTGATTTTTACCCAAAAGGAATTACTGCCCATTGGGAGATTAGCTTGGTATTCAAAAAGATTGATGGTAATTGTGCTGTAGTCTACCTGATTGCTCAGATTACGCATGGTCGCTTCACTACTCTCAATATCTTCCTGCAATTGTCGGATCTGTTCTTGGATTTCAAGCAGATCCTTTACATTTTTCGCACTGCTGACCATATTCTGATAGCGTTCAAGGAATGCTCTTTTGCTTTTAAGCCTTGACTCTATATCATAATATTCAATAGAAACATCTCTTGCACTGATGTTTTTCTCGGTTACTTTATCCTCTCCATTTTCCAGTTCATTCAAGAAATGGTCAAAGGCATTTGCTGGGACACGGATGCTGAGGTTATAGGAGGTGAAATCATTGTTGTTATTCGTGATTTCTTGTTCGTAGTAAGCATTGTGTTTTTTTAACAGCGCATCCAGACTGGCTTTACTTTGCTCAATTTTTTTGGATTCTAGTGATATGTTCCCTGTACGGATGATCTTGGCTTTTGAATTTTGTTGATTCTGAAGCGGCTCATTTTGTGGGGCTTCATTTCTATCAGCGGAAGTGCTTTTCAACATTCTGGCTTCTGGAGCAGGTATGTTATCTTCAAGGGTTACAATTTCTACATTCGCAGCGTTAGCTTGAGATTCATTCTGTTTATTTGAGCATGCTCCCATTGCTAGTAGCATAACGAGGAGCCAAAAATAATTTCTTTTCATATTGTAAGTTTATAGGGTGATGCAGGAATTTTGGAAATTCCATAAATTGAAACAAATAAAAAAAGGGCCATGGCCCTTTTTTTATTTGTTTCAACAATAGTTTATTTCAATGCAGCTTTCACTTTTGGAATGATTTGGTTTCCGTAAAGTTCAATGGCTTTCATCATTTTACTGTGATCTGGGCTGCCCACATCGGTATGTGCAGAGAACCTGGTCAATCCAAAGGTTTCTTGGATCTGCAAGATTTTGTCTACGGATTCATTGACATCGGCCACGATAAGGTGCCCATGGTTTGAACGTCCATAATCATATTGTGTTCTTTGGTATGGAGGCCATCCTCTTGATGCTCCGATTCGGTTCATCTGTGCAGAATAATATGGATAATACCAATCAGCGATTTCTTTGGAATTTTCTCCGAAGAAGGAATGCATATGCACACCGACTTGGTATTTGCTCATGTCGTGACCATTATCTTGGTAAGCTTGTTCATAGATTTCAAACAATGGTTTGAAATTGATCGGTGAGCCGCCAATAATGGCAAACATGACCGGTAGGCCCAATCTACCTGCGCGGATTACGGATTCGGTTGTACCACCAACTGCAATCCAGATCGGTAATTTATCATTGACCGCTCTTGGGTAGATGCTTTGATTGATCAAGCTAGCACGGTGTTTACCAGTCCAGTTGACGGTCTGTGAATTGTTGATACGAAGCAGAAGGTCTAGTTTTTCTTCAAATAGTGAGCTGTAGTCTTTTAAGTCATATCCAAACAGTGGGAATGATTCAATGAAAGACCCACGTCCGGCCATGATTTCTGCCCTACCATTTGAAATCAAGTCCACGGTTGCAAAATCCTGGTATAGTTTGACCGGGTCAGACGAGCTCAATACAGAAACTGCTGATCCTAGTTTGATTTTTTTGGTCACGGTTGCTGCTGCAGCAAGCACAATTTCAGGTGCCGCAACGGCGTAATCTGCACGGTGGTGTTCACCCATTCCAAAGAAATCAACACCCACTTCATCCATCAATTTGATTTCTTCTATTATTTCCTGTAGCCTTTGTTTCGGCGCTTGTATTTTCCCAGTTTGAGAATCAATTTGCAAGTCCCCAAACATGCCTATTCCTAATTCCATCTGTTTTTCCTTTCTTATATTAGTCTACAAAAATACAACCTGAATTGTTCTTAACTGTTGATTTATGATAAGAAGTGAAAGTGTAATGAATTCTTAACCTAATTGCAGTTATTTTTTAATGAAGAGGATTTATTTTTAAGCTCTTAACTGCTTGAAATGCTTCAATACTGGCGTTCGTTTCTCCATTTATTTTATCCAGAGTTGTGCATGGGTTGTAACGCGGCCTTGATTGCACAAGAAGAGATTATCTGTACTTCCTGTTTATTTCATCTTCCTTATACGGCATTCCATATGGATTCAAATAATGAAGCCATGCAATTACTGAAGGGGAAGTTTCCGTTCGAATTTGCTGCCTGCATGTTGCATTTGCGATCAGGCTCCATTGTGGAAAAATTGATCTATAACCTGAAGTATAATAATCACCCTCAAGTGGGGGAATATTTGGGGACGAAGTATGGAACAAGCTTACGGGAATCTCCATACTTTGCTAAGATAGATATGATCGTTCCGGTTCCGCTCCATCCTAAAAGATTGCTGAAACGGGGATATAACCAAAGCGAATGCATTGCAGCGGGTTTGTCGCTGGGCATGGATGTTGCGGTCAATACTCGATTGCTACATCGTGGGAGATATCAAAAAAGTCAGACCAAGATGTACCGATCAGACCGTATCGGCAATGTTGCAGATTCCTTTTATTGTAAAAATGGAGAGCAATGGGCTGATAGCCATATCCTTTTGGTAGACGATGTGTTGACCACCGGCGCGACGATGGCGGCTGCTGCGGAAGCATTGATCAACCACATTCCCCATTGTAAGATTTATATTGTCAGCATCGGTCGGGCCTAAACTTGCTTATTGCAGGGCCAGACCATGGACGCTTCAGGATCAGGAATATTGAAACTTTCTGTTGTATAATAACAGATAGCTAAAAAGAGCCATTCCAATTCCTACATAATCAGCGAAAATATCCCACCAATCAGCTCGTCTTGAATCTGTAAAATACATCTGGGCTCCTTCGGTAAAGAAAGCGAAGAAAGAGGCCACACAGAAAACGATGATAAAGGTTTTAACTTTTGTTGCTCTTCTTTTGGTATCAACCACTCTTCCAAAAAGGATTAAAGTAGTCAATAAGTAGAAGCTACCGGTATGGACCAGCTTGTCAAATCCTTGAAAAAAACCTTCCGTTGGAAAGTCATTCGCGGGCAACAATAAGAGGAGCATCATGATAATGGCCCAAATAATTGCCCATGCATAGTTTATTATCCAATTCATTGTTGATAAAAATCGTATTTAAATGTCAGATTAAAAAGCTTTTGCATCAATTTTTTTGTCTTCCAACAAGCTGTTGGATATTTTGATAAAAAATTATTGGGCTGTAAATCAATTGATTATGATGTTATCATGAAAAAATATAGTACTATGTATTGCAAAGTACCATCCAAAGGATATATCTTTGTATTGTTATGATAGCTGAAAATACACAAACCCAAATGAGGAAAGGAATACTGGAATACTGTATTCTTTCAATTATTTCTCGGGGAGAAATATATGCCTCAGACATTATCAGCGAATTAAAAAAAGCTGAATTGTTGGTGGTTGAAGGAACACTATATCCATTACTTACCAGATTGAAAAATAACGGTCTATTAAGTTACATCTGGAAAGAGTCTACTTCAGGTCCACCAAGAAAATATTACCAGATTACTTCCGAGGGGATGGAAGTATTGAAACGATTGGATGTTACTTGGAAAGAATTGGTCTTTGCGGTGGAGACATCCTTAGAAAACAGAGAAATTTAACTATACCATTAACTAAATACAGCCATGAACAAAACTATAATCATCAATATAAACAGTATCGTCTTTCATATCGAGGAAGATGCATATGAAATTCTTCGATCCTATATGATCGAAATCAAAAGGCACTTCGGGAATTCTGAAGATAGCCGAGAGATTCTTGAAGACATTGAGAACCGTATTGCGGAAATGTTTTCTGAACGTATCCAAACAGGTCGCAAGGAAGTGATCAACCGTGAGGATGTCGATCAGGTGATTGCGCAAATGGGAAGGGTAAGTGACTTTGAGTCTGAAATCGGCGATGAGCCACGCGTAGAAAACGAATCTAGAGCTGCTTTTGCAGATCAGGCTGATCCTGCGGGCAACTTCCAATCTGAGCAACGAGCTGAACAAGAACCAGGACATGAGCAAGCAGCTGATCCTAGTTTCACAGAATACTTGACTTCGAAGAAGTTAATGCGTGACATGGACGACAAGGTTCTGAGCGGGGTATGTAGTGGATTATCACATTATTTCAATATCGAAGCGAAGTGGGTAAGGATCATCTTTATTTTGTTCTTCTTGTTCGGTGGATCAGGAGTGCTCTTGTACTTCGTACTGTGGGCCGTAATGCCGAAGGCAGTGACGCGTGCCGATAAATTGGCGATGCGTGGTGAACAGGCCAACCTGCACAATTTCAAGAAGTCTTTCGATGAAGAAATGAAAGGAGTTCGCGAAAATTTTTCGGGGGCCGGCGAGCATATTAGTCGAGGAGCTCGTTCGGTTGGAGACTCTTTAGGATCTTTTTTCTCGGTCATTGGAAAAATCTTAGCCGTGTTGGTGTTGATCTGGGCAGGCTTGAGCATCATTGGTCTCTTTGTGTTCTTTGTATTCAACGTGTTGAATATTATGGGCTACCAAAACCCAATGTTTTTCCCTCCACTTGAGGTGTTAGACCCTGCTTCAGCCTTGTTTGCCATCCTAGCGGGAACCCTTGCCATCATCATCCCATTATTGGCGCTGTTCTTCTTGTTATTGCGTGTTGTCTTCAAGACAAAACCAATGAACAACTATGCAAGTATGTCCCTATTGGCGGCTTGGATTGTATCTATCGTCATGATTTTATACTTCGTGGTGGTGACCAATCAAGATTTTGTGGAAGAGAGCACCATTTCCGTAGAGAAAACATTGGACAAAAAAGACACCTATGTGATATCAGAGAATGATGTTCGCGTCATCAAAGCTTCCGATGAGGACTTTAGCAAGAATAAAATCAACCCTGACAAAGGAGGGATGTTGATCGGTAATTACCTGCGTAATGATATTTCTGTCCACATTGAGTCGATTGACTCCTTGAAGACACCATATATACAATATAACTATATCGCAAAAGGATCTTCCTATGCAGCAGCATCGGCTAGAGCTTCCAAGATTTCTTATAGGGTCAACCAAAATGCAGAGAACTTAATGTTCGATAGTCATTTTGCACTGGAAGACAAACAATTGATCCGTGATCAGCATGTGAGAATGAACCTTTACTTGCCAGTTGGAACTAAAGTTCTATTGAACAAGAATATGGAGTGGAAAGTACGCGATATATGGGCAAATGAATGTCACGGAAAAGAAGAATCTAAATTTTCTGAGTGGATCATGACGAAAAATGGCTTGAAATGCATCTTAAAATTAGAAGAGGAGAAAGCCAAGGAAGCAGAAGAGTTGAAGAAGGAAGCGGAGGAAGAATTAGAAAAGACAAAAAAAGAAGATAAGAAAGCAACCTCTGAGGAAGAAGAATCGTCTTCAGAGGAGAATAACGCATAAGGGGCAATAGAATACTAACATAAAAAAACTAATCAAAATTACATTAATACCTAAGAAAATGGGAAGAATAATTACCATACTGATCCTCTTTCTGGCGGCAGTGGCTAGCAAAGCTATAGCCAGCCCTGAGGCGCAGGATACAGATATCAAGGGGCGGGTCCTGAACCAGGACAAACAACCATTAGCCTCAGCATCAGTATATTTAATGTCATCGACGGCGAATGTATTGATCAAAAGTGCGGTTACAGATGAGAATGGGGTTTATACCATCATCAAAGCTCCGAAAGGATCCTATTATATCGAAGTTAGTTCAGTAGGCTACAGCAAGGGCAAATCTGCAGTCTTTGAATTAGGCGATAAAACCTATGAAGTTGAAGATATCGTGATGGGGACAAGCAGTCAAGCGATTGAGGCAGTTACTGTTCAAGGACAATTACCAATGGTCCAGAATGTAAATGGCAAATTAGTGTTGAACGTAGAGAATTCAACATTGGCGGCCGGTAACAATGCCTTGGAAGTTGTAAAACGTGCGCCTGGGGTAAGTGTGGATAAGGATGATAATCTGCAATTGATGGGGCAGCAAGGGGTGAATGTCACTATTGATGGCAGACAGACCTTTATGACCGGAGAGCAATTGACGAACTTCTTAAAGTCAACCGATGCCGGTCAGATCAAGAGTGTAGAGGTGACTACGACAAGGTCTGCTAAAGACGATGCAGAAGGTGCCGTAGGTACCATCAATATCGTGCTGAAAAAGAACAGGACCGAAGGTTTCAATGGATCATTTGTGGCGAGTGCGGCACATGGTAAGCACTTCAGAGGGAATAGCTCGTTGAACCTGAACTATAAAAAGAACAATACCACTTTATTTGGTTCCTATGCGTATACCAATAATAAAGAGGAGAATGAAATCCAGATCATGCGTGAGATCAGCGGTGGTAACAAAACCACATTTTTCGATCAAAATGCATCGATGATCGAGGACAACAACAACCATAACTATAGGTTAGGTATTGAGCAGAAGACCTCTGACCGCAATACCATGATGCTTCAGTTATCTGGAAACAGATATGCAGAAGATTCTGAAAACAGGAGTAGAACTGATATCGGCTTTACACCGACAAGTATTGACTCGGTTTTGAGATCGCCATCATTCAATAAGATGAGTTTGGATAGGATGTCCTTAAACTTCAACAACGAATTCAAGATGGATACCCTCGGTCAGAAATTGACTTTAGATCTTGACTGGAGCACCTTTGAAAACCG
The DNA here is from genome assembly GCF_024261425.1 of Sphingobacterium sp. LZ11T8. Taxonomy (NCBI): domain Bacteria; kingdom Pseudomonadati; phylum Bacteroidota; class Sphingobacteriia; order Sphingobacteriales; family Sphingobacteriaceae; genus Sphingobacterium; species Sphingobacterium sp. LZ11T8. Next base: position 702,832 of record NZ_JANBZY010000001.1, on the reverse strand, counting down.
TTCGAACATGAACTATACCTATAGGACTGAGAAATTGGATGGTGAACTTTATAAACCAGAGGAGCGTGAGCGAAGCAATATGCCAACGGATATCGATATCTATGTGGGTAAATTGGATTACGTAAAACCATTCAAAAAAGGAAGTCTAGAGGCCGGTGTGAAATACAGTAATGTGAAATCCGACAACAATATGGTTTTCGATCAATTGAATGGGGATACTTGGGAAAATGTAGCTAATAAGTCTAACCACTTTATCTATACAGAGCAAATCTCTGCTGGATACTTAGATTATAGCCGACCTTTTGGAAAATGGACTGCGAAGGTTGGTCTGCGTGCAGAATACACCATTTCTGATGGTAATTCAGTGACCAATAATGATCGGGTAAAGCGTGATTATCTAGACTTTTTCCCATCTGCAAATATTGGATATAACCTAAGTGAGAATCATATTTTTTCTTTAGGCTATGCCAAGAAGATCACACGTCCAAATTATCGTTTCTTGAATCCGTTCAGGTATTATATTGATAAATTGACCTATCAACAGGGTAACCCTTATATCAATCCGCAATATACGCATGGATTTACATTGAACTATACCTTGATGAAGATGTTCAACTTTACTTTGGGTACCGATATAACCAATGATGCAATGGTTGAAAGTATGGGGCAGGATTCCGTTACGAATACAACCTGGGTAACCAGAGAGAACCTTGGTAAATCCTTGACTTCTTATTTAAACTTGAACCTGCCATTCAGAATTGGCAAGATCTGGACCATGAACAACAATATTACCGGTATCTATATGCACTTTAAGGGTCCGATTGCAGGACATGAGGTGGATAATGGATCGTTCTTCGTACAGGCAAACAGTTTCAATAGCTTCAAGTTGAATCCACAGTGGTCATTAGAAGCATCCATCAACGGAAATACACCTTTTGTATACAACTTGTTTAAGATACATGGAAGGGTTTCAGGAGATATCGGGGCTAACTATAACTTCAAAGACCAGAAAAGCTCATTGAAATTGGCTGTAACCGACGTGTTCCGAAGCAATAGAAATAACTTGTCTACTGACTTCCACGAGTTTCAATCGAGGATCCGTCAGTACCATGACAATCAAACAGTACGCCTTACTTTCACTTACAAATTCGGAAACCTAAAACAACAGATCCGAAAAAGCGACTCGAGAAACGAGGAAAAAGACAGAGTAGGCAACTAATAAAGAACTTTGTTTCAATGTTTAGTTAATGAGGTCCTAGACTCCCAGTCTGGGGCCTTGGTTTTTTTAGAAGGTAGAGGTGAGAATTGAGATATGAGACATGAGATATTAAGGTCGATATCTCAAGTCTCATATCTCACATCTCATGTCTATTACCTACCTTTAGACATGAAACTAAATCAAATCGTTGTTTTTTGTGCTTCGAGTCCTGGCTTTGATGGGACTTTTGTGAAAGCTGCAGAGGAAGTTGGGAAAGTTTTTGTGGACCGTGGGATAACCTTAGTTTATGGTGGAGGTAGAGTTGGCTTGATGGGAGCGGTTGCGGATGCGGTCATGGAAAACGGAGGTCAGGTTATAGGGGTAATTCCTCAGTTTTTGAACAGTAAGGAGATTGGTCATAGTGATATTACGCAGTTGATCGAAGTGGATACCATGCATGAGAGAAAGGCGAAGATGAATGCCTTATGTGATGCGGTCATTGCGCTTCCCGGTGGTTTTGGAACAATGGAGGAGCTGTTTGAAATGACGACCTGGGGTCAATTGGGCCTGCATAAAAAACCTATCGGGATCCTGAATGTAGATGGTTTTTATGATCATTTGATTGCATTTATCCAACATATGGTTGATACGGGGCTGTTGAAGGAGGAAAACCAAAGGATGATCATGTATTCGGACAAGATTGAAGACTTGTTGGAACAAATGGAGGCCTATGAAGCTCCACCTGTTCCAAAATGGTTGAATCTGGAAAAATCTTGATCTAACCTTGTTTCTTGAAAGGGAAATAGGCTTTGGCATTGTAATAACAGATGTCCTGTACGATCTTGCCAATCCATTTTATATCATGCGGTAATTCACCATTGACGATATCCTCTGCGAAAATATTGCAGAGTAACCTTCTAAAATATTCATGTCTTGGGAATGACAGGAAACTACGGGAGTCGGTCAACATCCCTACAAATCGGCTGATCAACCCAATGTTTGAAAGACTGTTGATCTGTTTTGTCATCCCGTCTTTTTGGTCATGGTACCACCATGCTGAACCATATTGTATCTTGCCAGCTGTAGTTCCATCATTGAAATTGCCACACATTGCGGCAAACAGGTCATTGTCGGATGCATTCAGATTGTATAGGATTGTTTTGCCCAATTTTTCTTTCGCTGCCAAGCGGTCTAAGAATTTTACCAAGCCCAAACCTTGGGAATAGTCGCCGATACTATCAAATCCGGTATCAGGTCCCAGTTTTTTCAAGGAGCCGGAATTTGTGTTACGGAAAGCCCCTACATGAAATTGCTGAACCCAATTCTTTTCATTGTCCCATTCTGCAAAATGAAGCAATAATGCGGATTTAAATTTATTGATTTCCTCTAGCGTCAAATCATTCCCCTGTCTAACCTTAGTGAAGATGTTGGAGATTTCACTCTCTGTGAAATCTTCTGCATATAGGTGACTCAAGCCATGGTCAGAAACACAACAGCCGTTCTGGGCAAAGAAGTCATGTCGGGATTTTAGGGCATCGAGGTAATCTTGCAGATTGTTGATATCGCTATTGGCTACCTCTCCTAGTCGGTTTACATATTGGTTGAAAGCTTCTTTGTTCTCCGGACTCATAGCCTTATCAGGTCGAAAAGCGGGGAACATATCAAATTTACCTGGGTTCTTGGCATAAGCCTGATGGAACTCCAGCGAGTCGATAGGGTCATCTGTGGTACAGATGGTTTCCACTTTCATCTGTTCCAATAACCCATGGACCGACATATTGGGTTGTGCCAAATCTTGGTTGGCTTTTTCGAAAACAGCATCAGCATTGTCGGCAGATAGGAGGTCATGAATGCCAAAATAGCGTTGCAATTCGAGATGGGTCCAATGGTATAATGGGTTTCTTAAGGTATAAGGGACTGTTTCGGCCCATTTATGAAACTTTTCTTGGTCACTTGCGGCACCTGTAATAAATTTTTCGTCGATCCCATTTGCGCGCATGGCTCTCCATTTGTAATGGTCGCCATGTAACCAAATTTCAGTGATATTTGAAAATTGTTTATTGGCAGCCACCTCGTTAGGTGGTAAGTGATTATGATAATCTATAATAGGTAGTTCTTTTGCATAGTCATGGTAAAGCTCTTCTGCCACTCGGCTTTGCAAAAGAAAATTTTCATCCAAGAATGGTTTCATACGCTATGATTGTTAGATTTTAAGTTTAGAATTGACAGAGCTTGAAAATAAGTAATTCTGCGCAAAAAGCTAACAAAAAGCTATTAAAAATGTTATATTTATAATAAAAGGATAAACACAAGCATTGAATATGAAAACTACCTTATTAATTACATTGATAGTCTTTTGCTCACAACTGGGCTTTAGTCAGACGAAATTGACTCAACTTTGGGAGTCTAAGGAACAGCTTCCTACCCCAGAATCGGTATTATATTCGCCAGAGAAATCGGCTTTGTACGTGTCATTGATAGACGGAGATGGCGTTGCAAAGGATGGAAAGGGCGGAGTGGCCATTTTGAATTTGGACGGAAGTCTAAAGGATGCGACTTGGGTGCAAGGACTGAATGCTCCTAAAGGTTTGGCCATGCATAAAGACTTGCTTTATGTTGCTGATATTGATGAAGTCGTGGTGATCGACATGATTACCGGTAATGTCATCAACCAAATTAAGATCCCTGATGCACAATTCTTGAATGATGTCACTGTGGACAACAATGGAAAGGTCTATGTCTCTGATACCAGGAAAGGAGAGATTCACCTGATCCATAATAATAAACCATCTCTTTTCATGAAAGATGTAAAGGATGTCAATGGCCTACGTGTTATTGATGGTGTGTTGTATGCGATGGCAGGTCCTGAATTATGGAAAATTGACGCCAATAAAAATCATACTGTTGTGGCTAAAGGATTGCAATTGGGTGGTGATGGATTAGAGCCTGTTGGTGATGGCAGTTATTTGGTGACTTGTTGGGGAGGATTAATCTATCATATCGCAGCAAACGGAACGGTAACTGAACTGTTAGATGTAAGGGATAAGATGAAAACTGCGGATTTAGGATACAACCAAAAAGAGAAAATCTTGTATGTTCCAACCTTCTTGAACAATAGCGTTGTGGCGTATAAGTTAGACTAAAACAATAATTAAGACATAAAAAAAGGATTCAAGCCATAACTTGAATCCTTTTTTATTATTTCAGGATCTCCCTGAGTTTATTGTTGAGTTCGTCGCCATGCAGGTTTCGTGCTACAACTTTTCCTTCAGGATCCACCAAGATATTTTGCGGAATGGCTTTCACGCCATAAGCTAGACTTGCTGAGTTGTTCCAGCCCTGAAGATCGGAAACATGCTTCCAAGTCAGGTTGTCATCTTTTACTGCTTTTGCCCAAGGTTCAAATTCCTTGTCAAATGATACTCCTAAGATTTCGAAGTTTTTATCCTTGAATTCAGCATAAGTCTTGACCAACTTAGGGTTTTCTTCACGGCAGGGAGGACACCAGGAAGCCCAAAAATCAATGAGTACATATTTACCTTTCAGATCCGATAGGGAATAAGGTTCACCTGCTAAATCAAATTGGGTGATGCTTGGCGATTTTTTGCCAGGCAGGGTATTCTTTAGGGCGTCCAAATAGCGATCAAATATTTTACCTTCGGTGGATTTCTTGACTTTTTTATCCAACGTCTTGAATAGATCGGCCAATTCCTGGTATTCTGGGAAATAGCCACCCACTCTTTGGATTAGACGGATTGAGCTTACCTCCTTGGGATTTGCCTTTACTTGTGCAATGAGTTCTTCCTTGGTTTGTGCGAACAAAAGGCTCGGTATAAATGCTATTAAAAATATTAATTTCTTCATTTTGTGAATTATGATTTCCAAAATTATCAATAATCTACCAAACAAGTAGATTATTTTTTTAAAATTCTCATAGATAGAGTCAATTATTTAAAATTATATTAATAAATAAATATCCGTCTGTTTTAATAATTATTGATTAAAATAATTGCTGTAGCTGTGATTTTCGTTGAAAACGTTTACAAAATCAAAAAGATTTGCATTTTATGCACGTACAGCCTTATAAATTGTTAAATTTGAGGCTCACTAAGGTATTTTTCAATTTAAATGGCAAGATTAAATTTATTAGAGGAAACCCGCTTTGAGAAAGTTCCAGTAACGGTATACCCCTCTCAAGACGAAGCTTCTGTTAAAGTTGCTGAGCGCATCGCTGCTATCATTAAAGATAAGCATGCAAAAGGGGAAAAGGCAGTTTTAGGTCTAGCGACCGGAGCAACGCCAGTAAAAGTCTACAAAGAACTTGTGAGAATGCACAAGGAAGAGGGATTAAGCTTCCAAAACGTTGTTACTTTCAACTTGGATGAGTATTACCCGATGCTTCCGACTGCAGAACAAAGTTATGTAGCATTCATGAACAAGCATTTGTTCAATCATGTTGATATTCCCAAAGAGAACATCAATATTCCAGATGGAACACTTGCAGAAGACAAGGTTCAGGCTTTCTGTGAAGGCTATGAACAGAAAATCTCCAGCTTGGGAGGTTTAGATATCCAATTATTGGGTATTGGTCGTACAGGACACATTGGTTTCAATGAACCAGGGTCTGCGCCAAACTCAGGTACTCGCTTGGTCACCTTAGATGACCTTACAAGAAGAGATGCTTCACGCGACTTCGGTGGTAAGGAAAATGTACCAACAAAAGCGATTACCATGGGTGTAGGTACGATTTTCAAAGCCAAGGAAATTGTATTGATGGCATGGAACGAGAAGAAAGCTGAAATCGTGAAGAAAGCGGTTGAAGGGGAAATTTCTTCTGATATTCCTGCGACTTATCTTCAGATGTCTGATCATGTTGAGTTTGTGTTGGATGAAGATGCTGCTTCAGCCTTGACCCGCTTTAACCTTCCTTGGTTGGCGCATGATGTGGTATGGACAGACAAATTAGTTAAAAAAGCAGTTGTTTGGCTTTCATTGCATTTGGATAAAGCTATCCTGAAACTTACCGATGATGACTATAACAATAATGGTATGGCTCAATTAATTACTGAGCAAGGTACTGCTTATAGCATCAACATCCGTATTTTCAATGAATTACAACGTACCATTACAGGTTGGCCAGGTGGTAAACCAGGTGTGGATGATTCTAACCGCCCTGAAAGAGCTGAACCAGCACAAAAGAATGTAATCTTATTTTCTCCACACCCTGATGATGATGTGATCTCAATGGGAGGTACTTTCATTCGTTTGGCTGATCAAGGTCATAATGTACATGTGGCTTATCAAACTTCTGGTAATACCGCTGTTTGGGACGATGATGTGTTACGTTATTTGGAATTCGTTCAAGACTATGCGGTAGTCGTGGAAGATGATAATGGCGTTACGCGTAAGATCTATGATGAGGCTCGTGAATTCTTTAAAGTTAAAAAGCCTAATCAAGTAGACCCTGAAATTATCAGAACGATCAAAGGACTTATCCGTAAGGGTGAAGCTATTGCTGGAGCTCGTTTCGTAGGGCTTCCTGATGAGAATATCCACTTTATGGACCTTCCGTTCTATGATCGCGGTAAATTCTCTAAGGAGATCGATTTTGAAGATGATATTCAGCAGACCATGGAATTGCTTCGCCAAGTGAAACCTCAACAGGTTTTTGCTGCCGGTGACTTTGCAGATCCACATGGTACCCATAAAGTTTGTTTCGATATTATCCTGGAAGCTTTATTGCGATTGAGAGAAACCGACGAATGGACTAAAGATTGTTGGTTATGGTTATATAGAGGTGCATGGCACGAATATCCGATCCATGATATCGAAATGGCGGTTCCACTTTCTCCACAAGAGGTGAAACGCAAAAGGTTGGCAATCTTCAAACACCAATCTCAAAAAGATCTTCCTGTATTCCCAGGAGATGATCCAAGAGAGTTTTGGGTTCGTGCTGAAGATCGTACTAGCGAAACAGCTGGATTGTACCACCAATTAGGATTAGCGAACTATGAAGCTATCGAAGCTTTTGTTCGTTGGAAATTCTAATCTAGGTATAAATAGATATTAGATAAGCTGTCCTCGAAAGGGACAGCTTATTTTTTTGGTAAAAATTTCGGATTGTGAATGTTTTTATCGGATTGTTTATTTTTTTAATGTTACCCCGACATTACTTTTGCAGCACTATTTAGAATCAGTACAAATAAATACCATGAAAACATCATATCTACTTGCTCTGCTTGGAGCGACTACGATCTACACTGCCGCCAATGCTCAAACGACTGTAAAAGGGAAAGTTAGTAGCAATAACAATGAATCGATCTCCGGACTGAACATCAAAGTCAAGGATAAAGTTACCATGTCTGATGAGAATGGTTACTTTGAACTATATGTTCCTTATAAAGGTACCTTCAATCTGGAAGTAACTGGCGTTGGGTATGTAAAGGAGTCGGTATTCGTTAATCCAAAGGAAACAAACACAAATCTGGGGACCATCGTAATAAAGCCAGCTAATCACAACATCCAAGAAGTGGAAGTGACAGGATATAATTCTTTAAATGATAAAGTCCTTAATGTTGGAAAGGCTGGAATCCTAGACCGTGATCTTCCGCAAGCGGTTCAGATTGTCAATGCGCAAGTGATCGAAGATCAGCAAATCAATAGGTTGAGCGATGCCTTAAAGAATGCCAATGGGGTAGCTATGGGAGCAAATCGTGGTGGTGTTAATGAGAATTTCTTTGCGCGAGGTTATAGCCTAGGGTCCAATAATATCTTTAAGAACGGTGCACGTACGAACAATGGTGGATCCATTGAAGCCAGTACTTTAGAGTCTGTTGAGATCTTAAAAGGGAGTGCTGCTATTCTGTATGGAGGTGTTACTGGAGGGGCAGTAGTAAACTTGGTGACCAAAAAGCCCAAATTTGAATATGGTGGAGAGGTATCCATGCGTATGGGGAGTTATAACCAATACAAGCCTATCGTGGATGTGTATGGCCCGATTTCAGATAAACTAGCTTTTCGGGTTGTCGGAACAGGAGAATATGCAGAAAATTATAGGGATTATGTTGAAAGCAAGAGATATTATATCAATCCTTCCCTATTATATAAGATGTCGGAGAAATCCAGTTTGAACTTTATGTTTGATTACTTGAAATCAGATTATACGCCTGATTTTGGAATAGGTTCAGTGGATGGAAAGATCAATAAGGAGGTCGGTAGAAATACCTTTATCAATACGCCTTGGGCATTCAATAAAACCAATTCTTCGAATGGACAGATAAATTTTGAGCATGTCTTTTCAGATAACTGGAATTTACAGGCCATAGCCAGTTACCAACAATATGGTCGCGATTATTATGGATCTGAACGTATCCAAGCCAAAGCTACAGGAATGGCCGCCCGTGCTTTAAACAGGACTGAGCAAGATGAACTAAGTTTCAACCAGCAATTGAACGTGAAAGGGAATGTGCAAACGGGAAATATAAAACATCAGATCTTAATTGGAGCTGATGCAGATCAATCCAATACCAAAAACTATGCTTTCAATATCTATGGGGCGGGATTGGACAATAAGCCAAGTACAGCATACGATAGCATCAATGTTTTTAATCCCTATACCGCTATGATGCGTTCAGATATGCCAGGTGTTGATTTGAAAACAAGAACTACAACAGATATCAACCGTTATGGAGTCTTTGCACAAGACTTGATTTCCTTGACTAAGGAGTTTAAAATCCTTGCTGGGATCCGATATACTTATCAAAAAACCAAGAATGCAGAGGTGTATGACTATGCAACTGGAGAAACGACAATAACGCCTAACAAAGGTAAAGATGGCGAAGATATGGGAAGTAAGGTAGATAAAGCATGGTCTCCAAAGTTGGCCTTGATCTATCAACCTATTTCGACCATGAGCATCTATGCTAGTTATGCGAATAACTTCACTTCAAACTCAGGTTATGATTTAAATTTCCAACCTATGGGACCATCATTGATCGATCAGTATGAAGCTGGTGTTAAGAATGATTTCTTCAATGGCAGACTATCGGCAAACCTGACCTGGTACAGAATTCAGAACAATAAGTTTGCACAGACCATCATTGAAGCTGACGGAACGGTAAAAGATCCTAACATGAAAGAATTTACCGGAAAGACTGCCTCTGATGGTGTTGAGTTAGATTTGACCGGTAAAATTGCCGAAGGCCTGAACGTTATGGCCGGATATAGTTACAACTTTATGCGTTATTTGGAAACCAATGAAAACGGAAATGTAGAAGGGGTTCGCTTGGTAGGAACAACAGCGCATTCTGCGAATGGAACTGTATTCTATACCCTTCAAAATGGAAGTTTAAAAGGGTTGAAACTAGGATTCTCGACATTCTATACAGGTAAGAGAAATGCAGGTTGGAACAACAGCAAAGTAAATGAGAAAGAAGGTGTAAACAGACTGATCGCAGTGGATCCATTTACGACATTTGATTTCTCAGCTGGATATACCTATAAAAACTGGAGCATCTTAGGAAAGGTTAGCAATATCGGAAATGCCTTTAACTATTACGTGCATGAGAACTATAGTGTAAACCCGATTCCACCAAGAAGTTTTACCGGTACATTGAGTTATAAATTTTAACCAATATCTATAAAGAGTAAAGCTGTTTACAATGAAGTAAACAGCTTTTTTTTTAATAAAATAGATGGAGTAATTCTTAGAAAATAGGTAAGTTGCTCAACAACTCAGGGATGGCCTGTACGCCTTCATGAGCCACTAAGAAAGTGTATCGAAGTGAGTTGGGGATAATTCCAAAATACTTTTTAAAGGCGGTGGTGAAATGGGTGGAATGCTTATAGCCTGTCATCCTTGCCACATCAGAAATACGGTATTTGCCCATCAGGATCAGCTTTTTCGCATGCTCCATTTTCATTTCAGTAATATAGTTCATGATGGTCTTTCCATAGAACTGCTTGAAATGTTTCTTTAGGTATTGCTCATTGGTGCCCACTGATTTTGCCAATTCTGAAATGGTATGGTTTTTTGAAAGATCTTCATCAATTAGCTTTTTAGCCATTTGGATCTTTTCATAATGATTCTTATTGGCAATGATTTCCTTGTTTTCATTTTCCACAAAGAGGCTCTCCACCTGATGGATAATGACTTCCAGCAAAAGGGACTGGATCTTTAATTGATTGATATAGGAATCAGCTTCGTACAGCTCGAAAATTTGTTGCAAAGCAAGAGCAATCCTGCCGTCCGCTTTAGTTAGCAATCCATGTTGAAACCGTTCTTGGTCTGCAATGTACTTGTCATGGAAGACTAAGAGCTTATCACTGGGGATTAACATCAGAAGGATGCGGTTGTCTAGACAGATGCTCTTCAAATCAAATAGGTCACCTTTATTCATGTGGATCAACATGTTGTCGCCCGCTTGTAAAAGGTAATTGTCCTGCTGGATCTGAATGGAACAATTTGCAGAATCTTCTAGTAGCAATAGATTTAAATAACCATCAATAGGAGAAGTGAAACTGAATTTTTGCCTGCCTTTGAGTACCGTAAAATACATTAAAGTGCCTAATTCCAACATATTGGTAGAAATACCATTGGTTGTTTCAGGTAAAATTTCCGATTGCGTAGTATTTTTTTCTGATTGCGTCATTTTGCTATTTAGAATAATTCTACATTTGCAGCAGTATTTATTTAGACTTGTTCTAAAGAAAGTCGAAGTTACTGTATTAATCTGGAATAATGAAACAATTTTACCTCACCATATTATTTTTATTTACCTGTATTATTGTATTTGCCCAAAATTCAACAATAACCGGTAAAGTTCATTTGGTAGATGGGACGCCTGTTTCAAAAGCTACAGTGCGAATTGAGGGCACTCCAATTGCAAGCATTTCCGATGATGAAGGTTTGTATACATTGGAGCAAGTTCCTTATGGAAAACAGACCATCTTAGTGACCTCCATTGAGATTAAATCGAAGAGACTTCCTATTGATGTCAATAAGGCCAACTATGATTTACATATCCATATTGACCCAAGAGGAGAAATCAGTCTTGATGAGGTGCGGGTACAAGGGAATTCCGTAAAAAGAGAAATTGAGACCAAGGGGTTTGCTGTCAATGTGATCGAAACGAAAGAAGCTTCCACAAGAAATATTCAAACTAATGAACTCTTGGACCGTACTGTAGGAGTAAGGGTCCGTCAAAGTGGAGGTCTAGGTTCGGAGGTACAATATAACTTAAATGGGATGACTGGTCGATCGGTCGGGATATTCATTGATGGGATAGAAATTTCGACCTATGGTTCCTCATTTAACTTAAATAATATACCTCCTTCGATGATTGATCGCATCGAGGTATATAAAGGGGTTCTTCCTGCTCATTTAACAGGGGACTTGCTTGGAGGAGCAATCAATATTGTTCTTAAAAAAGGTACTTCGAGCAATAACTTATCTGCCTCTGTTTCTTATGGCTCATTCAATACTACCCAATCAGATATTTCTGGCCTTTATAGAAACGCGAAAACAGGTTTTACCACTAGGGTTTCAGGAAGTTTCTTGAATTCAGACAACGATTATGAAATCTGGGGTAAATTCTCCAAATATATAGAACCCAATGGCGTTGTACGTCGTAACTATAGGACCAAACGATTCTTTGATGGCTATAGAGCATTATCTGGAAGATTTGAGTTTGGATTTACTGATGTAAAATGGGCGGATGCTTTCTTTTTAGGATATAATATCTCTGATTCTCATAAAGAGATTCAGCATGGCCAGACCATGGGGACTCCTTATATGGGCAGAACCTCTGATGCCACGGCTAATGTGTTGAGTTTGACTTATAATAAGAAGAACTTATTTGTGCCAGGCCTATCCTTGAATACCAATGCTGTCCATAGTTTTAGGAGCACCAATATCCTCGATACTATTCCTTGGGCCTACAATTGGGACGGACAGATCCGCCTTGATTTAAATGGTGATCCTATTCGTCGACTGGATGGAGCACAGCAGGGGAAACCTGCGATGACGGATATTGATCGTCAGGTAACCAATATCAGGACGAACTTGAGTTATGATATTCTTTCTGGACATAGATTCTCCGTGAACCATGTTTTTTATACCGTAGATAGAAAAGACAAAAACTTGTTGATAAAAGATGGTAATACCGGCATCAACAGTTCGAATGATCTTGCAAAGAATGTCGTGTCGTTCAATTATGAAGCTCAAACGTTCCATAATAAGTTGACAACAAATCTGTTCTACAAGATTTATCAACAATCTATTGCTAGCCATTCTTATACAGGGGTAATTGAAAACGGGCAGACGAAGATCGTTGAGAATGTCAGCAAGGACAACCGTGTAAATTATGGTTATGGTCTTGCGGCATCTTATAAATTGTTCAATCGATTGGTACTTCTGGCCTCAGGAGAACGTGCGGTAAGAATGCCGGTTGATATGGAAACTTTTGGAAGTCCGGAAGATAATGTTCTGGCCAATCCGGGGATCTCACCCGAAATCAGCGACAACTATAATGCGGGGTTTAGGTTAGGGACTTATGATTTCGGTGATCATAGATTTTCGGTTGGAACCAATGTTTTTTGGAGGAACACGAAAGACAGGATCATGCCGAGAGCTAATGAAATGATCAACAGCCAAGAAATTGAACTTACCCAATATGTCAATTTGGGGCTTTCTCAGTCCGTGGGCTTTGAAGGTGAACTGACCTATGCCCATAAGGACAAGCTTACGTTATTGTTCAATTTTTCCAAATTCAATTCCTTGTTTAAGCAAGAGTTTGATCCTACTTCAGGTCAACCGATGACCTATTACAACAAACAGATTCCTAATGAGCCTTTCTATACCATGAATGGAAATGTTCATTATAGATTAGATAATATCATTCAAAAATCCTCTCAGTTAAACCTGTTCTACAATATTGGTTATGTGGCGCCTTTCAGCACAGTATGGCCAGATTCTGATTGGTTTATTACACCGGCACAGTACGCACAGAATTTGGGTATGAGCTATGTTTTTCCTAACAAGAAACTCATTCTGGCACTGGATGTCAAGAACGTATTCAATGCTGAACTTTATGATAATTTCGGCGTTCAGAAGCCTGGTAGGGGATTTTATTTGAAACTGAACTACTCAATTAACAATATATAATTACTCTTAATAATTAATAACATGAAAACGAATCTATTAAAGTATGCAATACTTGCCACTGGTTTGATATTTAGCAGTTGTTCAAAAGACGGAGAAGGTCCGAAAGAAGTAACTGAAGACGATATACGTTGGATCACTGTTTCAGGTGCGTTGATGGATGAGGAGCCAGGTGATGGTAATGCCGGAACTATGGTATTCAGTATGAAGCCTGAGGAAGCAAAAAGTCCAGCATTTTCAGTCGATGTATTTGCGAATGGTCAGCACGTGAAATCTTCAAGAACAGCGCGTCTGCAAGCATCAGCTGATGGAAAGTATTTATATAATATCCAATATACAGGTGATGATGGCGGTAATTTCAACAAATTCAGGGTTCGTGGTGGAAAGAACTTTACCCCGGAAGGCCCTGAAGTAGAGACAGCTACATATGTAAGTACAGCTCCACGTTGGTTGAAAGCAGCAGAAGGGGTTGGTATTGCAGTTAGAGCAGCAGCAAATGATGCAGTTTATACAGGTCAAGCGCCAAACTTTGTATACCAAGAAAGAACAGCAAAAACGGATGTTATTTCATTGGATTTAAATGATCCCAAGATTACAAAAACCACCAAATTCGACTTGAAATTAACTGCTGAAGAAGTTGCAGCTGGTTATTATGTAAGCCGTATCGATGTTCCTGTAATCAATAAAGCTGGGAATAAAGTATTTATTGGAGCAGCAGTTTCAAAACACAATACTTCAAAATTCACCCTTGGAACTGATGGAAAACCTACTTGGGAAAATGATAGAAATGGTTTGAAAAGCTGGGCTAAAACTTTGGTGTTAGACTACCCTTCTTTAACAAATCCTAAAATCCTTACTTCTAACAAAACAAGAGGTAATACCAATGGATACCGTAGTACTCTTCAGTATGTAGGTACAGATGGTCATGTTTACCAAGCTACCTCAGGCGAAGCAGTAGGCGGTGGTGGTTCTAAGATCTTACGAATCGATGGTACAAGCAATGAATATGATGCTTCATACGCATTTAGTTTAGATCAGGCTTTAGGGGTTAAAGATTCATACATCGAAACATGGAAATATGTAGGTGATGGAATAGGATACGTTGTGTACAATGTAGCTGGTAAGGGTGGATATATTGCGTGGGTAGATCTAAAAAATAATACCGCTAGAAAATATAACATTCCAAACCAAGACGAATTGAATTTCCGTCAGATCCAAAATATTGCATTGGAAGGGGATGATGTATTTATAGCTATCGCACCAGTGGGTAAAGATGGAAACATCTATGTGTTCAACAGAAAATCTGGAGAGATGTCAGTAGGGGCAAAACTTGTGAATAAAACGGGTAACCAGTATATCGGAATTTATTAAGATATCAACAAAATATTATATCAGGTGTGCAGAATCTTGCTCACCTGATTTTTTCATTACAGTAGTATAAAGAGAAAAATGAGTAAAAGAGTACAAAAAAAATCAACATGGATGAAAGTAAGGAAACTTTTCAACGACATCCATTTGTGGGGAGGGTTGATATCGGGGATCGTGGTTTTTATCGTTTGTATCACCGGTACAATCTACACCTATAACACTGAAATCAGGGCATTGGCAATGCCTGAATTCAATAAAGTAAAAGTTGAAGGACAGAAGAAAAATGCAGATCAATTGTTGGCCGCTATTACGCCGGAAGTAAAAGGTAAAATAGTAGGTGTAAAAGTACCATATGCCGATAATGCTCCTACATTCTTCATGTACAATAAAAAAGAAAAGGACGGGGAAGGGAAGGAAAAAGAAGGAAAACCTGAAAATTCCAAAGGTCAAGAAGGACAAAAACCTGGGGACAGGACGGATGTAAAGGAAGGTGCAACAGCTGAAAAACCTCTAAGACCCGGAGAAGCAAAAGTTTGGGAAAGCAAAGGTCCGCAGAGAGCTGCCCCTGCTGGTCCTGGAGGGCCTGCTGGAGGTCGTGGTCCGAGAGCAAACCAGTTGGCCGTAAATCCTTATACAGGTCAGGTAATCGGTGATCCTTCGGATGTGAAAACCAAGACCGCAGAGTTTATGCAAAAGATGTTCGGTTTGCACCGTTGGTTATTGTTGAATGAAATTGAAGAGCCGATCATTGAAGGTGTTGAAAACAGAAAGCTTGGTTCTTGGATTACGGGAACAGCTACCTTATTGTTTTTGTTAGGCGTGATTACAGGTATCGTCATTTGGTTTCCTAATAAAATGAGAGCATGGAAAAACGGATTAAACATCCGTTGGTCGGCGAATTGGAAAAGGCTCAATCATGACCTTCACAATACACTGGGTTTCTACAGCTGTATCATTCTGTTCTTGATGGCCGTTACGGGCCCCTTTTGGTCATTTGATTGGTATCGTGCGGGCTGGCAAAAAACATGGGGAACCTATAAATCTCCAGATGCTCCAAAAGAAGAGAAAGCTCCTGTCCTATCTACATTACCTGCGGATGGAAAAAAACCGAAGAGCATTGAAGAGACCATTTTGGCCGTTAATAAAGTCCTGCCTTATGATGGCGATGTCACTATCAACTTTGCAAAAGATAGCGTAGGGACAGTTTCAATCAGTAAAAACAGAACAGGTTTCTTTGCTCCTTCAGCTGGAGATAAATTAACCTTGGACCAGTATAGTGGTGAAGTGCTGGAGAGAGATGTCTTCCGCGAGAAACCATTTAACCAGAGAGCTTCTGCTTCCATAAAGGCATTGCATATCGGGGATATCTATGGACCATTTACAAAAATGCTTTATTTTATTTCCTGTCTGATCGCAACCTCATTGCCGATAACAGGCGTGATGATCTGGATCAATAAAATGAAGAAAACAAAAAAGTAATAGTAACAATTTCTCTTTATATCAATTGGGTTTGGCTGGCATGGTCAAACCCATTTTTTGTTTAAAACAGAAATGCCCAGCCATTCAGCTGAGCAGTCCGTTTGTTTTAAAATTAGCGGTTTTTTTTTGAGTTATTTATTATCGCTGCCCATACGTCCGATCAACATTTCGATAATCGCAACGATGATGGCAAAAAAGAACGCAGGCCAAAACCCTGCTACATCAAATTTCGAACCCATGATTTTATCTGAAAGCATAATCATCAGAACTGTAATGATAAATGATACCAGACCAAATGTTAACCAATTCAATGGGAAAGTAAATAAACGTAGAATTCCACCTACAATCGCATTCACCAAGCCAATAACTAAACCCGTTAGGATAGCCCATCCAAAACCAGCAACAGTTACTCCAGGAATAATCCATGATGCGATTGCAACTACTAAACCTGTAACTAATAGACTAATAATGAACCTCATAACTTAAATAATTTGTGTAGTTAAAAATGGTTCAAAATTAATGCCAATAAAGCGGTTTATTGGACGGTATTTTTAGGGGTAACAAAAATAATATTATGCTAACATAGAAAAATATGTGTATATTCATCCAACAATTTTAAACATCAAAGGTTATGAGACAAATAGTTGCAACATTCTGCGCCCTATTATTCTCCATGGTATTATTCGCACAAAATAATGATCCAATTATTGGGAAATGGCAAAATCCAATTGGGGAGGGAAGAATCGAAATCTACAAGAAGAACGACAAGTTTTTTGGCAAGCTTTATTGGGTTAAAGATGCCTCAAAAAAAGATGTGAAAAATCCTGATCCCAAATTGAGGAGCAGGAATATCCAAGGCTTAGAAATCTTAACCGATTTCAGTAAAGAAAGTAAAACCTATGTAGATGGTCAGATCTATGACCCTAAATCAGGAAAAACCTATAGCTGTAAAATGACCCTAAAGGGTGATGACCAGCTAGATATCCGTGGCTACATCGGAATTAGCCTCATCGGGCGTACTGAAACCTGGAAGAGAGTTAAGTAATCAAGAAAAAGAACTCAAAAAGGATAATGCCCCCAATAGACCATCTATTCGGGGCATTTTTCTTCGAGAATGGAGCTATAGTTCTGGCTTTCATGGGATAATGAATTTAGGGCAAACGTTTTCGTAAGGGGGTGATATAAAAAAAGGTTATATTTATTGCGGATTAATTGAAATACTATGTATAAAACTCTAAAACCAGCCCTTGAAAAAGAACTTGCAGAAATTAAGGATGCAGGTTTGTACAAAGAAGAACGCATTATTGTAACTCCTCAAGGAGCAGATATCAAAATCAGTACAGGACAGGAAGTAATCAACTTCTGTGCGAATAACTACTTGGGACTGTCCTCACATCCAAAAGTTGTGGCGGCAGCAAAAGCGGCAATCGATAGTCATGGCTATGGAATGTCTTCGGTACGTTTTATTTGTGGTACTCAAGATGTCCACAAAGAATTAGAAGCTAAGATTTCAAAGTTCTTAGGAACTGAGGACACCATTTTATATGCAGCAGCATTTGATGCAAATGGAGGTGTATTCGAGCCCTTGTTAGGTCCTGAAGATGCAATCATCTCTGATGAGTTGAACCATGCTTCCATCATTGATGGAGTTCGCCTGTGTAAAGCGCAAAGATTCCGATACAAAAACTGTGATATGGAAGATCTAGAAGCACAATTAAAGGCTGCTTCTGGCGCAAGACATAAAATTATCGTAACGGATGGTGCTTTCTCCATGGATGGATCCGTAGCGCCATTGGATAAGATCTGTGACCTAGCCGATAAGTATGAAGCTTTAGTTATGATCGATGAATCACATTGTTCTGGTTTTATCGGAAAAACAGGCCGCGGAACCCACGAATTGTTCAATGTAATCGACCGTGTAGATATTATCACCGGAACTTTAGGGAAAGCTTTAGGAGGTGCATCTGGAGGATTCACTTCTGGTCGCAAGGAAATTGTCGATATGCTTCGCCAGCGTTCTCGCCCATACCTTTTCTCCAACACTTTGGCACCTGCTATCGCCGGCGCATCTGTTGCTGTCTTGGATATGTTGAGCGAAACAACTGAACTCCGTGATAAGCTAGAAGATAACACCAAATACTTCCGTGAGAAAATGACCGAAGCTGGATTTGATATCAAACCAGGCTTCCATCCTATCGTCCCAGTAATGCTTTATGATGCTAAATTAGCGCAAGAGTTTGCTTCCAAGATGTTGGATGAAGGAATTTATGTTATTGGATTCTATTATCCGGTAGTGCCTCAAGGAAAAGCACGTATCCGTGTGCAGATTTCAGCAGGACACGAAAAAGCACATTTAGACAAAGCTATTGCAGCCTTTACAAAAGTAGGTAAGGAATTGGGCGTGATTAAGTAATTCACGCCTGATACAACATAAAAAAAGCGCCTGGGTTATCCCAGGCGCTTTTTTTATTAGTTCAATCCTCTCTTTTTCATCAGGTGGATTGGGTCCGGATCCGCACCGCGGAATTTGCGGTACATCTCAGCAGGATTTCCTGTGCCACCTCTTTCAAGGATGTTGCTACGGAAGGAAGCTGCTGTATTCTGATCATAAAGACCTTTCTCTTTAAATGCAGCGAATGCATCTGAATCTAATACCTCAGACCAGATATAGCTATAATAACCTGCAGAATAACCACCACTGAAGATGTGTTGGAAATAAGTACTTCTATAACGAGGGATAATAGCATCGATCAATCCAATTTTATCCATTGCCGATTTTTCAAACTCATCTGCTTTGGCTTTGATTGGAGCAGTAGCGCTATGGTAGTTCATATCCAACATAGATGCTGCTAAATATTCAATGGTCGCAAATCCTTGGTCGAAGGTCCCAGCCTTTTGCATTTTTTCGATCAATGCATCAGGGATAGCTTCTTTAGTTTGGAAATGCTTCGCGTATGTTTTCAATACTTCAGGATCAGCAGCCCAATTTTCCATGATCTGCGAAGGAAGTTCAACGAAATCACGAGGAACTGAAGTACCTGCTAAGCTTCTGTATTTTACGTTTGAGAACAAACCATGTAGGGCGTGGCCAAATTCATGGAATAAAGTTGTTGCTTCATCAAATGTCAACAATGCAGGGCTATCACCAACGGGTTTTGTAAAGTTACATACGATAGAGATCACAGGAGCAAGACGTTTTCCGTTCTCACGAGCTTGAGATCTGTAAGATGTCATCCATGCGCCAGAACGTTTTGAAGCACGAGGGAAGAAATCAGCATATAACAAACCTAAATGAGAACCATCCTTATCACGAACCTCATAAACCTCAACCTCTGGGTGGTAAACTGGTACATTGTTCAGAGCGACAAAAGAAATCCCCCACAATTTGTTCGCAGTAGCAAAAGCACCTTCGCGAACGTCGGTTAAACTGAAATAAGGTTTAATTTCCTCCTCATTCAGAGCATAACGTTTTTGACGGATTTTCTCTTGGTAATATCTCCAGTCGTATGGAGCCACTTTGAATGTATCTTTGGCAGCTTCGATTTCTTTTTGAATATCCGCAGCTTCAGTTTTAGCTTTTGCTAAAGCTGGAGTCCAGATTTTGTTCAACAGGGCATTCACGTTAGCAGGATTTTCTGCCATAGACTCCTCAAGCACATAAGCAGCATGAGAAGAATAACCCAATAATTTTGCTTTATCTAGGCGTAGGTTGGCAATCTTGATCAAGATTTCTTTTGTGTCAGCATCATTGCCATTATTACCGCGCAATTGGTAAGCATCCCAAATCTTTTTGCGCAATTCACGGTTATCCGCATATTGCAAGAATGGCATTACAGAAGGGTTCTGTAATGTAAATAACCATTTGCCATCCTTTCCTTTAGCTTTTGCCTCTGCAGCTGCCGCGGCCTTCAATTCTTTTGGTAATCCGGCTAAATCTTCCTCTTTGTCAACAACCATTTCAAAGGCATTGGTTTCAGCCAATAGGTTCTGACCATATTGAGTCGATAAAACAGAAAGTTCAGCATTGATTTTCTTTAATTTCTCTTTATCCTCATCTTTCAGGTTTGCTCCCGAACGAACAAATCCTTTGTATGTTTCTTCTAATAATTTTTGATCTTCTGCATCTAAACCAGCATTTGCTCTTTGGTCATAAACGGTTTTCACGCGTTTGAAAAGCTCTGGGTTCAAATTGATCTCATCCCTATGCGCCGACATTACCGGGGCAAGGTCCTTTGCAATGGCTTGAATCGTGTCGTTTGTGTTAGCACTGTTTAAGTTGTAAAACACTGTCGACACACGGTTCAATAGTTGTCCTGCATTCTCTAATGCAAGGATGGTATTGGCGAAAGTAGCAGGTTCATCGATCTTCAAAATAGAATCAATTTCTGCCTCATGTACTTTCAAAGCCTCTTTAAAAGCAGGTCTGAAGTGTTCATCTTTGATCAGGTCAAAAGGAGGGACTTCAAAGTTAGTTTCGTACTTGGCTAATAATGGATTTTTCAAATCTACAGCTTCCTCTTTTTTAGTTTCGTTGTTACACCCTACTAACAAGCTGGCTATCACCATGCAGTAAGGTAAAAAAACTTTTTTATTCATTCTCTTCTAGTTTGTTTCAAATTTTGTGCAAAGGTACTAATTCTTTACTTAAGTATCCCATTCTTTGTAGCCAACAAACTACTAAGAATTTCTAAAATATTTGTTTAATTAGCTGTAACAAAAGTGAGTCGTTTGCGTCTAATTACTAAAGCTTTAACTTATGAAGGATTTCTTTTTCTGGTGTGCTGGGGTACATAAGGAAACCTTGGACCGCTTCCCTGAGGAGCAGAATAAATATATAAGCATTGGTGCAACGATATTTTTCACTGGACTGTTTGCAGCGTTGGCAGGTGGCTATGCCCTGTATTTCGTGTTTAGCGGTAGTTCATTTGCCATCTTTTTCGCCCTGCTTTTCGGTATGATCTGGGGTCTGGCCATCTTTAATCTGGACAGGTATATCGTATTGAGTATAGACAAGAGCCGCAGTGGCTGGATGCAATTATTGCAGGCCCTTCCCCGTATCTTGTTGGCCATCCTGATCGGTATGATCATTTCCAGGCCTCTGGAACTGAAAATCTTTGATAAAGAAATCAAAGAACACCTACGGGCGGAATATCTGGTTCAACAGAACGCCAAAATTGACACCCTAAACAAGACTTTCGAAAATAAATACCGTGTTGAATATGCTCAGCTCAAGAATCTGACCACACATGCCGATTCACTTGAAGCGAGTATCAAGACCTCTAGACAGCAATTGAACCATGAAATCTTCGGAACCAAAACCGATGAGACTTCAGGGGTGATGGGCTATGGTCCTTATGCAAAAATGAAGGAGGAAAACCTCAATAAACAACAGGCTTATCTAGATAGTTTGCGAGGTCGATTGCAGACCAAAGAGTCGGAGTTGTTACAACGAAAAGCCTCGGAAGGTCTGATGAGCCAACGGATTCTGTCGGATAAATCCCTGGATAGTGCTGTAAATGTCGCTGGTTTTGCTGACCGAAATGCCGCCTTGAGCAATCTTCACAAAAAACCGGACGGAACAGTGAATAAATCCACTGAAAATGCGGTAATTTTTATTGCTTTGCTATTTATCTTCTTCGAATGTTTGCCAGTTTTCGTCAAATTGATGAGTGGTCGTGATGCTTATGACAATGCCCTAAAAAATCAAAAAGAGGTGCATAATTATGAATCCAATACAGGAGTAACCGTGGAGAAAACCGCTATCGATAAAATAGACGATTATCGAATCGACGCTTCCATCAAGCGTAGAATGGACAAACTCCAGAAAGAATTTGTCGAAGATTAAACCGCCTATCTAAAGATTTCAGTATACTTGCCATTCAATTAAAACTTTCATAATTGTATCCAAAAAAGGGATTATGAAAGTTCTGATTGGTCTATGAAGCATAAACCATCAATAAAAACCAACAATTGATATGAGCAAGAGAAATATGCTATTAACGCTTGCGTTAATGACCATTTTTAACCTAGGACAAGCACAAGAAAAAAGAGGTAGGATCAGGGACTTCGGCATTCAGATCGGTATTCTTCAAACAGGAACAAACAATGCCATTACCGATGTCGCTGGTGTAACCGTAGGTCAGAAAACTATCATTAAAGGTGATTCCGTACGCACCGGAGTGACCGCGATCATTCCACATCAGGGAAATATCTTTCAGCAAAAAGTTCCAGCAGCTGTGTTTGTAGGAAATGGCTTTGGAAAAATGATGGGGATATCCCAGATTGAAGAACTCGGAAATATCGAAACGCCAATTTTATTGACCAATACCCTGAATGCACCTAAAGTTGCCAATGGCCTTATCGATTATATGCTTTCCTTACCTGGAAATGAAAACGTAAGATCGGTTAACTCCGTTGTAGGAGAGACCAATGATGGTGGATTGAATGATATCCGTGGCCGACATGTGGAAGCCGCAGATGTATTAGAAGCCATAAAAAGTGCTAGTACAGGAAGAGTATCAGAAGGGAATGTGGGGGCAGGAACTGGAACGGAATGCTTAGGCTATAAAGGTGGGATTGGAACCGCATCAAGGAAGCTCCCAGCTTCTCGGGGAGGGTATACTGTTGGGGTGTTGGTACAGACGAATTTCGGTGGAGTCCTGAGCATCCATGGTGCTCCCGTCGGACGTGAGCTCCACAACTATTACATGCAAGAACCCAAAGAAGCCCATAAAGTGGATGGATCATGTATGATCGTTATTGCAACGGACGCTCCACTTTCTGCTAGAAATCTGGAGAGATTAGCCAAACGTTCCTATATTGCATTCGGAAATGTTGGTTCATTCTCTTCCAATGGAAGTGGTGATTATTCCATCGCTTTCTCCACGAGCCCTACAAACTTAATTCCTCACGAAAGCAAAAACATAGCCTTAGAAACAACCGAAGTAGGCAACGATTATATGTCTCCGTTGTTTATGGCAGTTTGGGAAGCAACTGAAGAAGCAATCTTAAACTCCATGTTTATGGCTGAGGATATGAAGGGAATTAGAGGCCGGACCGTAAAGGCAATCCCAATCAAGGAAACACTAAATATTTTGAAAAAGTACAAGGCGCTAGACTATGATAAACTTCCTAAAGCTGTTCAGAAATAAGACGAAGTTAGTCACTTTATGCGCTGCTTTTATTTCAATAGGTTTTAGCAGTTCGGCTCAGGATAAATCCCTAACGCTGGATCAGGTCGCTAAGCAACATCATATTCCAGCTATACAGCTCAATTATCAAAAAAATGGAAAAAACCATCTCTATCAGTATGGCATAAAGAATCTGGATAGTAATTACCTAATTGATCAAAATACAGTCTTTCAGGCTGCATCCCTGACCAAGGTCGTAGCGACCTATACTTTTTTGAGGTTGAAGGACAAAGGCTTGATCGAACTGGATAAACCTCTTTGGAGCTATTACCAATATGATCGCCTAAAAAATAACCCAAACAGAGATAAGATCACGGCAAGAATGGTGTTGACCCACCGTACCGGCTTCCTAAATTGGGAAGGAGATGTTCCTTCGGATGCATGGAGAAAGTCTCCCCTAACCTCCCAATTCGAGCCAGGAACTGATTATATGTATTCTGGTGAAGGATTTTATTTCCTGCAGGAGACCATGGAGCACATCTCGGGAAAAACCTTTCAAAAATTGGTCGAAGAGGAAGTTCTGATTCCCATGAAAATGAAAAACTCGGCGATTGTATGGAAAGATGAGCTGGAGGCCAATGCCGCCTATGGACATTACGAAGATAATAAGCCGAGGAAGCTAGGGAAATATAGAAAGAGCAATGCTGCATATACCCTATATACCACGGCTGAAGATTATAGCAATTTCATCAAGAAATATATCTTTGATGGTTTTGGTCTGAAGAAAAAGACCCATCAATTAGCTTTGAGCCATCTGGCAGATGCTAAGAAAGCCCAGGAAATCAGCCCGGATGATAAATATGTTCCCTGTGCCTTAGGTATGCGGATGCAGATCAATGAATTAGGAACTGCTTATTGGCATACCGGATCAAATCCAGGCTTTCGCTGTTTCTTTTTGGCCTATCCCAAAAGCAAGGAAATACTGGTTGCTTTTACCAATACTGATAATGGATTTGTAGCGATTCCCGATATATTGGCGTTATTTTTGAACAATAATCAGACATTCTGGATGTATAAATGGCGCCAGGGTGAGTTAGACTAAAAAGGATAAGATTATGATTGGAATTGTTGGAGGTGTCGGTCCATTGGCTGGTGTCGATATCTTAAAAAAAATAATAGAAGAGACCAATGCAAGAAGAGATCAAGATCACTTACCGGTATTATTATCTTCGCAATCGCATAGAATACCTGATAGAACTGACTATCTTATAGGTAAAGAACCTATTAATCCAGGCCTTGCGATTTCTGAAATAGCTTTAGAACTGGAAAGAGCAGGGGCTACCGTTGTAGGGATACCTTGCAATACGGCCCATTCTCCTCGGATTTTTGAGGTGATCCAAGAGGAATTGGCCAAGCACAATTCTAAAATCCAACTTCTGCATATGGTGGCTGAAACAGCCAAGTTCATTCAGGAAAAATTTCCTGGATCAACGGTCGGTGTGCTTTCCACAATCGGAACCCGCAACACCGGTCTATATAAACAGGTTATTGAGAGCTATAATCTGACCTGTATCGAGCCAAACGATGTGCTTCAGAATAAAGTCCATTCGGCCATTTATGATGAAACCTATGGGATCAAGGCTTTTTCCTCGCCGGTTACCAATCGGGCGCATGATCAGTTGGTCGCGGCCATCCATGAGTTGAAGGGGCAAGGTGCTCAAGTGATTATCTTGGGATGTACAGAATTGCCTTTGGCCTTGCGTGAAAAAACTTATTATGGTTTGCCTGTCATTGATCCGAACCGCATCTTAGCAAGGTCGTTGATCCATGCAATAAATCCTACGAAATTGAACCCTGTAGCGGATTAGGACTAGCTTACGTATTATGTAGACATAATAAAATTTGAAAAACATGAAACAAAGTAAAGTACCAGCTCTTTTGATTTTAATGCTAGGCTTATTCTTAATGCCAAATGCATCTAATGCCCAAGAAATGTTAGTGAAAGTAAATACCGATATTTTCCCAGCTCCTGAAAAAGGCTTTAAAAGAATGGTCATTGAAGTACCTTACTCTGAAGCGGACAACAATAAAAAGATTGAATTCAGTGTAGGTAAGATGATGGAAGTTGACGGTTGTAACCATTTTGGATTAAATGGCACGATCGAAACTAAAGATTTGGAAGGTTGGGGATACAATTACTATGTATTCAAAACCAACGGAGATGTAATTTCTACCCAAATGGCATGTCCTGGTGCACCTGCAAGAAATCTTTTCGTATCGGCGCAGCCTACTCTGGTACAATACAATGGTAAAATGCCGATCGTAGTCTATGTTCCTGAAGAATATGATGTACGATTCAAGATCTATACAAGTACAGACGAGGTTTACCGTGCGATGGAAGACAAACCTAGCAAAAAGTAATCCCTCGATTCAATAAAAGACTTAAAAACCCAGACATGAATATGACCTGGGTTTTTGTTTTATTGCTTATTTTTATTCTTCAGGCAATAATATGGCAAATAATACCCTTTCAGAAATAGACAAAATCTACCAGTCCCAACTTAAAAACAAATCGGCTATAAAACATAGTACCGCTTATAAAAGAATAGGTTGGATCAAGAAATTATTAGATACCATCAATAGGGAAGAAAAGGCCATTGAGCAGGCTCTATACCAAGATTTTCATAAATCTGGAATTGAAACGGCCATTACTGAGATTTTGGTGGTACAGCTGGAGCTGAAACATATCGCCAAGAAACTACGTGGCTGGATGAAGGACAAGAAGGTTCGTCGTTCATTGGTGATGCCCAATGTCAGCGCCTATTTGCATTATGAGCCCAAAGGAAACGCATTGATCATCACGCCATGGAATTACCCCTTTCAGCTCCCGTTAGTCCATCTGGCGGCCTGTATTGCCGCAGGTAACACAGCTATACTAAAGCTCTCTGAATTTTCTCCGAATAGCAACCAAGTCCTTAAAAAAATAATAGCCGAAGTCTTTCCAACTGATCATATTGCAGTCATTGAAGGAGCTGTTGAGGAAACGACCCATCTCCTGAACCTAAAGTTCGATCATATCCATTTTACAGGTTCGTCCAAAGTGGGAAAGATCGTTATGGAAGCTGCAAGTAAGCACCTCACGGATATTACCTTGGAACTTGGTGGCAAGTCTCCAGCGGTAATCGATAAGAATGTGAATCTGAGGCAGGTCGTTAAAAACCTGATCTGGGCCAAGTTTATCAATGCAGGGCAGACCTGTATTGCTCCAGATTACATCCTTGCCCATAGGCATCAGAAACAGCAGCTTGAAGAGGTTTTTAAGATCGAAATCGAAGAAGCTTTCGGTAAGGATGCGTTTAATTCACCGGATTATGCCCGAATAATTAACGAAAAACAGTTTGAAAGGCTTAACCAAGCTCTAGACTCAGCAAAACAATTAGGAGCTAATATCATTGCTGGAGGCAAGACCGATGGAAGGACCAAGTACATTGCACCAACGGTAATCACCAATGTGGCCGCCAATAATCCGCTCATGACGGATGAGATCTTTGGCCCCATTCTGCCCATCGTATATTATGCACAGATTCAAGAAGCCATTGACTTTATCAATGCTAAGGAAAAGCCATTAGCATTGTACGTGTTCAGCAAAGATTCAAATTTCAATAAACATATTATCCGGAATAGCAGTGCTGGATCAACCTGCATAAATGATGCGGTCATACAGATCATGCAACCTAACCTTCCTTTTGGAGGAGTAAACAATTCTGGTTTGGGACAATCCACGGGTTGGTATGGCTTTAAAGCGTTCTCACATGAAAGAGCCGTTGCCGATGTCAAGATCATCCCGCTGTCTTCTATGTTCTGGTATCCTTACACGGAAAAGACCAGTAGGATGTTGCAATGGATTAGGCGTTTATTCTAGCCAAATATCTTGTTCCAAAGGCTCTTCTTGATGCCTACATAAAAATCCCCGTCTTCCTTTTTCAAAGGATAGATCCGGATAAAGTTATGTTGAGGTTCATCTCCTTTGCCAGACTCCAGATTGAATCGATGCCGGTGAAAGGGACAGACCAATTTACCTTCTTCGCACCATCCTTTTGTCAGATCTGCTCCTGCATGCGGACAGCGACTTGAGGTAACCGATAGGACATCTCCCTCTTTGATCAAACAGAGCTTTTTACCAGCCACATGCAAAGCCTTGACATAATTACGGCTCTCATCAATTTTCACAGGCACTTTATGCCATTCTAAATCATCATCTTCAAAATTCTCCATCAGCTGCAAGATTTAATAATTTATAGCAAGTTAAGAAATGACATCAACAAAAAAGAGGCAAACCCTTGGGTATGCCTCTTATATTTTCAGCTAAAGTTTAATTCTAAACGAATTTCTTAGCATTTACTTTACGTTCGTTTTCAGTAAGGTAGATCTTACGCAAGCGGATACTTTGAGGAGTAACCTCGATGTATTCGTCAGCTTGGATATATTCCAT
Source organism: Sphingobacterium sp. LZ11T8 (assembly GCF_024261425.1). NCBI lineage: Bacteria > Pseudomonadati > Bacteroidota > Sphingobacteriia > Sphingobacteriales > Sphingobacteriaceae > Sphingobacterium > Sphingobacterium sp. LZ11T8. The sequence continues at coordinate 675,005 of NZ_JANBZY010000001.1, read as the reverse complement.
ACATTCTTCCAAAGAGAATTTAATTGCTGGAGCAATACGTGTATTATCATCAGAACCAGATGCACGCATGTTTGTCAATTGCTTTCCTTTAGTCACGTTGATTGTTAAATCGTTGTCACGGATATGCTCTCCCAAAACCTGTCCTTCATAGATCTCAACACCTGGATCAACGAAGAAACGACCACGGTCTTGTAATTTATCGATTGAATAAGCCGTTGTAGAACCTGTATCTAATGAGATCAATACACCAGCCATACGACCTGGAATTGTTCCTTTCCAAGGTTCGTATCCTTTCAGACGGTGCGCCATTACAGCCTCACCAGCAGTAGCTGTCAATACGTTGTTACGTAATCCAATGATACCACGAGAAGGGATAGAGAATTCAAGGTGTTGCATTTCGCCTTTTGTTTCCATGATCAACAACTCACCTTTACGTTGAGTTACCAATTCGATCACTTTACCAGAAACTTCAGCAGGTACATCTACTACCAACTCTTCGATTGGCTCATGTTTCTGACCGTTTATTTCTTTAACGATTACCTGCGGTTGTCCTACTTGTAATTCATAACCTTCACGACGCATTGTTTCGATCAATACTGACAAGTGAAGAATACCACGACCGTATACTAACCATGCATCTGGAGAATCTGTAGGAACAACGCGTAATGCTAAGTTCTTTTCTAATTCTTTTTGAAGACGGTCATAGATGTGACGTGATGTTACGAATTTACCTTCTTTACCAAAGAAAGGCGAGTTATTGATGGTAAACAACATGTTCATTGTTGGCTCATCAATGTGCATTACTTCTAATTGCTCTGGGTTTTCGAAGTCTGCAATGGTGTCACCGATTTCAAAACCATCGATACCTACTACAGCCACGATATCACCTGCATGAACTTCTGAAACTTTAACACGACCAAGGCCTTCAAACAATTGAAGTTCTTTCACACGAGATTTTACAATCTTGCCATCACGTTTTACCAATGATACCGGTTGGTTTTCTTTGATTGTTCCTCTTACCACACGGCCGATCGCGATACGACCAACGAATGTAGAGTAGTCCAATGAAGTTACTTGCATCTGCAATGTACCTTCAGATATTTTAGGAGCAGGAATATGTGCAATGATTGCTTCCAACAATTCCGTGAAGTCAGTCGTTGGTTTAGTCCAGTCAGTTGACATCCAGCCTTGTTTTGAAGAACCGTATAATACAGGGAAATCCAATTGATCTTCAGTAGCACCTAAGCTAAAGAACAAATCAAATACATTTTCGTAAACCTCTTCTGGACGACAGTTCTCTTTGTCTACTTTGTTTACCACAACAATAGGTTTGATACCTAATGCTAAAGCTTTTCCGGTAACAAATCTTGTTTGAGGCATCGGACCTTCAAAAGCATCCACCAATAGAACAACACCGTCAGCCATTTTCAATACACGCTCAACCTCACCACCGAAATCGGCGTGACCTGGAGTATCAATAATGTTGATCTTGGTGTCTTTGTATTTAACAGATACGTTTTTAGACACGATGGTAATACCACGCTCACGCTCCAAGTCGTTGTTATCCAGGATTAATTCCCCTGAATTTTCATTGTCCCTGAATTGATTGGTGAAGTGTAAGATCTTGTCAACTAGGGTAGTTTTACCGTGGTCAACGTGCGCGATGATCGCTATGTTTCTGATATTCTGCATTGAGCAATAATGTGTTATTAAAAATAAGAGGTGCAAAGATATACATTTTGCACCTCATTTTTTACTAATTGCTATTAATATTTTATTAGCATGTCGTTTATTTATGATTAATTCTCAAACAGTTGGGTCAAAAGCAAGCTTATTTTGCTTTTCCAGATACAACCTTCGGAGCTGTTTTTTTAGGTTCGAAGGATATTACTACTTCACTTTTTTAAAGAAGGCCGTAGATATATCTCCAGTACCATCCTCCAAATAATCTTCTAATACCAAAACCAAATAATTGCCTTCAAAGTAGTATGGTATAGTTTCACCAGTTATAAGGATTGTTTTTTTTACCTCATCTCGCGTACCATAGTATATCTCTTCCCTTTTTGATTCTTCAACAAAGTAAGTTAACTTAATGCTTCCATCTGCCTTCCATTGGATTTTGGCATTGGGATAGTCTTTGTCCCAAACCTCCCTTACAAGTTTTCCATTTAAATATTCCTGGGTCCTGTATTTATCTAATACATACTCTACATCTGGGGCAATTTTGCCTTTACTGCATGCTGAAATCATTAGGATGATTAATAACCCTAAAAAGTTAGTTTTAATAAATTTCATAATTTAATATTGGTTTGTTTTCGCCTGCTTAGGATAAAATCATTTCCCTCTTCATTTATATCAGAGACCTATATCTTGGTCTATCATCCTAAATGAAGGAAAGCATTTGTTCTAAATAAGTTAATAAATGTTTAGAACCGAAAATAGATAATTTATTATCTCAATTAGACGCATTTACCGAATGTCAATACCAAAAAAGTTCATGCTTCCTAAAATAAGAAACAGATTCTTCGTTCAACTGTGATTCTGAACAATTCGTGAAGAATCTGTACGGTTTTCCTCTATAAAACCCTGTCATTTTCCACCGAAGGTGCAAGAACCGCACGCCAATATTTCCTACGTTAATTTGATTTTAGGAGTGCAATATTCCGAGATGTTTCGTGTCTCAACATTAACAGCCAGGTTGAATTTAGCGCCATGAAATGTTTGATATCTCACATCCCACATCTCAAATCTCTCTCCCCTATATTCCCGCCGAATTAAACTGCAGGTCATACAATTTCCTATAATAACCCTCCAGCTCCAACAGCTCATGGTGCGTGCCGATTTCCTTGATCTCACCCTTATCCAGAACAATGATCTTATCCGCTTTCTGTATGGTGGATAACCTATGCGCAATCACGATAGAAGTACGGCCTTCCATCAGGTTCTCGATGGCATTTTGAATCAATTCCTCCGTTTCCGTGTCAATGGAGGAGGTTGCCTCATCAAGGATCAGGATTTTTGGATCATGAACTAAGGCCCGGATAAAGGATATTAGCTGCGCCTGACCGGCAGAAAGCGTCGAACCTCTTTCTTGGACCTGATAGTTGAAGTTCCCTGGAAGTCGCATGATAAAATCATAAGCACCGACTTTCTTAGCAGCATCCTCAATAGATTCAAAGGATATATTAGGGTTGTGCAGATTGATGTTGTTCAGAACCGTGTCCGAGAACAGGAAGACATCCTGCAGCACGGTGGCAATGGTCTGACGTAGGAATGTCAGATCATAATCCTTGATATTAACACCGTCTAATAAGATCTCTCCTTTTTGGATTTCATAGAAACGGCTCAGGATATTGATAATAGATGATTTTCCAGCACCCGTCGCACCCACTAAAGCTAGGGTTTCACCCTGCTCCACATGGAAGCTTACGTCTTTCAATACCCATTTCTCATCATTATAGGCAAACCAAACATTTTTAAAGGTAATCTCTCCCTTTACATGTTCCGGTTTGTAATTTCCTTCATCTGGGGTGAATTCATCGGTATCTAGCACATCAAAGATACGCTCAGCAGAGACCATTCCCATCTGAAGGGTGTTGAACTTATCGATTAACTCGCGTATTGGTCTAAAGATCATGTTGATGTACATGATAAAGGCGACCACTACACCCGGAGAAATGACATCGGCCAAGATCTGTTTGGACCCGTACCATACCAATAGACCTGTTGCAATGGCCACAATAATTTCCAATACCGGAAAGAAGATCGAGAAATACCAATTCGCTCGGATATGCGCATTTCTATGTTCCGCATTGATAGCCTTGAATTTGCGCATCTCTTGGTCTTCCCGGGCAAAATATTGGATAACGCTCATGCCAGAGATATGTTCCTGTAGAAAGGTATTCAGATTGGAAACCCATAGCCTGACACTTTGGAATGCTGACTTCATGGCTTCCTTAAAGATATAGGTCGCAGCAATCATCAGTGGCATAGGAATCAAAACGACCAAGGTCAATTTCCAATCCGTATAGAACATTACCCCTAGGATAACGACCAACTGCAGAAGGTCGCCAATAATTTGGATCAGACCTTCCGAAAAGATATTGGCAATGGTTTCCAGGTCAGAGATGGTCCTGGTGATTAATCTACCGATCGGGGTATTGTCGAAATATTTTAACCTTAGGTTGGTGATATGGTTGAAAACCTGGATGCGGATATCCCGGATAACGGATTGTCCAAGGGTATTGGTCATCAGGGTATGGAAATAACGGATGATGGTTTGCGCTATCAAAAGGGCAAACATCAATAGAAGCATGTTAGTCAATCCTTCCCCTTTTCCGGATAATATATAATGGTCTAAGGTATATTCCACCAATAGCGGAAGGGCAGGAGCTACAGCTGCAAGTAATATCGTTAGTATAACGGAAACCCAGAAAACAGGCATATAGGGGCGGATGTATTTAGCTAACCTTCCCAGTAGTTTACTGTCGTATGCATTTCCTGAAATTTTGTCTTTTTCCAAAATCTTCGTTTTAATCAATATATGGATAATGGACCTCTGTTAGGTAAAGCCCACAGGCCGGAACCGAAGTGCCAGCTTTAGAGCGATCCATACTTTGAATTACCTCTTTAATATGTTCTATAGGTTTCTTGCCTAGGCCGATTTCCATCAGGGTTCCAACTATTGCCCGAACCATGTTTCGCAGAAAACGATCTGCAGAAATATGGAATACCAATCTTTCGCCTTCCCACAACCATTCTGCACGTTTAATATCGCAATAATTGGTGAATACTTGTGTGTTCGATTTGCTGAAACAAGAAAAATCTTGCCTACCTAACAAATCTAGGGCTGCAATGTTCATTTTTTCAACATCCGGTTTGTCGCGCAGCTGCCATGAAAACCCATGTTGAAAGGGATCCTTCTGGAAATGTACATGGTATTCATAACTCCTTTGCGTGGCATCAAAGCGAGCATGGGCCTCTACAGCTACCCCAATCAAGCGTTTTGCTGAAATGTCAAAAGGCATCAGGGCATTCAGGGAATGGACAAACCTCTCCTTGTTCTCCAAAACATGAGCATTACTGGAGAAATGAACAAATAGCTGTTTGGCATGCACCCCACTGTCCGTACGTCCTGCGCCTATCGTTTCTACTTCTTCGCGAAGTAAAATCGAAAGAGCTTGGTTCAGTTTTTCCTGAACAGAGACAGCGTTATCCTGGATCTGCCAACCATGGTAGGCCGTTCCATTGTATGCTATTTCCAAAAAGTATTTAGGTATTTGTTCTTCCACCATGCAAAGGTAATTAATATCAAATTAGCTCATATGCGCAATTATAAAGATCAGGTAAAAAATTAAGGCAGGTCCAGGATTGTACCTGTTCCAGATGAATGCCTTGTACTTGAATACAAGTACATAATTTACCACTTATCTGGGTATGTTTTTGCGTGCTAATTAGCTCTACCTTAGTCCAATAATAAAACTCATAGATCATGAAAAAGGTAATAATCATACTAACATTATTTTTAGGCTGTACATATGCAGCTTCTGCTCAGGGATTTTTGGACAAAATCGACAGAGCATTGAACAAGGTGGAAAACACATCCAATAAGGTAGACAATACCTCGAATAAGGCCGGACGTATTGGCGGTAAATTAGGTGGGCTTTTAGGTAAAAAAGGCGATAATGCTGCTGCTGCCGAACTGGTAGTCTTAATTGAAGGGGTAAATCTTGCTGAATTGAAAACCATTTCCTCTGGATTGGAATCCAATAAAAAGGTTTCTGATGTGAAAATGAAATATAAAGCATCAGGTTCGACATTAAATGTACAGTTCAAAGGCGATGCTGAAGAGCTTTTTGAGGCGCTAAAGAAAACTAGCCCTTTGATAACCGATGAATCGGTGCAGGCAATCGAAGATGAAGGTATTGCTATAAAAATCGAAAAATAGTTTATCTTTATACACATCATGCATAGGCAGTGATTTTCACTGCCTATTTCTATTTAATAAAAACCTACAGATAAGCATTATTTATGGAAGCTAGGTGCAAAATATTGCCAATCCTGCTGCTATTGTGCCTACTTGTTCCCACAGCTAAAGGAGAACAGGTAAAAAGGCCCTATCAAGCAGAAATTGATAGCCTAGAAAAAATCATAAAAACCGACCTAAGTGTTGAAGAGAAAGCTTTTAATATCTTTGAACTGTCTTTTTACTACTCCTATTCAGATTCTGCCACAGCCCACAATTACCTGAAACAGGGTCTCCTGTATAAAAATGAATTTCCCGTCGCCAATGGGATGGGCAAAGTATATGAAGGACTGTTTTATATGGATTATGACCTGCCAAAAGCGATCCGTCTATTCGAAGAAGCCGATGCAGAACTGGCCAAGATTGAGGGAAACAAAGCGAAATGGCTAAGGGCTAAATTATTGAACAATATGGCTTCGGCCTACCAATGGCAGGATAAACATATCAGGATGTTGGAAATCTTGGTCAATAGGGCGCTGCCAATGGCCAAGGAAGCCAATGATGATATTATCACCGGAAATATCCTCTATAAGATCGGACTGAATTTCTGGAACAATCTGCAATATACTGAAGCCAATAAATATCTATTGGAATCATTGGAGCACCTGAATAAGGGAAAATATGACCCCTATACCATGAATGAGGTATATAAGCTTCTGGTCGTTTCCTTAAATGCAATGGATGATAGTGTCATGTCTGAAAAGGTCATGTTAAATTATGAGAAATTTATCAAGAGGCATAAAGGTTCCTTGCCCTTAAGCGACTATCATTTTGTGCATTCGGTCTACAATCGATTTAAAAAGAACTATGATGTATCGCTCATCCATATGGATAAATCCATTGAATACCTTAAAAAAGAAGGGGAGCCAAACCCTCGTGCCTTGACCAGTTTATATTACCAAAGGGCACTGATAAACCTCAGCAAAAAGGATTTTCAGTCTGCATTCAAGGATTTGAATGAATATGTCGAAAAAAGGATGGATATAGGTTATACTTTCTTTCAGGACAGTTTGAACATCGCCATCGCATATGTCAAAATCTATGAAGGATTAAAGGACTATAAAAAAGCCATGGAATGGGTGAAAAAGAAGGATGTCCTTCAGGATACCATGTATAACAGGCGGATCAGAGAGTCCTTAATGGATTATGAAGTAAAATATCAGACCCTCGAGAAAGAAGGTGAGATCCTTTCCTTAAAGACAGAACGGGAGAAAACCGAGAGCGATATCAAAAATACCCGTATCATCATTGCCTTGGTGGCGATCATCCTATTATTGATCGGATATTTCCTGTTCAAGAATCACCAGAAAAACAAAAGATTGCTGCAGCAACAAGAAATCAACAATAACCAAAAACTACTCGAGGAAAAGCAAAAACAAAAACTGCTGTCCCTTGATGCCATGTTGCATGGAGAAGAAAAAGAAAGGAACAGGCTCTCTAGGGATTTGCATGATGGCCTAGGCAGTATATTGGCTTCTATCAAATATAAAATCTTGGACACTCAATTGTCCAATCCAAATGATAAAGTGAATTCCATTTTAGTCGATATGGATTTTGCCATTACAGAAATGCGAAGGATTTCCCATAACCTTATGCCTGAATCCCTGCGTCGTTTTGGTCTTGCCGTATCATTAGGTGACCTGTGTAAGAGTCTGCAGAATTCCAATACCAAGATCGAACTGCAATTATATGGATTGTTTAATGTACTCAGCCAAGAACAGCAGACCCATATTTACAGGATCATTCAAGAATTGATCTATAACTCCCTGAAACATTCGGAAGCCAAACATATCTTGGTGCAATGCAGTGTCGAAGATAATGTGGTATTTATTACGGTTGAAGATGATGGCAAGGGTTTTAAGTCCGATCAAATAATGGATGATTCAAAAGATGGAGTGGGTTTGACCAATGTAAAAATTAGGGTGAATTACCTCCATGGTAAATTGGATATCCGCTCCGAAGTAGGCAAAGGAACGAGCATCGATATTGAGATTCTGGTGTAACTGTATCAGAAACCCACGGCAATGAACCATTTACCATGCAGAAACCAAAATCTATTTAAGTTGTTTGTATTATATTTGCGATATAAATAATCTATAAATATGATACAGCGTATTCAAACCGTTTGGTTATTGCTTTCAAGCCTAGTTTTATTTGCTCTTTTCATGTTCCCTTTTGTAGGCTACATTGATTTGGTAGGACTTGGAAAAAACATCTATGTAACTGGCGTATATTCCTCAGCAAATAACGTTACAACTAAAGAAACTGGCTTTTTATTGATGACCATTGCTACTGTGGTTCTGGCTTTGATCCCCATCTTTATCATATTCCAATATAAAAACCGAAAACTGCAGTTGAACCTGATCTTAGTGCAAGTGGTATTGATCTGTTTATTTGCTATTTGGATGTTTATTACAGCAAACAACATCCTTGATCTGATCAATCAGCATATTGGAGCTAACAATATTGGTATTGGATTTTTCCTTCTGCCGATTTCTATTCTATGCTTATCCTTTGCTATTCGTGGAATCAGAAATGATAATAAATTAATTAAATCAGCCGAAAGGCTTCGTTAATTCGAACGTATGAAACAAATTATATGGTTTCTTGGACTTGCTGTGGTGTTTTTTTTACCAAAAAATTCGCAGGCCCAAGAAGATCCTAACTTAAATGTTGTCGATGATATACAGTTTGACCTAAAGTCGGTAACGGCATCTGGTGACACTTTAGTGGTTGATCTGTTTGCCATATCTTATGACAAGAACCCTAGGGAATTTAGGTTGAATGTATTCGCTACTGCATTGATCGATGCGCAGGAAGAATCGCATATGTTAACCTCCGTGCAGATCGATAGGGTAATCGTGCAGCTTTCTGATAGAGAAAATTACCTGAATTACCTGTTACATCAAGACAAACCCGTCAATATCAAATTGAAATTGACACCTATGACAGAAGAAATAAAGAACGCGAAAATGGTTAAAATCGTTTTCAATGCCTTGGAAGAGGAAGGCCAATTCCTCGATGCATTTATAGATCTTGAACAAGAAAAGGAGCAATAATGCTCCTTTTTTCGTTTATGGATTGTTGATAATAACCTTTTCGATTTGACATATTGGATAGATCTATCCTTCTTCTCTTTCCAATCTTTCCAATTCTTCGTAATTCTTCTCCAATTTTTTGACCAGCCTGATATAGATCAGCTTATAGATCCATTTTACGAAAGCAATCATGGCCCATCCGATTAGGAAAATGACGATTCCCAGGAAGGTAAAAAACAAGATGTTATGGCCAACGGATTTATGGATGACGTCCTCTTCCCAAATCATTCTCAGAGCGGTTATTCCCAATCCGACCAAAATCATGTAAATATTGAAGCGAATATAATAGGTAACTGTTTTTCTGGTTAGCAAAATATTGGACAAAAGCTCCTTGGTATTATTGGTGTTCTTTATCTTTCTATAAGAATTGAAAAAGGAATAAATAAAATAAAGGATGATGATATAGGAAACCACATCAATAAAATTCGTGAGCAGTTCCAGCGGATAGGGCATTTTTTCTGGGTCCGTGTCAGAAAGAAATACGAACACATTTAATAGTACCCCAAGAAATAATTCGATGATGCTGATAATAAAGATCCATTTCACAAGGGAGGATGAACTCTTGTGCAACATATTTCGGATTTCCTCCTTGTTTACTTTAGGAAAACCCTGGTCTTTTTGCCAATGTTGTTTTAGAAAATCTAGTTCATCCATTAAACCACTCCTTTCTTTGTTAGCATTTCTTTCAGTTTGTTCTTGATTCTATTCATTTTGACCCGGGCATTAACTTCGCTGATCCCTAATGTTTCTGAGATCTCTGTATAGTCCTTGTCTTCGAGGTACATATAGACCAAAGCTTTGTCGATATCATTCAATTGCCGTACGGCATCATATAGGTGTTTTAACTGGTCTTCAGTCTCCGAATTGTATTCCTCATAGCGGATGTTGGCTAGGGATTGATCCCAATCAACGGTCGCAATCTTTGTCTTTTTACTTCGATATAATGATATGGCCGTATTCAAGGAAACCCTATAGGCCCAAGTGGAAAACTTTGACTCACCTTTGAACCTTGGATACGATTTCCACAATTGAATGACCATCTCCTGGAACAAGTCCTGGTGGGATGCCAGATCTGCTGTGTAAAGCTTGCAGATCTTGTGTAGGATGTTCTGATTATCCTCCAAAAGATTTACAAATTCTTGCTCTAGGTTCTCAATCATTTATTGGTATTTGTCGACAATAGTAAGGTATTGTTACAACATGTAGATACATTTTTTTAAATTCGCTCAATGGCAAAAACAAAATCAGCATATTTCTGTCAATCATGTGGATATGAATCTCCAAAGTGGTTGGGGCAATGTCCTTCCTGTAAGCAATGGAATACCTTTGTGGAAGAGGTTGTGGAAAAGGCATCTAGCCGTGTTCCCGAATGGCGAAGTACCAGTACAGGTCCTGGAATACAGAAAAGAACGAACAAAGCTGCGGTCATCCATGAGATTGTATACTCCGAAGAACAACGGATCCTGACTCCTGACAAAGAATTCAACCGTGTTCTAGGGGGAGGAATTGTGCCGGGTTCATTAGTGTTGATCGGCGGGGAGCCGGGAATCGGGAAATCTACCTTGATGTTGCAATTGGCCCTTTCCATTCCTAAGGTAAAAACACTTTATATTTCTGGGGAAGAGAGCGAACAGCAGATCAAGATGCGAGCGGAAAGGCTAGCCCAAAGTTCCAATGCGAATTGTTATATCCTGACCGAAACATCCATGCAGAACATCTTTAAACAGATCGATCAAGTGGAACCCAATGTGCTCGTCATCGACTCCATACAGACTTTACATACTGCCCAGATCGAATCGGCTCCCGGTTCGGTATCTCAGGTCAGAGAATGTACAGCTGAACTGCTTCGATTTGCCAAAGAAACCAATACTCCGGTATTTATTGTTGGCCATATCACCAAAGACGGATCTATTGCAGGACCAAAGGTATTGGAACACATGGTGGATACCGTATTGCAGTTTGAAGGAGATAGAAACCATGTATATCGAATCCTGAGAGCAGTAAAGAATAGATTTGGATCTTCTTCGGAACTGGGGATTTACGAAATGCAAGGCTCAGGTCTAAGGGAGGTTTCCAATCCATCGGAAATTATGCTTTCGCAAAGGGAGGAACAGGTCAGTGGAATTTCCGTAGCAGCGATGTTAGAGGGCATGAGGCCGCTGATGATCGAGGTGCAGGCCTTAGTGTCCAATTCCGCATATGGAACGCCTCAGCGAAGTTCCACCGGCTTTGACACGAAAAGGTTGAACATGCTCTTGGCGGTACTTGAAAAACGCTTTGGATTTAGGTTAAGTGCTCAGGATGTATTCTTGAATATCGCCGGAGGATTAAGGGTGGAAGACCCAGCAATTGATCTAGCCGTGATTGCAGCGCTTATTTCCTCTCAGCAGGATATAGCCCTCCCGTCTAATATAACTTTTGCAGCTGAGGTTGGCCTGTCTGGAGAAATCAGGGCGGTAAACCGGATCGAACAGCGAATCCAAGAAGCCGAAAAATTAGGATTTGAACAGATCTTTATCTCAAAATATAATACCAAAGGATTGGATGTGAAAAGATATCAGATCCTGGTCAGGCCAGTGGCCACCCTAGAAGATGTCTTCAGAATATTGTTTGGTTAGATAAGGCATAAATAAAAAAAACTCCGAGATAATTTCCCGGAGTTTTTTTATGATGTTTTTTGCTTATTTGATTACTTCAGCAAGTTTAGCCTCAAGAGCTTCACCACGAAGGTTAACTGCAATGATCTTACCTTCTGGATCTAAAAGGAAGTTTTGGGGAATACCCTCAATTCCATAGAGTTCCACTACTGGTGAATGCCAGAACTTAAGGTCAGAAACTTGGGTCCATCCTGAAAGATTATCAGCTTTAATAGCCTCTAACCAATCTGTTTTACCATTTTCACGATCTAGGGAAACACCGTAGATAGTAAAGTTCTTGTCCTTAAATTTATTGAATGCAGCAACTACATTCGGGTTTTCATGACGACATGGTCCGCACCAGCTTGCCCAGAAGTCAATCAAGACATATTTTCCACGTAAAGATGATAATGCAACCACTTTACCGGTTGTATCAGGCAATGCGATTTCTGGAGCTACTGATCCAATGGCAACCTTCTTTTGTTTCTCGATCTTTGCTGCCAAAGCTTTTCCACGTGTAGAATTTTTTAAAGCAGCAGGAAGCTTTTCATAAGCCGGCGCTACCACATTATTTACGGTTTGCGCACTTACCATTTCATCCAATAACCCTAAAGTCACATAACTGCCTGGATTATCTTTGATGAATTGCTCGTTCAGCTGAGTTTGTTGTTTGAATAATCCTTCAGCCTTTCCTTGCAGGTTCGTCAGGAATTGCTCGTCCTGTTGTTGGTCAGGACTTGCAGCTTGGTATTCCTTGTTTAATGCTTCAAACTGATCTGTTACCGCTTTAATTGATGCTTTGTATTTGCTGAAATCAGTATTGATCTCATTTCCTGAAATTTCAGCGGTTGCCATTTTATCCCCAGTAACCTTGATTACCCCTTTAGAAAGGTAAAGCATGGTCATATCCGGTGTTTCAATCTGGTTCAATGGTTTCCCATCGGCAGATAATATCATCTGTGCCTGTGTAGGCTCTGATACAATACCATTGTAGGTAAACTGTCCTTTATCAACATTAGCAGAGTCAATATGGCGTTGTCCGCCGTCTACATACATCAAATACACTTTCGCTGGCGCATTCACATCCTTTATATTTCCTTTGATGGAAAAGTCCTCTTGGGCAAAAAGCAAAGTAGGGACTGCTGCCAGTACAGCTAACATTGTTTTTTTCATATCTATTGTTTTACGTTTTTTACTATAGTACATTAATCGTTCCATTACCATCTTCCGCTGGCACCACCGCCGCCGAAGCCACCGCCTCCGAAACCTCCGAAGCCGCCGCCTCCACCGCCGCCGAAGCCGCCGCCAAATCCACCACCATCATTATCGCCGCCACCACGGCCCAATGAGTTCAATAATGTCCACCAGAACAGGTCAGATGAACCTCGGCCACCCATTACCTTACCACCGCCATTTTTGCCGCCACCTCCAGATTTGGAAATAATGGAAATTAATATGATGATACCGATTACAATGAATATGATAGGCACTCCACCGCCACCTTCTGTCGAATAGCCGTCCCGAGGGTCAGCCTGATATTCTCCTCTGGTATAGGATATCAATGCATTTGTTCCATTGTCAATGCCTTGGAAATAATCTCCTTGGCGGAAGGCTGGTTTGACCTCGTTCTCAATGATTCGGTAAGCAATGACATCAGGAACTGCACCCTCTAATCCGTAACCCGTACGGATAGTGACTGCACGGTCTCCAAGGGCAACCAAAAACAAGATACCATTATCATATTTCTTGTTTCCTACGCCCCATTGCTTGGCAAGGCGATCCCCATAGTCTGCAATGTCGTAGTCGCCAGTGCTATTCATGACCACGACCGCAATCTGAATACTTGAGGAATCTTCAAATGCCAATAACTTCTGTTCAAGCTGTTTCTTCTGGCTGGAACTCAGGGTATTTGTATAATCCGTTACTAAATCCTTCGCTACAGGAGGAAAATCCTGTGCTATGGCTTGTAAATGAAATATTAAGCCTATAAAAAAGCTGAATAATATACGGGTTGAAAATTTCACAATTTGTGATGTTTTCTGCATAAAATTAAGATTTACCGAAATAAATATCATTCGGAAGTTCATTCACATCATCCGATCTCCGCGGGAAATACCTGCCTAATTGCTCACCGGCCTTTTCGATGCCAGCAATCAAACCACTGACATAATCTCCCTTTCTAAAAGAACCTAACATCAGGTCTTTTGTAGATTCCCAAAAATCCTCCGGAACTTTCTGATCAATACCGGCATCGCCGATAATGGCAAATTGATGGTCATCCGTCGCCAGGTAAATCAATACCCCATTGCGCAATGCCGTCTGATGCATCTTGAGCTTTTCAAAATAATCCTTTGCCAGGTCAATCGCTTCCTTGTCATGAACCCTGCGCTCAACGACCAGACGGATCTCGCCCGATGTCAGGTTCTCCGCTAGGCTTATCGCATGTTCTATTTTCTCTTGTTCTTCTTGATTGAATATCTCCATGAGGCTTTAAAATAGAAAAGATGAATGCAGAAGTGAAAGCCCCCAACATTCATCTTTACGTTATGTCAACAACAATAAAAATTCATTAAAACTGCACTGTAGGCGCTTTGTCAGAACCTTCAGTCGCTTTAAATGTTCCTTTTGCCTTGAATCCAAAGATTCCTGCCATAATGTTGTTCGGGAAGCTACGAACAGTGGTGTTGTAATCCTGAACCGCTTCATTGTAGGCTCTACGCTCTACGGAAATACGGTTTTCAGTACCCTCCAACTGTGCCTGTAACTCCTGGAAATTCGCATTCGCTTTCAAGTCCGGATAAGATTCTACGCTTACCAATAATCGTCCGATGGCCTGCGAAAGTCCATCTTGGTTTTGTTGGAAATTAGCAATCGCTTCCTCGCTCAAATTGTTTGGATCTACTTGTACGGAAGTCGCTTTTGCACGAGCCTCTGTTACAGCGGTCAATGTACCTTGTTCATGCTGTGCAGCTCCTTTTACGGTGTTTACTAAGTTAGGGATCAAGTCCGCTCTACGTTGGTAGGCGTTTTCAACTTGTGCCCATTTTCCTTTTACATTTTCGTCCTTGGATACCATGGTGTTGTACCCACAAGAACTGAAAGAAAGAGCAGTTAATAAACCTACAAATACGATTAATAATCTTTTCATGTGTAATGTTTTTACAAGTAATATTTAAAAGTAAGAATTTGTTTTCACAAAAAAGCAATATCAAATGACATACCAACTCTTCCTAAACACGAAATTCTGTCAGTTTTTGGTATCTTTGCCAAGATTTTTGGGATAAAACCCCAACAGACTATGCAAAAAGAAATTGAAATTGCCATTAGTCCTGATTTAGTTCAGGATGAGAACCGAATCCGCGCTGAAGGAGCCAAAAAACTTCGTGTTCCAACTCATAAAATCGATGGTTTCCATATCCGTAAGCGTTCCATAGACGCTCGTGGAAAGCAAGTGCTCTTCCGTATGCGGGTCGTCTTCTTTATCGACGAACCTGTACAACTCCCTGATTACCATACTGCACTTAAAAACGTAAAGGACGCTAAGCCCGTGATTATCATCGGCGCCGGTCCTGCAGGACTGTTTGCTGCCTATCGCTGCATTGAATTGGGGCTGAAACCTATCGTGCTGGAAAGAGGGAAAAAAGTGCAGGACCGGAGAAGGGATCTTGCCAAGATCAATCGCGAAGGCTTCGTCAATCCGGAATCCAATTATTGTTTTGGTGAGGGTGGTGCCGGAACCTATTCCGATGGTAAGTTGTACACTAGATCCAATAAACGTGGCGATGTGCAACAGGTCCTTTCCATCTTTGTGGAACATGGTGCAACCGAGGACATCTTAGTAGATGCCCGACCGCATATTGGAACCAATAAATTGCCACATATCATCGAGAGTATCCGTGAAAGAATCATTGAAATGGGCGGTGAGGTTCATTTCGATTGTAAAGTCACAGATATATTAGAGCAGTTCGGCAAGGTAGAAGGGGTTAAGACCGAAAGTGAAGGGATCATAAAAGCAGATCATGTGATCGTCGCAACGGGCCATTCCGCACGCGATATCTTTGAGCTGTTCCGTTCAAGAAATTGGCTGTTGGAAGCAAAACCTTTCGCCCTGGGTGTTCGCATCGAACATCCCCAAGCGGTCATTGATTCAGCCCAATACCATTGCTCCATCCGTCCGGAGAACCTTCCGCCAGCATATTACAGTCTGGTCGAACAAGTGGACGGCCGTGGTGTATTTTCATTTTGTATGTGTCCCGGAGGTATTATCGCTCCATGTGCCACTGATCAGGATGAAATCGTGGTAAATGGCTGGTCTCCTTCCAAAAGAAATAATCCGCATGCCAATTCAGGTACCGTCATCCAGATTAACCTGGAGGATGTTGTGGGTTCAGATCAAGATCCGTTTGCCCTATTGGAATTTCAGCGACAGATTGAACAGAAAGCCTTTCAACTGGGCGGAGGCAATCTCGTTGCCCCAGCACAGCGAATGGTGGACTTCGTACAGAACAAAGTTTCCCTTGATCTTCCCGAGAATTCCTATAAACCCGGAACACGTTCGGTAGATCTGCGTGAAGTGTTGCCAAAATTTGTGCATACCGCATTACAAGGGGCATTACCGATCTTTGGAAAGAAGATGAAAGGGTATTATAGTAATGAAGCAATTTTGGTAGGGGTAGAGTCCAGGACATCATCACCGATACGCATTCCAAGAGATAAAGATAGTTTGCAACATCCGCAAGTCGCTGGTTTATACCCATGTGCAGAAGGTGCTGGTTATGCAGGTGGAATTGTATCTGCCGCGATTGATGGAATGAATTGTGTGGATGCTATCATGGCCACGCTATAATTTCACAATTATTTGCAAAAATATCACGCTTAATGTTGACAAGAATCAAGTATTATTGTATTTTTGTAGCACTTCAAGCGAAAGTAGCTCAGTTGGTAGAGCACAACCTTGCCAAGGTTGGGGTCGCGAGTTCGAATCTCGTCTTTCGCTCCAAACAAAAGCTTCCAAATATTGGAAGCTTTTGTTATTTTAGGGAATGGCTACTTATAAATCCAAATGGGATAATTTTTACCTCCTGATCCTTTTTGCAATCTTAATACCAATGTTTACGGGGATTTTGGCTATATCGAAAGCACCCTTGTCAAAGTATTTGACAGTCCTTCCAACCTTAGTAGCCTGCGTTCTCGTCTTTTATCTGATTACTTATTTCACGACCTCCTATAAAATCGATTCTGAATATTTAAGATATCGCTGCTTAGTGTTTTTTGGAAAGGTCAAGGTCGATTCGATTAGGCGCATTGAGGTTGGCAAAAATTTATATAGCGGAATGAAACCAGCAACCGCCATGAAAGGTCTGATTATCTATTATGATAAATATGAAGAGGTCTATATCTCGCCAATAGATAATGAGGAAGTTGTCAATGCCCTCCTGAAAATCAATCCCCAGATTGAAGTTAGTTATCATAACAAGAAGCAGGATTAGAAGCTATATTTTAGCGGTTTTCATTGGGCAGGGTAATAAAAGAGGGGTGAGGTGGATGGATGGAATTTTGGCTAAAATGGTTGGGTCATATTGAGGTTCATCAGAAGTATCTCGGAAAAATGCAAACCTTTAAAATCAAAAATAACATAGATTGTATTGGCTTTCAGTTCCTGCACCTTAGGTGCAGGATGACACGTTCGTATAGAGAAGAACCGTACAGATTCTTCACTCATCGTTCAGAATAGCAGTTGTGCAAGAGAGGGATTCAGAGTGTCAACGAAGAATCTATTTTTATTTTTTTTAAGGAAAATCGGTCATTCCAAATCGCAAGATGAGGAAACCATTTTTTATTGCTTTGGCCCAATATGAGGGAATTATTAAAAAATATTTCACCCACACTGTGGGTTATCCGATTAACAATCCGATTTACTACAAAGATGTCACCCCTTCCAGGGGTTCCCAATTTATACAAACAACCATCCTTCCGCAGGAAGTCCTTTAGCATCCGGCTCATTTCCTTGGCGGAAAAATGGTTAGAATGCCGTCGACTTGTGCGATGGGATTGGCCTTGGAATGCTTTCAATAGATCATCCCTTTTAATGGGTTGATCTATTGAAAGATATTCCCGACAACAAGGCATTCTATCCATGTGTGGGAGCCCGTGCGAAAAGCCACCTTAAATGGGCCGAAGCCTTTACGGATTCGATTTGTTTTTGGTATCCGTGAGCTCCTTCGTCGGTTTGGTACTTTTGGGCTTCAAAAGTAACGAAGAACCTAAATTTTGTTTTTTTCTTAACTTAATGACATTGCCCTCTGGAGTTCGGAAAATTAACAAACATCATCTACTCCTTCTTTATCCCCAACTTCATTAAACTCGGCGTCATAAACGATATTATACCCAATAACACACATAGTACACCTGCAATAATAAATGCATTGGCTACGCCAATATGATCTGCAATGTTTCCGGCGAACAACAACCCGATCAGACTTGGGATGATTGCAAAACTGAAATACAGGGAAAATACCCTGCCCAACATTTCCGGAGCAATCTCTTCTTGGATGATGGTCATAAATACCGCATTGAATATCGACATGGATGCTCCACCTATTCCTGTCAATACCACAAAAACCATAAACATGGACGCTGGTAACAGACCGGAAAACACAAAGGTCAATCCCAGTAGGATATGCATATAATTGATCAGAAGGATCTTTCTGAAGGAAACCTTAAATGCACTCAATGCAGACCCTCCCACCAACATACCTACTCCCCAGATAACTTCAATCACGCTCATTTCAAATTTATCTCCTTTGAAATGTTCGATGGTCAGTAAGGGGAACATAATGGCAACTGGCAGGATGCCCATCATGGCAATGATGGAGTATAAAAACATCCGGTTTAGGCCTTTGTTCTGGTGGATGGCCAAGAAACCCAGCTTCAGGTCTCCCCAAACCTGCCTTAATGAGGCTTTACTTTCCGACTTGAAATATGGAATGCTGATGAACAAAAGGCTAGTGATCGCTACTGCTGCACCCAATACATCGAGGTAAATGACCTGGTTGATCGGTAGGTTGGCAATGGCCAAGGCTCCCAATGCAGGTCCGGCAATGGCACTGACAGAATGCAAGATCTGGTTCACACCTGAAACGCGCAACAGCTGGTCCTCTGGCACCAAAAGCGGAGCGATTGCCTGCATTGCTGGCTGGTGAAATGCAGAGCCTATGGAACGACAGACCATCAGCAGATAGATCAGCGATAGATTGATGTTTCCATCCTTCAGGGCGAAAGTCATCATGAAAGTACAGCAGGCAATGAAAGCATCTGCAAATATCATGACTTTCTTCCTGTCCCAACGGTCGATATACACGCCAGCAAATGGACCGATAATGGCCTGGGGCAATAGACCCGAAATGGCGGCAAAGGCAAGGACTTCCGCCGACCTGAACTCAAGGCTCAGCCAGATAATCATTGCAAAATTGACGGCAGAGCTACTTATCAAGGAGACAAATTGCCCTACCCATATATAGATATAGGTTTTAAACCAATGTTTCTTTTCCATGAAATAAAATTGAAATGTTTGTACCTGCAGCTAAAAGGAAATTAGCTGATTCATTAAACCGCGTAAGATTTATCTAACTCAGTAAATCCAAGGGTCCATAAAGAATAGTGCAAATTGGCAAGTGCTCATATGGCAAATATAAACCAAAGAGGCTGAAGTTCAAATGTTTTGAGAAAAATACTTTCCTAGAGAGGCGAAAATGGAAATGGGATTAAGGTATTCGTGAAAACTGATGACACAAAAAAAAGCGTCTTAACTTTCGCCAAGACGCCTTTATACTAAAACTACACTACTATTATTTTCTTTCTAATCCTTTTGCTACCAAGGCTTCTACAAAGTTCCTTACGTTTTCATCAGAGAACCTCGATGTAACGTCAAAAGCAAAGGCATGAACCAACAGGATACGTGCGCTCTCTTCACCGATACCGCGAGCACGTAAGTAGAACAATGCATCATCATCAAACTGTCCCATGGTACAACCATGTGAACATTTAACATCATCTGCAAAGATCTCAAGCTGTGGCTTGGTATAGATAGTCGCCTTGTCGCCGATCAACATGTTGTTGTTCTGTTGAAAGGCATTTGTTTTCTGCGCATCTTCTCGAACGAAAATCTTACCGTTGAAAACAGCTGTAGATTCGTCCTGTGGAATATTTTTGTACCATTCGTATGATTCACAATGAGGTTTCATGTGATCTACGATGGTATGGTTGTCTACAAATTGATTGTCAGCCAATAAGTTGATCCCGTAAAGGTGCGATTCAACCTGTTCAGCGTCCAAACGAACGTTTAGATCATTGCGTACAAAGGCTACACCTGGGAAATTACAGTTGTAGTTGTTGTACAAGCTGTGTTTCGTTTGGTAAACCTCGGTATGGTTGATGTAATGGCTGTTATTTGAAGCTAACTGCAAATAATAGTGTTGCATCTTCGCATTTTCTTCAACGACAATCTCGGTAACCTTGTTGTTCAGGTTGAATGCCGAACCATCCATTGTGATAAAGGATTCGATGATTTCAACTTCAGCATTCTGCTCAAGGATATATAGATTACGGGTCTGTGCAAAGAAATCCTGGTTCCCTGTAGCGACATGGACGATTTGGATAGGCTTTGAAACCACCTTATTGCGATTCACCTGCAGGAAGATTCCCGAAGTGTGAAAAGCAGTGTTCAGGGCTACCGTCGTGCTTCCTGTTGCATCTGCATGTTTTGCAAAGTGCTCTTGGAATTTCGGCTCATTTTGAGCCTCTTCGATAGGTTTTACGATCAAGCCGATCTCATCTTCCAAGGAAGAGAATGCCAAAACATATTGACCATTGATCAGCACAATGCGGTGTGCATCCAATCCAGGGATGTCCGCTGCGCTTAGATCTAAATTTGAAACATCCACATCCTCGTTCAACAGATAGTTCCTGTTGATCAAAGCATGGATATTCGTGTATTTCCAGTCCTCATTCTTTACAGTAGGGAATCCAAGATCATGAAAACGGCTGTAAGCCTCTTCGCGAAGAGCTTTTACCGCTGCCGTATCATTGCTTGTTTCCAGTTCCTGAAATGTTGAAGTCAACTGTTGGAATAAGGAGTTTGCTACTAATGTACTCATGTTATTTGTTGTCAATCCGCTCATTACCTCGTTTCTTAATACAACTGATTAGGCATTTTGCGTATCTAATTCTTTTAACCAGTCGTAACCTTTTTCTTCTAATTCAAGTGCCAATTCTTTTGTTCCCGATTTTACAATGCGACCATTGTGCAATACGTGTACATAATCCGGCACGATATAATCCAACAAACGTTGGTAGTGTGTAATCACGATAAATGCATTGTCCTTAGAGCGCAATTGGTTTACACCATTCGCTACGATTCGCAATGCGTCGATATCCAGACCTGAATCCGTTTCGTCCAAAATAGAAAGCTTTGGATTCAACATGGCCAATTGGAAGATCTCGTTACGTTTTTTCTCTCCTCCCGAGAAACCTTCGTTCAAGGAACGGTTTGCTAGGTTAGCAGAAAACTCTACCAATTGTTGTTTTTCTTTTACCGTCTTCAAGAAGTCTTTCGCTTCCATTGGAGGTAAACCTTTGTATTCTCGGATATCATTTACTGCTGTCTTCAAGAAGTTGATGTTTGAAACTCCTGGGATTTCAACAGGATATTGGAAAGCCAAGAACAAACCTTCGCGAGCACGGTCTTCAGGAGAAAGCTCCAATAGATCCACTCCGTCTAGGAATGCTTCACCTTCCGTCACCTCGTAAGAGTCACGTCCCGCTAATACATTTCCTAATGTACTCTTTCCAGCTCCGTTAGGGCCCATGATGGCATGAACTTCGCCGGCCTTAACTTCTAAATTCAGTCCTTTTAATATTTGTTTATCGTCGATTGACGCATGCAAATTCTTAATGCTTAACATATTCTATTCTATATTTCTATCCTACCGATCCTTCTAATGAGATCGCTAATAATTTCTGTGCCTCAACGGCAAATTCCATTGGTAATTGATTTAATACTTCTTTCGCATAACCATTGACGATAAGCCCTACGGCTTTCTCCGAATCAATACCGCGTTGGTTCAAGTAGAATACTTGGTCTTCCCCGATCTTGGAAGTGGTTGCTTCGTGCTCTAGGGTAGCAGTCTTGTTCTTGCTCTCGATATATGGGAAAGTGTGTGCTCCACATCTGTCGCCAATCAATAAACTATCACATTGGGTGAAGTTCCTTGAGTTGTCTGCATTTGGTCCGATCTTAACCAATCCACGGTAGCTGTTGTGGCTCTTGCCGGCAGAGATACCTTTGGAAATGATTTTTGAACGCGTATTTTTTCCTAAGTGGATCATTTTGGTACCTGTATCTGCAAGTTGCATGTTACGGGTCATCGCCACGGAGTAAAATTCGCCTACAGAATGGTCTCCCTTCAGGATTACTCCTGGATACTTCCAAGTGATGGCAGATCCCGTTTCAACCTGTGTCCAAGAGATTTTCGAGTGATCACCTTTACAGATACCACGCTTGGTCACGAAGTTATAGATTCCGCCCTTTCCGTCTTTATCACCAGGATACCAGTTCTGTACAGTTGAATATTTGATCTCTGCATTACGCATAGCAATTAGTTCAACAACTGCAGCATGCAATTGGTTTTCATCACGCATCGGTGCTGTACAACCTTCAAGGTAAGATACATAGGCATCCTCATCAGCGATGATCAATGTGCGCTCGAACTGTCCCGTGTTTTCTGCGTTGATACGGAAGTACGTGGAAAGTTCCATTGGGCAGCGAACGCCTTTAGGAATGTATACGAAAGATCCGTCCGAGAAAACAGCTGAATTCAGGGCCGCATATATGTTATCGGTTTGAGGAACTACGGTTCCCAAATATTGTTTTACTAGTTCAGGGTGTTCTTGTACGGCTTCTCCGAAGGAACAGAAGATAACCCCTTGTTCTTTCAGTTTTTCACGGAACGTGGTTTTCACAGATACCGAATCAAATACTGCATCAACTGCTACTACCCCAGCAAGTACCTTCTGTTCGTCCAGGGGGATACCCAATTTGGCAAAAGTTGCCAATAATTCAGGGTCCACTTCGTCCAAACTATCAAGTTGTTTTTTAGGTTTTGGGGCAGCGTAATAGGAAATGTCCTGGAAATCTACTTCAGGGTTCTTGAAGTTTTGCCAAGTCGGCATGCTCATTTTTAAGAAATGTTGGAAAGCCTTCAGTCTCCACTCCAATAACCATTCCGGTTCGTTTTTCTTCTTCGAAATCAAACGGATGGTATCTTCATTAAGACCTTTTGGAGCGATCTCCATCTCAATGTCGGTCGTAAAACCGTACTTATATTCTTCGAGCTCTAACTCTTTTAATAAATCGTCGTCTTTTGTGCTCATATCTCTTTCACTTTAATGATGGGTTCTTTCCCATTGGTTTTGATTTGCAAAGTTACGGTTTATAATGCAGAAAAAAGCTTGTTTTGTGTTCAACCTACACAGTAAACCGCAAAAAAAATGACAAATGTCATTTCTTCTGCATTAAAGGCTATTTAGAATGATTACATTATGACAATAGAATGATTGATATAAATAAAATCAATTGAATGTCAGTCAATAGATTGAGTCGGTCTATATTAGACCCCGCCAATAATTCAGAAATACATTTTGTGTTAAACCAAATATTATTTTGTATATTTACTATTCTTTAATTTTATTGAAAAGCCTATGTCTTACCAACCAGATAAAACGGACTTGAAGATTCTAAAGCTTCTTCAGGAGAACGGAAGGATAACTAATTTACAGCTGGCGACCAATATTGGTCTCTCGCCTGCCCCTACATTGGAGCGGGTCCGTAAATTGGAGAACTCTGGTTTCATCAAGAGTTACCATGCTTTTGTCGATGAGGAAAAGCTAGGATTAGGAATAAAATCATTCATTCAGATCTCCCTTGATTTCCATACCCATAATGCCATTCCTGAATTTGTGGAAGCCGTTCGTGCCATTCCCGAAGTGACCGAATGCCACCACGTAACAGGTAACTGCGACTTCATGCTGAAAGTATATGTTAAAGACATTAAGGCATATGAGGCGGTAATCATGGAGAAGATTTCGAAGATTCCTTTTGTGAAGACTTTCCAAACCATGATGATTATGTCCACCAGTAAAAAAGAACCAATTGTACCATTAGAATATTAATCTTTAAAGATGGCATATCAAGATTCTGCAATCATATTGACATGGCCAGATGCTACCATCCGTGGAGATGAAAAATGGATGATGTTTTTCAAAAAAATTGGTATTGTCAAAAATTTAAACTTCAAGGTTGGGCATACCGGTGTTGTCTTGGTAAATCACCAGACGGGCGAGTTGCTCTTTTATGATTTTGGCCGCTATATAACCCCCCGAGGTTACGGAAGGGCACGATCGAAGGATTCCGACCCAATGCTGGAGATCAAGGTCAAGGCTAAGTTCAAGAATGGCCAGATCGAAAACATCCAAGAGATCATTGCTGCAATCGAACCCTTAAAAGGTGCCATGTATGGTGAGGGAAGGGTCTTTTTCAGCGTGGCCAGCGATATCAACTTTGAAATCGCCAAGGATTATGGTGATAAATGCGTAGAGGAGGGTACATACCCCTATGGCGCTGTCGCTAAGAATAACAACAACTGTTCCCGATTCATTACCAGGATGTTGATGAAGGCTTCCAAGAAATATCATTTCTGGCACGGTATCAACCTGCCGGAAACCATTAAAGCGAGCCCTATCAGCAATATCGTGAATGTTTGCAAGAGCAGGATGGTGAACAGCTATAGCCCTTCGGACGGGTTTCAGTCATTCAAGATGGACCGTTGGAAGTCTTTCTTTTTTCTGGTTAAACAGCTGGGAGATAATGTGTTCAGGAACAAGGCGGATCTACTGCCCAATGACTTGATCATCGGTGCCGTTAATTTTGGGTCTAAACCTATCACCGTTCCTAAACATGCGAAATATCTTGGCGGCGTTGGTGATGGGGCATGGTACTACCTTCACGAAAGACCGGATGCGCAGATTGAGATCAGCCGATATTCGACCTTAGGCAACCTGGAATACGTTGTTTTGGGCGAGGCGTCCCAGCCTGTGGATTTTCATGAGGATTGGGAGATTACCTATGATAGCCATCTGATGTTTACCCATATCCTGCAGCATAACCAGAAGATTAGGATCAATCATATTGAAGTCCTCTCTACCGAGGATTATAAATTCAAAAATTTATTGGAAAGGTACGCGTAGCTGCCTAAACTTGCCAATCAATGGCTTGTTTCCCATGTTGTTGCAGGTAACTGTTTGCCTGTGAGAAATGGGCGCATCCGAAGAATCCTCTGTAAACCGATAGTGGTGAAGGGTGTACAGCGGTTAAGATAAGGTGCTTGCTGCTATCGATCAATGCTGATTTCTTGATGGCATAGCTTCCCCACAGTAAGAATACGACATGTTCGCTCTGCTCTGATATCCCTTTGATGATCTCATCCGTAAAATATTCCCATCCTTTCTTCTGGTGCGAACCGGCTTCGTGTGCTCGAACCGTTAAGGTTGCGTTCAAGAGCAAAACGCCTTGTTTGGCCCATTTTGTCAGATCGCCATGGTTCGGGTATTGAAATCCTGGAATGTCAGTCACCAATTCGGTATAGATGTTTCTTAAACTGGGTGGTATGGCAATTCCAGCAGGGACCGAAAAAGACAGCCCATGTGCCTGGCCATCGTTATGATAGGGGTCTTGGCCCAAGATAACTACTTTCAGGTTTTGAAAAGGGGTCAATTTGAAGGCGTTAAAAACCAGGTCCTGCGGAGGAAAAACCTTGTGCAGGCTTCTTTCCTTTATTACAAACTCGGATAAATCCTGTAAGACAGTGCTGTTGAATAAAGGCTTAATGATAGGTTCCCAAGAAGAATCAAAACGGTCAGACATATGTTTATATAAAATTTTACATTATTTTGCTGTAAACAAGTTGGATACTACGGCAATTTAACGGATATTTGCAAACTTACAGTATTAAGCATAATTATGTCAAATATAGTTCGCATTATAATTTGTAGTTTGTTGGTGATCGGAACGGTTGCATTGTTCTGGATTGGTCAATGGGGCTGGGGGATTTTAGCAATCCTGATTACTATTTTAGCTTGGGTAACCGTGTTCTTCAATGAGAAGATGCTTATCGCCCAATGGTTCTTGCGCAAAGAACGTATGGACAAAGCTGAAGTTTGGTTGAAGAAAATCAAGAACTACGAAACGGAATTGATCTCTGCTCAATATGGTTACTACCATATGCTTTTGGGCTTGATCGAATCTCAAAGAGCACCTTTACAATCAGAGAAATATTTCAAGAAAGCCTTGACAATGGGCTTGCATATGGATCATAACGTGGCATTGGCCAAGTTAAGCCTTGCTGGTATCGCTATGGCAAAACGTAATAAGCGCGAAGCTGAAAAGCTTCTGGCCGAAGCTAAGAAAGCTGATAAAAACAAATTGCTGGAAGAGCAGATCAAATTGATGAAAAACCAAATGGGAATGATGGACAAACAACAGTTCCGTTATTCTAGATAACAAAATATTTAAAAAAGGAAAGGGTGGATTTTTGAAAATCCACCCTTTCCTTTTTTAGACAGTAGACAACAGATTCAAGACATTAGAATGGCTAAGACTGCCAACTATCTCAGTCATTTGGGATAGGGAGCCAGAAAGAGTCTATTGTCTTGTGTCTTATGTCTTATGTCTTGTGTCTATTGTCTATAACCTATTTCTCATTCTCCTTAAGGACTCTCAGGAAGTTCAATCCCATGATCTTAGCGACATCTTCCTTGCTGTAGCCTCTTTCCAGCAATGCTTTTGTGAGGACCGGGAATTTGGTGACATCTTCTAGTTCCTGAGGCGGAGATTCAATGCCATCAAAGTCGGATCCTATGGCTACATGGTCGATGCCCGCCTTTGCGACCAGATGGTCTATGTGCTTAAGTACATTTTCAAAAGGGGCATTAGCTTCATGCTTTAGCTTTGGCGAAAGGGAACCATACATCTTGCCTATAGATAATTCCTTGTTTGTACTGTCTTTTTTGTGGGTTTTGTAATAGAGTTTTTTTACTCTCTTCGGGTAGTTGGAATCAAGAAATTCAGAATAAAAATTGACACCTACTACACCACCATTTTTCTTCAGGGCTTCCAATTGCGCATCTTTCAGGTTGCGATAATGTGGCGTCAATGCTGCTGCATTGCTGTGGGAGACCAATACTGGTTTGCTTGTGATACTCAAAACATCATAAAATGTTTGTTCACCGGCATGGGAAAGGTCGACCATCATACCGAGGTCGTTCATCTTACTGATAATTTCCTTGCCATGTTCCGTCAAGCCTTTTCCTTTTTTGTCCTTGGTCTTCACTTCCATGGCAGCTGCCGTCACCCAAGGAAGGTTGTAGTTCCAGGTAAGGGTCAGATAGCGGGCTCCACGATCGTAAAGTGCCTCCAGATAATCAAGGCGTTCCTCAATCATATTGCCGCCTTCTATTCCAATCAATGCAACGATCTTTCCCTCTCTGTTGATGCGTTCTATATCTGTAGAACTCTTTGCCAGTTCGATCTTATCCGGATTGTTGGCAATCAATTTCTCTAAGGCATCAATTTGGTCGTTCGCATGTTTGTAGGCATTCTTCTTCCATTTCTTGTCATCGGACCAAACGGCAAATACCTGAACATCCACTCCACCTTCTTTCAGTCTGGGTAGATCGGTATGACCGGTTTTTATTCTTTTGCCGATGTCCTTGCCAGGCAATATGCTTTCGACGATCACATCATTGTGCCCATCCACAACGATCAGGTCTTGATGTATCTGTTTATAATCCTGCCCCATACTGGCAAAAATAGAACCCCCGAGAAGGAAGGTCAATAAAAACTTCTTTTTCATTATTTAGCGTTAAAAATGGTTTCATAGATGACATCCTGTATACGACTCCTAACGTTCAGATCATAGATTTTTGTAGATACCTGCGGATGTACTCTATTTGACAAAAATATATAAATCAATTGGTTATTCGGATCTACCCATATACAAGTCCCTGTATAACCGGTATGGCCATATACAGATGGATTTGCCAATTTAGAAGGGTAGTCTGCGACTTTCTTAGGGTCATATCGGTCGAAACCCAAACCTCTGCGACTTGTTTTCGACTGTTTGGAGGTGAAAAGATCGATGGTCTCCGGTTTATAATACCTCACGCCCCCATATTCGCCTCGATTCAGCAATAGCTGTCCGTAGATAGCAAGGTCATTTGCAGAAGCAAACAGGCCCGCATGTCCAGCCACTCCACCGGCCATGGCTGCACCCTCATCATGCACATATCCTTGCAACAGGACCTTCCGAAAGGCGGTGTCCTGTTGGGTAGGAATGAATTGGTCCTTGTTGAAACGATCTCTCGGAAGATATCCCGCGGTCTTCATCCCAATGGGCCTGTACAAAATATCTTGGACATAGTCCTGCATTGGAGTGGAAGTTTCATGTTCAGAGACTTCCTTCATTACATACATGCTGATGTCTGAATAGACATAGTTTCCGATTGGCTTAACCGGAGAATTCAACATCTCTGGCCACATAACATCTCGGTAGTAATTATTCTTTAGATAGGCATTGTCAGCGACCTTGACTTGATGGGAATCATCTTTTGTGCGTTGAAGGTCACCAGGTTTCAGGTTCCTGTAGAACGGGATAAAAGGAGTAAAACCAGCCTCATGTAAAAGTACGGTCCTGAGGGTAATATTGGCTTTATTGCTCTGTTTCGCTTGCCATAGGTAATGTCCCATGGTGCTATCCAGATTGATGATGTTGTTTTCCTGTAAGTGCATCACAACAGGCGTCGTGCCGGCAATTTTACTGATGGATGCTAAGTCATAGATATCATAAATGCTATTGGCCTGCTTCTTTTCGTAGGTATGGTAGCCATACGCCTTTTCAAAGATTACCTGACCATCTTTTATGGCCATGACCATCATCCCCGGAGCGGCATGCTGCTCAACAGCATCCTTCGCAATGGCATCGATCTGATTGGTCATTTTGGCGATGTCCAGGCCTGACTGTCTGCCTTTGCTGTACTGTAGTCGGGTTTGCGTTGTTTTATTCGTTCCGGCAGTGATACCTAACCCACCGAAGATGGACATTGCCGCATTCTCCTGGGCACCTTCATCTAAGCTAGGTGCTGTTAAGATGCTGGCAAATCGGCTTAGGTTGGCAGAAGACAAGCCTATATTGATGTAATTGATATCCTTCCCGAATTTACAGAGAATGACATCCTTTCGATTTACGGCAGATTGAATGACCATCGCCAATTGATCCGGTCTAAACTCGTCTTCCGTACCAGCAACGATAATAGTATTGTAGTATTTCGTATGTTCATCATATTGGTCAAAACCAAAGCTCTTTACTTCACCATATCGCTGTAATTGCTGAATAAAGGGTGCATATTTTACACTGTCCGTACTGATGACCGCTATTCTGCGTTCATCCAAACGCTTGAAGGGCAGGATGTTCTTTTGGTTGTTCAGAAGAACCGTTTGATTGCTGATGACCTGTTTATACTGAGCTTGACTAATGGAATACCCGCATAACAGGAATATTGTAAGGAGGTTTAAAAAGCGAATCATAATTGTTTTTAGGATTTCTTATTGTAAATGTACTAATAAAACGCACAAACACGCATTCCCGACCTGTAATAATTCTGTATATTTGAGAATGCCCGAACTGATGGACAATAAAACCGTTTTCACTCTCCTAGAGGTGTCCCGAAGCATTCAAAAGACGATTGCTGAGCGATACAAGAGTCTTTATTGGATTAAAGCGGAGATGAACAAATTGAACCATTATTCCCATTCAGGCCATTGCTACCCCGAACTACTAGAGAAAAAAGAAGGTAAGGTGGTTGCTGAAATGCGGTCTATTTTATGGAAAATGGATTATGAACGCATAAACAGGCAGTTCATGGAAGTACTTGGAGAACCCTTAAGGGAAGGTATTACCATGCTATTCCAGGCGGGTATATCCTACGATCCGCTGTACGGCTTCAGTCTGAAGATTATTGATATCGATCCTACCTTTGTGCTTGGAGAACTGGAAAAAGAGAAAAGGGAAAGCATCAAGAAACTGACCGAAGAAGGTATATTTGACGCCAATAAAAGGCTTCCATTCCCTCTCATCCCTAAGCGATTGGCCATTATCTCTGTTGAGACCAGTAAGGGGCTTTCCGATTTCTTTAAAATTATCAACGGTAACCCTTGGGGCTATAAAATTGAATGCACGCTCTTTCCTGCCTTATTGCAGGGGGATAAATCCATCAGCTCCATTATTAAGCAATTGGAGGTCATTGCTAATAAATTAGAAGATTTTGATGCGGTCGCCATCATTAGAGGTGGAGGAGGAGATGTCGGCTTGAGTTCCTATAACAACTATTTCCTGTCCAAGGCCATTGCCATCTTTCCAATTCCTGTACTCACAGGGATAGGTCACTCCACAAATGAAACCGTCAGTGAGATGGTCGCGTATAAGAACGCTATTACGCCTAGCGAATTGGCGGACTTCCTTTTACAGAAGTTCCACAATTTTGCTATCCCTGTGGATAATGCGTTGGAAAGAATGTTGCGAGCAGTTAGAAGGAGCTTTGAAGAAGAAAATCTAAAATTAAAACATATCGTGTCTTCAATTTCTTGGAACAGTAAAACCCTCTTGTTAAAAGATAAAGCGGAATTGAACGGGCTACAGGCCCACTTGATCAGGTTCAGTAGACAGAGCATAAAGGAAAATCAAGCCCAGCTGCAGCATTTGGAAAGAATGCTAGGTATCGTGAATCCCATTCATATATTAAAAAGAGGCTTTAGTATCGTGCGGATGGACGGTAAATCTGTCCACAAGCTGGACCAAGTTGAAATAGGTTCTGAACTGGAAATCCAATTGGAAGACGGAAAGATCATTTCTAAAGTAATAAACAAAGAATCAAACCATGGAAAATAAATACAGCTATAAAGATGCGTTCGAGGAACTTCAACATATTGTTTCAGACATCGAATCTGGTGATATTGCTGTAGATGAGTTGACAGCCAAGATCAATAGGGCATCTGAATTGTTGACTATCTGCAAGGCGAAACTAACAGCTTCAGAAGAAGAAGTAGAAAAACTATTGCAGAAACTGGAGAATGATAACAAAGCTGGGGAAGGTGATTTTGAATAATCACAACAAGCTTTTTTTATAAATTTCAACGCCTGAGTTCAATCAATCCCAATTTAACTTCCTAGAGTTAAAGGAAAAGCTATTTCTAAAAGTAAATATTTTTACGTTATTTTGCGCTGTTTAGAATTAGTCTTAATTGTCTTTGCTCAAAAACATCTACATATTACTAATCTTCCTGGGCCTTCCGTTTGTATCATTTGCTCAGTTATTCTCCATTTCTGGTTCCATTAAGGACAGTAAGGGGCAAGCCTTGGGCAATGTAAATATCGAGATTGCGGAGAAACCCAACTTTAGCAGCCTGAGTGATGAACAAGGACTGTTTATTATTCCCAATCTACCTCAGGGCAGCTATCTACTTAAGTTTTCCCATATTGGTTTCAAACCCATTACCCGAACCATAAAGCTCGACAATAATCGTGAAACCCATATTGTTTTCAACCAAGATGAAGTCAATATCGATGAGGTTTATGTCACGGCCAAAGAGTCCAAGAATATAGGTACGAGCTCAATCATCACGAGAGATGCCATACAGCATCTTCAGCCATCAAGCTTTACCGATTTATTGGAACTGCTCCCAGGTGGACAAACCAAGAGTCCAGTCCTTGATCAAGTCAACGGTATCAACCTGAGGACAGCCAATGGCGCTTCCATGTCCGCTTATTCCACAGGTTCCTTGGGAACCATGTTTTCGGTGGATGGAATGCAGCTTAATTCCCAATCCATGGTTGATCCAACTGCAGGATTTGAATTAGGTCAGGGGAGTATGAATAATGGACGTAGCACTGCCAATATTGCTGTGGATATGCGGACCATTGCCACGGATAATATTGAAAAAGTGGAGATTATCCGAGGGATTCCATCCGTAGAGTATGGTAACCTGACTTCAGGTGTTGTCCTGATCGATAGAATTAAAGGTTATGAACCTTGGACTGCAAGAATTAAAGCTGATGGTTTTAGTAAATTGCTCGGAGTTGGTAAAGGCTTCGAATTTGGTTCCTATAAACTGAACATTGATGGCGGTTACCTCAATTCCAGAAGTAATGTCACGGATATCTATAATACCTTCAAAAGAATCAATACTTCCATTAGGGGCGAGAAAACTTGGAACTTAAACAATTATCGTTTCATTTGGAACCATGGACTGGACTTCAATACCACCATTGACAATGAACGATTAGATCCTGATAATGATTATAAACTAACGGATCGCTACAAGAACAATGTGCAGTTCTTCGGTTTCAATAATACCTTCAAACTATTCTCCTCAAATCCTAAATCAACATTCAGGAATGTAACTTTTGGGATTAATGCTAGGCTATCTTCCAACCAGATTGACATGCAAAAGCTGGTGCAGGCAAGGACTGCCACTATTTTGATGAACTCCATGGTTTCAGGAAGCCATGAGGCTATCTTTATGACCCCATCCTATGTAGGAGAATTTAAGTCGGACAGCCGCCCATTGGATATCAACCTTAAGCTTGTAGGGAACTGGAGCTTTAATAGGCTGTTCAAACAACAGGTGAAGGCCGGCCTTGAATATGCCTACGCCAAGAACCTTGGCTTAGGACCACAATATGACCTAGATTTTCCAATCAGCACTTCCATAAATGCCAGACCGAGATCTTTAAGGTCCATTCCGGCCATGAGCAACCTTTCCCTTTTTGCAGAAGACAGGTTCTTTATCAATATAGGAGATCTTCTATTCGAAAATAATCTCGGTGTAAGAGCCTTTAGCTTGACTAACCTAGACAAGGAATATGCCCTGTCAGGTAAGGTATTTGTAGATCCAAGATACAATGGAAGGTTGCATCTTCCACAAATCAGCGTATTTGGAAAGCAATTGAAATCCAATGTCTTCGCGGGATATGGGATCCAGACCTTGGCTCCAAACCAAAATCTACTCTATCCTCAAAACTTCTATCGTGATATCCCGGAACTGGTCTATTATCATAATAACCCAGCATATAGGTTAGCTTGGGCTACGACCAATATTGTCAATCCGGTGAATTATGCTTTGGAAGCAGCGAAAAACATAAAATGGGAAATCGGAACCCAGTTGGATTTCGAAGGGAATACCTTCTCCATTAATTACTTCAATGAAAAGTTGGATAATGGATTTAGGAATATCTCCGTTTTTGATGCTGTTTCCCTAAGAAAATATAATGTCACTTCTGTTGATCCCAATACATTGACAGCGAAACCATCAATTGAAGATTTTACTTATGTTGACCAAGCTGAATTTCATTCTTACACTCAAAACTCAAACGGGAGCATCACGGAAAAGCAAGGACTTGAATACAACTTCAGCTCCAAGCGGATCCAGGGAATCAACACGCGTTTCACAGTAAACGGGGCTTGGTTTCGAACCTTCAATGCCAACAATCAGCCAGTCATGGAGGTAATAAGTCCATTGGAAATTACGGATGGAAAAGTAAGGCAATATGTAGGGGTCTATGCCAATGGCAACACAGGAGGTCATTACGAAAGTTTCAATACCAATCTCACTGCTGACTCCTTTTTACCAAAGTTGGGAATGAACCTGTCGATGAGTGTGCAGAGCTTCTGGTACAAATCCAAGCAATCCTTGTTCAGGGATAACCTGCCAATAGGCTATTTGGACATTGACCAAAACTACCACAACTATACCGAGGCAGATAGAAACGACCCCATCCTGCGCCTATTGGACCGCAAGGTTGATCCATATTTATACAATGAATTTAAGGAGCCTATTGATCTGCTGGTGAATTTTAAAGCGACAAAGGTTATTAAAAATAGGATTAGGGTAGCCATGTTTGTCAACCGGCTCTTTATCTATAAGCCTGATTATTCTCAATATGGTAATCAGTTTATCCGACGTAATAGAGCAGAAGATAACCCTTATTTTGGAATGGAAGTAAATATTAAAATATAATAGATAGAATAGAAATGAAAAATTTAACAAACTTGAAAATGATGATTTTATGCTTGATGCTTTTCGGAATGAGCTCTTGTATGAAAGATGAATTTTTAGAATCTAGATCTGAAGTTTTAATCGAAGTTGATAAGTCAAGTTTGCAAGGTGAATACAAACTCAATAATGTGAGGATCACTTTACAGGAAACAAATACAGAAGTCACTACGGCCGCTACTTTGGTTGAAGGATCTGATACCGCAAAGACTTCCTTGGCTTATGGTACTTATGTTGCGACCCTAGATGGAGACATCGTAATAAAGGTTGGCGATAAAGATAAGGCCATGAAGATTAAAGCACGCAAAGAAGGGATCGTCGTTAATGCTGCCAATACAAGCATTAGCTTAGAAACTTTTCTTTCAGACCCAACAGCAAACTTTGTTTTCAAAGAGATTTTCTTCACCGGAACCTCTACCGAAGCAGGTAAACTGTACAATGGAGATAAGTATTTTATTCTCCATAACAACTCATCAGATACGCTATATGCTGATGGACTGTTTATCGCTCAATCTGATTTCCTAACCGTGACAAAAAGAAACTATACCCCTGATGTCATGAAAGATGCTTTCACTTCCAAACAGATCATCATGATTCCGGGAACTGGAAAACAGTACGCGGTAGCTCCAGGTGCGGATCTGATCATTGCGAACAATGCCATTGACCATACTAAGGTTAATCCGAAATCTTTCGACCTTTCTAAAGCAGATTTCGAGATCGAACTGATCGGTTCCATCAACATTGATAACCCTAGCGTTCCGAATGCAATTAATGTTTCAGGCAATCTTTTGATGCACTCCAATGGCCACCAATCCTATGTCATGGGAAGATTCCCAGAAGGGGTAACCGTTGAGAAATTTAAAACAGATAATGCTTACTCCTATAGCTATATCAGTGAAACCGGTAGAAAAATGAATTTTGATTCCTTTAAGATTCCAAATAGCTACATCACCGATGCGGTCAACGTATCTGCAAAAACCACCTTTGCATGGTTGGTGACCGATAGTTCATTGGATATGGGCTGGACCTACGCAAGCCAAGCTTTAGGCGATGATACGCGTTACGGTAAATCGGTAATCAGAAAGACGATCGGAAACTTGGAAAATGGTAAACCTTATTTGAAGGATACCAATAATTCCTCCGAAGATTTTATGCCTTCCTCAAAAGCACTATTGCTACCATAACATGTTAAGGTACTTATCCACGGTTGTTTTATGCTGCTGTTTTGCTTCTATTAGCAAAGCACAGGATTCCCTGAGCGTAAATTCTTTGGGGATCAAGGAACGTATGGATATCAGCAGGACTTTCCGTAATACTTTATATGAAAGTCCTGCATTAAGACCCTTCCAATACCAACAGTCGTTAACTCCTATTGAACTGTCTTATTTCTCCGACAATAAGGATCGATATACCCTGCAAAGGGGATCCGGAGACCAAGGATTTAGATTCAATACCGAGTCTTACCAAAAAGAAGCTTTTCCCAATATCACCCTTTGGGGAGAGGCTAGCTACGAGAGCAAGAAAATCCAAGACCTCAAGTTCAATGAAACTTCGGATTTTGAGGTCGTGTTCCCGTATTTAACCGCTGACTCTGTAGGTGGCGACCTCAATTCAGAGATGTACCAATTTTCTGGAGGTATGGCCAAAGAGATTGGAAAATGGGTCATCGGGGGAGAAGCTGGCTACAGAGCCAATCTTTCCCATCGTAAAGTGGACCCAAGACCAGAGAACAACAGTAGCAACCTCCATGTTGGATTGGGAGCTTCTTACCAAATCCTACCGCAGTATCTGTTGAGTGCTAACCTGGGATATCAATTCT
This sequence comes from Sphingobacterium sp. LZ11T8, assembly GCF_024261425.1. Classification (NCBI taxonomy): domain Bacteria; kingdom Pseudomonadati; phylum Bacteroidota; class Sphingobacteriia; order Sphingobacteriales; family Sphingobacteriaceae; genus Sphingobacterium; species Sphingobacterium sp. LZ11T8. The sequence goes on along the minus strand of NZ_JANBZY010000001.1, from coordinate 639,208 downwards.
ATAAACAAAGCAACAAATTAACCTTCCTGAGAGAACTGGGGAAACCGCCAGTATATTATATGAATGGATTAGGAGCATATAATAAATTGCTTTCAGGCTTATCTAGTGAAAGTGATGACATCCTATATGAGATGAATGGGTTTGACGGAAAGATTTCCTTCCTTCCCAGATCAGAACATGGTTTTTTTATTGAAGCAGGTTTATCTCAAAAGAATGGTAATCGAAAATTATCCGCATCCCGTAGAAATGCCAATGATTGGACTGACCAGATCATCTCTGGAAAAATCGGCTATCTCCATAGAACAAAGGATTGGAAATACGGTGGAAATGCCTCCATGGAGTTGCAAACCAGAAAAGGAGTCGAAAGCCTATTCCATAATGATGGATCTTCCCAGGGTCTTATTAAGATTTCTGAAATATCTTCTTACCGCTATTATCATTTCAGTTACCACCTCGAGGCAATTGTAGGAAAAGCAGACTGGACCATTAAGCCTTATGCGGATTTTACCCAATTTAAGGAACAATATGTCAACCCTTTCAGTGAACAACTGGCTGATATGCTGAATATTGGCGTTGAGGGGCAGTATTTATGGGATTTAAAGAGCGGTTTATTTGGAATTAGTTTAAATTTGCAGAAGCAGAAACTGTTGAAAAGCAGATCCCAGTTCAATGGTGTCAAGCAAGGGACTGGAATTGCGGATATGCTGCAAGAGAACTATAACTACCTAACAGCCGAACCTTTCTCCATCGGAGCTCGTGCAAGGTATGATTTTGTAGCAGCAAAGCAGATCAAACCTTTTGTGCAGGCAGAGGCGCTTTCGGCTACTGAAATAAAACAGAAGTATTATTCGTTGACCATAGGGTTGATGTTTTAGAGTTAGAGATGAAAAAAGTATTAGCGATCGGGTTTATTTTGGGAATGTGCATTCTGAGCACAGCTTTTCTGAGTGATAAAGGGATTCAAGATTTGCGAAGCCTTTACAGCAAGCCAATCAGTGAGTGGCCAAAACCAACCATTGACTCTGGCGTGAAATATGAAGAGTTCAAATCTCTTCCAAAAATCGATACCAGCTATTTTTCCTTAATGGAACAGCCTAAGGTGAAACTGGGCAAGTTCCTTTTCTTTGACCCTATCCTATCGGGTTCGAACCAGATTTCATGCAGCTCTTGCCATAATCCCCAAACGTACTTTGGAGACCATTCCACCGTACCTGTAGGGCATGACCATCTCGTTGGAAATAGAAATTCCATTTCCTTGATGAATGTTGGCGAGCGCAAAACCATGTTTTGGGACGGTAGAGCCCATTCCCTTGAAGAACAAGCGCTGAGCCCAATTGAAGCACATAATGAAATGGCCATGGACCTGACTAAACTGGTCCCTAAACTGAAAGCTATCCCCGAATACAAAAAACTATTCAAAGAGGCTTTTGGCGATGAGGATTTCTCAATGCCTGAAATCATGAGCGCCCTTGCTACCTTCCAACGCACGATTACAAGTAAAAGAAGTAGGTTTGACGAATTCTTAGATGGAAAATACGAGGCCTTGAATGATGATGAGATTGCAGGATTGCACTTGTTCCGTACCAAAGCCCGCTGTATGAACTGCCATAACGGGCAGTACTTTACGGACGAAGATTTTCATAATATCGGACTGACCTATTACAAAAGAAAATATGAGGATTTAGGGCGTTATGAAGTGACCAAAGACCCTAAAGATGTCGGAAAGTTCAGAACACCATCCTTGAGAGATGTAATGAATACGAATCCTTGGATGCATAATGGTCTGTTCGATAATATTATCGGTGTGATCAATATGTATAACTCTGGGATGGCCATGAACAACCCTAGAAATGCAGAACAGGAGGCGGATCCGATGCACCCTAGGATTGACCCATTGATGAAGAAACTGGATCTGAGCAAAGAGGAAATCCGTCAGGTTGCCGCATTTTTGGACGCGATAACGGCCACTAAATATCGCATGCCGAGACCTGAAAAATTACCGCGATAATATTGTAACTATTTCATAAGAAATCGTTTTTCTTTGGATTAGAGGGCTCATTTTCATGAGTTTTGCCTAACTTTGGAGGTTATGCAAAAAACTGCTATTCATACTCCAAAAACCCATATCCAAATAAAAGGCGCCCGTGTCAACAATCTGAAGAATATCGATGTCGATATTCCTAAAAACCAACTTGTTGTCATTACAGGGATGTCAGGATCCGGAAAATCTTCCCTCGCATTCGATACACTTTATGCTGAAGGCCAACGCCGGTATGTAGAAAGCTTGTCTTCCTATGCCAGACAGTTTATGGGCCGTATGAACAAGCCTGATGTAGACTACATCAAAGGCATTGCTCCGGCTATCGCGATCGAGCAAAAGGTCATCTCAAGTAATCCCAGATCTACTGTGGGAACCTCCACCGAGATCTACGATTACCTTAAATTGTTGTTCGCAAGAATTGGAAAGACCATTTCGCCAGTTTCTGGAGAAGTAGTGAGCAAAGATACCGTCAGCTCCATTGTGGATAAACTGTCGGCCTATCACGATGACACAACCATCACCATTTATAGCCCCCTTATCCCTAGTAATAACAGAAAACTGAAGGAAGAACTTTCACTTTTGCTGCAAAAGGGATTTGTCCGTGTAAAATACAACGATTCCATCCATAAGATCGAAACCATCATTGAAGATAAAGCGGTATCCAACGCCAACTTTAAGGAAGGAGAAGTCTATATCGTGATCGATAGGGTTCGCTTGGACCATGAAGATGATACCATCAATCGTCTCGCCGATTCTGTACAAACCGCTTATTTCGAAGGAAAGGGTGAATGTGAGATTCAGGTTGATGAGGAACTGTTTCATTTTTCAGACAAGTTTGAGCTTGATGGAATAACCTTTGAAGAGCCTACCCCAAACTTTTTCAGTTTCAATAATCCTTATGGGGCATGTAAACGTTGTGAAGGCTATGGAAAGATCATTGGTATCGATCCAGATCTAGTCATTCCAGATAAAAGCCGCTCGATATTCGATGGAGCCATTGCTCCTTGGCGCGGCGAGAAAATGGGCGCGTGGTTGGATAAATTGGTGCGTACGGCCATAAAATTTGATTTTCCTATCCATCGTGCCTATAGTGACCTGACCAAGGCTCAACAAGAGTTACTTTGGAAAGGAAATAAATATTTTAGGGGCTTGAACGATTTCTTTGCGGAATTGGAAGAGCAGACCTATAAGATCCAATATAGGGTGATGCTCTCCAGATATCGGGGGAAAACCGACTGTCCTGAATGTAAAGGGACCAGACTGCGTAAGGATGCATCTTATGTAAAGATCAATGGACATTCCATTACCGATGTGGTTTTGTTGCCTCTAAGTGAAGCTTTGGAGCTGTTCCAAAACCTGAAACTTTCAGAGAGCGAAGCAATCATCGCCAAACGCTTATTGGCCGAGATCGTGAATCGTCTGCAGTTCCTGTGTGATGTAGGCCTGAGCTATCTTACCCTGAACCGCTTGAGCAATAGCCTTTCAGGAGGTGAATCTCAACGTATCAACCTAGCCACTTCTTTGGGATCGTCCCTAGTGGGGTCCATTTATGTATTGGATGAGCCTAGTATAGGTTTGCACCCTCGGGATACCCAAAAATTAATCGGGGTGCTGAAGTCCCTTCGCGATGCCGGCAATACCGTAATTGTGGTGGAGCATGAGCAAGAAATGATGGAAGCAGCAGATTACCTGATCGATATTGGTCCTGAAGCAGGGATCAATGGCGGCGAACTGGTATTTGCAGGAACCTATCAAGAAATCTTGAAGGATAAAAAAAGCTTGACTGGTGAATATCTTCATGGAGATCTTTCTATTGTCGTTCCTGAAAAAAGGAAGAAATGGAATGAAGCCATCCGTGTGAATGGTGCCCGAGAAAATAACCTGAAAGGGATAACCGTAGATTTTCCATTGAATGTGTTTACCGTTGTTTCTGGTGTTTCAGGCTCCGGTAAGACTTCCTTGGTCAAAAGGATCCTTTATCCAGCCCTACAGAAAGCCATAGGCTCCTATTCAGGCGAACAAACAGGTCTATATGATGGAATCGAAGGCGCAATAGATCAGATCGAACAGGTAGAAATGGTCGATCAAAATCCGATCGGAAGGTCCACACGTTCAAATCCGGTTACTTATGTCAAAGCTTGGGATGAAATCAGGGCCTTGTATTCCTCATTGCCAGCAGCCAAAGCTAATGGCTTGAAACCATCTGCCTTTTCTTTCAATGTGGAGGGCGGTAGATGTGAGGTCTGTCAGGGAGAGGGTGTAGTAAAGATCGAGATGCAATTTATGGCGGATATCATCCTACCATGTGAGGCCTGTGATGGTAAGCGCTTTAAACAACATGTTTTGGATGTTCAGTATAAAGAGAAATCGGTATCTGATATCTTAGATTTAAGTGTGGATGAAGCTATTGAATTCTTTGCAGATCAACCTAAGATATTGAACAAGCTGGGACCTTTACAAGAGGTAGGATTGGGCTATGTGAAATTGGGACAGTCTTCAAGTACGCTTTCAGGTGGTGAGGCCCAAAGGATCAAACTTGCCTCCTTCCTGATCAAAGGAAATAACCAAAAGAAAACCATGTTTATTTTCGATGAACCGACAACCGGACTGCATTTCCATGATATCAGCAAGCTGTTAAAAGCTTTCAATGCGCTGATTGCACAAGGAAATACCGTATTGGTCATCGAACATAACTTAGATATGATCAAATCTGCCGATTGGGTAATCGATATCGGTCCGGAAGGTGGAGACAAGGGCGGAAACATTGTCTTTGCCGGAACGCCGGAAGATTTGGTCAAAGAGAAAGACTCTTATACGGGTGATTTTTTAAAACGTCACCTAAATTTTAAACCCTAAAATTTAATAATAATGTATAGAAAGTTAAGTATTTCTATGTTGTTCTTATGCTTCTGCACCCTGCTTTCGGCACAGGTGGAGCGGCCGAAGTTAGTGGTAGGCCTGATGGTGGACCAAATGCGTTGGGATTATCTGTACCGTTTTGCGGATCGATACGGGAATGATGGTTTCAAGCGCTTGCTACGTTATGGTTTTTCATGTGAAAATGCCATGATCAACTATGTCCCGACCTTCACGGCTATCGGTCATAGTTCGGTTTATACTGGAAGTGTGCCTTCCATTCACGGCATTGCAGGAAATGACTGGATAGAACAACAAACAGGTACTTCCATGTATTGTACCCAAGATGATGCGGTAGAAGGTGTGGGAACAGCGGAAAAAGAAGGTAAACAGTCTCCTAGAAACTTGTTGGCTTCTACAGTTACGGATCAATTGAAATTAGCGACCAATTTTCATTCTAAGGTAATCGGTATTGCGATCAAGGATAGGGGCGGAATCCTACCTGCTGGTCACTTTGCCGATGCTGCTTATTGGTTTGAAGCTAAGTCCGGAGATTGGATCAGCTCAACCTATTACATGGAAAAACTTCCTCAGTGGGTAGACGGCTTTAATAAACAAAAGCTTGCTGATAAATACCTGAAACAAGATTGGAACACTTTATATCCTATCGATACTTACAAAACCAATAGCATCGATGATGATAATGTATATGAAGGGAAGTGGGCTGGCGAAGAAACGGCAGCTTTCCCAAGAAAGACTTCTTTGTTGATGAAGGATGCCGGTTATGAATTGATCAAATCTACCCCATACGGAAATACCCTTACCCTAGATTTTGCGAAGGAAGCCATCAAAAATGAGAAGCTTGGTAAAAACCCTCAGAATGCTACAGATTTTCTTGCAGTAAGTCTATCTGCTACGGATTATGTCGGTCACCGTTATTCGCTATCTTCTGTGGAAATCGAAGATATTTACCTTCGTCTAGATCAAGAATTGGCAAAATTCTTTAAATACCTGGATGAAACCGTAGGTAAAGGTAATTATACATTTTTCTTGACAGCAGACCATGCTGCTTCCTATAACTCTCGTTATTTCATGGATATGCGCGGTAATGGTGGTTATTTCTTTTCGAGACAATTGCAAAGAAATATGAACGATGAGCTGAAAGAGGAATTTGGAAAGGACAATTTGATCATCAGTTTAATGAACTACCAAGTTCACTTGAACTATGCTGAAATCGAAAACTCAAAGTTGGATGAGGAGAAAATCAAGAAATCCATCATCAAGATGCTGAGACATGAAGACGGTGTGGCATATGTCGTGGACATGGAAGGCGGAGAAAACATGATGGTACCTACCGAAATCCGCGAAAAAATCATCAATGGATATAACCGCAAACGTAGTGGTGCCATTCAGATCATCACCGAACCGCAATGGTATGACGGTACGCCTCGCTCTACGGGAACTACCCATGGTACATGGACCCCTTACGACTCGCATATACCATTGGTGTTTATGGGCTGGGGTATCACACCAGGCAAGACCAATAAAGTCGTTCACATTACGGATATTGCGCCTACACTGTCCTCTTTGCTTCATGTTATGGAGCCCAATGGGTCTATCGGCCAGCCGATTGTAGACGTATTGCAGAAATAGCTTTATTTTTTATACTTTTGAAAGGTAAGACCAGATCGGTTTGATATGCTATCGAAGAAAACGAAATACGCGATAAAAGCCCTAATGGTATTAGGCAGAAACTATGGGAAAGAACCCATGCAGATCGGCAAGATTGCTGAAGAAGAATGTATCCCCAAAAAGTTCCTAGAACAGATCTTGTTGGAAATGCGTAACGCAGGTATTCTTTATTCCAAAAAAGGTGCAGGTGGTGGCTACAGCTTGAACAAAGCTCCTGAAGACATCTACCTATCGCAGGTCATGCGCCTTATCGATGGTCCCATTGCCCTATTGCCATGTGTCAGCTTGAATTTCTATCGTTCTTGTGAAGAATGTGTGGAAGAACATGCCTGCGGCATCAGAGATACCTTTATCGAAGTGAGAAATGCCATGCTGCAGATCTTAAATGATACCAGTATCTCGAATTTAATCAATAAAGAAAAGGAACTGAACCTAGAAGTAGGTAAGGATTAAATTTCATAAAGCTCCAAAGGAAGCCCATCTGGATCGGTGAAAAAAGTAAATTTCTTATTGCTTGTTTCATCAATACGGATGGGCTCTGTTTTTATCCCCTCCTTATTCAATTCTTCCACCTGTTTTTCTATATCCTCCACCTTGAAAGCGAGATGTCTCAGTCCTCGTGCCTCTGGATAACTTGGCCTATCCGCAGGATTGGGAAATGAGAACAATTCAATGATATATTCGCCCTGAAGGGCTAGATCCAATTTATAGGAATCTCGCGCCTCTCTATAGGTTTCCTGTAAAATGGTCAAACCTAACACTTCTGTGTAAAATGCCTTGGAAACAGCATAGTCCCTACAGATAATGGCTATATGGTGAACGCCCTTAAGCTCTAGCATTAGAGTACCTCCATTAATTTTTCAAAGGCCATACCTCTTGATGCCTTCAACAGGATCATAAAGTCTTCCAAAGGATGTTCCTGAAGATCTTTTTTCAGCTCATCTGTGCTAGCAAAGTAACTCGCTTCGTCATCCTTCAAAGCATAAAAGGCCTTGCCGACAAAGATCAAACGATCTAATTTCAGACTCTTTGCCTTTTCGATTACCTTTCGGTGTTCGATTTCACTCTGATCTCCCATTTCAAACATGTCACCTAAGATTGCAACTTTACGGTCAGCCTGGATAACATCCAGATTGCCCAATGCTGCAGCCATGCTGCTGGCATTTGCATTGTAATAATCTGCAATGATGGTATTCTTGTCTGTTTTGGTAATTTGCGAACGGTTGTTCTGTGGAACGTAGTTTGCCAAGCCATCATTGATCTGTTCGGTACTCAACCCAAAGGTTTTTCCAAGTGCCACAGCGGCCAGCATGTTCTCTATATTGTAGGCTCCGGTCAGATGTGTCTTTACTTCCTGTCTATCCTCTTCCCCATTCGTGTTCCAAAATATGGTCAGGTAAGGGTCGGCAACGACCAAACCACCCTGAACATCATTCCCTTCGGAAAAACCATAGTGGATGACGTTCTGAAGGCCTCTGTCTGCGGCCATCTGCATCAGGTATTCATTATCGCCCTGAACGTAGATCTGGCCCTGATGGTCGCGAAGAAAATCATAGAGTTCACCTTTGGCTTTCATGACTCCTTCGAATGAGCCGAATCCTTCCAGGTGCGCTTTGCCGACATTGGTAATGAAACCATGGGTAGGTTGGGAAATCCCACATAAAAAGGCGATTTCACCCACATGGTTTGCTCCCATCTCCACGATGGCGATTTCAATATCTTCAGTAAGCGAAAGGATGGTCAAAGGCACACCGATATGGTTGTTCAGGTTGCCCTTTGTGGCATAGCTGTTGAATTTCTGCGAAAGGACACTGTTCAACAGTTCCTTGCTCGTTGTCTTGCCGTTGGTACCTGTGATGCCGATGAATGGCATTTTTAAATGTTTCCTGTGGAACCTCGCTAAATCCTGCAAGGTGCTCAATACATCATCTACCAAGATATAGGCCGGATCTTCCTTGTAAAAATTGCTGTCATCAATGATCACGTATTTTGCGCCAGCAGCCAAGGCTTGGTCCGCAAAACTATTGCCATTGAAGTTGTCGCCCTTCAGCGCAAAAAACAGACAGTCCTTGCTGATAAGACGGGTGTCTGTACAAACTTTTGGGAATTCTTTATAAATCTGGTAGAGTTGAGCTATTTGCATCACATTTAAATTTAAACAAAGGTAAGCATGCAGTTTTAAAATAAAATAAGGAATTAAAAATGAATATTGGGCTTCGGATTTTACTTTGGTCTTATTCGAGACACATTCGGAAAATTCGGAATGTGTCTCGAATAAGACCAAAAGAATAGTAAATAAATATTGCAGGTTTGTGCAAAAAGAAAGGGCAGCTGTTCAAGCTACCCCTCTATTTTTTTAGAACCATATCTTATAGAGATAGGATCTCTACGATACGAGTAAGATTCTCGTTTACTTTATCGATATGCTTGATGGCCTTGTTGAACGGGGTAAATTGGACGTTTCCGCAGATTAAGCCTGCCATTTCAGCCTTACGGCCTTCAATAAGCCCCTCTACGGCAGCAACTCCTAAGCGGCTTGCCAATACACGGTCCATACAGGTTGGTGAACCACCACGCTGGATGTGGCCTAAGATCGAAAGACGTACATCGTAGGCAGGAAAGTTCGCTTGGATCTTTTCTGCTACGACCATTCCACCCTCTTTATCCCCTTCAGCAACAATGATAATTCGGGAAGATTTGTTTTTTCTGGTTTTGTCAAGGCGCTTCATGATCGCATCATAATCTACCTCCAACTCAGGGATTAGAACCGCTTCGGCACCTGTACTGATACCTGAACGCAAAGCGATCAGTCCAGAGTCCCTACCCATTACTTCTACGACAAATAGACGGTCATGGGATTCTGCTGTATCTCTGATTTTATCGACAGCCTCTACCACCGTATTGATCGCTGTGTCATATCCGATGGTAAAATCTGTACCATTTAGGTCATTGTCGATCGTGCCGGGCATTCCGATGATCGGAATGTCAAACTCTTCGATAAATTTGGAAGCTCCGGTAAACGTACCGTCACCACCAATTACGACCAAAGCGTCGATATTATGTTTCTTAAGGTTTTCATAAGCTTGCTTCCTACCCTCTACGGTACGGAATTCATCGCTTCTTGCAGTTTTAAGGATGGTGCCACCACGTTGGATAATGTTGGCAACGGATTTAGCGTCCATTGGAGTAATATCTCCTTGTACCATTCCGTCATATCCTCTACGGATACCAAACATATTTTTACCGTGATAGATTCCTGTTCTGATAACTGCACGAATTCCTGCATTCATGCCGGGGGAGTCTCCTCCGGACGTCAATACTGCGATGTTGTTAATGTTGCTCATAGTTCAAATATACCGAAATACTTATTTTTTGTGTATTAAATTGTTAGAAAGCCTATTTCTTTGCCTTATAAGCATCAATTGCCGATTGCAGATATGCTCTGTAGCTTTCGATGTTATAGTTGGCACCACTGGTAGGAACCAATAGTTCTTCATTGTTATCTAACATTGCGTATAACGGTTGTGAGTTTGAGTTGAATTTAGAAATCTGGAAATCCGTGTTCTTTCTGCCGACGGTGTTGATTTTCTTGCCTGTAGTTTCAGAAACGAACTGTTCAGCTTCAGGTAATTTCAAATCGTAGTCATCCACATAAAGTTCGGCAAGGATAAAGTTTTCATTGATCATTTGCTTGATCCCTGGGTCAGACCATACGTCAGCTTCCATTTTTCTACAGTTTACACAGTTCCAGCCTGTAAAGTCTACCAATAAAGGTTTGTCCTGCGCTTTTGCTGCGGCTAATGCTTCATCGTAATCATAATATGGATCCATTCCCTTGATTGTAGCACGATCATGGAAGTGGTTGAAATATTTACGGCTTGTGGCATCTGCTGAAATAGCATGTCCTCCTCCAGTTTGTGTTCCAGCGGAGATGTCAAAATCCTGCGTACCGATGGGAGGTAAGAAAGCGGCGATTGATTTCAATGGCGCTCCCCACATGCCTGGGATCATATAGACCACAAAAGAAAAGACCAGGATGGAAATGACCGTCCTCGGAACGGACATGTATTTTAGATCGCTATCATGTGCAAACTTGATCTTTCCAATTAGGTATAGTCCCATCAATCCAAAGATCACGATCCACAATGCCAGGAATACCTCGCGGTCAAGGAATTGCCAGTTGTAAGCTAGGTCGACATTTGAAAGGAATTTCAAAGCCAGGGCCAATTCCAAGAAACCAAGTACCACCTTTACGCTATTTAACCAACCGCCAGATTTGGGCATGGATTTCAATAGGGCAGGGAACATGGCAAACAATACAAATGGAATCGCCAATGCGAATGAAAATCCAAACATGGCAATGGCAGGGCCTAAGCGGTCGCCTTTAACGGCAGCATTTACCAATACCGTTCCGATGATCGGACCGGTACAAGAAAAGGATACCACGGCTAAACTGGCTGCCATAAAGAAGTAGCCGATCATACCACCTTTGTCGGATTTTTCATCGATCTTATTGACAAATTTGCTCGGCAAGGTGATTTCAAATGCTCCAAAGAATGATGCTGCAAAGAAGACGAGCATCAAGAAAAAGAAGAAGTTGAACACCCCATTGGTCGAAAGGGCGTTAAGCGCCTCAGGACCGAATGCGATGGTAATCAGCATTCCTAAAGCCACATAGATTACAATGATAAACAAGCCATAGGTTAGGGCTTGGGATACTGCCTGTAATTTAGAGGCTGATTTTTTCGTGAAGAAACTAACGGTCAAAGGAACCATCGGGAAGATACAAGGCATCAAGAATGCCAGGAAACCACCTAGGAGCCCTTCGATGAAAATCCCCCATAGGGAAGTGCTTTCGGATTGTCCGTCTGAAGATACGACCGTTGGACTAACTGCTGTGCTATCCGTCGCAGATGCAGAAGTGTCGGTTCCATCGGAAAACTCTACATCACCAAAGTCCGTGATCAAGCTATCGCCCGAACTGCTTTCTTCTTGGCCAGAGCTAAATTCAACGTCTTCAATATTGATAAGTGTATCTTGGGAAATTCCTTTTAGGGGAGTTATTGCTATAAGAAATAGCCAACTTAAGGCTATTAAGGCATTTTTTAAGCTAAACATATTTGATTATTATCGGGATAAATTAAGAAAAAGGCAGGGGTTATCCTGCCTTTTGGTTTCTTTCTTTATTGATTTGTTACTTGATTGTAACTGCAAATTCGTACTCATCTGGTGGTAAACAACGCTCTTTATCACAAGCCATAAATGTTGCTACACCTTTAACCGTAGTTGGTTTGTTGTTTGCCAATTTTACTTTTTGTTGGAATACAACTTCTCCGTTATAGTAAGGGACATTCATTTTGAACACGTCCTCAAACTTCGTTTTTGGCTCTTTAGCTGCTGGTTTTCCAGTGATCTTTGCTCCATTTGCAGGAGTAAAGGTAAATGAAGTAGAAATTGGGCCTCCGGAAGGTACGTTCAATCCGTAAATATGCCAGCCTTGTTCTACATTGGCTTTTAATAAGATAACAGCTTCATTGTTAGGAAGTTTCTTAAAGCCTACTGACCATTTTACAGGGTTTACCACCTGAGCAAATGTCCCAGATACGGCAAACACTAAAAATGCAATTAATAGATTTATTTTTTTCATAAATAACCGTTTTATTCTTATGTATGACTAATTTATGTCCATAAAGTTTAATTCAAAGTTAGTATTATCTCCAATATTTAATGTAGATGTAATGATTTTATTGCATTATAAATACAACTTCCTTGAAATAATAACGACGCTCTTCATCTTCGACATTCAGGATTAATCCGCCGTTTTCTTCCACCCTGAGTAAGGTGGCCTCAAAAACCTGATTATGGGCGGCATATTTTGCGGGCTCTCCCCGTCTGAATAGCTGTTGGTTATATGTTTGCAATAGATCCGCATCTGTTATCTTATTGGATCGATACTCTTCCACTCTTTGCTGAATTTGTAACAAGAGGTTAATACATGCTGTTTTTAGGTCAGGAATAAAAAGCCCGGTCTCATTAAATATAGAACTGGCGCTGTCCATGAGCTCGCCAAAAAATTGCTTTTGGTTGACATTCACGCCGATGCCTATTACTGACTGCTTGATTTCACGGCTATTGCTGCTGTTTTCTATTAAGATTCCTGTTACCTTTTTATCTCCTAACATGATATCATTTGGCCATTTGATACTGGCCTTGACCGAAAGGGATTTTAGCCAATCGACTATTCCCAGGCTGATTAACATGTTCAGTATGAAGTGTTTTTGAAGATTTAGGAAGGTTGGGTACAGGACGAAACTGAAGGTGATATTGCTGTTTGGTTCGGATAACCAAGAGTTATCGCGTTGACCACGGCCTTGGGTCTGGTTTTTTGCCATAATGGCAGTCCATTCGGCTAGTGGCTTGAAATTTGACAATTGAGATTTCAAATAATCATTGGTAGAGCCGATCTCGTCCAAAACAATTAGTGTTTGGCGTAGTGATTCTCCCGAAAATGTGTTATTTTGCAAAAGATATTATATTAAAAAATAGTTTGAAACAATTTATTAGTCAAAAGTATAATAAATCTTAATGAGTAAAAACAAAAAATCTTTGTTGTCAGAGAAGCTAGCAGATGTGGTGATCCATGGGATGCAGGAGAAAAAAGGCAACGAAATCGTGAGGATGGATATGCGAGAGGTGAACGGCACCTTGTCTGACTATTTTGTAATCTGCCATGCTGATTCTACGGTTCAAGTAAACGCGATAGCCAAGAGCGTTGAAGATGAAGTTTATAAAGCATTTGGCCAAGACCCATGGCATAAAGAAGGCCAGGGCAACGGCGAATGGATTCTGCTTGATTTTATCGATGTAGTAGTTCATATCTTTAAAACAGATAAGCGGGAGCATTATAGGATAGAGGACCTGTGGGGGGATGCGCACATGAGCAAATACCAGAGCGCATAATAATTGTTGTGAAACGTAGAATAAGAGTAATAAATGAAGAAAGTTCCGAGTAAGAAGATTACGCCAATGCCACCGAAATTTAATATGATCTGGCTTTGGATTGCGATGATCGTAGGGTTTTTTGGACTTCAATACTTGTTTAGTGGAGAGTCATCGAAGAAAATTACCTACAAGGAGTTCGAACAAACCATGCTTATCCCTGGGGATGTTGAAAAGCTCGTTGCCTATAAAAGCAATGACCTGATCGATGTCGAAGTTTATATAAAAAGCGATAGATTAGACCAAGAGAAATACAAAAACATTTCCAGTAGTCCTAACAACCTATCTTTTTCTAATTCGACAGGACCCCAATTTCAATTTACAGAACCATCAGCAGAGATTCTTGAGCAGAAGTTAAAAGCTTCTCAAGACAGTTTGGCAGTTGGTCAACCAAAAATTGGTGTGACCTATGAAGATAGAACCAATCCATGGGCAGGATGGTTTATTTCATTCATGTTGCCATTGCTGATCATTGTTGTGATTTGGATCTTCCTGATGCGCCGTATGAACGGTGGAGCAGGAGCTGGTGGAGGTGCCATTTTTAATATTGGTAAATCCAAAGCCCAATTGTTTGACAAAGAATCGCAGATCAATATCACCTTTAATGATGTAGCCGGATTAGAAGAGGCTAAGGAAGAGGTGATGGAGATCGTGGATTTCCTAAAGAATCCTAAAAAATATACTGATTTGGGAGGTAAGATTCCGAAGGGAGCCTTATTGGTAGGCCCTCCGGGAACAGGTAAGACTTTATTGGCGAAAGCAGTAGCCGGTGAAGCACAAGTACCTTTCTTCTCCTTGTCAGGTTCAGACTTCGTAGAAATGTTTGTCGGAGTAGGTGCATCTCGTGTACGCGACTTGTTCAAACAGGCGAAGGAAAAGGCTCCATGTATCATCTTTATTGATGAGATTGATGCAATTGGTAGGGCCCGTGGAAAGAATTCCATTATGGGTGGGAATGATGAACGTGAGAATACATTGAACCAATTATTGGTGGAAATGGATGGTTTCGGTACCAACGTAGGGGTTATTATCCTTGCTGCAACCAACCGTCTGGATGTATTGGACTCGGCTTTATTGCGTCCGGGACGTTTCGATAGACAGATCTCTATCGACAAACCAGACTTGATAGGTCGTGAACAGATCTTTAATGTTCACTTGAAACCATTGAAACTTGCCGAAGAGGTAGATGCGAAGAAATTATCGGCGCAGACTCCTGGATTCGCAGGTGCTGAAATTGCCAACGTTTGTAATGAGGCCGCTTTGATCGCTGCACGTAAGAACAAAAAAGCAATTGAAATGCAAGACTTCCAAGATGCGATTGACCGTGTTATCGGTGGTCTGGAGAAAAAGAATAAGATTATCTCTCCTGAAGAGAAGAAAATCGTGGCTTACCACGAGGCTGGACATGCGATCGCAGGTTGGTTCTTGGAACACGCAGATCCTTTGGTTAAGGTATCTATCGTTCCTCGCGGTGTTGCTGCGTTAGGATATGCACAGTACCTTCCAAAAGAACAGTTCCTATACACTACCGAGCAATTGATTGACAGTATGTGTATGACCATGGGTGGTCGTGTTGCTGAGGATATCACATTTGGTAGAATCAGTACCGGTGCGCAGAACGACTTGGAACGTATTACTAAATTGGCCTATGCCATGACTGCGGTCTATGGTATGAACCATAAGGTAGGTAATGTTTCTTTCAGGGACAGTTCTGGCGATAGCCAATTCCAGAAACCTTATTCGGATCAAACAGCTGAGCTGATCGATGATGAAGTAAGGGTATTGATCTCCGAAGTTTACGACAGAACGAAGCAGTTGTTGTTGGATAAACAAGATGGCTTGGTGAAGATTGCTGAGAAACTATTGGAGAAAGAGATCTTGTTCCAGACTGATTTGGAAGAGATCTTAGGAAAACGCCCTTTCAGCAATAAAACGACTTATGACGAGTTTGTCAATGGCGGTGCTGATGGTGGTGGGGTTCCACAGACTGATTTGCCGATTCCTACAACCGATAGAGAAGAAGTTCAATCGTCTAACGAGGAGCCGAAACAATTAGATTCAGAATAAAAATTATTAAAATAAAGTAACAGACAGGACTTTCAGTCCTGTTTGTTTTTATATTATGAATATCAGGAATACGACAGCGAAAGAGAAAATGCTGAAGAAAATTCGGCAGGCACTTCTTCAAAAAAGGGAGAACCCTCATCCTATGTTTGAAGAAACGGCTTTGTACAAAGATGAGGAAGATTCATTGGATGTGACTTTTGCTAGGGAATTCACCCAGATGTCCGGTAAATTTATTTACTGCGATGGGGAAATCAACCTGATCGAAAACCTGATTATCCTGGTGGAAAAGATCAATATCAGTAAGATCTTTGTTTGGGAGAAGCCGCTTCAACAGATGTTGGATCAATACGGATTCCCTTTCCGGAAGTCGCAGCAGGCTTTGGATGAAATTGAAGCAAGTATCACTACCTGTGAGTCTTTGATTGCCAGAAATGGAAGCATCATGATCTCCAATGCATCAGAGTCAGGCCGTAGACTGAGCGTATACCCTCCAGTACATATTGTCATTGCCAGGACTTCCCAATTGGTTATGGATGTTAAACATGCCATGGCTCAAATCAAGGAAAAGTATGGCGATGAACTACCAACCATGATTACCACCATTACAGGGCCAAGTCGAACCGCTGATATCGAGAAGAGATTGGTGTTAGGCGCACATGGACCTAAAGAGCTCTATTTATTTTTACTAGAAGACCGTTTTTAGATGATACTACATTCCCTTACCGCTACTCCTGTGGCTAGTTTGATTTTTGCCCTTACTATCGGTTTAAGTATTTATGTCTTTTCTAATCCGCAGTGGTTTGGAAAACTGATGTTACATCCCTATTCGGTTTCTCGAGATAAAAGTAAATGGTACCTGATCCTGACCAGTGGATTGATCCATAAGGATTGGATGCACCTGATCTTTAATATGATCACCTTCTATTACTTTGGATTTGGACTTGAGCAGATCTTTGTAGAAATCAGTGGTCCTATGGGGCACTTATTATTCGCCTTGCTCTATATTATATCATTGATCTTGAGCGATATCCCTACGGTCATTCGCCAAAAAGATAATTATGGCTACCATAGCCTGGGAGCATCTGGCGCAATCAGTGCCGTGCTGTTCAGTTATATTCTCTTCAATCCAAAGATGATGCTTGGTATCTTTATGATTATTCCAATGCCAGCCTATATTTTCGCTTTTGTGTATTTGGGATATTGTATCTGGGCTTCCAAGAATTCTAACGATGGAATCAACCATGATGCTCACTTGTTTGGGGCTCTAACGGGATTGCTGTTTACCATAATTGCCTATCCTTGGATCATTAAACATTTTATAGCACAGTTCTAAGGGTTTCTTTTACATGTTGTCCATCAATAGGACATTAAACTTGTGCCCATCAGGATCTGAGAATGCAAATCCATAATAGTTGTTTTCATCTCTTATAAGCGGTTGGATAATCTGTCCGCCAGCCTCCTTTACCATCCCTTCGAATTCCTGTACTTCTTTCTCCGTATCAGCCGAAAGTGTAAAAATAATACCATCGGTATTGGTTCCTGATGGGATATATTTGTCAATTTGACCGGTCCCATCCTCGAAAAAATGTATGACAAAATTGTTCTCTCCAAAAAAGAAGCTGGCCAATTTAAGGTCCGTGCTTTTGGGAGGGGTATTGGATACAAAGCCTAGCCTGCTATAGAATTCATGCGTGCGTTTTGCGGACTTAACACTATAATTTGCCCATATAAGTTTTGGATTCATGGTTATGTTTTATTTAGGAACACATGGGAGGATTTTTCGTTTTTCACTATCCTAAATTCTTGTCATAGGGCAAGTTTTAGAAAGGATTAATCTGATAAATTAGATCATTAAATAAAAGAAGCTATGAAAGATACATTGGAAGCTAAGGTAAAGGTAAAAGGGAGTAAGGAGAAAGTTTGGGAGCTGTGGACAAAAGAGGAGTATGTAAAGATATGGAACGTTCCATTCCAGGATTGGCATTGTCCCAAGGTAATCAATGACATGCGAACAGGTGGGACTTTTGATTTCAGAATGGAAAAAAAAGATGGTTCGGAAGGATTTAATTATAAGGGCGGCTATACTTTGGTCATTCCATTTGATCGGATTGAGCTCTTGCAGGTGAATGGCCGGAAGTCGACAGTGCATTTCACGGAGCAGGACGGGGATACTACTGTCATAGAGCAATTTGAACCAGAAGAAAATACCGAACTAAGATTGCAACAAGAGTTTTGTCAATCCGTTTTGGACAAGTTTAAGGCTTTTGCGGAAGGGAATCTAAAGGGGTAGGCTGGATTGGCCTAGCCCGTCCAATTTTCTCTATCCAAACTTCTTAACTGAATGGCTTCAGCTAGATGTTCATTACTGATTTCGATAGCTCCTTCGAGGTCAGCTATGGTCCTAGCCACCTTTAGGATTCGGTCATAGGATCTCGCTGAGAGATTGAGCCTTTCCATCGCCATTTTAAGGAGCCGTCTGCCGCCTTCGTCAATAATGCAGGTTTCCTGGATATTCCTAGCTCTCATCTGGGCATTACTATGGATATTGGGTTGCTTTTTAAAACGCTGTTCTTGAATTTTACGAGCTTTGATGACCCTTTCCCGTACATCCTCACTTTTCTCAGCAGATTTATGGCTACTCAGTTCATTAAATTCGACTGGGGTGACTTCAATATGGATGTCTATCCTATCCAATAAAGGTCCGGAAATTTTACTGATGTATTTCTGTACAGCATAAGACCCACAGATACAACGTCTGCTGGGATGGTTGTAAAAGCCACATGGGCAGGGATTCATGGAAGCAATCAGCATAAAGCTGGCAGGGTAATCAACGCTGAACTTGGACCTTGAAATGGTAATAGACCTGGATTCCAAAGGCTGACGCATGACTTCAAGTACAGAACGCTTAAACTCCGGCAATTCATCCAGGAATAAAACCCCGTTATGCGCCAAGGAGATTTCTCCAGGCTGCGGATGCGACCCACCGCCAACAAGTGCGACATCGGAAATAGTATGATGAGGTGATCGGAAGGGACGGATGGTCATCAAAGAGGTTGAGCTAGGTAATTGACCTGAAACGGAATGTATCTTGGTGGTCTCGAGGGATTCATCAACGGTTAATGGTGGTAGGATTGTCGGCAACCTTTTCGCAAGCATCGTCTTTCCAGCTCCTGGAGGACCAATCAATATGACATTGTGACCTCCGGCAGCAGCGATTTCCAATGCCCTTTTAATGTTTTCCTGACCCTTGACGTCCGCAAAATCCAAATCGTAACTGTTCATCAGCTTCTTAAAGCGATCGTTGATATTTACAAGGGTGGGGATGATAGGCAGGGTTCCTTGTACAAACTGTACAGCTTCATTAAAGGAACTTATTCCATAGACCTCGATTCCAGCAACAATTGCAGCTTCTTCTGCGTTTTCTATGGGTAAGATGATACCATGAAAGCCATCTTGCTTTGCCTGAAGGGCGATTGATAAGACCCCTTTAACCGGATGTATCTTTCCGTCTAAAGATAATTCCCCAAGAATGACATATTTATTAAGACGGTCAGGGATAACTTGCCTTGAGGCTGCTAATACGCCCATTGCAATGGCTAGGTCATAGGAAGACCCTTCTTTGCGGATGTTGGCGGGAGCTAAATTGATGATGATCTTTTGCCGGGGCATATAGAAACCATTTGACAATATGGCGCTTTCTACTCTTTGAATACTTTCTTTGACAGCGTTGTCAGGAAGTCCGACGATATAGTAATTAATTCCTGGGGTAACATTGACTTCCACGGTTATGCTCGTTGCATTTATCCCGAAGACAGCACTGCAGTAGGTTTTTACCAACATTTTAACGATATTTAATATCACTAAAAGTAAATAAATTATGTATAAAACAAATGATGTTTGGTTAATGCTAACAATTTCTTAAATTTTACTGAATTACAATAGGTGTAATGTAGCCTGAAATTGACGGGATTGGCTAAATTTTTAATAAATAAAACGATTCGGTCTATTTTTTGTTATAATAGTATTAAATGAAATAGAAATTGGTTTAACAACTAAATTGCAGTATAAAATGAAGGATAACGGTAAAATTGTAACAGCGCTGTTGGCTGGACTAGCCGCAGGTGCAGTTTTAGGTATTATTTTCGCACCTGAAAAAGGAAGTGAGACTAGAGAGAAATTGAATGAATCATTAGCTGATTTAACGGATGCAATCAAAGAACGCGCAGAAGAACAATTCGATCAGTTGACTGATTTTAAAGATAAAATCGTTGCAGCGGTAAAATCTAAGCTAGGCAAAGCAGAAGACGCGATCGATGAAGAGATCGAAGAACACGCTTAGTGCTACAGAGCAAACCTTAGATTATTAAAAATTTTTAAATAATAGTTCCAGGACTATCTCCCGATAGTCTTGGAATCTATGATATGGAATTACGTGCATGGAAGAACAAAAATTTTCGTTTTCTGAAGTATTCGATAAATCTAAAGAATACATTGAGACCCAGATTGAATTAGCTAAACTGAAAGCGCTATCTAGATCCTCCAGGATCGTGGGCTCGCTGATTGTGGATGGCAGTAAGGTTTTATTGTCATTGCTGATTGTGTTTTTTGTTTCCCTGGCCTTAGGGTTCTATTTGGGGGAATTACTGGGGAGTTATTCCTTAGGGTTTTTAGCGACAGGAGGGATCTTTTTTGTTGTTCTGTTATTGATCAAGGCATTTGAGCCAAAGCTCGAAGAGAAGTTCATGAACATCTCCATTAAGCGCATTATGTCTAAGTGGGATGCCGATGATCATGACGATGAGATCGAAGAGATCAAGGAAGAGGTGCGTGAAGCCGTAAATGAAGTTGAGGAAGAATTAAAGGAAGAAAAAGAACGAGTTTAATCAGGATATGAGAACAAAGGTTACGAATTTTGATGAGTTGACAGCAGAGATTGCTCGCCTTAAGGTACAGAAAAAGGAGCAGGAAGCTTTTTTGTTGAATCAATACGAATTACTGAAACATAAGGTAGAAGCTCCGGCACGTATTGCGAATATGATCTTCAACCGTGTTCCTGGTGTTTCCACCGTAAAAGGGTTGTTTTCTGGAATCAGCCAAGTGACCAATAAGAACAACAAAGCGGATTGGTTGACCAAGACCCTGCAATTGGGACTTCCTTTAGTGTTAAACCGTACTTTATTGAAAAATGCAGGTTGGTTGAAGAGAGGTCTTGTGCTGTTCGGTTCCGAAACGGTGGCAAGCCAAGTGAACCAAAGCAAGATTACTGCGGTTATCGATAAGCTAACCTCTTTGATCAAACCAAAAAACAAGAAGAAGAAAAAGAAAAATGAAGAGCTAGTGGAAGCCGTTGCTGCGAACCCTATCCCTCCCAATCATCCTCCAATGATTACGGCAGAAGAAAGTGTTCAGGACAATGTATATGGTATTCCAAAGGACAGTGAAGCCTATTAATTGCTCTTAAGCTTCATTCTTTTTCAAGAAATCCCCATAAGCTAATTTAATGCCTTCTTTCAGGCTGGTCTTTGCTTTCCATCCTAAGCTGGTCAATTTGCTTACATCCATTAATTTTCTCGGAGTACCATCAGGTTTGCTGCTGTCGAACTCCAGTTCACCTTGGAATCCTACGACCTCTTTAATCAATTCTGCAAGCTCGCGGATACTGATGTCTTCACCTACGCCTATATTCACAAACTGAAGGTCATTGTAGTTTTCCATCAGGAATACACAGGCGTCTGCCAAGTCATCTGCAAACATAAACTCACGCATAGGCTTTCCTGACCCCCAGATATTTACAGTAGGACTGTTGTTGACCTTTGCTTCATGAAACTTTCTGATCAAGGCCGGCAATACATGGGAGTTCTCAGGGTGATAGTTATCGTTGATGCCGTAAAGATTTGTAGGCATGACAGAGATGTAATTATCATCGTACTGCATTCGATAGGATTCGACCATTTTGATGCCCGCGATTTTGGCAATGGCGTATGGCTCATTGGTCGGTTCAAGCGTCCCGGTCAATAAATAATCTTCCTTCAAAGGTTGAGGAGCCATCTTTGGGTAGATGCAGCTCGAGCCAAGGAACATCAGCTTTTTGACATCATTTTCATGGGAATAATGGATGACATTGTTTTGGATGGCTAAGTTCTCATAGATAAAATCAGCTCTATAGACATTATTGGCCATGATGCCTCCAACTTTGGCAGCTGCAAGGAAAACATACTCGGGTTTTTCAGTTTCAAAGAATTCTTTAACGGCCTGTTGGTCACGAAGGTCCAATTCCTTGGAAGTCCTAACTATGATATTTTCAAAACCTAACTCTTTTAACTTGCGGTAAATAGCCGATCCGACCATACCTCTATGCCCTGCTACGTAAATTTTCGCTTGTTTTTCCACCTGAAGTATTATTTATACAAATATAAGGTTAATTTTGCGACTTAATTATCAGCTATGGGTAAGGATAAACTAAGAAAATTCGCTGAAGTATCCACTTTTAAGAATGTGGTACAGCTGGATGCAGGAAAAGAATATAAGGGTAAATGGGCAAAGGATTTCTTCCAGAATGAGAAGCCTTTGATCTTGGAGTTGGCGTGCGGTAAGGGTGAATACACCGTAAACCTTGCGAAATTGTTTCCTGAAAAGAATTTTATTGGTATTGACTATAAAGGGAACAGGATCTGGCGTGGTGCTAAGACTGCCCTAGAAGAAGGCATTGATAATGTTGGTTTTCTGAGGATTCAGATCGAGACCATCTTGGAACATTTTGAAAAGGGAGAAGTCTCTGAGATCTGGATTACCTTCCCTGACCCGCAACCTCAGGATAGCCGTGAAAAGAAGCGCTTGACAAATCCGGTATTTTTGGAAAGATATAAAGAGATCCTGGTGCCAGAGGGTATCATGCACCTTAAAACGGATAACGATGGCTTCTTCGCTTATACATTGGAGCAAATCGACCTACAGGGCTTGCCAAAACTGAAGGAAACCAAAGACCTATATCATTCAGATTTAGTGGATGAGGTGCTGTCCATCAAGACCTACTATGAGAAAAAGTATTTGGCGGAAGATAAAAACATCAATTACGTGCAATGGAAATTCGCAAAATCATAGCGAATTAAGAATGATTTCGTAAATTCATTTATTATGAAAAGAATTTACCTAATCTGCCTTTTATTAAGTTATCAGTTTGCATCAGCACAAGATAATCTGAAAACCGACTTCCAGCGTATTTATGAAGATATCAATACCAATTCGGAAGCCTATGAACGTTTAAAATACAGTACCGAAAACCTAGGACATCGCTTAACGGGTTCTGAACAGGGCAAGAAAGCCGAAGAGCATGTGTTCAACCTCCTGAAGTCCTATGGTTATGAGGTCCAATACCAACCGTTTTCCGCGCAGAGCTGGGCTCGTGAATCGTTGCACCTCAAGCTCAACAACAGCGAGGTGCCGACCGTTTCTTTGGCGCATTCTCCTGTCAAGGTCGATATCACCGCGGATTTAGTCGATCTAGGCAATGGGCTGGAGGCCGACTATCAAAAGGTTGGCGATCAAGTCAAAGGGAAAATTGCCTTGGTCTACCTGCACATTCTCCCTAATTCTGGAGAGAACCTAAAAAATCTACACCGTTCCGAAAAGACAGCCTTAGCTGAGAAATATGGTGCTAAAGGGATTGTATTTATCAACAGTGTCAAGGGCAATGTACTGCTGACTGGTACAGCTTCCATTACCGGGAAATTGATCGATATCCCAGCGATCTGTATCGGTTTGGAGGATGGTATGAAATGGAAAGAGACCTTAGCCAAAGAAAAGGTAAAGGCCGAAATCAATATGCGCAATAAGGCGGAGGAAGCAACGGCCAGGAATATTATTGTTTCCATTAAAGGTTCTGAGCTGCCCGAAGAAAAGATCGTTATTGGGGGCCACCTAGACAGTTGGGACCTAGCGACCGGAGCTATTGACAATGGTTTGGGATCCTATGCGATTATTGATATGGCAAGAACTTTCAAAAAGCTGAACCTAAAACCAAAGCGTTCCATTGATTTCGTCCTCTTTATGGGCGAGGAACAAGGTTTGTTAGGTTCAAAAGCCTATGTAGCTGAAGCCATCAAGAATGGGACCTTGGGTCAGATCAAATATATGTTGAACTTTGATATGACCAATGCGCCTACAGGATTCTCGACAAGTAGAGATGAAATGATGCCTTTATTGGACTCCTTTGGCGGAGTATATGCCGAAGTGGATACCGATTTTAAGAATAAAAATGCCTCAGGGGCAGGATTGCACAGCGATCACCAGCCATTTATGATGCAAGGGATCCCTACAGGATCTGCAACAGGAGGCAAGTTGCCTAACAATGCCGGCTTATATTACCATTCTGACAATGACGTTTTCAGCCTAGTGGATAAAAAGGGATTGGAGCAGACCGTGAAAGTAGGTGCAGCCTACCTATATGCCTTGGCCAATGCCAAAGCAATCCCAGCACAACGTTTTTCGGATGATGAAATTGTGAAATTCTTGGAATCTAAAGGGTTGAAAGAGCCTCTAATGATCTCAGGAGAATGGCGTTGGGGGAAATAATTAGATTAATGAACCCCCTGCCTGGATAAAGGTGTTTTTCTTTTCCATGAAAGCACCTTTATCTATCGCTTTTGTTGCCTTGGAAATAATGCTGGTCTTGAAACCTTCCGAAATAGCATCCATTGCCGTAAAGAATACGCAGAAGTCTGCCGCTAATCCACATACATGCACTTCGTCGATCTTTCTTGCCTTCAAGTAACCTGCCAGTCCCGTGTCTTTCCTTTTGCCGTTATCATAGAAACCGCTATAGCTATCAACTCTGGGGTCCATGCCTTTTCTAAAGATGGCCTCAATTCGGCTGCTATCTAGATCTTCAGATATCTGTGCGCCATAGCTTTCCTGCACGCAATGATCTGGCCATAGGACTTGTTCAAGGCCATCCAGATCAATGACCTCAAACGGCAATTTGCCTTCGTGTTTGCTAGCAAAGCTCAGGTGTTCTTGGGGGTGCCAATCCTGCGTTGCAACCACTAAATCGTAATCTTTTTGGATACTGTTTATAATAGGGAGGATTTCATCGCCTTTAGCTACTTCCAATGATCCGCCCGGTAAAAAATCGTATTGAACATCTACAATAATCAGTGCCTTCATAGTTCTAATGTAATAAAAATTAATCGACCGACAGCATATAACCAACTCCACGGATATTGCTGATCTTGATCCGTTCATCCTGAGCGAGGTATTTCCGGATGCGGCTGATGAACACATCCAAGCTACGACCGGTGAAATACGTGTCATTGCTCCAATAGGTACGGATAATTTCGTCTCGCGGGACAACCTTATCCTTGTTTTCGATCAGTCTCTTCAGCAGTTCAGATTCCCTATAGGAGAGCTTTTCGGTGGAATCCCCAATGCTGAGGGTGTTTTTTGCACTATCGAGGGTGTAATTTCCGAGAATCAATTTGCTAGGGGACATGCTTTGTCCCACCTTTTTGAGCGCAGCCTCGATCCGGACAATCAGTTCCTCGATTTTAAAAGGTTTCCGAATATAGTCGTTAGCTCCTAATTTAAAGCCCTTGACCACATCTTCCGTCTGCGTCATCGCAGTCAGGAAAATAATGGGTGTGAGGAGGTCGTTCTTCCTGATCTCCTTTGCCGTCGTGAATCCATCCATGATAGGCATCATCACATCCAATACAATAATATCCGGTTTGTACTTGTTATGGAATACAATAGCCTGCTGTCCATTCAGCACATGCCGAACTTCAAAACCATGTTCCTCCAAACTGTCAGAAACAATCATGGCCAGGCTTTCCTCGTCTTCTACATATAAGATGTTTGTCATTTCCCTAAATTGAATTGGCTAATCAAATTACATCCGTTTCCTTCAATCGAATTAGGACTGCTTTGGTAAATCTATAACAAAAGTACTGCCAACTGCCTCTTCGCTGCTCAAATCGATAGTCCCTTGATGTTGCTGTACGATTTGCTTTACATAGGCAAGGCCTAGTCCGAAGCCTTTCACATTGTGAATGTTGCCGGATGGCACGCGGAAGAACAGGTCGAACACCCCTTTTTGATAGGCTTTAGGAATTCCTATGCCATTATCTTGTATGGAAAGTGTGTATCTGTCACCGTTTTCAGAAAGGGCGATATTTATTTTTACCTGATCTCCAGCATACTTGATGGCATTGTCGAGCAGGTTGTTGATGACATTTTTGATATGGGCTTGATCCGCAAAGATTTGGAAGGAGTCTCCGGTAAGCGTTTTTTGGATATCTACTTCCTTTTTGGCAAACAGTTTAGCGTTCTCCATCGATTCATCGATCAAGTTGTCGAGATCAAACCAAGTCTTTTCGAGCAAGACGCCGTTAGTTTCAGCGACATCCACCTGCAACACCCTTTCTATCATGTCAGAGAGGTGCTCCAGTTCCTGACGGGAAATCGATAGGTACCTATTCATCCGTTCTTTGTCATCCTTTGCGCCATAACGCTGTAGAGACTCTATGGCAGCCATTACCGTTGAGACAGGTGTCTTTAGCTCATGGGTCATGTTGTTCACAAAGGCCTTCCGCATCTTGGCCAATTGGTTCTGTTTGCGGATGGTCACCAACAGGGTCCAGAATGTTCCGATCAACGCAATGATCAACATTAATGAGAAGAAAAGCTGCCAACCGATCTGCTTTAATAGGTAAACAGTAGGATTGATGTAATCCACTTCGAGATAAAGGTTTTCGCTTTGGTCGATTACAATGGGCCTAGATTTACTTTCCTTATAGCGTTGGTGGTAAAATTCCTTATTGCGCTCCTCTTCATTGGGCAGATTTGATATCTGCAATATAAAAGGCGAGTACATGTCCCTTTCCCTTAATGATTTTTCCAGGCGAATCTGCAAGGAGTCAATGGTAGCCTCGTTCCAATTGATGGTACGCACGACATAGGATGAAATAAAATGCCGGCTCATCTTGCTCTTGGAATTGCCTGTGGAGTCACTTCCGTTCTGTCGATCGTTCTTGCGGTTGAAATTCTGGTTCTCGAAGATGCTTTTTATGGTATCTACATTTATTTGCGGATATTTTTCCTTAAAAGCAATGGATAGCCTATCAATTCTGTCCTTACGTTGATTTTGGTTTTCCTTCTGGATTTGCTCCTCGTTTTCGCTGTAAAAGTCCTGAACCACATCAAATAGCTCATGTTCGGTCATCCCCAAAAAGAACTGTTTATGGCCGAAATAACTTCCAAATAACCAAAAACCCAGCACAACGATAATCCCAGCGATGGTGAGGACAATAGAAGCAAGCAATATTTTATACTTTTTTAACATAATTAAAACAAATTTAAATTAGTAGATTTGCTCCGCATAAATATTGGTGGGCTTTTAACAAATTATAACACTGATTAACAAAGTGCTACTTAAATTGTCGCATTTCTGCTTAATAATACGTTATTTGCTCAATAGATTTATGCTGCTTACAAAAGATTTTTCATGGAAGAAGTCAATTGAGTCCATTAATCATGTTTTTGGATGTGTATTTTAACATTTAATAACATGGGATAAACTTCTGCAATCCATACTTTTGCTAGACTAATGATTTTATGATTAAACAATTACGAATTATTCTTTTTGCTACTCTTGGTTTAAGTGCACTCTTTACAGTAAGTTGTGATAAGGATATGTCAATCTCGTTGGATAACGACAATCTTGATAACCTAAACGTAACCTCAGATGATACGCTGAGTGCTACCGTTTCCACCTTGCAGATGCCAAATATCCCTACCTCAGGTAGCGGAGTGGTCTTGGTAGGTAAAGTTTCACAACCAACCACTGGTAGTTTGAAGTCTACTTCATATTTCCGACTAAACCCTACAGGTATAACCAGTGATATCCCAACAAATGCCAAATTTGACTCCTTAAACTTAGTGTTGGTACCAAGTTATTGGAGGATTGCATATGGTGATACCACGAAACTTCAGACCATTTCTGCACACCGATTGACCCAATCTTTAGAAACAAAAACTATAGATAATTCATTCAATGGGCAGCCAAATCCATTTTATATCACTGGACCGGCTATTTTTGGCCATCAAAAGGTCAGCTATTCAGCAAATGAATTGGGTTCTGTAAAGTTCTTGCCTAAGAAGTCGAAGAAGGATACGGTTTCCATTCGCTTGAATGATGCGTTGGGTACGGAGTTCTTCAACAAGATCAAAGCTTCTGATATCGCATTCAATTCAGCTTCCAATTTCCAAGAATACTTTAAAGGCTTGAGTTTGGTTTCTGCGGAAACGAATACAGCGATTATCGGCTTCTCTGACACCCTACAGGTTAAGGTTAACTATTCCTACCTAGGGTCGGATGGTTTCAAGAAGACCGGATCTAAAGTGTTAAACATGACCGAAAAGGCTTTCCAGTACAATCAATTTGACAAGGATGTACAGGGGACAGTATTTGAAGGATTGAGTTCAACCAAAGCCCTTGAGAGCAAGAATACGGCTGGAATCACCTATTTACAAGGTGGAACAGGTGTTGTTACTGAAATCAAGTTTCCTGCATTAAAGGAATTCTTGGCCCAACAGGGACTGGCTGTCAATAAAGCAGAACTGATTATTGAATTGGAAACCTTGCATACCGGTTATATGCCAGCTATTCCAAACCCAATATTAATGATTGCTGATAATAGGATTCCGCTTTCTTATGTGCATCAGCCATTTGGAAGGGACCCTCAATTTGCGCAATACATTAAATCAGATAATTTAGGAAAAAAAGGTAGGTATACTTTTAATATGATTGAGTATATTAAAAATACCACGGATGCAGAATGGGGTAATAAATCTTTATTCTTATCCATGTTCCCGACCGCAGGTCTAGGTTTTACACCTTATACCAGCGTTTTGGCGACACAAAACAATGAACCGAAAGTTAAATTAAATATCGTATATACAAAATTTAAATAGTCTATGAATAAGAGAAATTGGCTTGTACTACTTTTGATAGGAGCCTTCGCAATTACTACATTTAACTCATGTAAAAAAGAGGAATCAACAGATACAGATACTGGTCCAACTGAATGGGAAACATCTATCGTTCTAACAGGTAAACCAAGAAATGGTGCTGCAACATTTACAATCAATGACGTAGCTTATTTAGTGGGTGGACAAATGAAAAATAATGAGTTATTAAGTGACTCTTATTCATTCGACGGTACTTCTTGGACTAAAAAAGCAGAATTCACTGGCCCTAAAAGACATAGTGGAGTTGGCTTTGCAGTTGCTGGAAAAGGATATGTAGGATTAGGTTTTGGAAATGACGGTGTTACTTCCGGACCTCTAAAAGATTTTTATCAGTATGACCCTGCAACTAATGCATGGAAAAAAATTGCTGATTTCCCAGGTGATGCTCGTCATTCTGCAGTTGCATTTACTTTAGGTAATGCAGCATACGTAGGATTAGGTGGTAATAATGCTACCGATGAGACTTTCTCAGATTTCTATAAATATGATCCAGCTACAGATAAATGGACTGAAATTGCTACTTCATTCAGCAACAAGAAAATGGGTGCTTATGCATTCGTGATCAATAATGTAGCTTATGTAGGTGGAGGTATTTCCAATGGTGTTCCAACAAATGATTTCTATTCATTTGATGGTACTAAATGGGAAAAGAAAAAATCCCTTACTGAAGATAACAAAGATGCAAGACGCGTTAATGCAAGTGCATTTACTATTGGCAGCAATGGTTATGTAGTTTCAGGACGCTCTCAAACTGGTGTTGTAAGTACAGTATGGAAATATAATCCAGCTGAAAACGCGTGGTCTGATGGTAGCGAATCTATCCCTTCAGCTCGTGAAAAATCAGTTGCTTTCGCAATCAAAGGAAAAGGTTACATCAGTACTGGTAATTCTGGAACTGGCTCTTTCTTCGATGACACTTACGTGTTCACTCCAGTTAGATAATATTTTTATATAACGATAGAAAAGGGATGGCCTATAGGTCATCCCTTTTTTATTGAACTTAGCTTTTCATTCCCCGTTGTTAACCAAGAAATGACCTATTTTCAGGAGGTCTTTTTTTGAGGGGTACATACTGGATAAAGTTTGGTCTCATTCGAGACACATTCCGAATTTTCCGAATATGTCTCGAATGAGACCAAAACAATCCCCGAAGCCACAGCTCCATTTTTTTTGGATAATATGGGTTTCAAAGCCTCCAGTAATGTCCGATTGAGTTGGCTATGGATAAAAGAAAAGTGGCAACCTTTATCGGGTTACCACTTCTCTTAAATCTTGAATGATCTAGTATTTTTTAGATAAGTCCTTTAGCAGATAAAAGTTCTGCAACTTGAACCGCATTGGTTGCCGCACCTTTACGAAGGTTGTCGGCAACTACCCATAGGTTCAATGTTTTCTCTTGGGTCTCATCTCTACGGATTCGACCAACGAATACTTCGTCCTTGCCGTGTGCATCTTTAGGCATTGGGTATTCTAGGTTGGCAGGATTATCTACCACCACTACACCTTCTTGCGCTTCAAGGGCTGCACGTACATCCGCCAAGTCGAATTCGTTTTCAAACTCGATGTTTACCGATTCAGAGTGACCACCGATTACAGGGATACGTACGGTTGTAGCCGTAACCTTGATGGAATCGTCGCCCATGATCTTGTTGGTTTCTTGGATCATCTTCATTTCCTCTTTCGTGTATCCATTGTCCTGGAATACATCGATATGAGGAATTACGTTCAGGTCGATCTGGTAAGGATAAGCTTTTTCGCCTTCCACGCCATTACGCTCGTTCATCAATTGATCAACAGCTTTTACGCCCGTACCGGTTACGGATTGGTAAGTAGATACGACAACACGTTTGATTTTATATTTTTCATGCAAAGGCTTCATAACGACAACCATTTGAATGGTTGAACAGTTTGGGTTTGCAATGATTTTGTCTTCAGCAGTCAATACATCGCCATTTACTTCAGGCACGATCAATTTCTTGCTCGGGTCCATACGCCAAGCGGATGAATTGTCGATAACGGTAATTCCAGCTTCCGCGAATAGGGGAGCATATTCCGTAGAAGTGCTGCCGCCAGCAGAGAAAAGGGCTACATCAGGTTTAAGAGCAATAGCTTCAGATGCAGTCACGACCTTATACTTCTTTCCCTTGAATTCGATTTCCTTACCCTTACTTCTTTCAGAAGCAACAGGAATCAATTCTGTAACCGGGAAATTACGTTCCGCTAACACTGTCAACATTTCTGACCCGACTAGACCAGTCGCGCCTACTACTGCAACTTTCATAAATAATATTTGCTTTAAATTTTAATTATTATTGATTTTCTTAAGGTAACAAACATACTAAATAAACCTGAACATTTTTGGAATATTTTCGCTTTTAATAATTGATTATCACTATGATGGAATAAAGTTCAACAAGATTTGTCTTTTGATGTAAAACGTTCAGGTAAATTGGGTTTTCGTTGACAATGTTTCATTGAAAAATTGGTTTTACAGAGCGTAAACGGCCGAATGCTTTTTGAATGTAAAAAATTAAATCATACGTTTGCGCAAAATGCTGGGAAACATCATATTCAGGCATTTAATTGGTAATTTCGCCATATTATTTTAGAAGTTCTTGAAATAACTAAATTTATAAAACTATCATTTCTATAATGAAAGAAGTCATATTGATGATCGGAGCCAATGGTCAGATTGGTTCAGAGTTAGCTGCAGCATTGCGAATCAAGTTCGGAAACGAAAATGTTATCACCTCAGATATACGCGAACCCAAAGAGATTGCCGACGGTGAGATCTTTGAAACATTGAATGTATTGGACAAAGAAGCGATCAAAGCTTTGATCCTAAAATATAAACCTACCCAGATCTATTTATTGGCAGCGATGCTATCGGCTACTGGTGAGCAATACCCACAAAAAGCTTGGGACCTGAACATGAACGGTCTCTTGAATGTATTGGACCTAGCGGTGGAGTTGGGGATCAAGAAGATCTTCTGGCCTAGCTCGATTGCCGTATTTGGCCCACATTCACCAAAAGAGAACACGCCTCAATATTGTGTGATGGATCCGAATAGCATTTATGGAATCAGTAAATTGGCTGGAGAGCGTTTATGTGAATATTATCATAACAAATATGGTTTGGATATCCGCAGTGTTCGTTATCCGGGCATTATCTCTTGGCGAACCGAACCAGGAGGAGGTACCACGGACTATGCAGTCCATATCTTTTTTGAGGCAATCCGCCAAGGGAAATACACTTCCTTCCTGAATGCAGGAACTGAGTTGCCGATGTTGTACATGGATGATGCGGTTCGAGGGACCATTGAGTTAATGGACGCACCATCAGCGGGTTTGACGATCCGTTCCAGCTACAATCTTGCGGGGGTTAGTTTTACTCCGACAGAAATTGCTGAAGAAATTAAAAAAATTCTCCCTAATTTTGAAATCTCCTATTCAGACAATGATCCGCGTCAAGCAATTGCTGATTCATGGCCAAAGAGCATCAATGATGATCAAGCAAGAGCAGATTGGGGCTGGAAGCCGACATTTGATCTGGCAGGGATGGCACAAGACATGCTGGAGAATCTTAAAACAAAACTAAAATAAAATGGGTAGAGCTTTCGAATTTAGAAAAGAAAGAAAATTTAAACGCTGGGCCAAAATGGCCGTTCAATTTACGCGTCTTGGAAAAGAAATTGCAATCGCAGTAAAAGAAGGCGGTCCTCACCCGGAGAACAATTCCCGCTTACGTACCGCAATCCAAAATGCTAAGGCAGTGAACATGCCGAAGGATCGTGTGGAAGCGGCTATTAAAAGAGCCTCTGAGAAGGATTCAAAAGGTTACGAAGAATTTGTATACGAAGGATACGGTCCTCATGGAGTTCCTGTATTGATCGAAACCGCTACTGATAATACCAACAGAACAGTAGCAAATGTTAGAAGTTATTTTACCAAAGCTGGTGGATCCCTAGGTAAAACCGGATCCCTGGATTTTATCTTTCAAAGGAAATCTGTATTCCGCTTTCCGGCTACCGATGAGCTCGATGTGGAAGAACTTGAGTTGGAATTAATCGACGGAGGTCTGGAAGAATTATATGTGGAGGCTGATGAGGAAGGAAACGATATTATCGTGGTACAAACTTCCTTTGAGGACTTTGGAAACATGCAACGCCTTTTAGAAGAAAAAGGGATTGAAGTTTCTTCCGCAAAAACAGAACGTATAGCTTTATCGCATACGACCCTGTCTGAAGAGCAAGCTGCTGACGTCCTAAAATTGATCGATAAGATCGAAGAAGATGATGACGTACAAGCGGTATATCACAACATGGACTAATCCAGATCAGGATATTAAAACATAAAAGAGGGCTCGCCCTCTTTTTCTGTTTTAATACGGGGGGATTTGAAGAAAGTTCAGTTCCTGTGCGTTTTTTGGTCTAAATGTATACATTTGTATATGCTTTCGTTCACCGAGTTTTTCACGAAAAAGAAAATTGACATCAATGCTTTGCAAAAAGCGAAGCCTGAACTTTATCAAGAATTTGATAGAGATTATGCTTTGATGGGTGAAAAGAGTTTTGATCACAGCAAGAAGTTCTGGTTCAATAGGCTAAGGAAAGATTACCTCTTGAAGGAGATCGAAATCTCGGAACCGAAGAAAGCCGAAATCAAAGCAGAAGCATCTTCTACAGCTGCACCTAGCAGCACTGCGCCAGCCGCTGCCAAACCAGCAGGATTCCGTCCTAAATTTAAAGCTGCTGTCAAACCTGTTGAAGAGAAGTCAACGGAAGAAACAGAGACCAATCCAGCTGCCAAAGCGCCGACAGGCTTTAAGCCTCGTTTTAAGGCCGCTGCTCCTCCCGAAAAACAGGATGACCTAAGCGGCAGCATTGAAGTGGATAAGGCAACTGAAGCGATTAAAGAGGCTGAGGAGACCGTAGCCAAGCCAAAAGGCTTTACGCCAAGGTTTAAAGCAACTAACCTACCTAAAAAGGTCGAAGAAGAAAAGCCGGAAGAAGCCCAAGCGGAGACATCGGCAGAAAATGCTGTAGAAAACAAGGAGGCTGTTGCTCCTGCGAAACCAAAAGGCTTTACGCCAAGGTTTAAAGCATCGAACCTACCTAAAAAAGTAGAGGAAGGAAAGCCGGAAGAAGCCCAAGGGGAAACATCGGCAGAAAATGCTGAGGAGAACAAGGAGGCTGTAGTTCCTGCGAAACCAAAATGCTTTACGCCAAGATATAAAGCAACGAACCTACCTAAAAAAGTAGAAGAAGAAAAGCCGGAAGAAGCCCAAGCGGAAACATCGGTAGAAAATGCTGAGGAAAACAAGAATGCTGCTTCTCCTGCTAAACCAAAAGGCTTTACGCCAAGGTTTAAGGCGGCGAACCTGCCTAAAAAGCTGGAGGAGAAAGAGGGCTCCTCTTCGGATTCCGAACCTAAAAATAAGCTACAGGAAGATCAACCTGCAACAGATGTTACAGAAGATAAACTTGCAGAAGAAAATACATCTAAGCCTACTGGCTTTAAACCAAGGTTTAAGGCTGGTGTTACCAAAACGACAACTAACCAGGAGGACAAGGATCCCCATCCTGAGCAATCAAGTGCTCCAACTGAAGAACCATCTACCCAAACAACAAAACCAGTAGGTTTCAAGCCGCGTTTTGTGGCTAGGAAATCATCAGATCAAAAAGATAAGGAGGATTAGAAAGAATATGGATAATCCCATTTATTTTATATTTTTAATTTCAAAAGCGCGTATAAATTATGTTAAAAGAAGAAAGGCAAGCCTATATAATACACCAAATCAACATACATAATAAAGTTTTATCCTCAGATCTGAGCGTTCAGCTGAATGTTTCGGAAGATACCATTCGTCGTGATTTGAACGAGTTGGCGGAGAGTGGTAAAGTTTTGAAGGTATATGGAGGTGCATTATCTAAGTCTTTTCAATATCCCTTCCAAGAGGGGAATGTTTATGCCAAAGAAGCTAAAAAAGAGATTGCTTCCAAGGCTATATCGTTGATTCAAAGTGGAATGACCATCTTGGTCGGAGGGGGAACCAGTATGATTGAATTGGCACGTTTGGTTCCAAAAGATGTTCAGTGTACCTTTTTCACGATCAGTCCTTTAGTCGCATTGGAGTTGGCGGAGAAGGAGAACCTAGAGGTCTTCCTTTTGGGAGGAAAGCTTTCCAGGAACACGAATGTTGTGTCAGGGTCGCAGGTAATCAATGAGTTATCAGATATCAAGGTCGATCTATGTCTGTTGGGGACGAACAGTCTTTCTGTAGAAGAGGGGGTAACCGATTCCGATTGGGAAGTTGTTCAGATCAAGAAAGCGATGATCAAATGTTCGCAGAAATTAGGGGTACTGAGTATTGTCGAGAAATTAAATTCCAACCAAAAGCTTAGGGTTTGCCCATTAAAAGATATTACTTATCTCATTACGGACTTAAATCCTAAACATCCAAGTCTAGAAGAATTCAGTAAACAGATAACCATTATTTAATTTGGTTTTTTTCCAAAGGTCTTTACACGAATGGCTCTCTCAACGAGCCATTTGTTGCTTTCGATAAAGAGGTTGTGCCAAAGCAGGTTATAGTTTATCCTGCGGTTGAATAGCGTTCTCTTTGCGTGTTTCAGTAGCTTAAAGACACTGTATCCCGCCAGACCGTTAAATGGTTTGGCATAGTAGGAAGCATGGTGTTTCTTCCATTCTTCAACAGCCTTTTTATTGACATATTCCACATACTCTTCATTTGCCAACTTGGCAGAGAGCGGCTTAACAAAGTCTGCGGACAATTTTTCGTCCTTCAATTCCACCAGATGCTTTTTCTTTTCTACAATATGGAGGAAGTGCTTGCTCAGCTTCTTGTTTTCGAATTCCAGTTCCAGTACGCCGCCTACGTTCCATTGCGGGTGATTTGCAGGATATTCAAAATAAAAGTTACCAAGGCTATAGGCGATCAATTTACCGTTATATTCTTCTATGCCCTGAACGACATGGGGATGGTGTGCGATGATGACATCAACACCTAAATCAATCAATTCCTTATAGCGTTCCTTCCATTCCGGAATAGGCACATCCAATAGTTCCACCCCAGCATGGATTTGTACGATCAGGATATCCACCTGTTTTCGGTATTGTTGGATATCGGCGTTTACCCGTTTGGCATTGACCCAAGCATGACCGACCAACCGGTCGCCATTCAATGCGCCATACCCATTTTCTCCATAAGCCAAGAAGCCATACTTTATGTCATCAAAAGTCCAGGTTTTTAAGCCATAAGCCTCTTCTTCAGAACCCACACCTAAGATTTCCTGACGGGGAAATAGATCAATCGTTTTGAGCAGGGCTTCTTCGCCAAAATCATAGATATGGTTGTTAGCTAATGAAAAGCAATTGAAACCGAGTGCTTGCAGCCAGGTTGGAGCGTTTTTGTTTTGGGCGACCAGGGGACCTGTTTTATGGATCGGCTGTCCAACGCCTTGGATAGGGGCTTCAAAATTGCATGATTTTAGGTCAGCAGATTTAAATAATTCCTTAAGGCTAGGAGAGAATTGTGGTGCTTTTTCACAGACAATATCTCCAACAAAGACAAACTTATGCTTGGATGTTGCTTGCATTTCTTTTTCTCAATAAAGTTTCAATCGGTTTGATTGTAATATAAGCAAAATAAGCTTCCAATAAATCGTTTTTTGCACCTAATAATTTCAAAACGCCCTTAACCTTAGGGGTATGCATCAAAGTTTGGAAGATTTTTTCCTTTCTGCCGATATGCATGACCTTTTGGTTGATCCAGCTTAAGTATTCAGGGATCAGGCATTCCTTCAATAGATTTATATCTAAAGGGGTCAAGGTTTCGTTCAGCAGAGCGTAATAATTGAGTGAATTCTGATAGGTATATCTATGTTTTTCCTCTTCGAACAGGAGGTTGTTTTTTCTAAAGAAATCCCTTTGCCAAGCACGATTTTCCCTTCTTTCCTGGGGAAGGTTCAGCATGGAAATGGCAATGTCCTCATCGACGAAAGGAGAATAGCCTGGATAGCCCATTTTGGCCGGCACAGATATTAAATATTGCAACATCATCATCTTGGTCCGCATGGCGGTGATGATACGATATTCAGGGGAATCTAAATATTCTTTCTGTCGATCATAAATAGGCTCGACAATGCCACTATAGTCAATATTCATGGCTAACTTGGAATCAGCGCTCATGCCATGGGTGTACCCAAGAGTACGGTAAGAGGCAGCGCTATCTATCATGGGAACTTTGACTGCTCCTGCCCAGGCATCACCGATAATTCCGCTAAGAAGCTGCATTGGGTTGCCTGCCTCCAATTGTTTGATCTTGTCATAGAATTCCATATGGTAAGTGCCAGAGGCAGCAACGGCAGGACCAAATTGATCATACCATTGATCCATATAGACATTGAACTTGCCTAGGGGAATCCTATTCCATTTTGTGTGCAATCTTTTGGAAAGCAGACCGGCATAAACGGCCTCGCGTGATTCGTCCTGATTTAAGGAGGTGCCATAGGTATAGGCATGGATCCTGTTCCTGTCCTTCAACAGGACATTCATCAGCCTTGAATCAAATCCACCACTGGTCGGAATCAAGATATCATCTTTAAATCCATCCGCCCAATTATTTAATGCGGAGCTTAGTTTATGTAAGACATCATCCTCATGGGATTTCTTGCCCAACAGCTTTAAGGTGTCATCATTAGTCTCTTTTATGGAGAGATTCCCGTTTTCAAGAATTAAAACCTGGTTGGGCAATAAGTATCGTACGTCTTTGACTGGGGTATGTCCAAATACGCTATAGCCAAAATCTAGATAAGCTGCTAAGCCTTCTGGGTCAATTTCCAGATTGGCATAATCAATGACCTCATTGATGTCCTGACTGTGTCTTCCGGTCTTAAGATTATAGAATACAGTTTGATAACCTACCCAATTTCCTTTTGCAACTTCCATTAAGATTTTTTCGCTAATTTCTTCTTTAACATGCCCAAGATTTCCAACCAGATATCATTTTTGATCAGATGATTGGCTCCAACATAAATAACTACGAATATAAGGCTTTGTACTATGATGAGTAGCAAGTAATTCGGTATTAGGTTAAAAAAGAGCGGTAAATAAGCCACTCCAGCCGCTATGATGGAAATCAGGGTCGTCGGCAAAAGGTCTTTGACCTGCATGAACAGGTTGTAGCCATAAACCCTACCGCTCATGACTGCTGCAATAATATAGCAAATGATCCTGACGGCAACGAGTCCAAGAGCAATCATGACCAAACCATGTCTGTAGGTGAAAAACAGGGTAATGATGGCCAAGGAAACCTTGGTGATTTCCAAGATCAGGAAAAGTTTAGAGCGCCCCTTGATATTCAGGAAGTTCGCATTCAGATCGGTCAATGAAGTGAAGATACTGGCGAAACATAATATTTGGAACAGCAGTATCGATGATACCCAGGTGTCCGTTAGGAAGAAAACAAAACCTGGTTTAGCCACTGCAATGGCCAGAAAACTGATTGGCATCAAAGCGAATGCAAGGCTAGTCAATGTTTTTCTGCTGGCATTCAAGTACCTTGGGAGGTCGTCTTGGATAGGGGTCAAGGTAGACAGGGTCGTTCCCTGCAAAATAGCGGTAATGGTCTGCCCTGCTGTTTCTCCCCATTTATTACCTTGGTAATAGTATCCTACCTGAGCAGGAGTATAAAATTTGCCGATAAAGGAGGCATAAAAAGGAGAGAGTACCTTGCCCAACATGTTTGAAACCATAAAGGAAAGGG
The DNA here is from genome assembly GCF_024261425.1 of Sphingobacterium sp. LZ11T8. Lineage (NCBI taxonomy): Bacteria > Pseudomonadati > Bacteroidota > Sphingobacteriia > Sphingobacteriales > Sphingobacteriaceae > Sphingobacterium > Sphingobacterium sp. LZ11T8. Next base: position 600,743 of record NZ_JANBZY010000001.1, on the reverse strand, counting down.
AGAACGAAAGATGCTTTTTTAAGGATGCTCCACTGAATGCGAAATTTACTTTCCAATCACCCCACATCCATAGCATTACCGTCCTGAACAGGGTGTACAAAAGGGGTTGTAAAATCAATGCCCATACTCCATAGCCCAATAGGGCAACAATGATCACAATAATACCGGCAAAAAGGACGGCCAATACATTGATCCTGGTCGTTAAATGGAATTGAAACTTCTTGAGGATCTTTACGTATTGTACAATACTAAAGGATTGGATAATAATCTGCAGGAACAAGACCCTAGCATAAAGGGCAAGGCCTGGGATATTGTAGTATCTTTCGATATATGGGGATGCAAAATAGAGGATCAGGTAGATAATGGCACTTACGGAGAGGTTGAAGATGAACATGGAAGAATAGTCCAATTCATCCACTACCTTGGTCCTGACCAACGAAGTCGCCAATCCACTATCTACAAAGGTAGTCGCAATAATGGAAAATATCGCCAGGGCAGCGATCACAGCAAACTCATCGGGGCTTATGATCCTGGCCGTAATGATCGCGACGATGGTAACGATGGCCTGATTGCCGAATCGATCCAAGGTATTCCAGAATAGCCCATTGATGGTGATGTTTTTCGTGTTTTCGCTCATGTATTGGATTAATCAACAAATTTAGGAAAGATTCTTGTACAGCATAAGAAAAAAGCATTATACTTAATGCATTACGAGATTTACTCATATATTTGATTTAGAATAGATTGATTTTCCTTTTCACATGCTAGCACCAATCGCTTTATTTGTTTACAATAGACCTGTTCATACCCGTAAGACATTATCCGCTCTTGAGGCCAACAGTTTGGCGGAGCAATCCGATATATACATTTTTTCAGATGGGGCAAAAACGGCCCAAGATATCGAGGCTGTCAACCAAGTACGTTCCATCATCCGTGAACCTTGGAAGTTTAAGCATATCTATATCATCGAACGCTCCCAAAACAAGGGACTTGCCAACAGTATCATCGAAGGGGTAACCCAGGTGCTGCAGAAACATGGAAGAATCATCGTTCTGGAGGATGACCTGGAAACCTCCAGTTTTGCCCTTCAATACTTCAATGATGCGCTCAACCATTATCAAGATCAGGAAAAGGTGATGGAGATTTCGGGCTATATGTATCCAGTGGATAAGCCCAAGAAACTGCCACAATCTTTTTTCTTCCGGGTAGCCAATAGTTGGGGCTGGGCAACATGGGATAGGGCCTGGCAACATTTCAATCCCGATATTGAGGAGTTGACCAAGGATTTTACCCGTAAACAAAAGAAAGCCTTTAGCGTGGATAACTCCGAGAATTTCTGGAAGCAGGTCAAACAATTCAAGGCCGGCAAAATCAATTCCTGGGCAATCCGTTGGTACCTGTCGGTTTTCAACAAAGGTGGACTGGTCTTGTATCCCAGGTTTTCATTTGTCCAAAACACGGGAACAGACGGATCTGGAACCCATTCGGATGTTGATAAGGTCTATCGGGTAGAGCTTTCTAAAAAGCCTGTCCGCAAATTCCCGGTGATCATCGAAGAAGATCCTTTGGCATTCCAGGCCATCAAGCATTTCTATAAAAATCGCAAGGGAACCTTTTTTGAAAGGTTAGCGAAATTTATAGAAAAGAAGATGTTGGAGCGTAAGATGCGAAAGCTGTAAGTTTATTTCTCTTCTAAATTCTTAAAGAATAAAGTCCTTTTGGTTTTTGCTACTAAAGCGTATCCTTTGTCGAGCATCAATTGAAAGACTTCAGATTTATCCAGGTCAGCAATGGAGAGTTCTTCTTCAACTAGGACAAAGCTAGGTCTAAACTGTTGCCAATCATTGCTGTTCAAGACGATCAGGTCAAATCCTTCGGCATCAACAGAAAGGAAGTCGATCTTTTTCCCTTTTGGCAGGTGCTTTTGCAAAACCTCTTTTAGAGGTAGTGTTGGTACGGGGATAGTCTTTATCAGGTGGTATTTTGCATTCAGGCCATCTCTTTTTTCAGATATTTCTTGGGAAAATCCGTTCAATGCGGGTTCGTTGAAGCAATAATAAGTCAATTCTTGAGGGCTTTCGCTGATGCCAATATTGAGGTTGACATCTTTGGTCCTAAACCATCTGAACCATTTCATGGCCTCAGGGGAGGGCTCAATGTTAATTCCACGCCAGCCTTTTTTGTAGAAGTACATGGTGTTGGAGAATCTATAGGGGTGATGGGCACCTACGTCTACATAAAATCCTTTGTAGTTTTTTCGTCCTTCATAAAAACCTCTAAGGACCATGTCCTCGCCTTCTTGTGAAAATGAACGTGCATGGAAAAATTTATGGATCGGGAAATAGTTTAAGATAGCTTTCTTGATTTTAGACATTGGGCCAAAGCAATTTACAATTGTTAGTATTTTGCAATCAATGTACAATTATTTTTTTTCAGGTAGGTAAGACGGGTAAAAAATTTAGGAGCATTTAACAGTTTTGTGGATGAATGTTGATTCCTTTTGAAGGGTTCTATGTTACTTTTGAGGCGCAAAAGTAACCAAACCGACGAAGGAGCTCATGGACACCAATTCTCTTCGTTACTTTTGAGGTGCAAAAGTAACCAAAACGCTTCGGCTCATTTAAGATGGCTTTTTCGCACGGTCATCCGCACATGAAAAGAATGCCTTGTTGTCGGGAATATCTTTCAAAAGATCCTCCCATCCAAAGGGATGATCTTTTGAAAGCATTCCAAGGCCAATCCCATCGCACGGGGCAACGGCATTCTTTCCATTTTTCCGCCATTGGAAATGAGCCGGAGGCTAAAGGGCTTCCTCTGGAAGTATGATTTTTGTATTGAGAAACCTCCAACGGGGGTGAAATGTTTGTAGAAATTAGATGTTTGTAATGGCGAACCCACAGCGTGGGTGAAATGTTTTTCTATACCTTTCTGTGTCACCCTTCGGCAAGCCCTCAGGGTGACACAAAAGATGTTGATAAAGATTTCAGCCTCGCTGCGTTATTAACGTTCAAATGCCTATTTTTGCAAGGTTAACAAATATTAATAATACCCTTAAGCATGGCTTATCCTAAGGTTTCAATCATTACCATTGTTTACAATAATGTTAGGGATATCGGATTTACCCTAGCTTCTGTAGATCAGCAGACCTACCCTAATATCGAATATATTGTGGTGGACGGCAAGTCTACGGATGGAACCCTGGATGTCATTGCTGAGTATAAGGATTTGATCAATATCTTGGTTTCTGAAAAGGATAATGGCATTTACGACGCAATGAACAAAGGCTTGGCCCTTGCTACGGGCGATTATGTGCTGTTCCTGAATTCAGGGGATGAACTTTTTGCTCCCAATACCTTGGAGAAAATCTTTGGCAATGAAGACCATGCGGATATCTATTATGGAGAGACCAAGTTGATCAATGAGGACCGTGAGATTATTGGGGACCGTCGTCATAAAACGCCGGCTCATTTCGATTGGCAATCCTTTAAATATGGCATGAATGTCTGTCATCAGGCCATCTATATCAAGCGCAGCTTGACAGCTCCCTATGATCTGCAGTACAAATTGAGTTCAGATATAGACTGGGTGATCAGAGCTGCCCAAAAAGCGAACAAAGTCGTGAATGTGAAAGATTATGTTGCCAAATATTTGGTAGGTGGGATGTCACAGCAGCGACACAAGCAGAGTTTGAAGGAACGCTACGAGATCTTTAAGAAATACTATGGTATTGTTCCTAACCTAATCAACCATGGTGTTATCGCCATGCGCCTACTGGTACATCGATTTAAGCATGGCAAAACAAGAGACTAATTTTTTAAATCCCAATCTTTTGGTTGAACTGGCCAACAGTAGGATGCCCTTTGGGAAATATCAAGGGTACCTATTGATGAACTTGCCGGAGCCGTATTTGGCTTGGTTCAAACAGAAGGGATTTCCGCCGGGCAAAATCGGGATCCTGTTGGAAACTCTCTATGAAATAAAACTCAATGGTCTGGAGTATTTATTAAAGCCATTGGTCAAAAAGTGATGAATATCAATTTTTGGTCGTCCAATTTTTTTATCTTTGCAGCATAATTTTAAACATTAAACGCCGTTTGCAGCGGTATCAATGAATATATGGCACAATATCAAACACTGCTGTACTATTGCTACAGCCCTATCGAGAATGCGGAAAAGTTCGCAGAAGATCATCTAGAATTTTGTAAATCACTTGGCTTGTTGGGACGAATCATCGTTGCTGATGAAGGTCTTAATGGTACGGTTTCGGGTACTCCGGAGGCTTGTAAGGCGTATATGGAGCATGTGCATGCGGATCCGAGGTTTGCAAAGACCGAATTCAAGGTGGACGACGTAGAAGAACTTTCATTCATCAAGATGCATTGTCGTTACAAAGAGGAGATTGTTCACTCAGGTCTGCGCAATCCATCTGTGATCGATCCAAACAAACAGACGGGAAAGCATCTGGAGCCTAAGGATTTCTTGGCGTTGAAAGATCAAGAGGATGTGGTTATCCTTGACGTTCGTTCAAATTATGAGCATAATGTAGGTCGTTTTAAGAACGCTGTTACATTGGATATAGAAAATTTCCGTGAGTTTCCGGAAAAAGTGAAGGAATTGGAACATCTAAAGGGCAAGAAAATCTTGACTTATTGTACAGGTGGTATCAAGTGTGAAAAAGCTTCTGCTCTATTGTTGAAAGAGGGTTTTGAGGATGTTTATCAATTGCACGGTGGTATCATTAAATATGGTAAGGAAGCTGGCGGGGAGGATTTTGAAGGGGAATGCTATGTTTTTGATAACCGTGTTACAGTTCCGGTCAATTCGGTTAACCCGACAGTTGTTTCAACATGTAAAAACTGTGGGAAAATTACTTCGAAAATGATCAACTGTGCAAACCCGATCTGCAATGAGCATTTTACGCAATGTGATGAATGTGGCTGGGAATTAGACGGTTGCTGTTCTGACGACTGTAAGTCGCATCCGAAGAAACGTGAGTATGACGGTACAGGCTATTATGTAAAAGTACCTCAGCCTGTCAATATTGATAAAATCTCAAAGCGTAAGCACAAGAAGTTGGTGAAAAATTAAAAGTTTATTAAAATATTTCGAAAAATCCATTTATCTTTCAATAGCTAAATGGATTTTTTATTATACTCTTAATTGGAAATACGAAATGGATAGTCAGAAAGTAGACATGTTTTTAATGTCAAACAACAAGTTTTTTGAATCATATCAATTGATGGAGATCAAGGATCTATTGACGAGGTCGGATGAAAGTAAATACACGAATGTTCAGATCCAACAATATAAAGATCCAACTACTGTCTTGATCGTTTCCATTTTGGCGGGTTCCTTTGGGATTGACCGCTTTATGATTGGAGATACCGGTTTGGGAATTGCCAAATTATTGACCTGTGGAGGTTTGGGAATATGGACTATCATTGATTGGTTCCTGATCATGGGGGCAACAAAAACCAAAAATTTCGAAAAACTGATTACCTCCTTGAATTATTAATTCAATGCGGAATCCAAGGAGCAGACTGTATATTACTACGGGAATAGTTTGTTTCATTGGGATTATCTGGCTATTGCTGGATTATTATGCTTCCGCGAACATCACACTATGTCCAGTGAAACTGGTTACAGGCTATCCTTGTCCTTCCTGTGGGACGACAAGATCCATTTCAGCATTGTTTAATGGGCAGCTTAAGGATGCATTTATGATCAACCCTTTGGGGATCGTTTCGAGCATCATCATTATGGCTGTTTTGGTATTGATGCTGCTTGATTTGGTTACAAAGCGTGATTATTATTATAAAGTTTATAATCAGGTTGAAAAATTTCTTCAGCAGCATAAGGCATTCAGTGCGATTCTGGTCATATTAGTTATTTTAAATTGGGCATGGAACATATCGAAGGGACTATAGCTTTTAATCCGAGAGAGATTACCGAGGATGAACGTGAATATGCATCAAATAGTTATTTGATGTCTTTGTTTGCTTTGTTTATTGGTTTACCGTTGCCTATATTCAATTTACTGGCAACTGTGATTTTCTATTTGGGCAATCGTAAATCCACTCGCTTTGTAAAGTGGCATTGTACTCAAGCACTTATTTCCCAATTTGCCATTTTCTTTTTCAATACCGCTGGATTTTGGTGGACCATGGCGATTATTTTTAATAGGAAGGAAGTGAGCGATGCTTATATCGCCTACCTGATGTTGATTTTACTGTTGAATGGGATTGAAATTGTTTCCACCATCTATACTTCGATAAAAACAAGAAAGGGAATTCATGTACGTTGGTTCCTGTTTTCGGATATCACTGATAATCTGTTGAAACGATGAAGATTCTAGGCAAATTTCTGGTATTAGCTGCTGGAATTGCAGTCTGTTATCTACTGTTGTTGCAAGTGAATTGGACGAGTGTGTTTGAAGTCCAACAGAATCAGGATCGCTTGGAGTCAAAATTGGGTAAGTTGGTGCTGGAACAGGTGCGCGACCTGTATGATGTGATCGAGGATGAGCAGATCGACAGTACCCTCGATTCGCTTTTTATTCCCTTATTGAAAGAAAATTATATCCCTAGCAAAAACTATGATCTTCTGTTGGTGGAAAGTGAAGAGGTGAATGCCTTTGCCCTTCCTGACGATAAGATCATCGTGACGACAGCCCTGATCAATTTTTTGGATAGTGCAGATTATATGTCGGCCATCTTGGCCCATGAGATTGCCCATTGTGAGAAAAACCATGTGATGCGTTCATTGATCACTAATTTTGGTTTGGATCTATTGCTGTCAGGATCAGGTACCGGTGAAGTGACCAATTTCTTGACAGGGCAGGCCTTCTCAAGGAAGCTTGAAAAAGAAGCCGATGAAAAAGCCGTGGAATATTTGGAAGAGGCCCATGTTGATCCAAGTAGCTTGATGAAAGTTATGGAGCTGTTTGATGTGTATCTGAGTTCGGATGGGGATGTCAGCTGGATTTCTTCTCACCCTGTTCCTGCAGACCGCAAGAAATACCTAGAACAAAAGATCAACAGGATCAAGACGGACCCTAATACCTACAAAAGTCCCATTAGCTCCAAAAGCTGGACAGACCTGCAAGGTCTGATTTCCGAATATGCCAATCAGGATTAATCTCTGCCCGATCTTCCTCCAAAACTTCTTAAATTATAGTTCAGGCTCAATAGGAAATATCTGGTCAAGGTGTTTGAGGTGATGTTTGAAATAGAAATCTCGGACGCTCGACGATTGATGTTTCGGGCATTGTTGAACAGGTCAAAAGCCTTTAAGGAGATTTCAGCATTTCTTTTCTTCAAGATCTTATATCCGATAGACGCATTCAGCAAGTTTGTTGAAATGGCCTCTGCACCCATTACACCCCCATTACGGTAGAAAGAATAATTATAACCCAAGGTCATGTTCTTAAAGAATTCCAGGTTCAGGGAATTGCTGATTCTATGGTTGGTAATCCGGTAGTGGGATATTTCACTCATTGGGTTATTGGTAAAGTTCATGTTCAGATTGTAATTGAATCCAATGATGATCTTTTTACTGAAATTGGTAAATATGCCCACATGCTGGCTAAAACCATAGCTGTGGTTTGGCATCAAGACTTTGTTGAGGATGGCATAATTACGGTTGTAATACATGTAATTGTTCAAGTTCAGGTTGAAGCCCAGTTTTTTTAACGGTAGCCCATAGTTGTTATTTGCTCGAAGTTGAAATACACCGTTGATGTTTTCAGGTACGACATATTGTCCACCGGCACCTAGGATAATATCTTCAAACAGGGTGATGGTGCTGTCGGTGGTCATGGTGGAGTTGATGATCTTATTGTTGGTGTAGTCAAAATTAAGGCTACTGTTGAAGCTCCGGCCATTGCTGCGGTTTACATCCCGATACTGAAGACGGAACCGATGGGTGTATTCCTGGCTCAGGTTTGGGTTTCCGTTTCGGAGAAACAATTCGTTTGAATTATCAATATAGTCCTGCAATTGATCGATGGAAGGGGTGTTTGTCGCGCCATTATAGTTGAATTCCAGGTGCCTTTCTTTGCTAAAGTAATAGGCCATGGTCAGTTCTGGAAGAAAGGCTCCAAAGTCTGCAGTGGTTCTCAGATTTATGGGGACGGTCCGGTTGTTTACCCGGTAGCCATGTTCATAGTTCATTCCAATCTGGAACCTAAAGGTGTCCTGTTTATTGTATGAATAAGAAAGCCCTGCACTGTGATGGGTGAAATCATTTCGGAATTCATTGGATAATCGATCGTTCAGTTCTTCAAACTGCCCTGTCTCGGCAAGAAACTCCATAGTTTTCCGGTCGGAATAGTTGCTGGTATTTCGCATGCCATAGTTGGCCTGCAATCTGGAGATCTTGGAGACATTGTAGGTGTAGGAAAGTCTTCCATTGTATCCATTTCCATATCCATAGGTCGTACTTTCGCGATTGGCAGTGTCGATTCGGTCTAGAACTGCATCTTTATAGTATTGGTTGAAGGCTAAGGTTTTTCCTAACGCCTCGTTGCTGCTCTTGTTTCCGTCTAAACTCAAGGATATGGTCTGACCCGCTTTTTTGAATCGGTGCATATAGGTCAAGCCGCCACCAAAATTGAAGGCTTCATTATTGTTGTTGAAGTTTCGGTTGGAGTTGTTCAGGGGTTCTGTCCTATTCTTGCTCATGTTGCTGATTGAGCTATTGGCCAGATCACTTTTTGTATAAGAAAGGTTTGGATTGATATCGATGCGGTTCATGCTGTCGATATCCCATTTCAGTCGACCTCTCAGGTTATGGGATATGTTGCCATTGTTACCGGTTTGATGTTGGTTCTGGAATTGGTTGGCTCGGCTTCCTGTAATATACTCAATGTCTGATAGGGTATTGGTAAAAGTGCTGCTATTGCGGAACCTATAGTTTCCATTGACTTCCATCTTTTTGTCGAGGAATGTATTGGTATAGTTGGCTGCAGCCGCATAGGTGTCAGATAGACCTCGGTCGGTGTTGTTATTTCCTCTTCTGAACCCGCCTCTTCCTTGTTCGGAAAACTCTGTTTCATTGATGTTGTTGGCCATGATATTGATGGAGATTTTTTCATCTCCACGGAAAGCATTTACACCGGAGTTGATCGAGAATTTGTCGGCATCACCTTTACCAGCGTTGAACTTTCCAAAGAGTCCTTTTTTCTTGTCGGGCTTGGTTACGATGTTAATGACTTTGGACCTTTTACCATCATCGAATCCGGAGAATTTAGTCTGTTCGGATTTCTCATCGATGATCTGTAGCTTGTCAATGATGTCTGCCGGGAGGGTTTTTAGGGCCACTTTAGGGTCAGTGCTGAAGAACTCCTTGCCGTCCACCATGATCTTGGTGACCTCCTCGCCATGTGCAGTAACTTTTCCATCTTCATCGATGGTTACACCAGGGACCTGAGCAACCATTTCATCAGCATCGGCATATTCTCTAGTGGCGAAATTACGGGCATTGAATTCCATGGTATCCCCTTTGACGGCAACATTAGGTGCTGGAGCGATGGTAATCTCTTCGATTACGATTTCCCCAGGTTCTAAGCCAACCAGAAGCGTTTCCATCGAAGGCTTTACAACGATGTTTTTCTCGAACTTTTTGAAGCCCAATAAAGTTCCGGTCAATTTATAATTGCCATTGGCTACCCTTGGGATTGAGAAATCTCCTTTGTCATTTGATTTGGCCGTACGGATGGTGGAATCTTTGAGGTTCAGGAGTTGGATGCTGGCATCCTGTAAGTTGCTACCCTTTGTTTTGTCCTGCACCTTTCCAGCGATATTGACTTGAGCCAATACAGGGACAAAGCTTAATAAAACTAGGCAAAAGGTAAGCAGGTATTTCATGGTAAGGTTTGATGGATTTTTTCAATTATATAGTTTTTAGACGATAACAGCCTGATAATCACAAAAAAGATACATTGTTGTTATGACAATCGTAAAAATCGGGAAATTGAAAAAGTTAGATTATCAAGAGGTTACAGCGGAAATGAAAATATTGAAAAGCGGAGTCGCATTAGAGATGTTACATAGCGGTCAAATTGCTTGGTCAAGGCAATTTCAGAAAAATTGGATATATTTGCTTATTACAATCAATGAAAGAAACGACACTCAGTAGGAAGGAAAAGATTCTGCAAACTGCCTTACAGTTATTTGCAATAAAGGGATACCTTGATACCTCGACCAAGGAGATTGCTGCCAAAGCTGGAGTTTCTGAAGCACTTATCTTTAAGCATTTCGGAAACAAGGATGCTTTGTTGGCCCATATCGTGAAGTCAGGTTATAGGAAGGTGCTGCTTCATCACAAAGGGATGATGACCTATAAGGGGGCGAAGGATTTTCTTAGGAACATGGTTCAGTTTCCGAGTAAATTGGTTGCCGATGATCCTTTGTTCTGGAAATTGCAAGAACGACTTTCACACCATAGTTTCTCCAAATCTCAACACGAACTCTTCATTAAGCCCGTTCAACCCATCGTTCATAAAGCGTTTGAAGAATTGGGTTATGCCAATCCCGATCTGGAAACTCAATACCTATTGCTGATCATTGATATGTTATGGAAGAAAGAGGCCTGTGGGGAGCTTGAAAATGCAGCTGATTTAGCAGCTTTGGTAGAGACCAAATACAACCTTTAGTATTGCGTGTTCCTGCGTGTTGTTTTTTAAAAGTGCAAAATATTTTAAAAAACAAGTAAAAATGCCGTATTTCGTGTAAACTATATTGTGATGATTAAGAAACTCTTCAGTTTTGGATTGCTATCCATGATGCTTATTTCTGCAGCATTCGCGCAGAACAAACCCAATTTCGTAGATTTTATCAATCAAAAGCATTCTTGGGTTGATTCCGTGTTCAATACCTTGACACCGAAGCAACGCATAGGTCAGCTTTTTTTGGTGAGAGCACATACCAACTTGGGTCAAAAATATGTAGACTCCGTAAAGCAAGTGATTGAGAAGGAACAGTTGGGTGGTCTTGTCGTTTTCCAAGGAGGACCCGTAAGACATGCCAATATGTTCAATCAATATGATAAAGTGAGCAAGGTCCCTTTGTTGATTACATTCGATGGGGAATGGGGATTGGGCATGCGTATGCCGGATTCGACGATCTCATACCCATATCAGATGACTTTGGGTGCTATTCAGAACAATAATCTGCTATATGAAATGGGTAGACAGGTGGCACGTGATTTCCACCGTATGGGGATGCACTTTAACTTTGCGCCTGTTGTAGACATCAATAACAATCCAAATAATCCAGTTATTAACTTCCGTTCCTTCGGTGACAATAAGTACAAGGTGACTGAAAAGGCTAAAGCCTATATGGATGGCATGGTTCAAGGTGGCATCTTAGCATCGTTGAAGCATTTCCCTGGGCATGGTGATACCGATGTGGATTCACACCATGACCTTCCGCAGTTGAGGTTTGATAAAGCGAGATTGGATAGCCTTGAAATGTATCCATTCAGACAGTTGATCAAAGATGGTGCTCCGTCTGTGATGGTGGCACACATGAATGTACCAGCGTTAGACAATACGCCAAATATCCCTTCATCCATTTCCAAGAAAGTAGTGACGGATATTATCCGTAAGGAATTGGGATTTAGAGGTCTTACAGTCACTGATGCCATGGACATGAATGGGGTGAAGAAATTTTTCCCGAATGGGGAGGCTGATGTGATGGCCATTGAAGCGGGCCATGATCTTTTGGAAGTTTCTGAAAACAGCGGTCGTGCAATCGATCTTGTTGAAAAAGCGATCAAATCGGGAAGACTTTCCCAAGCTGATATCGATGCTAGGGTGAAAAAGGTCTTGGCAGCGAAATTATGGTTAGGCCTAAACCAAGTGAAACCGGTAAATACCAATAGACTTTATGAGGATTTGAATACGCCTGCAGCTCAGAGTTTGGTGCAGCGCATTTCAGATGCTGCGGTGACCTTATTGAAATCAGACCGCGGGTTAAAAAGATTTGACCCGAAAAAATCAACTTCGATCGTGAGTGTAGGAATTGATCAAACTCAAGATTTTGAGAAAGGTCTGGCCTTGCAGCTGAACGATTTTGATCAGTTTTTTATCAAAGGAGATGAAACTGAAGAGCAGTTGAAAGATTTGATGAAGGAGGCGAAGGATAATCGCCAGATTGTACTGGTTATCCATGATAATCGTAGTAGACCGCGTAGTGAATTGGTTTTGAATGATGCTGCCAAAGATTTTATCGATAAGATTGCCGGTAGGAGAACGATTTCAGTGATGTTTACCAATCCATATGCGATGAACTCGGTGGATGTGATGCGCAGTTCCTCTGTTCTTTTAGGCTATCAAAATGACTTTTTCATGCAAAAAGCTGTTTTAAAGGCTTTGTTGAAACAAATTAAACCAGAAGGTAAATTGCCAGTTAGCATTTCTGAGGATTTAGAAAACGGAACAGGTTTGTAATCTAAGTTTGTTAACATAAAAATAAAGTAGCCAGTAAGTTTTACTGGCTTTTTTTATTCAAAAGAAAGACTAATTTTGCTATGTAGATTGAGAATTATGGCAAAAGAGCAGATTTCTATATTTGATATGTTTAAGATAGGGATTGGACCTTCCAGTTCACATACTTTAGGCCCTTGGCGTGCAGCCCAACGTTTCGTTGAAGCATTGCAGAATAGGGAGGCCTTAGATCATGTTGTGGAGGTAAAGATCCTTTTGTATGGCTCTTTGGCGAAGACGGGTGTTGGTCATGGTACTGATATCGCAGTGCTTTTGGGCATGAGTGGGGATGACCCTGTAACATTTGATGTCAATGATGTCCTTCCGAAGGTGAATCGCATCAAGGCTAATAAAAAGATGAGCCTGGGTGGTAAAAAAGAAATTGACTTTTCCTATACCGATGATCTGCTATTCCTTTATGATCAAAGTCTTCCATTTCACCCCAATGCAGTTACTTTTCAGGCATTTTTGGACAATGGGACTGCTATTTCTGAAACCTATTATTCAATAGGTGGTGGATTTGTGGTTCAGGAAAATGATACCGAAAGTGTATTGTCTGAGATTGATCTTCCTTTTCCAATTGATACCGCGCAGGAATTAATGGTTTCCTGTATGCGTACCGGACTGAAGATTTCGGAACTGGTGTTGGAGAATGAATGCTCTTGGCGTTCCGAACAGGAAACTAGGGATGGCGTTTTAAAGATCTTCCAAACCATTAAGGAATGTATCTATAAGGGTTGCCATACGGACGGTGTTTTGCCAGGAGGTCTGCATGTGGAAAGGCGTGCATCCAAACTGAACAAAAAGATGTTGAAAGGGCGTGAATATTCGGACTTTGACAGTTGGGTAGAGGCGATCCGTGCTGGAGGCAGGGATTTCGGATATATCCTTGACTGTGTAAGCTGTTTTGCTCTGGCCGTGAATGAGGAGAATGCTTCGTTTGGACGAGTGGTAACTGCGCCAACCAATGGTGCAGCTGGAGTGATCCCCGCAGTTCTGCAATACTATATCGTATTCCATGATTGTTATAAAGAGGATAAGATCATTCAGTTTATTGCTACGGCTTCGGAAATTGGATCTATTTTCAAAAAAGGAGCAACCATTTCTGCTGCCATGGGCGGCTGTCAAGCAGAGATCGGGGTTTCATCGGCTATGGCTGCTGGAGCACTGACCGAATGTTTGGGTGGTTCGCAGAGGCAAGTGTTGATGGCCGCAGAGATCGCGATGGAGCATCATCTTGGCCTCACCTGTGATCCAATTGGTGGGCTAGTGCAGATTCCTTGTATCGAAAGAAATACCATGGGTGCTATCAAGGCCATTACTGCGGCTCAATTGGCCCTTCAGTCGAATCCTGATAAAGCGAAAGTAAGTCTGGATGCAGTGGTGAGCACGATGTGGGATACTGCTCAGGACATGAATGTGAAATATAAAGAAACGGCAGATGGTGGCCTGGCGATTAAAGTTCCGTTGAGTTTGCCTGAATGTTAGGTTCAAAAAAGAAATATGCAAATAGTTGGAGAGCTGTCCGTTTGGGCGGCTCTTTTATTTTCGATTTTTCTATCTTTGTGAAATGATTCGATACGCGGCATTAGCTTCTGGAAGTAATGGAAATAGCTATTATATTGCTAAGGGCAATACCTCCATTTTAATTGATGCCGGAATCAATAGCAAGCATCTGCATTTAAGGATGGCATCGTTGGGGATAAATCCGTCGAGTATCAATGCCATCTTTATTACCCATGAACATACTGACCATATTTCTGGCTTATCCGTTTTCCTGAAGAGGTATCAGATTCCAGTTTATCTGACTGAAGGGACCTATGAATCATCCAGATTGCAATTGCCGAGTTACCTGATCAATTTTATCAAGCCGAATTCGGTTGTTAATTTAGAAGACTTCTCCGTTTATGGTATTCCTAAATATCATGATGCGCAGGAACCTTGCAGCTTTTTGGTTTCTGATGGGGAGCTGAATATTTCGGTTCTAACCGATTTGGGAAGGATCTGTGAAAATGTGAAGAAAGCAATCCGCATTGCGGATATCCTGTTTTTGGAAGCTAATTATGATGAGGAAATGCTCTTTACAGGTAGATATCCTTATCATTTAAAGAACAGGATTAAGGGAGGATGGGGCCACCTTTCCAATAAAATATCCCTAGAAGCCTTTATTGAGAATAAATCTGAGCGTTTAAAGCATTTGATACTGGGCCACCTTTCAGGCGAGAACAATTCTGTAGAGTTGGTTGAGCGGGTCTTTGAACCCCATTGCCAAGAATTTAAGATGTCTGTAGCAAAAAGGACAGAATGTACTCCGCTATTTGAGATCAGCAAGCAGGTGCAAACGGAAATATATGTGGAAGAATATTCTTATCAATCCATTCAGATCATTACGGGGTAATCCCCTGTTTAAGATACAAAAAGGAAGGAGCTGTTATGATCATAACAGCTCCTTCCTTTTTGTTGAATATGTTTATTGGAGTTCCATTTTGAATAGTGTTGCCAAGTGTGTCTTTAGTTTGGCTTTCACTTCTTCAACGTCAACTTTATGTCCTAATTCCCTTTCCATGGAAGTAACATCCTTGTCATCTATTCCGCAAGGGACGATGTTTCCAAAATAGGCAAGGTCTGCATTGACGTTAAAGGCGAAGCCATGCATAGTTACCCAGCGAGAAGCCCGTACGCCCATGGCACAGATCTTTCTAGCCTTTTCATTATCAGGGTCTAGCCAAACACCGGTATAGCCTGGATACCTTCCTGCCTCTATGCCGTAATCAGCAAGGGTCAGGATAATGGCTTCCTCTAGGGTCCGCAGATAAAGATGGATGTCCGTGAAAAAGTTGTCCAGATCCAAGATCGGATAGCCGACAATCTGGCCGGGGCCATGGTAGGTGATGTCGCCACCTCTATTGATCTTATAGAAAGTTGCTTCTTTCTCCTTTAACCCTTCTTCATCCAATAACAGGTATTCCAAATGTCCACTTTTGCCAAGGGTATAGACATGTGGATGTTCGGTAAATATCAAAAAGTTCGGTGTTGGATCCTGTGCGTTATTTACTCGGTTATCATGTTTGATGGCGAGGGTCTTTGCAAAAATCGCTTCTTGTTTGTCCCAAGCCTCTTGATAATCCAATAACCCCCAATCAATAAACTTTACTTCTTTGTTTTGCATTTTGTTTTCCTAATACAACAGGTTGTTATATGGGTATCTGGCGTTGTGCATTTTTACAACGATATCATATACTTTTTCCTTGAATTCCTCGACGTTTGTTTTGTTGGTTGCAGAGATAAAAATCGCCGGATCGGCATTTTTCGCCATCCAAGAGTTCCGGAAATCATCCAATGTTACTTTTATCTCTTCACCGTCCTCATCCAGTTCAACCGGAGGTTTATAGGCGTCGATCTTGTTGAAAACCGTAATGATCGGTTTATCAACAGCACCGATATCCTTTAGGGTTTCATTAACCGCACGGATATGATCTTCGAAATAAGGGTGGGAAATATCCACCACGTGGATCAATACATCGGCCTCTCTGACCTCATCAAGGGTAGACTTGAAACATTCCACTAAATGGTGAGGTAGTTTGCGGATAAATCCAACGGTATCTGACAAAAGGAATGGGAGATTGTCAATAACAACCTTTCTAACTGTCGTATCCAGCGTAGCGAACAGTTTGTTCTCGATCAATACATCGGATTTTGAGATCATGTTCATGATGGTGGACTTACCAACGTTGGTATAGCCGACCAAGGCCACTCGGATCATCTCGCCTCTGTTCTTACGTTGGGTCTCGTTTTGTTTGTCGATGACTTTTAACCTATCCTTCAATAGGGAAATTTTATTCAAGATCATCCGTCTATCACTCTCAATCTGGCTTTCACCCGGACCACGCATACCAATACCCCCGCGCTGACGCTCTAAGTGAGTCCACATTCGGGTCAATCTAGGCAATAAATATTGCAGTTGGGCAAGCTCCACTTGGGTCTTTGCCTGCGCCGTTTTTGCATGCTTTGCAAAGATGTCCAAAATCAAGTTGGAACGATCGAGTACCTTGATGTTGAAATACTTTTCTATGTTCCTTAACTGAGATGGAGAAAGTTCATCATCAAATACGACGATATCTATTTCTTCGGCTTGGATAAATTCCTTGATTTCATCAAGCTTACCTGATCCTACAAAGGTTGCACGATCTGGGAAAGCTAGTTTTTGGGTGAAAATTCCTTTGGTGACACCACCTGCAGTGGTCACTAAAAACTCTAATTCTTCTAAATATTCTTTGGCGGTTTCATCCGAAACATCAGGAGTGATTACACTCACCAATACTGCTGTTTCTGGCTTTACTGCCGTGTCATATATCTTAAATCTTGCCATTTAATGTTTTTAAATAGTGAACAAGCGTTCCAATGAAATGGTTGTTGCCTGTTTAAACCTTGTTTAAGTAGAAACAAGTTTACAAAGTTACGGTTTTTACGAGATTTTGTCCCATGAAATAGCAGGGGAGCTTTTGCTTAAATACTGGGCTAAGAGTTGATTGCGTTCTTCTTGCAGGTTTGGGTCCTCATTAAAGATCTGGATGACCAATTGCCTAGCTTCAGATAGGATGGCTTGATCTTTAGCAAGATCAGCGATTTTCATTTCCAAAACACCAGATTGCTGCGTGCCAGAAAGGTCCCCAGGGCCACGGAGTTGTAGATCCACCTCTGCGATTTCAAAGCCGTCATTGGTCCGTACCATGGTTTCCAAACGGGTCCTGCCCTCTTTGCTCAGTTTATTGCTTGACATTAGGATACAGAAGGATTGTTCGGCTCCACGTCCTACCCGGCCACGGAGCTGATGCAGTTGGGAAAGGCCAAAGCGTTCCGAGTTTTCAATGACCATCACGGATGCATTCGGTACATTTACTCCAACTTCAATTACGGTTGTTGCCACCATGATCTGGGTTTCACCCTTTATAAAACGCTGCATTTCGAAGTCTTTGTCCTTTACCGGCATCTTGCCGTGAACAATACTGATCCGGAATTCAGGCAATGGAAATTCTCGCATCAAGCCTTCAAGTCCGGCCTCTAGGTATAGAAGGTCCATCTTTTCACTCTCCTTGATCAACGGATATACGATGTAGACTTGGCGACCTTTTGCGATTTCATCGCGCATGAAACCAAATACGCGTAAGCGTTGGTTTTCGAAAAAGTGAACGGTTTTGATTGGCTTTCTTCCAGCTGGTAACTCATCGATAATGGAAATGTCAAGGTCTCCATACATGGTCATCGCCAAGGTCCTTGGGATAGGCGTTGCAGTCATCACCAACATATGTGGAGGAATCAGGTTTTTACGCCATAGTTTTGCCCTTTGTTCTACTCCAAATCGATGCTGTTCGTCGATTACCACAAATCCAATATTCTTGAACTTTACCTTATCCTCAATCAGGGCATGCGTCCCGATCAGGATATCGAGTGTTCCATCTTCCAATTCCTGATGGATGATCCTTCTTGCCTTTGCAGGTGTTGAACCTGTCAAGAGCTTGACGGTACAGATGTCATCTCCCAATAATTCCTTTAAGCCATTGTAGTGTTGGGTTGCAAGGATTTCCGTTGGGGCCATCATACAGGCTTGGTAGCCATTGTCGATAGCCAAGAGCATGCTCATCAACGCCACTACGGTCTTCCCTGAGCCGACATCCCCTTGCACCAATCGATTCATCTGGGCGCCCGTATTACAATCTATTCGAATTTCCTTTACCACTCTTTTTTGGGCATTGGTAAGTGGGAAAGGCAACCTCTCATTGAAGAATGTATTGAACTTGTCGCCAACTTTGTTGAATTGATGTCCCTTGTATCGTTGGGTGTTCAACTGTTTATTTTTCAATAGGCGAAGTTGAATAAAGAAGAGTTCTTCAAACTTCAACCTATTTATTGCCGCTTTCATCAACTGTTCGTTTTGCGGAAAGTGAATGCTCAGCAGAGCCTGTTGAAGGGGTAAGAGCTTGTATTTATCCAGAATGTAGTTTGGCAATGTTTCAGCAACCGTTCTTAAGGTGGTTTCTAAGGCCGTTTGTTGTAGCTTTTGGATGCCTTTGGAATCCAGGTTGAACTTCTTAAGTTTTTCAGTGGAAGAATAGACCGGTTGCATGGTCATATTTCCAACCTTTTTGCCCTGTTGTTGGTAGAGCTCCATCTCTGGATGGGTAATGGAAATTGCACCGTTGAATTCTGTCGGTTTCCCGTAGATAATATAGGCAGCACCGACCTTAAGTCCTTTTCTTAACCAAGAAATGCTTTGAAACCAGACCAATTCCATCATTCCGGTATCATCCTTGAATTGGCCGACCAGTCGCCTTCCCCGTTTTTCGCCAACTTCCTGCAGGCTCATCAATCTCCCCAGAACTTGGGCACCAACCATGTCAGGGTGGAGCTCGCGGATCTTATGGAATTTGGTGCGGTCGATATATCGAAAAGGATAATCCTGCAAAAGGTCTCCAATCGTGAAGATCTGAAGCTCTTTCTTGAGGACATCCGCTTTCTGCGGTCCTACACCTTTGAGATATTCTATGGGAGTTATTAACGATAAATCTGCCATGGGATGATAATCCCACTAAAATAATAAAAACTTTCAACTCAAGCTCCGATAACAACAAAAGCTCCTCAGAATCGAGGAGCTTTTCACTGTTTTATATAGATAGATTTAGGGTTAAATTATGGTGGTACCACCATCCACTGCCAGGTTGATTCCAGTGATGTACCGGGCATCATCTGAGGCTAAAAACAAGGCGGCTAAGGCGATATCCTCTGCGGTTCCATAATCCTTCATCGGGATAATAGACATGAAATGGGGTCTGTACTGAGGGTTGTTGAGGTGTGCTTCAGCCATTGGGGTCATGATATACCCGGGATTGATTGCATTGACGCGTATTTTCAATTTCCCAAAATCTACGGCTGCTGCTCGGGTAATCGCAGAAACTCCACCCTTTGAGGCGGTGTATGATCCTGGGCCAGACATTCCGGTCAAGGCTGCAATCGAAGAAATATTCACGATACTACCGCCATTTTCCTTCATATGTGGAAGGACGGCCTGCATGCCCAACATCACACTGTTGATATTGATATCATAGGTCTTTTTCCAAAGGGCTTCATCTTGTTCCTCAAAAGGGGTTGGAACCGAGATCCCTGCGTTGTTGATCAATATATCTACTTTTCCAAAATTATTCAGTGCTGCAGGAATGACATCGTTGAACCAAGTTTCTCTGTTTGAAACATCATGTTTTACTGCTACGGCATCAAAGCCTTGAGCCTGAAGTTTCTCGACTATGGCATTCAATTTATCAATCTGAATATCTGTTGCTACCACTTTCGCGCCCTCGTTTGCAAACAAATAGGTCATGGATTCGCCCATGCCAGATGCTGCTCCCGTAATAATGGCTACTTTACCTGTTAATCTCATAGTAGTGTTTTTATGTGAATAAATATCTTAAGCTTCTTTCATTAAAAAAGTGACCTAGGTTACCTTCTTAAAATAAATGGTTGTTTTTCCGAATTATAGGTATGGGTGAGTAACAGTTGAAAAGCAATACTGTTTTTCTTGATGGCGAATTTGTAGTAATAGGGAGGGTAGAACCACAAAAAATGCCAACAATTAATTATTGTTGGCATTATATTGAAATAAGTTTCTTGTTGTTGATTATCCTTTCCAGGCAATAACAGAGATTTCCACATTAACCTCTTTAGGTAAGGTCTTTACTGCAACACATTCCCTTGCTGGTTGGTTTTCTTTGAAATATTCGGCATAGACCTCATTAACGGTTGCAAAATAGTCCATACTGCTTAGGAAGATCGATGTCTTAACCACATCTGAATAGTCATAGCCAGCATTTTTCAAGATTGCTCCTACATTTTTCAATACCTGGTGAGCTTCGTCTGCGACTCCGGTAGTGATCAATTCCATGCTTTCCGGAATCAATGGGATCTGCCCTGAAACATAAAGGGTTTTATCTGCTTTTATCGCTTGGTTGTAGGGGCCAATTGCTGCTGGGGCCTTATCCGTATTCAGAATTTCTTTTTGTGCCATGATTTTATTGTTCTTTGATAATAATTCTTAAAAAATGAGGTTCTGATATAGGGTTGGAATCTCATTTCGCTGGTCTAATATACGATTAGGCACTTGGATTTTCAACAAAAGCCAACAATAAGTAACTTGCAGGATGAAACATAAACTTGCCCTCATCAATGGTAGGATTTTTACCGAATACCAAATATTTGAACAACATGCACTTTTAATCGATTCAGACCGAATTGCTGGTATTGTTCCTCAAGATGAACTGCCAGAAGGTTTTGAGATACTGGATGTGAAAGGTGCCAATATATGCCCCGGGTTAATTGATTTGCAGATCTACGGGACAGGTGAAGACCTGTTTTCAGCGGAGTTGACCGTAGATTCCATCCATAGGATTGAACAAAATCTATTGAAACAAGGCTGTACTTCCTTTGTGCTTACTTTGGCAACCAATACCTTGGAGCTATTCAACCAAGCTATTGCAGTTTTTGAGGAGGCAAAACCGAAAGTTGCTTTAGGCCTACACCTGGAAGGGCCATTCCTAAATGCGGCAAAGCGAGGAGCTCATCCAGCTGAATTGATCCAGAAAGCAAGCTTGGAGTTATTAGGGTCTGTCGTTGAGGGTAAGGAGCATATAGTCAAAATGATGACTATTGCCCCTGAACTGACCGATCAAGAGTGTATCGACTACCTGAACGACAAGGGAGTATTGGTAACTGCAGGGCATAGTGCAGCAACTTATAAGGAAGCGACGCATGCCTTTGATAACGGAGTTCCTGCTGTGACCCATCTGTGGAATGCCATGTCCCCGCTCCATCATCGTGATGTTGGTTTGCCGGGAGCAGCATTTAACCATGATGAGGTCTGCGCTTCGATTATCGTGGATGGAATCCACTCAGACTTTGAGACAGTCAAAATCTCTAAGGAATTAATGGGAGACCGTTTGTTCCTTATCACCGATGCGGTTGCAAAATGTGACAAAGGGATTTATCAACATGTTTTCAATCAAGATCATTATACCATGCCGGACGGTACGCTTTCAGGGTCTGCCTTGACTATGTTGAAGGCCGTTGAAAACTGTGTCAAAAAGGTGGGAATCAGTTTAGAAGAAAGCCTTCGCATGGCCACATTGTACCCTGCAAGACTTTTCGGAAGACATGACCTTGGCAACTTAAACTCCGGATCTATAGCGAATGTGTTAGTTTTTGATCAAGATTTCCGGGTTCAACAGGTTGTTTTTCAAGGAGAAAGAATTATTTAACATATAAAGAATAGGTTACAATTAGTAGGATAGCCCATAAAAGTCTTAATTTTGTGGGTTAAGAATGAATTTATGATGAGAAAAATCTTAAGTCTTTGTCTTTTTGTGCTGATGATGGTGATAGTTTTATCCTGTGGGTCGAAGAGAAGGCAAGGAAAAGTATTGCAACAGCCAACCGCTACGGTTACTCAGGAAACTTCAACGGAAGCTCCAAAAACAGATGATAAACCTGTTGAAAAACCGGTTACCACGAAACCTGTAGGCGAAAAAGTGGCTGAAAAGAAGCCTGTAGAAAAGCCCGTATTTAAAGCGAATCTACCAAATGTTCCCCGCGAATTTAGAGCAGCATGGGTAGCCACAGTAGCCAATATCAACTGGCCCAGCAAAAACAACCTATCGACAGAACAACAAAAGCAAGAGGCCATTAACCTATTGGATATGTTGAAAAACAACAATTTCAACGCGGTTATCTTTCAAGTAAGGCCTTCTGCTGATGCCTTGTATAAATCCAGCTTAGAACCTTGGTCTTATTTCTTGACCGGAACTATCGGAAAAGCTCCAAGTCCATATTACGATCCATTGGAATTTTGGGTCGAGGAAGCCCATAAAAGAGGGTTGGAACTGCATGTTTGGTTAAATCCTTACCGTGCTCACCACAGCAATGGAGGCCAGGTGACCAGCGAGTCGCTAGTGCGCAAATCGCCAGAGAATGTGGTGAGACTTAGAAATGGAATGTACTGGTTTGATCCAGCTAGTCAAGAAACGCAAAACCATGCCGCTTCGGTGGTCATGGATATTGTGAAACGTTATGACATCGACGGAGTACACTTTGATGACTATTTCTACCCATATGCAACCTATAATGGTGGTGCAGATTTCCCTGACGACAAAACCTGGTTCGCCTATAAAAAGGCAGGAGGCAACCTAACCCGCCCGGATTGGAGAAGAGATAATGTCAATAAATTCATCAAGCGTATTTATACAGAGATTAAGAAAGAAAAACCTTCCGTTAAGTTTGGTTTGAGTCCTTTTGGTATTTGGAAACCAGGTTATCCTTCTGGGGTTACTGGTTCTTCCCAATATGATGAACTCTATGCCGACGCTAAATTATGGTTGAATGAAGGCTGGATTGACTATTTCACGCCTCAATTATATTGGCCAATTGATCCGCCTAGACAAAGCTTTACCAGCTTGCTGAAATGGTGGCAATCTGAAAACAAACATAATCGCCACTTGTGGCCTGGTCTGAATACGGTAGAAGTTAGAGCTGCCAACAGAGCGGATGAGATCAAGCGCCAGATTGCGGTTACTCGTGAAGTAATTCCGAATAGCGTAGGCGCAGTACATTGGAGTATTGCCGGTTTGACCAAAAACCCAATGTTGTTAAAAGCATTGCACGATGGACCATATTCGCAGAAGGCTTTGGTTCCTGCGTCCCCATGGTTGTCAGCCAATCCGATCTTGAAGCCAACTTTGCTGTTGACCAATCAACCGAGCAGTGTATTTGTGAAATGGCTTCACAAACAACCTGAGCAAGTATTTAAATGGGTGACCTATGCGCGCTATGGAGACACTTGGGATATTCAGATCCTAGATGGTCCTCAATCCGAATTGAGCTTGCCGAAGAGCAAAGACGGTCATAAATTAAACGCCGTTGCTGTAAAGCCTATTGACCGTTTAGGCAATGAAGGCGACTATGCTGGTGAAGCTATAGAATAGTATTTAAACAAAAATATTTTATAAAAAAGCGGGAAAGAACGTTCTTTCCCGCTTTTTTATTTTACAAATATTTACTGTAACGATAGTGTCACGCAAATGTTACTTATATGTGTAGTATTTACACTTCCTGATGCAATCGGTTGCGGAGCTAAATGCTTTAATCTGCTAAATTTCAAGGATTCCATTCAATTAATCATGCAGATTTTTACATCTCCATTTTCTGATTCATGCGTGTTTTGCGTTTTATTTTGCGGAATATGACAGATTTTGCTGTTTCATTTGCTTTATTGTGCGGTATTTGTCTTAATTTTATCCAGTTTTTATTGCGAAACTGATTTACCGAATCTTAATTAATGGGAAACTTACTCTTATATTCTGCCGTTCTTGGTTTATTATTGACAAGTGCTTGTGGTTCAACAAAGAAGAATAGCTCTTCAAATGCTTCACAGCCTGTAGTTGAAACTGTAAAACAAGAAACCATTGTGCCTGCTGCTGATCAGCTTACTGCTTACTTGCCTTTGTTGAAAGGTAAGAAAGTCGGTTTGATGGGTAACCAGACCTCTGTTGTAGGTCCGCAAAAGGAACATTTGGTAGATGTGCTGTTAAGGGAGAAAGTAGACCTTAAATTTGGATTCGCACCTGAGCATGGATTCCGAGGTGACATCGAAAGAGGCGAGAAAGTCAGCAATGATGTTGATGCTAAAACTGGTCTTCCATTATTTACCCTATATGGTGGAAATGAAAAACAAGATTCAATCGTTCAGTCGGTTGATGTCATGATTTTCGATCTGCAAGATGTTGGTGCTCGATTCTATACTTACATAACCTCCTTGCACCGTGTCATGGAGCTTTGTGCAAAGCACAACAAAGAACTGATTGTACTGGATAGACCTAATCCATGTGGTGATCAGGTTGATGGTCCTGTTCGTAAGGACGACAAATTCAAATCCAACGTTTCTTATCATAAAATTGCCATGGTCCACGGCTTGACCGTTGGAGAATTGGCAAAGATGATCAATGGCGAGAAGTGGTTAGAAAATGGACGTCAATGCAAGTTGACTGTGGTTCCGGTTCAAGGATATACGCATGATAGCATGTACGACCTTCCAGTTATCCCTTCCCCAAGTTTGCCAAACCATTTATCAGTTCGCCTTTATTCTTCATTATGTCTGTTTGAAGGAACTGATATTTCCGTAGGCCGTGGTACAGACTGGCCTTTCCAAGTGGTTGGTTTTACCGACCCTGTTTATGGAGACTTTACCTTTACTCCAGGTGAAAAAGCAGGTATGGCTAAACACGTAGAAGGAAAAGGAGCGACCAATTACGGTCTAGATTTAAGAGGTCTAGATGCCGACAAACAGAAATTTACCTTAAAATACATACTCGATTTCTATAATAAAATGCCAGACAAGTCTAAGTTTTTTGTGCGAGCAGAATTCTTCGACAAGCTAGCCGGAACGGATGAGCTTAGAAAGCAAATCATTGCTGGAAAGACAGAAGATGAAATCCGTGCCAGCTGGAAACCTGAATTGGATGAATACAAGAAAATGAGAACAAAATATTTGATCTACCCAGACTTCAAATGAAAAACAAGCATGTGAGGGCTCAATTTAATTGAGCCTATTCGCATAATGGGACATTTGATGCTGGAAAAACATTTTATCACGCAAACAAACTCGGTTGTTTCAGTTAGATGGGAATAAACCGAATTATGATAACAAAAATTATAAATTATTAATCTTAAAGCAATGCGAAGACTTATACTCTTTTCTCTCGCTCTGGGTTTAACAATGCCGACTTATGCGTCTTTTGAGGCAAACAAAGGTGTTGTTGCACTTGGAAACCATGCTAGCTGGACAAATGCTTCATCGGTGCTGCAAAATACCGTAACAGGTACGGTAAGTGGTCCGGACGGTCCCTTAGCTGGTGTTACTGTTTCGGTAGTAGGCTCCTCTGTGAAAGCCTCTACGGATGAATCAGGTAAATTCTCAATTTCGGCCGCTGTAGGTTCGACTTTAAGGTTCTCCTATGTTGGATACGAATCCAAAGAGGTTACCGTAGCTGGTAATACCATGAACGTAACGCTTCAATCTTCCAGCGACCTGTTGGATGAGGTGGTTGTCGTGGGTTATGGTACTCAAAAGAAAGGTAACTTAACAGGTGCCGTTTCAACAATCAGTGTAAAAGATAACTTAGAAGGTCGTCCTATCGCAGATGTGGGTCGTGGTATCCAAGGGGTAACCCCTGGTTTGACCGTGACGGTTCCATCGGGTGAGGTAGGTTCTGATCCACGTATCAAAATCCGTGGTGCAGTAGCTTCATTGCAGGCTTCAGGAGATCCTCTGATCTTATTGGACAACGTGGAAATCCCAAGTATCCAATATGTGAACCCTGACGATATCGAATCCATTACGGTATTGAAAGATGCCGCTTCATCATCGATCTACGGTGCTAAAGCTGCATTCGGTGTAATCTTGATTACGACCAAAACCGGTGCTAAAGGTGAAAAAATCGATATTTCCTATTCCAATAACTTCTCGTTCCAAAACCCTTTCAAACAATATGAAATGGGTAGGATCAATGCGTTGAAATATACCAAAGATGCCATGGAGCGTATTGGATCAAACATCTCTGGTGCTTTCTACTATGTAACTCCAGAAGGTTATGAAATGGCGAAGGAATGGGATGACAAATATGGAACTACATTAGGTCCAAACGATCCTACTGTTTTCGGACGTGACTGGATTGTTGACCCAACCAATTCTTCTCGTAAAATTGGTTTGAGAACCTATGATCCTTATGATTACATGGTAAGGGAATGGGCTCCAACCATTACCAACAATGCTTCAATAAATGGTTCTGTAGGTAGGACTAAATATACAGCCACTTTTGGACACATCTCTCAAAGCGGGATGTTGAAAGCTGGTGACTCTGATAAATTCAAAAGAGCAAATGCTGCAGTAAGGGTATCTACAGATGTAAGTGATTACTTGACTTTGCGTGCCGGAGCCATGTTCTCCCAACGTCAAAAGCTATATCCTTATGCGACCAACTCTACCACTGCCGACCCTTGGTACTACATGTACCGTTGGTCATCAGTTTATCCAATGGGATTGGATGAGAACGGAAGCAAAATCCGTAGCCCTTGGTCGGAGTACGAAGATGCAAATGAAGCATCAATGAAACGTAACTACATCAACTTGAATGCTGGTGCAACAGTCAATATGACCAAGAACTGGAGATTAGATGTGGATTACAACTTCACCAATGAAGACTACGATTGGTTTAGACCGGGTACTCGTTTTACAGCAGCTAACAGCTGGATCGCTCCGGTTCAACGTTTGGACGCCAATGGTAACCAGGTTTATGTGGACAATACAGGTGCTGTAGTGCCTGCAGGTTCTCCTGGAGCTATCGCAGCATACGACTTGAATACACATGAATATACAGCCCCAGGAGCAAATCCTGACCACGTATACGCTCGTGCAGCATATGAGTATAAACATACTTTTAATGCTTTCTCTACTTATAATCTAAACCTTGACAACGGCCATGAATTCAAATTTATGGTGGGTTCAAACTTGGTGTCTGATTATGGTAAATACAACTGGACTCAAAAAACTAACCTACTTGACTTAAGCAATCCGCAATTCGATCTTGCTTCAGGTACAGTAACAGGTTCTGGTGGTACTTTCTGGACTAGTCAGGTAGGTTTCTTCGGTCGTGTAAACTATGCCTTCAAAAACAAATACCTTTTGGAAGCGAATGCACGTTATGATGGATCTTCAAAATTCGTGGATGATTTGATCTGGAGATGGTTTACATCAGCTTCTGCTGGATGGGTGGCTTCAGAAGAAAACTTCATGCAATGGGCTAAACCAGCATTATCTCACTTGAAATTTAGAGGTTCATACGGGATAATCGGTAACCAAGCCGTTCCTGCAAGTTTATATACACCAAACATGTTCCCTTACGAGACTTTGTGGATCGGTGGTCAGAATAAATACTATGGTGTACCTACGCCTACATTCAGCTTAAGAGATATCTCTTGGGAAGATCTAGAAACTATTGACTTTGGTGTTGATGCTCGTTTCTTAAACAACAGATTAGGTTTGGTTTTCGATTACTATGTTCGTAATACCAACAACATGTTCGTTGGATTGCAGGGTACAACATGGACTACCGGTGGTGCTGCACCTCTTGGAAACTTCGGTACCTTAAAAACAAAAGGTTACGAAGTAGCTGTTGACTATAACCACCGCTTTAATAACGGTCTAGGTATCAATGTTCGTGCAAACTTTGACGATGCAATCTCAAGATTCTATAATGTTACGAGCCAAAGAACTACAGGTTCTTACTATGATGGTTCTGCATATGGAGATATCTGGGGATATGAAACCGATAGACTTTACCAAATGGATGACTTCGTATTAGGCGCTGATGGAAAACCTCAGTTGATCAATTTAACGGAGGACATGACCAAATACTTTGCAAATGGTGATGGTAAAGCTTACCAATTAAAAGATCCTAATGGGGTTTACCAACCTCGTTTAGAAAATACCAATACGTTCAACTTCGGTCCTGGTGATGTGAAATTCAAGGATTTGAACGGTGATGGTGAAATCGATAACGGTGATGGTACGGTAGATAACCCTGGTGATAGAAGAATCATTGGTAACACGACTCCACGTTATAACTACGGTTTACGTTTAGGCGCTGATTACAAAGGATTCGATTTCTCTATCTTCTTCCAAGGTACTGGACAACGTGCTATGTGGGGTAATGGTGCATTGGCAATCGCTGGTTTCAATACAGCAGACGGTGCTATGCCAGCAGCAATCGTAGATGATTACTGGACGCCGGACAACACAGGTGCTTTCTACCCAGCGGCATTCAACAATGCGGGTAGCAACGATGCCAACAACATGCAAATTCAGTCTAAATACTTATTGGATCTATCTTACACTAGAATTAAGAACATCACATTCGGATATGTATTGCCTAAGAGCTTTATCGCTCCAGCTAAATTGAGCAATGTACGTGTTTATGTGGCTTTAGAAAACTTCTTTACTTGGGATAAACTCAATGGCTTGCCAATCGACCCAGAGGTAGTTTCTGGATTCTCCATGTTTAATGAAAGTAACTATAACACAGGTAGAACTGGGGTTGGTACTCCAACATTCAAATCTGCTTCATTCGGTGTACAGTTAAACTTCTAATCCTTACGACAATGAAAAAATTATCATATTTATTTTTAGGTTCAGCCCTGTTCTTCAGCAGCTGTAATACCTTGCTAGATAGACCTGAGTTAAACGCCATGGTGGACTCAGAGTCTACCTACTGGAGAAATGAAAATGACCTACGTCTTTTTGCAAATGACTTTTATACCAACTTCTTTGTTGGCTATAACTCCAGCTTCGGGACAGCTTATACGCCGTTAACTGGATATAACTTTTCCGATGATTTAACTTCCGAAAACCAACAGTTAGCCCTGTTGTCAAGCTTGCCTACGAATTCCGGCGGTTCTACAAGTACGGCCGTGGCATCTTTACGTGCTGAACACCCAGGTCCAAACTGGAACTTCGCATGGATCAGAAAAGCCAACTTAATGTTGAACCGTATCGAAAACTTTGCGAAACCAAAGTTGACAGAAGATGAATACAAGCACTGGTCATCAGTTGCTCGTTTCTTTAGAGCTTATGAATATAGCCGTTTGGTAAGTAATTTTGGTGATGTTCCTTATTATGGCGATGTCGTTGACCCGACCAATATGGATGAACAGTACAAAGACCGTACACCTCGTGCTGAGGTGATGGACCATGTGTATGATGACTTCAAATATGTGTTGGCAAACATGCGTGATAATGATGGTGTAAGCAATCTGAATAGATATGTTGCAGCCACGTTGATGTCCAACATGATGTTATTTGAAGGGTCTTGGCAACATTACCACAACCTAGATAAAACTAGGGCTAAGAAATACTTGGAACTGGCTCGTGATGCGGCACAATACGTAATGGAATCAGGTAAGTATTCTTTCGGATCCGATTTCAAGAGCTTGTTTGCATCAGAAAGCTTAGCTGGAAACCCTGAGGTAATTTTCTTCAGAGCTTATGACGACGCATTGGCAATCAGACATGCTGTAGCTTCTTATAGCAACGGTACTGAAAACCAACCACGTTCAGCAAACTTAAACCTGATCGAAGCTTTCATCTGTAACGATGGCAAGACTTTCCAAAACTCTGGAGTAGCCAATGCTAAAAACTTCAGGTTACAGGAATTGGTAAAAACTCGTGACCCTCGTTTCGAAGCTACTTTTATGGATACGGTAAATGCACCTGCTGTTGGTACTTTAGTTTATGCCCATAAATTTGCTGGTAGAGAGGCTTTAGATTTCTTGAACTCTGGAAAAGCATATCCTGCGAAATGGAGTTCAAATACCAATACCAATGATGCACCTGTAGCTCGTTACGCTGAGGTGGTATTAAACTGGGTAGAGGCAAAACAGATCTTAGCAGAAAACTATGGTGGAGCTGCGGTTACTCAAGGTGACCTGGATAAATCCATCAATGCAATCCGTAAGAGACCATTGGATGCTGTTGCGGTAGCTAAAGGAGTTAAACAAACAGAACCTTTGATGCTTGGAGCTATTCCTGCAGATCCTAATAAAGATGCGGATGTATCTCCACTTATGTGGGAAATCCGTCGCGAGCGTCGTATGGAATTTGTATTCGAATATGCTCGTATCCAAGATATCCGTCGTTGGAAAAAATTGGAAACCCTTAACTTTAATAATGATACCTATAAATTAGGTTCATGGGTTATCGGCGTAAAAGATTTTGGCGACAAGAAAAACCCTGGAAAAATCTTAAGCGCTTTCGTAAAAAGATTACAGGTTAAAAAAGCAGATGGTACCATCGTAACTTACAATGGCAGCAATGATGCTGAAATGGAAGGATACTATGTGGTTAGAAATTTCACTAACCGTTTACCTGTCCTGCCTAAAAACTACCTTTCTCCAGTAAGTATTGGACTGATCCAAGCTTACCAAGACCAAGGTTATACATTGACCCAAACACCGGGTTGGAATTAATGAAAATTTTAAGCAAAAGGTCAAGCAATTGACCTTTTGCTCTATATTTAAGCTATGAGAAGACTATTATTTTTGCTGTTCCTATTACCATTAAACCTATTTTCTCAGACTTTCAAATTTGCTCAAGTAACCGATACCCATGTTGGTGGTGCTACAGGAGCTGATGATTTACGCAGGACGGTTCTGGACTTAAATCAGCAGCAAGGCATTGACTTCGTGATCCTGTCGGGGGATGTCACCGAGTTTGGTTCCGATGAGGAACTGGCCTTGGCAAAACAGATTTTGGATAGTCTGAACTTACCACTATATGTCATTCCGGGAAACCATGACAGCAACTGGTCAGAAAGTGGTGCGAACTCTTTCCGTAAGGTTTTTGGTGCTGAAACTTTCTTTTTCGAACATAATGGCGTTCAGTTTATAGGAACTACTTCGGGGCCTAATATGCGTATGAGTCCGGGGCAAATTCCAAGGGAGAACCTGGTATGGATGGATTCGATCTTTAAGGCTCATCCTGATCAACAAAAACCCTTGATCGCCATTAACCATTACCCTTTGGATTCTTCATTGAACAATTGGTATGAAAATATTGATCGCATCAAAACCAAAAACGTACAATTGGCGCTATGTGGTCATGGCCACATCAATAAACTGTATGATTGGGAGGGAATCCCTGGCGTAATGGCCAGATCTAATCTGCGTGCAAAGGATGCAGTAGGTGGATATAATATTATCACGGTTTCTTCCGATTCGGTGTTTTTCCAGGTCAGAAGGCCTCTTTTTATTACCGAAGATTATTGGCTGAAACTGCCGCTTAAACCTGTCTCTCCAGACGTGGCTCAAGGTGTAAAAAGACCAAACTACGCATTGAATGCAAACAGCCAAGCGAAAGTGCTTTGGGAATATGAAGACCATGGTGATATCGGTGCCGGTATTACGGCCGATAAAAAATGGATGTACACTGCCAATACGGTAGGTGAGGTTTATGCATTGGATCTGAAAACAGGAAAGAAGCAATGGACCTTCAAAACTGCTGGAAAAGTATATTCTACCCCGGCAGTACATAAAGGAGTGGTAGTGGTCGGTTCATCAGACCATTTTATTTATGGCATAAATGCCAAAACTGGAAAAGAACTTTGGAAACTGCAGGCTGATAAAGCAGTGCTTGGTTCGCCAGTGGTAAAAAATGGAAAAGCCTATATCGGCGCATCAGATGGAATCTTCCGTTGTATAGATGTGAAAACCGGAAAGTTAATCTGGAGCTTTAATGAGGTGCAAGGCTATGTTTCGACTTTGCCAACCTTAGCTGATAATAAAGTAATTTTTGGAAGTTGGAAAAACGGTTTCTATGCGCTAGATCAAAAGACAGGTCAGTTAGTTTGGAAATGGGACAACGGCCATACCAATAGGATGTTTTCTGCGGCAGCCTGTTATCCAGTAGTGGAAAACAATCGTGTTTTCATCGTCGCTCCGGACCGCTTTATGACAGCGATCGATCTAAAGACAGGCCAAACCATTTGGCGTGAAAAGAAAGATGAATACCGTGTAAGGGAGTCGATGGGTATTTCAAAAGATAGAAAGCTAGTCCTGGCAAAGACCATGGACGGAGAATTGATCGGAGTGCCGGTTACTGCCGATAAAATGGATGTTAATTGGAAGGCCGAAATAAAATTACCATATGAATTAGCTCCAACTGCAATTTATACCAATTCAAAATATATATTTGTACCTAGCGACAAGGGATTATTGTCTGCTGTTGAACCTAAAACCGGAAAAACAGCTTGGCAATACAAGATTTCCAATGGTATGATCAATCCGCCACTCGTGCTGAAAGACAGAGTTGTTGTCAGTACTATGGACGGAAAAATCGTAATGCTAACCTACTAAACCGAGAATAATGAATAGAGTACTTTCCTTGTTTATTTTCCTTCTTTGTGCTTTTCAGGCCTTTTCACAAGAGAATTCCTGGATCAGGATAAACCAATTAGGCTATCTTCCTGATAATAAAAAAGTTGCTGTATGGGTAACTAAAGGAGATAAAGGGATCAAGAAATTTAGTTTAATCGATAAAAACAATAATAAAGCCGTTTTTACGGCCAAGACAGGTAAACAATTTGGCCAATATGGACCCTTCCAATTAGGTTACAGGTTGGATTTCAGTAAGTTCAACAAAAAGGGCGAATATTACCTTCTGGCCGATGATGGTACAAAGTCTCCAAGTTTTAAGATCAATGCAGATGTCTATAAAGGCACCGCCGATTTTACCTTGAGGTACATGCGTCAGCAAAGGACGCTATTTAATCCATTCCTTCAAGATTCTTGCCATACTCATGATGGGTTTACCATGTATGCCAGTTCCGTTGGTATGCCTGATAGCACTCGTGTAGAAGTGGCGGGCGGATGGCATGATGCTTCTGATTATTTGCAGTATGCCACCACATCGGCAAATGCTACCTATCATTTATTGGCAGCTTATCGCGATTTTCCATCCGTATTTACCGATGAGAAACAAGCAAACGGACTGGATGGTAAAAACGGAATTGCTGATGTTTTGGATGAAGCTATCTGGGGATTAGATTGGTTGGTGAAAATGCATCCCAAACCCAATATCATGTTCAACCAGATTGCAGATGACCGTGATCATACTGCCATGCGCTTGCCGGGCCAAGACTCAGTTTATGGAAGAGGCCATGAAAGACCGGTATATTTTATCGATGGTAATCCGCAGCAAAGAGGAAAATTCATGAACAATACCACAGGGACAAGTTCCACTGCTGCAAAATTTGTGAGCGCCTTTGGTTTGGGTCATCAATTACTTAAAGATCAGAACGCTGATTATGCTTCAATCTTAAAGGAAAAGGCAGGTACGGCTTATCAATACGCATATATCAAACCAGGGGTAACCCAGACTGTTTCGGTCAAATCACCTTATATTTATGCTGAAGATAACTGGGTGGACGATATGGAATTGGCTGAAGCCACCATGTTCAACCTGAACCAAAACCAGGAACATATCCAAAAAGCAATGGACTTTGCCAGACAGGAAAAAGTAACTCCTTGGATGGTAAGGGATACCGCAAACCACTATCAATATTATCCTTTCATTAACCTCGGCCATTTTGAATTGGCAAAATCAGTGGATGGCAAGGTGAAGAAAGAAGCCCTAGGCTATTATAAGGAAGGTATCGAGGAAGTAAATGCTCGTGCTAAGGACAACATGTTCTATCGCGGAGTTCCTTTTATTTGGTGCAGTAACAATTTGACAACCTCATTTGCTATCCAATGCTTATGGTATCGTGAAGCTTCTGGGGACAAGCAATTCCAAGAATTGGAACAAGCTAATATAGATTGGTTATTCGGTGTTAATCCTTGGGGGACCAGTATGGTTTATGGATTACCTGCACATGGTGATACACCAACCGAGCCACATTCGTCGTTTACATATTTACACAACTACCCAATCGATGGGGGATTGGTGGATGGACCGGTATATTCCGCGATCTATAATAACCTGATCGGCATTCAATTGTACAAGCCGGATGTGTATGCTCCATTCCAAAGTGATTTGGTGGTTTACCATGATGATTTTGGTGATTATAGCACGAATGAGCCAACCATGGATGGAACAGCTTCGTTGATCTATCTGTTGTCGGCAAAAGAGAGTGAATCAAAAAAAAAAGAATAACGGATTCTCAAGGCGCCATCATCAGGGGCGATACCAGTAAAAGGCAGGTTAGCTTGATTTTTACAGGCGATGAATTCAGGGAAGGACTGCAAACAGTTGCAGAAACACTCGATAAAGAAAAAGTGAAAGGGAGCTTCTTTGTTACAGGAAGATTTCTGGAAGATCAGAAATCCGCAAAGTTGCTGAACAAATTATATCGTCAAGGACATTATGTTGGTCCACATTCTGACCAGCACCTGTTGTATGCACCTTGGGAGAACAGGGATAGCCTTTTGCTATCTAAAGTGGAGTTTGTCAACGATTTACAGGCCAATCTGGATAAGCTTCATGCGATTGGTATCAAGAAAATGGACAAATTTGTTGCTCCGTATGAATGGTACAATAAGCAAATTGCAGCCTGGACGAAGGAATTGGGCATGGACCTGTATAATTTTACTCCAGGTTTAAGAACAGCGGCAGATTACACGTATCCAGAAATGGGAGCGCGGTATTTGTCCACTGAAGCGATTCTGAAACAATTGGCTGAGTATGAAGAGAGCAAGGGCCTCAATGGATTCCAAATTATTGTCCATCTTGGTACTGACCCTAAAAGAGAAGATAAATTATTTAATCAATTAGAAAGATTGATTGATTTATTGAAGAATAAAAATTATAAATTCGTCCCACTCGACGAGATATAAAATTAACATGCGTGTTTTTGCGTTTTTTAGCAAAAAGTCGCATATTTACGAAAAGTTATTGAATGTATTGCAAATGCTGAAGGCTATGATCAACACAACGGAGAAAGATTCCAACTATCAAGACCTAGATAAGATGTCGGTTCTTGAGATCCTGACTAATATTAATAATGAAGATAAAACAGTGCCGTTGGCAGTTGAAAAGGTTATTCCTCAAATTGATGCCTTAGTGAAGGTCGTTGCTGACCGTATGAAGGCTGGTGGGCGTCTGTTCTATATCGGTGCAGGGACTTCGGGTCGTTTGGGTATCTTGGATGCATCTGAATGCCCGCCTACTTACGGTGTGCCCTTTGATTGGGTGATCGGATTGATCGCTGGTGGCGATACGGCTATCCGTAAAGCGGTGGAGTTTGCTGAAGATGATGTTGAACAAGCTTGGAAAGATTTAGAAGAATATGCGATCAATGAAAATGACTTTGTCCTTGGTATCGCCGCTTCTGGAACCACTCCTTACGTTATTGGCGGACTTGATAAAGCGAATGAGTTAGGGATTGCAACCGGATGTTTGGTTTGTAATGGAAACTCACCGATTGCAGCCCGTGCAAAATATCCTATTGAAGTTATCGTAGGCCCTGAATTCGTTACGGGTTCTACTCGTATGAAAGCTGGAACTGCTCAAAAATTGGTGTTAAACATGATCAGTACTGCTGTCATGATCCAATTAGGCAGAGTTAAGGGAAATAAAATGATCGATATGCAGCTCTCTAATCATAAATTGGTAGGAAGAGGGGTTCGTATGGTGATGGCAGAAACCGGAACTGACGAAGAGACTGCAACTGCACTGATCGAAGAGTTCGGAAATGTTCGAAAGGCTATCGATAATTTTAACCTTAATAAATAAAATTTAGATCTACCTATGTCACCAATTATCCTGCTAACTTTTATCGTGGTTTATTTTGGGCTTCTTTTGGCTGTAGCTTATTTTACATCCAGAAATTCCTCCGATAACTCCACGTTCTTTGTCGCGAACAGAAATGCCAAATGGTACATGGTTGCCTTCGGTATGATCGGAACCGCCCTATCGGGAGTTACCTTTATTTCAGTTCCCGGTGATGTGGGCAACACGCCCGCAGGCCTGAGCGACCCCAATAATTTCAGTTATTTTCAGTTTGTCCTTGGGAATGCCATAGGCTTCATTATCATCGCCTATGTCTTGCTTCCGCTTTATTACCGCATGAACCTAACGTCCATATATACTTATTTGGAAGAACGTTTAGGTCACAAAAGTTACAAGGCCGGAGCTATGATCTTTTTGATCTCCAGGACTATCGGATCTGCATTTAGATTGTACCTAGTTGCCATCGTATTGCAGCGCTATATTTTCGATGCTTGGAATGTACCATTCATCCTAACTGTGGCAGTCTGTCTTATTTTAATTTGGCTGTACACCAATAAGGGCGGATTAAAAACGATTATTATTACCGATACTTTACAGACGACTTTCCTATTATTGGCCGTTGTCCTGTCTATTTATTTTATGGCAGATGGCTTGGGCTGGACCGTTACAGAGGCATTTGAAAAGGTTAAGGAAAGCACCTATTCCAAAGTATTTATCTGGGAGAACCTATTGGGCGACCCTAGGAATATCTGGAAACATGTGATCGGCGGTATCTTCGTGACCATTGCCATGACAGGTCTTGACCAAGATTTAATGCAGAAAAACCTGAGCATGAAAACCATCAAGGAAGCACAGACCAACATGATGACCTTTACAGGTATCTTCGTGGTGATCAATCTATTCTTCCTAGCGGTGGGTGCTTTGTTGTATTTCTATGCTGATGCAAACGGAATCAATATCGCTGACCTGGGCAAATCGGATTATCTGTATCCAGAAATCGCTTTGAGACACCTGTCTATCGTACCGGGAATTATCTTTATGATGGGATTGACAGCAGCGACATTCGCAACAACAGATTCTGCATTGACAGCCTTGACCACTTCTTATTGTGTGGATTTCTTGAACTTCAATAAAAAGGAAAACCCTAATGATCCAAAATTGGTCAAACAACGTAACTATGTGCACTTTGCATTCTCGATCGTTATGTTATTGGTTATTTTGTTGTTCCATGTCATCAACGATGAGTCGGTCGTATCAGCCATCTTTAAGATTGCTGGATACACTTACGGTCCATTGTTAGGCCTGTTCTCTTTCGGTATCTTGACCAAGATGCGGGTCAAAGATAACCTTGTGCCTTACATCTGTGTCGTTTCACCGATATTGATGTACTTGTTGACGACCTATCTATTACCACTGACTGAATATAAAATCGGCTTCGAGCTGATCGTTTATAATGGCTTAACTACCTTTATCTTGTTATGGTTAACTTCTCCAGGAAAAGTTAGAAAACCCATGACTGCTGTAAAGTAAGCCTATTCCTTTGATTTGTGTGTGCAAAAAAATAACAGTAAGTTTGATTAACTAGTTTTTTTGCACACATGTATCAAATGATTGAAGAATCTATCCAATCTATCCGTCGTAAAATCGGCGATTTCACCCCAGAATTCGGAATTATCTTAGGCACAGGCCTTGGAAAACTTGTAGAGGAAATTGAAGTGGAATTTCAGATGATGTATTCCAATATTCCCAATTTCCCAATCTCTACCGTTGAATTCCATACCGGAAAATTGATCTTTGGAACCCTCAATGGGCGTAAGGTGGTAGCCATGCAAGGTAGACTCCATTATTATGAAGGTTACAGCATGCAGGAAATCACTTTCCCTGTTCGCGTGATGAAAGGCTTAGGGATCCAAAAATTATTCGTATCCAATGCTTCAGGTTCCTTGAACCCTGATATCCGAAAAGGTGATATCGGTATTATTGAAGATCATATCAACTTACTTCCCGATAATCCATTACGGGGAACGAACGATGAGGACCTGGGGCCCCGTTTCCCTGACATGAGCCAGCCTTATAATTTCCAGATGATCGAACAAGGCATGGAGATCGCCAATAATCTAGGTTTCAGAACCCATAAAGTGGTGTATGTCTCCGCTCCGGGACCAAATCTTGAAACCCGTGCCGAATACCGCTACATGCGTATTATCGGAGGAGATATCGTCGGAATGAGTACGGTTCCTGAAGTGATCGTTGCCAATCATATGGGATTACCTGTTTTTGCCATCTCCGTAGTGACAGATGAAGGTTTCCATCCGAATCTAAGACCGGTATCGCTTCAGGAAATAGTGGAAGTGGCCGCAAAGGCAGAACCAAAAATGACAAGTATTTTAAAAGAATTGATCGCATTGCAATAATTTTGGTTTTTTGCGCTATTTTTGAGGGCATAAATTTTGTACCGTTCCTGATTTGAGTATGCTAAGAAGGTTATTGTTTGTATTGTTGTTGTTTAGCCTTGTTCCTAAACTATACGCCCAGACTGAAGAGGAGTTCAGTTCTGCATTGGATTCTGCGCGTAATGCAGAGGATAATAAGAAAGATTCAGTCATCTTCACGGCTAAATACGTAAGGTTTACCAACCTGAAAACAATGAAGCGGGGAACAAAGACCTTTCAGAT
Organism: Sphingobacterium sp. LZ11T8; assembly: GCF_024261425.1. Lineage (NCBI taxonomy): Bacteria > Pseudomonadati > Bacteroidota > Sphingobacteriia > Sphingobacteriales > Sphingobacteriaceae > Sphingobacterium > Sphingobacterium sp. LZ11T8. Next base: position 562,210 of record NZ_JANBZY010000001.1, on the reverse strand, counting down.
CGATACTTCCCATGTCAATTTCCAATATTACAATAAACAGAACCTTCCTTGGGATCCTTCAATCAACCTAGGGTCCTATGGTTTGGCGACTCGAGACTTGTTGTTCAACCCGAACAAGACCATTGGTTTTCAATCCGGCTATCATGCCATGGAACGATATATCCTGCATCCGGATTCTGTCCAATATTACCGTGCTCGTGCTCGTTATTCAGAATTATATGCTGTAGGTTTCTTCTTTGATGATCAGGTTTTCCGAGCTAAATTGGCGCAGAATATTAATCCCCACCTGAATATTGGTGCGGAATACCATGCTACCAATACCGACGGATTTTATAATAACCAACAATATAGTGACCGAAAAGGGGCTGTATTTGCCTGGTACGAATCGCCTAGCAAGAGGTACAACCTCCTTTCAAACTTTACGTTCAACACCTTAGACGCGACCGAGAACGGTTCGGTAAGGAACGATACCTTATTCAGGGATACTTCCAGCAATACTTCGCCATCTCGTTATCCCGTGAAATTGGATGGGATACAGTCAAACCGCCCTTATAATAAATGGAAAGATCTGGGCTTCTTTATCAGGCAATCCTATTTTATGGGAAGGATCGACACGGTCAGTGGCAATGGTCCAGACGCCGAAATCCATCCAACGAATGTTATTGCCCATAACTCCAGTATCAGGCAACAGAAGTTTATCTTCTTCAAGAATCAGGCGGACCTCTATAATGCCCTACCTTTCAACAATCTGGTAAGGGTAGAGGACACAACAAAAATTACAACCATTTCGAACGATTTTACCTATAGTTTCTATCTCCGAGGGAAAAGCCTCAAGAATGAAGCTAAGGTCGAACTGGGCTTCCAAAATGACCTGATATGGTATGCAGACAGTGTGTTGAATAAGTTTTACCAGAACTCCATGGTAAAGGGAGCTGTCGGCTATAAGTTTTCCGATAAAGTTGACGTCAATTTTACCGCCAACCAAATTGTGGTAGGCCGAAACTTTGGGGATTTCCTTTATGAGGCCTATGCCGACATACATTTGAACGAAACCTTAGGAAAATTAAGGATCGGTGCCTATTCCCAGAATAAATCGCCCGAAATGATATTCCAAAATGCCAACCTTTCTTACCATTCCTGGAAAGAGGAAGACCTTAATCTGAATAAGATCAAGACCCAAAACCTTTCCTTTCAATACGCAAATGATAAGTTGGGATTCAACGGAAAGCTGGAGTATTTCTTGATCAATAACTATACTTATTTTCAGGAAGTTCCAAATCCTGACAACAATATATTGGGTGCGAGGAATATCCTGCCAACCCAAGAGGGAAACCTTAATCTCTTGAAACTGACCGTCGGCCAGAATTTCAAGTTCCGTAGGTTCCACTTAGATAACCGCGTGGTTTACCAAAAGTCCGATGCGATGGACATCCTGGCGACGCCAGAGCTGTACACATGGCACAGTTTCTACTATGCGAACAAGCTGTACAATGTCATGGACTTTAGATTGGGTATGGATGTACGTTTCAATACCCCATTCCGTACACCTTCTTATTCCATCAACTCCGGACAGTTCTATAATGACAACGTAGGGATCGAGTTCTCAACTTACCCTATCGCCGATCTTTGGTTCACTGGAAACATCGATCGTGTCAATCTTTTCTTAAGCTATAACTTCGTCAACCAACATGTGTACCCTAATGGGTATTACAGCGTAAGACGTTATCCTATGGCGCCTGCAAACCTAAGGTTTGGGGTATCCTGGAAGTTCTATGATTAGTGGTTTTTAGTATTTAGTAGAGAGTATTTAGTATTTAGACTTGGTGAAAATTCTTGCCAGGGAGGGGAGTTTTTGTGTGGATTACAGGTGAAATCTTGTAAAAGTGCGTAGTTTTTTGAGAGGATTTTTGGCGATGGGCTTTGAGTATTATTCGAGGCATGTTCGGGACATATTGCGAAAATTCCGAATGTGTCTCGAATGAGGTCAGGATTATTGCTGTGAGGATTTTTTGATTATGGTCTAATCACAAGCCATGGTGTTGAATTCGATCTGCAATTGGGTTGACCCTTTTTCGTCAACAGTTAGCCATTGATAGTTTTTAAGGGTATATGCATTGCCACCATCAATTGAAACCCATTCATCTATACCTTTTGCGCCGTTTTTTAAGTCCCCTCTCGTCGTGAGGCCAATTGGAGCTAGATATTTTCTGTCATGTACCAGGACTTTGCATTTAGAGCTTTTAATTGCTTCTGATGCTTGGACACTAGAATAAAATTTAGCTTTTGTTAGTGCAGGTAAAACAGAGCTTATTTTTGAAGGAGACATTGAAGTTGCGCATGAGGTTATTAAAATAATAATACCCATTACTAATAGGTTTTTCATATTGAGATTTTTTGAGATTGTAAATATAACGTTTTAAAATCTTAAAAAATCCTATTGGTTTAATAATTAATAAATAGGAAATAATAATTATCAAAACATAGGTTTATAGCATTTTTGATTCTGAACGATCAGTAAAGAATATGTACGGTTCTTCTCTATATGGGCGTGTCATTCTGTACTGAAGGTACAGGGACTGTTCGCTAATACAATCATGGTCTGCATAGTTCCGAGACCTTTCGTTCCTCAAGGTGACACAGGAAAAGGGAGCTTTGTGGCATCGGAGGATGTCCCGAAGAGTATCGGAATAACCCTTTCTTGCTATGAAATAGTTTCCTCATCTTACGATTTCGGAATGACCACAATTTCCTAAAAAAACAAGAAATAGATTCTTCGCGTTGCTCTGAATCCCTCTTTATCGCTCTCTGATTCTGAACGATCAGTGAAGAATCTGTACGGTTCTCCTCTATACGGGCGTGTCATTCTGTACCGCAGGTACAGGAACTGTTCGCTAATACAATCAGGATTCGCATGGTTCTGAGACCTTTCGTTCCTACCAATGACAAGTTTGTTAAATCTTTGTTTCTAGGTATTTAGCCCGCAAATTTATTTTTCTGATTTATTTCTCTTTTGGCGAACTACTGCCCTGGAAGGGCAGAATTATTTTAGAATTGGTATTGAACTATAAAGGGTTAATGCAAAAACGATGTTCGATTAATCGAACATCGTTTTTGCGCTACTTTCAGGCTAACGTACCATACCAGCTAAAATAATGGAACCCCAAAAGGGGTTCTATATTTAAAAAATAAAAGAGCTAATTGATTTTCATTGCCAATTACTGTCATCAACTTCCAATAAATTTAGTCCAAATTTTTACTTCTCAGGGTGGCACAAGGAAAAGAGAGCGTATTTGTGGCCTATTGTCCAATGAGACAACATTATTTTAGCTGGATGGTTTGAGACCAAATAGGGTAAAGCAAAAAAGCATCAAGAAATTGATGCTTTTCTTTCGGTAGTGGAGGCTACTGGATTCGAACCAGTGACCACTTCCGACTATAAGTCGGAATGCTCTGAACCAGCATCGCGTATGAGTTTTTCGATAAGCTTCTTGCTTTTCCACCCTTTTATTTCTTTTTCTCTTCTCATGGCTTCATTTTTTTGATTGAATGATTCTACATGGACTATAATCCAATCATTGGCTCGGTTTGTAAATCCCTTGCTTTTTGAGTTATGTCGTCGTAACCTGTCTGTAATGTCTTGAGTAAATCCGATATAATATCGGTCTAGAGAAGGAGAGTAAATAATGTACACTGTATACATTAGAGAAAATTGTAGTATAAATTCCTTAAACGCAAAAAATGATCACTTATTTGATGCTTTTCTTTCGGTAGTGGAGGCTACTGGATTCGAACCAGTGACCACTTCCGACTTTAGGTCGGAATGCTCTGAACCAGCTTCACCGCCCTGGAAAAACATCCATTTAGTACCTTTAAACGCAAAAAAGCATCAATTTCTTGATGCTTTTCTTTCGGTAGTGGAGGCTACTGGATTCGAACCAGTGACCACTTCCGACTTTAGGTCGGAATGCTCTGAACCAGCTTCACCGCCCTGGAAAAACATCCATTTAGTACCTTTAAACGCAAAAAAGCATCAATTTCTTGATGCTTTTCTTTCGGTAGTGGAGGCTACTGGATTCGAACCAGTGACCCTCTGCTTGTAAGGCAGATGCTCTGAACCAGCTGAGCTAAGCCTCCTTTTTATTGACCATTTCCGATTTGACATCGGAATGCTCTGAATGACTGAGCTTGGTCTTTTTTGGTGGAGAATACTGGATTCGAACCAGTGACCCTCTGCTTGTAAGGCAGATGCTCTGAACCAGCTGAGCTAATTCTCCTTTTCCGTGTTGCGGTGTGCAAATATAGGGGTTAATTCTGATTTACAAAATATTTTATGGATATTTTTTGTGGGTGAATTGGCAAATTATTCAAAGCCAAATAATTAATTTGATTTTTAGTGTGGCGTCTTGGATACTGTACGGTCAGAAAGATAGTGGGAAAGTCCATTGAAGCCTGCTATTGCAAGAAAGAATAGATTCTTTCCATGTAATAGGCCTCGTCTAAAGACCTGACCAATTCAGTCATTTCAAAGTGGTTGAAGGAAAAATTGATTCCCGAATAGGGGCTGTTCAATAAGATCCGTTCTCGGCCATCTGGAAATGATACGGGGCTGCTTTCGGCATAGATATCCTTCACGATCCTTCGGAACATGATAAAATCTTCTTTGCTGAAGTTGATGAGGATATTATTGAAACAAAGGTGTATGATATTCTGACCCTCTGGCATACTGATGAAGCCTTGGTCATTTTTGGAGAGAATTCTTAGGCGACAGTTGTCCATATATAGCCAATCCCGTTTTTTATTTGTGCCTGCGTTACCCGCATGCCTATCTTCATGCGGGTAAACAGGACTTCTGTATAATTGAAACTGTTTTCTTTGCTGGAGTAAAAGTAGGTATTATTTAGAATGATTATAAATAATAGTTCCTTTATGACATTGGGATTATATATTGTCGCCTGAGTTAAAAAAAACGTCAGGATTTCTACTGTAATAGCCGTGTCTACAGTTCTCTGATGACGATATTTCGGAAACCAACAGAGTCTGTATGATTTTGGAATGCTATCTTTCCTTTAGGGTATGTCGCAAACGCTGGATAGTTTTTCATGTTGCTATTGGCAATCTTTTGTTTGAATGCAGGGGTATTGATGCTATCTTGAAAGGTGATCTTGTCGTTTAGCCAAAAGGTTACCTGTCCATCCTGCTGTTTGATCTTGGCTTTGTTCCATTCGCCGAAAGGATTGGGCTTGGAGTTGCTGCCGATACATTCCACTGAATAGAGACAGCCTGCCCAATGCGTGGAATCTACCTGATGCCTTGGTTCGGCATTGGCATTGTCAAGGAGTTGCATTTCTAGTCCAGTTGCAAAGGTGGCTGCGTAGGTACTATCCTCGCGAACATTGATGAATACACCACTGTTTCCTCCTTTTTTGACCTTCCATTCGAAGTCCAGTTCAAAGTCTTGGTATTCTTTGTCGCTGATCAAGTCGCCGAATTCTCCATTGCCCTTCGGGTCACAGATTAATTCGCCATTGTCGACTTTCCATTTGGAATCCATATTTCCACGGTTGTAGACATGCCATCCGGTCAAGTCCTTTGCATTGAAAAATGCACTGGAATCTGTAGTTTCTGGATTTTCTTTTACGGTTGAGGATTGGTTACAGGAAGCTAATGCTAAGGAAAGGATAAGTGCAACGGATTTGATAGGGTTGGTCGACATAGTTGTTGATTTTTAAAATTTTACAAAGGACTAAATGTAAAAAGAAAAATCAAGAAAATTTTGGGAGGACCCTAGAGAATAGCTTGTATAAAGAAAATATGACAGTGGAACCTAAAAAGCAGCTGGGCTTAGAAGCGTTCGATTTCGTCGATCTGTTCCATGATAAACTTCAATGATATGGGGTCTTGAAACTCTTCCTCTGAATTCAATTCGTTTTGGATCAGTGGAATGTGAATCTTTAAGGGCAAGACGTGCATGCGCATATAGTTGCATACACCAGTGAAGTGGTCCACGCCACGGATATTTCCATATTTTCCAGTTGATACCCCGACCAGAGCGGCCTTTTTGTGATAGAAAGAGGCAGGGAATGCGCAGGCATCTATAAACACCTTTAAGATTCCCGGGTAGGAGCCATTGTATTCTGGGATGATAAACACGAATTTTTTAGCTGCAGACACTTTTTCCTGGATCTCGGCAAAGGCTTCGCTGCGTTTTCCATATAGATCCGTATCAATGATATCATGGGGAAGATCCTCAAGGGAAAGTATCTCAAACTCTTCGCCCCTTTTTGACAATTCCTTTTGATAAAATTTTGCAACTTTTAATGAGTTGGAACGTTTTCTATTTGTGCCTGAGATAATTAAATTCATTGTTTGATGTTACATGTAAAAAGCAATAGCGTTCGGTATCAATACCTAAATCTATTTTTCGTATCTTAGCATCCTGACTTGGTAGAATGAGATTCGCTTCAAAATTAGCAAATTTAACATCATTTAAGTGTCTAATATCATCAAGGTATGTTAATTTGCATATTGAAGTGAAATAATGCCGGTCGACATTATTTTCAAAAATTGAGGAATCACAATGGGAAAGATTATTGCCATAGCCAATCAAAAAGGAGGAGTTGGTAAAACAACCACCTCCATCAATCTTGCTGCGAGTTTAGCTGTGTTAGAATATAAGACTTTGTTGGTGGATGCGGATCCGCAAGCAAACTCCACGTCTGGAATTGGTTTTGATCCTCGCGCCATTAAGACCAGCATTTATGAATGTTTGGTGAATGATGTGACAGCAAAAGAAGCCATACAGGCCACCGATACTCCAAATCTAGATCTATTGCCAGCCCATATCGACTTGGTCGGTGCGGAGATTGAGATGATCAACCTGGAGGAGCGCGAATACAAGATGAAACGGCTTTTGGATGAAGTGAAGGATGATTATGATTTTGTCATCATTGACTGTTCCCCATCTTTAGGGCTAATTACCATCAATGCACTTACAGCTTCAAATTCAGTGATCATTCCGGTTCAATGTGAGTATTTTGCATTGGAAGGATTGGGTAAGTTGTTGAATACAATTAAGATTGTACAGACACGATTGAACACCGAACTGGAGATCGAAGGTATTTTATTGACGATGTACGATGTTCGTTTGAGGTTATCGAACCAAGTAGTGGAGGAGGTGCGCACGCATTTCCACGATTTGGTGTTTGATACAATTATTCAGAGAAATACGCGTTTGAGTGAAGCCCCAAGTTTCGGGATTTCAGTAATCATGCATGATGCATCCTGTAAAGGTGCCATCAATTATTTGAACCTTGCACGTGAGATTTTGGAGAAGAATGGATTATTAAAAGAGAATAATAAGCAAACTGTAACAGTATAGTATGGCAGCACAACAGCGGAAAACAGGATTAGGTAAGGGTTTAGGCGCATTGCTTCAACAGGAAGTGATCAGTAGTCCTAAAGACAAGACGGCCGATGTTCCTGCGAGCAAGACACCGAGCTCTCCTGCCGGTAGCATAAACTTTATTAAAGTAGAACAAATATCGATCAACCCTTTTCAACCGAGGACAGATTTTGATGAAGGAGCCCTAAGGGAACTATCTGAGTCTATCGAGGTACAAGGTTTGATCCAGCCAATCACCGTTCGTCAGGTTGGTAAGAATGAATACCAATTGATCTCCGGTGAAAGAAGGTTGAGGGCGTCCAAATTGGCAGGTATTACCGAAATCCCTGCTTATGTGAGGACTGCAAACGATCAACAGATGCTAGAAATGGCTCTGATCGAGAACATTCAACGCGAAAACCTGAATGCCATTGAGATTGCATTGAGTTTCCAGCGAATGATCGAGGAATGCAGTCTGAAGCAAGAGGAACTGGGCGATCGCGTAAGCAAGAACCGTTCTACAGTAACCAATTACCTTCGTTTGTTAAAACTTCCTCCTGTGATCCAGGCGGCAATCCGTGATGGAGATTTATCCATGGGACATGCCAGAGCCTTGATCAATGTCGGAGAGATCGATAAACAGTTGTTTATATTCAAGGAGATTGTTGAAAAAGGATTGTCGGTACGTAAGGCTGAGCAATTGGTCCGTGAGGTTCAACAGGCTAAGGATAAAAAACAAAAAGGCAAAAAAGAGGCAGCTTTGAATTTTCAATATCAAAAGATTGAGGATGACCTGGCTTCGAAATTTGCCACTCGAGTAAAATTGAACGTGAAATCTACGAAAGGGAAAGGAGCCATTGAGATTCCTTTTAACTCGGAGGATGATTTGAGCCGAATTTTAGAGTTGTTAGACTGGTAATGTATAAATTTTTACTGCTCTTTGGGATGATCTTTTCCTTTACTTGTCTTAAAAGCCAAGTGAAAGATACCATTCCTGACTCTACGAAAATGGTCCAAGTGCAGGATTCTGTAAAGAAAGCTGCGCAAGATACCGTCAAGAAAGAGACTCGCGCGGAAAGGAAAGCCAGGATAAAGGCTGAAAAGGAGCGTGAGAAATTCTATTATAAGGATATCCGTAAGGATTCAGCAAGGTTGGCGATCGAAAGATTGACCAGGATTGCCTGGAAAAGATCTTTGATATTACCGGGTTGGGGACAGTATACCAATGGGGGCTTATGGTGGATCAAGGTTCCGATCATTTACGGAGGATTTGTTGGTGCAGGTCTGACCTTTAATTACTGGCAATGGTACTATAAAGAGTTCTTAGGTGAGCTGCAATATCGGGAAGAGTTTGGGCAGCCGTCCAATCACGAATCCTTGGGTATCAATAGTAGCTGGACCGTTCAGGGTTTGGTTCAACAGAAGGATTATGGTCGCAGAAACCGTGACCTGACGATCTTGCTAACGGTAGGTTGGTATGGATTGAACGTGGTTGAGGCCTATGTGGATTCGATCCTGAAAAACCGTTGGAATATCAGTAATGATCTGAGTTTTAAGGTTTCACCAACCTTACTTCCTAACTATGCTTATACACCGGGGATGGGTACTTTTTCTGGAAACGGATTTGTATCTCCGGGTTTGAAAATGACCTTTACCATTAAATAAAAACCAATTAACTATATGAAAATCGTTTTATTAGGTTATGGAAAAATGGGGCAACTGATCGAGCGCTTCGCCATGAAAAGAGGGCATGAAGTGGTTTTGATCGTTGATGAAAGAAATAGGGACAGCATTACTTCCGAAGATCTGGAGGAAGCTGATATGGCTATTGATTTCAGTACTCCAAATGCAGCCTTAGAAAATATCAGTCTTTGTTTTGAGTCCAATCTGCCCCTAGTGGTCGGAACCACGGGTTGGTATGAGCATTTGGACGAAGTAAAAGATACTTGTTTAGAAGCTGATCAAGCCTTGCTATATGGCTCTAATTTCAGCATTGGAGTGAATATCTTCTTCCATATCAACAAGATGTTGGCAAAGGCCATCAATCCATATAAGCAATACGATGTTCAGGTGGAGGAAATCCATCATATTCATAAATTAGATGCCCCAAGCGGAACAGCAATTACAATTGCTGAAGGGATTTTGGAGAACAGTGATGAAAAGAAATCCTGGGTAAATTCTGTGGAAGGGTCTGGTGAGGAAGTCATTCCAAAGCCAAATGAATTGCTGATCGAAAGTTTAAGAATAGAAGAAGTGCCTGGTACCCATACTGTTTTGTACAGCTCGGAAGTTGACCAAATCGAATTCAAGCACACTGCGCATAGCAGGGAAGGCTTTGCTTTGGGTGCGGTTATTGCGGCAGAGTGGCTTTTTGGTAAAAAAGGGTTTTATCAGGTGACTGAAATGTTTGATTTTAATAAATAATATATGTGGTATATCATTTTAGCCATATACATCATTGGTTCCGCTTACGGGCTGTACTTATTGTATAGAAAAGCGGGCAAGCAAGGATGGGAAGCTTTTGTTCCTGTTTATGCACAATATGTCATGGCGCAATTGGTTGGAAGGCCAACCTGGTGGATAGTGTGGCTATTTGTTCCGATTGTAAATATCTTTATAGGGTATGATCTCTTATTGAACTTGATTAAATCTTTTGGGAAACGCAGGTTTTGGGAAAATGCTGCTGCAGTGTTAGTTCCCTTTATCGTTTTGCCAATATGGGGCAGGGACCCGAATGTGAAATATTTGGGACAGTCCACTACCGAGGAATTCAAAAAGAAATATCCATATAAAAAGTCAGTAGCTAGAGAATGGGCTGACGCCATTATCTTTGCTACCGTTGCCGCAACGCTGATCCGTGGTTTCTTGATTGAAGCCTATATGATCCCTACTGGATCGATGGAAAGAAGCTTGTTGGTTGGTGACTTCTTGTTCGTAAGTAAGCTGAACTATGGCCCAAGGATTCCGATGACTCCTCTGGCATTTCCTTTTGCTCACCATACCATGCCTGTCACTGGTGGAAAAGCTTATTCTGAAGCGATCAAGATCCCATATAAAAGACTTCCTGGATTTCAGGATATCAAGAGAAATGATGTGGTTGTATTCAACTACCCAATGGAAGCTGATGCACCTTTCAATAGACCTATCGATAAACGCGAAAACTACATTAAGCGCTGTGTGGGTATGCCTGGGGATGTTATTTCCATGGAACGCACAAAACTATTTGTCAATGGAGAACCTGCCTTTACGGATGAGGATTTTCAGACCAACTATCTGGTCATAACAGACCCGAATGGTCTAAACCTACAGAAATTGTTGGATATGCGTATCGAGATGGATATGCTGTATACAGATCCAAGTATGGGTCAATATGCGATGCACATGACAAAATCTGAGGCTGAAGAGGTGAAGAAATGGTCCAACATCAAGGAATTCAGAGAGATTATTTATGAGCCAGGGGATGCGAATCCAGGTTTTCAGGCTTTCCCGATGTATACCAATGGGATCATTTGGAACTACGACAACTTTGGCCCTATCCAGGTTCCTAAAAAAGGATGGACCGTTAAGTTGGATTCATTGACAGTTCCATTGTACGAAAGAGCGATCTCGGTTTACGAAGGAAATACCTTTGAAAAGAAATCTGATGGCTATTATATCAATGGACAGAAGACCGACAGCTATACCTTCAATATGGATTACTATTGGATGATGGGTGATAACCGCCATAATTCATTGGATTCGAGAGGTTGGGGTTTTGTGCCGGAAGACCATATCGTAGGTAAGGCCTTGTTCACGTGGTTGAGCTGGGATGAGAATGGATCCTTCCTGTCGAAAATTAGATGGAATAGAATCTTTAGACCGATTCATTAAGGTCAATAGCAAATAGAAATGGGAGTCAGCAAAACTGGCTCCCATTTTTCATTTATGTGTTCTGCCTATGCTATTTTAGGCAGGCTAAGTATCTCTTGATGGTTTCTTCCAAACCTAGGTAAAGGGCATCGGAAATCAGGGCGTGGCCAATACTGACCTCCAATAATCCAGGGATGTTCTGATGGAAATATTGTAGGTTGTTTAGGTCAAGGTCATGGCCTGCATTTAATCCCAATCCAACATTTTGCGCCGCAAGAGCTGCATTAACATAAGGCTCTATCGCTTTTTCAGGATCATTTGGAAAATCGGTTGCATAGGCCTCGGTATATAGTTCAATCCGATCGGTTCCGGTTTCTGCTGCTGCTTCAACCAATTCCACTACTGGATCGACAAAGATAGAAACACGGATGCCCTGATCCTTGAAAAGCTTCACCATTTCGGAAAGATATTCACGGTGCTTGATGGTGTCCCAGCCATGGTTTGAAGTAATCTGTCCTTCTTCATCAGGAACCAAGGTCACCTGAGCGGGGTTATTCGCAAGGACCAAGTCAATAAATTTCTGCTCACGGCAATTACCTTCAATATTGAATTCGGTACTGATGTTGGCCTTTAAGTCATAAACATCCTGGTAGCGGATGTGTCTTTCGTCGGGTCTTGGGTGTACGGTAATTCCCTGTGCGCCAAATTTCTCACAAGCTAGGGCAGCGGCAAGAAGGTTTGGAACATTTCCACCACGGGCATTTCTCAGGGTCGCGATTTTATTGATATTTACTGAAAGTTTAGTCATAGTTTAGCTCCTTTTTACAAATTTACTGTTTTGCACTGCCATATTCCTATCATTTTATGATTTTAAATAGGTTCATCAATGGATAATATTTTTTAAATTGCAGGAAGTATGGATGGTTTGGACTTCAATCTATTAAGTGGCTTCAGGCTACTGGATTTCATCGATATATTGCTCGTGGCAATTATCATCTACTATGTCTATAGCTTGATCAAAGGGACTATAGCCGTAAATATCTTGATTGGTGTGGGGTTGTTTTACGGTATATATCTAGTCGTAAAGCAGATGGAGATGCGCCTTTTGACTGAGATATTCGGCGGTTTTATCTCTGTAGGATCCATTGCCTTGATTGTCGTGTTCCAGCAGGAAATACGGCGTTTCCTTTTACATATCGGTAAAAATATCTCCCTAAGGCGTAAGAAGTTCTTGTGGTCCATCTTTGGAGGCAAGAAATCTACCCACCGTGAGAATGTTGAATTTATCAAACCTATCGTGGAGGCTTGCCAGAACATGTCAAAGTCTAGAACTGGTGCGCTATTGGTTTTTTCAAGATATTTTGATGAGGAATATTACCAGACCAGCGGTACGATGATCGATGCGCCGATTTCCAAAAGATTATTAGAGAGTATATTTTTCAAAAATTCCCCTTTACACGATGGTGCCGTTATTATTGTGGACAACAGGATCATGACTGCGAGCTCGGTACTTCCCCTGTCGGACAGTGAGGACCTACCGCCTCAGTTTGGATTGAGGCACCGCGCAGCAATCGGTGTGACCGAGGTGTCTGAAGCTGTGGCCGTTATCGTATCGGAAGAAACCGGAGAGATTTCCTTCGCGAAGGATGGAAATATCAATATGAACCTGACTGCCGAGGAGTTGGAGAAGATTTTAGCGGAAGAATTGTAGTTTTCCTGAATAATATTTTTGGTTATCTCTTTTTTGCTGAACAATAGTTTTTGTTTGATAAATTTTAGATAACTTTATTCAAATTATAAGACTAAATTCATTGTTATGCATTTCGACGAAAAAAAGCCTATTGATATAGTGTTGAACGATTTGTTTGAACATTACCGAGCGAACGTTTCAGATGTTGATAAGATTACCAAGGCTCTTCTGGAGCGTGGAGTTGTACAATCGCAAGCTGACATCGTAAATGACCATATTGCATTCCGTACCTTAGGTGTTCCCAATCTAGGAATCGCCTCCTTCGAGAAGATTTTCCTTTCTTTCGGCTATAAAAAGATGGATTACTATTATTTTGAAGGCAAGAAACTTGACGCACATTGGTATGCACCTCCTGCTGACCATTATCCCCGAATATTTGTTTCCCAATTGCGAGTGTCTGAGTTGAGCCAAGCCGCCCAAGAGATTATCCTGAAATATACGGCTCCAATCACTTCTGATCCAGTGGATGCATTGGATCTGAACAATGGACAGCAATTGGCAGACTTCTTACAGAAGCCTTTATGGGATCTACCTACTTCCTCTGAATATGAAACCCTGCTCGCAGAAAGTGAATATGCGGCTTGGGTCATCTATAATCGCTATTACTTGAACCACTATACCATCTCTATCCATGAATTGAAAGATGGATATAATACCCTCGAAGAGTTCAATGCATTTTTAGAAAGCATTGGCATTAAATTGAACACTTCTGGTGGCAAGATCAAAACAAGTGGAGACAATCTTCTTAGACAGAGCAGTACGGTTTCGGCCTTGTATGATGCTAAATTTGCAGACGGTAAAACCTTGGAAATTGCAGGTAGTTATGTTGAATTTGCAGAACGCAGTGTATTGCCACAGTTTAAACATTTAGCAAAGGAAGAAATTAAGAGAGAGCATCGTCGTGACGGCTTCGAAACGAACAATGCCGATAAAATATTCGAAAGTACCTATACATCACAGATTAAAGGATCATAACTTATGGAAGAGCAGTTAACCCTGCTTTCGGAACAACTAAGTGGTGAACTATATTGGGATGAAAAGATGCGTCTGTTATATGCAACGGATGCTTCTGCTTATCGTGAGTTGCCACTTGCAGTAGCTTACCCCAAAGATAAGCAAGACCTTCTTTTGCTTATTAAATTTGCCCGAGAACAAAAGACTTCATTGATTCCTAGGACAGCTGGGACCTCCTTGGCTGGTCAGGTGGTTGGCGCAGGGATCGTGGTTGATGTTTCTAAATATTTCACGGAAATACTGGAAGTCAACCAAGCAGAATCCTGGGTGCGGGTTCAGCCCGGAGTAATCCGCGATGAACTGAACCTTTTCCTAAAACCCTATAAACTATATTTTGGCCCTGAAACTTCAACGGCTAATCGTGCTATGATCGGTGGGATGGTAGGCAACAATTCTTGTGGTTCCAATTCATTGATCTATGGAAGTGCCAGAGAGCATACCTTAGAGGTGGAAGCCTTGTTGAGCGATGGTTCTGAAGTAAGGTTCAAAGCATTGAGCTTTGAGGAGTTTGACAGCAAATGCAAACAACCTGATTTGGAAGGCCGGATCTATCATGAAATCCGGAGTATGTTGGGCAACTACCATAATCAGGAACAGATCCGTGAGAACTTTCCAAAGCCTTCTATTCATCGTAGAAATACAGGCTATGCGGTTGATATGCTTCTGGAAACCGATCCTTTTACAGCGGGGAAAGAACCTTTCAACTTCTGTAAACTGATCTGCGGTTCGGAAGGAACCCTTGCCTTCATTACCGAAATTAAGGTACACGCCAATCCATTGCCGGAAAACCCAAGTGGATTGCTTTGTATTCATTTCAATTCCTTGGAAGACGCCCTTAAGGGAAATCTTATTGTTTTGAAACACCATCCATTGGTCAGCGAACTGATGGATAAATATATTTTGGAGTGTACCAAGAATAATCTGGAACAGTCCAAGAACCGCTTTTTTGTTGATGGTGAACCTGAAGCAATCTTGATAGCAGAGTATGATGGGCTGGATCAAGAGGCTATCCTGAGCAAAGTTAAGGCCGTTGAGGAGGATCTTTTGGCCCATGGACTTGGTTATCACTTTCCAGTGGTTTTGGGAGATGACAAAAAGAAGGTCTGGAACCTTCGGAAAGCAGGTTTAGGCTTGCTGAGCAATGTGCCAGGGGATGAGAAACCTGTCGCGGTTATCGAGGATACTGCAGTTGATGTGGAGGATCTACCGGCCTATATCAGGGATTTCAATGAAATCCTAACGAAGTACAATCTTTATGCTGTTCATTACGCCCATGCGGCAACTGGTGAGCTTCACTTGAGGCCTATCATCAATTTGAAGACTGAGGAAGGCAATCAGCTATTTCGTGAAATAGCCCTTGAAATTGCTCATTTGGTGAAAAAATACAATGGTTCATTGAGCGGTGAGCATGGAGATGGACGATTGCGAGGGGAATTTATTCCGCTCATGATCGGAGAGCATAATTACCAATTGCTAAAGGAAATTAAAGAGACATGGGATCCGGAAGGGATCTTTAATCCCGGAAAGATTGTTGATACCCCTTCCATGAATAGCTCCTTGCGCTATAAGCCTGGACAAGCCAATAGAGAAATCAAGACCGTATTCAGGTATAAAGGACAGACCATTTTACAGCATGCTGAGCAATGTAATGGTTCTGGGGATTGTAGGAAGTCGCATTTATCAGGTGGTACGATGTGCCCTTCATATATGGCTACAAAAGATGAGAAGGATACAACAAGGGCACGAGCGAATATCCTGCGAGAGATGTTGACCAATTCGGAGAAGGCGAATCCTTTTGACCATGAGGAAATCAAGGAGGTCATGGATCTATGTATAAGCTGTAAAGGTTGTAAATCTGAATGTCCTTCCAGTGTGGATATGGCCAAATTGAAGGCAGAGTTCTTACAGGCCTATTACGATAGCCATGGTATTCCATTCCGATCAAGAATGATAGCCCATGTGGATACTTTAACGCAGTTGATGCAACCTATATCAGGTCTGTACAATTGGGTAGTGGAATCAAAGCTAACTTCTGGTCTAGTTAAAAATGTATTGGGATTTGCTCCTGAAAGACATATCCCTAAAATTGCTTCAAAGACCTTGAGAAAATGGTTCCAAGGAAAGGACAAGCCCTTTTCTGGTCATAAGGAACCAATCAAATCTGTATACTTTTTCTGTGATGAATTCACCAACTTCAATGATGTGGAGATTGGGAAGAAAGCTGTCATTCTCTTAGAGAAATTGGGCTATGAGGTGTTGATGGTGCCACATGCCTTTTCTGGAAGAGCCTTATTATCGAAAGGCTTATTGCGTGAAGCCAAGAAACTGGCCAATAAGAATGTGAAGACCTTCAGAGGAAGGTTGAATTCGAATACTAAGCTGGTTTCTGTTGAACCTTCGACCATTTTGACCTTCAGGGATGAATATGTGGACCTTGTAGACGAAGATTTGATGGCTGATGCCGAAAGGATCGCTCCTTTTGCATTGACTATTGAGGAGTTTATTTGGGAAGAGTATATGGTCGGGAATATATCATCTAACCAATTTGTTTCGAAGGAAGAAAATATTCTTTTACATGGACACTGCCAGCAAAAAGCTTGGGGGCTGTCGCCAATCGTTGCTAAGATCTTGGAGATACCGGCCAATTATAAGGTCAAGGAGATACCTTCAGGGTGTTGCGGTATGGCGGGCTCATTTGGTTATGAAAAAGAGCACTATGCGCTATCGATGAAAATTGGAGAGCTAGTGTTATTTCCGGCCGTGCGTGGAAAGGCTGATGAGACCTTGATTGCTGCACCAGGAGCAAGCTGTAGGCATCAGATCATGGATGGAACGGGTGCTGGAGCATTGCATCCAATCGAGATATTATTTAATGCCCTTAAAAGGTAAGGGACAGTAGTTGTTTATAAAAAAAGAAAGCGGAGATCGATGGTTCGGTCTCCGCTTTCTTGTCAAATGAATATTTTATTTTTTCGCAGCTTCTAGCGCTTGCGTGTTCAATTTTACATATTCTTGGTTGTTGCTTGCTTTTGCAATTGCTAAACCTTCTTCAGCAGCCTTAATTGCTCCGGCCTTATCGCCAGCTTTCGCCAAAACGATTGATTTCCAATATTTGATATGAGGAGCTTTTGTGTTTCCTTTGTCAGCTTCTTTCATCCAAGTCACCGTCTTTTGCATATCAAGACCATTGCTGAAATAGTACATAGCAGCTTGGAAATATGGTTTTTTATCACCTTTCATTGCTTCTTCGATGTTTGCCATGATCTCTTCTTTTTGATCTACAGCAATATTGAAAGAAACTTTTGTTTTCTCCCAGCTTAATGAAAGATCTAATGATTGCTCATGTACATCATCAAATTCAATGGTGAAGGTTTCAACAGGGTTTTCTAAGGTTGTAGGTTTTACTTTTACACGCAATACATCATCTTCAGCATTGTAGGTATAAGCACCCCACTGTTTTGCATTCGTATTGAAAACGATTGTCCATTCTTCTTTCCCAGGGATGGTAAATAGGGCATAAGTACCTGCCTCGAGCTTTTTACCTTCAATCATTACTTCAGATTGGAAAGTGATATTGGTTGCATCATTGGCACCCGTACGCCATATTTGATCATAAGGAACTAGATCTCCGAAAATAACACGTCCTTTAGCACTTGGGCGCTGATAAACCACACTAATCTGTTCTGTTCCCAAATCCTGTAGGATAAACTGGGTACTACTTGGTTGAGGCAGCTTTAATTGTGCTTCTGCTTGAGAAGACGTAAATACAAGCCCTGCCGCAACAAGGATACTTAATGCTAATTTTTTCATAATCATTTTAATAGAATATTCGAAGATAAGAAAAACTTCAAAAAAACAATGGAGTTAGTACACTAACCCCATTGCCTTGCTTAAATTTAAGCATGTGTCTTTTTCCTGACCTTGTGCCCTGAAATGGCATAGTATAAGATGTATAGATAACAAGGTAAAGCGATCCAATAAGCTTGGTGAGCACCTACAGAGTGTGACAATGCTCCATATAGCAATGGGATAACAGCTCCACCGGCTATACCCATAACTAGGATACCTGATGCTGCACTCGTGAATTTACCCACACCTTTCAATGCCAATGGCCAAATAGCAGGCCACACCAATGAGTTCGCTAAACCTAATAAACCAACCAATGTTAATGATACCATTCCGTCAGTGAAAATAATTCCTACCGTCAGGATGATACCTAAGATCGCACAAGATTTCAAAGCCGTCTCTTGAGAAAGGTATTTAGGTATGGCAATGATACCGATGATATATCCGACAACCATGGATCCCATCGTAAATGCCGTAAAGAATTTCGCTGTATTCAATGGAATGCCTAAGAATGTACCGTAAGCAATGATCGTATCACCCGCTAAAACTTCCACTCCAACGTATGCAAACAATGCGATAAACCCTAACAATACGTGCGGGAAATCAAAGATTGATTGTTTTGATTCGGTTAGGTTATGGTGTTCAGCATCTTCTTCCTCATCTCCTTTAACTTCCGGTAAATTAGATTTAGAGATCCAAAACCCAAGTAATACCAAAACTACTACGATGCCTATGTACGGGTTAACTACCTGTAGAGCAATCTTATCTAAAGCTATACTGGATTCTTCCGGACTCATGCTGGCCAATTGGTTCTTCACTTTGTCAGCCTCATCCAGTTTAAGGAAGTATCCGAGAATAATCGGAGCCAATGCACCGGCAAATTTATTACAGATCCCCATGATACTGATCCTCTTGGCTGCAGTTTCCACCGATCCAAGGATCGTAATATATGGATTGGATGCTGTCTGGAGAATGGCTAAACCACCTCCCATAACGAATAATCCTAATAAGAAAAGAATGTATGTCCTAGAATAAGCAGCCGGAATAAATAGCAAGGCACCTACTGCCATGATACCTAAGGAAACTGCCATTCCGTTTTTGAAACCAAATTTATTTAATACCCAGGTAGATACCGGTGCCATCACCAAGTATGCGATGTAAAAAGCGAAGGTCACAAAGTAGGATTGTACCTCTGTCAGTTCACATGCAATTCTCAAATAGGGGATTAATAGAGAGTTTAACCAGGTCGCAAAACCAAAGATAAAAAACAAGGATCCAATGATGATCATTGGCCCAACGGTCGATTGATTATTTTGATTACTCATAAATTTGATTTACAAATTAATAATAAGGTAGCTACAAGGCTAATAAAATAATTCGGTATTTTAAAACGCAAAATAACAAGCAATCGATTGCATCTGGCAGAAAAAATCTATTTATTCCACTCTTTCAGGAGTCTAGGAAGTCAGGCTACAAGATTTTTTAATTAATAAAAAAGAGACATTAAGCTAATGTCTCTTCTAAAAACCTAAACCGTATCATAAAACCATATAGATATGATACAGGTTCAACAGATGTTGGAACACATTGTTTTTTAGGCTGTCGGTTTTTTTATCACGGCAATGGTAAGCCTTGAAATACATACCAGCTGATTACGTTCGTTATGGATTTGTATATCCCAAACATGGGTGGTCTTGCCTATATGGTAAGCCTTGCAAGTTGCACGGACCAGACCTTTCGTGACAGGTCTGATGTGGTTGGCATTGATCTCCAATCCTACACCGGCCCATTCATTGGAATCGATGACCATATTGGAAGCTATGCTGCCTACAGATTCGGCTAATACGCAGGATGCGCCTCCATGCAATAGACCATAAGGTTGTTTTACCTTTTCAGTAACAGGCATTTCGGCCACTAGGCAGTCCGGAGTGATGGAAACAGCCTTGATGTCCAAGAAGCCGGTCATGTTGATGGCAAAAAGGCCATTGATTTCTTCTAGACTATATTCTCTATACCACATTGTTGTTTAAATTTTGATCTTTTAGATAACGGGATTTCAATAAAGTAACATGGTGGTTTAGGTGTCCTGCAATAATATATAAAAAGGCTCTCACACTGATCAAGCGGTCAGAAGCCATACCTTTTCTATTGAGTTCTGTTTCATCAAAGGAGTTGAACAGGAACATGTTTGCTTTGCGCAGGTGGATAAACTCTTCGGCGATATCGGCCATTTTTCTTTCGTTATGTCTTCCGTTGGCAACAAATTCATCCTGCTCAAAGGAAGCCAAGGCGGTCATGTCATTCCTGCCGAACCTCAGAGCTCTATAGGTCATGATTCGCTCTGCATCAAGGATATGGCACAGCACCTCTTTGATGGTCCATTTCCCTTCGGCATAAGAAAAAGTGCCCAATTCTTCCGGGATACTCGCAATAAATTCAGGAAAAGATTCAATTTGTTCATTTAATTCTTCCATTACATCACCAGTAATGGTTTCGATATAATCGTTGAAAATCGCTGGGTATTCGTCAGATTTGAGTGGGTTCATAGCGTAAATTACTTTTTAATACAATTCTAAATGTTGTACCTTTTCCTAATTCAGATTCTTTGACAAAAATTTGTCCTTTGTGATAATATACCATCCTCTTGGTCAAGCTCAAGCCTAATCCCCAGCCTCGCTGCCTGGTGGTATATCCTGGTTGGAAAATGGTTTCCCAATTTGATCTCGGGATTCCCTTTCCTGTATCACTAATGTCTATAAAAATTTCTTCTTTTGCAATGTTTTCCGAAATGTTGACCGTGATCTTTCCTTCGCCTTCGATGGCATTGACTGCATTTTTCAATAGGTTTTCGATGATCCAGTCAAATACCTGTACGTTCAGTTTAGCTTCCACCTGTTGGTCACCAGTCAACTCAAAAGATATCCTTTTACTGGTCCTTACCTTGAAATAATTCACGTAATCCTCCACAATCTTAAAGATGACCTGGTTTGATAATGAGGGAGTTGACCCGATTTTCGAGAAACGGTCCGCTACGATTTCCAGTCGCTGTACGTCCCTTTCCATTTCATCCAACAGGGAATTGTCCTTCCCCTGGTAGGTTATCCTGGCCAGTTCTAGCCAACCCATCATAGATGATATGGGGGTTCCCAATTGATGGGCGGCTTCTTTTGCCATACCGACCCAAACTAGGTTCTGTTCAGAATCCCGAATGGAGTTAAATACAGTATAGGCAACGATTAGGAAGACGGCGATCAAGGATAACTGTATATATGGAAAAATCCTGAGTTGGCTCAGCGCCTTGGAGTCATGGTAGTACACTAGCCATTTCTCGCCGGTATCCAAGGAAATATGGATGGGCGGATGGGCCTTTTTCATCTTAGCCAATTGCTTTTCGAAATAAGGCGGGTCATAAATTAAGGAAGTCGCTGAATCTTGTGTAGAAGGGTGGATATTTGTTTTGGTGCTATCCAGGTCTCTCCAAAAAATGATCTCTCCCGATTCCTTGGTGATAATGGCAGGTAGGGAAAGACTATCACGAACAGCATAGATAAAACTGATGAACTGATCATCTACATCGGGCATCGAAACGATGCTTTGGGTACTCATGGCCCATACTTCAGCTTTCGTCCGTTCCGACTTGGAAAGGCTTTTGACTAAATAATTGGAATAAAGCAACGATGCAGCAGCAATCAATGCCGCAAATAAAAAAAGGAAAAACTTCCATTGTTGTTTATTGTATCGATAGGGATGTTGCTTCATAACTCTTCAATTCAACCAAATTAATCATTTTAAGATTGCTACGAGAAAGAAAAGTAATAATTGCTTAATTTTGTGGTTATG
Organism: Sphingobacterium sp. LZ11T8; assembly: GCF_024261425.1. NCBI lineage: Bacteria > Pseudomonadati > Bacteroidota > Sphingobacteriia > Sphingobacteriales > Sphingobacteriaceae > Sphingobacterium > Sphingobacterium sp. LZ11T8. The sequence continues at coordinate 540,530 of NZ_JANBZY010000001.1, read as the reverse complement.
AGTTCAGACAAAAAAGTAAGGGTCCGTTTTGCACCTAGTCCTACAGGCGGATTACATTTAGGCGGCGTTCGTACCGCATTGTTCAATTATCTTTTCGCGAAACACAATAATGGCGAGTTTATCTTACGCATTGAAGATACCGATCAGACCCGTTTTGTGCCCGGTGCTGAAGAATATATTATGGAATGTTTAGCATGGTGTGGTTTGAATCCCGACGAAAGTCCCAACCATCCAGGCAACTTTGGCCCTTACCGTCAAAGCGAACGTAAGCCTTCTTATAGAAAGTTTGCTGAAGAACTAGTGGAAAAAGGCTATGCTTATTACGCCTTTGACACGGCAGAAGAGCTGGAAGAACAGCGAAAAATACATCCTAACTTCCGCTATGCCCACGATAACCGCATGAGCTTAAGAAATTCCCTTTCCCTAGGGCAAGAGGAGACAGCGCGTTTGTTGGCAGATGGTGCCGCACATACCATCCGCATCAAAATGCCTGAAAACGAAGTGGTTTCTTTTGATGATATGATCCGTGGTCGTGTGAGCTTTGAAACAAGCCTTGTTGATGATAAGGTTTTGTTGAAAGCTGACGGCATGCCTACCTACCACCTGGCGGTAGTAGTAGATGATAGAGCTATGGAGATTTCCCACATCTTCAGAGGTGAAGAGTGGTTGCCATCTGCTCCAGTCCATATTTTGTTATGGGATTATTTAGGCTGGAAGGATGAAATGCCTAACTGGGCGCACCTTCCATTGATCTTAAAACCAGATGGAAATGGAAAATTAAGTAAACGCGATGGAGACCGTTTAGGATTCCCGGTTTACGCCATGAATTGGCAAGACCCTAAGTCAGGTGATCTTACCACTGGATTCCGCGAAAGAGGCTTCCTTCCAGAAGCATTTATCAATATGCTAGCCTTGTTAGGTTGGAATGATGGTACCGAACAGGAACTGTTTGACATGGATGAACTGATCCAGAAATTCTCTGTGGAGCGTATCAGCAAGGCCGGAGCTAAATTTGATTTCGAAAAAGCTAAATGGTACAACCAAGAGTGGATCAAACGTGCACCTAATACCGAACTTTTACCCGAAGTGAAGGCTGTATTAGAGAAACATGAGGTTCAAATTGCTGAATTTGGAGATGATTTTGTGGAAACTATTCTTGATTTAGTCAAAGAAAGATTAACTTACATAGAAGATTTTTGGGAGCAAGCTTCATTTTTCTTTCAAAAGCCCGCAAACTATGATGTCGATGCAGTAAAACCTAAATGGAATCAAGATAAAACAACTTTCTTTAATGAAGTAGCTGATTTATTTCAAGAACAATCTTCTTGGGATGCTACAACACTTGAACCTCTATTTAAACAGAAGATATCGGACTCAGGAATGAAGATGGGAGAATTGATGATGCCATTCCGTATCATGTTGGTTGGAGGAAAATTCGGACCCGATGTATTCAAGATTGCTGAGGTATTGGGCAAGGATGAAGTCATCGAAAGAATCAAGATTGCTGTTCCAAAATTTCAAGACTAAGAACTCAACTTAAATCAAATTATATGAAACAACTTAGTAAATTGTTTGTAGGATGCTTGGCCGTTGCCTTGGTCATTTTCTCATCCTGCTCTAGCAATGCCCCTGCAGCAAAGGGAACCGTAAAGGCTAAAGGCCCATTCCCTGAAGAAAAGTTAGGTTGGCATTTAGGTTCTCAAGCCTATACCTTCAGACTATTTTCTTTTGCAGAAGCATTAGATAAGATCGCTGCGGCAAACCTTCGTTATGTAGAGGCTTTCCCTGGTCAAACTGTAGGCGGGGGTAGCTCAGAAAAAATGACTTATGAACTTTCTCCAGAAGGACGTCAATTAGTGAAAAAACTTTTAAAGGACAGAGGGATTACCGTTCATGCTTATGGTGTAGTAGGTGCAAAGGATGAAGCAGAATGGGAAAAAGTATTCCAATTTGCTAAGGACTTTGATATTAAAGTAATCAATGCAGAACCAGCAGAAAATCAATTGGACTATATCTCAAAACTTTGTGATAAATACGATATCAAAGTTGCCATCCATAACCATCCAGATCCATCGCATTACTGGAATCCAGATGTAGTGCTTAAGGCCCTAGAGGGAAGAAGCAAAAGAATGGGAGCTGCAGCAGACGTTGGTCACTGGATGAGATCGGGATTAAATCCGATTGAATGCCTTAAAAAACTTGAAGGCAGGGTTTACCATGTTCACTTTAAAGATTTGAACGCCTTCGGTGATAAAAAAGCGCATGATGTGATCTGGGGAACAGGTAAATTAGGAATGAAAGAGGTACAGGCAGAATTAAAGCGCCAAAATTTCAAAGGAATGCTTTCTGCTGAATACGAATATAACTGGGAAAACAGCCTTCCAGAAGTTACTGAAAGCGTGGTAAACTTTAGAGCCGCTCTTTAAGTACAAAATGAATTATCGAATGGGCAATAAGGCAACTTATTGCCCATTCTGTTTTTAGGTCTCCTCCACAATCTGTTCACAATTGTTTGGAAATTAAAGAAATACACAATTGTAAATTGGGTATATTTATACATATATCATCCGCAATACTTCGTTTATGAGAAATTCCCTGATCAGCTTTATTCTATTGCTTCTTTTAATGATTTCATGTCAAGAAGGAACCGAAAACAAAACCAATAAAGATGTATTGGATCTGAATAACTCCAATTTTGATGAAAATGTCCTAACCATTTTTGGGAATTGGATGGCAGAGGAAAATAATGTTAGTCTTGGTTCCTTAATGGAACATGAACTGAGTGATGAGAAGCTGGCATACCGGATCAAAGATCCAATTATAAGTGCAATCCATATTCAGGTTCCAAAAGCTGATTTTGGGTTTCTCCTGGAAAGCCCTTTCAAAGACAGTATCGCTTCCTATGGACCATTGTTCTTCAAGACCGTTTCGGTAGTCACCGATCTCCATAAAAAACCTATCGCCTACCAGGCCTTAGCTTTTTATAGATCTTTGGCGACGAGGGATAGCATACTATCTATCCTATATAAAGAATGGGGAAAGCCTGATCTTGAAACTGTAGTAAACAAATCGATTGGGTTAAAAGCCCAAGAATGGATATTGAATGATAGAACCATACAAATAGTGCCGTTCAATGCTAAAGAACTAAGCCTGTCTTCATCAAGCCCTGATGACGATTATTACCAAGTTGACTTCCTAATGATCGATAATGCGCATAAAGAGGCGCTCAATAAGGCACATTACTATGAGTTTACAGAGGATATTGAGATAGAGGGAAAATTAAGGAACCATACTTATTTCGACTTGAAGAAGAATCAACTTTTTGCCGATAGGTTTTTGTTATATAGCGAAGAGGAAAAAGATAAGGGGGCAGGGAATTAAGTTTTAAAAGATACTTTGTAAGGCGTTAGTCAAAGTATCATTTTCATTCTTAATAGTTTCGGATCCATTGTTTTAGGACTTTCCGGTCTGAAGGAGCTTCTTTCCAGATTTCTATCCGGTAGTGATCATTGGGGTTGCGGTCATCAATTCCATTGTAAGGGTCATTAAGGTTATAGGAATAAATCCTGACCCTGTATGCCCCATTTTCTAATGGCACAGCGAGAATAGTTTCGCTATTTGGACAGTCTTGGATTTCCATAACCCCTGAAGTTATCTCCAGGCTTCCTTCCACGATATGGTCCGCTTGAGGATCAATGTCCTCATTTGGGGCCTCTAAAGTTTCCAGTTCACCCTTGACAATGGAGAAGTCGTTTTCAACGGCAACTCCCAACGTGTTTTTTTCCACCGCTAGGCGCTCCTTTAGCGCCTTGTCGGTCCAAAACTCCAGATCGTCCATTTCACTGACCTCAGCTATGTTCACCAAATAGAACTGGCCATACTGCGTGAAAAAATCGAGTTTGTACATTTTACTGCTTTTTAGGTGTTAATTGTATTAATGTATAAATATATTTAATTCGATTATTAAATAATGGGAAAATATGTAATTGTTTAACCACAAAAAAGTTTTATGCCTTAATATCAATAATCTGAGAAAACAAAACAGTCTTTTTAGGAAAAAGAATGTCGGCTAAAATTTAATTCAAGCTAATATTTGTGTAAATAAGTCAGATAAAAAATTTTACAGCTATAACCGAAATCTATTGTAACTTTTGCCTATTAGGTCTATGGTAGATTTTCTCTAGATTAAGTTCAAAATAGAGTGGGGAATTTAGAGTAATATTTTCCTTAATAATTATTGAGAAGTTAATATTAGTGCTGTTTCAAGATAAAATTGAAATATGAGCCAAATGAAAATGTGGATTTCAAGGTAGGAATATAGAAATGTGGCAGGAATGTTAGAAATACCTGATTTTCAATAAAAATACTTGTGCTGTCTGAATTGTAATATTTTCAGGGAAGAATTAACTAAAAAGTTCATTGATATCCTCTTTGCTTAGTGATTTCACGAAGCTCTCTTCTGTACTGATGAGTGAACTGGCCAGGGACTTCTTCATTCCCTGTAGAGCGAGGATTTTTTCTTCAATACTATCCTTGGCTATAAACTTATAGATGAATACATTTTTGGTCTGTCCGATTCGGTGGCTACGGTCAATGGCTTGTTGTTCGACTGCAGGGTTCCACCAAGGGTCTAAGATGAACACATATTCCGCTTCCGTTAGGTTCAATCCGACACCGCCAGCTTTAATGGAAATCAAGAAGACTTGGGTTTCCTCGTTTTCCTTAAATTCCTTTACGGCATTGTTCCTATCTGTCGTAGAACCGTCCAGATATGCATAACGGATTTTGTTCTTGTCAAAATAATCCCTGAAAATCTGAAGATGCCTTACAAATTGGGAAAATATCAAGACCTTGTTACCTTCCTTTAGGATGGAATCCATGGTCTCTATCGCGGCATCAAATTTTCCAGAACCATCCTTGTATTGGCTATCGATCATCAGCGGATGGTTTGCCAATTGCCTCAATTTGGTAAGCCCCTGTAACAAGGCAATCTGGGTCGCTTTCCCTGTGAAAGCACCGTCCAGCAGTGCATTTCTATATTCCGATTTTACCTTTTCGTAATATTCAGACTGCTCCTCGGTCATGCTGCAATAGAAAATCTGCTCCGATTTCGGTGGTAATTCCGTCGCAACTTGAGACTTGGTCCTTCGCAATACAAAAGGTTTTATGATAGCCTGTAGGCGTCTCGCTTTTTCCTCATCCTTTTTCTTTTCGATGGCCAGGACGAATTCCTTCTGGAAATAAGTGTAACTGCCCAAAAGGCCGGGGTTGACAAAGGACATCTGCGACCAGATATCAGCTACCGAATTCTCGATAGGGGTACCACTCAAGGCCAGTTTGTTCTTTCCTTTGATGTGTTTAATGGCCGAAAAAGACTTAGACCTTGGGTTCTTAATGTTCTGGCTCTCGTCCAGAATAATATAATTGAAGTAAAAGCCTGATAGCAGCTCTTCATCAATTCGCGCCACCCCATAGGTCGTGATCACCAAATCAAAATGACTGAAGGCAAAGTTGTTCTTGCTGCGGTAAGTTCCGGTATGTAACAATACCCGCAATTTAGGCGTAAACTTTTCAGCTTCCTTCTGCCAGTTGAATATCAAGGAGGTCGGTACGATCAACAGTGAAGTTTTAGGCTGGTCGGCGGCCAAGGTTTCTTTCTGCTGCTGCAATAGCGCCAAGGTCTGAACCGTCTTTCCTAGACCCATATCGTCTGCTAGAAGGCCGCCAAAGCGGTATTCCTGCAAGAAGTGGAACCAGTTGTAGCCAGCCTTTTGATAAGGACGTAAAGAACCTTTAAATTCTTTCGGTGTCTCGATGTCTGCGATCTCATCAAACTCCCCAAGTTTGTTCAACTTACGCTGCATGCTGACTTGGGTATGTTCGGTGACATCGTTTAACAATCCAATATGTGTCCGATTTAATCGAATGCCCTCCTTTTGTGATGAAAACTGGAATAGGTGCTCATATTGAGAGAACCATTCCTGTGGAATGATGGCTATTTCACCATTTGGCAATTCAAATTCTTGGATCCTGTTCAATATATGCTGACGAAGATTGATGAAAGGTATTTCATATTCCCCGAACCGTACGATTGCGGATATGTCAAACCAATCGTTCTTCTCGGTGACTTCAATGCTGATACTGGTCTTGCCGATCAGGAATTTCTTGTCATTATGGTTTTGGACGATATGGAAGCCAGCTTCGGTCAATTCCGAAAGGTGTTCATTGACCCATTCGATGCTGGAAATTCGATAGCCATTGATCCCGGTAACAGGCAGGTAGGAACCAAATAGGGCGTCAGCACGCTCCAATCCATAATCTTCTAAGGTTTTGGCTTTCTTTTCCTCCCATTGTAGGGACCTTTTTATCCTATAGAACTGATGGGAATCCTTTTCCTTGTCATAGACATAACGGACCGTCACAGGGTGCTGTGCGCCTGCAGGAAAACTGTATTCTCCATATTCAAAATACAGTTGCAGCTGCGCCTCTTGTTCTGGGCAATAGACAATCCTAAGTTGAGGGATGGCCTGTTCCCTATAGTTGATGATCTCTAAACCTTCGGCATATACATGGTGCTTTTCAATCAGCGAGGTCACAAAGGTTTCGAAGTATTTTTTCTCCGTATTCCTTGGGATTGAAATAAAGCGTTTGTTTAAAAAGGGGGTCAATTTCTTGCCCTCAAGTTCTTCATCGAAATAATACAGGACATTCTCTAAGAGCAGCCAAGCCTGTTGGTTGACTATCACATCCGCATTCTTGTACATAAATTCCATGCGGAGCCCATCATATTTGAGGGTCGGAAAATAGCGTGTTTCCGTTTCATTCCTTCTGAAATGGAAAAGGATACTGGTTGGTTTATCCGCTATTTTCAGTTCCAGCTCTGCAGGATATCCATCCTTGCTCATCAAGAACAGTGGCTTATCGCCAATGTTGTTCAGTATATGTAATAAACGGCTTTCGATCTTTGGACGTATATGCTCGTAGATTTTTTGGTCAAAGATCTTGGAGAAGTAATCAGCGGGACGGATTGCTTTTTTATGGAACCGTTTGATCAACTGTGTCTGTTCAATTTCATCGCAAAGACGGATCAGTTCATAATCGACTTCATCTAAGGCATCCGAAAATTCATCTACGGTATTGCTGAAAACCCTTTTATAGGATAGGGAATAAGATCCATTTTGGTTGAGCTGTACAATATGGGGTTCAATGAGGTAGCCCAGGTAGGGGTGCTTCCCTAATGAGTAAACCAAACGATAAGAAGTTATTGTGTCGACCTGCTGCATCCTATACTTTCCGTAGAAAAAGCTACTAATATACGTGTATTAGGTCTTTTTCTCCAAAATTAAGGAGGTTAAATTATTATGAAATATCGATTTTTCCTTGAAATACTTGGATTGCAGGTCCCGAAAGATAAACTTTGCTGAATTGATGCCCTATTTTGTGGAAAGAAATGTGAAGCTGTCCACCCAATACTCGGATCGGAATCTGAAAATCACCATCTTTGCCGGACTTCAACGCCACACTCATTGCCGAAGCAACCGCCCCCGTTCCACAGGCATAGGTCTCATCCTCTACGCCACGTTCAAAAGTCCGCACAAAATACCCGTTTTCTTCCGCTTGGATAAAGTTTACATTGATGCCTTTCTCGCCATAGGTACTGTTGTTTCGGATCGCATGGCCATCTTGGAAAACATTTTTATGTGCTAAATCTTCTACAAACTCAACATAATGAGGAGAGCCTGTGTTTAGGACAAATGCCTCTCCATCCATACTGTATTCATTCACGTCAATCATGCCAAGGTTTACAGTATTTTGCTGGATTTGAGCATCATGTCTTCCGTCGACTGCCAAAAAGACAGTATCGCGGGAAATGATTCCAAGATCCCTGGCAAAAGCAACTAAACAACGCCCTCCATTTCCACACATGGTCCCTTCTTTCCCATTTGCATTGAAGTAAAGCATTTGGAAATCATAATTATTTGTATCTTGAAGAAGCATCAATCCGTCTCCACCAACCCCAAACCTTCTGTCACAAAGCTCTTGGATCAATTGTTGGTTATTGGCATCAAACGAGCCCTTTCTGTTATCAATCAAGATAAAATCATTGCCTGCACCCTGGTATTTGTAGAATTGGATTTCTTTTGACATTTTGTTGAGTTTCTGCTGTAAATTTAATATTCTTGTTACAATAAACCGAACTTTTGTTAAATCTTGTTAAATGCTTGACATAGCAGGCTTCCGTTAACATTTTTTAACTGACAAAAGTCTTTAAGGCCTTCTGAATGGTATTACATTTGAATTAGGAAACATAAATTAAAAAAAGTTAGATTAATTATAGATATGAAAAAGATAGGTGCAACTTTATTAGCAGCCATCATAGGAGGAGCCATAGCCGTGGGTGGGTTTAAACTCTTCGAAAACAAACAGATGGACAACATGACGTTTGAAGAACGTCAAAAAGTATATTATGCAAACAACCCCGGCGAAGAGATTCTTTCTTCTACCGGAAATCCGGATTTTACCCAAGCTGCAGCGGCAGTCTCTCCGGGGGTCGTACATATTCAAGTAACAATGGCAAGCCGTGGTAACCGTGGTGGTGGCGGTTCACCTTTCGATATGTTCGAAGAGTTTTTTGGCGTCCCACAACAACGCGGTCAGGCTCGTCCTGCAACAGCGTCAGGTTCTGGGGTACTGATCTCTCCTGATGGATATATCGTAACCAATAACCACGTGGTGGAAGAGGCCGATAAAATCGAAGTGGTCTTGACCGATAAGCGCAAGTACGAAGCCAAAGTGATCGGTAGAGATCCAAACTTTGACCTTGCCTTAATTAAAGTAAATGCTACTGGCCTTCCGATGGTTAAATTAGGTAACTCAGATAACGTTCAGATTGGTGAGTGGGTGTTAGCTGTAGGTTATCCCCTAGGTTTACAGTCTACCGTTACTGCTGGTATCATCAGTGCAAAAGGCCGCCGTATCGGTATCTTGGACGAACCGACCCAAGGCCGTGGATATGGTGGAATGGGGCAACAAGAACAAATGATCAGCAATGCTGTTGAATCATTCTTACAAACTGATGCCGTTATCAACAGAGGTAACAGTGGTGGTGCATTGGTTAATGCCAGAGGCGAACTGATCGGTATCAACTCCGCTATCGCTTCACCAACCGGTACTTATGCTGGGTATGGATTCGCTATCCCAATTAACCTTGCTAAAAAGATTGTCGATGACTTCAAGGAATTCGGAAGTGTTAAACGTGGTTATGTAGGTGTGACCTTTACAGAGATCAACGATCAATTACGTGCTGAAAAAGGTATTGAAGATGTAAACGGACTATATGTACGTGATGTATTGAAAGGTGGAGCTGCAGAAGCTGCCGGCATTAAATCTGGTGATATCTTGACCAAGGTTGAAGGCCGTGTCATCTACGGAACTCCGGACCTACAGGAATACGTTGCTCGCTTACGTCCTGGTGATAAAGTGAAGATCACTTACAAACGTGACGGTAAAGAGAAAGACGTTTCATTGACCCTGAAAGGTGAAGAAAGCAAACCGAAAACTGAAGATGCTGAATCTAGTGCATCTGCAACAGAGATCTTCAATAAATTAGGTGCTAGTTTTGTTCCTGCAAGCAATGCGCGCAAACAAGAATTAAACATCAAATCAGGTGTAGTTGTATCACAAGTACACAGAGGTGGTGTTTTCGAATACTTCGGCGTTGAAAGAGGATTGGTGATTACTGAAGTTAATGGTAAACCTGTAAACAATGTTGATGATGTAGAGGCTGCTCTAGGTAGCACTCGCCGAAACATCGTCCGTATTACCGGCGTACCTGAAAGAGGTAGTACCGTTCAATTCAATGTTCCATTGAAATACTAGTAAAAATATTAAAAAGCAAAAGGGGCCACATGGGATTGTGGCCCCTTTTGCTTTTTAGACTAATAGTCTAATAGACATAAGGCACAAGACCGTAGAACCTGCCCTAACGAGGGATTTCATTTAGTTAAGGTTGTCAGGATTTTAGAGAGAAGAGCCGTACAGATTCTTCACTGATTGATCAGAATCAGAAGTAACTCAATAACATTGCCCTCTGAGGGTTGTATTGCCCAAATGTATCCCTTAAGCTGTCCAGTTGAGGCACGAAACATATCGGAATATTACGCACCTAAAGTCCAATTAGCGTCCTTAATATTCGCGTACAGGTACTCAATCAGAGATTGAGGATGGCAAGACCGAGTCTATCCACGAGCCATTCAGTTAGCCCGCCAGAAATTTCTTGTGTCATAGGTCTGTTTTTAGTGTCTAATATCTCATATCTCACATCTCAATACTAACTAGATAATGTTATATTTGAAACCATGAAAATACTAATGGTGTGTTTAGGGAATATTTGCAGGTCTCCATTGGCTCATGGCATTATGGAGCACATGGTTGCGGAGAGCGGGTTGTCTTGGGAGATAGATTCTGCGGGTACGGGAGATTGGCATGTTGGCCAGGCCCCTGATCGTCGATCTATCCAAGTGGCTAAAGAAAGGGGTATTGATATCTCCAGTCAAAGGGCCCAACATTTTAATCCTTCCTTTTTTTCTAAATATGACCGTATTCTGGTGATGGACAAACAGAATTATGCAGACGTAGTGGGGATGGCCATATCTGAAGAAGATAGAGCTAAGGTTTCCCTGTTTCTGATCGATGATATTGTTCCAGATCCATATTATGATTCAAACATGTTCGTTCCAGTCTTTGAACTGATTGAATCTCGATGTAAAGAACTCATTCAAGACTGGTCAGAAAATTAAATTCATGCAAGCAGCAGAGATCAATAAGAAGTGGGCAGAATTGCAAGGAGCAATCGCCAAGAACTTCGATATGGACATTCCTGATATCAAGGTCATGCTTTTCCTGATTGGTGTTCAGGAATTGGGAAAAGGTCCGCAGGAGTTTTCAAAAAGAGAAAAAGAAGAGTTGATGCACATAGCGACCTGTAGACTTTTCAGTAGCTTAGGGTTTTATGAACTCGAAGGGCAGGATGAACAGGGCTGGCCACATTGGAAGCTCATTAAGCCGATTCCTAATTATACCCTTATGGAACAGGAAATGATTATCAAATCCTTGATAATTGATTATTTTGAAGATGTAAATTTCATTTAATATATGAGAAAAATTGTATTGTTGTTTGCCTTTGTGATGGGCTTGAGTTTTGTATATGCACAGACTCCAAAAAACTATTATGTTGAAGTAAAAACCGGTAAAGGCAACGGTATTATCAAACTCTATAACGAAACCCGTAAACACCGTGATAATTTTGTCAAATTGGTCAATGAAGGCTATTTCGACTCCTTATTGTTTCACCGTGTCATCCATAATTTCATGATCCAAGGTGGTGACCCTGATTCACGTTATGCAGGCAGCAGACAGCAACTGGGTAATGGTGGTCCTGATTACAAGGTCCCTGCTGAAATCCAAGCCGATATTATCCACAAGAAAGGGGCATTAGGTGCTGCCCGTGATAATAATCCTGCCAAGGAGTCCTCGGCATCTCAGTTCTACCTGGTTCAAGGCCGCGTGTTCTCTGAAGCTGCACTTGACTCTTTGGAAAAATTTAGGTTGAAAGGCAAGAAATTGACCCCACTGCAAAGGGAAACCTACAAAACTATTGGTGGCACTCCACATCTTGATGGTGAGTACACAGTGTTTGGTGAGTTGATTGAAGGAATTGCTGTTGTAGATAGCATTGCAGCGGTTAAGACCGATGACAACGACCGCCCCTATAATGATGAGCGTTTTGCCATGAAATTATTGGATAGGAGACAGGCATTGGACCTTGAACGCAAGTTGCAAGGGCTTCCTCCTAAGAAAGGCTTCTTTACCAAGCTGTTTGATTCCATGAAATCCAAAACCTACAAACTTCCTTAAGATGAAGATCATTACCTATAATGTGAACGGTATCCGCGCCGCTTTGAAAAAAGGCTGGCTGGATTGGTTCAAGGCTGAAAGCCCAGACGTAATCTGTATTCAAGAAATTAAAGCAACTCCAGATCAGGTTCCTGAACTGGTTTTATTAGAGGAGATGGGCTATGAGCATTATTGGTACCCCGCTCAGAAAAAAGGCTATAGCGGTACTGCTATCTTCACCAGAATTACCCCTAACCATATTGAATATGGTTGTGGCCATGAGGATTATGATTTTGAAGGTAGGGTAATCCGTGCCGACTTTGATAAAGCCTCCGTGATGAGTGTGTATTTTCCTTCGGGAACGACAGGGGATGTCAGACAGGATTTCAAATACAAATTCTTGGATGATTTCCAATTGTACAGCAATGACCTTTTGAAAGAAAAACCGAAATTGGTGGTCTGTGGCGATTTTAATATCTGTCACCGTGCCATTGATATCCATAACCCTAAATCCAATGCCAATAGTTCGGGTTTCCTACCGGCAGAGCGTGAATGGATGGAGAACTTTATCAACTCGGGATATACCGATTCTTTTAGGCACCTCAACCCAGATCCGCATCATTACACTTGGTGGTCTTATCGTGCTGGAGCAAGAGGGAGAAACTTAGGTTGGCGTATCGATTACAATATGGTCTCCAATGATCTGAAGGACAGTATCAAGTCCTCTCGAATCCTTTCTCAAGCGGTTCATTCCGATCACTGCCCAGTGGAATTGATCTTGGACTAACTAGAGACGTTAAAAATATTTATATTGGATTGGCTAGAGAAAAACTCTGGCCATTTCTTTTTTTGTCATAAATCTGTGTGATCTATATTCCGGTTTGACCTTATTCGAGACACATTCGGAACTTTCGCAAAATGTCCTGAGCTACTGTTCATTTTTCATCGGAGCATTGTCTTAGAAATTCGAAGATTTTGCCGAATGGTTCCGCAACATGTCTCGAATATGTCTCGAATGAAACCCTGTTTTAGGGATGATTTTTTCACCCTTTATTTGGGTGTTTTTCATGTGTATTACTGGATCACTTCTATATTGAATCGGACATTGGCATGCTGCTTTGGAACGATGACTGCAAACAAATAAGTGCCCATAGCGGTATAGTTTCCGTTCTTGACTTTTGCAGAGTAGACTATCCCATGGTTCGCACAGTCTCTGTTGACCTGCTGACTAATTAGTGTAGCAGGTATCCCTTGAACTAGTTTCTTGCCTATCAATAAACTTTGTGTCTTAAAGTCTATTTCAGAAAACATTTTTGAAACTTCTTTGCTAGGCCCATTGGCCTCAGAATCGACAAAGGCAATTGCTTTCTCCAGTTCTGTCTTTGACTCAATGACGAGAAACCTATCTTCTAGTTTTTCATCAACTATACGGAATCTGCAAGTGGGATCAATGTTGATTGAAGTAAATTCAACCTCTTCCTCTTGGCAGTCCTCTGGAATGGATTCAGCACATCGAACCTGAATTAATGACATGAAAACGATGGCCAGGAAAAGGAATTTGGGGTACTTAGTGTTTCCCATGATAATTTAGATTAATGGTTTACTGTAATGAAGCTTTATAGGGCTAAATCTTGTGTGGTTTTTCTGAAAAGGAAGGGCTAGTATCTGAAAATAAAGTTAATGATTTTCTAAATTCAAACATAACTATTCATTAAACAGGGAGGGCCTAATTTATTCTAGCCTTTTTCTATACCGAATCAGTAGATTTTAATCTGATTTTCCTTATATTTATTTTATGGGCAAGAAGTTCGCAATATTTATGTTTACCATTACCGCCATTCTATTGCTGTATTGCACTTATGAACTCTATTTGGCATTTGGCACAAATGAACTTTCCTGGAAGGATATTACCAGCCCTTTGTCATTGCTTATTTCAGCCGCATTATTCCTAAATAATGCCTTACGACCCACGAATCTGGGCTAATCTTATCAGCTTTTTACAATCTCTATATCAAGGAAAATGATTGAAAAGCGCTTAATAATTCATAATTTTATATCTATTCTTTGTTATTGTTAGTTTTTCAACAATAAACTGCTTAATATTTTGATTATATCATAAAATGAAAAAACCTATACTGGTCATCAAGTTTGGTTCGGCGGCCATAACGACCGATGGAGAAATTGATGAAAGAATTGTCCTGGAGATCGCTCGTCAATGCGCGCAGTTACAGCCGAAATATAATATTGTCATCGTTTCATCGGGTGCTGTTGCTGCCGGAAAGAAGTTTATCCCTAAATACACGGGTACCCTTGCCCAGAAGAAAGCCGCTGCAGCCATTGGAAACCCCCTGTTGGTGCGCACATATGGCACCTACTTCAAGCCTTTTAAGATTGCATTGGCGCAAAGTCTATGCGAGCGACATCACTTTGCAAACAGGAGCCAGTTTTTACAGTTGAAGAGTACCTACGAAACGCTGTGGAAGAATAATGTAATCCCTATCGCCAATGAAAATGATGTAGTCAGCAATAAAGAGCTCAAGTTCTCTGATAATGATGAACTGGCGACCTTGATTGCTGTGGGTTTTGGTGCCGAGCAGATTTTGTTCAGTACTTCAGTGCCGGGGGTCTTGGACGAGCATGGGAAGGTAATACCGGAGTTGAAGATCATTGACAAAGCGGCATTGGCTTTGGCAAAGGAGGAAAAATCTGCTGTAGGATTAGGGGGGATGATCTCAAAATTGAATTTTGCAAGGTTGGCCAATCAAATGGGCATCAAAGCGGTTATTTTTTCGATGAAAACCGAGGATGGGATCTTGAAAGCAGTGGCTGGAGATACCGGGACGATATGCCAAGCTCAGGAGAAAAAGCTTTCCTCCCGAAACAAATGGTTGGCGAGTGGTAGTTTGATTACAGGCTTGGTACAGGTGGATAAGGGTGCTTTAGCAGCCTTGAACAAAAGAAAAAGTTTATTGGCTGTGGGTGTAAACAAAATTATCCAAGATTTTGAGGTCGGTGAGGTCTTCCAGATTGCTGATGAAGACCATGTGATCCATGCTGTGGCCAAATCGAAGATAGACTCGGTTTCGTTGCGGTCCAAGTCTGAGAAGAAGAATATTGAAATTGCGCATGCCGATGATATTGTGCTGCTATAAAGGAAATTAAAATGAAGAAAACGATATTAACCGAACTTGAAAATAGCAGAAAGGCCAAAAGAGCCATTGCACAATTGTCGATTGAAAAGAAGGCTGAAATACTGAATGCCATTGCGGCTGAAATATTGGATCGTTCCGAACAGATCATTGAAGAAAACAAAAAGGATCTGGACCGAATGGATCCTTCGGATTCCAAATATGATCGGTTGAGGTTGACTGAAGCAAGAATCCAAGACCTTGCTGACAGTGTGCGGGCTGTTGCTAAATTGGATGATCCTACTGGGAAATTATTGAGCAGTAAAACGCTCGATAATGGGCTCTTGGTAGAAAAGAGATCGGTGGCTTTGGGTGTCGTAGGGGTTATCTATGAATCGAGGCCCAATGTGACCATTGATGTTGCGGTCCTTTGTATTCAATCGGGCAACGTTTGTCTGCTTAGGGGCGGATCGGATGCCTGGTACAGTAATTCCTATTTGGTTGGTTTGATCCAAAAGGTATTGAAAAGTTATGGGCAAGATCCGAATATTGTTCAACTGTTGCCAACTGATCGGGAACTTGTCGCTGAGCTATTGACGGCGGTCAAATATGTAGATATCATCATTCCTAGAGGATCCCAAGGCTTGATCGACTTTGTACGTGAAAACGCCAAGGTTCCCGTGATAGAAACGGGTGCTGGGGTATGCCACACCTATGTGGACAGGACCGCAGATCTGGAATTGGCAGCCAAGATTGTAGCGAATGCAAAGATTTCAAGACCATCGGTCTGTAATGCCTTGGACTGTGTTTTGCTGGACGAGGAGATCGTAGATGGGTTTGTAAAGAATTTAGTTCCCTTATTTGAGAAAGCTAAAGTGAAAGTATTGGCAGATGGTCAAAGCTATGCAAGCCTGAAGGAACAAGGCTATACGGAATTGGGTAAGGCGGAGGCAGATGATTTTGGCAGGGAGTTCTTGGACTTGATCTGTTCCATGAAGGTAGTATCTGGTCTAGAGGAAGCCCTTGATCACATTGCAAAGTATTCATCCAAACATTCTGAGTGTATTGTTTCTGCTGATTCAAAAAATATCCTGAACTTTATGAATGCGGTAGATGCTGCAGCGGTATATTCCAATGCGTCCACTCGATTTACGGATGGGGGCGAATTTGGATTGGGAGCCGAAATAGGCATCTCCACGCAGAAATTACATGCCCGTGGGCCATTTGCTTTAGAAAAACTGGTTACCGAGAAGTGGTTCGTGACGGGAGAAGGACAAATAAGATAGTTATGGGAATTAGATTTGAGAAAGATACCATCCTAAATTGGATCAATGAGATGGGGAAGTACATGCGGTTGGTCGTTGATCGGTACACTGCATTTGACGAAACAGAAGAACCGATGGACCTGACTGAAGGGTACACGGATTTTTTTAAGAAAGATAGGGGTTTCTTTTTAGAAACAGATACTGCTGGGTTAGAGGAGTTTATTGTGGCTTTGGAGCCGGAGCAAATAAGGCCATTGGCTCAATTGCTGATGTATGATGGTTTGATGAATCGGGACCATGCCTTATTGAAGAAAGCCAAGTTTCTTTTCGAATGGAACATGAAGAAAACGGGGGCCTTTTCTTTTCAAGATTTTGATTATTTATCAAAGATTGACAATGTTTTATAAAAAATTCCTCTTTTATAAGAGGAATTTTTATTTAAATAGCAAATTTTATTGCAAAAATTTAAAAAGCTGATTGTGTAGATCGGAATTTTCCCGATTAACGGCGGAATTAGCCTGTTTATTGTATGCTCTGTTACAAAATAAATTTTTCAGTTAAAAAAATGAGTATTTATTTCTTTGATTCCTATTATTTTATCAATGAATAACAGTGCTTGGTTAAAAAAGTGATGAAAGTTATTGTTTCATGTTAATTTTTTGTTATATACTTGCCCAAATTATGGTAACTAATAGGACGCACTAACCTTCGTCCCTAATGAAAACAATTATTTAACAAAACTCAAACAATTATTATGAAACAAAAATTACTCAGCTTTTTTGTGCTGTTTATGCTGTCCATTGGATTGCTGAATGCGCAAAGTCGTCAGGTGAGTGGTAAGGTTACTGATGCTACAACAGGAACGCCCCTGTCTGGAGTTTCGGTAAAAGTTGTTGGATTGTCCACAGCTACCCAAACTGATGAACAAGGAAATTACTCGATCATGGTAAATGAGAATGGTCGATTGACATTTTCTTTTATTGGATATGAGACCTTAACTCAATCCGCATCTGGCCGATCAACCTTGAATATTTCCTTAATTTCTACTTCTGATGCTTTGGATGAGGTTGTTGTTGTAGCCTATGGAACGGTGAAAAAATCTGACTTTACGGGTTCTGCAACACAGATTGGCACCAAAGAAATCGACAAGAGGCCGATTTCCAACGTGTTGACTGCCTTACAGGGAGCTGGTCCAGGTATCCAATCTAGCGCGCCATCTGGTGCTCCGGGTTCGTCACCAGGTATCCGTATTCGTGGTTTTGGATCGTATTCTGCAGGACAAGGCGCATTGGTTGTTGTAGATGGGGTTCCATTTGATGGGGGAATGA
The DNA here is from genome assembly GCF_024261425.1 of Sphingobacterium sp. LZ11T8. Lineage (NCBI taxonomy): Bacteria > Pseudomonadati > Bacteroidota > Sphingobacteriia > Sphingobacteriales > Sphingobacteriaceae > Sphingobacterium > Sphingobacterium sp. LZ11T8. Next base: position 522,914 of record NZ_JANBZY010000001.1, on the reverse strand, counting down.
CCAATATTAACCCTGCTGATGTGGAGTCCGTAACGGTATTGAAAGATGCTGCTACTATTGCGATGTACGGTTCACGTGGTGCAAACGGTGTGATCATGGTTACTACCAAACAAGGTAAATCTGGTCAGTCTGAGTTGAACGTGTCAGCGCAATACGGTTTCAATAAAAACGGGGTTCCGGCTTATGAAACTGTTGATGCAGGACAGTACTATGAATTGATGTGGCAGGCTTACACCAACAACCTGGCTTTTGGTTCGGCAAAAATCCCAATGGATGTTGCGAAACAATTAGGTTCTGGTCTATTGCCAAGAAATGCTAAAGGCTTACAGACTTACAATGGTAAAACATACCAAGATATTGTTCAATACCTAGGTAATTACAACGCTTTTGATGTACCTAACGATGCTTTAGTTGGCGTTGATGGTAAATTAAACCCGAACGCGAAGTTCCGTTATGAAGGATTTACTTCATGGGAGGACGAAGCTGCAAGAGCAGGAAAGCGTAATGAATATAACCTGAACTATTCAGGTGGTTTTAATTCTACTGACATCTATACCTCATTAAACTACTTAAAGGATAATGGATGGGGATTACGTTCGATGAATGAAAGATTCCAAGGTAGAGTTAACGTAAATACAAAAGTTACCGATTGGTTAAAGACAGGTGTGAACTTAAACGCTGCTTCTAGAAAAGCTGATTTTGCTTATGATGGTGGCGGTATCAACAACCCGTTCTATTTCTCTAGAGGAATTGCTCCAATTTATCCTGTATATGTACATGATCCAGAAACTGGAAAGATCGTTTATGATGAATTTGGTGTAAAACGTTACGACTATGGTAACTTGGTTTCAGAGTTTGGTCTATCTAGACCTTTCAATAGCGGTCGTCACGCGATTGCAGAAACCATGTACAACACGAGTAAATCAAACCGTGACTTTATTGGTGCGAGAGCATATATGGACGTAAATGTATTGCCTTGGTTGACATTTACGATGAACTTCAGTCCGGATTTAGAAAATAACCGTTCAGAAGGATATGAAAATACAATTGTAGGTGACGGTGCTCCAGCTGGACGCTACAACCAAAGTTGGTACAGACAATTGTCTTATACATTCAACCAATTATTAAGAGCTAATAACACATTTGGACTTCATAACTTGGAAACTGTATTGGGACATGAGTTCTACTCGTACAAGATCGAGGACCTAAGCGGTATGAGAACCGGACAAGGATTCCAAGGGGTAAATGTCATGGAGAACTTTACTGATATCAGTTCATTGACATCAGGTCTTCGTGAAAATTCCATTGAGAGTTATTTTGGACGTGTAAACTATAACTACAACAGCAGATACTACTTAAGTGCAATGTTGAGAGCTGATGGTAACTCTAGGTTCCCTGCAAACTTAAGATGGGAGAATTTCTGGTCAGTAGGTGCTGCATGGAGATTGGATCAAGAAGACTTCTTCAAGAATGATTACACAGATCTATTAAAACTTAGATTCTCTTATGGACAATTAGGTAACTCTGATTTGAGTTCTTATTATCCTTATCAGCCAGGATATGAAATTGGTTATAACAATGCTTCAACCCCTGGATCTATCTATGCTTCATTAGGTAGTGATCGTTTGACTTGGGAAACACAAAAGCCATTGGACGTGGGTGTAGATTTCAGTTTCTTGAACGGAAGACTATCAGGTTCCTTAGAATATTATTATAGAAATTCAGATGGTCTATTGTTCAGCGTGAATCAGCCATACCATAATGGTGGTACAACTGCGGGATCATATGCGATCAACCAAAACGTTGGAGCAATGACCAACAAAGGTATCGAGGCAAGTGTAACAGGAGGTTTGATCAGAAAGGAAAACTTCAACTGGAACCTAACTGTTAACGTAACTACTGTGAAGAATGAGATCACAGCGATGCCTAAGGAAACTCCAGAGTTGGTGAGTAGTCCATACAAGCGCGCAGTTGGAAGATCATTGTATGATTATTATACAAGAACTTATTATGGTGTAGATCCTGAAAATGGAAACGCATTGTACCTAGGACTTGCTGATGGTGTAACATACGATGCTTCAAACCCAGAGCATAAATTGATCGAGAATAACGGACGTGTAGACACCGTTACTTCAAACCATAACTCGGCTCGTCAATCATGGTTAGATAAATCAGCAATTCCTCCTGTTTATGGTAGTGTTGTGAATGACTTTACTTACAAGAATTTTGACTTCAGATTTGTTTTGACCTATAGTGTTGGTGGATATTTCTACGATGGATACTATGCAGGTTTGATGAGTTCAGGACCTTCAAATGGTGCTAACTTGCATTCAGATCTATTTGGAGCATGGAAAAACCCTGGTGATGTAACTGATATCCCACGCATGGACGTTGGTAGAACTTCACAACATGGTGCTGCTTCATCAAGATGGTTGACTAAAGCATCTTACTTAAATATCAGTGCGATCAATGTGGGTTATAGAATTCCGGAATCATTCTCAGGCAGAATCGGTATTAAGAGAGCGCGTATCTATGCGAGTGCTGAAAACCTATACTTCTGGTCTGCGAAAAAAGGATTTAACCCTGTGGGTGGTCTGACTGGTCCAACTGGAAATAGCTCATACAACCACGCGAGAACATTTAACTTTGGTATTAACTTCGGACTTTAAGACAATGAAAATATTTAATAGAAAATTACAATACCCTATTCTAGGAACAGTATTGACTGCTGTACTCTTCCTTTCGGGATGTAAAAAGGAGGCTCTGCAAAAAGACCCTAGTGATAAAATCAATACAGAAGTCGTATTTGCATCGACAGAGAATGCATATTCAGCGATCAATGGTATGCACCGTCTAATGTACTCGCAGTGGTATAGTAACCAAGCTGCGGGTGGACAGAGCGGTAACATGATTTATATGGAAGTGCTTGGTGACGACTTTGTCATGACCGGCGCAGCCAATGGTTGGTTCAATAGTGAATACAAATGGATTAGCCATAGAGATGCGAACTCATCGATCAACCAGTATAACTATGGTTTTTACTATGCCTTGATTGGAAACGCGAACCAGATCATCAATAATATCGATGGCGCAGCAGGTCCTGAAGAAGATAAAAACTTCATCAAAGGACAGGCCTTGTCATACAGGGCATGGGGCTACTATCAAATGATTCAACTATTTGGTAAACGCTATGTAAAAGGTGGGAATAACTCAGGTTTAGGTGTTTCCCTTATCTTGGATAAATCTACTACAGCTGTTGAACGCAATACCGTTGAGGAAGTTTATACACAGATCAATAAAGACCTAGATGATGCGATTGCATTATTTGCAAATGCGTCAGGCAGACCTGATGTATCACATTTGAATATCGATGTTGCAAAAGGTTTGAAAGCTCGTGTTGCATTGACTCAACAAGATTATGTAACTGCGGCAAAATTTGCCAAAGAAGCTCGTGCTGATTATGACCTGATGACCAACGCTCAATATATTGGCTCGTTTACAACATCTGCCAATCCAGAGTGGATTTGGGGTATCCGTCATAGAGAAGACCAACCAACCTATTTTTATTCGTTCTATGCTTATGTAGGTAACTTCAGTTCTACCAACACTCGTGGTAACCCTAAGGCGATTAACTCGTTGTTGTATGATAAGATTTCAGATACTGACGTTCGCAAGCGTGTTTGGGATCCAACTGGAGCGGATAAAACATTCCCAGTTGCAGCAAGTGGTGTTCGTATGCCATATATGACCAGGAAATTCACGTTGACAAACCCTGGAAATAGTAATGGTGACTTGATGTTTATGCGTGCTGCGGAAATGTACTTGATCGAAGCTGAAGCTTTGGCAAGATCAGGATCTGAGACTGCTGCAAAAGAGGTTTTGTTGGAACTTGCTGAAAACAGGGACCCAGATTATGTTCTTTCTACCAATACAGGAGCAAGCCTGATCGAAGAGATCTTGACCCAAAGAAGAGTTGAGTTATGGGGTGAAGGCTTCAGGTTCTACGATTTGAAGAGATTGAACCTACCTTTGGACAGAAATGGAGCAAATCACATTGCTTCCCTTGCCGTGGAGTTTTCAATTCCTGCAGGAGATAAACGTTGGGAGTTCTTGATCCCTCAAGGTGAAATTGATAGAACCTTAGGTGTAGTGGTTCAGAACCCATTGTAGTGCTAGATGTGAATCATTGAATTCCATTCATAAAAGAAGCCAGGCAATTTGCCTGGCTTTCTTTTCTTAGTTACACTTTGATTTATTAATAATTATACCTGTTTCTTATCTCAATACCTCTCTTGCGATGACCAAGCGCTGAATTTCAGAGGTTCCTTCATAGATCTGTGTAATCTTGGCATCTCGCATCAGTCGCTCAACATGGTACTCTTTTACATAGCCATAACCACCATGGATCTGTACAGCTTCCACGGTATGCTTCATGGCCACTTCGGAAGTGTTCAATTTCGCCATGGCAGCGATCTTTCCGTAAGGAAGACCTTGATCCTTGGTCCAGGCAGCTTTATAGGTCAGTAACCTTGCTGCTTCAATATCTACTTCCATATCCGCTAATTTGAACTGAATAGCTTGATGGTCTGAAATAGGTTTGCCGAAGGTCTTTCTTTCCTTAGAATAGGCCAATGCAAGGTCATACGCCCCAGCAGCAATGCCTAAGGCCTGTGCAGCAATACCGATCCGGCCTCCATCCAAGGTTTTCATGGCAAACTTGAATCCGAATCCATCCTCACCGATGCGGTTCTCCTTTGGAACCTTGACATCGGAGAACATTAGGGAATGGGTATCCGAGCTGCGGATTCCCAATTTATTTTCTTTTGGGCCAATGCTAAAACCAGGAGTGCCTTTTTCGACAATGAGTGCATTGATCCCACGATGCCCTAAGTCAGGGTGGGTTTGGGCAATAACAATATAGATATCTGCATTACCACCATTGGTAATCCAGTTTTTTGTACCGTTCAGTAAGTAATGGTCACCTTTATCTTCAGCCATGGTATGTTGAGAGGAGGCATCAGAGCCTGCCTCTGGTTCGGATAGCGCAAAGGCGCCCAGTTTTTCTCCGGAAGCCAAGGGTTTTAGGTATTTCTGCTTTTGTTCCTCGGTTCCGAATTCATTCAATCCGAATAGGACCAGGGAATTGTGGGCCGACATGATCACTGCCGCAGAGGCATCTATCTTGGCGATCTCTTCCAGAGCGAGTACATAAGCGAGCGTATCCATGCCTGCACCGCCATATTGTTCTGGCGTCATGATGCCCATAAAACCTAGTTCGCCCATTTTTTTGACAAACTCGGTCGGGAACTTGGCCAGTTCATCCCTTTCAATTACGCCGGGTTTAAGCTCCTGAGCAAATTCTCGGGCAGCTTCGCGGATCATTTTATGTTCTTCTGATAGTTCGAAATTCATCTCTTTGCTTATAAGGTTATCTCAAATATAATTATATTTTATTATGCAAGCATAATAAAAACTAAAATATTATCCGTGTGGATGAAAAATATTTTATCCTGATAAACCTTTGTTCTGCCTTGAGTGTTATTTAGTTGTGAGCCATAAAAGTAAAATGATTGTAAGAAAAATCTGAAATCAGACCGCTGTATTGCGATTTACAATAAAATCTACTATATTGATAGAGTAAACAATTTCGTTCATTATAAACATTAATAGATATGAGTTTAAGATTAGGTGATGATGCACCAAACTTTCAAGCCAAAACAACAGAGGGTGATATAAATTTCTATGATTATATTGACGGCAAATGGGCTGTCCTGTATTCACACCCTTCAGATTATACACCGGTATGTACCACAGAATTAGGTCGTACGGCAAAATTGAAATCCGAGTTCGACAAGCGTAATGTAAAAGTGTTGGCATTGAGCGTTGACTCCGTTGAGGACCACAATGGTTGGGTAAAAGATATCAATGAAACACAGAATACCCAGGTTAATTTTCCTATCATCGCAGATGAGGACAGACATGTGGCCGAGTTGTACGATATGATCCATCCAAATGCTTCTGCGACAGCTACAGTGCGTTCGGTATTTGTAATTGGGCCAGACAAGAAGGTAAAACTTACCTTGACTTACCCAGCTTCAACAGGAAGGAATTTTGATGAGATCTTGCGCGTAATTGATTCCTTGCAGCTTACTGCAGACTATCAGGTGGCTACTCCAGCGGATTGGAAGGATGGAGAGGATGTAATCGTTGTTCCAGCGATCAAGACTGAGGATATTCCAGCGAAGTTCCCGAAAGGATATAAGGAGATCAAACCTTACTTGAGGACGACTCCGCAACCAAACAAATAAGCCCATCCGGTTTATCTGGACAGGATAATGTATAAGGCCAACTCTAGTTAGTTGGCTTTTTCTTTAAATGGATTTTTCTTTTTTCTAGGTACGATATACGAAGTGATCAGAGCAATAAGGGTCACGAGGCATAGTTGCTTTAAGATAGCTCCATAGTCGAGCTCAAAAGCGCTGTGTGATGACAAGAATTGAAAAACCTGTACAAAGATTGCCAATGCTAGAAAGATGAAAAAATAGGTCCAAAAGGTCCGCATATTCACTTTGTTTTTTTATTAAATATAATGAATAAGATATTTAAAATCAAAGTGATATAATTTTTGATGGGTAGGGTAGGTATAAAAACAGACAAGGTGCTACATGATTGTAACACCTTGCTTCATACAAAAGTCCAATTTATTTTTAATAGACCTTGACCATGTAGATAAAGTCTTGCAACTTTTTGATCTGCTCGGTACGAGGTAAATTTGATAGGCTATTTTTATTGTTCAGAACGATGTTCCCTTTCAGGGATTCTTCTGGGATACGGTTCAATGTTTCGATCAGTGCTTTGGTCTTGATCGCAAAAGCTGCTCCATCGAGACCTTTTTGTTTACCGGAGATAATACCGATGATATTTCCGTTCTTATCAAGGACTGGGCCCCCACTGTTACCTGGGTTTACGGGTACAGAGATTTGATAAGCTGTGGTATCACCGCTGTAACCTGTTGAGGAACTCAAGTAGCCTTCGCCATATACAGCTTCATCCCGTGGATAACCGATGGTGTAGATACCTTCACCAAGATCGGTGTTCTGTCTTCTGAACGTATATGGGATATTTGCCGATTGAGCGATAAAGTTTGAGTCTGAAATATGCAGGATAGCTAAGTCCTTCTCAGAATCCACGAAGATTATGGAAGCCTTATAAGAATCGCCTTTATTGTTTTGTAGGTGGATGGAGTCAGCTCCACTCACGACGTGAAAATTTGTTACTACGTAGCCATCTTTGGTCAGCATAAATCCAGTTGCACCATATTGAAGGGCATCCTGTGGAGCATTGCTTTCCTTGTTGATGTTCCTGATGGCATTGTGGTGAGCATTGACGTTGCGTTTAACGCTATTTATCTCTCTTTTAAGGGCGCTATAGTCCGAGTTGGCTCTACGCAGCGTAGAGAAGTATCCGGTTGAATACAGCGTAGCTAAAGAAGAAAGAACGGCGACAGCAGCTGCTGCCACGGCATTGATCTTTAATTTCTTCCACAAACGAACCACAATAGTTTCGGTAGGCTGTTCCTGGATGGTTTTTTCCAATTGACTTTTAAACTCTGCACGCGCTTCATGGCGCTTCATGGTTTGCACGAATTCAGCATGCGATAGAAAAAGCGCATTCAAATCTGGGTCTTGATCGCACAACAGTTCAAATGATTCCTTTTCTTTAGGATCCATCTGGCCGTTGAGGTAGCGGTCTGCCAATTCTAAAAATTCTTGCTGTCTCATTTCAACTTTTACTAATCAGATTTTTGATCAAAGAAAAGCTTCTTCAATCGTTGTAAACATTTATATTTCTGAGTTTTCGCGTTGTCAGTATTGGTGTATCCAAACTTTTCGCAGATTTCGTTCATCGACTTGTTCCTGATGTAGAAATCCTTTAAGATCGTTTGGCAGGGTTCACCCAGTTGGCTCATTGCACTGTCCATTTTGGAGAAGTCATTTTCTTTCTCGATATGGCTCTGGATGTCGCTTTCCACATCGGCAATTTCTAATCCGTCGGAGTCAGAAGTGCCCATGCTGTTTTCCCTTTTGTTCAGTTGCTTTAACCACAATCTCCTACATACTGCATATAGGAACGTACTTAACTTACTGCTGAGCTCGAAATTCTCATGAGTAACTTTATCGTACAATACCATGACCGCTTCCTGAAAAATATCTTTGGCTTCATCCTCTGTTCCTTTGTTTCCGGTAATAAGGTGGGATACGGAAGGATAGCAGGTTTTATAGATTTCTGAAATTACTGAGTTGTCTCCTTTTCGTAAACCTTCCAGCAATTCCTTGTCCTCACGGGTCTTTGGTAATATTTGTCTTATTTTACTCACTTATTAATACCCTAATTTTCAAATAGTAACCCAAGATTTGTTAAAAATTTTATTATTTGTGATTTCGTTTCCAAACGTAAGAGAATTTTTATGGAATATCAATCCAATTTATAATCTATTGACATTTTTTAAAAATTTGAAGGAATGACAAACTAAAAGACACCTGCCTGTCGGGGGTGTCTTTCATTTATTTGGTTCATGGGGCTTAAATCCCCGCAAATAGATTGTTGTAATACTCACCCAACAAAGGAACCGGTTTCTTGTTGCCATTGGCTGCATTGATAATCCCGATAATCCATAAGATAATCATCAATAACGCCGTTATGGCTGATATAATCCATCCTATAAATGGAATATAGCTCATTACACCGGAAACGAATAATGTCAAAAATATGCCCAATGATTGACGGATATGGTATGTTGCGAAATCATTCCGTTTTTCATTGTTCAATACAAAGGCAATTATAAGACCAATGATTGTTAAATAGGCAATTATGGCAATGTTTTTACCATCATTGATGATGTTGTTACCGCCACTTTCAATCGGAGTTTGTGAATTTTCCATAAGATTAAGGTTATAATTTAGATTAAAAATAAACAAATATTTCAATAAGTTTCTATTCATGTCCTTTAAGGTTCAATTTGCTCACGCTGAAATCGAATGAGGTGATTTCTTTTCATCTTCAAGGATGATTTTTATAAACAAAAGGTTTTGTAGCTTGTTACTCATTAAAATAGGAGAAAGAAGATCATGGAAGAAAAAATTATTCGCTATAAGCATCCTAATGGAGAGATAACGGTGCTTTGGCGGCCTAAGAAATGTATTCATTCGGCGGTATGTATCAATATGTTGCCTCGGGTGTATGATCCGGGAGACCGTCCCTGGGTGAAGCCTGAACATGCAAGTACGCAGGAGCTGATCAATCAGATAGATCGCTGTCCTTCGGGAGCTTTGCAGTATGAATTACATGGGGGTTAGAAAAGGAATTGGCATAAAACAAAAAAGGTATCATGGATTTCATGATACCTTTTGATTTTTTTTGGCGGTCTGGACGGGACTCGAACCCGCGACCCCATGCGTGACAGGCATGTATTCTAACCAGCTGAACTACCAGACCAAAAAAATAAACTTAAAAAGAACAAATGAAAGACTAGCTTCATTTTAATTTTAGCGGTCTGGACGGGACTCGAACCCGCGACCCCATGCGTGACAGGCATGTATTCTAACCAGCTGAACTACCAGACCTAAAATCTCTTAAAATTAAAAAAAGAACTCTTTGAAGCTTCGCTTCTCTTTTTGTTTGCGGTCTGGACGGGACTCGAACCCGCGACCCCATGCGTGACAGGCATGTATTCTAACCAGCTGAACTACCAGACCTTTTTCCTTCTTTTTAGAAGGTGTGCAAATATAGTGTTTATTTCTATATCTGCTAATAAATTTTTGAAAAATCTTACTCTACGGCGCCTTCTTTCATCTTTTCTGCATTCTCAGCAAACTGCAATGCATCTATAATGTCTTGAATATCACCGTCCATAATTGCCGGTAGGTTGTACATCGTCAATCCGATGCGGTGTTCCGTTACACGGCCTTGTGGATAGTTGTATGTACGGATCTTTGCCGAACGGTCACCAGTGGATACCATGGTTTTACGTTTTGCCGCAATATCTCCGTGTTTCTTCTGTACTTCTAGTTCATAAAGCTTGTTACGTAGCATCTCCATGGCTAATTCACGGTTCGCTAACTGCGAACGCTCTACCTGACAAACAACTACGATACCCGATGGTTTGTGTGTCAACTGAACTTTGGTCTCTACCTTGTTCACGTTCTGTCCACCAGCACCTCCTGATCTTGATGTCTGCATTTCGATATCGCCTGGATTCAATTCCACGTCGACCTCTTCTGCCTCTGGTAATACGGCTACCGAAGCTGCGGAAGTATGCACACGACCCTGAGTTTCTGTGTCTGGAACACGTTGAACACGGTGAACACCTGATTCATATTTCAATTGTCCGTAGACATCCTCGCCGATTACTTTTAAGATAACCTCTTTGTAACCACCGGAAGTTCCTTCCGTCACATCCATTACTTCGTTTCTCCAACCTTTGGTTTCAAAGAAACGAGTGTACATACGGTAAAGGTCTCCTGCAAACAGTGCAGCCTCATCACCGCCAGTACCGCCACGGATCTCGATGATGGCATTTTTAGCATCCTCTGGATCCTTAGGGATCAACATTAAGCGGATTTCCTCTTCTTTTTCCTCTTTCTCCGTATATAAGATATCCAGTTCCTCTTTGGCCATCTCTCTCAATTCCTGATCTTTCTCGTTGGCTAGGATATCTTTGTTGGTGTCGATATTGCTGACCATATTTTTGTAAATATGGTATTGCTCAACAATTTTGCCCAAGTCTTTGTATTCCTTGTTCAACTTTGCAAAGCGCTTCATGTCGCTGATGGTATCGGGATTGCTTAACTCTCTTTCAACTTCTTCCCAGCGCTCTTTTATGGCTTGTAGTTTCTCTAACATAAATTACATCTTGCTTTACCGCAGGGCGTTTGAAGACCATACACGGTAATTAATCGACAAAAATAAAGATTTTTATGCGCTTTTAAAGATACTAATGCGAAGAAACTGCTTTTAGCCCAACAATTGACCCGATTAAAGTGATAATAAAGAAGATGCGCCAGAAATCTGTAGGTTCTTTAAAGAAGAAAATACCCATTAAAACCGTACCTACAGCACCGATTCCGGACCATACCGCATAGGCAGTTCCTAAAGGAAGGGTACTGGTTGCTTTGATCAATAAACCCATACTGATAGTTACACTGATCAGAAAGCCTAGGTACCAAAGGTACATTTCAGTTCCAGTAGCATCTTTGGCGCGGCCGATACAATAGGTGAAGGCGACTTCAAATAAACCACCAATTATTAATATTATCCAATTCATTGCTGTATTTTTTTAATGGCGCAAAGGTCTATTTTAATTTAGCCATTTCTTTTTACAATTGTTAAATTTTTATCTTTTTATACCGCGTATACGGCTCAATGTAACTTGGGAGATGCCTAGATAGGAAGCAATATAGCCTAATTTGATCCGGTTAGTGATGTTTGGAGCCTTTTTTAAGAGTTCCTCGTAACTCTCATACGAAGACCTGAAAAGGCGGAGCATCAACCTTTCTTCAATTTTTAAGGCTTCAAGTTCGGCTAAGCGGCGGCCCCAATTGCTGATGGAGGTATGGTTTTGGTAAAGCTCCTGTAGCTTTTGAATGGAGAGACGGTATAATTGGGATTTTTCTAATGTTTGGATGGTCTCATAGCCGGGTTGCTGATGGATATAGCTATTCAAGGACATCAGGACTTCACCGGGAAAGGTAAAACCAAGGATGATTTCCTTTTCTATTTTGTGATAATAGATCCTACAGATCCCTTCTTTCTGGAAATACAGAAAGGGACTGGTTTTATCAGCATAGATTACGGTGCTGTTCTTGGGGACTTCAATCAGTTCACAGATGCCTTCCAATAAGGAAAACTGTTCATCATTCATCGGGTAGATCGAGTTTGCTATTTCTCTGAATTCCATTTTTCAAGTTTAATTTCTTGCCCGTCCCAAACAGCATAAGTATGGTAGTTGATCCATTCGCCTAGGTTAATGATTCGGCTGCTGTTTTTCAATTGAATATCATAGGGTAGATGACGATGTCCAAAAATGAATAAGTCATAATGCTGTTTCTCGAGGATTTCCTTGGCATAAACAATCAGCCACTCATTCTCTTCTCCAAGGAACCTTTCTTCGGCATTATTGGATATGCGGCTATGTTTGGACCAGCGCTGTGCAATCCCGATCCCAAGATTAGGGTGTAGCCGGGCAAACAACCATTGGCAGAGTGAGCTGCGGAATATTTTCTTGAGAAATTTGTATTTCGAATCACCAGGGCCCAATCCGTCGCCGTGGTGGATATAAACGGATTTTCCATTGAGGTTGATGACTTTCTCATTGGATATAATTTCCGCTTTCAGTTCATCTTTTAGGTATCCGAACATCCACATATCGTGGTTGCCCTTAAATAGCGTGATTTTGATGCCCAGATCAGCTAATTCAGCCAATTTCCCCAAAAATCGGATATAGCCTTTTGGTACAACCGTGCTGTATTCAAACCAAAAGTCAAAGATGTCCCCAACTAAATAGAGCTCTGCAGCGTCGGTCTTGATGTAGTCCAGCCATGAAATAATATGCTGTTCCCTAACCTTGGATTGATCCATCGGATAGGAACCTAAGTGGAAATCTGATGCAAAATATATTTTATTGCCTGGGCTCATTCAGGTCAAAACTAGCATAATAATTACGGATTATCAAGACAGGGTAATATTTGGTTTAATGGAATTAAAACCAATATAATGAAGGAAATGGTAGGAAGGGAGAGAAATGAAAAAAGTTTGAACAATAAGTACCGTGATTTCCTTGCTGTCCAAACTGATATTATTAACTGTTTAATCAATGAAAATCTAGTCACGCTAGGTATGCAAATTTCATTTGGATTTGACTTGCAAATTATTTCATTAGTTTTGTGCTGAACTAATTGTACGATCAATATGATGAAATATTTAAGTATTGGCATCCTTGCTGTTGGATTGACAGCTTGCCAACAAGAAAAAGTAATTGAATCAAAAGCAGACATTAGCGTGAAACCCTACCCCAAAACCCAAAAAATAGAACAAAAAGACATTTTCTTTGGAACTGAAGTCGAAGACCCATACCGTTGGTTGGAAGATGATCTTTCCCAGGAAACCAAAAACTGGGTGAAAGAAGAAAATGAGGTAACGGAAGACTACTTAAGCCAAATCCCTTTCCGTGAACAGATCAGAAAACGTCTAGAACACCTTTGGGACTATGAAAAGGTATCCGCACCTTTCAGATCCGGTGACTATATCTATTTTTTCAAAAATGATGGATTGCAAAATCAAAGTGTGTTATATCGCAAAAAAGGTGATGAAGGTAAGGAAGAGGTCTTTTTGGATCCTAATAAACTTTCATCAGATGGCACAACCTCATTAGCGGGACTGTCCTTTAGTAAAGATGGGTCTTTGGTCTCTTATCAGATCTCTGAAGGAGGTTCCGATTGGACCAAGGTCATTATCCTTAATGCGGAAGACAAATCCATTGTAGGAGATACCCTGATGAATGTAAAGTTCAGTGGAATGGCCTGGAAAGGTAATGAAGGAATCTACTATAGCTCTTATGACAAACCAAAAGAAGGCTCTGCATTATCTGCCATGACAGACCAACACAAGTTGTTCTTCCACAAATTAAACACGCCTCAAAACACAGATGAGCTTGTCTTTGGCGGACCGAAAACACCGAGAAGGTATATTGGCGCTGGCCTGACAGAAGATGAACGCTTCTTGGTCGTTACTGCTGCCAACTCAACTTCAGGAAACGAACTCTATATCAAAGACCTTTCAAAACCTGAGTCTCCATTTGTCACCGTAGTAAACAATATGGAGAAAAACCACTATGTCCTGGACAATGATGGCGATCGTCTGTTGATCTATACGGAGTTAAATGCACCCAATGGCCGCATTGTGCAAACAGATATCGCTAATCCAACCCCAGAGGCTTGGAAAGACCTGATTGCTGAAACGGATCAAGTCTTGAGTCCATCAATTGGTGGGGGTAAAATATTTGCCAGCTACCTCAAAGATGCAACGACCCAGTTGAAGCAATACGATAGAGCCGGTAAATTTGAACATGATATTGAATTGCCAGGAGTAGGTTCTGCAGGTGGATTTAGTGCAAAGAAAGAAGAAAACGATCTTTATTATTCTTTCACGAACTATGTTAATCCAGGTACGATCTATAAATACGAAATTGCATCGGGAAAATCAGAGATTTACAAAAAACCTGAGGTCCAATTTGACCCAACCAAATACGAATCCAAGCAGGTGTTTTACACGTCCAAAGATGGAACCAAAGTCCCAATGATCATCACCTATAAAAAAGGAATTAAATTGGATGGAACTAATCCGACCATGTTATATGGTTATGGGGGCTTTAATATCTCCTTGACACCTTCCTTCAGTGTGAGCAATGTCATCCTATTGGAACAAGGCGGCGTCTATGCAGTCGCTAACCTTCGTGGTGGTGGCGAATATGGTGAGAATTGGCACCTAGCAGGGACGAAGCTCAAAAAACAGAATGTTTTTGATGATTTTATTGCTGCAGCAGAATACTTGATCAACGAAAAATACACCTCTTCGGAGAAACTAGCGATCTCTGGAGGATCCAATGGAGGTCTATTGGTTGGTGCATGTATGACCCAAAGACCAGAGCTTTACAAGGTGGCATTTCCAGCGGTAGGCGTTTTGGATATGTTGCGTTATCATAAATTTACTGCCGGTGCAGGTTGGGCATTCGATTATGGAACAGCTGATGATAATGCTGAAATGTTCAATTATCTGTTGAAATATTCTCCTTATCACGCTTTAAAGGCAGGTACTGACTACCCTGCGACGATGGTTACCACAGCCGATCATGATGACCGTGTTGTTCCAGCACATTCCTTCAAGTTTGCAGCCAGACTGCAGGAATACAACAAAGGATCCAATCCAGTATTGATCAGGATTGATACAAAAGCTGGCCATGGAGCAGGTAAGTCAACTGCCATGGTCATTGCTGAACAGACCGATAAATGGTCCTTTATGTTCCAGAACATGAAGCAGGGCTATAAGGAAGTTAAATAAATGAAAGAGGCTCGGAATTGTTTCCGAGCCTCTTTTTATTAGGTGTTGATACCTTATTTTTTAATCAATTTATAATAGTACTTCACGTTGGCATAGGCAAGGGTATCCGAAGTTTCGGTCATATCATCCTTACTCGGGAAATGATAGGTATTTCCCCAAAAGAAATCCTTGTCAGAAACGAGTCCTTCACTCCGATTATCTAGATAGAAAGAAGATTCTTTTCGTTTTTTAATCAAGCGACTATAATTGCTCTCATAAATGATTTCTTCTTTGGTACTTGGGTAAGTTCCGTAGTATTGCCAAAAATCAGCATAAATATTCCATCGGAATAAGGAGTCCTTTTCACCGACCTTGAATCCAAAGACATTACTCTCATATTCATTGGGAAATTCAGTCAATGTATCTCTTCGTACCATCAATGAATCATATTTGAAATAGGAAAGCTTGTTCTCTTTCCCAAAAGAGGTCGTAAAATAAGTGTTAGGATCGAAACCTTCGGATTTATCTACAGCCCCTTCCTTGGACCCAACATACAATTTGGCATTGACGAGTTCAAATCGATCAAACTTATAAATCATGGGTTTGTTTGGATCCTCCTTGTCATCTGGATCAATGGGATCCTTGGTACAGGAATAGCTAAATAATAACGAGAGAATAATTAGCAGGGAATTCTTAATGTTAAGTGTAAATTTCATAGCATCTTGGTAATAATAGGATATGCAACAAATTTAGAAAGATTATTTATCAAAGAGAAATATTAGCCATTTGAATTTCGTTGGAATTCTCAAAAAATGCGTATATCAAAAAAAGAAGCTATCTGTTTCAGATAGCTTCTTTTTCTAAATTAAAATATCTTCCGACTCATAATGAGTTGGATAGGGGTATATGCTCTGTGTTCTTACCAGAATTATTTCACCCAAGTAGGTTCACCTTTTTTCATTTTCTCCAAGGTTGCTTGGTATTCAGCCTTACTGCCTTCATCCACTGCAGCAATAGCTTTCTCCTGCCATTCGATAGCTTCTTTCGTTTTTCCTACTTTGTGCAATAGGTTGGCGTAAGTATCCATTAATGCTGGATCATTTGCTTCTTCAAGGGATTTCTTGCTCCATGCTAAAGCCGATTCAACACAGGAAGGATCATCACAGTTCTCAAATATGGCCCAAGCAAACGAATTCAATTGTGATGCATTTACTTTAGAAGGGTCAAGGTTGATATAGGCTTGAACAGCATCCCTGAATGCTGGCCAATTTTGCTTTCTGGCATAGTAGTTAGGTTTGAAGCTGGCAATAGAATTCGTTAAAGAAATCGTTGGATACTTCTTGCTCACTTCCTCTACCGTTTTATCAAAGATATCAGTTTCTGACTTCATTACCACTGGAGCTATCTCTGAATTGATAATGGATACCGAAAGGATTTGGTCTGTTTTTCCAGCGCCTAATTTAGCATCAACTTTCTCTTTGTTTTCCAGAAGGGTATTGAATGCTTTAGATCCTGGTTTACCCACGTTTTTGCTGATCAATTTCAGAACATCGTCTTCCATTAATTCCTCTGCTGTAGAGTTGTTGATGACACTTTCAACAGCTTTGGCGGTCAATTCTCGGTCATAGGCCTTTACTGCTGCTGCAGCCATTGATTTAGCGGTAGCTTTATCATTGGGTTTGTCATTGAATTTCTTAACCAATGTTTCGTATTGCGTGTTTGGATCTAGACCTTCTTTTGCAGCTGCAATGAATTGGTCTGCCTCACCACCACCAACAATGCGGTGTACCAATTCGCCATCCGGACTGAAGATCAGGAAGGTTGGGTATGCCGCAACTTTATAATCTTTTGCAAAGCGTTTCGCTTCTTCGCGCCATGATTTAACATCCTCATTATCCGCTGGCGTTTCATCCATTTGGATTTTCAGGTTCACAAAATTCTCATTAAAGAAGGAACCTACCTTTTCTTGAGGAAAGATATTGGCAGCCATCCATTTACACGGTCCACACCATGTCGTAAAGGCATCAACAAATATATGCTTGTTCTCTGCTTTGGCTTTTTCTTTCACTTTGGCCCAAGTCGTGTTGTGCTCAAAGGAAATTCCTTTCTCTTGGCCGATTGCCAAAAAAGGAAGAGTGAATAACAATAATATTAACTTTTTCATAATCAGTGTTTATTACATATTGTGGAATTGTAAAAACTAAGTTAATTATTTAAATGAAAAAGTCCCGATTTTTATCGGGACTTTTGATATTTTATTTAAGATTAAATACCTAATTGTTTCTGCATGTTTTTATCCAATGCTTTCTTATGAACCAATAAAGAAATTGTTTTGTAGCGAACAAATTCTTTCGTTGCGTAAAGGTATCCTTGGTAATCATTGGAAACTCCCCATGAGTTTTTCACGATATAGTATTCTTTTCCGTTTTGATCCTTCACTTTACCTACGATATGCATACCGTGGTCATCAGTCGTTTCGTAGTTGTCAAAAGCCTCTTGTCTTTGGTCTGCTGTGATAGCTGGTTCAGCTTTAGGACCATTGAACAATTGATCTACTTCCTCTTTGCTCATTTTCTCGATCGGTTTCTCCGGTACGAAAGCAACCCCGTTCTTCCAGCTGAATGTTTTCTCAGAAACATCCGTAGCCCAAGCTACAGTGAATCCTTTTTCTAAGGCTTTGTCGATGATATCTGTTAGATCATTGATCTTCACATTATAAAAACTCTCAAACGACCAGTTGTCTGGAATCAAAAGGACAAATGGTTTATAGTAGGCATGTTCCTCAAATGAAGAGATCCCTACGTAGTCGTCAGGATTGATGCCGATTACTTGGTCAGCAAATGTTCTTGGCGTATATGTTTTTCCTTTGTATTGGAATGATTCTGGAACTTCCCCTAAGTAAGAGTCCATGGCACCGGTAAATGCGCTCATCCAGTTTTTTGAAGGTTTCTTGCTTTTTGCAACTGTCTCCGTGATGGATTGCAAGATTGGACTCATCTCACTGAAGTTGTTTCTTGATTGTCCCTCTGGCAGTCCTGTATATACATCATAAGGTACAGCACCGTATTTTCTGAAGATCGTCAATACATCATGCAATTGTCCACCATCACCTTGCGCTTGCTCACCATGTAGACGAACGAAGTTCTTCGCTTTTTCAACATATGTATTGCGTGCTGTATACAATTGGGAGATTTCAACGGGGTCTTTACCCATACGGATCATTTCTGACTCTAGGAATGAGTTTCCTGAGTATGACCAACAGGTCCCTGATGATCCCTGATCTTTAATTGAAGTCCTTCCTAAGTTGATGACTTCTGTGAACTTAAACCCTTCCTTGCTATTGTCGCTTGCATTTCCTTTTAGGGCATTTATTAGATTGTCTTGAGCTTGTACTTGTGTAGCAGCAAAGAACGCTGCTGCAATTAGAATAGATTTACTCCAATTCATATGATTTGTGTGTTTTTTTAATTGTGCACGAATTTATTAATTATAAACCGCGAACAAGGGTAGATTTTGTAAAAATATTAGCACAAATATTTCAATAGGATTAAGATTAGCTTCCTATAAAAAGAAACGGGCTGGTGTTATCACCAGCCCGTTTCTAAATTCTTTATGCTTTATCAAAATCCTGCTTCTTCGGAAAGGCTAAGGATGCAATGATACTTAGTGCTAGTATTCCTATAATGACGATCAGGGAATGCGAAGTCGTAAAGCCCCATTCTTTCAGGTAACTGTGCAACAACATTTTCAGACCGATGAAGATCAATAGGAATGCTAATCCGACTTTCAAATAATGGAACTTGTGGATAATGTTTACCAATAAGAAGAACATTGACCTTAATCCCAGGATCGCAAAGATATTGGAGAAGAATACAATATAAGGGTCTTTCGTTACCGAGAAGATCGCAGGGATCGAGTCAACTGCAAAGATCAAATCGGTAAACTCGATCACCAAAAGGACCAAGAACAAAGGTGTCATGTATTTTTCGCCATTTTCAATATGGAAGAACCTTCCTTGATCTAACTTATGGGTTACTTTAAAGTGTTTTGAAGCAAATTTTACCACAGGGTGGTTCTCCGGATCAACCTCTTCCTCTTTGTTTCGGTTGATGTACATATTAAATCCAGTATAAACCAGAAATGCACCGAATACATAAAGGATCCATCCAAATTTGGTGATCAAGGCTGCACCTACGAAAATAAAGATACAACGCATGATAATCGCCCCTAGGATACCCCATACCAATACTTTATGATAGTATTTCTCAGGAATACCAAATGAACTGAACAAAAGAACCATAACAAAGATGTTGTCAACGGAAAGGGCATATTCAACCACATAACCGGTCAGGTATTCCAGGGTCAGGTTCTTGTTGTAGATATGAATACTGCCCGCTAGGTCGTTTTCATTAATGGTAATGTTATGGAAATGGTTTGCGACGACTTCCTTGAGTCGAGCCATGTCATGAACATTGTGGAGTTCATTCCCCCAATAATACAGGAGCAAGCCAAACAAGAGGGCAAAGGTTACCCAGATGGCACTCATGATTGCTGCAACTTTTAACGATACTGGTTTGTCACTTTTGGAAAATAGACCTAAATCTATCGCTAGCATCAGAATTATAAATATTATAAATCCGATCATAAAAAGTGCTTCGTGGCTCATATTCTATTTTTTTCTTTCTGTAGTGTAACGTACTAATTGTTCTAATCCTAATTTATATTCTCCGCCGTTCGGGATGGTATCTAAGATATCAAAAGCTTCCTGCTGATATTTCAGCATTTGCTCCGTAGCATAGTCCAACCCACCGTTGATCTTGACGAAATTGATGACTTCAGCCACTTTTTGCGCATCTTCATTATGATGCTTCACTAAGTTGATGATCTTCCTTTTCTGCGCCTTATCAACGACAGAAAGGGCATGGATCAAAGGCAAGGTCATTTTCTTTTCCTTGATGTCGTTACCAACCGGCTTTCCGACATCATCCAAACCAAAATCAAACAGATCATCCTTGATTTGGAAAGCTATTCCAACCTTTTCGCCGAACAAGCGTAGCTTTTCAATGGTTTCTGGATTGGCTCCAGCTGATGAAGCACCGATGGCACAACAGGAAGCAATCAAAGAAGCCGTCTTTTTACGGATAATGTCATAATAGATTCCCTCTTCAATATCCAGGTGCCTTGCTTTCTCAATCTGCAGCAATTCTCCCTCGCTCATTTGCTCCACAGCTTCCGAGGCCAGGCGCAACAGGTCATGTTCCTTATGCTTTACCGATAACAATAAACCCTTGGAAAGCAAAAAATCGCCAACCAATACAGCAACCTTGTTCTTCCATAGGGCATTGATCGAGAAAAATCCACGTCTCTCATTGGAATTGTCCACTACATCATCATGAACCAAGGAAGCAGTATGAAGTAATTCTACCAACGAGGCACCATGATAGGTGGATTCGGTAATACCTCCGGTCAATCCAGCTGAAAAGAAAACAAACATAGGTCGCATCTGTTTTCCCTTTTGCTTAATAATATAACGTGTAATACGGTCTAACAGCGGGGCGGAACTCTGCATAGATGCCTTGAAGGTCTTTTCAAAGCGTTTGAGATGTTCTTTTATAGGAAGTTGTATTTCGTCTAATGTTAACATGTAGTGGGTATAAGACCTTCAGGTCAAACTGAATCGCAATAAAAATACTAAAATTATGCTTTAGAAGCTAAGGTATTTTCAAGCTGTTGGTACCATTCTTCACCGTATTCACGAATCAAAGGGTCTTTCAGGAACTTATAAACTGGGATTTTAAGTTCTTGCCCAAAACTGCAGGCATCTTTACAGATATACCAACGGTCATAATGCAAAACATCAAACTCAGGGTAGTGCGTAGCACGGATAGGATAGAGGTGGCAGGAAATCGGTTTCTTCCATTGCACATCACCCATTTCATAGGCTTTTTCAATACCGCATTTCGTAATCCCGTTTTCCCAAGTTACATAGGCACATTCCTTATTGCCGCCCACACAGGTCGTCGTTAGGTCGCCATCGGCATCAACCACTGAGGTTCCCTGCTCCTCAATGGCTTTTATCCCCGCCTCAGTGAGGTAGGGTTTTACTTTTGGATAAATCTCCGCTAATATCTTGGTCTCAGCCTCCGTCAATGGTGCTCCTGCATCGCCTTCAATGCAACAAACTCCCTTACACTTGCTGAGATTACACACAAAGTCATTGTTGATGATATCCTCATGAACAAGGACATTTCCTACTTCTATCATTTTCTATTTTGAATAACTTACCCTCTTGCCCAATGGATACTTTAGACCATCTGCACTCACTAAATCCATAGTCACTGATCCAATCAAGATTTCCACTTGAGCCTTCACAGGTATACGATTGCCATCATTGGTAACCCAAAGATACAAACGACTGCTCTTTTTAAAGATTCTTCCTGGAGATATTTCTGGACTAAGCTTGATACATTCAAGTTCTCCCAATACCGACTTTACCTTTTCAACCCCAATATACTCAACACCAAGCTGTGCAACCTCATCGTTCAAAAAGTAAGTGATCTTAAATTTATCGCCAGACTTTAAGCCTGAAAAATCTAGGTTCCTGGAAAAATAATATGCAGATACCAAATCAAAAGTCTGCTGGGTCGGACTGGTGAAAGTACCTTTTTTACCCTTTACCTTCTTGGTCTTATGATCAAATGTCGCATATTCTACCCTACGATAGTTGTTCTCCCTGATATTCTCGGTATAGAGAATAGGAAGGAAGTTGGACTGATCTATATAGGAATCATACTGGTTCTTGACCGTGTAAAATTTGGAAAATGCTCCAGAGGTCTGCCCAAAGGCCGACAAATGGATAGCATCGTTGATCCCAAAACTATATTTTGACTCCTGAACTGAAAGTGTTCCAGTTGCTGCCGAAATAAAACCATATCTAAGCTTATATTTTAATATTTCGCCGGGCTTGAAAGTAGGTTCTTTTAAATAGGGTAGCGTTTGTCCAATGACCGTAGTCATCAAAAAAACACTGAATACAATTAATGAAATAAATCTTTTCATACGGGTTTGACAGCAATTATATTGGAAAGTTTAAGATTTTCGCTTGAATACAGGGACAGTGGAACAAGGTTCTCCGTACATGACGCTTTTGGCAACCTTGCTTAATTGTGTTGTAAATGTAACAAAGGCTGACTCAGGTACCGGAATATCCCCGCAACCTTTTACTACGATGCGTTGGTCCTGGTACTGACTATAGTCCAGGGTAGAAAGGGCATGGTCAAATAAGATCTTGCGCACATAGTCCTCATCCCCAAAATGGATCGATAAGGCTTGATCAGCTAATTTGGTAGATAGGAGCATATAGGCCCAGGTAGGCACAATCGCATCTGCAGAACAGATTATCCCGATATGTTTGTCCTTGTATTGGGTCCAGTCATGGGTTTTAATGAATTCCCTGAAGTCTTTTTCCTTAAGGATCAGACCATGGAATAAATTATCCTTGATATCATAAATTTCAATAGCGGCTTTTGGAGCATGCTCTGCCAAATCAATCGTTATCAACCCGCTCTGAGCGACCTTGTTTATTATGTTTTCTTGAATGTCCATTTCTATAAAAATAAAAAAAGCTGGATAACATTCGTCATCCAGCTACAAATTTAATCAATTCTATGTTAATAGAATTTAATACGATTGTCAACAATCTTCGCATTGTCCTGTAGGGCTTTCAAGATAGTTCCCCATGAGCGTTGCGATTTTGCTTCTGTGATCTGCTTTTGTTGTGTAGTCAATTCCTCGCCAGCTAATGCCTTAGGATTTACAAAACCTGCCACTTGAACAGCATAGATGCCTTGTTTTCCTTCGATAGACTTAGATGGTTTGTTTGGCTGAAGACCAAATACTGTACCTACGACAGCATTCTCAACAGCTACGCCCGGAATTACAGGGTTCGCTAAAACAACATTGTCTACTGTCTGAACATTCTTGCCTAATTTCTGAGCCACCTGATCGATGTTCCCAGCTCCGGACAATGCATTGTTCATTTTCTCCTTCAACATGCGTGCTTTAACTAAATTCTTAACAACTGGCTCAATTAATGTCTTAACTGATTCCAATGGCTGGATTCCCTTTGGTTGAATGTTGGTTACCCTTGCAACGATAAAGTTATCCGTAGTTTCATAAACCTTGTCGCTAACCTCTCCGTTTTTAGCCTCAAAAGCCCAACGGATTAACTCTCTAGGTACTTCAACTCCACCTAACATATTGTCCATAGCAACAGTACGGTCGTTTTTCAAGATCTCAACGTTTTGTTGTTTCGCGATATCATTGAAATTATCCTTGTTTGCTGCTGTGTAGAATTGGTTCGCTTTAGAATATGCAGCATCTGTAGTTTCTTTTCCTGAATTGATGCTCTTGTCTACGATAGCAAGTTTCGCAATTTGAGAATTACCGATCTGTCTGTTGATTTTAACGATATGAACACCATAATTGGTCGATACCACTTTCACATCACCAGTTTTACCTTCGAATAAGGTTTCATCAAGCTCAGGGAATGCACCGCGAGTCAATGTACCGATTTCGCCAGCATTGTTTTTGCTGTTAGGGTCTGCGCTGAACTCAACCGCTAGTGCTGAGAAGCTCGCTCCTCCTTGAACCAAGTTCTTGATCGAATCTGCTTTAGCCATGGCCTTATCAACACCACCTTCTGTAGCTGGATTGATCAAGATATGACTTGCATTAACTGAATCTGCACTGTTCTTTACTGCGATTACTTTCGCAATTTCGTAAACATTCTGTGTCAAGAAAGGACCAACAACCGTTCCAGCAGCCGTTTGGAAAGCTACTGAATCCAATGCCGGACTCAATTGACCTTTTGTATAATATCTTACAGGGTATTTGTTTTCTGAATTGATCGTTACGAAGCTTGAATCATTTGTTGAAGCCTGTAATTCTGTTTTCAATTTTTGAATCTCACCTAATACTAATGCTGAGTCAGCAGAATTTGGTTTCGCATCAAACAAAACATACTCTAACGTGCGGATCTCTTCTGGATTTTTGAACGCATTTTTGTTTTTATCGTAATATTCCTTGTAATCTGCATCTGTCAATTTGATCTCTGAATCTTTTACCGATGCATAGTCTAACATGACATATTTGAAGTTTGCAAGTTTATTACGTGAATTGTAATCATATTCAGCTTCTAAAGAAGTGGTGTAGATGCTGTTATTGATCAAGTTCGTGTATTTCTGGTTCAAACGTTCGTTTCTCACATTCTGCAATAAACCTTCCCATTGTGCATTCATCTCCGGGTTAGTTTTCGCTTGTTCAATAACTGCAGAAAGATAGTTTTTGTCAAACTGACCAGTCTGTGGGTTGGTGAAAGCTTGAATGATCTGTGGTGAAGGATTGTTACCGAACAATAAGCTGTTCAATTCTTCCTTACCTACCTGAAGACCGATTTTATCAATTTCTTGATTTAATAAATTCTGTGTTAAAAACTGGTTCCATACTTGCTGTACGGCAAATCCGCGCATCTGTGGCGAGGAAGCTCCTCCCATTTGTTGTTGATACATTTGGCTTGCTTGGTCAACTTGTACATTGAAGTTTTGATAATCTATCCCTTCTCCATTGATACTACCCACTTCATTTTGGCTTCTCTGCCAAAATGGGGTACCAACATTGATGGCATCACCCAATAAAAATGCAACAATTGCCAAACCGATCACGAAAATGACTAAGCCCGCACGGTTTCGCAAAGAGGTCATTAATCCCATAACGATATTCTATAATTTTATGCTAATATTTTAATTAATTTGTTTTTCTTAAAAACAAGGCGCAAGATACAACTTTTATAAAAAAATAAGGTAAAAATTTATATTTAGCCTATTTCAATTTTCTTTTCGCCAATTCCTTCTATTTCTGTTAGTTCCCAAACGAAGGAAGCTGGGAGTCTGCCGATGGAATATGAATGGCAGTACCGTTCATAAATCGAATGTCATTGAAATCTGCATCCGCCGTGAAGGATGTCCCCTGTGCAGAGGTCCGGCCATCATTGTATTCCGCAGTAATGGGTTGACTACCATAGTATTTCTTGTTCTTCTCGTCGTAAATCAATTCTTCCGTCTTGATTATCGTCCCATCCACCTTGGTGATCACTACATTTTTCCGGAATTCGGTCAATCCTTCAATCCTTTTCTGCAAAGCGTATTCGGAGGTTACTCGTTGCATCTCTTTGGCTTGGTCGTCGAAGAAAATAATCAGAACACCTTTCTTGAACTCATAATTTCCGGTACTGTCATGATAAACACGCATCTCAGGAGCCTTTAATTCAGCTTTTACCTTCGCCGAATCACTATATACGACCGTTACATCCTTGGAAATATCCACGGCCTCTTCCTGCTTGATATTTGCCAAGCGATCGATGTCCTTGGTGTCATTTTCACAGGCAATTGACAAGATTGCCCCTAGCAAAACAATTGTTAGGGGCAATATTCTCGATATTTTCATTTCTGCAATGCGCATTTGTTAATCGTAACTTCTTCTGATAAACCAAGCATCATTAATGGTGAACCCTAAGTTGATATTGATATATCGCTCACGGACCAAATTGCTCTTGATCGTTCCTTGTTGGCCAAACTCGGCCGAAATGTTCACATTGGAGAAAGTCCTTCCAAAACCGGTCTCCGGTAATGGTAATCCTAATCCCACCGTAACCGCCATATCATTGATACGTTGCTGGTTCACGGTCATGTGTGTTTTGTTATATCTGAAACCTAAACGGTAATCGATTACTTTTAGATAGTTCAAAGATGTAGGATCCGGTTTGATCTGTCCACCGACAGCAAAACCAATGTTCTTTCCTAAGGCATCTTCTCCCTGACGAACTTGGTACTTCGACCAATCTGCATATTTGAAATCAGCACCTACTGTCCAGTTCACACCTTTGCTGAAGGTAAAACCTACATTATGTCTTAAAGGTAAGTTGATTTTGCGATTGGATAAGACATCTGAATAGGATGTGTCAATTGGAACCTGTTCCGTTATGTTTCCTGTTCCGGTCATCGTACGGGTTACGATCGTAGAAACCTTGCTCTTCACAGAATTATCCAGTGATCCGGAATATCCAATGGTTAAGTTCTTTCTGTTTCCCAATGGGATGAAATATTGCGCACCATAATCATATACAATACCTGTAACCCTTCTGGTATCTGTTTTCGAAGTATTGTAGTAGTCGTAGTTGGAAGGAAACTCAATGATGGACTTGTCATATAGGTTACCAAATAGGAATCCAATATTACCACCAATGCTGAAGTTTTTGAATGGAGACACCCCATAACCAACATAAGCCTTGTTAAGGCCCCCCTCTCCAACCAATTTGGTCAAATAAGGAGTATTGCTGATATCTCTTTTTGCGGAGATGCTATAACCCACATCTGAATAAGGTATCAATCCGAACGAAATACCACCTAATTTTGGTCCATTGTTCTTGTTCAATGAGAAGCCGAAGGCAAAATGACTGAATGCAAAGTCTGCAGTATGGTCAGTCAAGCTGTTTTTCTGCAATTGAGTGACGTTGCCATATAGACCGGCATCCAAAATGGTTCGGTTGAATCCTGAATAGGATGCAGGGTTTGAAATATTTAAAACCGGTAAACCGCCCTGAAATCTTACACCAGCAGAAATCCCACCCATTCCTCGGGTCTGAGGAAGTAGATCTTCGCGCATTTGTCCCAATCCAAATTGGGAATATGGCGAATGTGAGGTAGAGGATTGCCCATAGGAGCGTGTACTCGAGAGTAAAATTGAACTTATTCCTAATAAAATAAGTAAGGACGTATTAGAGTAAAATAGTTTCAACTGTTCTGACATTTTTAAGTGGATTTATCGCTGCATTATTCTTGCAAAATATCTTCTGTTCAAATCAATGCGCCTAAATCTTTTATGATGGCTGTATTATCCGAATTTTTGCTACAAAACTATCTATTTTTTAAATATCACAAGCTTTTTGTTTGTTAAAAAAGGTTAAACACCTATTGGACAGTAGTTTAGAAAAATTGAAAATAGATAATTGTGGATAATATGACTAGATATAGCGTTTCGTAAAACCATTTCACCTTGGCATGCGTGAAAAAATAGGCTAGGTAAATGGATAGAGGGGGTACACAAAGCAAAAAGTGATTGATCGATCTTTCCTGGTTCAAATAAAAGGAACCAAAGATCAATAACAACATGATAAACAATAACTGGAAGCTTTTTCTGATCTGTACAACACTCTTGAAAAAGTTGTCCTTCAAGATAAATAAAAACCCTCCCAACGAAATGACAATAGGGATCAGGACAAAATAATCATGCATATCCATGTTCAGTTTCGTCGGAAATGCATAGGTAAAGGGAAGGAATATCTGATAGAACTCATCCATTCTTTCCAACCAGAAGTAAGCTACCGCCAATAGGAAATAAACCGTTATCACCCCTAATAATGGTGTGATCCATTCCCGCCAGTAAAAAGGGCGGAATATGACTAAGCTTGACCAAATCAACAACAGCATCACGATGAACGGGAAATAGATTAAACTTCCCAATGCCACCAAAAGACCAAGATCAAACATGATCCCTTTAATATCCACGTGCTTGTAGATATTGAACAGCTTTTGGAGCATCCAAATGGTAATGAAATTACAGATTAGGGTAGGCGATAGAACCAAGAATGGGATGAATAGACTCACTAAGGTCATGAACATCAATGACGTCAGGAAGCTAGGTTTTCCCAGTAGGTTGAAATGGTTTACTACCCGATTTAAGGAAAATGCCTGTAGCAAGGTCAGGATCAAGGTGATCAATACATTGCCGGAAGGTGAAAAGTTGGATCCTAAACGGATTCCAGCTAAGCGGTCCAATCCTGGTTCAAATAAAACTGGAGTCAGTTTCTCAGGCAGATGGTAGAACACACCTAGGCATAATACGGTACCAACAAGAATAACGAGAAATACGTTCAGACCCGAAAGTGTTCGATGTTGGTTGATCAGCATAGAATGGTATTCCCTTATTTATCTTTTTCTAGTTTTTTGACTCTTTTGTCTATGCTAAATAAGTAAATGGCAACTGATAAAAAGATTACCAGCATCACTGCCACGACCACATAGATTTTTCCTTCAGCACGAAGACCATCAGCCATCTGAACCTTTTCTTGGGCATTCGACGAAAAACTGATCATTAATGCCAGTAGGGACAATAGAAAATTTCTCATATTAAAAACTATTTCTTTTATCTTCAATTATACGAACGCGATAACGTAGGGTCGCTATCCAACAACCAATCAAAATCCAACCAATTACCGCTGTGTAAAATACAGGGCGCATGTAATTGTCCATATCCAAATCCCCGAAAGTAGAGTTGCCCCCGCTTCCCGGATGCAGTGAATCATTCATCTTTGGTAGGATATAGATCAATACGATCATGATCGGAAATGCAAAAATATTGTAGATCGCAGAGATCTTAGCACGTTTCTGTTCTTCTTCCATGGCATTGCGAAGTACCAAGTAGGCTAAGTACATCAAAGTGGCAATGGCTGCTCCATTCAACTGTGGGTCATTCGTCCAGGGTGCTCCCCAAGTAATATTTGCCCACAACATTCCTGTCATCAATCCACAGGCACAGAATAAAATACCGGTATTTACGGCCTCAACAGCCATGAAATCGTATTCACGCTTGCCCGTGTTCAGATACTTAATGCTATAGATCAGGGATATCAAATAAAGAATCATCATCGTAAACCACATTGGAACGTGGAAATATACATTACGAATGGTTTCATTTAAAATAGATAATACGGGAACGGGGCCAAGGAGTCCTGCAATTATGGTACTAGCGACCATGACAACCCCTAAAATTTTCCACCAACTTTTTTTCATAAGAACAAAAATCAATCTCGCCAAAGGTAAGGAAATAACAGCAAAGAAATAGCAATTGTAACGACATTAATTGCCAATAAAACAGCAATATCAGCCCAACTGCTCGATAAAAAGCCGCCCATTAATGCCGATCGCGAAAGTTTGATCAATATGATCAGTAAGGGAATGATAACCGGAAAACTCAATATCGCCATGATCGTGCTGTTATTGCCTGCTTTTGCACTGATCCCCGCAATCATCGTAAATACGGTGGCAAAGGATATGCTCCCTAATAAGATGCTTAGTAGATAGACTGGGAGATTCCCAATCTCTGTTTTAAAGATCAGGTTATATACGATGAATGCAATGGCGGTCATCAGTATCATGACCAGGGAATTGTAAATGATCTTGGCGAGGATAATCGCCTTCGGGCCAACGATCGCATAATAATAGAGATGGCGACTGCCCGTTTCCTGGATGAAACTGCGGCTCATCGCATTGATCGCCGCAAATAAGAGAATTATCCAGAACAAGGTGTTCCAAACAATAGTATCCACAGATTTGAATGATTGATAACATACAAATACTGTGGATACCACATAAAGTAGGATGCTGTTAATGGCATATTTCGACCGCCATTCTAATACAACATCTTTATATATTAATGTTTTTACTTGTTCGAACAGATTCATGTAGCACAAAGATACAAATCAATCTGTTGAGCATTGTATGATTGCGCTAGAAATTAAGCGTTTTTAATTTCTGACTTTGCTTTATCAGCTGCATCTTCAGCTCTGTTTGCTAAATTATGGGCAGCATCAGATGCCTTTCCAGCCCATTCGTTTGCTTTTGATGAAGCTTTGTCCAAAGCATCACGGCCAGCATTCTTAGCACGGTCTTTTAAGTTCTCTAAATCTTCCTTAGCAGTTTTAGCTAATTTTTGAGCTCTCTTCGCTTCTTTTTTAGAAAGATCCTTGATCGATTTTGTTAAGCTCTTGATGCCATCATTAGCACGATCTAATTGTTTCTTTCCGTCTTCAGTTCCTAATAAGTAATATGCTGCAGTTCCTACTGCTAATCCTAGTAAGGCAAATGCCACTAATCCATTTCTATTTTTTTCCATGATTCTATTTTTTTATCCTATTTAGTCTAATATGTTCTGTTAATGATAAACAAGGTATAAGCCAAAATGTTTTTTGCTTCCCTAAATTAACAAAAATTAACTTTCAACTACGTGAAGGGACTGTAATGTATAGAGATGATGGTATAATCCGCTGCCTTTTTCCATTAATTCCTGGTGGGTTCCCATATCTGAAATGATGCCATCTTCGACAACAATAATCTTGTCAGCGTCTCGAATAGTGGACAGTCGGTGTGCTATAATTATGGATGTCCTGTTCTTCATCAGTTCTACCAATGCTTGCTGGACCATCCTTTCTGATTCTGAATCTAGGGAAGAGGTAGCCTCATCTAAGATTAAGATGGCTGGATCCTTCAATAGGGCACGGGCAATGGCAATTCTTTGTCTTTGCCCTCCGGATAATTTTACGCCGCGTTCACCTACAACGGTATCATAGCCCTCAGGGAAGTCCATGATAAATTGGTGCGCGTTTGCTCGTTTTGCAGCGGTAATGATATCCTCCGCTTCAGCATTCAGGTTTCCGTAGCTGATGTTCTCACGGATGGTACCTCCAAACAAAAGTACATCCTGTGGGACAATGGCAACTTGGTTCCTGATATCGGTCAGGGCCAGCTGATCTGCTGGAATACCATCATATTTTAAGGTACCACTGCTAGGCTGATAAAATTGTAGGATCAAGGATGCAATGGTCGATTTCCCAGTTCCACTAGGGCCGACAATTGCCAGTTTTTTACCCGCAGCAACATGAAAAGAGAGATCTTTTAATATGGTCAGGTCCGGTCGGGTCGGATAGGCAAAGGTCACGTGATCAAATTGGATGTCACCATGCAACTCCACCTTGATCTCTTTATCTTCTTCGCTGACCTGTATATCTTCCTTAGGCTCGTTCAAGATTTCCAACACACGTTCACTTGCCCCTAAAGAGCGTTGTAAGGTGGCATAAAGTTCTGGGAAACTACCCATTGAACCAGCAACAAACATGGAATATAATATATACGTCGTTAAATCTCCTACCGAAATTTCATGGATGGAAACTAAGGATGCACCGTACCAGATAACGATAATGACTGCCCCGAAGATGGCAAATATGATAAATGAGGCAAAAATACCGCGGTAAGTTGCGCCTTTTACAGCTAATGCCACCGATTGGTTCAGCTTTTCTGCATAACGCTTTGATTCAAAGAACTCGTTTACAAAAGCCTTGACATTGCTGATGCCCAATAATGTTTCTTGTACAACAGAATTGGATTCTGCCAGTTTATCTTGTGCTTCCCTAGAAAGGTTCCGGATGAATCTCCCGAAAATAATCGCCACGATAATGATCAACGGTAGGATACATAGGTTCATCAATGCCAACTTTGGCGAAACCCATATCAATAGAGCTACCCCAAAACATAGACTGATGGTCTGCCTGAGCATTTCTGCCAAGGTCGTGGTCATGGTGTCCTGGATCTGGGAAAGGTCGGATGATAGGCGACTGTTCAGTTCACCAACCCTGCGGTTAGCAAAAAAATCAATCGGTAAGGTAATCAATCGATGGTAGGTGTCCTTGCGGATATTGGCTAATGCTTTTTCGGCAATCTCCACAAACAAGCGGATCCGAAAAAAAGAAATTACGGACTGAAAGGATAAGATGATCAATGACAATCCACCAATGTACATCACGCTAGCCGGTAGCCACTCGTATTTCACCCTTCCCTGTGCGGCATCTATCATTGCTCCCAATAGCGCCGGAAACGTCAGCATGGTTAAGCTGGAAAGGATTAAAAAAACCATCCCAATCACAAATTTCCACTTAAAAGGCTTGATGTAGGAAAATATCCGTAGTGCTTTCTGGAAAATTTCTTTGTTCAGCTTCGGTTTGGGTAAATCCCCCGAATGGGTGTCTCCACTGTTCAATCTCGGTCTGGCCATGTACTAATTTCTTTCTCTTTTTGAGCAAAAGTACCAATATAAATAGGTCTTCTTATCACTATTCCGTCAATTTTTTGGGTTTATGCCTATTGTACTGATAAATCAGAAGGATTATTAAAGCTATGATGACGATAACTGCCAAATAAATCAGCACCCCGTTGCCCGTATCCGTACTTTCCATGGATTTCAGCTCTTCCCGTAGTTTGTCATTTTCATTCTGCAGTTTTGTGATGGTTTTCATGTATGCAGAAACCTGCATGTCATATTCACCGGCCAACCGTTGATAGCGTTCACTTTGCGCATCCTTTAAATCTAATAATTTCCGGGTTTCCAAAAAGATGTTATTGTCGTTCAATACCACCTGTCTCAGGATATCGATGGATTTCTGCATGTCCTTCTTGGTCTTGAACAGTCCGAACACCCCAGTTTTCTTCTCCAATGACTGGTCATATTCCCCAAATCGACGGCTCCTATCGTTCAATAATTGATTCACTCGTTCCCGTTGTGCCTCAAATGTTATGGAGTCTGCCTTGACTGCCGTACTATCTTGAGCGTGCAACAATTGAACAAAAAAGAGGGCAATCAGTAGCAGGAAGTTGTGTTTTTTCATGTTTGTATGGATGATCCTTGCTTTATTTTTTTTAATCATGGCTTCGTTAACAGCAATTTTACTGCCTTTTTTTGTATTGATGCTGTTTCTAGGTCTATTTATTGCCGACAATCAATAAAATCTCATTATTGTGAAAAAACATTAACCTGCTGTCGCACTTTGAGTTTTGTTATCGTATATCATAAATATAATCCAATTGTATAAACTTATGAAATCCACAACACTAACTGTTAAAAGATGCTTTTTGCTGATTTTGCCAGTCCTGCTATTTTCTCTTTTTTGGGGCTGTGACAAAATTGGCTCCGAGGGGACCTATATTGCCAAGATTCCCATCTATAAAACTTTGCGAGAAATCAGGGCAAGCAATATTAGTATCACTCAACCCCAACCAATGACTTCAACAGGAAAAATTTATCTATATAAGGATTATCTATTGGTCAATGAACCGAATAAAGGTATTCATATTTATGATAATAGCAATCCTGCAACTCCCAAACCCTTGGGTTTTCTGCCGATCCTTGGGAATTTTGATCTTGGGGTACAAAATAACCTGCTCTATGTCGATAATATTGTCGATCTGTTGACCTTTGATATCTCTAATATCAGCAAACCCGTTTTGCTTAATCGACAAAAGGATGTGTTTGCTGTCAAATATATAGTGGACAACAAACCGGTTAATGTTTTAAGGGATGACGACCCTGTGCCCGTGGCTTACCGGGACTCGTTGGTGAGTTTCGCTGATCATCGCGAATATAAACCTGATGGCCAGCGCTATTTGGACTATGAAAGTATAGGTAATAATTATTCCGGTTCAAATGGGAGTGGCACCAGTGGAAACACGGTTGGACAAGCAGGTTCTTTGGCTAGGTTTGCCATTGCCGAAAACTTCCTGTTTGCCATTTTTCAGGATAAAGTGAAAAACTTTGACCTTCAAAATGCCCGCGCACCAAAATTGATCAATGAAGTGAGCCTTGGTTTTGGAATCGAAACCTTGTTTCCCTACAAGAAATCTCTGTTTGTCGGTGCAAATAATGGTATGCATATCCTAGATATCTCTAATCCGACCAGCCCTAAGGAGCTTGCTAATTATTCCCATGCCTTTGCCTGTGACCCTGTCGTTGTCAACGATGATTTTGCTTTTGTGACTTTACGAACCGGTACGATATGTAATGGAAACGTCAATGCCTTGCAAGTTGTCAATATCCGTGACCTGAGTGCACCTCAACTGGTGAAGAGCTATAACCTGAAAAGCCCTCATGGATTGGCCCTGACCGGTGAGCATCTCTATGTATGTGAAGGTGAGTCCGGTTTGAAAAGCTTCAAGGTTACCGATGTCACGGCCATTGATAAGAACATCATGCAGAACTTGGAAAACCTGAAAAGCTTTGATGTCATTGCAGGACCAAAATCCTTGATAGTCTTGGGGCCTGAGGGTATCTGCCAATATGATTATACCAACAAAGCCAATTTGAAACAATTGAGCTGTATTTCCATTAACCTGAAAAAATAATTCTTTATGAAGCAGCGTTTCAAATTGTTTTTGGTCCTCATTTTAGGACTGAACGGTATCCAAGTGTTAAGAGCCCAAGAGAAAAAATACATGAACCATACCGAATTTGGGGTCATGGCCTATGATATGACATTCCAGGAAGCCGGCATTACCGCCCAAACCTTTAATGGATACCAATTGAATCCTGATTTAGCTATCGGAGGGACTGCAGGTTTCGAAAAATATGCTGTTGATGCCATCCATACTTTTTCCTCTGTCCCGATTTCCTTGGGAGCACGATACACCTTTTTGGATCCCGGTAAGGCAAGGATAATTTCCGGATTAGATGCTGGTTACGGCTTTATTTGGGAAAATGAACCTCGACAAAAGGGCGATATCTCAGGTGGAATACGGATAGCCCCAGAATTGGGCGTCAAATTGAAACTGTCCGAAGGAACTGGTTTTATATCATTCACTTTAGGCTACCAGTACCAAGCTATAAAAGCTAAATATACCCAGCAAAAGCCACCTATTTTTGAACCCTATGTGAATTACATCCAAGCTTATCCAATTG
This sequence comes from Sphingobacterium sp. LZ11T8, assembly GCF_024261425.1. NCBI lineage: Bacteria > Pseudomonadati > Bacteroidota > Sphingobacteriia > Sphingobacteriales > Sphingobacteriaceae > Sphingobacterium > Sphingobacterium sp. LZ11T8. Next base: position 488,207 of record NZ_JANBZY010000001.1, on the reverse strand, counting down.
ATGAGTATGCAGAAACCAAGAAAATGGATGCCCACAGGTTCTCCTTAAAGGTAGGATTTGGATTCTAAAACGTATTCACGATAAAAAAATAATCCTAATAACCATAACATGGGAAGGGTGGCAAAGTGATTTGCTACCCTTTGTTTTTTGTGCTTTCAAAGGGGCTATTTATTCGAGTTTTATTTAGACCTTATTCGAGGCATATTCGAGAAAACCCGGTTTGCGTTCGGAAAATTCGGAATGTGTCTCGAATGAGTCCCGAATGAGATATGGATAAATTTCAGTATTTCTTACATGTGAAATTAACACTTAACAATTTATCGGTTAGTCGATTGCGAACAGAAAAAAACGTGGAACATTTTGTCGACCAGACTCCATTTGAGGGTCTATTTCTTTTCCAGGAACTCAACAAGTATGGTTTCATCTTGGTATAGTCCTAACAACTGGCTTGCATGGCCTTTGTTGATGGCTATTTCCAAGAAGTTGCTGATTCCGAATAAGCATAGCTTCTCGCCTTCGGCAACCTCATTGTAGTGCCAAGAGAGGTTGCTGATCGTTTCGTTTCGCTTGAAGCGTAGGATAAAATCTCGGCCCTGTTGGACTTGGTTGAAGAGGTCCTTGCTGATATTGCTGATGACATTACCAAAGGAGTCGATGAAAGTGACATGGCCCTTGATGCTGTTCTGGTTGTAGATGGGTTGAAATGTGACTTTCTGTACCGCATTGTCGATAGGGAGGCCAATATCTTGGAGTTTACCGCCATCTGCGATGTGACAGGCAGCTTTGGTCAGGATATCAGCAAGCGGGAAATGCAGATAGCGTAGATCCTGCATGATATTGATCTCGACCATTTCAGTTGGTTTGTCTTCACCGATGATGATACTGAAGATACCGTTGTCTGCACCGACAAAGAACTGACCTTTGTAGGCCATGGCGAGGTAACGCGAGTCTTCTTGGAAGACGGTGTCGATACCGATTAAGTGTACGGTATTCTTTGGGAAGTACGGATAAGCGTTGTTGATAACGAATGCCGCATGTTGAATACTGAAAGAAGGGATATCGTGAGAAATGTCAACGAGCCTAACATTCGGCAACTGCGAAATGATACTGCCTTTGAGTGCAGCTTGATAAAAATCGCGATGACCTAAATCGGTGGTTAACGTAATTACTCCCATAGTGTTCAGCAAGCCTGAAGCTAAAAAAATTATATTGTTATTTTGTTAAGCGAATTACAAAAATAGAAAAAGTAAATCGATTGCTAAATCTATTATGAATTAATACTTGCAATTGCTTTTAATTCTGCTCAATTAGTTTGTATTTTTGATTCAAGAAAGTGTGAAAAGCGCATAATATTTTCGTTTTTTTGATATCTTTATTTGCACGCCAATCGGACAGGACGTGAAATATTCAGGAAATTAATTAGGAAACAATTTGAGCGAATTAGAAATCAATTTAGATGTTGTCAATTTGGTGACATTGTGGGGAGCTCAGAATGAAAATTTTGAGTTTATAAAGAAAGCTTTTCCGAAGTTACGTCTAGTAGCGCGAGGGAGTACCTTGAAGGTTTTAGGTGAAGAAGGGGAGCGGACAAGGTTTCAACAGGTATTTGATGATATTCTAGCTCATATCAACCAATTTCAGACGCTTTCCTTGTTGGAATTGGAAAGTTTGTTAGGATCTGTATCGAGTGTAAAACCCGTGATTGCAGAAAAGGAAGAAGGCGAACAGAAGGCTGCGGCTTTTAAAGGTGAACCAATCGTTTATGGTCCAAATGGTATCGTGGTACGTGCTCGGACGCCTAATCAAAGGCGTATGGTGGACAGTATCAATAAGAATGACATTCTTTTTGCCATTGGTCCAGCAGGTACCGGAAAAACCTATACAGCAGTTGCCCTTGCGGTACGAGCTTTAAGGAATAAAGAAATCAAACGTATTATCCTGACCAGGCCAGCGGTGGAAGCGGGTGAAAACCTAGGTTTCTTGCCAGGCGATCTAAAAGAGAAGGTTGATCCATATCTACGTCCACTATATGATGCATTGGATGATATGATTCCAGCGGAAAAATTGAAAGGATATCTGGAGAACAGAACCATTGAAGTAGCTCCATTGGCATTTATGCGCGGAAGGACCTTGGACAATTGCTTTGTTATCCTAGATGAGGCACAGAATGCCACAGATATGCAGCTCAAGATGTTCTTGACGCGGATGGGGCCAACTGCCAAATTTATCGTGACAGGGGACATGACTCAGGTGGATTTACCTAAAAAAACGCAATCGGGATTAGTCAATGCCGTGAAGATTTTGGATGGGATCGAAGGGATAGATATGATTTACCTGAGCGGTTCGGATGTCGTTCGCCATAAATTGGTGAAACGTATCTTGGAAGCTTACGGTGACATTTAAGATTAAATTAACGCGTTTCAGACGCACACACAATGAATAATACAATAAAAGAAACAAATTTTAACTTCAAGGGACAGACAGCATTTTATAGAGGAAAAGTAAGAGATGTGTACAGCATCGGGTCGGACTACCTGGTGATGGTGGCTTCAGACCGAATTTCTGCTTTTGATGTGGTATTGCCAAAGCCTATTCCTTTTAAAGGTCAGGTTTTGAACCAAATTGCATCCAAATTTCTGTCTGCCACAGCTGATATCCTTCCAAATTGGGTGGCATCCGTTCCAGACCCAAATGTTACAATAGGAAAGAAATGTGAACCTTTCAAGGTTGAAATGGTGATCCGTGGATATGTTTCAGGACATCTTTGGAGAACCTACCGCGATGGTGGAAGGGTGCTGTGTGGGGTGGAGCTTCCTGAAGGATTAAAAGAGAACGATAAATTACCTACTCCAATCATTACCCCATCGACAAAAGCAGATGTGGGCCATGATGAGGATATTTCCAGAGCGGATATTATTGCTAGAGGCATTGTGTCAGAAGAGGATTATTCGCAATTGGAGAAGTATGCCCATGCTTTATATCAGCGGGGAACTGAGATTGCTGCCGAACGAGGCTTGATCTTGGTGGATACCAAATATGAGTTTGGGAAGAAAGATGGACAGATCTATTTGATCGACGAAATCCATACGCCTGATTCTTCCCGTTATTTTTATGCAGAAGGCTATGAGGAGCGTCAGGAAAAGGCGGAACCGCAGAAACAGCTCTCGAAAGAATTTGTGAGGCAATGGTTGATCGAAAATGGATTCCAAGGAAAAGAAGGACAAAAAGTACCTGAAATGACCGAAGAAATTGTTAAATCCATTTCTGAGCGCTATATTGAGCTTTACGAACACATTACAGGGGAGAAGTTTCATTATCCGGAAGAAGGCCATGTCCTGGAGCGGGTAGAAAAGAATGTAGCGAAAGCCTTGGAAGAACTGATTTAAGGATAAACACAACTAATTATTTATAGACAGATGAAATTTACGGTAGACAAATACGATCGATATGTTGTAATAGAGCCTCTTCAAGAGAGGTTGGACGGAGAAACTGCCGCAAGTTTAAAAGGCGAGTTTATGTTGCGCAATACAGGTGGGCAACGCAATATTGTATTGGACATGAACAATGTGAAATCCACTGATGAGACAGGGATTCGCACAGGTCTATTGGCTCGTCGTCTATGTAAATCACTAGGGGGGCTATTTATCTTGACAAATCTAAATGAGGAGATCTTGACTTACATCAAATCTTTGGGATTGGATAAATATCTGATCATTACCAAGAACATTGAGAAAGCCAAGGACCTGATCTTTGGGAATGAAATCCGATTAGATTTAAAAGAAGAGCAAGAGTAATATGTTACGATTTGAGGTATTAATATTAGGAAACAGTTCGGCGACACCCATGTTCGAGCGTCATCCTACATCTCAAGTAGTAAATTATAATGAGCAATTGTTCTTGATTGACTGTGGAGAGGGCACCCAGATGCAACTCTCTAAGTATGGGATCAAGAGCAATCGCATCGATCACATCTTTATTAGCCATCTGCATGGTGATCATTACCTAGGACTTGTTGGCCTGGTATCATCCATGCACCTGGTTGGTAGGAAGGCTGATCTCCATATCTACGGTCCTGCCCCGTTGCAGGAAATCCTAGAGTTACATTTTAAATATTCTGAAACGGTAATCCGTTATAATATCATCTTCCATCAGACCAATCCGGATCAAGAGGAGGTAATATTTGAGTCGAGGATGTTGACGGTCAGGTCCTTTCCATTGATCCACCGAATATCCTGCACGGGATTTCGATTTGATGAAGGCAAACGGGCAGCAGCCTTACGGGCGGATAAAGTGGAGGAGTTAAAGATACCCAAAGTATATTTTGCAGCGCTGAAAAAAGGGATCGATTATGTCGATCCACAGGGAAAGGTCTATGCCGCAAATGAATTGACCTTGCCGCCTCCAGAATCTAGGAGCTATGCCTATTGCTCGGATACCGTAAGGCATCCGATTTACCTGCGTTCAATAGAAGGAGCTGATCTATTGTACCATGAGAGCACCTTTTTGCATGAAATGGTAGACCGTGCCAAAGAGACCTTCCATACTACTTCCTTGGAAGCAGCAGAAATTGCAAAGGAAGCACATGTAAAGAAGCTTTTACTTGGCCATTATTCAGCGAGATACAGGACTTTGCAGCCATTATTGGAGGAAGCGCAGCAGGTTTTTCCAAATACCGAACTGTCAGTGGAAGGGAAATGGTTTTTAGTTTAGTGATTTTGTTTATTTTTGGCCATATTTACAGCTCGAAAAAATTTAGACTACTACAATGTCATTCAACTTAACCGCACTTCTTCGAGATAACATCAAGAACCTTGTGCCCTATTCTTCGGCGCGAGATGAATTTAAGGGAGAAGCATCTGTTTTTTTAGATGCCAATGAGAACTCTTTTGGCTCTCCACTTCCACATGATTACAACCGTTATCCGGATCCCCTGCAACATCAACTTAAGGGTAAGCTATCCAAGATCAAGGGTGTGCCTGCGGAAAATATTTTCTTGGGCAACGGTTCTGATGAGGCCATTGATATTTTATACCGAGCATTCTGTACCCCTAAAATAGATAATGTGATCTTGGTCCCTCCAACCTATGGGATGTATGAGGTTTCCGCCAATATCAATGATGTTGAAACACGGAAAGTCAATTTGACCAAGGATTTTCAGCTTGACCTTGACGGGATTGCTGAAGCAATCGATATGCATACCAAGATGATCTTTGTGTGCTCGCCAAACAATCCTACCGGAAACAGCATCGATCCATTGGATATAGAAACACTTTTAGTGAACTTCTCTGGTTTAGTAGTCGTGGACGAGGCCTATATCAATTATTCAAAGCAGAAGTCCTTTACCCATTCTTTGCCTGAGTTTCCTAATCTGGTCATCCTGCAGACCCTTTCAAAGGCCTGGGGCTTGGCCGCTTTACGCTTAGGCTTAGCATTTGCAAGTAAGGAAATCATTGAGGTTTTCAACAAGATCAAACCGCCTTACAATATCAACCAAGCTACTCAAGACTTAGTATTGGAGGCTTTAGAGAATGTTGAGGTAGTCAACAAATGGATTAAGACGACTGTTGCCGAAAGGGAAGAACTGTCCAAGAAATTGGAGGCTTTTCAACAGGTTGAGCATATTACACCTTCAGATGCCAACTTTATCTTGGTAAAGCTGGAGCGACCAAAAGAATTATATGGGCACTTGGTGGGACGTGGCATTATCGTTCGCGACCGATCCAAAGTAGCCTTATGTGAAGGTTGTCTGCGCATTACCATTGGAACAAAACTTGAAAACGAAAAATTATTAGAAGAGATCCAACAATTTTATAAATAAGTAAGCATGGCAGATCAATTAAAAAGAATACTGTTTATCGATAGAGATGGAACTTTAATTTTAGAGCCTGAGGATGAGCAGATTGATTCCTTTGCAAAGTTGAAGTTTTATCCAGGGGCTTTGCAGTACTTGCCTAAAATTGCAAAAGAACTTGATTTTGAGTTGGTGTTGGTAAGTAATCAGGATGGTTTGGGAACTTCCTCGCACCCTGAAGAGAACTTTTGGCCGGTCCATCAATTTGTTGTGGATACCTTTTCAGGTGAAGGAGTGACTTTTGTTAAAGAACATATTGACAAAACATTTCCACATGAGAATGCGGAGACCCGTAAGCCAGGAATTGGAATGTTAAAGGAATATTTTGACGAAGCGAAATACGACTTGGCGAATTCTTTCGTCATCGGAGACCGCGTCAATGATGTGAAATTAGCACAAAACCTTGCCGCTAAGGCTATTTGGTTAAGGAATAACGACGAATTGGGCATGCATGAGAATGTTGCCATTTCGGAGGATTGCATTGCATTGGAAACCAGCGAATGGAAAGCTATCTATGAGTTCTTGAAATTGGGAAGCCGTACCGGTGAGCACCATCGTAAGACCAATGAAACGGATATCTATATTAAATTGAACTTGGACGGAAGTGGGAAATCCGATATTGAAACGGGCCTTCCATTTTTCGATCATATGTTGGATCAATTAGCGCGTCATGGTGCATTGGATCTAACGATCAAAGCTAAAGGTGATTTACATATCGATGAGCACCATACCATCGAAGATACAGGAATTGCCTTGGGTGAAATCTTTTTGGACGTGTTGGGGAATAAGCGCGGAATTGAACGTTATGCCTATACTCTTCCAATGGATGATTGCTTAGCACAAGTAGCTATCGATTTTGGAGGAAGGAATTGGATTGTTTGGGATGCAGAATTCAAACGCGAGAAAATTGGAGATATGCCAACCGAGATGTTTTTCCATTTCTTCAAGTCCTTTTCAGATGCGTCAAAATCGAACCTGAACATTCAGGCGACTGGCGACAATGAGCACCATAAAATAGAGGCCATCTTCAAGGCTTTTGCGAAAACCATTAAAAAAGCGGTACGAAGAGATGTTGATAATATGCAACTTCCAAGTACAAAAGGTCTTCTTTAAAAACGAAATGGGATTTAAGGGGTTATATATAAAGGAATTATGATTGGGATAGTAAACTATGGAGCTGGGAATATATTTTCCATCACTGCAGCCTTAAAACGACTGAACATTTCTTATGGGATGATTAACCATCCTGAGGATTTTGAGCAGTATGAAAGGATTATTATTCCAGGTGTAGGACATGCTGGGGCGGCCATGCAAAAACTGCTGGAATCTGGGCTGTCCGATACCATCAAGACCTTAAAAAAGCCGGTGTTGGGGATCTGTGTGGGAATGCAGCTGATGACGGATTATTCAGAGGAAGGGCAAGCAGACCTTTTAGGGATCATTCCCCTGAAGACGTTACACTTTGAAAATAGGGTTAAAGAGAAGGTACCTCATATGGGTTGGAACAGTATTAATTTTGAAGAGAACTGTCCACTTTTTAAGGAAATTCCTAATAATTCCTATTTTTATTTCGTTCATTCTTATTACATTGAACATGAATTAACCTACGGCATAGCTACTTGTGAGTACGGACTGCCATTTTCGGCAGCAATAGCAAAGGATAATTTCTGGGCAGTACAATTTCATCCGGAGAAATCAGGAAAAGTTGGGGAGCAGTTATTGCTGAATTTTAATGAATTATAAATGAATTTTTAGACTATGTATATTATACCTGCAATTGATGTATTGGACAAACAGGTTGTCCGTTTGAGAGAGGGTAACTATGAAGATGTTACGACTTACTCCATTACTTTGGAAGAACAGATAGAGAAATACCATGCTAATGGTACCGAAATCGTTCATATCATTGATCTCAATGGTGCAAAGGGAGATTTTAGCAATCAGGAATACCTGTTTGATATCATTCGGAGAACCGAAATGAAGGTCCAATATGGTGGTGGTGTCCGTAGCATTGAAAAAGTAAAGGAATTAGTTGATGCAGGTGTATATCGCGTTATCGTAGGCACACAAGCTATTACAAACCCCACCTTTTTAGAGGAATTGAGCAAGCTAAATGAAGGTAGAACAAAATATGCAGATCACATTGTGATTGCGATCGATGTATTGGATGAAGTCATCAAATATTCCGGTTGGTTGGAGAGTTCTCCGATCAAATTAATCGAATACATTGATAAATGCTTGGCATTAGGTTTTTATCGCTTCTTGTGTACCGACATCAGTAAAGATGGAAAATTAGGTGGCGCAGGCGTTGAATTATACAAGAAATTATTGGATCATTCGCCAATTATCAAATTGATCGGTTCAGGCGGTATCAGTTCCATGGCTGATATTGAAGAACTGAACAATTTAGGTAAAATGGAATCTGTGGTTGTTGGCAAGGCAATCTATGAAAATAGGATCAGCATTGAAGAGATCAAAGCTTGGAACTTAAAAGCATTAATCAGTCTTTAAAATGCTAGCAAAGCGCATTATTCCTTGTTTGGATGTTAAGGATGGCAGGACGGTAAAAGGGGTTAATTTTGTTGACCTTAGAGATGCTGGGGATCCCGTTGAATTAGCTTGGCAATATTCGCAGCAAGGAGCAGATGAACTGGTATTCCTGGATATCACAGCTACCCATGAACGCCGAAAAACTACGGTGGATTTGGTAAAGGCTGTAGCCAGTCAGATCAATATTCCATTTACCATCGGAGGTGGGATCAATGAACTTTCAGATGCGGATATCCTGTTGAATGCCGGTGCAGATAAAATCTCTATCAATTCAGCTGCGGTCCGTAATCCTGAACTCTTAGATCAGTTTGCGAAAGCTTTTGGTGTTCAATTCGTGGTTTTAGCGGTTGATACCCGATTGGTAAACGGAAAGAATTTTGTTCACCTGCGTGGTGGTCGAGACCTTACCGATATTGAAACGGAAGATTGGATCAAGGAAGCAGAAAATAGAGGTGCCGGAGAAATCCTGTTGACTTCCATGGATCATGATGGAACCAAGAATGGATTTGATAATGGATTGCTGAAAAAGATCAATGATTCCATCCATATTCCCTTGATAGCATCCGGTGGAGCAGGGAATCAGCAGCATTTTGTGGATGTTTTCCAACAGTCCAATGTAGATGCCGCTCTTGCAGCTTCTGTATTCCACTATGGGGAGATTTTAATCCCTGAATTAAAAGAAACATTGCACGCCAATGGAATTTCCGTTAGGCGATAATACATAAAACATGAGTATTGATTTTAACAAAGGTGACGGACTTGTTCCAGTAATTATCCAAGACAATCAGACTTTAGAAGTTCTGATGCTTGGCTATATGAACGAAGAGGCTTGGAACAAAACCCAAGAAGAGAAAAAAGTTACTTTCTTTTCAAGGAGCAAAAATAGACTATGGACAAAAGGTGAAGAAAGCGGAAACTTTCTTCATGTTGTTAGTACTCATATCGATTGTGACCAAGATACCATTTTAATTAAAGCTGACCCTGTTGGTCCTACCTGTCATACAGGAAGCCGGAGTTGCTTTAATACGGAATTTAATCAGAACTTTCTATTGCAGTTGGAGCGCATTGTTCAGCATCGAATTGATTTTCCTAGTGATGAATCCTATGTGAACCGCCTGCGTTCAAGAGGTATCAATAAGATTGCTCAAAAGGTGGGCGAGGAAGCCGTTGAAACGGTTATTGCAGCCCTTACGGAAACAGAAAAGGATTTTATCAATGAGACTTCTGATCTGATGTTCCATCTTATTGTTCTGTTAAAGGAGAAAGGCCTGAGCCTAGAAACCATTGCCAAGAATTTGGAAGGAAGACATCAATAGGAGTTAAGATATTTTTATTTGAGGGATCCTCAGCCTTTGGCTGGGGATTTTTTGTGTGGAGATAGGGGGTGAATCCCAATCCCATCGCGCAGGTCAACGGCATTCTTTCCATTTTTCCACCAAGGAAATGAGCCGGTTGCTAAAGGACTTCCTGCGGAAGGATGGTTGTTTGTATATATTGGGAACCCCTGGAAAGGGTGACAGCTTTCTAACGGGATAATAATCTTGGTCCATCCTCCTATCCCCTCCATCCTGGTTCCACCCAGATCTTGGTTTATCCTCCCATCCCTTCCATCCTGGTTCAAATCTCCTCTTGAACGTAAGACTTATGTCAGCATTTGGGATAGCTGGTCGGGTTTCTTTTATTTCTGTGCGATCAAGGGTATATTTGCATAACATGAATCTAGAAAAGTTTAATATCAACCTGAATGGGACCTTGTCTGGTCATCAAAACCCTGTATTTGCCTTGGCCATTTCAAGTGTTGATCCGAATGCACTATTTACAGGTGGCAACGATAAAGGGGTGGTAGAATGGGATTTAGAGAGCAATAGCTTTAAAAGGATCCTTTGCAAGGTTGGAAGCTCCGTATATGCACTTTTGTCCATACCCGGAACTTCCTTGCTGGCGATTGGAATGAGATCCGGTCAGGTATTGGTGGTAGATACACAGAACCAAAGTTTAAAGGCAAATCTTAAGGTGGAACAGGGCGCTGTATTTTCGATAAAAACCATTCCCGGTAAACAGGAAATGATTGCGATCGGTGAGGAAGGCTATGCTTATGTTTGGAGTTTGGAGAATTTTGAGCTGCTTTATAGGTTTAAGGTTTCCAATACTACCGTTAGGGTAATTGAAGTGGATAAAAATAATTCGACTGTTGCGTTTGGTGATAAGAATGGTGAAATCCATTTATACCATGCCCATGATTTTCAGGAATTCAAGAAAAGGAAAGTACATGAGTTACCGGTAACCAGTTTACAATTTGACCCAGCTGGGAATTTGCTTTCTGGGGGGAGGGATGCGAAGTTATATAAATTGGATGCCAACCTGGATACGATTCAAGATATCGTTCCACATATGTTCACGGTTTATGGTATCAGCATAAATATAGAGGAGAATCTAATTGCAACGGTTAGTAGAGATAAGACCTTAAAAGTTTGGCGGCTGGAAGATCTAGCTTTGATCAAGAATATTTCTAGAGACCGTGGCTATGATAGCCATTATCTATCTATCAATAACATGCTCTGGGATCAAGACCGGATCTTTACCGTAAGTGATGACAAGACCATTAAGTTATGGAAGGTGGTTCCTGAATAGCGACGGCAAGCGATTTTCTTCTGACCGTACATCTGTAATAATTGAATGCAGTAAAGATTAACCCTAAAATCATAGAGATGATCAAGAATGGTAAGATGTCATATTGGGTAGGAAGAGGGTCCTGTTTGTTTTCTACATAAGCCCCGTAGCTTCCCCAAGCCAATACGGCTGAGACTGAGGGCAAATAATTGTAGTAAGAGTATGCTAACATGCAGGCACATGTGATTGCCAGTGCACCCAGGTTCAGATAGAAGTAAAAAGCATCCCCTAAGGTAAGGCTCAGTTTTGAAAGGATTACTGCAAAATTAAAGCCTATCACGAACATTAACCAGCCGGTATACACGCCAAATCCTAAACGGATAAAATATCGGGTAAAGGAATTGGTGGTCAGCTTTTTGATTTGGATCCGCTTGTTGATTACCATAACCGAAACGAGACAGATTATGGAATACATTAAGGACCAATAAAAATAATCATTGTGTTTCAAGGTCATGCTCAAACCGAGGGCCATCTGGTTCAAGATCAACAGGTAGTCGATTTTTTCTACTTTCCGGACTACATTTTCATTTAAGCTGTTTTTTTGCGTCCCTACATACATCATGTAAGCAGCCAAAACCATATTAAAAGCGATAAATGTCCATATTTTATAGCTGAACTTTGCTGGTGTCAGGTAAGATGGATAAAAGGCAATCGTATCAGTGAATGAAAAGCTGAATAAGAAACCATTCTCTAGGCATGCGATCCATAGAAAATTGAGGGCTACCATCACTAAATTCAAAAATGATAATGTCTTTGGTGCTGCCATGCTTGGTTAATAGTTAATGTGTTTGGCAGGACAAATATAAAGATTTTTACTGAAAATTAAGAAGTTCTAAGATGGTATTTAGATACTGCTTGTCGATTAAGTCAAACGAATTTAATTCTTTGCTGTCGACATCTAGTATGGCAATACATTTTTTGTTTTGAAAGAGAGGAACAACTATTTCAGATTTCGATAAAGATGAGCAGGCAATGTGTCCAGGGAATTCATCGACGTTGGGAACTATGACGGTTTCTTCTTTTGCCCAAGCAGTCCCACAAACGCCTCTGTTATAAGCGATTCTTGTGCAGGCTACTGGTCCTTGGAATGGGCCCAGCACCAATTCGTTTCCTTCAACAAGATAGAACCCTACCCAAAAGAAATTGAACTGCTCCTTTAAAGCTGCGCAGATATTTGCCAGATTAGCAATAAAATTGGTTTCTCCCTGTAGAAGACCTTTGATCTGTGGGATCAAGGATTGATATTGTTGTTCTTTACTTCCGCTTGTTATATGTAAATCTTCTGCCATGGTTTGGATACTTTTTTGATGCAAATATACGGAATTGTTGGGTGATCTGGGTTGAACCAGAATGCCCTTCGACGCCGCTCGGGGTACGGGAAGAGAGGATGGTCCAAGATCATTTCTTTTATTTTGGAGAATTAGGTACGCTCATTCAATATTTATCATCGGAGTCAGCCTGAAGGTTTCCCGAAAGATTTCTCGGGAATATTCATTCTTTAATTGAAATGATTTCTTTGTTACTTTTGAAGCCCAAAAGTAACCAAACCGACGAAGGAGCTCAGGGACACCAATTCTTTTCGTTACTTTTGAGGCGCAAAAGTAACCAAAACGCTTCGGCTCATTTAAGATGGCTTTTCGCACGGTCATCCGCACATGAAAAGAATGCCTTGTTGTCGGGAATATCTTTCTCAAGATCATCCCTTTTGATGGGATGATCTTGAGAAAGCATTCCAAGGCCAATCCCATCGCACAGGTCATCGGCATTCTTTCCATTTTTCCGCCATTGGAAATGAGCCGGATGCTAAAATGCTTCCTTCGGAAGGAAAATGTTTGAAATGGCGAAACCACAGCGTGGGTGAAATCTTTTTCAATAGTTCCTCTTTATGGGTTTAAAACAATAAAAAACAGTTTGCTCATCTTACGATTCGCAATGACCAACATCCTCATAAAAAAACAACAATAGATTCTTCGTTGCACTCTGAATCCCTCTTTAGCATATTTTAATTCTGAACTGTCAGTGAGGAATCTGTATGGTACTCCTCCAGCAGGTCCTGTCATGCTGTACCGAAGGTACAGGAACTGTACGCCAATACAATCTTGAAAGATTTCAAAATTGGGCTTTTGATATTTCCGAGGCCTATCCTCGATCATGATGGCATAAAATTCTAAATCAACAATCAACAAAAAAGAGGTTATCTTTATCAGATAACCTCTTAATCATGTTTTTATAAAGATAAATAACTCTTACAGGCGTTTTAAGGCTGCTTTGATCAATTGTTCTACAGAAAGATCTGGCTCGGCGGTATAAATGGCCTGAAGGGCTTTTTCCGCTTGAGCTTTTGGGAAACCTAACATGACCAATGCTGTCAATGCTTCTTCAGCTGAAGAAGGTTTGCTGACGATCAATGGAATCAATGCATCTGGGCCTTGCTTTTTAAGTTTATCTTGAAGTTCAAGAATCACGCGTTGCGCTGTTTTTGGACCAATCCCTTTTATTTTCTGGATGACATTGACCTGCCCATTGACGATAGCCTGTTGGATTTCTTCAGGAGTAATCGAAGAAAGCATCATTCTACCGGTATTCGGACCGATTCCAGAAACAGAGATCAAATGGTGAAAGAGATGTCTTTCTGCTTCTGTAGCGAAGCCAAACAGCGTTTGGGAGTCTTCGCGTACCTGAAAGGAAGCAAAAAGTTTACATTCTTCTTGATCTTTGATCTGGCTGTAGGTAGTCAATGAAATGTGCAAGTAATAGCCAATGCCACCCACCTCCAAAACGACATGGGTTGGAGCTTTAAAAACTAACTTACCTTTAAAATATTCGTACATAAGCTATGCTTACTGATTTTTTGATTCTTTTTCATGTTCAATTGCATCCACTACAGCAATGGTAACCATGTTCACAATTTCCCGGACCGAACTATCCAATTGCAATACGTGGATAGGTTTGTTCATTCCTAATAGAACTGGACCGACAGCTTCAGCATTCCCAACTTCCTGTAGTAATTTATAAGCAATGTTACCAGATTCCAAGTTCGGGAATACCAAGGTATTTGCTGGCTCACCATTTAAAGTCGAGAAAGGGAAGTTATCTGCCAATAGGTTTTTGTTCAATGCAAAGTTTGCTTGAATTTCACCATCTGCAACAATTTCAGGATGTTCTTTATGTAAGATGCTTACAGCCTCCCTTACTTTATCGGAAATATCACCAATATTTGAACCGAAGTTAGAGTAAGACAACATCGCTAAACGAGGTTTAACGTTGAACCTTTTAACTGCTGAATCCAATAAAACAGCAATGTCAGCAAGTTCGCGTGCGCTTGGGTTTGAGTTTACAGTGGTATCACCAAAGAATAATGGACCTTGGCTTGTCAACATAATGTACATCCCAGCAACTCTGCTTCCCGGTTTTGCTCCGATTACTTGTAATGCAGGGCGGATTGTTGAAGCATAATTGCGTGTCAAACCAGAAATAAGGGTATCTGCATCGCCAAATTCAACCATACTTGCTGCAAAGTAGTTACGGTTGGTCATTAACTTGCGAGAGTCTAATTTATTAACGCCTCTGCGTTGTCTTTTTTGGTATAAGTGTTCTGCGTATCTTTCAAATCTTTCAGATTTGATCTCAGCTTGAGGATCGATGATCTCAACACCATCCAGTTCAAAACCATATTCATGGATCAAATTGTTGATTTTTTCTTGGTTACCCAAAAGGATTGGGAAAGCAATTCCCTCTTCTTTAACAATCTGAGCAGCACGAAGGGTTTTATAATTATCAGCTTCAGCAAATACAACACGTTTAGGGTTAGATTTTGCTTTGGCGGTAATGGTACGGATCAAACGTTCATCTTTACCCAATCTCTTGCGCAATTCATCACGGTATGCATCCCAATCTTCGATTACCTTACGCGCTACACCAGATTCAATAGCAGCTTTTGCAACCGCTACGGAAACTTCCGTAATCAAGCGTGGATCTGTCGGTTTAGGGATCACATAATCGATTCCGAAACGGATGTTGTTGGCATTGTAAGCAATGTTCACTTCTTCAGGAACAGGTTGTTTTGCTAATTCAGCAATCGCCTTTACAGCAGCAATTTTCATGGCTTCGTTGATGGCCGTAGCTCTTACGTCTAGTGCACCACGGAAAATGTAAGGGAAACCAAGAACGTTGTTTACTTGGTTAGGGAAGTCAGAGCGTCCTGTACCCATGATGATATCATCGCGAGTTTCAAGAGCAAGCTCATAGGCGATTTCAGGATTAGGGTTTGCCATCGCCAATACGATTGGTTTTGGAGCCATGCTTTTCAACATTTCAGGCGTCAAAACATCGGCAGCAGAAAGACCGATGAAAACATCAGCATCCTTAACAGCATCTGCTAAAGTATGGATATCGCGATCAGTTGCCCATTCAGCTTTAGTAGGGTCTAATACCTCACGGTCCTTACGGATAACACCTTTACTATCGCACATTACGATGTTATTTTTATTAGCGCCTACAGCCACGTACATTGCTGTACAGGAAATTGCTGCAGCACCTGCGCCATTCACCACGATTTTTAGGTCGGCGATATTTTTATCCTGTAATTCAGAAGCATTAATCAGAGCAGCCCCAGAAATAATTGCGGTACCATGTTGGTCATCATGCATTACTGGAATGTTCATTTCTGCTTTTAAGCGGCGTTCAATTTCAAAACACTCAGGCGCTTTGATATCTTCAAGGTTCACACCACCGAAGGTAGGTTCCAAAGCTTTAACGATATTGACAAATTCATCAACGTTTTTGGTGTCTAACTCGATGTCAAATACATCGATATCGGCAAAGATCTTGAAAAGTAATCCTTTACCTTCCATAACGGGTTTACCAGCTTGGGCACCAATATCACCAAGGCCTAATACGGCAGTACCATTACTGATTACGGCTACCAAGTTACCCTTGGCAGTATATTTATAAGCGTCTTCGCTGTTTTCTGCAATTGCCAGACAAGGCTCGGCTACACCTGGGGAATAGGCTAAAGATAAGTCTCTTTGTGAACTGTGTGGTTTTGTAGGAACCACTGCTATTTTACCCGGACGCCCCATAGCATGGTAGTTTAAAGCGTCTTTCTTTCTGTTGATGTTACTCATTACAATTTTGGTTTATACTAATATTTCATGATTATCACCTAGTAATAATCTACTTTAATACATCTAATAATTTAAACATACGTTGGCGCATCTGTCCAGCAGGGCCTTGGTAGTTGTTGACAAGCAATGCGAAAGTATATTCTTGTCCATCGCTTGATTTTTGGTATCCTGTGTAACCTAATACACCGCCAATAGTACCACTTTTCATGGTAGTATTGTTAATTGTTGGCAAAGATTTTAGAAACTCATCATACCACGGTCTCCCTTTAGCATATTGCATGATTTTGCTCATCGCCAAAGTCGTCACTCTATTTTGAGGCGATAAGCCAGAACCATCGAAGGTATTGATGGCACTTGGGTCTATCGATAATTTATTCTGCCAATATTTGGAAACTAAGGTTGCCGATTTTTCTGTGTTGTATTCCATTGCGGAAACCACACCAATCAATTTTAACAGCGACTCTCCATATAGATTGATGCTTTTTTGGTTGAACCAATGCACAATTTCACCTAATCTAGGCGATTTGATCAGAAGGATTGAATTTCTTTTTGCATCCAAGATGCTTGAAGAATCCATATCTGTTAATCTTTTTGCAGTAGTAACCTTGTTCAAGGAGTCTGTAACAAAGATAGAATCTCTACCAAGCGCATCAGAAAGCGAATATGCTAAGTCCAATGCTGGATCAGGTACTGAGATTTCAATTGTTTTTTTGAGATTGGCGCCATAGGTACCTCTTAGGTAAACTTGTGTAGAATATGGAGCTGAATAAGCATATACATTATCCCCCGAACCATTGGCTCCTGTTTTTACTTCATTGATTAAATGGTAGAATGGAGCTTTCTGTACAGGCTGTAAGGTTGCTGGTTTACCAGGTGCACCCGGTGTAAAGTTGATTCCCAGTTTGTTTTCTTTCCAATTTAAAGCAGAGAATCCTGCCCCATAATAATTTCCGATATCTGTCCACATCCAAGTTCCCGGAACATCGTAGCCGTTGAAGAAAATATCATCAGCAATGATTTTACCATTGATTTTTTTGATGCCAAGGTTCTTGATGGCTTCGGACCATTTTGCCAATAGGACTTCCGGTTTAGTGTCTGGGTATCTATCACTGCCAAGGGTAGGGTCGCCCTTACCTTCGATAATGATATTGCCATTTAAGGTGCCTAAGGAGTCAATCTGACCGGTATAGAAAAGTTCAGTATTATAGGTGAAATCAGCCCCTAACAGATCTAAAGCTGTAATGGAAGTGATCACTTTCAAGGTAGATGCGGTAGGCATTCCGATCTGGTTATTGCTGTCGAAAACAATTTCACCAGTTTTTGAGTTTATGACCGTCAAGGAAGCCATGCCATTTTTTAGAGACGGGTTCTTGCTAAAAGCATCAAATGCCGTTTGGACTTTTGCCTTTACTCCTTGGGCTTGTACTGTTTGCGTGTTTAGGACGCTAATAACAGCAAGGAAATAAAAAAATGAAAAAAATCTTCTCATAGGTAGCAAATATCGTAATCTACTGCACAAGTAGTACATTTAAATTGTAAAATTTCAAATGTATGATGAAGTAAATGTATTAATTGTGAGAGTTTTTATAACTTGCGGGGATTATTAAAAATTACATAATGAAATACATCGATAAGTTAGCTTCCATCCGTAAAGAGATGAAAGAAAAGGGTGTAGATGCCTATATAATTCCCTCCTCCGATCCACATATTAGCGAATACCTTCCGGAAAGATACAAATGCATAGCATGGACCTCTGGTTTCACCGGTTCCGCTGGGACATTGGCCATCACGCAAGATTTTGCGGGTTTATGGACAGATTCTCGTTATTTTGTTCAAGCAAATGAGCAATTGGCGGGTACCGGCTTTGAATTAGTGAAGTTGCAGGTTCAAGGTAAAGCAGAATATGCAACCTGGCTTTCCAAGACATTGAAAAAAGGCGATACTGTAGCTTTCGATGGCAATTTAGCTTCTGTTGCGGTTGCACAAGCCGTAGCGTCTGAATTGAATCCCTTGGGCATCCATGTAAATGGTCATCTAGATCTTTTGGAACATATTTGGGATGGTAGACCTGAACTGCCTACTGAAAAAGCATTTCTTTTGGATGAAAGTACTACTGGACAATCTACAAAAGACAAAATTGCTAGCATAAAATCAAAGCTTAAAGATAAAAGGGCCGACCTTCATTTTGTTTCTTCATTGGATGATTTGGCATGGATCCTTAATATCCGTGGGAATGATGTTCATTGTAATCCGGTTGTATTGGGCTTCTTGCTGATTGAAGAGGATAAAAATACCTTGTTTATTGGTTCGGGGAAATTATCTCCTGCTGATATTTCTTCTTTAAAGGATTCTGGAGTAGAAGTCGCTGACTATCAGCAAGCATTTGAGACTGTAAAACAGTTGAAAGGCGAACGTATATTATTAGACCCCAAGCGTACTTGTTTTGCCATTTATGATTCTGTTCCAGAAAACATCGAAATTTTGGAAGATATGAATCCTTCAACGACATTGAAGGCTATTAAAAACAAGGTAGAGGTAGATCATACCCGAAATGCCATGATAAAGGATGGGGTTGCATTGACCAAATTTTTTAAATGGGTTGAGGAAAACGTAGCATCGGGAGAACTTTCAGAAATTTCTATTGCTGAAAAATTGCAAGGACTACGTGCTGCCTCCACGGGTTTTGTTGATATTTCATTTGATACCATTGCAGGTTATAAAGCCCATGGTGCTTTGCCGCATTATAAAGCGACAGAATCCAGTAATTCGGTTTTGAAACCTGAAGGTTTGTTGCTAGTGGATTCCGGTGGTCAATACCTGGACGGTACGACTGATATTACCCGGGTAATTTCTTTAGGACAGATACAACCTGAGGAGAAAATCGATTATACCATTGTTCTAAAAGGAACTATTGAGGGTTCTCAAGCTGTATTTCCTGTTGGAACTAAGGGATATTCCATTGATGCCATTACCAGAAGGCCTATCTGGGAAACCTTGCGCAATTACGGACATGGTACTGGACATGGGGTAGGATTTTTCTTGAACGTTCATGAAGGGCCACAGGTTTTCAATATGGCGGCAATCGATATTCCGGTTGAGGAAGGCATGATTACTTCCATTGAACCAGGTTTATATCGAGAAGGTCATTATGGAATCCGTATTGAGAACTTAGTACTTTCGAAGAAAGTGGAGAGTAATCAATTTGGTGATTTTATGGATTTTGAGACTTTAACGGTATGTTATATCGATACTGCGTTGGTTGATAAAAGCCTATTGGACCAAAAGCACATTGATTGGTTGAACCAATATAATGGCTGGGTCTATGAACAATTGTCCCCTAAATTGGATGATGCTGAAAAAGCTTGGTTGAAGGCGAAAACAAAAGCGATTTAGTTTTTTAGACATAAGACAATAGACACAAGACATAAGAGCTAAGCGGGATATTAAAATTTTATGCAATTGCTGCATGAATTTGAACCAGGATTGATGGGATGAGAGGATGGGCCAAGATCTGGGAAGGAATCAGGATTCCCTTCGACTTAGCTCAGGGTACTGGATGAGAGGATGGACCAAGATCAATATTCCGATGGTCGAGCGGCGTCGAGACCCGGCACAGGATTATTGTTGGTATTACATTCAACATTATATTCACAAAATTCGGGGTGTATCGCATAAGTCCGCCGCGAAAAAATAAATAGAAAAATATTTTCCATCGGGGTTCCATTATTTTAGCTAGCATGGCAGGTTAGCCTGGAGATAGCGCAAAAACGATGTTCGATTAATCGAACATCGTTTTTGCATTAACCCTATATTGTTCGATACCATTGCTAAAATAATTCTGCCCTTCCAAGGCAGTATGTCACAAAAATAGATTTTTCTACAAAATAATTATAGCTCTAAACACCTAGAAACACAGATCTAACACACTTGTCATTGGTGCGCAGGAAGGATCTCGGAGGTATACAAACTTCCCCTTTATTATAAAACAATAATGATTCCATTAGCGAACAGGTCCTACACCGAAGGTGTAGGATGACAAAATGTTGTGGACATTTACGTACAGATTCTTCACTAATCGTTCAGAATTGGATATTCCTGAGAGGGATTCAGAGCGCAGCGAAGAATCTATTTTTCATTTTTTTTAAGGATGGCTCTCATCCCGAAATCGTAAGATGAGGGAACTATTTTTTTCTTAATAAACCCTATATAGGGTTTTCAGAAAACTATTTCACCCACGCTGTGGGTTATCCGATTAACGATCCGATTTTCTACAAAGATGTCACCCCTTCCCGGGGTTCCCAGTTTATACAAACAACCATCCTTCCGCAGGAAGTCCTTTTGCAACCGGCTCATTTCCAGTGGCGGAGAGATGGATAGAATGTCGTTAACAGGCATGTTAATCTTGGTCCCTCCTCTCATCCGGTACCCTGAGCGGCGTCGAAGGGCATCCTGGTTCAAACCTGAATCCTTCCTTACTCTTTCTTTTTTTCAATCCATATTCTGTTAAATAGAATAGGGTCTGATGCTGAGAATTCTAGATTTACTTCTATTGGTTTTGTGATGCTGATCTTTCCTACCGGGACATCCAAGAATTCTTCTACATACCAGTTTTGATTAGGTTCGACCGTTACTTTTCCATTGGGAGCAGCAGATACCGTGAAGGTGCTTTCGATATCCTTGATGCTGAGTTGGGTTGTTTTGCCGGAACCATTATGTAAAGAGGTTTCTATGCTGTATTCACCAGCTTCTGGAAGATAAACCTTCCATTGCACTTTTTGGTTGGCCTTTAATACAAGGTGATCGGGTTTAGTACCATCAAAGGCCTTGAACTCCAGTCCTTTTGAAAGATGGTTCTTGGCATTTAATGAGAATCCGCCAAAGGTAGATTCAGCAACGACTTCAGTATTGAATTGAGGCTGGTCCATGGTTACTTTTAGGACCGATACATAGGGGTCAGGTTGTTCTTCAGGTACATGGATATGGATGATAGGACCCAACTGTTCAAATTTTACTGCTTGGGTTTTATTTCCTTTTAACAGCTCGATTTTGGTTGGTTTGCTCTGCAAACCTGTCACACGAAGGATTTTATCCAAAGGCCAATTATAGACGTGTAAATAAAGTTCTTTTGTTTTGTTGTTGATGGTCATTTTACCCCAGTCATGTTGGGAGAATCGGATTGGCAGACCATTGTTATAATAAACAGCTTGTCCATACTTATTGAGCCATTGTCCCATGTCCATTAATCGCTGAACGCCTTCATATGGCACAGAACCATCGGCACGGGGACCAATATTCAGGGTGTAAGAGCCATTCAAGCTAACATTGTTGATTAAGGATTGGAACAATTGATTGCTGGACTTCCATTCATTTTCCAGGGCATTGAATCCCCATGAATGCGCGATGGTTCCAGGTGTTTCCCAGATATGGTCGGTGTATGCGGATCCGAATTGATTGTCACCTAAAGTTTCAAAGTCTACATGTTCATTTTCAATCGGGAAACCCAGCCGTGAATTGATTAAACACTTAGGTTGTAATTCATGGATGAGGTTAGCCAGTTGATCCAGCTGTTCTTTTTTGATGATGCTCTGTTGGTAAGGAATCCACATATCAAACCACATCATAGCGATATCGCCATAATTTGTAAGCAATTCACGGATTTGAGGGATTACCTTTTCCTGCCAATACTGATTGTATTGAGCATCAGTCACTCGACCTGTGACTTCTTGGTTATGGTTCCAAGCATAGGGATGTTGCCAGTCGATCCAGTGGGAATAGTAAAAACATAGTTTGATATTGTGTTTTTTACAGGCTTCAGCAATTTCTTTTATGACATCTCTATTGGTTCCGCTAAGTTTTGGCAGAGAATAATCACTGACTTTACTATCCCAAAGTGCCACACCATCATGATGTTTTGAGGTAATGACAATATACTTCATACCGGCTTTTTTGGCTAGGAGTACCCATTCTTCTGGATTGATTTTATCCCAGTCAAACCTTTTTGCCAATTCACCATATTCTGCTTCACCGATACGGTTTCTGTATCGAATCCATTCCGCGTAATTATTGGGATGTCTTAACCTTTCGCCTTTCCAAATCCCTTCGGTTGCACTGTAGAGACCCCAATGAATAAACATGCCGAAACGGTCATCTTCCAACCATTGGGCTTTCTTGGTTTGGGAAAAGATATTGAGACTAGTCAATGTCAATAACAGGATCAGAAGGATATGTTTTGATGATGATGCCATGTTGGTTTTAATAAAATTGGGTCTATCCAAATATATGGAAAACTGAAAACATATTCTAATGAGATTGGTTAGCAAAAGATAGTTTATTTACCGCTAAAAGGATAAAATTGATTAAATTACCAAGATTATAATATGTAGATTTTTATCCCTAAACCCAAGCATTGTTAATAGATGAAAATTAAGATAAAAGGACTTTTGATTTTTGGTTTGATGGTAGCCTGTCAATCCACTTTACAAGCACAGGAACTTCCCTATAAAAATAAGGATCTTCCCGTAGAAAAACGGGTGGAAGACCTTTTAGGCAGGATGACCCTAGAAGAGAAGGTTGGTCAACTTTCAAAGGTTCTGGGTTGGGAAATGTATGATAAGAATGCTGGAAAAATAGGGTTAAGTCAAAAGTTTAAAGAAACAGTCAAGAATCAAAAGATCGGATTATTATGGGCAACATTACGCGCAGATCCATGGACACAGAAGACTTTAATCACAGGTTTGACTCCAGAGGAGGCTGCTAAGGCAACCAACGCCTTGCAAAAATTCATGGTTGATAGCACGCGCTTGGGTATTCCATTGTTACTTTCCGAGGAGACTCCCCACGGGCATATGGCTATTGGAGCGACCACATTTCCAACGGCCATTGGCCAAGCGAGTACCTGGAATCCGTTTCTGATCCAAAAAATGGCGGGGGTAATTGCTTCAGAAGCCTCCGCAGTTGGAGCCCATAATGGCTATGGTCCCGTTTTGGATCTAGCTCGAGAACCAAGATGGTCAAGAACAGAAGAGTCTTACGGTGAAGATCCTTTTTTAGTGGGGAAGATGGGCCAAGCCATGGTCAGGGGCATGCAAGGAGAGAAATTTGGTCAAGCAGGAAAGGTGTTTTCCACTTTAAAGCATTTTGTGGCATATGGTGTCCCGGAAGGGGGGCATAATGGAGGTAGTGTTTCTGTTGGTGAGCGAGATTTGAGGATGAATTATCTATTCCCTTTTGAAAAAGCAGTTAGGCAGGGAGCTTGGTCCGTAATGACGGCTTATAATTCCATAGATGGGATTCCATGTTCTTCAAATTCTTGGTTGTTGAATGAAGTTTTGAGAAAAGAATGGGGATTTAAAGGGTTTGTCGTGTCTGATCTATTGAGTATACAAGGTTTATCGGGAGGACATAATACAGCAGCAAATCCAGCAGAAGGGGCATCGCAAGCCTTGAATGCAGGATTGGATGTAGATCTAAGCGGTTCGGGGTATGGTAAGAATCTGTTGTTAGCTATCAAAGAAGGGTTAGTGAGTGAAGATGAATTAAACCAAGCGGTTGGAAGAGTCCTAACCACGAAGTTTCGCTTAGGTCTATTTGAAAATCCTTTTGTTTCAGAAAAGGAAGCCAAGAAGAAAGTGGCTAGTCCTGAAAATATAGAAGTTGCAAGACAAGTTGCTCGAGAGTCTATCATATTACTAAAAAATGATGGGGATCTTCTTCCTTTGAAAAAAGATCTCAAGCGAATTGCGGTGATTGGACCGAATGCAGATAATGTTTACAATCAATTAGGCGATTACACAGCGCCACAGGCAGATGGCAAGGTCAAGACAGTTCTGGCAGGGATTAAGGAGAAATTGGGAGCAAGAACTGAAGTTGAATATGTAAAAGGGGCTGCGATCCGTGATATGGGGCAGACCGATATCCCTGCTGCAGTTGCTGCTGCGAAACGTTCGGATGTTGTGGTCTTGGTTGTTGGAGGCTCAAGCGCTCGTGACTTTAAGACTTCCTATCAAGCAACGGGCGCTGCAGAGGTGGAAAGTAGCAAAAAAGGGATTTCTGATATGGAAAGTGGAGAGGGGTTTGATCGTGCTTCCTTGGATATGATGGGCGATCAATTGGAATTAATGCAGGCTATTCAGGCAACCGGAAAGCCAGTTGTATTGGTGGTTATTAAAGGAAGGCCATTAAACCTGAATTGGGCGGATGAACATATTCCTGCCATTCTTGATGCATGGTATCCTGGGCAAGAAGGAGGTACAGCAATCGCGGATGTGTTATTTGGGGATTATAATCCAGCAGGTCGACTTCCTATATCAGTTCCAAGGTCTATTGGGCAGTTGCCGGTATATTACAATCATCAAAAGCCCAAACATCATCCTTACATTGATGAAGAGTCTACTCCATTATATAGCTTTGGATACGGGTTGAGTTATACTGATTTTGAATACAAGAATTTGGAAATGGGTATATTAGAAGGGGATGAGGATGTAGTTGTGGAAGTTTCCTTCGATTTGGTCAATACCGGAAATTTTGATGGTGAAGAAGTGCCACAGCTATACCTAATCGACGAGGTCAGCTCCGCTGTTTCAGCAGTTAAACAATTACGTGGATTTGATCGGGTTCCTTTGTTGAAGGGAGAAACGCGAAAAGTTAGTTTTACCCTTGATCAAAATGATTTGAAGTTATGGACTGCAAGCAAAGATTGGCAAGTCGAAAAAGGAAAGTTCAAGGTATTGATAGGTCCAGCATCCGATAATATTAAGCTGAATGGGGAATTTGAGGTTATGGACAGTAAAAAATTGAAGTAAGAGAAAGGCCAGAATTAATTCTGGCCTTCTGTTTTATTTTGGGTTTAAAACCACATGTTTTACATTGACTCTATTGTAGGTATAAGTTATATGAATCTTGCCTTTGGAATCTTGGAAGATAGTTGGATAGCTGAATTCACCTTTATCATGATTTTCTAATTCCATGAACTTTTTCCAATCCCGTCCATCATTGGAAAAGGCAATATTTAATTTTGCTCTTCCTTCCCACCATTCTTTTCCGGGAATGTCAGGATTGTAAACAATCCAATATTGGTTGTTTACCGGTATGGCATCAGTTCCAGAATTGGGGTTGATCAGGTTTGTTTTTTCAAGATCTGACCAAGTTTTGCCATTATCGGTAGACCAAGATGAAATGACCGAACCTTCCCTGCTGCGGCAGAGCACTTGAATCTTATTGTCTGGATGTAAAATAACGCTTGGTTGAATGACATTCAAGGTTGATTCATGGTTGATTGGGTATTTTTTCCATGTTTTCATATTCTTGTCTGCAATTTCAACATGGGCAAGCCAACGGGTTTCACTTAATTCTTCACTGGATGGAGAAACAACGGTACCATTAGAAAGCTGTTTAGGTTTATTTTTGATTGGGCCTAAAATTCCATCAGGTAGTTTTTCTGCCTTTGACCAAGTTTTTCCATTGTCTTTTGAGGTTTTGACCATTCCCCACCATTCCCTTGGATTGGGGCCCACCTTATAAAAAAGATAGATGGTTTGATCGTTGTTTTTTCGGAAAAGCACGGGGTTCCAACATGGATAGGTTTTATCAGCGACTCCATCGGCCCAAATTGTTGGTTCTGACCATTTCTCTCCATCGTAAGTAGCTCCCCAGATCTTAACGTCTTGGTTGCCCTCATGGGTTCCTGCAAACCAACTGGCCAACAAAGTTCCGTCTTTTGCCTCTTCCATGGTTGAAGCGTGACATTGATCGAAATATTTGCCTTGCTCGAATATAAATTCAGATTTCAAAATGTTGGGTTGGGGCGATTGTGAAAAAAGATTTAAGTTAAAGAGAAGAAGGAGGATTATATAGGAGGTTTTCATACGCATTGATTTCAATTTAGATTACAATTTCTTATCCAGTATTTAAGATAAGAAATTGTAATCAGATAGTGGTTATCTTAAGCTGACTTGAATGGCTGTCGCATAATCTAGATTTTTGGCTGAATTCTGTACAGTGAGTATGTTTTCCTTTAGATTCCATTTTGCTTTTCCATTATGGCCTAGGATTTTCACTGCCTTAATTTTACTGTTGGCAGGGATTTGGAATGAGAAAGAGGTTGGAGCACTGTATTTTTCGCCTTCGGACAAGTGGAAAACGTTAATGGTTTTATTGTCTTTGCTACGGGTGTAGTAATATTCATTTTCATGATATGGAGCAACACTTCTTGTAGCGTAAATTGCAGACTCATTGATCTGCACCCATTTTGCCAATTCCTTAAGGCGATCGTATGCAGCCTGGTCAAAGTCTCCATTAGGTCCAGGAGCAATGTTCATCAGGTAGTTGCCACCTCGAGAAATAATCTTGACTAAGGTTTCTACAATCTTTTTTGTAGGCTTATATTGGTCATTAGGGACATAAGAGAAAGAATTTCCCATGGTGATACAGCTTTCCCAAGGAATATCTAGTGGATGTTCAGGAATAGCCTGCTCCGGTGTCACGTAATTCTCCCATTTTCCGGGAACAGTCCGGTCTACTACAATGATCCCAGGTTGATTTTTTCTTGCCATTCCACCGATACGGTCCATATCGATGTCCTGTTCGACCTTGATGCCGCGTTGCCAGTCCACGGATTGGTCAATGGTACTGAAGGGTCTGACCCAGCCCCCATCAAGCCATAGGATGTCAACTTTTCCATATTCGGAGGTCAGTTCATTGATCTGGTTGTAGGTGTAGTTTTTGAAATTGTTCCAGCGTTCTGGATATTTAGTAGGGTCGTAATTTACATTTCTGTCTTTTGGTGGGAAATAAGGCCACCAATAGTGTTCTGTGTGCCAATCAGGTTTGGAGAAATAGGCTCCTATTTTGAAACCTTCATTTCGGAAGGAATTGAAAATTTCTTTGGTGACATTGGCCTTTGGGTTACTAGAGAACGGGGTATTCTTGGAAGTGATTTTGTAATCGGACTCTTTGGTGTCAAACATGGCGAAGCCATCGTGGTGTTTGGTTGTAAATACGACATATTTCATTCCGGCAGCTTTTGCTGCATCAGCCCATTTTTGGGGATTGAAATCTACAGGGTTAAAGGACTTCTGTAGGTTTTCGTAATTTTTTACATATTCAAAATAGGTTTTTCCGTGTTCGGGTTTACGTTGGGTCCAGCCTTCATCTTCAGGGCAAATACTCCAACTTTCCACGATTCCCCATTGGCTGTAGGTTCCCCAGTGCATAAAGAGCCCAAACTTCATGTCCTGCCACTGCTCCAGATTCTGGATGACCTGTTGATCAGTAGGTTTTTGATAACCCGCGGAGACGTTGTGCGCTTGGCCAAAAGAAAGGGATGAAGCAAGGAGGAAAGCTGCGGTAAATAATGTTGATCTCTTCATTGGTATTAAGTTTAGGGGGTTGATAAAAGAAAAGCCACGCGAAGTGGCTTTTCAAATAATAATTAGTTTGGGCATTAATTTACATCCCAGAATAATTTTGTATTAACGTTGTCTTGATCTTTGATAGCGTTGTAGTTTTCTTGATTGTACGTGATTTCATCTTGAACCATATTCCATTTTACAGGAACTGTTTTTTGGAAATCTGAAGTTTCAACACGGAATGCAAAAGTTGGGTAGTTTAATCTTCTCACCTCCGACCAGTTTTCTACAGATTGGATAATGTTGAAGTGTAACCATTTTTGCATAGCGATCAATTGGAGGTTGTTTGTTCCCCATCCGATTTTATTGATATAAGCTGTTGTCTGAGCAGTAGTTGGAGCAGTAGGTTTTGCTACGGTTCCATCATTACTGATGTTTCTCAAGGAAACCTGTAGTTCAATGGATTCTTTGATCGCTTTTTCAAAACTAGCTTTTGCTGCTGTCGCGTTTCCACTGTTCAATTGATTTTCTGCTTTCAAGAAATCAACTTCTGAAGCCGTGATCAAGATACCAGGGAAGTTCTGGTTGCGAGAATAAGTAGATCTGTTATAGATGGCAATCTTACTCGGGTTAGCAGGTGTTCCAGCAATCTGTGATGATTGAACAGCACTTGTTAGCGATTGATCTAGACCGATGAAAGCTCCATTAGCACCAGCGCCTGGTTCAAACATAAATGGAAGTCTTGGATCTGCATTGTTTAACATGTGGTCAATCATTACTTTTCCAGCAATATTGTTGTTCCAGCTTTCAATTGCATCCCTAAATCCTCTTGCATTCACATCTGAGGCATTGTTGAAGATATCAATTTGGATATTATCTGCATTCGATGCTAGGACAGGGAATTTTGTTGGATTACCTAATATTTCATTGATTTCTTGGGTAGCTCTAGCAGAAAACTGTGAAGCTTTTCCAACGCGAGTCAGCATACGTAATCTTAAGGAGTTACAGTATTTTTTCCACAAGTCTACATTTCCGGAGTTAACCAAGTCTTGAGTCTTGAAAGAACTAACTACTGCTGCTGGAAGGGTATAAGTGCTCAACTCAGTACTGATAGATTTTAAATCGTCTAACATAGCAGTATAGATATCTGCAGCCTTGTCAAATTTTGAGTAGGAGATGGTATAATCACCACCATTTGTACTTAACATACCAGCTTGAGACCATGGAATATCGCCATGTAAATCCACTTGTTGTTGCGTTAGGTCATAGAAAAAGACCTTTGCAGTCAATAAGAAGATTTTCTTCATTGCCTTTTCATCATCAGGGCTAGCGTTGTACACTTTTTCAAATTCCCTGAACTGTGCCAATCCTCTATAGTATCTTTCCCAACGATCGTTAATTGCGGCCATACCTGGCGTTAATTGATCAGTGGTGTTTGCCCAGCCAATCGTTTGTAGATAACGGTGAATGGTTGGAGAAAGAGTTACAAAGTAATTTCTATAGGTTGGAACGACTAGTTCGATATAGCCATATTGTACACCTGTATATTGTTTTTCGATGGTTGAACTCGTTACTTTAGAAGGGTTCCGATATTCAGCATCAAAGGACTCTTTTTTACAAGAGGTTATCGTTGCTAGTGATGCAGCCATTAATCCCGCGATCACCAATAATTTGTTTGTTTTCATAATTTTAGAAGCTTGCACGTAACATGAAACCATAAGTTCTAGTTGCAGGAGAAGTACCCGCATTAGTAACGTTGTTTACCCAATAAGAACCACCTGTCATTTGTTCAGGATCTAAATCTTTCATTGATCTATAAATGAAGAATAGGTTTCTTGCAAATGCAGAGATCTGAAGGTTTTTAGCTCTTAAGCTTTTTGCTACAGAAGCAGGTAATCTATAACCCAAAGAAAGTTCTCTTAATTTGATGTAATTGTTTTTCTGAACATACAAACCGTAGTTTGAGTTAGAGTATTGAGGACCTCCCCAGTTGTAGGTTTGAGCGTAGTAGAATGCTTGAGAAATGATATTGGTATTTGGAGAACCATCTGCTAAAACGCCGTCCATTACCATACCATCGTGGAATACTTTTTCACCAGCAGGGCCAGCGTTTCCAGTTGTTGCAATACCTTTACCATCTTTGATATAGTAGCTTAGACCACCGTGCTCAGCATCCATTGCTGTAAGGGTTTCTTCCAATAGACCACGAGATTTCATCCAGTTGATACCAGTAGGCATGGCATGTCCGCCCCAACGGAAGTCGATCAATGCATCTAAAGTGATGTTTTTGTAAGTAAAAGTATTGATGAAACCACCTGTTACTTTTGGCATTGCATTACCCGCTTTAACCCACTCATCTGGATCTAATTGATAAAGACCATTATCATTAACAATCTTTTTACCACTTGCATCATACACATAAGGGTGTACCATGATGTCACCCATAGATTGACCTACGTTAGCAACTAATCTTGCTGCAGAACCATCGTAATCTGCTAACATTAATTGGGAAGCACCACCAGGAAGAGCTTCTACCTTATTGCGGTTGAAGGCAAAGTTTAAGATAGAGTTCCATTTGAAGTTATCATTTGAAATAGGAGCTCCGTTTAATGCAAATTCGTAACCTGTGTTTCTCAATGTACCTACGTTTGCTAGGATTGAGTTAGAACCTGTAGAATAAGGAAGGGTATAGTTTAAGATCTGGTCAACGATTTTACCGTTATAATAGGTAATGTCTAAACCTAATTTGTTATTGAACAATCTTGTTTCTAAACCGATTTCCAATTCGTGTTTGTTTTCAGGTTTGATTTTTTCATTACCGAAAGAAGAAGTTGGGATCTGGGTATACAATACTGATGCATCCGTTCCTTGATTACCCAAAGTAGCTTGGGAATAACTTAAGGCACTTAAATAGATATCAGGGTATTTACCCACGATACCATATGAACCTCTTAATTTAGCATAATTGAAGAATTCAGGCATTTGGAATGCTTCATTTAAGATAATACTGGTGTTTACGGAAGGGTAGTATAAAACGTTGTTATCAGGGTGCATTTGAGAAATTTGCTCTCTTCTTAATGTACCTTCTACAAACCAGAAATCTTTAAAGTTAAAGTTGATGGTTCCGAAAGTAGCATCACGTAAAGAGTTCAATTTTGTTGAGTTACCTCTTGAAATATTGTTAGACGCACTGATATCATACCAATTTCTAACAGATAATCCACCGTCGGTATTTGCTGATAAATTCGTAGTATTCAATTTAGTAGCTGTATAACCAAGCATTGCACCTAATTTTACATCTTCGGTGATTTGCTTGCTGTATGAAGCCAATAAGTCGGTGTAGTAAATATTTGCAGTCGTATTATTAGATGCATAGTATCCAGACTGTCCGAATGCTACCGGAATTTCGTTTGGTTGTTTATCATCTGTTTTTAAGTTCGTCATATCTGCAGAGAATCTACCGCGGATAGAGAAGTCTTGTGTTACTTGCCAAGTGTTGGTAAATGATCCGATCACCCTGTTTGAGTATTCATCATATTGTCTAGCCAAGTTATTCCACATGAAGTCTAATACGTCAGCTTTGTAGCCATTGTGTCTTAGGTTTTCTCCAGGTGTCAAACTTTGGTTAGAACCAGTTACATATTTATAGCCAAGGCTAGTGCTGTATCTGTCCAAATACCACTCTGGGTTATCGAAGGTCGAGATCATACCTGTAAAGTTGTTTACAAGACGGTCTGTCAAGAATGGTCTGTTGTGGGTATGTTGATTAACATAGTTTACTACGATATCTGTGGTCAATTTATCCCAGAATTTCATAGTTGAATTGATACTAGCGATGTTCTTCTTGTTGTATGAAGAAAGTGCGGTCATTTCGTTGTCTTGTCTAGTCAACGAGAACCTTGTGTTTGCTTTATCACTTGTATGCGATAGGGCTAAGTTGAAGATGGTATTATTTGGGTTGTTGAATAGTTTGCCATATGAATTTTGCGCTACATAAGGTCTAACTTTACCATCCCAAGAAACAACAGGTTGGCCGTCGAATTTAGGACCAAAGTTAATTGTTGCCCCTAAAAGACCTCTTTTTACACCATCAACTGCTAGATCATCACCATAATAGAAGAACATGTCTTCGCCTTGGCCTGCATCAGCATATTGAGTTGTATAACCAGGACCTCTCACATCTTGAAAGCGAGGTAAGTAGGCAATTTGGTCATGGGTATATGTTGCATTAAAGTCGATTGCAACGCCTTCTCCACCTTTACCAGATTTAGTCGTCACCATAACTACCCCATTTAATGCTTCGGAACCATATAATGCGGCTGCAGAAGCACCTTTAAGCACAGTGATGGATTCGATATCTTCAGGGTTTAGGTCTTCTAATCCGTTACCTCTTGCTCTTTGGTCACCCCAGTAATTAGAGTTATTGAAGGTAGTAGTTCTCATTGGAACACCATCAATAATAATTAATGGCTGAGAGTTACCGGTGATCGAGTTGACCCCACGGATATTGATGTTAATACCAGAAGTAGCACCACCTGGAGCTGCAGAAATACGAACACCTGGCGCTTTACCATATAATGCACCTGCAAAGTTAGGTGATCCTGTTTTGGTCAATTCTTTTGCTTCTACGGTACTCATAGCATAACCTAATTCCTTAGGTGCTCTTTTGATACCCATGGCAGTTACCACGACTTCATCTATGTTACCAGCATCTTCCTGCATGGTTACATTTAAGGTGGAAGAAGTAACATTCACTTCTTGTGTTTGATAGCCTACGCTGGTGAAGCGTAGTTTTTGGCCATTATTGGCTTCGATGGAGTAGTTTCCATCCATGTTGGATTGAGCTGCTTTGTTTGTTCCAACAACAGACACACTCACTCCTGGAAGACCTGCTCCATTAGGATCTGTTACTCTCCCCGTAACAGTTTGTTGTGCAAATAACGAAGATAAGCTGAAAAGCATAACTAAGGTTATACTGCAACATTTTGAGTAAAAATTGCTCATTTGTTGATGTTTTAAGTAATTAGTCTATTAATTGTGTTTTATAGATGTTTTTGTCTGCGTTCAAGATGCAGATGCATGTTGAACCCAATAATTGTATGTTTTCTGTGTTAGAGAATTCAATTTTTGTGTTTTGTGATAATCTTTTGATACTAAACTCCAATACTGCGCTTTGAATTTTAGGCAACAGTACATCCTTGGCTTTTGCACCACGTCCAGATATCAACACCAATTCAGGGTTGATGATATGGATTAGGGTTGCTATACCTTTTCCTAACATATATCCAATTTTATTGACCGCTTCCATGGCGAGTTGATCTCCATGTATGGCAGCAGTTAAAAGTTGGTCACCAGTCAGGTATTTTTGTTGTTTGAAAACAGCTTGTAGCGAGGATGCCTCGCCGGATTTTAGAGAGTTAGATGCAGATTCTACGGCAGCCAATAGGGAAGCATCAACTTCTAGGCAGCCTTTTTTACCACAAGAACAAAGTTTGTTTGAGTCAGAAAGAGGGATGTGACTGAACTCACCTGCAAATCCAGAATGTCCACGGTAGAGTTCGTTGTCCAGGATCATTCCTAGTCCAACACCCCAATTGAGGTTGACCACCATGACATCTTCAATGGATTTTGCAGATCCAAATTTATGTTCTGCAATTGCAATTGCGGAAGAGTCATTTTCCACAAAAGTCGGCAAATTAAATTCTTTTTGAATGTTAGTTTTCAGGTCGTAGAACGGGGAATTGCTACTATAAGAATTGTTTTTGCCAGTTTTGCTATCTACAAATCCAGGAATGGTTACACCGATTCCATAAATTTGATAAGCGTCGGTTTGTTTGATTGTGTTTTTAGTCAGTGCAATAATTTTTTCATAAGCATCGTCCTCTCTTAGGTCGATCACTTCAGTGTTTATTGCAGTTTTATATTGGTTTTTAAAGTCAACAACGACTACTGAAGTATAGAATTGGTCAATAGCAATGGATAGAATTAAAGGGAGATGTTTTTCGTTTGGTACAAATTGAGCAGCACGTCTACCGCCTGTGGAAGGGGCTAGGCCGTCTTGTTCGATCAGGTTTAGTTGCAATAATTTATTTACGGCATTGGTAATATTGGGCACACTTTTCCCAATCGACGCACTAAGTTCTGCAATCGATTGCGGATTGGAAAAATATAACCGCTTTAGTATTGATAATTTAAGGCTATCCAAAGTTAAAATTGATTATTTAATACTTTCGTAAAGTTATGATAAAAAGAAATTAACAAACAAATACTTTTTAAAAAAATTAATAAGTGTTGTCATATTTATCGGAAAATATAGCAAAGTAGCGATGTTTTATGCGTTTTTATGCCTGTTTGGCTAATTAAAAGTATTTGCATTGCATTTTTATGTGGGTTTAATTGTAACTTCGGGAGAATATAAATTATGAAACAGCGCTATTATTCATTAGATGTCTTTAGGGGAGCGACAGTTGCCTTAATGATTTTGGTTAACAACCCGGGGACCTGGTCGCATATGTTTGCTCCATTAAAGCATGCGCCTTGGCATGGTTGTACCCCTACGGATTTGGTTTTTCCTTTTTTTCTATTTGCAGTAGGAAATGCGATGTCATTTGTGATCCCGAGATTACAGGAGGCTGGCGATGGCATATTTTGGAAGAAAGTGATCAAGCGGACGATATTGATCTTTTTGATTGGATTGGGATTGAACTGGTTTCCATTTGTCCATTGGTCTGATGGGGTTCTACAATTTAGGGAATGGGTAAATAGCAGTAATCCTGAACAGGGAGTTCGGATTTTAGGAGTACTGCAGCGAATTGCCATTGCTTATTTCTTTGCCTCAATTTTGGCTTATTATTTTAAACCTAGAACTTTAATATTTATATCAGCGGCGATCCTTTTAGGTTATTGGGGATTATGCGCCTTTTTGGGAACAGGAGATCCTTATTCATTAGAAGGATGGTTTGGTACTGCGATAGACAAGCAAATTCTTGGGGTGGCCCATATGTACAAAGGAGAGGGTGTGCCATTTGATCCAGAAGGATTAATGAGTGCTATGCCCGCTGTTGTTCAGGTGGTATTCGGTTATTTAGCTGGAGTGTTTATCAAAAAGCAGGGTCAAGTAGATTGGTTATGGACAAAGGTACCACAGACCAATGAACCACATTTTAAGCTGTTGTCTGGGATGTTTGTAACCGGGTTTATTCTATTGGTCTTGGCATGGACCTGGTCATTAGGATTTCCAATCAATAAAAAGATCTGGACAAGTTCATATGTTTTATATACCACTGGCCTAGGAATTCTGACAATTGGAACCATGATCTGGTATATAGAAGTGCAGGGAGTTAAGAATTGGTTGACACGATTCTTTGATGTGTTTGGGAAAAATCCACTTTTTATCTTTGTTTTAAGTGGGCTGTTGCCGAAGACCTTGGGTTTAATCCGTATTCCGATGGGAGTGAACGACCTTGGCGAGACTACATTCGGTAGTCCATTAACCTGGTTCTATAAAAATGTATGTGCACAGATTCCAGGAATACCCGAAATCGGTTCGTTTGCCTATTCATTATGTTTTCTGGTCGTTATGTGGGCAATTTGTTACTGGTTAGATCAAAAGAAAATCTACATTAAAGTATAATTCTAAGTTACTGAGCAATAGAAGCATCAATAAAAGAACAATAAATTTTTTGTTTCGGTAAGAAGATGTTAACTTTGCACGCAATTAATAAAATTTTTAACGCTTTAATATTATTCACGAAATGTATTTAAGTAAAGAGTACAAAGCTGATATCTTCCAAGAATTTGCAGGAGCAGCTGAAAACACAGGTTCTGCAGAAGGACAAGTAGCTTTATTTACAAAAAGAATTGCTCACTTAACTGGGCACTTGAAATCAAACAGAAAAGATTTTAACACACAACGTTCCCTACAAAAATTAGTAGGTAAGCGTCGTTCATTATTAGCTTATTTGTACAAAAAGGATATCGAAAGATACCGTGCTATCATCAAAGCATTAGGCTTACGTGATATCATCAAATAAGCAATCTGTAAAGAGCTTTTAAAAGGGACCCTGAATATTCAGGGTCCCTTTTTTTATTTTGAATTAATAAAATTGCACCACGCTTATAATGAATGGGCTGAGATTCTAAAATTTTGGCCGTTGATGACTCGGCAATGAATTTTTAATTACCTTTGTGCGATTAAAAAGGTCAATATTAATTTGGTGCATGTAAAATGACGCAAATGCATCACAAAGAAAAAACAATGAGTTATAACGAAAAGAAAGTAACAATTGAGATGGGTGGCGGACTAGCTCCCATTGAATTGTCGACTGGTAAGTTAGCTAAACAGGCTGATGGATCAGTAGTTTTGAAACAAGGAGCAACGATGTTGCTAGCGACCGTGGTGTCGTCAAAAGAACCTAAAGCAGGTGCTGATTTTCTCCCATTATCAGTAGACTACCAAGAGAAATATGCGGCTACAGGTCGTATTCCAGGAGGATTTTTACGTCGTGAGGCAAGACTTTCAGATTATGAGGTTTTGATTTCACGTTTAATCGATAGGGCTTTACGTCCATTGTTCCCAGAAACTTACCATGCTGATACGCAGGTTATGGTAAGCTTAATTTCTGCGGACAAAGAAATTATGCCAGATGCATTGGCAGGTTTAGCAGCATCAGCAGCTATTGCTGTATCTGATATTCCATTTAATGGACCTATTTCAGAGGTTCGTGTTGCGAAGATTGAAGGAGAGTTGGTGATCAACCCGACTGTTTCAGCATTGGAGAAAGCATCTTTGGAATTTATTGTTGCGGGTTCTGCACAAGACATCGTGATGGTAGAAGGAGAAGCGAAAGAAATTTCGGAAACTGAAATGGTAGAAGCTATTGCTTTTGCTCATGAAGCTATCAAAAAACAAGTTGCTGGACAGATTGAATTGGCAAATTTAGTAGGATCACAAGAAAAACGTGATTTCAACCATGAGCCTTCTAATCCAGAATTGAAAGATGCAATCTATGCAGCTACTTATGAGAAAGTTTATGAAGTTGCTAAATCAAAATCTAGCAAGCATGAACGTACAGAGAAGTTCGCAGAGATTGGTCAATCATTCTTTGAAACTATGGGTGATGAAATCGATGAGGATACAGAATTCTTGATGAAGAAGTATTACCACGATGTTCAATATGACGCAGTTCGTAATCTTGTATTAGATGAAGGAATTCGTTTAGATGGTCGTGATGTTCGTACTGTACGTCCTATCTGGACAGAGGTAGATTATTTGCCAGCTGCTCACGGATCAGCGGTATTTACACGTGGTGAAACACAATCATTGACTTCAGTGACATTGGGCGCTAAAGATGATGAGCAAATGATCGATGGAGCTTTCTTCCATGGGTATAATAAATTCATCTTACACTATAATTTCCCAGGATTTTCAACTGGCGAGGTAAGACCAAATAGAGGTCCAGGTCGTCGTGAAGTTGGACACGGGAACTTAGCGATGCGTTCATTGAAACAAGTTCTTCCTACAGAAGACAATCCTTATACTATCCGTGTTGTTTCTGATATCTTAGAATCAAATGGTTCATCATCAATGGCAACCGTATGTGCTGGTACATTAGCATTAATGGATGCCGGTGTTAAGATTGCTGCTCCAGTTTCAGGAATTGCAATGGGATTGATCACTGATGAGAAAACAGGTAAATATGCGATCCTTTCGGATATCTTAGGTGATGAAGATCACTTAGGCGATATGGACTTTAAAGTTACAGGTACTGAAAAAGGTATTGTAGGATGTCAGATGGACCTTAAGATCAATGGTCTTAAATGGGAAGTTTTGACTCAGGCATTAGATCAAGCGAAAGAAGCTCGTCTACATATCTTGGGTGAAATGGCTAAGACTATTTCTGCTCCACGTGAGGACTACAAACCACATGCTCCACGTATCATCCAAATCTTAATCGATAAGGAATTTATCGGTGCTGTAATTGGACCAGGTGGTAAAATTATCCAAGAAATGCAACGTGAGACTGGTGCCACTATTTCAATTGAAGAAGTTGACAATAAAGGTGTGGTTCAAATCTTTGCTGACAATAAAGAAGCCATCGATGCTGCATTGGCAAGAATCAAAGCGATTGTTGCTAAACCAGAAATTGGTGAAATCTACGAAGGTAAAGTGAAATCAATCATGCCATTTGGTGCATTCGTTGAAATCATGCCAGGTAAAGACGGATTATTACATATTTCTGAAATTGACTGGAAACGTCTTGAGACTATGGACGGTGTATTCAAAGAAGGTGATATGGTGACTGTAAAACTTTTGGATGTGGACAAACAAGGAAAAATGAAGCTTTCTCGTAAAGTTTTGTTGCCTCGTCCTCCAAGAGAAGATAAGCCAAAACAAGAAAATAAGCCGCAAGGCGAATAATATAGGAAAAGAGAGCAATGCAAGTTGCTCTCTTTCTTTTTTGATATACGGCCAGAA
The DNA here is from genome assembly GCF_024261425.1 of Sphingobacterium sp. LZ11T8. NCBI lineage: Bacteria > Pseudomonadati > Bacteroidota > Sphingobacteriia > Sphingobacteriales > Sphingobacteriaceae > Sphingobacterium > Sphingobacterium sp. LZ11T8. The sequence continues at coordinate 450,188 of NZ_JANBZY010000001.1, read as the reverse complement.
GCGAAAAGACATTAGACTTGAAACTTACAACAAGTCCAATGTCTTTTGTTTTTTAGTCTTAGGTCAAAATTGTAAATTCATGAAATGAAAAACCTACTAAACCTAATCCTTTTATTATTTCCTTGTTTTCTGATCGGTCAGGAGTCTGATCTAAAGTTATGGTATCAACAACCAGCTGTCAAGTGGACAGAAGCATTGCCATTGGGTAATGGTCGTCTTGGGGCGATGGTTCATGGTCGATATGATCATGAGCTGTTCCAGATGAATGAGGAGAGCCTATGGGCAGGAAGCCCAATCAATAACAATAACCCAGAATCTGCCTCGCACTTGAAGGAAATCCAAGATGCCATATTTAGAAATCAATTCGATTTGGCTAAGGAGTTGGCAACAAAATATATGGTTGGCACTCCTGCTAGGATCCGATCCTATCAGCCTTTGGGAAATGTAAGAGTGGAATACGATTGGGGGAAAGATAAGGTAGAGGAATATTCAAGAGTCCTTAATCTAAATGAAGGAGTTCATCGCACAGCATTTACAATCCATTCTAATAAAATAACACAAACTTCCTATATCCCTTCTGTTGGGGATGCATTGTTTCTGAAATGGGAGTCAAGAGCAGCAATTTCGTTTACTGTAAAGCTTGATAGAAGTCGAGATGTGAATGAATATGGGACATGGAAGAATGGAGCCTATTATACTGGACAGATTCAAGATTCAGTCAAAAAGGATGCTGGACCTGCCGGATCACATATGCAATTTGCAGCTGGACTTATGGTCAAGAGTATCGAAGGGGAATATGAAGTGTTCAGTGATGATACGGGGTCAGGCATTCGATTTAAAGATGTAAAAAAGCTTGAATTGGTCTATACCGGAATCACGGATTATGAATTGGAGGAACTTAGCTTTACAGGAGAAAAGAACCTGAAATCAATAATTCAATCTAAATTGAACCATATTCAGGCTGATCAGACGCAAGACTACTATCGAAGTCATGTTCATGAGCATCGTTCCATGTTTGAAAGAGTTAAAGTAGCTATAAATTCATCTGGGGAGTCAAATTTCCCTACAGACCAAAGGTTGAAGGCTTTTTCGGGAGGGCAGGAAGATTTTGGCTTACCGGTACTATTTTATCAATATGGTAGATATCTTTTGATGTCTTCAAGTCGTTCACCCGGCCGATTGCCTGCCAATTTGCAAGGTATTTGGAACCAGGAATATGAAGCACCCTGGAACTCTGATTTTCATACCAATATCAATCTGCAAATGAACTATTGGCCTGCGGAATCAGGCGATTTAGGAGAAACTAGTGTGATATTGGCGAATTTCATGAAAGAATTAATGAAACCGGGAGAAAGAACAGCAAAGGAAATGTATGCCGCCCGAGGTTGGACGATCCACCACTTGACTGACCCATTTGGAAGAACAGGGGTGGCTGATGGCGTATGGGGAGTCTCGCCGATGGCTGGTCCATGGATGACATTCCCGGTTTATCGTCATTTTGCTTTCAGTCAAGATAGGACATACCTGAAGAATGTGGCTTATCCTATTCTTAGAGGTTCCTTGTTATGGGTTTTAGATTTCTTGATCAAGTCACCTGAGGGGTATTTAGTGACGAATCCTTCTCACTCTCCTGAAAATGAGTTTAAGACCATGGTTGATGGCAAAGAAGTCAGGTCTCAATTATCTTATATGAGTACCATAGATATAGAAATCATTTTGGAGCTGTTTGATAATTTCGAAGAGGCTGCCAAATTATTGAAGGAGGACAAAGAACTGCTGGCACGGATTAAAGAAGTGAGGAAGCAATTGCCTCCAATCCGAGTTGGGAAAAATGGCGGAATCCAGGAGTGGATCCATGATTATGATGAAGTGGAGCCTGGACATAGGCATATGTCGCATTTGTTGGGTTTATATCCCGGGAATTCCATTAACCCTAATGACCCTAAATTATTTGAGGCTGCCAAGAAAACGATTGAAAACAGACTTACCTCAGGAGGTGGGCATACTGGTTGGAGTAAAGCATGGATTGTCAATTTTTATGCCCGATTATATGATGGAGAACAAGCTAATAAACATTTAAAGGAACTGATCGGGAAAACCTGCCTTCCTAATTTGTTCAGTACCCATCCACCGTTCCAGATTGACGGGAATTTTGGTGGTGCGGCTGGCTTTGCTGAAATGCTAGTTCAATCCCAAAATGGTGAAATTCATCTTTTGCCAGCAGTTCCTGTTTCTTGGAAGTCTGGTTCGGTAGATGGGATAAAAACTAGGGGAGACAAAAAAGTTAGTTTTAAATGGGAAAATAATAGGATTATTTCTTTAACTGTACAAGCAAAAGCTGCAGAAAAGATTAAAGTTCGTTTTGGGAAAGTGGTTAAGGAATTTAAAGTGAAGGAAGGGTTGAATACCTTGACTTTAAATTGATTTGATGATTTATGTTTAAACAGCTTATGATTTAATCCCTCATTAGAATAAATTGTTCACTCAATCTGCACTGGGATTTACTCATTATTGATAATTTAAGTTTGCATTAACAAGTAGTTTAGGTCATCCAATAATATATGATGATTTTAAACAAAAGATTATGAAAACTAAATTATTAATGATTTTACTGGCCTTCATTATTTTCGGGGCAGGTTCATGTAAGAAGGGTGATCAGGGTGAAATGGGTCCTGAAGGAGCAAAAGGAGATAAGGGCGACAAAGGTGTAACTGGAGCAAAAGGAGCTGATGGATCTATGATTTACAGTGGTACTGCAGTTCCAGCTACGAGTTTGGGAAAGAATGGTGATTTTTATTTTAGAACAACGACTGGAGACTTATATGGGCCTAAGGCTAGCTCAGGTTGGGGAAGTCCTACGAAGTTGAAAGGTGCTGATGGCAAGAACGGAACTAATGGAACTAATGGGAGCGACGGGAAAAATGGTTCTCAATTTCTTTCAGGTACTACAATTCCCGCGGTAACATTGGGTGCTGTAGGCGATTTTTATTTTAACACGGCTCAAATGGTTTTATATGGCCCAAAGACAAGTACTGGATGGGGAGTTGGAACAAATTTAAAAGCCAATGTTAAGATTATGTATTCAGGTTGGAGAAATGTGGTCCGCATGGTGGATACAGCATTTGACAATACAAGGGTTAGGGCTGCTCATATTTATGAACCACAATTAACCAAAGAGGTTTTAGCAAATTCTGCTATTTTGGTTTACTTGGATTATGGTCAAGGTGCTTACCCACTGCCATATACAAGTTATGCGATAAATAGGATGTCGACCATTACATTTCACCCCAAATTGAGGGAATTGGTAATTATGAGGATGGCTTATGATGGTGGGCCAACAATTTCCATGAGCAGCTACATACTATATCGATATGTTATTATTCCAGGTAATTTTTATATTTCTATGAAAAAAAGAGGGGTTAATCTGAAAGACCCTGTCGCTGTTGAAAGAGCTATCCAAGAGTTGAAAGAATAGAAAAAGGGTGTCAATTTGACACCCTCTTCTGTTTTAGTATTTTACTTATAACATCATTACACCAGGGATTTCCCCCACTTTTTTGTAATAGTTGATTACTTCGTCGGCATTGTTTACATAGTTTTCGATTGAAATCGAAGTGTATTTTCCTCCTGATGATTTTTTCTCTGAAAACTTAGCTGAGGCATGAGTGAACAATCCTTTAACCTTTTCAGCTTGGTCAGAATCCGATTTTACGATGAATTTGAAAGTATAGATGGTCGGAAACTGTTCTACCTCAATCAATTTATCTTTAAAGTTTTTGTAAAAGTCTTGATTGTTGCTGTCGTCTTGTATGTCCTTGATGTTAATATTGTTGTTTAATTCTTCCATTTTTTCTTCTCCTTTCCCTTAAGTAACAATAAGTGTACCCAAGGCCAATATATGACAAAACGTAATATTTTTGGTTTTGTTTAATTTTCCATTGAAGTAGGTAAAGATTTCTTTTTTGTTCCAAATTTTTGATTCGGGACATCGCTCATCTGGAATTCCAAAGTTCCGCCCTTTAACATGTCCTTATGGGTGATATAGGTCTTTTTGTATGGTTTTCCATTCAGAGTAATGGATTTGATATAAATATTCTTTTTAGAGTTGTTTTTGGCAATAATGCTGAATGTTTTGCCATTTGGCATTGTAATATCAGATTTGTCAAGGGCTGGACTTCCGAATACATATTCTCCATTTACAGGAGAAGCAGGGTATAAGCCCATCATCGACCAAACTGCCCAAGCGCTCATTTGACCTGCATCTTCATTTCCTGCATATCCATCTGGCCTTTCATGGTACATGGAATCTATAATGGCTCTAACTTTTTCCTGTGTTTTCCATGGTTTCCCTAGGTAGGAATGCATGTAGGCAATATGATGGCTCGGTTCGTTTCCATGAGCGTATTGACCGATAAAGCCACTTGCATCAGGTGATTGGTTTTCTCCAGTCATATAGGATGGGGCAGTGAATAAGGTGTCCAACATCTTGTCTAGACCATCCTTTTTAGGAAACAATTTAGCTAACCCCCTAACGTCATGAGGGACAAAGAAGGAGTGTTGCCAAGCATTTCCTTCGATATATTGGCTTTTTGAGAATTCATGTTCTGAATAGAACGGATCAAAGGGTTCAACGAATTTTCCGTTTTTCAATTTTGCCCGCATAAAACCAGAGTTAGGATCGAAAAGGTGGATGTAATTCTTAGCGCGTTTAGTGTATTCTTCAAACTCCTTTTTCTTTCCTAGTTTTTTGGCAACCAAGGAAATGCAATAATCATCAAATGCGTATTCCAGCGTTGATGTCACTGATCCGCCGTTTACATCTTGCGGAACATATCCATATTCAATATAATCAGGGACTTCCCTAATTTTTTGATTAGCACTTGCTAGCATTGCCTTAAACGCTTTTTCCTGATCGATTCCTGGGATATCTTTTAATACAGCATCTGCAAGTACAGGGACAGCATGATAGCCAGTCATTGTATTGGTTTCAAATGTGCTAAGGTCCCAAACCGGGAGCAATCCATTTTCATCATAGAAAGCTAACATGCTGTTCATCATATCTGTATAGCGTTCAGATTGCGTGATAGTTAGTAAGGGTTTTAATGCACGGAAGGTGTCCCAAAGTGAAAATAATGTGTAACGTTGGCCGGCATTATTCATTTTATGAAATTCCCCTTTGTAGTTCTTGTATTCACCATCCTGATCTGAATAAAGGGTTGGGGAAACAGCAGTATGGTATAATGCGGAATAAAAGATTTTTTTCAAAGTTTCATCGGTAGATTCTACCTTGATTTTTCCTAATTCTTTTTCCCATTGGTTTTCGGCATTCGATTTCACCTGGTTAAAATCCCAATTCGGTATTTCATTTAGAGCATCCACTGCTTTTTCTGCTGATGAGGTTGAAAGAGCAACCTTGAGATCCACTTGATCTATCTTTTGGAAAATAAATTGTGCATTTACTGCATTAACCGGGCCTTGTCTTGAATTGTTGAGTTGAGAAATCTGTTTTTCATTGGTTTTGTTTCCATTCAATAAATAAGAGTTAAATGGTTTATTGAAGCGGATTGCAAAATAAATATGCTGTTGATTCGCCCAGCCATAAGAATACCTTTTACCAATTGCCGTACTGTCATTTAAGATCTTGATTTCGGTATCCATTGGTCTATCCCAGTTATAGGCATGACCCAGGTCTAATCTGATGGTTGGTTCGGTGTTTTTTGGGAAAGTGTAGTTGTGTAGTCCTACGCGTTCAGTAGATGTTAGTCTAGCTTGTATCCCGTTGTCTAATCTCACTTCGTAATATCCCGGGCTAGCTTTTTCATTATTGTGCGAGAATTTTATTCGGGTATCGAAGTCTTTTTTGTTGACAGGTTGATTTAAGGGCATGATGGCAATATCCAGCCAATCGCCGATACCCGTTCCGCTGAGGTGCATATGGCTGAATCCAGCGATGGAATCTGCACTGAAATGGTAGCCACTCACCCAGTCCCAACCATTCTTTCCATTATCAGGAGATAGCTGCACTAAAGAAAAGGGGACAGTAGCACCTGGGAAAGTGTGACCATGACCACCCGTTCCGATAAAAGGGTCAACATATTTTGTATATTGCTGAGCGGCGACTTTGGTTACAGGAAGAGACAGTAATCCTGTTGCAAAAATAATTGCAAATGATTTATAATGTAATTTCATAAATGTCGTTATAAATAGTGTACAATAACAAATGTACGTTTTTAAACCTAATAAACCCTTTTAGCCAAATTTTTAGCAAAATCTTTAGCATAAATTTGCTAAAATTTAGCCGAGTTTATATATTTGATAGATTTTGAATTGCATTTTATTAACCTAACATGAGAAAACGAATTTTAATTAGTGACATTGCAAAGAACCTTGGGGTATCCGTAACGACTGTATCATTTATATTAAATGGTAAGGCTAAGGAAAAAAGGATCAGTGAGGGTTTGACAAAGCGGGTTTTGGACTATGTGAAAAAAGTGGGGTATAAGCCCAACCAATTAGCCCAGAGTTTGAGGACTGGTCAATCCAAGATTTTAGGTTTGATCGTTGAAGACATTTCCAATCCCTTCTTTTCCAATGTCGCCAAGTATATAGAAAGGATTGCCTATGACAATGGTTATCATATTATTTATTGTAGTATGGATAATGATGAGACCAAAGCGAGGGAATTAATCCAATTATTTTATGATAGACAAGTTGATGGGTATATCATTACACCTCCAGAAGGATTGGATGATACGCTTTCCAATTTAATCAAGAACAATGTGCCATTGGTACTTTTTGACCGCTATATCCCTCAATTAGAGACCCATTATGTGGTATTGGACAATTTTAATGGAGCATTTGACGCAACTAGGCACTTATTGGAAAACCAGAATAATAAACGAGTTGGCTTTGTTTCATTGTATTCTAATCAAACCCAGATGCGAGACCGTCTAGATGGCTATATGAAAGCAATTGACGAGTTCCAACAACAAGCGTTCATTAAAAAAGTGAAGATAGATGAAAACGAAGATTCTTCAATAGATCAAATCCATGAATTTATCAGTGCCAATAATTTAGATGCTGTTTTATTTGCAACTAACTATCTGGCCATTGATGGTCTAAAAGCAGTGAAAAAGTATAGTATGAAGTTGCCAAATATGGTGGCGTTCGATGACCACACTCTGTTTAAGCTGTATGAGCCAGGCATCAGCGTGGTAACTCAGGATACATCTGCCATAGCAAATGAACTAATCCATACCCTATTAAATGAGATTAAGGGGAAAAACAAAGAATTACAGAAAATTGTAATCCCTAGTGAGCTATTGGTTCGAGGTTCCTCGGTTATTTCTGAGGAGACGCTGGAACAAACTTCATTGAAATAGAATTGACACAGTGCCTAGTGTTTTTGGAGGTGAATCCTTCGCCTTCAAAAACATGGCCCAAGTGGGCACCACAGGCAGCACAAAGGATCTCGGTCCTTCTACCATCCGCATCAGTTTCTCTTTTTACAGCACCTGGAATTTCATCATCAAAACTTGGCCATCCACAATGGGATTCAAATTTATCTTCCGAATGGTATAATGGAGCATCACATCGTTTACAAACATAAGTTCCCTTTTCTTTGTTATTCAGAAGTTGACCAGTAAATGGCCTTTCTGTTCCTTTATTGAGGATTACATATTGTTCTTCGGGAGTTAATTCGTTGTATTTTTTGTTTTGATCCATAGTTTTAGCAGTATTGTTTGATTGCGAATGAGCACAACCAGATAAAACAATTAAAATTAATATGCAATATATTGCTTTCATAAGGAAGCTAATTTACTAAAAAAAGATTATTGAAATATCAATTGAATGTTAATTTGTAATGATATAGAGCTATATAAAGAGCTCTATTTAGAATGAATATAAATTGATAAATTACGTCATCAAATTGTCAGGGATTGCTTAATAAGTTATACTTTTGTGCATTGTTTTGTACGGTATTGTGTACATGTACTGAAGAGTCAACAATTAATTATTACACATAAAATAGTATAAAGTGCTAAATATGAGAAATATCTCATCCGTTTTGGGAAGACTTGCGAAGTCAATATCAATCAGTTTGGTATTGTTATTTGCCGTTACTACTACCACGCAGGCGCAGGATGCTGCGAATGGTGCAGCGCTATTCAAGTCGAATGCGTGTAATTCATGTCACGCTGTAGGTAAGAAATTGACCGGTCCAGATTTGGCTGGCTTGTCAGAGCGTCGAGAAGAAGGATGGATTGTGAAATGGATCCATAACCCGCAAGGGATGATTGATTCAGGCGATCCACAAGCTGTTGAATTGAAGTCTCAGTTTGCTACAACAATGGCTCCTTATGCTAACCTTTCTGAAGGTGATATTAAGGATATCATTGCGTACCTGCAAGCAGAAGAGGTGAAGTTAGCTGAGAAAAAGGCTGCTGGTCCTGCTGCTGGAGGTGCTGGTGCTGCAAGTTCAGATGCGAACAATTTGATGATTATCGGATTGGTTGCTTTGTTTGTGGTTGCTGTGGCAGTGATCTTTGCATTGAACAGGGTAACAAAAACTTTAGAACGTGTTATTGCTAACAACCAAGCGTCAATTGCTGAGGCTCAGGCGAAAAGTGAAGAGGAAGGCGAAAGCAGTTCTGTAAAATTTGCTAAGGCATTTTTAAAGAACAAGAAGTTGGTATTCTTCGTTGTACTGATGGTCGTTGGTTTATTGGGTGTAGCAGGTTGGAAAACCATGTGGAATGTTGGTGTTCACCAAGGTTACAAACCGGTGCAGCCAATTAAATTCTCTCACCAAATCCACGCTGGTGTTAATCAGATTGAGTGTCAGTATTGTCACGGTGGAGCATTTAAATCGAAAAACGCTTCGATTCCATCAGCAAACGTATGTATGAACTGTCACAATACAGTAACAGGTTCAGATCATTACGATGGTAACATTTCTCCAGAGATTGCGAAATTATACCGTGCAGTAGATTGGGATCCAGAAGCTAGAACATATGGTACAAACACAAGACCTATCGAATGGGTTAGAATCCACAACTTGCCGGACTTTGCATATTTCAACCACTCACAACACGTTGTAGTTGCAGGAGTTGAATGTCAAACATGTCACGGTCCTATCCAAGATATGGAAGAAGTTTACCAATATTCACCACTTACCATGAAATGGTGTATTGACTGTCACAAAGAAACTTCTGTGAACACAGACAATGCGTACTATGATCAATTGATCGAGGCTCATGATAAGTTGAAAAAAGGTGAGAAGATGACAGCAGCTATGATCGGTGGATTAGAGTGTGGAAAGTGTCATTATTAATAAATTAATTTAGAATAACGGAATCTTATATATAGCTTAAATGGAAAGCAATAAAAAATATTGGAAAGGTTTAGAGGAATTGAATCAAACTCCTGCTTTTGTTGAAGGAAGCAAGAGTGAGTTTGCTGAGCCTATTCCCGTAGAAGATGTGTTAAATGAAGCTGGTTTAAGTACCAAGACACCTCGTCGTGACTTTTTGAAAGCTTTAGGTTTTGGTTTAGGAGCTGTGACATTGGCAGCGTGTAACCGTACGCCAATTCACAAGGCAGTACCTTATATAATCAAACCTGAAGAAGTAACTCCAGGTGTACCAAACTTCTACGCTTCTTCCTTCAATGGTCAGAGTGTAATCGTTAGGACAAGAGAAGGAAGACCAATTTCATTGGAAGCAAATCCAAATGCAGTTGGTTTAAATCAAGGTACAGACGCTTCAACATCTGCATCTGTTCTTGACTTGTACGATATGTCCAAATTACAGAACCCTCAAATTGGAGGTAAAGATGTAGATTGGGCAAAATTGGACCAAGCGGTAGTTGATGCATTGAATAAAGCACAAGCAGCAGGAAAACAGATTACAATTGTTTCAAACACAATCAATAGTCCTTCTTCATTGGCTGCTATCGCAGCATTTGCAGCAAAATATCCTGCAACGCAGCATGTTCAAGTTGATGCAGTTTCTTACAGCGGTATCATTGAAGCCAATAGAGCTTCATTTGGTAAAGCAGTTGTTCCTTCGTATCACTTTGATAAAGCACAAGTTGTTGTTTCAGTAGCAGCTGACTTTTTAGGAACTTGGGTAGCTGGAGAAGAGCATACACAAGATTATATTAAAAACCGTGACTATAAATCGTTGAAAGGCGGAAAGATGTCACGTCATATTCAATTTGAATCAGGTTTATCAATGACTGGTTCGAATGCAGACGTTCGTATTGCAATCAAACCTTCAGAAGAAGGAGCAGTATTAATTAGCTTGTACAATGCCATTACTGGACAATCAGTAGCTGGTGGTACAAACAATGCAAAAGCAAAAACAGCAATCGCTCTTGCCGCTAAGGAATTGGTGAATTCAAAAGGATCATCAGTAGTTGTAGCAGGTTCGAATGACACCAATGTTCAAGCTTTAGCAAACGCAATCAATACAGCCTTAGGGGCTTATGGTTCAATCATTGACCTAGATAATTTCTCTAAACAACATCAAGGATCAGATTCAGCATTCCAAACTTTCTTAACAGCTGCTAAAGCTGGGCAAGTAGGTGTAGCTATTTTCTGGAATTCAAACCCAGTTTATGACTACTATAAGGCTGATGATGTAAAAGCAGCAATTTCTAAAATCGGTTATACAGTATCTTTAGGTGATCGTGCTGATGAAACTTCATCAGAATTGAAAGCTATTGCTACAAATAATACATTCTTGGAATCTTGGGGTGATGCTTCTGCAAAAGAGGGATTATTTACCATTGTTCAACCAACCATCAATCCAGTATTTAACACACGTCAAGCTGAACAAAGTTTGATCAACTGGGCAGGTGTCAACAAACCTATCCATGATTTCGTTAAGGAAAATTGGGAGACCAATATCTTAGCAGGAACCGGAAAAGTTTGGAAAGATGTACTTCAACAAGGATTTATTTATAAAGGTTCAAACACAGGTTCATCTTATTCAGCTAACGTAGATGTCAATGCAATTGCTGCTGCAATTACTAATGACGCTAAGCGTGTTGCTGGAGGGGTTGAATTAAAGATTTATGAATCTCCAAATATTAGAGACGGACGTTGGGCTAACAATGCTTACTTACAAGAATTGCCAGATCCAGTTTCTAAAGTAACTTGGGATAACTTTGCAGCTATTAACCCGGCAGATGCTGAGGAATTAGGTGTTAAAGAGACCGGAAAAGTTACTGTTGAAGCAAATGGCTATAAAGTAGACCTTCCAGTGTTGTTACAACCAGGCCAAGCAAGAGGCACAGTTTCAGTTGCAATTGGTTATGGTCGTACTAAAGTTGGTAAGGCAGGAAATAATGTAGGTGTAAATGCTTATCCGTTTGCAAGTTTAGTAAATGGAACCATTCAATTCGCTGCAAAAGCTTCGATTTCCAAAGCGTCTGGAATCTATGAATTGGCTCAAACACAAACGCACCACACCATTGAGGGGCGTAACATTATCCGTGAGACTACGTTTGCTAATTACTTAAAAGATCCTAATTCTGAGTCTGGTCGTTTCTCTGATACGCACCAAACATATGATCTATGGAATAAATTTGAACAACCTGGTCACCGTTGGGTGATGGCAATCGATTTGAATGCTTGTACCGGTTGTGGATCTTGTATTGTTGCATGTAACGTTGAGAACAACGTTCCGGTTGTAGGTCGTGACGAGGTTCGCCGTCGTCGTGAAATGCACTGGTTGCGTATCGACCGTTACTATACCTTGAATACAGGAGAGGGCAAATTAACAAAAGAGAAAGAAATTGCTAAGGCAGCTGGTTATGACTACGAAGATGTATCGGTAGTTTACCAACCGATGTTGTGTCAACACTGTGAGCACGCTCCATGTGAGACCGTATGTCCAGTGTTAGCAACCGTTCACTCTTCAGAAGGTCTTAACCACATGGCTTATAACCGTTGTTTCGGAACACGTTACTGTGCGAACAACTGTCCATATAAAGTACGTCGTTTCAACTGGTTTAACTACTGGAATGATTCTCGTTTTGACAACTACTTGAACAACGAGTTTACACAATTAGTATTGAATCCAGATGTAACCACACGTTCTCGCGGGGTTATGGAGAAATGTTCAATGTGTATCCAACGTATCCAAGCAGGTAAGTTGCAGGCTAAAGTGGAGAACCGTAAAGTGAAAGACGGAGATATCAAAATGGCTTGTCAAGCGGCATGTTCGGCAAATGCAATCATCTTTGGTGATGCAAACGATCCGGAGTCAGAGGTTTCAAAAGCATTACGTAACGAACGTGTTTATTATGTGCTTGAAGAAATCAACGTACAACCAAATATTGGTTATATGACGAAGGTAAGAAACACATTTGAAGCATAATTTATTCTAGACTGAAATAAAATAACTATGTCATCGCATAACGAATCAATATTAAGAGAACCATTAATCACCGGCAAGGATATCACCTATGCAAAGATTACAGATGATATCTTACTTCCGGTTGAAAATAAACCAAACAAAGCGTGGTGGATCGGTTTTACCGTAGCTGCCTTAGGCGCAATGTTATGGGTTGTAAGTGTTGGATACACGTTCTGGACGGGTATCGGCGCTTGGGGATTAAACAAAACAGTAGGTTGGGCATGGGATATTACCGACTTCGTATGGTGGGTAGGTATTGGTCACGCCGGTACCTTGATCTCCGCTGTATTATTAATATTCCGTCAGAACTGGCGTAACTCCATTAACAGATCGGCTGAGGCGATGACAATCTTTGCCGTAATCTGTGCTGCTACTTATGTTGTAGCTCACATGGGTCGTCCTTGGTTGGCTTACTGGATTTTCCCATTACCAAATCAATTTGGATCCCTATGGGTTAACTTTAACTCCCCATTGGTATGGGACGCATTTGCGATCTCTACCTATTTCACTGTATCATTAGTATTCTGGTACTGTGGTCTATTACCGGATATCGCATCGGTTCGTGACCGTGCTTCTGGTATTAAGAAAAGAGTTTATTCTATTTTATCATTTGGATGGAATGGATCGGTAAAAACTTGGCAACGTTTTGAAATTGTTTCCTTGATCTTAGCTGGTATTTCCACACCATTAGTACTTTCTGTACACACGATCGTATCCATGGACTTTGCTACATCGGTAATTCCTGGATGGCATACGACAATCTTCCCTCCATATTTCGTTGCAGGGGCGATTTTTTCAGGCTTCGCGATGGTACAGACCTTATTGTTGATCTTACGTAAAGTAATGAATTTTGAGGATTACATTACTATGTTCCATATTGAAGCCATGAACAAGATTATCATGACTACAGGTTCAATCGTAGGTATCGCCTATTTAACTGAGTTATTCATTGCATGGTACTCAGGTTCTGAATACGAGATGTATGCATTTGCTAACCGTATTGCTGGACCGTACGCTTGGGCTTACTGGGCGATGATGACATGTAACGTAATTTCTCCACAGTTATTCTGGTTCAAGAAAATTCGTACAAGTATTCCTATCTCCTGGATTTTGTCTATCGTTGTGAACATCGGTATGTGGTTTGAGCGTTTCGTAATTATCGTAACATCATTACACCGTGACTACTTACCATCATCATGGGCAATGTTCTACCCAACTTGGGTGGACGTAGGTATCTTTGTTGGATCTATCGGGTTGTTCTTTACTTTATTCTTATTATTCCTTCGTTTCTTACCAGGTATTGCAATTGCAGAGGTTAAGTTGTTGTTGAAAAGCTCAAGCTTACAGCATAAAACTAAACTTGTACAAGAAGGTGCATTCCCTGAGGAACAAGTTGAATACTTCAGAGATTCATTGGATAAATACGATACAGTTACAGAAACAGACATTAAGGCATTACATCAAAAATAATAGCAATGAGCAATACAAAATATATACTAGGTAGTTTTGCTGATCCTGATGAAATGATGCATGGGATTGACAAGTTGCAAGCAAACAATATTAGCATTTACGACTGTTTTACTCCGATGCCAATCCACGGGATTGAGGCGAAGTTGGGGGTAAGGCCTTCAAGATTACCCATTGCAGCATTTATTTTCGGTGCATTGGGAACAGTTTTAGGATTTAGTCTTTTGTTTTACACAATGTCCTATGACTGGCCGATGAATATTGGTGGTAAACCATCGATGCCATTGCCAAACTTTGTTCCAGTAACATTTGAGGTGACAATTTTATTATGTGCCTTGGGTATGGTTGCAACATTCTTTTTCCGTAACCATTTATTTCCAGGCCGTGCACCACGTGTGATGGACTTGAGAGCTACGGATGATCGTTTTATTATTGCAGTAGATGCAAATGAAAATACTGACCATGCGTTGATCGATGGCTTATTGAAAGAAGCAGGAGCAGTAGAAGTTAAGTACAATGAAAGAAAATATGTTAGTTATGAATAAAAGGAATTTTCTTGGAACTGTATGTGTTGCTGTCGCTTTAGCAGCAGTTGTTTCTTCATGCGGAGATGGCACCACTCGCAGTGCAGGATGGGAATTCTCACGTAATATGTATGATCCAATTGCTTTTAATCCGGATCAGCCAAATAAGAATTTTAAGAATAATAGTACAGCTCAAACTCCACCTCAAGGGTCTAATCCTATCGGATTTGATCGTTTTGACTATGGAAACTCTGTTGAAGAATATGAGCGTGCGGGATTGGAATTAAAGAACCCTTTAGTTGTCAATCCAGCTCACTTAAAAGAAGGAGAGGCTTTATACTTGACGTACTGTGCAGTTTGTCATGGTAAAGATGGAGCAGGTGATGGTGCTATTACAAAAGATAGAGAAGTTGAGGATTCTAGAGGTAAAAGAGCTCTAGAGAATTTCCCTCCTCCGCCATCATACCATAAATCAGCTGGAACTCCATCTTCAAGAGGAGGTCAAATGTCTGAATTGACAGATGGAAAGATTTACCATACAATTACTTATGGATATAATGCGATGGGTTCACACGCTTCGCAACTATCGCCAGAAGAGCGTTGGAAAGTGGTAATGTATGTTCACGAATTGCAAAAAAAATAATTTAACATCGAATATTATAAATGGGAACTCACAATCATCATCACGATTATAATTTCAGCGAGCAATTTAAATTCGCAGGTATCGCAAAGGTCCTGAGTTTAGTTGCAATCGTTGTAGGGATAGCCGCAATTGCAATTGGCTTACTATCAAGTGACCATATAATGGTTGAGCGTACATATGCCAATTTATTATTGATGGGATATTATTTTACTTGTGTTTGTGCAGCAGGAGCTTTTTTCGTTGCCTTACAATTAGTAACTCAATCAGCATGGTCTGCAGGTTTAATCCGTATTCCTCAGGCAATGGCTAGTATCCTTCCAATTGCTTCCGTGATTCTATTAATCATCGTAGCGTTAGGATTGAATACACATAATTTATACCACCACTGGCATGCAGATGGATTAACTGATCCAAACAGCCCTAACTATGACAGTTTAGTTGCTGGAAAATCTGCTTTCTTAAATGTACCAGGATTCTTGATCCGTCAGATTATTTTTATGGGTAGTTATAGCATTTTTGCCTTTATCCTTGCAAAATTATCTTACAACGAGGATTTAGCAGGAGGCTTAAATTCATATAAAAAGAGCTTTAAATTATCCGCAATATTCTTGGTAATCTTCGGATTTACTACTCCAATCTGGTCATTTGATACCATTATGTCTTTAGAGGCACACTGGTTCTCTACCATGTTCGGTTGGTACAACTTTGCAGCTATGTGGGTTAGCGGATTAGCTGCTATTACAGTTATCTTAATCTTGGTTAAGAAAGCTGGTTATATGAACTGGGTAAATGAAAACCACTTACATGACTTAGGTAAATTAATGTTTGGTTTCTCGATTTTCTGGACTTATGTATGGTTTGCTCAATTTATGTTGATCTACTATTCAAACATTCCAGAAGAAACTGTTTATTTCTATAAACGTTGGGAACCAGAATACAAGCCATGGTTTTGGATAAATATTGTTATTAACTTTGTGGCTCCATTATTACTATTGGTAGACCGTGACGCAAAACGTAAGCAAAACATGATGTTGTTTGTATCTATCGTATTGTTGTTAGGTCACTGGTTAGACTACTATATCATGGTAATGCCTGGTACAGTTGATGCACACCGTGGTTTTGGTTTCATTGAAATCGGTACTGCAATAGGATTTGTTGGAATCTTTACTTTCTTAGTTCTTTCGAAATTGAGCAAACATGCTTTGGTACCGAAGAACCACCCATTCTTGGATGAAAGTTTACACCACCAAATTTAATAGAGATTAAGTTGAAATAACGTTCAAACGTGTTATAAGAGATGAAGTTTAAATTACATAACAGATTTAAGTCCTTATTTGGAGGCTTATTAGCTATTAACCTATTGTTTGCTGCTCCTGCAATGGCTACCATTCAGGAACAAGCAGCTGATACAGCGAAGGTTGAGCAAGCGGCAACACCTGCAGTAACTGCAGATTCGGCTGCTGCACCAGCTGATAGTGCTGCTGCGGCGCCTGCTGCAACAGATTCAGCTAGCGTTTCAGCATCTAGTACTTCAAGCAGCACAGTAACTCCGGCTGCTTCAACAACCAAAGAAGAGAAGAAAATTGATCCTCAGGTTTACAAAAACTTGACTTACTATATTTTACTTTTCTTGGTTTTATGTACTGTGGTTGCAGTTATCGGAAAGGTACAGTCGATCTACGTATTGACTAAGAAAGTAAATGGAAAATACAATCCTTTGGCAAATAATACACTACAAGCAGTTTTATTATTTGTTTTCTTGGTTGGATTTTTAGGATTTGTGTATTACGGATATGCAGTTTGGGGAAGTTGGTCATGGAGACCTGCGGCGACCGAGCATGGTAAGGATATCGATAGAATGTTTATCATCACTACAGTTATCATTACTATCGTATTAGTATTGGTTCATATTTTATTATTGACCTTTACTTTTATCTACAGGATGCGCGCAAAACGCAAAGCATATTTCTATCCACATAACGATGCTATTGAAAGATTATGGACAATTGTTCCAGCGGTAGTACTAACTATCTTGGTATTGTTCGGTTTCTTTACTTGGAGATCAATCACCAATATTCCGGAAGATCTAAAAAAATCAGCTTTACAGATTGAAGTTTTAGGTGAGCAGTTCATGTGGACAGTTCGTTATCCAGGAGCGGATGGTGAATTTGGAAAACGTAATTATAAATTGACTACTCCATTGAACTCTTATGGTATAGACTATAATGATAAAACAGCTTGGGATGATGTTAAAGGGGATGAAATTGTAATTCCGGTTAACAAACCAGTTCGTTTCCACATTATGTCAAAAGATATTATTCACTCTTTTTATATTCCTGATTTCCGTGTTCAAATCAACGCAGTACCAGGAATGACCAACTACTTCCAGTTTACACCAACCATCACTACTGATGAGATGCGTGATAAGATGAATGATCCACAATACAACTTCGTAATGTTATGTGCGAAGATCTGTGGTGAATCTCACTACAACATGCAAAAGAATGTAAGAGTGGTTACCGAAGCTGAGTACAAGGAGTGGTTAAGCAAACAAGCTAAATTCTTCACAGAAGACCTTCAAAAAGAGTTTGCTCAAACAGAAGGAAACACTGAGAAGAATGACCGTATCGCGGCTTCAATAAATTAAATATAACAGAGAATTTAAATAGAATATGTCAACTACAGTTATATCGCACGACGCAGCTCATCACGGATCACATGATCACCATCATGAGACCTTTTTGACGAAGTATATCTTCAGTCAAGATCATAAGATGATTGCTAAGCAGTTCTTGATCACTGGTATCATAATGGCGGTTTTCGCTATGATCCTGTCGATTTTATTCCGTATTCAATTAGCATGGCCTGATCATGAGTTTCCAATTCTTGAGGTTTTCTTGGGAAAATGGGCTGAAGGTGGTCGAATTAGACCGGACTTCTTCCTGTCCTTGGTAACTATTCACGGTACCATGATGGTATTCTTTGTATTAACAGCAGGTCTATCAGGTACGTTCAGTAACTTATTAATCCCTTATCAATTGGGAGCTAGAGATATGGCTTCACCATTGATGAACATGTTATCATACTGGTTTTTCTTTACCGCTTGTGTGATCATGGTTGCTTCTTTCTTCATTGAAAGTGGTCCTGCATCTGCTGGATGGACAATTTATCCTCCACTTTCTGCAGTTCCAAAAGCTATCGCAGGTTCTGGATTAGGTATGACCCTATGGTTAATTTCCATGGCTTTATTTATTGCATCACAGGTATTAGGAGGTGTTAACTATATCTCTACAGTATTGAACATGCGTACTAAAGGAATGGAATTATGGAAAATGCCTCTTACTATTTGGGCATTCTTCTTAACAGCTATCGTTGGTTTGTTATCTTTCCCAGTTTTAGTTTCTGCAGTAGTATTATTATTCTTTGACCGTTCAGTAGGTACATCCTTCTATTTATCAGATTTAGTGGTTCAAGGTACTATCCTTCCTAACGAAGGTGGATCTCCAATTTTGTTCCAACACTTATTCTGGTTCTTAGGACACCCTGAGGTATATATCGTAGTAATGCCTGCATTAGGTTTAACTTCTGAGGTAATTTCTACAAACTCTCGTAAACCAATCTTTGGTTACCATGCGATGGTTTATTCCCTAGTTGGTATTACAGTTTTATCTTTCATCGTTTGGGGTCACCACATGTTCGTAACAGGTATGAGTCCATTCTTGGGAGGTGTATTTATGATTACCACCTTGATCATTGCTGTTCCTTCAGCCGTTAAGGCCTTTAACTATATTGCAACTCTATGGAGAGGTAACATCCGTTTCACTCCTGCGATGATGTTTGCAATCGGTATGGTTTCTTTCTTCGTATCTGGAGGTTTAACAGGTTTGTACCTAGGTAACGCAGCATTAGACATCAACTTACATGATACTTATTTCGTAGTAGCTCACTTCCACTTGGTAATGGGTTCAGCATCTATCTTCGGTATGTTGTCAGGAGTTTACCATTGGTATCCTAAGATGTTCGGACGTATGATGGACGAGCGTTTGGGTTACTTCCACTTCTGGTTGACATTCATTGGTGCTTACTTGGTATTCTTCCCAATGCACTTTATGGGTATTGATGGGGTTCCTCGTCGTTACTATGCTTTCACTGAGTTTCCATTTATGGAAAAATGGGTATCAGTTAACTTGTTGATTACTTGGGCAGCTATCGTTTCAGCTGTTGGACAAGTTGCTTTCTTGTGGAACTTCTTCGGATCCATCTGGTGTGGAAAACGTGCTCCGCAAAACCCTTGGGATGCAAATACATTGGAGTGGACTACTCCAGTAGAACATATTCACGGAAACTGGCCAGGAGAAATCCCTACAGTATACCGTTGGCCTTATGATTACAGTAAACCTGGACATGATGCAGATTTCATTCCTCAAAGCACTCCACTTTCACAAACAATGAGCTCAAACTTATTGCATGACTGGGAAGGAAATGAAGAAGGTATTGAAGCTCAAAAGGTTTACAATCGTGAGCATAACAGAGAAGAAGAAGGGTAGGTTCATACCTACCTCTCTTTATACTTTTTAATGTAAAAGGAGAGATCTATGTATCCAGCAGCTGAAAAGCGTTTTATACGGATAAATAAGATCACGATTATCGTTCTTTTCTTAGTAATAACAGCAGGAGGAGTCGTTCGGAGTACAGGTTCAGGAATGGGTTGCCCGGATTGGCCAAAATGTTTTAACAGGATTATCCCTCCAACAGATGCTTCTCAATTACCTGAAGGTTTCGAGCAGCATTATGTAGAAGGTCGCATCAAGAAGAATGAACGCTTTGCCAAAATGATCGAAGCGTTTGGATATTCGCACTTAGCAGATCAAATTCGTCACGATGAAACAATCCATGAGCATGAAGAATTCAATGCTGTAAAAACTTGGACTGAATATATAAATCGTCTGACTGGAGTTTTAGCCGGTTTCAGTATGCTGTTTACAGCAATATATTCTTTTACTTATTGGAAAAAGAAAAAAGCCATAGTCATATGGAGCGTTCTTAATCTTATTGTCGTTGTTATACAAGCCTGGTTAGGGTCGATTGTTGTTTCAACAAATCTTACCCCTTGGGTCATTACCATTCACATGCTGTTGGCTTTGATAATTGTTTGTATTGCTATACAGACATATTATTGGGCGATTAAATTGCGAGACAACTCTTTCTTGAAGAATACCAATAAAGGGTTTACATGGATCACATTGATCTCATTGGCAATTTTAGTTATTCAAGTAGTATTTGGTACTGATGTTCGGGAGATAATCGACCATCTTAATCAACAAGGAGTACAACGTAGCGAATGGATTGATTCTATTGGGTTACCCTATGTAACGCATAGACTCTTAGCATATGTCACTTTAGCCTTGAGTGTATTTTTATATTTCAAGATAAGGTCTTCAGAATTGATCAATACGGTTCAATTCAAGTATGCGAAGATTTCATTGGTATTAGTTTGTATCCAAATGTTGTCAGGGATAATATTGGCTAGGTTTCATGTTCCCGCAGTGGCACAAACAGTGCATTTGGTAATTGCAAGTTTATTGGTTGGTTCACAATATTATTTATTGTTGATCCTTAACAAACCAGAGAAAGCATTATCAACAACGGTTTAGGGATTTATTTTGGTTATGAAGGAATTTATTTCAGATTTTAACAAACTTGTCAAGCTGAGGCTTACGCTAACAGTTGTGTTCTCTGCTTCCATTTCATTTTTGATTGGAGCAACACAGCAAGGTGATATCATCTGGTTTAATTGGGCGTTGTTGACTATTGGAGGATTTTTGGTAACAGGTGCTGCCAATGGATTTAACGAGATCATCGAAAGAGATCTTGATAAATTAATGAAGCGTACCGAAGATAGACCATTACCTGCAGGAAGGATGACCACAGGACAGGCTTTAATTTTAAGCGTGTTCATGGGAATAGCTGGGACTTTGATCTTGGTAGAATTGAATTTTATAGCAGGTTTACTATCTGTGTTTTCAATTTTCCTTTATGCCTTTGTCTATACACCATTAAAACAAAAATCACCAATAGCAGTGTGGGTAGGAGCGATTCCAGGAGCATTGCCACCACTAATTGGTTATTACGCTGCATTTGAATCTGCAGGATTCGGATTAGCATATGCCGAGGTAAGTGAGCAGGCAATCGTAATTACGCCATTGGTTTTGTTTACCATTCAGTTCTTCTGGCAGTTCCCACATTTCTGGGCAATTGCTTGGGTATCTGATGACGATTACAAAAGAGCAGGTTTCAGATTGCTACCTACGACGAGGAAGGATAAATTATCAGCATGGTTCATTTTTGTTTCATGTCTGCTAATGATTCCAATTGGTTTTCTTCCGATGTATTTTGGGATTGGCGGATGGGTATTTACCATTCTTTCCTTAATAGGAGGATTACTTTTCACCTGGTATGGTTATCAACATCTTCAAAAGATGGAGGTCAGTACAGCAAAAAAGATCATGTTTACTTCTTTTGCTTATTTGCCCTTAACTCAATTAGTGTTGTTGTTTGACTTTATACCTTTTAAATAAAAAATGGATTTACAATTATCGATGGATAAGCAAGAGTTGATGAATGAAGAACTACTAAAATCAAGAAAAGCAAAGAAATTTAATCTTTGGCTTGGAATGATCGGTATGTTCATGATGTTTGCTGCTTTGACAAGTGGATTTATAGTATATACTGCAAGTGGTGTAGATAAGGGGATCAAAACTATCTTACCATATGCGTTCATCTATAGTACCGCAGTAATTGTATTAAGTAGTGTTAGCATGTACCTTGCTTTCAAAGCAGTAAAAGCTAATCAAATATCAAAACAAAAGACCTACTTATTGATTACTATTGTATTAGGGGTAGTTTTCTTTTGGTTGCAAGTCGAAGCTTGGTCTGTATTGTTTCATAGAGGGATAACCTTTGTGAACTCTAATGCTTCGCAATCGTTCATATACGTATTTACAGGCTTACACTTAGCCCACATCATAGCCGGAATATTGGTGTTGGTTAGATGTTATATTGGAGCAATGCGCAAAATTGCTCTTGATAACAATATCTTCCGGATGGAACTTGCCTCTATATTTTGGCATTTTCTAGGTCTATTATGGATTTATATTTATGTTTTCTTACTTTTGAATCAATAACAGTAAACAATGAGTACAACAGTATCGCAATTGGATAAGGTAAAACAAGGACCTTGGAGCGGAGGTAAATCACCTTGGAACTTAGAGTATGGAAAGATCATGATGTGGTTTTTCCTAGTATCAGATGCATTTACATTCTCTGCATTCTTGATTTATTATGGTGCTCAAAAATTTGCGCAACCTAGCTGGATTGATGCGGATAAGGTATTCCAATCTATTCCAGGTATCGCAGATTCAGGTCAACCTTTGGTTTTCGTGGGTATCATGACTTTTATTTTGATCATGTCTTCCGTTACGATGGTACTTGCCGTAGAAGCAGGACATCGAAATTCAAAGCAAGAGGTTGTCAAATGGATGTTATGGACTATTTTAGGTGGTCTTATGTTCATAGGCTGTCAGGCTTTAGAGTGGAGCCACTTACATCACATGGGCTTCTGGTTCGGTCAAAATCCAGCAACTGGATTAACGGATGATAATGCCATTGTAAATGCTCTCCAACCTTATTTCACCAAGGACATTTCTTACACAGCTGCATTGCAGTTCTCTAATCTATTCTTTACCATTACAGGTTTTCACGGATTCCACGTATCAATCGGTATATTGTTGAACATTATTGTGTTGAGCATGACCTTAAACAATACGTTTGAAAGAAGAGGAACTTACCTAATGATTGAAAAAGTAGGTTTATACTGGCACTTTGTGGATTTAGTTTGGGTATTCGTATTTACCTTCTTCTACCTAGTATAATTTTTGTAAGAATTATTTTAAAATTCATTGAACATGACTAATCACGAAAATATATCAGAACACGATGCGCATGCGCATGGCGAAGGAATGGATAAAAAACGTATCTGGAGTGTATTCTTTGTTCTATTAGCTTTAACAGCATTAGAATTCTTAATCGCTTTAGGTTTTGTACACCACTGGGGAATCATACAAAAAGGAATGCTAGTGAATACAATCTATATTGTATTGACATTGGTAAAAGCCTATTATATCGTAGCATTCTTCATGCACTTGAAGTTCGAGAAATCTAGCTTTATCGTTACTTGTGCAGTAGTATTTTTCTTTATTATCTATTTCATTATTTTAATGTTGGTTGAAGGTGGTTATTTACACACTGTAATGACTCATCAACCTACTTTCCCACATCAATAAGCATATAAGTAATGAGTAAAAATACTCGTTCAAAAAATATATCAAAATTAATAATCCTGGCACTTGTTCTATTTGTGCCAGGTTTTTTATATATACTGGTTAATAAAATGGGCTCTAATGAGTACATTAAGCTGCCAGTTTTTGGAGAGAAAAAGCTTTCTGGTGAAATGCGACGTGTGATGGGAAGAGAAATCCCCGACACCATATTCCACCAATTAAGTCCGGTTGAGTTTATGAATTATGACAATAAACCGGTTAAATTCCTAGGTACTGACACAGCCGTTTCAGTAGTTCATTTATTCTATACCAGAGATCAAGGTCTTTCTAAGCAATTGGTTCATGATATGAGTACCATTGCAGCTAGATTCAAATCGAATCCGAAGGTGGAACTTTATTCTATATCAGTTGACCCGAATGATTCTTCAGCAGATTTGGAAAAGTTTATTGCGCCTTACAAGAAAGACAAAAATCCACATTGGTTTGTCGTGAACAAACCAAGTGTAGATATCTTTGAATTTGCAAGAACCGCGATGCTCATTGAAGCCATGCCGGTACCAGCGGATAGCACAAAATTTATTATCAGCAACCAATTTGTCTTGATAGATTCCGAGAAAAGGATCAGAGGTTTCTATGATATCAGTCTTCGGTCAGAATTGGATCGCCTAGAAGATGAGATCAAGGTACAGTTGGTTGAGGAGGTTAGAAATAATCCATTAAAAGTAGAGAGAAAGTAATTATGGGAATGACTGAAGAAGAAAAGAAATATAAAGGCATAATCTGGACCCTGTCTGTAATTATTCCTTTAGCGGTTGCTGCCTTATTTGGCATAAACCTACAAAAGATGGGCTATGATGTGGAACCCCTTAGTTTTCTGCCTCCGATTTATGCTACCATCAATGGATTGACAGCAGTATGTTTGGTAATCGCAGTTGCAGCTATCAAAAGAGGAAATGTCAAGATGCACGAAAACTTGATTAAGTTGTGCATGGTTTTCTCTTCCTTGTTTCTGCTGATGTATGTAGCTTATCATATGACTTCCACTTCAACAAGTTATGGTGGAGAAGGAGCAATTAAATATGTGTATTTTTTCATTCTTGTGACACATATCATTTTATCGATCGTCATTATCCCATTCGTATTATTTACTTTTGTTAGAGGGATTGCTGGTGCCTATGAGCGTCATAAGAAGCTAGCACGCATCACTTATCCTATGTGGCTTTATGTTGCAGTTACAGGAGTAATTGTGTATCTCATGATTTCTCCGTATTACACGCATTAATAGATTGAGATATGAAGAAAGTTTGGATTTATCAGGCAGATCGATTTTTCACACAACCCGAGCATGAGATCGCTCAAGCAAAATTAGATTCCTTTATCAGAGAATGGACTGCGCATGGTAGTCAGTTAGCGGGCAAGGCAGAAATTATCAATAACCTTTTTATTATATTAACTGTTGACGAAGAGATCGCTCAGGTCACTGGATGTTCTATTGATAAGTCAGTAAGGATCCTAAAGGAGCTGGAGGTAGAATTGAACATTGGTCTATTCAACAGAACCTTGATCAGTTACCGAGATAGTGAAAACAATATACAATTGGTTTCAAGGGATGTTTTTGAAGCGCTGTGCAAAGAAGGTGAAGTAAATGCTGAAACCATTGTCTTCAACAATTTAGTGCAAACAGAAGAAGAATTAAAGAGCAATTGGCAGGTCCCGATGAAAAACAGTTGGCATGCCACTGTATTTAAATAGAAATTCGAATTAAGAAAACCAGAAGGGCTTTGCAATTTGCAAAGCCCTTCTGGTTTTATAACTGTTATTTCGATTACTTTTTGTCGATGCTAAGTTTTCCAGGACCCATAATGGCGAATGCGATATAGACGATCATAAATTCAATCGCGTGTGATGCTCCAGACAAACCATCACCTTTGGCAAGATGGTTCAATGTAGCCACCAACATGGTCAAGGCCAAAATAATGGCCGCTGGTCTTGTCCACAAACCTAATATTAACAACAGAGATCCCAGGGACTCTGCTAATCCTGCGGTAAATCCAAAAATAGTAGGCATAAAGTCAATTCCTAAGTTTCCCATTGATTTACCAATTGCAGTCCATTTTTCTGGACCACCCATTAACTTCTGTAGGCCGTGAAAGGCAATCATGGTCAATCCGAATCCTATGCGAATTATTAATAGACCTAAATCTGTTCTTGAATTTTTCATATTGAATAATAAGTGTCTGTAACTGAAGCGAAGATACATATTTTCAGAAATAGCCTCCATTATCATAGATCAAGAAGGTAAACTTTTTAAATAATGAAATTATTTTTTTGTATTCTTCATGAAAATCACCCTAGAAATAGCAGAATACTCCAATTTGCCTTATCTTTGTTCTCTGAGCTGAAAATGGCTCGATATTAATCATTAATTGCAATCAAATTGGATATATTCAGTAAACAACGTTATACCATTACATCTGCATTGCCGTATGCCAATGGTCCACTTCACATAGGCCACCTTGCTGGGGCTTATATTCCAGGAGATATTTTCGTGCGATTCTTAAGATTAAACAACAAAGACGTTGTTTATGTTTGTGGATCTGATGAGCATGGCGCTGCAATCACGATTAAAGCCAAGAAGGAGGGCGTAACTCCTCAAGAAATCATCGATAAATACAACCAACAGATTAAAGAGAGTTTTGAACAGTTTGGTATTTCTTTCAATATCTATCACCGTACTTCTGAGCCTATTCACCATCAATTGTCCCAAGAATTCTTCTTGAACCTTTACGAAAAAGGAGAGTTTATCGAACGATATTCAGAACAATATTATGATGAAGAATACCATCAGTTTTTAGCAGACCGTTATATCGTAGGAACTTGCCCACACTGTGGAAATGAAGGTGCCTATGGTGACCAATGCGAAAAATGTGGGACGTCACTTAACCCGACAGATCTGATCAACCCTAAATCAACCCTAAGTGGTAAAGCTCCGGTTCTAAAGGAAACAAAACATTGGTATTTGCCATTGGATAAATATCAACCTTGGTTAGAGAAATGGTTGATCGAAGGCAAGAAAAATGAATTAAAATCAAATGTATTCGGACAATGCCAATCTTGGTTGAAATCCGGATTGCAACCGCGTTCTATGACCCGCGACTTGGATTGGGGGGTAGATGTTCCTCTTGATGAAGCTGAAGGAAAGAAATTATATGTTTGGTTGGATGCACCAATCGGATATATCTCTGCGACCAAGCAATGGGCTATCGATGAAGGAAAGGATTGGGAGAAATATTGGAAACAACAATCCAACCCTGAGGACAATTCAACATTGATCCATTTCATTGGAAAAGATAATATTGTTTTCCACTGTATCATTTTCCCAGCAATCTTACATGCTCATGGCGAGTATATCCTCCCTGAGAATGTTCCTGCCAATGAATTCTTGAACCTAGAAGGTGACAAACTTTCCACATCAAGAAACCATGCCGTATGGTTG
Organism: Sphingobacterium sp. LZ11T8; assembly: GCF_024261425.1. NCBI lineage: Bacteria > Pseudomonadati > Bacteroidota > Sphingobacteriia > Sphingobacteriales > Sphingobacteriaceae > Sphingobacterium > Sphingobacterium sp. LZ11T8. The sequence continues at coordinate 423,294 of NZ_JANBZY010000001.1, read as the reverse complement.
CATGAATACTTAGAGGAATTCCCAGGTAAACAAGATGAATTGAGATACATGCTGACCTCTATCCTTCCTGAAACCTCAGATTCTGAATTTACTTGGAAAGACTTCCAGGCACGTGTAAACAATGAGTTGGTGGCCATCTATGGTAACTTCGTTAACCGTGTGATGGTACTTTCCCATAAATATTTTGAAGGAAAGGTACTATTGGGTTCTCCATTGACTGAATCTGATCAAGCGGTCTTAAAGGAACTTGCTACCTATCCAGGATTAATCAAGCAGTCGCTATCCCAATACAGATTCCGTGAGGCCCTTGCGCAATTTATGAGCGCAGCTCGCTTAGGAAATAAATATTTGGCTGATGAAGAACCTTGGAAAGTAATAAAACAAGACGAAGAACGTGTTAAAACCGTATTATTCGTAGCAAGTCAAATTGTTGCAAACCTTGCATTATTAGGCCAGCCTTTCTTGCCTTTCACCTCTACGAAAGTCTTTGAAATGCTAAACTTGGCCGCTCAGAATTGGGATGAAGCTGGAAAATCTGATCTATTGGAATCCGGTCATCAATTAGGAGAAACCCAATTGTTGTTTGATAAGATTACTGATGAACAAGTAGAGTTTCAATTGAATAAATTGGCCAATGCCAAAGCAAGCAATGCTTTAGCAGCACCTAAAGCGGAACAAAAACCGAATATCAACTTCGATGAATTCATGAAAATGGATATCCGTGTTGGTCGAATCCTGACTGCAGAGAAAGTCGCTAAAACTAAAAAGTTATTGAAACTGACCATCGATACAGGCATTGATAAGCGTACAGTCGTTTCTGGTATTGCGGAATACTTTACGCCTGAAGAAATCGTAGGTAAGCAAGTGTCCATCTTAGTCAATCTTGAACCAAGAGAAATTAAGGGCATCCAATCTCAGGGTATGATCTTAATGGCTGAAGATGCAGATGGCCGTCTAGACTTTGTTAGACCAAATACAGATATTTCCGCTGGAAGTATTGTAAGATAGTCAATAGCATTATTGATAAATGAAAAGGCTGGTCACATCGACCAGCCTTTTCATTTATAGCATTTTTTCTTCTTCTTTTTTGTGCCCAGTACCTGTAACCAAGATCAACAAAACAAACAACACAAAGGAAGGGACTACCCAACCTAATTCATATTGAAAGAATGGAATATGGTTCAGGGTTGAAATCATGCTTTCACTCAATAAGTTGAAATGTTTGGCCAATGATAAACAGGCAATAACGGTTGAACCGATCAAAGCAGCCACATAAGGCTTTTTGTTTTTTACAAAGCTTCCAAAGAAAACCGTGTATAGAACCAATGTGATGACAATCGGATAAACAAAAGTTAGGATAGGATAAGCAAAGGAAATAATATTATCAACTCCGGTAATAGAAAGCACACAGGATGCTATACAACATACAGTCACCAATAGCTTATAGCTCAATTTTCCTTTTGTCAGTGAAGAAAAGAAGGTTCCTACGGCAGAAGTCAATGCAATGGCAGTAGTCAAACAGGCCAGAGCGATACTGACTGCGATAGCAATGGTTCCAAATGGTCCCATGATGGCACGAGAAATACGGATCAGCAATTCCGATCTCTTGATCGCTAAATCCTCGATTCCAGAAGTTGCACCAAGATAGATCAAACCTCCATATATTATAAAAAGACAGGATGCAGCCAAAATACCAGCTGCGATTACCACTTGGTTCTTTGATTTTACGCTCGTATAGCCCTTTGTGCGGGATGCCGTAATGATAATCCCAGCAAAGATCACAGAAGCCAGCACATCCAAGGTTTGGTAGCCATCTACAAAACCTAAGGTAAAGGACTGCGCTGTATCCAAGGAAGATTCACTGAAATCTCCCATAGGGGAGAATATGCCCATGGCAATCAAGCTAATCAATAAGACCAGCAGCAATGGCGTCAATAGATTCCCGATAATATCTACCACTTTTGATGGTGCAATGGTCAGTAACCAAGTCACTGCAAAAAAGGCAATCGAGGTCCAAAGGGGATCTGCATTAGGGAATGAGGGCAATATACCAACTTCAAAGGTTGTAGCTGCTGTCCTCGGAATGGCAATCAGAGGCCCAATGCAGAGCATGATGACGGTTCCTAAGATAGGGGAAAGGAATTTGTTGATCCTAGTCCCAAGATCCTCAAATGATTCCCCTGAATTTACAACAGAGAGTATTCCGAAAAAAGGCAATAATATTCCGGTCAGACCAAATGCCAAGATGGTGATCCATACATGGTCTCCAATTTGTATTCCGATATAAGGGGGGAGTAATAAATTTCCAGCTCCGAAGAACATGGCAAATAAGGCAAAACCTATCGTGATTATGTCTCTAGTTTTCTTCAAAATGATTAGGTATAAAAAATTTCAATTAATTGTTTGGCCTCCTTGACATCATGGACCCTCAATATTTGGGCACCACGTTCTAGAAGCAAGGTGTTAAGTGCGATTGTTCCAGGTAATACTTGGTCAGGGGTAGATTTTATTTTTTTGTAGAGCATCGATTTTCTGGAAATACCCCCTAAAAGGGGCAATCCGAAATAATGTAGCTCTTGGATGCGCATCAGTAACTCATAATTCTGGTCAATGGTCTTGGCAAAACCATAACCGGGATCAAGGATGATATCCTTTACCCCTAATTCCCTGAGTTTTGCAACACTGTTTCCCAGACTTACCGCTACATCATTTACGACATCATCATAATATGTCATTTGCTGCATGGTAGCGGGTGTTCCGCGCATATGCATCAAAATATAAGGAACTTGAAGCCTAGCAACCGTATTGAACATATCCGCATCTAGACTCCCACCTGAAATATCATTGATGATATGGACCCCAGCCTTTACGCAGGCCTCGGCAACATCAGCTCGAAAGGTGTCAATGGATAGAATAGCTTTTGGAAATTGCTTATGTATAGCTTCAATAATTGGTATAGCGCGATCTAATTCTTCTTGATGACTTATTTCCTTTGCTCCAGGCCGGCTTGAGTAAGCACCGATATCAATGATATCTGCCCCTTCGCCAATTAATCTCTCCGTATGCTCCAAGGCCAAGTTCAGCGATTGGTGCTGGCCCGCATCATAAAATGAATCTGGTGTCAGATTGAGAATGCCCATGATCCTCGGGACTTCAAAAGTCATAAGTTGATTACCAAGGCGAATGCTTTGACAAGGAACAGGCTGAAAAACTGACATTTACGTAAGATTAATAAAAAAATAAGGCTGCAAATTCTCATTTGCAGCCCCCAAAATAAGTCTTTTGCGTCTACTTTACAACAAGAACACCATCTGCAACCAAAGAAATATCTTTTCTTGGCTGGTTAATTTTAGCAATTTCTTCTTTGCTCTTGCCCATATCCTCAGCATAATGCTTTTGCCACTCTACTGTGGTTTCTTTCACTTTTGCCTTGCCTTCCAATACCACAGTCTTGCCAATGATATCTTGAGGAACGAAATAAGCATAGTCTGTAAAACGTACCATGATCGGTTCCTTGCCTTCTTCTGTTTTCAGCGTCAGGAAGCAACCTTTTTTCGTACATACCTGAACAACCTCGCCTTGAACTTTTCCTGTATAGGATTCTTTTCCAGCTAGGTTCTTTTCAAGTTGTTTGACAGAGATAGCGCCATTTTTATCTATTTTCTTGCCATAGCTAACACCTGCTTTTGCTGGTTGAATGGCAGTTTGTGCATTGCTAAATGCAATGAATGCAACTGCACAGATCAGTAAAGAGATAATTTTTTTCATATTTATTTTCTAATAAATTCAAATTTTCCGCTCGGATCCAATTTCATGATCGTTGATGCCGTACCATTTGATGGATCCTGTTGCCCAAATTTAACAACATAGTCCACTCCATTTACAATCTCATCAGAGACTTCTACGAAATTCCTTGCTGAGGCATCACCGCTGATGTTTGCCGAGGTAGAAACAATAGGTTTTCTGAACCTTTGTAACAACTGCTCGCAAAATGGATGGTTCACAATACGGATCCCAATGCTGCCATCCTCCGCTACGACATTGCTGGCCAAGTTCTTTGCTTTGGAATAGATAATGGTCAAAGGCTTATCCGTTGCTTCCAATAATTCATAAGCAACTTCAGGAACCTCGCTCACATAGCTTTGTAATTGATTGTCATTGCCCAAAAGGATGATCATGCTCTTGCCTTTATCTCTTCCTTTCAATGCAAAAATCTTTTCAACAGCTTCCGGATTAGTCGCATCACAACCGATTCCCCAAATGGTATCGGTAGGATACAAGATCAATCCCCCAGACTTCAGTGTTTCCAAAGCCTGATTCAAATCCTCTTTATCTATATAAAGTCTTTGCATCAGTGTGCTATACTGCTACATTATGATCACGAAGCGCATCGTTTAATGAAGTCTTCTTATCGGTAGATTCTTTTCTTTGCCCAATGATCAATGCACATGGTACTTGAAATTCTCCAGCTGGGAACTTCTTGGTATACGAACCTGGAATTACCACAGAACGCGCAGGTACATAGCCTTTGTATTCTACAGGCTCAGAACCTGAAACATCAATAATTTTGGTTGATGCTGTCAAGACCACGTTAGCACCTAATACAGCTTCTTCCTCAACACGAACGCCTTCAACGACAATCGCTCTTGACCCAACGAATACGTTGTCTTCAATAATTACTGGCGCTGCTTGTACAGGTTCTAATACACCACCAATACCAACACCACCGCTTAGGTGAACATTCTTGCCGATCTGAGCACATGAACCAACGGTTGCCCATGTATCCACCATCGTACCTTCACCAACATACGCACCAATATTGACATAAGAAGGCATCATGATTACACCCTTAGACAAAAAAGCACCGTAACGGGCTGAAGCTCCAGGAACAACACGAACACCTAACTCCTTGTAGTTTGTTTTTAATTTCATTTTGTCATGGTAGACAAAAGGATCATTCTTGATCACCTCCATATTACGGATAGGGAAATAAAGAATTACAGCTTTTTTAATCCAATCATTGACATACCAAGATTCTCCAACAGGTTCAGCAACACGTAATTCGCCTTTGTCCAAGTGCTGAATTACGAATTCAATCGCCTCGTAGTATTCTTTGTACTCCAATAACTGTCTGTTCTCCCAAGCTTCTTCTATTAATTTTTGAAGGGTTGTATTATCTACCATAATATTCTTAAAAGTAATTTTAAATTATTAACAAATATGGAGATTTTTAATGATATGTAAGTTACAGAAGGGGCAAAATTAAGAAGATATGACTATTTTTGTAGGATGGCAGAGGCAGCAGACAAATTGCGGATTGATAAATACTTATGGGCAATTCGTATATTCAAAACCAGAAGTTTGGCAACAGAAGCTTGTAAAGCAGGGAAAGTTAAACTCAATGGCCAAAATGTAAAACCTTCAGCAATCGTCAAAGTGGGGGAAACCTATAGCATTCAGAAGGGAATTGAGCGTAAGGTCATTAAGGTTACTGGATTGCTCGAACGTAGGTCTGACGCCAAAACGGCCGTGCAATTTTATGAAGATCACACACCAGTAGAAGAAACCTATGCTTTCAAATCATCATTCCACGCACCTGTCCTGAAAAGAGACCGTGGGACTGGTCGGCCTACTAAAAAGGATAGAAGGGAAATTGATGATCTGAAAAGTGATTGGTGGGAAGAAGATAATGATAACTAAACTTGAATTAAAGAAAGTATTCTTTTCTATTTTATATTTATTGGCACTGGTAGGACAAACTTCCTTTGCCCAATCTGTCGTGGATGTGAGCCCTAAAGACTCTGTGGAAAGAGAACTTAAAAAGGTGCTAGGCAGAAAGATTGAATTTGAAAAGGAAAAATTGATGAAGATCTTCGAAATCAAGGAACGCCTGAAACTAATGCCTTCTCCTGCCGATCGGTATAACTTCCAAGACAAACTTTATAACGAGTTCAAGACCTATCAAATCGACTCTGCTATCTTTTATGTCAATGAAAATAAAAAGCTAGCCCTACAATTGAATGATAACTTTAAAAAGAATGAAGTCGATATCCAATTGGCAAGCTTATATTCCTCTGCGGGGCGATTCATCGAATCAAACGAAATCTTAAAAGGTATTCCAAGACAAAGCCTCTCCAGTGAACAGGAGGCTGATTATTACCGGGCCTTCTCCGATTTCTATTCCCATTATGGACAAAGTACCAACCACTATAATTATTTTAGCCTGAGCGAAGTCTACCGCGATTCCTTGCTCAACGTTCTTCCTACTGATTCCAAAGAACATCGAATAAGTTCTGCAACAAGAGCATTATTTGGAAATAATTTCGAAAAAGCGGAAAAAGAACTCCTGCAATTATTGAGTGAATATAAAGACACCGACCATGAACGGGCTGTAATTGCCTATTTATTAGGGTTACTCTATAAAAACAAGGATGACCAAGAAAAACAGATTTACTATTTAGGCCTTTCTGCCATCACCGATGTTAAAAATACGGTTAAGGATAATGCTTCTATGCAAAGTCTTGCCCTGGTCTATTTTGAAAGAAATGAAATCGATAAGGCCTACCTCTTTATTCAGGAAGCCATGGAAGACGCCCTTTTCTGTAATGTTAGATTTAGGACCATAGAAAACTCCTCTTTTTATCCGATTATCAATTCTGCTTTTCAGGAAAAAGAACAAGCAAATAAAAATCAGCTCAAAAACTTCCTGTACACCATATCTCTGATGTCCATCCTGCTTCTGGTCGCCTTCATCATATTATATATGCAGATGAAACGGTTGAAAAAAACCAGAAAGGACCTGAAAAACCTAAATGACGAACTGCAAGGCCTTAATGCCCAATTGTTAAAAGTCAATCAAGACCTTCAGGAGTCAAATCATATTAAGGAAGAGTATATGGCGCAGTTTTTTGAATTATGCTCCGCCTATATCGATAAATTAGATAATACCAGAAAAGGGATCTTAAAAAAGATTTCTAATAACCAATTGGATGAACTCAGTAAGGAATTGAAATCCCAAGATTTTATCAAGACCGAACTTGACGACCTATATCACAACTTCGACGTGATTTTCCTGAACCTTTATCCAACCTTTATACAGGAGTTCAACAACCTGTTAAAACCCGAAGAAAGATTGAGCTTGAAACATGATGAATTGCTGAATTCCGAACTCCGTATTTTTGCGTTGATCCGTCTCGGTATTTCTGATTCCACCAAGATTGCTCGGTTCCTTCGCTACTCTTTGCGTACGGTTTATAACTATAGAGTTAAGGTACGTAACAAAGTTTTAGGTACCAAAGAGGACTTCGATGAACAGATTAAGGAGATTGGTAACCTAAAATTTTAGCATATCCCTTTACTTTTTTTCTTTTTAAAAGCGCCTAATAACCTGTAAAACAATGCTTATTGATTTACTTTGGTTACTTTTTTGTTTTGGCCCGCCTCAAATGCTAACTAAAAATTAGCACCCTGCTTAACTTTGGAATGGGAAGTTTAGGTATACCCTAAATTATTTTATTAATCTCATAACTGATTATAAGACGTATGAAACTTTTTACTAAAGTTAGTATCGGTCTTTTCCTTTTTATGGTATCTGTTTTTTCAAATTTTGCATTCGCGCAAAATGGAATTCGAGTTTCAGGAAAGGTTATAGACGAAGCCAGCAATGAACCAATTATTGGGGCTACCATTACTGTTATCGGAGGTTCTGCATCTACCTCTTCAGATAACACGGGACTATTTACACTCGAGAATGTTCCAGCAAATTCAAAACTTCGAGTTTCTTATCTAGGCTATAAAAGCCAAGAAGTAATTGCACAAGCAGAATTGACCATCACTTTGACTCCAGAAACAAATGCGCTGGAAGATGTCGTTGTTATCGGTTATGGTGCAGTTAAAAGAAAAGATGTAACAGCCGCTATCTCCTCCGTATCCTTGGAAGACCTTGACGAAAGACCAATTGTCAATGCCAACCAAGCTATTCAGGGTAAAGCAGCAGGGGTAACCGTTTCTCAACCTTCTGGTGCTCCAGGTGGTGGAACTTCTATCCGTATCCGTGGTACCACTTCCTTCAACGGAAGTAATGACCCGCTTTATGTGGTTGACGGAGTAACAGTTGACAATATCAACTTCCTTTCGCCTAATGATATCGCCGATATGCAGATCCTAAAAGATGCATCTTCAGCTTCTATCTACGGATCGAGGGCTGCAAACGGGGTTATCTTGATCAGCACAAAACAGGGTAGAGTTGGAAATCCAAAGATTACTTTGAATGCTTTAGCGACTCAAAATAGAGTGACCAACAGCATTACGCCCTTAAACACAGCGCAATACAAAGAGTTGATGGATGAGATCGGTATTGTGAAATTGCCTGATGGATTGACAGACCAAACCGATTGGTTCGATGAAACCTTCAGTAATGGATTGACCCAAGATTATCAGCTTTCCATTTCAGACGGATCCGATAGAATCAAATACTTCCTTTCCGGTGGCTATGTAAATGATAAAGGGATTGTCCATTCCACATTCTATAAACGTTATAACTTCAGGGGTAACATTGAAAACAAAGTGAGGGATTGGTTAACTGTGAATGCTAACTTCTCCTATGCTGACTATAACGGAAACGGAATGGTGGAAGGTACAGGTTCCAATAGAGGTGGGGTTGTCCTGTCTGCAATCAATACGCCGACTTTTGCGCCGATCATGGATCCTTTCAATCCGAAACAGTTCTACAATAACTTCTACGGTCTGAACGTGACTTCTCCACTGGAGAATTTAGCAACGACAGGAAATAACCGCAACCGTGAAAACAGATTGATTGGATCAGGTTCTGCTACAGTTCACATTACTCCAGGATTGAACTTCAAAACGTTGTTCGCCCTAGATAGAAGAAATGCTTTTTCTTCTACTTTCTTGGACCCATTGTCTACTTCTTGGGGTAGGAACCAATTCGGTGAAGCAACGGATTCTAGAAACATGAATACCGTCATCACTTTTGATAACACCTTGACCTACAATAAAAGCTTTGATAAACATAACTTCGAAGCCATGGCAGGTACAGCTTGGTTAAGCTCAAACTATACCAACAGTTATATCCTCGGTTCGCACTTTAGAAATGATTTGATCGAAACCTTGAATGTGGCCAATAAAATCTCCTGGACTGGTACCGGTTCATCAGCATCTGATTGGGCAATGATGTCTTATTTCGGACGTCTTTCCTATAATTATGATGGCAAATACTTGGTAACTGCCAATTTAAGATCAGATGGTTCCTCTAAATTACACCCTAGCAAAAGATGGTCTATGTTCCCATCGGTTTCAGCCGCTTGGCGTTTATCATCGGAGGAATTCCTAAGTGATGTGCCTTGGATGAACGACTTAAAACTTCGTGGAGGTTGGGGCCAAACAGGTAACCAATCGGGTATCGGTGACTATGCTTATTTACAACGCTATAATATTATCCGTTCACCATGGTTCGAAGAAGGTAAAACCAACGATTTAGCTTCCGTTACTCCAGAAAACCTAAGAACAATTGACTTAGGCTGGGAAAGAACAACACAAACTGGGGTAGGTTTGGACTTTACAGGTTTCAATAATAGATTGACCGTGAACTTGGATTACTACTACAAGAACACAACCGACATGTTGATGTGGGTGGATCTTCCAGGTAGTGGTAATATCTCCCAAATCCAAAGAAATGAGGGTGAAATGACCAACCGTGGTTTTGAAACCAATATCAATGCCGATATCTTAAAAGGCGAAGGCCTAACTTGGTCTTCAGGTTTTAATATCTCTTTCAACAGAAATAAATTTACCAAATTGGTGCTAAAACCTGTTTATTTCGATGCTAGAACCACTGACTATGTTAATGAAACCGTAGTAAGAAACGAGGCAGGAAGACCTGTGGGTGGTTTCTTTGGTTATATCAGCGAAGGGGTAAATCCTGAAACTGGTGATATGATCTATTCCGATATCAATGGCGATGGAAAAGTGACTGTCAATGATAAAACTTACATCGGTGATCCTAACCCTAACTTCACTTTCGGATTTACCAATAACCTTTCTTACAAAGGATTGAACCTAAATATCTTTATCCAAGGTTCTCAAGGCAATGATATCTACAACGTTTCCAGAATGGAAATGGAAGGCATGTACGATGGTAAAAACCAATCTACACGTGTTCTTCAACGTTGGAGAGTCCCAGGTCAAATTACCGAAGTCCCTCGTGCAGGTTATGATATGAAAAACTCCTCATACTTCGTAGAAGATGGAAGTTATATCCGCTTGAAAAACATTTCCCTTTCCTATAACATCAAAGCTCCAGCCTTGTCAAAAATTGGAATTAACAAATTGGCTCCGTTTATCTCAGCCACCAACCTAATTACCTTGACAAAATACACCGGCTTGGATCCAGAGGTTAACCAATGGGGAAATTCAGGTAGGGTGCAAGGTTTAGATTGGGGTACATATCCTCAAACTAGGTCGTTCGTGTTTGGATTAAATATGGAGTTCTAAGATTATGATGATGAGAACAATGAAATTTTATATAATGAAGAAGATGCTGATCGCAGTACTCGGTACTGTGGCCATCTCAAGCTGCTCTCTTGATAAAGATCCTCTTGGTCAATATTCTGACGTGACCGAAGGGGTAAATGAAGAAGGAAAAAAAGTAGTCTTTAAAGACAAAGCTGCGGTAGACAACTACATGCAAGGCTTATATAATATCCTACGTGATAGACAGGAACATTGGTATCTTGACCAAATGTTGATTGCTGAATCGCATTCAGATAATGCTTACGCAGGAACGACTGGTGCCGAAGTAGTGCCTTATGAAAATAACGGCATCGAAGGTTCCAATTCAGTTGTTCAGCGCGATTGGATCCGTTACCTGGAGGATGTTGCCAAACTGAATATCCTGATCGTTAATGTGGATTCGGTGGCTGACAATTCCCTGTCCTCTGCATTACGTAAGCAATACAAAGCGGAAGCAAAAATTCAAAGAGCTTTGATTTTCTTTGATATGGTGCGTTTGTGGGGAGATATTCCTTTGGTGACCACAGTGGGTAAAGATATAACCGCAGAAAATATCGAAGAGGTTTACGACGATTATTTCCCGAGCCAGACGCCTGAAAAGGAGGTTTATGAATTCTTGGCCAAGGAATTGGAAGAAGCCATCGTCGATGCGCCATCCAATAATGCCGCTAACAAAACAAAATTCTCAAAATCCGTAGCCAAAGCTTTATTGGCTAAGGTCTATTCTGAAAAACCAATCCGTAACTATGCAAAGGTTATTCAATATGTGGATGATTTGGCAGCAGATGGATTTGCTTTAGATGCAGATTATAAAAATTTGTTTGGCGTTCAAGAAGGAAATGCAGAACCATTGATCAGAAATAGCAAAGAAGCTATTTTAGAAACCCAATTCTTTGCGGGTAATGGAAACTGGGTAACCTGGATGTTTGGACGTGACCTATCAAACTACAATAGCAATTTTACATGGGCAAAATGGATCACTCCTTCAAGGGATTTAATAAATGCATTCACCCGCGAAGGAGATGAGATCCGCTACACAGAATCTATAGTGTATTATCAAGCTGGTTGGAGCAACTACTACCCGGCAAGCAACTACCCATTCATGTATAAAACTCGTTCGGCATTCAGTAACATCATAAAAATTCGTTATGCGGACCTGTTATTGCTTAAAGCTGAAGCGTTGATCAATGGCGATAGCCCTAATCTTACAGCAGCAGCTGCAATTATCGATCAAGTTCGCCAACGTGTGAAACTTCCGAAATTGAGCAATGCCGTTAAAGGAAGCAAAGACGCCATGTTAAATGCCTTGTTGAGTGAAAGAAGATTAGAATTGGCTTTCGAAGGGCAACGCTGGTATGACCTTGTGCGCTTGAATAAAGTTGAATCGGTGATGAATGCAGTATATGCAAAAGATTCAGGCAGAAAAGCCCAAGTTTATCCATTTACAGAGAACTCATATCGCTTGCCGATTCCGCAATCGATTATAGATGAAAACCCTAAAATCAAGCAAAATCTAGGATATTAATACTGAAACTATGAATAATTTAAAGAAATATATATTTGTTGCAAGCTTGTTCTCCTCGATTTTTACGGCTTGTGGAAATGACACGAATATCAATGGCGGAGACCCAGTTCCTGTAGACCCTACATCAGGAGATGTATTAATCTATACAACAACCGGATCACTAAGCCATGATTTCAAAAAATCCTATGTGGACTTTAGCAAGACCAGTAACATGGGGACTAAGACCATTAAGATCGATGAAAGCAAAACATTCCAAACCATGGATGGATTTGGTTCTGCTATCACCGGTTCTGCAGCCTTCAACTTGTTGAAAATGGCACCAGAGGACCGTACGAAATTCCTAAAAGAAACATTCTCTCCAACAGAAGGAATGGGGCAAAGCTATATCCGTATCGCTATTGGCTGTTCTGATTTCTCATTGGATGAATATACCTTGGCCGATAAACCAGGAATTGAAAACTTCGCACTTCAATCGGAAGAATTGGAATATGTGATTCCAGTTTTAAAAGAGATTATCGCCATCAATCCAGAAATCAAGATCATGGGCTCGCCATGGACTCCTCCAAAATGGATGAAAGTGAATAACTTGACGGAATTGAAACCCTACGATTCTTGGACAGGGGGGCACTTGAACCCTAAATACTACCAAGACTATGCAACCTATTTTGTAAAGTGGATCCAAGCCATGAAAGAACATGGAGTTAATATTTACTCCATTACAACACAAAATGAGCCATTGAACGATAAGAACTCGGCTTCATTGGTCATGTTTTGGAATGAGCAACAAGCATTTGTTAAAAATGCGCTTGGTCCTAAGATGAAAGCAGCTGGATTAACAACCAAAATCTACGCATTCGACCATAACTATAACTATGATAATATGCCAGAACAACAGGATTATCCAATCAAGATTTTTGAAGATCCTGCTGCAGCTGCTTATTTCGCTGGTTCTGCTTACCATAACTATGGTGGTGACAAGGCCGAGTTATTGGATATCCACGCCAAAGCACCGAACAAAGATTTGATCTTTACCGAAACTTCCATTGGAACTTGGAATGACGGCCATGCTCTAGGAAAAAGATTGTTGGAGGATATGCGTGAAGTAGCCTTAGGAACAGTAAACAACTGGAGCAAAGGGGTGATCGTATGGAATTTAATGTTGGATTCGGAAAGAGGACCTAACCGTGAAGGTGGTTGCCAAACTTGTTATGGTGCCGTTGATATCAGCAAAGCCGATTACAAGACCATTCGCAGAAACTCACATTACTACATCATCGGACATATGTCAGCCGTGGTAAAACCAGGTGCAGTACGCATTGGTTCTGAAGGTTATACAGATGCTGGATTGTCATATGCTGCTTTCAAAAACACCGATGGTAGCTATGCTTTTGTAATTGCAAATGCAAATGGAAGCAATTCTAGAATTGTTATTGAGGATGGGAAAAATCATTTCAGTTATGATGTTCCTGCAGGTTCTGTTGTTTCTTATTCTTGGAAAAAATGAAAAAATTAATCAATTATTTAGCCTTTTCACTTCTTTTGAGCTTGATGTTCTCTTGTAAAGAAGATGAATTAATCGTGCCTTATGGCGCTGGGGAGCCTGCCATTGAAATAGTTAAAAGTCCAACTGCTTCTTTGTTTGGCGATAGTTTGCAATATACCGTGAATGTTTCGGATAAAAGCGTAGACCTTTCTACCTTGAAAGTACAATTGTTGTTCAGTGATGAAGTCGTTTCGGAACAGACCATACGTACAAAAGAAGCTGGATCGTACTCTGGGAAATTATATGTTCCTTACTTAAAGAACATTCCAAATGGTTCTGCCTTATTGAAATTTACTCTTCAAAATGTGCAGATGGTGAGTAAAACGGAAGAAAAAGTCCTGAATATCACGAGACCAGATTTTCCTTATTTAAACTTAGTAGCTGAAGGAAAGACCTATCGCATGAACAAGGTTGGGCCTAACCAGTACGAGGTTTCTGATGAATTTAAGATGAAAGCTCCGGCTTATATCGAAGCGCCTAAAGTAGGTGAGTTCGGAAATAAGATTCAATTTGGATGGGAGAATAAAGCGATCCTGCAAGGGGTAAATACGCCAATTCCTTTTTCTAATGCTTTCGATGGAGTTTATAAGATCAGTTTCAATACCTTGACTTATGCGGCTTCACCTTTCCTTCGTTATGCAATCAATGATACAGATATGTCCATGGTTGAAGATGAAATCTTCTCGGTTGACCTAACGATCAATAAAGATGAAGAATTGACCTTTGAAGGAATGCCAGCGGGATGGTGGGTCGATAAGGACTATATCCGTCAAGATGGTGATAAGTACTACTTCAATGCCATGTCTGGAAAATACCGCTTCATTGCCGATCTAGGAAAAAAATATATTAAGGTAGAAGCTATGAACGGAAATGATCTAGCAAGATTGAATGCCGATGGTACCGGAGCTATCTGGATTATTGGTGAAGGTATCGGTAAACCAACTGTTGCTGACAATCAGGTAGGTTGGGATCCAGGAAAGGCCATCTGTGTGACACCAATTGGAGGTAAGAAATACCAAGTGACAGTAGTGGCTGGACAATCCATCAATACCGATAATATCAACTTCAAATTCTTCCATGAAAAAGGATGGAACGGTGAATTCAAGAATACAGACTTGACAACCTCTAGTGACATCATTTTGATTGGAGATGGAACAAATGGCCGTGACCCAGGCAATTTAGGTCTTCAGGCTGGTAAAAAACTGGAAGCAGGTGCAACTTATGTATTCGTAGTTGATCTGTCTGAAGGAAATAACAAAGCAAAACTTAGTGTGACAAAACAATAAAACAACTAACAGTTTAGATTGATTAGGGGTGGATGAAGGCGTTTCCACCCCTTTTGTTTTTTAGGTATTTATTGCGTTCTTTGTTTAAAACTGAATCTAATTATGAAAAAAAGTGTAACCTACTTATTAATCTTAATGTGTGTAACGATGAATTTAACGCCTTCTTCTGCACAGAGCAATTCAAAACCAAAGTATGTTTTAGCCATTCATGGAGGTGCAGGTACGATACTAAAAAAGAACATGACGGACTCCCTGGAGAAAGCCTATATTGAGAAACTGACCGAATCCCTTCAGGCTGGTTATGAACAGATCAAACAGGGAAAATCTAGCTTAGACGCCATCGAAGCAGCTATCCATATCATGGAAGATTCACCACTTTTCAATGCTGGCAAAGGTGCCGTGTTCACAAATCAAGGAAAAAATGAACTGGATGCCGCCATTATGGACGGATCTAATCTAAAGGCTGGTGCTGTAGCCGGTGTTACCAATATCAAGAATCCTATCAGTGCAGCGAGAGCTGTCATGGATAGATCGGAACATGTCATGATGATTGGTAAAGGCGCAGAGGAATTTGCGCAGCATAATGGTATCCAAATCGTTGACC
This sequence comes from Sphingobacterium sp. LZ11T8, assembly GCF_024261425.1. Lineage (NCBI taxonomy): Bacteria > Pseudomonadati > Bacteroidota > Sphingobacteriia > Sphingobacteriales > Sphingobacteriaceae > Sphingobacterium > Sphingobacterium sp. LZ11T8. The sequence continues at coordinate 407,806 of NZ_JANBZY010000001.1, read as the reverse complement.
CTTCCTATTTCTGGACCAAGCAACGTTGGGATGGACTGCAAAGGGCATTGGAAAGAGATAAAGATCGTGCTGAACTGGACCATGACGATAAAAAGGCTTTCTTGCCTCCATATAAAGATGAAAAATTTGGAACTGTGGGCTGTGTGGCCTTGGATAAACATGGTAACCTTGCGGCAGGAACTTCCACTGGGGGTATGACCAATAAAAAATTCGGTAGGGTGGGTGATGCGCCAATTATTGGTGCCGGAACCTATGCCAACAATGCTACGGTAGCTATTTCTTGTACAGGATGGGGCGAGTTTTTTATCCGTTCAGTTGCTGCATTCAATGTGTCTGCAAAAATGCATTATGCCAAAATGGATGTAGCCAAAGCTTCGCAGGAAGTTATCGATGAAATAGGGAAATTAGGTGGCGATGGTGGATTGATTGCAATCGACAAAAATGGAGAAGTCGCTATGCCATTCAATACCGAAGGCATGTACCGCGGAACGGTTACTGCAGACGGGAAAATCCAAGTGGAAATCTATAAATAAGGAATAAATTTTAGCATTACTCCGGTATGCTATAGTAATTCATATACCTCACGATGCTATTAGCTCTTCTATTAATATAATTAGAAGGTCTTCTAGCATCCCACTTTTGTGGACTTGGCAAGATGGCAATGATCAATGCAGCCTCTTTCTTGGTCAGGCTTTTTGCCGACTTATGAAAGTAATACTGGGCTGCCCCTTCAGCTCCATAAACTCCCTGTCCGGTTTCTATCACGTTCAGGTATACTTCCAAGATCCTTTTCTTACTCCAAAAGACCTCAATCAGTACCGTAAAGTAAGTTTCTAAACCCTTGCGGAGCCATGAACGTCCAGGCCATAGGAATACGTTTTTAGCTGTTTGTTGGCTTATGGTGCTTCCGCCCCTTAATCTTTTTCCTTCTTTGTTTTTCTCAAAGGCTTCTTTGATCGCTTGGGTATCAAAACCATTGTGCGTCATGAAATGAGCATCTTCACCAGCTAATGCAGCTCGCTTCAGGTTGTTTGAGATGTCCTCATAATCCAACCATTTGCGTTCCAGTTTCCAATCCTTACCATCTGCTTTCCGCTCAAAACCTCTTTTTAACATCAAATAGGTAATGGGAGGATTCGTAAAACGTAGGGCAATGACCCAAATTATGGTCAATACCAAAAAGGCAATCACTCCCCTGATTACCCAAGGAAGGACCTTGGTCTTCAGTGTGCTCCCAAAGGATGTCTTGGTTTGCTTTTTCCTGTTCTTGCTGGTAGAACGTTTGATTGCCATTACTTTGAAATTTTATGCAAACATAAGATGTATTTTTTAATTATTATGTCATTTCACTAATGCTTTTTGGATGTAGGCATTGTTTTGCAAATCGCCACAATTCTGCTATTTTTACATCTTATACAAAAAAAGAATAACCTTGGCAAAAGCAAAGAAACAAACCCCTTTAATGCAGCAATATAATACCATCAAGGCCAAATACCCCGGTGCCTTATTGCTGTTTAGAGTTGGGGATTTTTATGAGACGTTTGGAGAAGATGCTGTTAAAGCAGCCAAGATTTTAGGTATCGTATTGACAAAGAGAGGAAATGGCTCTGAATCTGAGACCGCTTTAGCCGGTTTTCCCCACCATTCCCTGGAGACCTATCTGCCTAAATTGGTACGAGCTGGACAACGGGTAGCGATCTGTGATCAATTGGAAGATCCAAAACAAACCAAAACCATCGTAAAAAGAGGAGTAACTGAACTTGTTACACCTGGTGTTTCATACAATGAAAATATAGTCCAACAGAAATCTAATAATTACCTGGCTTCTGTATTCATGGATAAACAGGCGGTAGGGGTCTCCTTTCTGGATATTTCAACCGGTGAATTCTTGGTCGCCCAAGGTTCCGTGGGATATATCGACAAGCTTTTGCAAGGCTTTAAACCTACTGAAATCATCCTTCCAAAAAAACAATATAAGGAGTTCGTGGAACAGTTTGGTTCCAACTATTATACCTATACCTTGGATGAATGGCCATATACCGGTGATTATGCCACCGAAAACCTCCTGAAGCATTTCGAAGTCAATTCCATGAAAGGATTTGGTATCGACCGTATGCCTATCGGGATAGTTGCAGCTGGAGTGGCATTGCATTACCTCAATGAAACCGAACATCGAAACCTGCAGCATATTTCCAATATCTCCAGGATCGAAGAAGATCGATATATGTGGTTGGACCGTTTTACGATCCGTAACCTGGAACTGATCAGTTCAGCCAATGAAAATGCAACTACGCTTTCAGACGTGCTTGATGAAACTTCATCGCCAATGGGCGCCAGATTGTTGAAAAGATGGATCGTTATGCCACTGAAGGATGAAAAATCCATTAATGAGAGACTTCAGGTCGTTCAGGATTTTTATCAAGATAGAAACCTAAGAGACCAGTTGGTCCAAGAGATCAAACAAGTTGGCGATTTAGAAAGATTGATTTCTAAGATTGGACTGCAAAAAGCGAATCCCCGTGAAATCATCCAACTCAAAAGGGCCCTTTACGCTGTTGAGAAACTAAAAGAGCTTTGTCAAGAACAGGAATCGGAATCTTTAAAAGTTATTGCTGAACAGCTCAATCCTTGCCTGATCATTCGGGATAAAATCGAACAGACCGTTCAAGCTGAACCACCTGTTGCCTTGAACAAAGGGAACGTTATTGCTGATGGAGTGGACCCTGATTTAGATAAATTGAGAAAGGTAGCCTTTGGTGGTAAGGATTATCTCTTGGAAATTCAGAGACGTGAATCTGAAGCTACAGGTATTCCATCCCTGAAAATTGCATTTAATAATGTATTTGGCTATTACCTGGAAGTTACCAATACCCATAAGGATAAGGTACCTGCAGGTTGGATCCGTAAACAGACCCTGGTCAATGCTGAACGCTATATTACCGAGGAACTGAAGGAATATGAGGAGCAGATCTTAGGCGCCGAGGAAAAAATTCAAGCCATTGAGAACCGTATTTATGCAGAGCTTATGCTCGCTATTGCGGAATATATCAAACCGATTCAATTAAATGCCCAATTGCTTGCAAAATTGGACGTGCTCTTGAATTTTGCCATCATTGCGGAAAAGAATTTCTATGTAAGACCTGATGTCAATGTTGGAAAGAACATCGATATCAAAGGAGGAAGACATCCCGTTATTGAAAAGAATCTACCAATAGGGCAGGACTACATTACCAATGATACCTTTTTGGATCCCGAAGGTCAGCAGATCATTATCATTACAGGGCCAAACATGGCCGGTAAGTCGGCTTTACTGAGACAGACTGGATTAATTGTGCTGATGGCGCAGATCGGTTCCTTTGTGCCTGCTAAAGAGGCATCTATTGGTATCGTGGATAAGATATTCACCCGTGTTGGAGCATCGGATAACCTTAGCTCTGGAGAATCTACCTTTATGGTGGAAATGAACGAGACGGCAAGTATCATGAACAACCTGTCTGACCGTAGTTTGATCCTGTTAGATGAAATTGGCCGTGGTACCAGTACCTATGATGGTATCTCCATTGCATGGGCCATTGCGGAATATCTGCACAACCATCCTTCCTGCCGGGCAAAAACTTTATTTGCCACCCATTACCATGAATTGAATGAATTGAGTACTTCCATGTCTCGGATCAAGAACTTTAATGTGAGTGTGAAGGAAGTCAATAATAAAGTGATTTTCCTTAGAAAGCTGGTTCCAGGTGGCTCTGAACATAGTTTCGGTATACATGTGGCTAAATTAGCAGGTATGCCTCCAAAACTGATCGGACGTGCTGGGGAGATCCTTAAACGCCTGGAACAGGAAAGGACCGGCGGAGAAAAGATCAAGGATAGTATGCGTAAGATCCAAAAACAGGCTTATCAACTTCAGATGTTTGCCATTGATGATCCTGTGCTAGAAAAGATTCGGGATATGCTGAATAATTTGGATGTGAATACCCTCACTCCGGTAGAGGCATTGATGAAACTGGACGAAATCCAGCGTTTATTGAAGAACTAAAAAATATGCTGGTAGTTTAGTACCTACCAGCATCATATATATCATAGGAGATGTCATTTGGATCATACCCTAATCGAGGGTCGACCCGAATGATCATCGTTCCACGGAACGATTCACCGGCATATAAGGTACCAATGGGTGCCTCATTGAAAAAAGGTGCCCCATTATGTCCAACCAAGGAGAATTCTAAATAATAATCACCATCCTGTCCTTGGTAATAATCAATGTTGGAAAGATTAGTTACCGCATACTCGACACGGTAGGTATCTGGACTCACCTTATAGACATCAAAAACATCTACAGCAAAGTCTTCAGGATAAAAATAAGATCCCCCGATGTATTCTTTTGAACAGGCTGAAAATAGTCCTACGACCATGATCAAGGCTACGATTTTAAGTAATTTTGCTTTCATATGCTTGTCTGTCTTTAGGGAAATAGACTATAGGGATTCCATTTAGATTAATCCCAGCATACAAATATTTTAGTAAAGGTTCTTTTTTAGCTCAAAAACAAGCATTTAAAATTACCTTTGTCCTATGGGGAATATCTTCCAATTCAAGCAATTTTCAGTTAATCAAGAACACTGCGCCATGCGGATCAATACCGATGGGGTGTTGTTGGGGGCCTTCGCTGAACATACGCAGGCCGATTCCATCCTAGATATTGGAACGGGTACAGGGGTAATAGCACTCATGCTGGCCCAAAAATATCCGAAAGCTAAAATTTGGGCTGTGGAAATCGATAAACAAGCCTCCCAAAGGGCATTGGAAAACTTTCAAGCTTCGCCCTTTCAGGATCGTCTTTCCATTGTGCATTCTGATATCTTCCATTGGAAGACAGAACTTGAATTTGACCTGATTGTCTCTAATCCTCCTTTTTATATCAATTCGTTGCACAACCCTGATCAAAGGAAGAAAGTGGCCAAACATACCGATGTGGAATTCTTTAAGGGTCTGTTCAATTTTGCAGGCTCAAAGCTTTCAGTCCATGGAAAATTGCAGATCGTGGTGCCTACGGAACTCTTAGATTTTATGGTAACTGAAGCTAAAGGGAATCAACTATTTCTGGACCAACAGACCAATATGCAATCCTTTGTTGATTCAGAGCCCTTTCGCTGCATACTGAGTTTCCAAAGACAAGAAATCAAACCTGAGCTGCAGACTTTTGTTATCTATCAGGAGAGATCCCAATATTCAGATGCCTATAAACAGATCTTACAACCTTATTTTTTAGCTTTTTAATATGAAAATCGGACTTCTTTCGGATACCCACGGATACCTAGATGATGCGGTCTTAAAACATTTTGAAAAATGTGATGAAATCTGGCATGCCGGTGATTTTGGCTCCATGGAGGTCATCGAGAAATTGGAAGCCTTTAAGCCTCTTCGGGGAGTTTATGGAAATATCGATGATAAAGATATCCGTTTGAAATTCCCTGAACACCTCAGGTTCCATTGTGAACAGGTCGATGTTTGGATGACCCATATTGGTGGCTACCCAGGAAAATATAGCCCACTGGTCAAACCTGAAATCTTGAACAATCCCCCGAAGCTGTTTATTACAGGGCATTCCCATATCCTGAAGGTACAGTTTGATCCGAAGCTACAGTTGCTCCACCTCAATCCCGGTGCTGCCGGTAAACAAGGTTGGCATCAGATAAGGACCGCAATGCGTTTTGAAATTAATGGAGATAAAATTGAAAATTTGGAAGTTATAGAATTAGGAAGCAGAGCCTTATAGACTATCCCTCACTTCAATTAAAAAGCTTTTTAACCCCTCCAAAGATTCAATGATCCTTTGGTTCTCCCTTGCTTCGTTCTTGTTGCTTCTTAAGAATTCACGCGCTCCTTGTAGGGTATAACCCTTGTCCTTAACCAAATTGAAGATGATCTTGAGGTTCGCAATATCATTCTGGGTGAATAGACGATTCCCTTTTTTGTTTTTCTTAGGTTGTAGAATATCGAATTCACGCTCATAAAAACGGATTTGAGATGCATTTACACCGAACATCTCAGTGACTTCTCCCATGGTATAATACAGCTTGTTTATTTCTCGTTCTTTGTACGGCATGAACTTTTAATTTTAGTGTATTAACAAATATACAATCTAAGTTTGAAAATCAAAAAAACCATGATTGATATAAAGTTAAAGGCGATTTCGTAATTTTAAACTTTAGATGAAAGGTAAAGTAATTGTAAGTAAGTTTTGGACCAAGTTCTTTTCCATGGGAAAAGCGCAAGCTATTACCATATTTCCTTTTATCTTCCTCAAACATTCTTCTGATCGCGACAACAGGATTCTGATCAATCATGAACGAATCCACGTTCTGCAAGCCTTGGAGTTGCTCATTTTCCCGTTTTATTTACTCTATCTTTTGGAATTCAGCCTGCGAATGCTACAATACCGCAACTTTACTAGGGCCTACCTGAATATCTCCTTTGAGCGGGAAGCTTATGAAAATGAACATAACCTGAATTACCTCAAATCTAGAAAGCTTTTTAGCTTCTGGAAATATGTAACAAGGTAATTGGAGATTTATTATAGAGGGCGTATGTACTACGCCCCCAACTTTTCAACTGCTTTCATTATGGCCATGATGCATGGAACATTACCATTGATCTGTTCGAAACGGGGATACCGGTAATCCATTGGAATTATACAGATTTGGCATAGCGATCTCCGTGAATCCAAAACGTACCGCTACTGGATTTTTGACCTCTGCAGATTCTACAATCAGCTTGTCGCCCTTAATCTTGCCTTTGGCCGCTTTGAACTGCTTGTCTGCTCCTGCAATAAATAAGTCAGTAATTTCACCTTTTGAAGTTAATTTCCCCTCTAGGTTACTAAAGCTAATTTCAATGCTGTTGCCTTTTATTTCCTGCGATTTAAAGATTGGTGATTTATAATCTTTCAGGGGTTTATGGTAAACCTCTGCAAGTGCTAGATCTGCCAACCGTTTGGCAACTGCCTTTTTCTGGATAGGATGGATGTCCTTAATATTGTCGACAAGGTCTGTAATCACGACCATGCCGGTGTTGGGCAATTCAGTTGCGGTCTTGGTCTGCTGTTCTCTTAGATAGGCTGCGAGAGGCTCTTTATTGTTATATTGGAAGGGTGCAATCTGAACGAAGTAAAAAGGAAAATCATCGTTCCAAGCCGATCTCCATGAATTGATCATGGTTTTCATCAGTTTATCATATCCATCCCAAGTTCCTACATTGCTCTCGCCTTGGTACCAGAATGCAGCCGTGATATTATAGCCTGCAAAGGGATGTACCATGGCATTCCAAAGAACCCCACTGTTGTGCGGTCGCCAATCATTTGCGCTTTGTTGCTTAGCTCGCTGCAAGAGGAAAGGATCGTTATCGATTAAATAACTCGGTGTCCATACTTCTGCGGCCGTGCCACCCCAACTGGAGTTGATCACTCCAATAGGAACCTGCTCCTGGGAATTGATCTCTTTTGCAATAAAATAACCAATGGCTGAAAAAGGTTGTAAGGACTCTGCACTTAGGGTTGCCCATTTATTGGAAATCTGATCTTGAGGGGTCAAGGCGCCGTTCCTGCTGATATGTAATAACCTGATGTTCGGATTATTGGCAGTTGGCATCTCATCGATGATCTCTTTGAGGTTCTGTGCCGCTCCCCATTCCATATTAGATTGTCCTGAACACAAGAAGACATCTCCTAATAGAATATCTTTCAAGGTGATGCTCTCTTGGTTGGCCATAATCTTGATCTCATAGGGTCCTCCAGCTTTTCCTGCTGGCAAGGTGGTTTTCCATTGCCCATCACCATTCGTCTTTGCTTTTACGGTATCTTGAAACCATGTTCCAACAATACGGATTTCCGAACTGGCAGGCGCCAATCCCCAGAAATTGATATCGGTTCCACGCTGCAAAACCATATGGTCCGAAAAGAAATTTGGTACCCGAAGCTGGGCGAGTACATTTTGCTGAAAAGCGAATACGGCCAACAGGGAAAGTAAAAAGAGATTTTTTAAGTTCATGTGATTTTTTTAGGTTTATTGTTATCTAAATTTAACAAAAAAATCTAAATCTTTTTTCTGTTTAGCCTTGCTGGACAATTCGTTTTCAAAAATAGGGCAGGTTTTCCGGTTGATGATTTGACCTCATTCGAGGCATATTCGGAAATTTCGAATTGGCTGGAGTTTTTTGGCAAGGTTTCTCGAATATGTCTCGAATGATTCTCGAAGCAGACTCCAAAATGGAAGGGTCAAGTAAGGGAGAAGATTAGGGATAAAAAAAAGCGAGCCATGTCTAGCTCGCTTTCCAATATGTTTAGAGTAACTCTACTTTACCATTTTAAGGAAAGTGGATACTTTTTCTTTTAATTGTCTTCTGTCGACGATGAAGTCTAGGAAACCATGTTCCAGAACGAATTCTGAAGTTTGGAAACCTTTAGGAAGGTCTTTTTTGATGGTTTCTTTGATGACACGAGGTCCAGCGAAACCGATCAATGCACCTGGTTCAGCGATATTGATGTCACCTAACATGGCATAAGATGCTGTTACCCCACCAGTGGTTGGATCAGTCAATAAACAGATGTAAGGTAATTTAGCTTGAGCTAAAAGGGCTAGTTTTGCTGAGGTCTTAGCCATTTGCATCAAGGAGAATGCGGCTTCCATCATACGGGCACCACCAGATTTAGAGATCAACATAAAAGGTAATTTATGCTCGATACAGTAATCGATGGATCTAGAGATTTTTTCTCCAACTACAGAACCCATTGACCCCCCAATAAAGGAGAAATCCATACAAGCTACAACAAGGTCTTGCCCGTTAACTTTACCAACGGCAGATCTCAAGGCATCGTTCAGACCCGTTTTCGCTTGACTATCCAATAATCTGTCTTTGTAAGGTTTAGTGTCCACAAAGTTTAATGGGTCACCCGCTTTCAGGTTCGGAAATAATTCAGTGAATTCGTTGTTGTCGAATAATATGGAGAAATAGGCAGTTGATCCAATGCGGATGTGGTAATCACAGTAATGGCAAACATACTTGTTTTCAACTTGTTCCACATTCAAAAGAGGTTTTTTACAGTTAGGACATTTGTTCCACATCCCATCAGGTGCCTCTTTTTTGTTTTCTGTTGCAGTATGTATACCTGCTTTGTTTCTTTTAAACCAACTCATAGACTCATGTTAATTCGGTTTACAAATAAACGAAAAATATCTAATATGTGTATTTAGAAAACGAAATGAAGGAAATAAAGGAGAGTTTAGGCCAATAAAAAATGGGTAAGCTCCCTCTATCGCACCGCTCAACCAAATACCCTTGCTTTGTTCCCAACCTGGGGGAGTCAATGGGAGCTGGTCGTAGAGGACTTACCCACGGCAAAATTAACAAAAAATTAATCTTTTCGAAAAGAAAATCGCATTTAGGACGTATCAGGCTGAGATTCAACCTGAAAATTACATTTTTTCCTTCTGATATTCGCCCCTCAGAGCGAAATATCCAAAGACTCCAAGGCCAATCGAGATGATCGGCGTGAGGATAAACAGAATAATAATCCCAAATACAACGTCTTCTTGCTTTCCGGAAATAATTTTTGGCAAGCCAAATTTGGCAATGCAGAAATATGCCGCAAGTAGCGCTAAAGCTATCCAAAGGATCCCTAATATTTTTTTAATGCTCTCCATATCAATTCAAATCTTTTGCAACCATGTTTTTGTTGATGTATAGGGCGCCTATGACAAAACAGACCGCCGAAATAATGATGGGGTACCATAAGCCCTCCAAGTAAAAAGTCGGATCGGCCGCTGTTTTGGCGTTCGTGGCCAAATAAGTGGAAACGGCCGGCAATAGTCCGCCGAAGATTCCATTTCCGATATGGTACGGTAGGGACATGGAGGTGTACCTGATTTTTACAGGGAAGATTTCGACCAAGAATGCCGCAATAGGACCATAAACCAAGGTGATATAGATGATCTGTATAAAGATTAATGCAATCAGTTTAACATAATTGGATCCAGCTAAAAAGACTGTAGTCTTGCTGGTACCCTTGACTGTATCGGTGTTTTCGATGCTGTGTGATCCATCATCGTAATATCGGGTCAGCGCTTTGATCTCATGCTCATTATCTGCACTCACAGGAATAATGGTTTCCGTTCTTTTATCAACCAATTCCTGTTTGTTTTGACTGTTTGTAATCTGGTACATGGCTTGGTAAATTGGCCTATAGGTCAGTACCGCCAATAACATACCGGTGAGCATGACCCATTTTCGACCGACCTTATCCGAAAGCCTGCCAAAGACCACAAAGAATGGGGTGCCAAAGAGCAGGGCAATCCCTAAAATAATATCAGCCTGATCGGAATCGAGGAACATGACCGTTTTCATAAAGCTCATGGAATAGAACTGTCCGGTGTACCACACCACACCTTGGCCCATTGCTGCGCCAAATAGAGCCAATAGGACAAACTTTAGATTGTACTTATTTCCAAAACTTTCTTTCAGTGGATTAGTGGAGGTCTTCCCTTCGGCTTTTGCTTTCTTGAATTCCGGGGACTCATCCATGTTCTTACGGATCAGGTATGATACATAGACCATAAGGATGGAAAGAAGAAAAGGAACGCGCCAGCCCCAATGGTCGAATTGGGCTTCGGTCAGAACAAGTTTAGTCAGTAAGATGACCACTAAGGAAATGAACAGCCCAAAGGTAGCCGTCGTTTGTATCCAGGAGGTCCAATATCCACGCTCTCCATTCGGAGCATGCTCGGCCACATAGGTAGCAGCCCCTCCGTATTCACCTCCTAAGGCAAGCCCTTGAAGGAGTCTCAGGATCAAGACAATCAATGGAGCCAGAAAACCAATGCTTTCATAGCTGGGGATACAGCCAATGAGGAAGGTCGCTCCTCCCATAAGCATCAGGGTGACCATGAAGGTATATTTCCTTCCGATCAGGTCGCCCAATCTTCCAAAGAATAGTGCGCCGAAAGGACGGACCACAAAGCCAGCGGCAAAGGTGGCCAAGGTTGACAGGAAGGCTGCGGTTGGGTTGTCCGAGGGGAAGAATTTAGTGGAAATAACAATGGAAAGACTTCCGAAAATAAAGAAGTCATACCATTCGATCAGTGTCCCTAAGGAGGAGGCACCAATCACTTTCCAAATTCCTTTTTTACTTGCTTGTTCTTGCATAAAAGAAGATTAGGTTTAAGGTAGTTTATAACGTTTTCCTGGTAAGGTCTGAATGATTCCATTCATTTCCATCTCCAGGAGGATCATAGCTAGTTTGCTCTGCGGAAATTCGCAGTAAGCGGCAATATCATCAATATGAGACTCTTTGCAGTCTTTAAGATAGTCAAAAACTCGTTGTTCTTGTTTAGTTAATTCAAAAATTAACGGGAGCTGTACATTTTTTTTGTTCTTGCTTTCGGGTTCATCCCATTGCATCAGGTTGAGCAGGTCCTTGGCATTTCGGATCAGGTGCGCTTTATGGGATCGGATGAGTTCATTGCAGCCTGCCGAATAGTAGAGGTCGACCGAGCCTGGAAAGGCACATACATCCCGATTATAGCTATTGGCGATATCCGCGGTGATCAGTGCGCCTCCTTTATTGGCCGCCTCCATGACGACTGTCACATCGGATAGGCCTGCAACAATACGGTTCCGCATCGGGAAGTGTGTCTTTTCAGCAGTGGTTCCAGAAGGGTACTCGCTTAAGAGGCAACCATGCCTGCTGATCTCTTCGGCTATTTCACGGTGTTCAAAAGGGTATATTCTATCCAGACCATGTGCCAGGACAGCGGCAGTCTCCAAGCCTTCGTGCATTGCAGACCGATGGGCCATAATATCGATGCCGTATGCCAAGCCACTAACCACCAAGACTCCTAATTCCTTAAGATCATGGACCAGTTCTTCGGTTAACCTTCTGCCATAGGAGGTCGCATTTCTGGTGCCTACGATACTGATGGATTTAGCATGGTTCAGGTTGCAATTGCCCTTTTGGAAGAGGATCAACGGAGTATCTTCACAATGCTTGAGCCGAGCGGGATAGTTCTCATCTTCAAACCATAGGAGCTGTATATCGTTCTCTTCCATAAATTGATATTCTTCCTCAGCTTCTTTCAGATAGGCTTTGGAAATCAATTGTTCGATTGCGACTTTTTGTAAGCCAGGAATAAGTTTAAGTTCTTTTTGGGGGCATTTGAATATTTCTTCCAAGCTTCCACAGTAGGCGAGTAACAAACGGCTTGTTTTCGGGCCTATACCTTTGATCTTGGTTAAGGCAATTTTTTCTATTGCATTCATTTTGGTTAGCTTAGAATTAAAGATAGGGATTCGATACACCTTATGCAATATCTATAAAGTATAATTGATTACCTTTGCTGAAAAAGAAATACCATGGAAATGCAAGAACCTTTTGATATCGAAGTTGGAGGCGTAACCTATTCCGTTTTTCCGGATGAGGAGGATACCTATACTGTTTTTAAGGATGGGAAGGAATATGTACAGATCATAAAAGATACTGAAACCACTTGGTTGAAACTGAATCCAGAGAGTGGCTTGCCCTTGTTTGGGATGGATGAGGAGATTAATTTGATCGGGGCTGAGATCAATAAGAACGTGGAAGAGAAGTAGGGTTGTTGAAGGGCAACATCTTTGCTTCTATGTGAGCAATAGACATAATATCATTAATCAATAGGTAATATGGACAAGAAAATCTTTACAATTGAATGCCCGAAAAAGGAACGAAACTATTCAAACAGCTTCTGAAGAAGCTAAATGGAAAAATAGTTTCTCAAAGCAGTATAACCAGCAAAGAGACCCTAGAAGCTATGAAGGAATTGCAGGAGGGAAAAGGGGTTAGTTTTTCTAGCGTTTCTAAGATTTTTAAAAGTATCTTTATAAAAAAAGCAACCAATTTGTGGTTGCTTTTTTTATAACATTAAAAATCTTCTCCCCCTGTGCCTATTTCAATTCGCCTTTTTATTAAGTAGCTGAAAGTAAACAGTCAATTACATCGGGATATACATCACATACTTGGTATCAAAGAAATCTTCTTTGAAATAAGATGATATAGGGTGTAGTTCAGCTTTTACTCTGGCTTCTTTGATTTCTTCTTTCAGATCACCACCTTTCAGATAAAGGATGCCATTAGGAATACCATTTTTATCTTGTTTTTCAATTTTGTTTCTTACCCATGGAATAAAGTCGCCTAAACGGGTAACTGCTCTGGATACCACAAAATCATATTTATAGTCCAATTGCTCGGCACGGATATGGTCTGCTTCGACATTCGTAAGGCCTAAACCTTCTGCTACTTCGCGAACTACCTTGATCTTTTTGCCGATAGAGTCCACCAAATGGAATTTAACCTCTGGAAATAGGATCGCTAATGGGATTCCAGGAAAACCACCTCCGGTACCTACATCTAGAACTCTTGTATTAGGTGCAAATTCACCCACAAACTTTCCTATTGCCAAGGAATGCAGCACATGTTTCAGGTACAGGCTTTCGATATCCTTTCTGGAGATCACATTGATCTGGTCATTCCATAAGGGATATAGTTCTTCCAATTTGGCAAATTGTTCTTTCTGGGTTTCCGTCAGTTTCGGGAAGTAGTTATAGATAATGTCGACAGTAGGGTTCACGATGTAATAAATTAAGGGTTTTTATTTCCAAGAGACCTGCTTTTTGGAACGATTGAACAATCCATTGAAGCAGATGTAAAAATAATAATATAGATCTAATATCGGCAACCAGATTAAGAGGTCGCTGACGGCTAGTTTTTTGTAGATTGGGTTGAAGATCAAGAGTTGGCAGATCAGTCGGATCAGGTAAGCACCCAAAGCCAAATACCAATAGGATGGTCCATTTGCGACACAAACGATTATCATCAGATAAAACAGCAGGGCGCTGATCAATTGCGTGCCCAACATGCGTTTATGGCGACCTTTATATAAGGTCGAAGCTCCCGAATGTCTAGCTTTTTGTTTGTAATAGCTTTTCCAGGTCCGTTTAGGATCAGAATAAACAAAGGCATCGGGATGGATATTGATCTCAACATTGTGTTTGTCGGCATTTGCATTCACAAAAAGATCATCATCCCCTGATTTGATATGCATATGCTCGGTAAATCCTTTGTTCTTAAAAAACAGCTCCTTTGTATAAGCAAGATTTCTCCCTACGCCCATATATGCATTTCCTTTTAAAGCATACGACAAATAGCTCATAGCGGTATGGCTCGTTTCAAAGCGAATTAGTCGATTCAAAAAGCCTGGAAATTTGAAGTATGGCGAGTAGCCCAGCACAATCTCCTTGTTTTCTTGGAAGGACCCAGCCATTTCACGCAACCAATTGCTACTAGTAGGTTGACAATCGGCATCCGTCATCAGGAGGTAAGGGTATTGGGCTCCCTTGATCCCCATCGTTAGGGCGAACTTCTTGCTGTGCTTTAATTGGATATGCTCCTTGATCTCAACGATCTTGAGGTGGGTATATTGCTCTGCAAATTCCTTTAAAACCCATTTGGTATCATCTTCTGAGCAATCATTGACGACGATGACTTCAAAATTTTGATAATCTTGCTCTAAAATAGCTGGAAGATAAGTCCTTAAATTTTCTTGTTCGTTATGTGCGCAGATGATAACAGAAACTTGCTTATCGGCTGCATTTTCTTGCTTGGGTTTGATCTTGTAGAAAGCCAATTTTCCATATACAAACAGAATATAGTTGAGTTGGATTATCAACAAAAGCGCCAAGACTCCATAAGGAATAAGCGATAGATCGAGATCGATATAGAATATTAAACCCATAAAATTAGGTTCAAAGATACAGGTTATCGCCCAAATTTCTGTTAATTGTTAAGAAATGCGAATTAAAGGGCTGATATGCCATTCGCTAAGAATTTTATAGTATTTTTGCGGTCGATTAAGGATTACTATGAATTTTACGCTTCAAGCACAAGATAAATTTTCAAAAGGAAGGGCCGGAGAGATTGAAACTGCTCACGGAAAGATACAGACACCTATTTTTATGCCAGTTGGTACTGCCGGAACGGTAAAGGCGGTGCATCAACATGAATTGGTAAATGATATTCAAGCACAGATCATCTTAGGGAATACCTATCACCTGTACCTAAGACCAGGATTGGATGTGTTGAATAAGGCCGGAGGTCTGCATAAATTTATCAATTGGGACCGTCCGATCTTAACCGATTCGGGAGGTTACCAAGTATATTCCTTGACTGAAGTAAGGAAGATCAAGGAAGAGGGGGTGACATTCAGGTCCCATATCGACGGTTCAAAACATTTGTTTACTCCAGAGAACGTGATGGATACACAGCGTATCATCGGTGCCGATATTATTATGGCATTTGATGAGTGTACACCTTATCCTTGTGATTACCGCTATGCAAGAAGGTCCATGGAAATGACCCACCGTTGGTTAAAGCGTTGTTGTGATCGTTTTGATAGCACAGATCCTTTATACGGATACGATCAGACTTTGTTCCCGATCGTTCAAGGTTCGGTTTATAAAGATCTGCGTGAGAAATCGGCAGAGACCATTGCTTCATTCAATAGAGAGGGGAATGCAATCGGCGGACTTTCTGTAGGGGAGCCGGCTGAGGAGATGTATGCGATGACTGAGGTAGTGACCAATATCTTGCCGCATGATAAGCCAAGATATTTGATGGGTGTAGGTACTCCAGTGAACCTTTTGGAAAATATAGCGTTAGGTATCGATATGTTTGACTGTGTGATGCCGACCAGGAATGCGAGAAACGGAATGCTCTTTACCCAAAATGGTATCATCAATATCAAGAATGAAAAGTGGAAGGATGATTTCAGCCCTATCGAAGCGGAATCAGACTTGATGGTAGATCAGATCCATACAAAAGCTTATTTGAGACATTTGATCAGGTCGCAAGAAATTTTAGGAGCACAAATCGCTTCATTACATAATTTACATTTTTATCTTTGGTTAGTTAATCAAGCAAGGGAAAAGATCATTGATGGAACGTTTTATGATTGGAAAAATAAAATGGTTCCAGTATTAGGTCAAAGACTATAATTCGAAAGAAAGCGCATGTTTAAGATCATCGATCGATATATCATGAAAAAGTACTTGTCTACTTTTGTTTTCACAGTGGCGATCTTCTGTGTCGTGATTGTGATATTTGATATTTCGGAGAAGATCGATGATTTCAATAAATATGGGGCAACCATGACGCAGGTATTTTTTGAATACTATGCATTGGGAAGTTTGCCTTTCTTTATCAACATGCTTACTCCGCTGTTCAACTTTATTGCCGTAATTTTCTTTACTTCCAAGATGGCCGATCAGACAGAGATTGTGCCGATCCTAAGTGGTGGGATGAGCTTTAATAGGTTGCTGAGGCCATACATGATCTGTGCAGCTTTGATATTTGGAATGACTTTGTTGTCCAATGTCTACATTATCCCTTTTACCAATAAGGTGAAGGTGAATTTTGAAAACGTCTATGTCAAGCCCAATAAGGTGAGTACAACCTCTTCTTCCATACATATGCAGGTGGATTCAAACACCTATGTATATATGGGCTCTTTTGATACGAAATCCAAGGTAGGATATAATTTTAGTTTGGAGAAGTTTGACGGGGACAAGATGTTGGAAAAGTTGATGGCAGAGCGCGTGACTTGGGATTCCGTGGCAGGGAAGTGGAGTCTGCACACCTATACCACGAGAGAAATCAAGGGATTGAAGGAGGAGATGCTGAGTGGTGAGAAAAAGGATACAACCTTGGATATGCGCCCGCAGGATTTCGAATCCTATGAGGACGTGTTTACCACGATGGACCAGCATGAGCTCAATGAACGTATCAGTAAGGAGGAAGTTCGTGGGACCGGGATGATGAACGAATTGCTGCTCGAAAAATATAAAAGAATCATAAATCCATTTTCGGCTTTTATCTTGACCTTGATCGGAGTTTCCCTATCATCCAAGAAAGTTCGTGGTGGTATTGGCTTGAGCTTAGGACTAGGTATCGGCTTGAGCTGTATATATATCGTGCTTGAACGATTTTCAAGTATGTTCTCCATCAAAGGAGGATTGGACCCTCTGATCTCTGTATTGATCCCCAATGTCATTTTCTTGATATTGAGTTTTTATCTGTTGAAAAAGGCTCCTAAATAAGCATAACAAACCATGTCACAGTTAACCATTAACCGCAATACACTGATATTGCACTTTACCGTATTAATTTGGGGTTTTACAGGTGTTCTGGGCGAATTGATTACCGTTTCTGCCCTACATTTGGTATGGTACAGGGTGTTGATTGCTGCGGTTTCGTTGGTGCTGTACTATCTTTTTACCAAGAGGTCCCTGTTGGTTCCCAAAGATCAGCTGTTGCAGTATCTGGGTGTGGGAGTCATCGTAGGTTTGCATTGGGTTCTGTTCTTTCATGCCATCAAGGTGTCTACCGTATCGGTTACTTTGGTTACCCTTTCTTCAGTGACCTTGTTTACAGCCATATTAGAGCCCATCATAAACCGGAAACGGATTTCCATTGCTGATGTGATCGTTGGATTGGTGATCATTTTCGGAATCTATCTGATCTTTAAATTTGAGTTCAAATATTTCTGGGGTATCGTTTATGGTTTGTCCTGTGCATTCTGTGCCAGTATATTTTCTATATTGAATGCCAGAATGGTAAAGAAAGGAAGTCCGACGACGATTACCTTATATGAGATGGTCGGTGCTTGGATCGGCGTTTCTTTGGTCATGCTGTTTACAGGGGATTTCGATGAACAGATGATTCTCAGTCAATCTGATCTATTGTATCTTTTGTTATTGGGAGTGGTTTGTACTGCAATCGCTTATGTGTTGGGGGTTGCGGTAATGCGTGAACTATCTGCCTTTACGGTTGCCCTGACGACAAATATGGAACCTGTTTATGGGATTATTTTAGCATTACTGATATTTGGACAGAAAGAAGCGATGAGTACAGGCTTCTATTTTGGTGCTGTTATTGTCTTGGCGGCTGTATTTGTATATCCTTATCTGAAGACAAAAATTAAGATTTAACCTTCCGTTGATTAAAGCTTTACAATAAAGTTACACTTGGTTGTTTATGCAAACGTTTGCTTATTTTATGCAAACGTTTTCGTTGTGAAATATTCATTTAATCTTTTCTATAAACTTTTACCTTCCTGCGTCTAAGTTGTGATAGGGCCTACGGCTTATTACTAAATTTTATTTAATAGATTAATTATGATAAAGAGATTTTCAAGTCCATTTTTTCCATTGAAAAGATCTCAATTAGTTACAGGAGCCATTATTTTAGGGTTGAGTCTATCAGGTGGATATTCTGTTGCCAATGATCTTAGTAAGGATAAAAAGGAAATCCATGCTTTTCAACAGGAGGTAAAGGGAAAGGTGACTTCAGGAGGTGTCGTCCTGCCAGGGGTGACAGTAACCGTGAAGGAAGATCCTAGTAAATCGACTTCTACCAATGCAGAAGGAGAATTCAGTATCGGCGCTGAAACAGGTCAGACTTTGCTGTTTTCTGCCTTAGGCCATGAGAAAAAGGAAGTGGCCGTAACAGGTGCTACCCTGAATGTGGAGCTGAGTGCGAGTGAAGAGAATATTGATGAAGTGGTGGTGACAGGTTATTCTACGCAGAAAAAGGGAGAAATCAGTGCGTCCATCGTTTCCTTAGATCAAAAGAAACTGAAAGACAGCAAGTCTCCGAATGTTTCTAACCTCTTGCAGGGAAAGGTTGCAGGTGTGGATGTGGTTGGAACAGGTAGACCTGGGCAACAAGCAAATGTTAAGATCAGGGGTAGAAGCTCCCTTTCTTCGGGAACAAACCCTTTATGGGTAGTGGATGGTGTTATCACGCACGGTGTTGCCAATATTAACCCAAATGATATCGAGACTATTTCGGTATTGAAAGATGCCGCAGCTACCACGCAATATGGTTCCCGAGGTACCAACGGGGTAATCGTCGTGACCACCAAAAGAGCCTTGCGCGAAGGTGAAGGGACTTTCTCGGTAAACCTTTCTTCTGGTGTCAGCAAATTCAACTTCGGGCAGTTTAAGCTGATGAACTCTCAAGAGCTTTGGGATTATTATCAAACTTTTCCTAATCAAAAAGATATTGATCCGAATGTAACCCAGGATGTCCTGAACAACGATTATAATTGGATCAAAAACGGTACTCAAACCGCACCAGTGAACGACTTCTCGGCAAATTACATGGGTAAAACCGAAAAGACCTCCGTTTTTGCAAGTGCCAATTACTACGGTGAAAAGGGATCTTTGAAAGGTTATGATTTTGAAAGGATGACCGGACGTTTCAATGTGGAACATAAATTGACCGATCGCTTGACATTCAAGCCTAAGTTGAACGCGGCTTACACCACCTATCTGGACAAACAACATTCACTATATAATATGATGTTCTATTTGCCATGGGACAACCCAAACAATGCAGATGGAACAATCAAGAATCCGCAAGATGCCGATGCCAATGTGCTTTGGTTAGGTCGTGACCATACCAACTATTTGTATGACCTACAATATAACTACGGTAAGGGGCAGACTTTTGATATGCAGGGTAACTTTGATTTCTCGTATAGGATTTCAGATCGATTCACTTTCGAATCCATGAACAACCTGACCTATTATAACCAGACAACCATGAGTTATGCGGATCCGAATTCGAATGCTGGTCGAAATGATAAAGGAACCATCTACCAATTTTCTGATAAGCGCATCACCAGGTTCTTTAACCAGATGTTGAAATATAATGAAACGTTCGGCAAACATACGGTCTCAGGTTTTGCAGCCTATGAATACTCTGATTATGTGTATTCAAGTCTGAATGCTAAGGGTAAGGGGATTGCTCCAGGATCACAGATCCTAGGGAATGCAGCTAGCGTTCTTGATTTTGGCGGAACCAAAAATGATTATTCTTTCCAGTCTGGAATCTTGCAGGGTACTTATGGTTATGATAACCGTTATAACCTGATGGCTTCCTTCCGTGTGGATGGATCTTCAAGATTTGGCCAGAACCAACAGTATGGTGCTTTCTATTCCGTAAGTGGTGCCTGGAATATCAATAATGAAGCTTTCTTTAATGTTCCTTCCATCAACCTGTTACGTCTGAAAGCGTCCTATGGTGGAGTTGGAAACGTGCCGATCGATTATTACTCTTCATTCGCAACCTATGGCCTAAATGCCCAATACAATGGCGAGCCGGCAGCGATTCAGAAGAACTTCCAGAATGCAAATGTGAGTTGGGAAAAATCGTACGATGCCAATTTAGGCTTGGAACTGGGCATGTTCAATAGACTGAACCTGTCAGTTGATTTATACAATAAAAACACCAGCGGATTGCTTTATTATGTGGAGTTCCCTTCAACTGCTGGATGGGATGGGTATTGGTTGAACATCGGTGGATTGAGGAACCGTGGGGTGGAAGTTGCCCTGAGTGGTTCGGTCTTCAGTCCGGAAAACCCATTCCAATGGGATTTAGGTGTCAATGTCGCTCATAACAACAACAAAATTACCTCCTTGAAAGACAGTCAGGATATTCCTAAAGGCAATATGCGATTCTCTGAAGGTCATGATGTTGACTCTTGGTACATGCGTAAGTGGGCCGGAGTTGATCCTGAGAATGGTGATCCACTTTGGGAAACCATTGACGAGAATACTGGAGAGGTTTCAACCACCTCTAACTATAACGATGCTGCATTGCAGTTTGTTGGAGCAGCAACACCTAAGTTCCAGGGTGGTTTCAACTCGGCAATGAACTATAAAGGTTTCAACCTGAATGCCAGCTTTGCTTATCAAAACGGAGGTGTAACCTATAATGCTGCCAGAGAGTTATTCGATTCAGATGGTGCCTATGCGTCATACAATCAAATGATCCTGATGGATGGCTGGTCAAGATGGTCCGCTGAAAATCCGAATGCTACACATCCAAGAGCGGAGTACAATAATACCAGTCTTTCCAACAAAACCTCTTCTAGGTATTTGGAAAGCACGAATTTCTTGCGATTGAGAAACGTGACATTAGGCTATACCTTCTCGGAAAGCCTGGTTAGCAAATTGAAATTAAAAGGATTGAACGTTTATTTATCTGGAGATAACCTTTGGACTTCAACCAAGTTCTCAGGTCTAGATCCAGAAGCTGCGATCTTAGGAAATGATAATTCAGCAGATAAGGCTGGAGGTGGTGATGCTACCTCGCAATATCCTGCACCAAAACGCTTGATTTTCGGGCTTAACCTAACATTTTAAAAGAAAGAAAGATGAAGAAATTATTCATATTAAGTGGGGTCGTTGGTCTGTTGATGACATCTTGTTCTTTGGATAAGGAGCCTTATGATGCGATGACCAATGAATCGATCGAAAACACTGAAGGTGCTATCCAAGCTTTACATTTGGGGAATTACCACACCTTGAAAGGTTGGGTTGAAAATTGGCACCGTGTTACAGAATATCCTGGAGACAATGTCTCTTTAAGTGGAACAACTACCGATAACCTGTTTTATAACTACAACTACAAAAGAGTTGTCAATAATGCAAGGGTCAATAGCTATTGGGAAAACTCTTACCGTGTAATTGCGGGAACCAATTTATTGCTTCAGAAATTGAAAGAAGGTGAAAGTGATGAGGTCGATCAGATGATCGCCGAGAATCTTTACTTGAGAAGCCTGATGTATTTCTATTTGGCAAATGTGTTTGGCAAGCCTTATACCCAAGATCCACAATCTTTGGCTGTGCCGATTAAATTATCCGATGATCCATTCGAGATCCTGCCACGTAATACCGTTAAGGAGGTCTACGATCAACTGGAGAAGGACCTCTTGAAAGCAGAAGGTATGTTCAAATCCTATAAAAGCAATGTATATGGAAATGTTTATGCAGCACAGGCATTGTTGGCGAGGGTTTACCTGTTCAAAGGCGATAATCAAAAAGCCGTTCAATATGCGAATAAGGTTATTGAATCCGGTAAGTTTTCGCTTTTGGCGGGGGCTGATTACAATAAATTAACCGTTTCCACTCCGGAAGAGAACAGGGAAAACATCTTTGCCATCAAATTCGTAAAGGATATTGATTACCCAGATGATGGATGGAGTACGATTGGATCCATGTATGCCAATATCCAAGGATCAGGTTGGGGGGAGATGTATGCTTCCAGGACCTATTTGGAGGAAGTCAGGAAATATCCCGAAGATGTCCGCTATAAAATGATCCAGCCAGTTGTTGAAAAAGCGAATGAATTGCATGCATATTACGTCACTGATGATTTCAAATATGCGAGTGTGCAAGTTACCCAGGCTGGAACGGATTATTCTTATACGGAAGCTGGAGCTAAAAAGAACCTGATCAAAGAATCTAACGGAGCCGGAGCTTTCCAATACTATATTCAAATTGCAGGTAAGAAAAGAACAGTTTTGATTGACAAGAAATTGGCAAACCGTAACGGTTATCTGAAATACTATGTGATGAAATGTTCCGGTCAGGAAGGCCAAGCGCATTTATGGTCGCCGATTATTTCCAGATTAGCTGAAGTTTATCTGATCCGTGCGGAAGCCAGTGCGAAATTAGGCGATGTAACTTCAGCATTGAAAGATGTAAACCTAATCAGGCAAAGAGCCGGAATTCCAACAGCAGGACTTTGGACAGCTTCCAACTTAAATGGGAAGACAGCTCTGGATGTCGTATTGGAAGAAAGAAAATTGGAGCTTGCTTGGGAAGGACATAGAAAGTTCGATGTGTTCAGGAATGGTAAACTCATGGATAGAAAATATCCAGGAACCCATACTTCAGGAACAACTCCAATCTTGACCATCGACGCGAAGAGCAATCAAGCAATAGAATTTATTCCAGAGCAGCAGATTGTACTTTCCAACGGTGTCCTGAAACAGAATCCTTAGAACATATTATTAATACCAAAAGAGCAGCTATACCAGACTGCTCTTTTGATTTACACCATCAAATCATTAAAGTTTTGGGACTTTATTTGTCATATTAAAAAAAACTTTAGAGAATTATGATATTTGCAGGGGGTAGACCTACGTAGTGTTAATTTGTCTTTTGGGATACATTTCTTTCTTGAAAAGAATAGTGTAACAATTCGTTTGCATTCATGAGTTATTAAGATTTCGATTATGTTAAAAAACTCTATTATTCAACTGATTAAAGAAGTTTATCTAATAAATCAGGTTAAAATTTCCTCCTGGAATTATTTAAGTTTTAGGAATAAATTTTCTATCTTTCAGCATAATTTGACGAAGTCAGATGTCTTTGTAGAGATAATCATCTAAGTAAAATTACTTAGTGGAAATTCTATAGAGATTCTTAATAACATTTCTAACTGTTAATTTTCAAAACTATTTTTAGGCCATCCCCTTCAGGGACGGCCTATTTTTTTGAAAAAAAATAGGCCAAAGTACAATAAAAGATTTCTCCCGAGAGGAGATTGAAAAAGAGCGAAGTCCATTATTTGTCCATAAAGCTGTCATTTTCTGATTTCTCACGCAAGATGTGCGATTTATCCGTAACTTTGTACCTTTACAAGATACCTGAAAACGTTGCCGTGAGGTAACGAATAGAAAGAAATATGGCAAATATCGTAGCAATTGTAGGGAGACCCAATGTTGGTAAATCGACCTTATATAACCGTTTGACAGAGAGTAGAAAAGCTATCGTAGATGACTACAGCGGGGTTACCCGTGACAGACATTATGGACAAGCGGAATGGATCGGAAAGAAATTCACAGTGATCGACACAGGTGGTTTTGTTCATGGTTCAGATGATGTTTTTGAAGCAGCCATTCGAGAGCAAGTTTTGATTGCCATCGATGAGGCATCCGTTATTTTATTTGTAGTGGATGTCACTACTGGAGTAACCGATTTAGATGATGAGATCGCAAATATGTTGCGTCGAAGCAAAAAACCGGTATATGTCGTTGCCAATAAGGTGGATAGCGCCAAACAGACCCATGATTCAGCAGAGTTTTATTCCTTTGGATTAGGTGAGATCTTTAATATCTCATCCATGACTGGTTCAGGTACTGGTGAACTCCTTGACGAAGTGGTCTCTAATTTTGAAAACGAAGAGGAAGATGATACCGAATTGCCTAAGTTTACTATCGTTGGACGTCCTAACGTTGGTAAATCCTCTTTGACGAATGCATTGTTAGGTAAAGAAAGAAATATCGTAACTCCAATTGCAGGGACTACCAGAGATTCCATCCGTATCCATTACAATCAATTTGGACATGAGTTCCTGATGGTGGATACTGCTGGATTGAGAAGAAAATCCAAAGTGAACGAGGATATCGAATTCTATTCGGTCATGCGTACCATTAAAGCATTGGAGGATTCCGATGTGGTGATCTTAATGATTGATGCCAAAGACGGTATCGAAGCGCAGGATATCAATATCTTCCACTTGGCAGAGAAAAACAAAAAGGGTATCGTGATTTTGGTAAACAAATGGGATACCATTGAAAAAGACCATAAAACAGCCAAGGAATTTGAGCAAGCTATCAAAAACAAGATTGCTCCATTCACGGATGTTCCAATCCTGTTTACTTCCGTAACGGAGAAACAACGTATCTTCAAGACCGTAGAAACGGCTATGGAGGTCTATAACAATAAAACCAAAAAGATCCCTACTTCTAAATTGAATGATGTGATGTTGGAGATTATCGAAAGGTATCCACCCCCAGCAACCAAGGGTAAATTCATTAAGATTAAGTACGTAACGCAATTACCAGGAAGATCGCCAATGTTTGCTTTCTTCTGTAATCTGCCTCAATACATCAAAGATCCGTACAAGCGTTTTATCGAAAACAAACTGCGCGAGAACTTTGACTTTTCAGGAGTGCCAATCCAGATATTCTTTAGACAAAAATAATTAGTTTCAACCGTCGTATGGAGCATAATTTAGTATTATACAATACCCTTACCCGTAAGAAAGAAAAGTTTGTACCCATTCATCCTAACCTTGTGGGGATGTATGTTTGTGGACCCACTGTGTACAGTGATGTGCATCTTGGGAACTGTAGGACTTTTGTTTCCTTTGATTTGATTTTCCGCTACTTGTTGCACCTTGGATATAAAGTACGTTATGTGCGTAATATCACAGATGCTGGGCACTTAGAGGGAGACAATGACGAGGGGGATGATAAATTTGCGAAAAAAGCGAAGCTTGAACAATTGGAGCCCATGGAGATCGTTCAAAAATATACCATAGGATTCCATGATGTACTGCGTCTATTCAACACCATTCCACCAAGCATTGAACCAACTGCCACCGGTCACATCTCTGAGCAGATTGAAATGGTACAGGAAATCATCAAGAATGGTTTTGCCTATGAAGTGAATGGTACGGTCTATTTCGACGTAGAGAAATACGTCAAAGAATATAACTACACCATCTTGACCAATAGAAATCTAGAAGATCTATTGAACAATACCCGCGAGTTGGGTGGACAGGATGAGAAACGCGGTAGACTTGATTTCGCCTTATGGATCAAGGCTAAACCAGAGCATATCATGCGTTGGCCTTCTCCTTGGGGAGTAGGGTTCCCCGGATGGCATATCGAATGTTCAGCAATGAGCAGGAAATATCTGGGCGATCAATTCGATATCCACGGCGGTGGAATGGACTTGGCAGCAACCCACCACACCAATGAGATCGCACAATCTGAAGCATGTAACCATACCACACCGGCAAAATATTGGATGCATACCAATATGTTGACCGTGAATGGGACAAGGATGTCCAAATCTGCAGGAAATGGTTTCCTTCCGGGAGAACTGTTTACAGGTAACCATCCACTTTTGAACAGGGGATATTCACCTATGGCCGTACGCTTCTTTATGTTGCAGGCCCATTACAGAAGTACATTGGATTTCTCCAATGATGCTTTGGATGCTGCAGATAAAGGCTATAAACGTCTGATGGCAGCTATCGGCTTATTAGAAAAAGTTGTACCGTCCAAATCTTCCAATTTCGGTGACTTGGCTGAAATCAAGAAACGCAGCTATGCTGCCATGGATGACGATTTCAACAGCCCAGTTTTAATAGCTGAGTTATTTGAGGCCGTGCGTATCATCAACTCCATCTATGATGGGAAATTGACGATTACCGAAGCAGACCTCAACGAGCTGAAGAAATATATGCAAGAGTTTGTATTCGACATTCTAGGGCTAAAAGATGATCAGATCGGCGAAGGTGACAATATGGATGACCTGATGCAAATCATCATCAATATGCGTAATGAAGCCAAGAAAAACAAGGATTTCGTGACCTCCGATCGTATCCGCGAACAATTGAATTCCGTAGGTATCCAACTGAAAGATAGTAAGGATGGGACACTTTGGAATAAGATTTGATTAGTAAGGTAAAATTTACAGTAATGATTAATAAAAAAGGCTTAACTCTATTAGCCGCAACGCTAATTTCTTTTTCGAGTTTTGCCCAACTACCTGAGAAGGTAGGGGGGCTTCTTTCGGTTGATAGAACAGCAGCGAATCTTTCAAAAACAGAAAGTCCCTATGCTGGACTTAAATATATCATTGACAAGGAATCTACTTTCCTTGTGCCTTCACCAGTCAATGCAGCCAACTATTTAGATAATAGGCCCAATCTTCCAGATCGTCTTTCCTGGAACCCCAACTTTGTTCTTGTATCAAGGAGTCTGGACTGGGGAGTAACCTCAGGACCTACCGAATTCCAGAAGATGGGTTCCATCAAACGTTTTGGACAGTACCTTACGGTTTGGCATCGTGACAGAAAGGGAAACTGGAGAGCGCACCTTCGCGCCGAAGTAGAAAACTACGGCAAGAAGAAAGCCAGTCCTTTGGAATATTACGAACCCGATGATAAAGCATACCTAAAACATCGCTCTGTAAAGCGCTTAGAGCAGCGTGAGGAAGTCGTTCTGCAAACAGATGAACTCTTCTCTACTATTCTAAAAGCGGATACTAAAACAGGCTATAAAGAGTTTTTGGCAGATGATGCCCGCTTCTACTTCCCTTGGCAGAATGAGATCGAAGGTAGGGACAATGTATTGGCCTTCCTGAAGAAAGAAAGAATCGAGATCGATACTGATCCTACCGAGGTAGGCCGTGCCTATAGCGGTGAATATGCCTATACTTCCGGAACAGCTACCGTAGGCCTTAAGGACAAGGTGGTAAAATTCAGTTATATCCGTATCTGGCAACTAACTGGCGAGTTCCAATGGAAAGTGATCTTAGAAATGATGTTCGAAAGATAACAGGACAAAATAATATAAAAGAAAAACCCCGATCAATCGATCGGGGTTTTCTTTTATCATTTAATTTTTCTTAATCTTCTTTCGATGAGGCCAGGTTCTCACTCGCTGGCGTAATCCACATCTGCAGTTCATCACAAGTTGCAAATTCATTGTTGATGTGAACAAAGGTGTTCTTTGTTTTCTTCTCAAACCATTCACTTAAGCTTCTGCGGGTTTTATCCTCCTGAGCAGCTTCTTGGATCTTTGCAAAATCTTGCTCCAAGCTTGCTTTGTGTGGCGGAATCCTTGTTTTCAAGTAAGTGAACTTATAGCCAGACTTACCTGTTCTAGGATCTTGGAATGGGTATGGTCTAGACAATTGGCCTTCTTTCAAGGTGTCGATTGCCATGAACACTTCTTTTTCCAACATATCCACTGGGATCAAGGTAGAACGGGATGCTGATTGTTGGTTAACCACCATACCGCCATTGAATTTGGTCTCTTTATTATCTGAATATCTTGTTGCTGCGGTACTGAATGGTAATTTACCAGAATGTACGTTATCATAGATCGAATCAATTTTACCTTTGATCCTGTCCATACTAGCAGTAGTTGGTTTGGTAGTCACAAGGATGTGCCTAGCATTTACCTCTTCACCACGGCGCTCCAATACCTGTAAGAAGTGGAATCCATATTCCGTTTCAAATACGGGAGAAATCTCGCCCTCTTTCAATCTAAAGGCCATAGCCGAAAACTCTTTCACGTAGTTTTCACGCGGTGCGAAACCCAATTCACCCCCTTGCACTGCCGATCCTGGATCTTCCGAATAGAAACGGGCAACCGTTCCGAAGTCAGTTCCGTCCATGATTTGCTTACGATATCCTTCAGCCTTCTCCCTAAATACGTTTTTCTCTTCTTTGGTCAACTCCGGATAGATCACCACTTCACCGATCTCCACTTCCGTGTTGAAAGCCGGTAAGCTATCTTGGTTCAACCCTTCAAAATATTTCTTTACCTCCTGAGGAGTAACTGTAACCTTGCTAATGATGGTGTTCTGGAACTTTTCAGCTTTGATCTGCTCCGAAAGGACAGGTCTCATCTCTTCTTTGTACTGCAACAACGAACGCTTTAAAAAGGCTTCTAATATTTCTTTACCACCTGCTCTACGCGTCATTTCACGCATACGTGCATTCAATTGGTCGTCAACTTCAGATTCAGAAACTTCCACAGAGTCCAATACGGCCTGTTGTGAAAGCAATTTGGTCATGATCAATTGTTGAAGAGCGGTACACTTGAAGTCTTCACTTGGCGTTCCGCCGTTGGCTAGGTACTGCGAATATTGCATGTCAACATCTGATTGCAAAATAATTCCGGAACCCACAGTCGCCACCACGCGGTCAATCAGTTTTTCTTGGGCATTAGCCTGAAATGTACAAGCTAATAAAAGTAATATAAGGAAACTTGAAAAGTTTTTCATGCTGTCTGTTGTCACACTAAATCTAAAGTTCAATCGCAAAATTATTAAATATTATGCCTTTTTTCTACTTTTATATAGTAATAATTGTAATAACACCTAGCCTAAGCTAAGATATTCGGGCTAAAATACTTAAACGGCTTTAAACTTAAGGCGATTTAACCATATTTAACAGATGAACACACGACAGCTATTTTTCCTATTCCTTTTCATGAATGTCACATTAACTCAGGCTCAGAATACCCAGATCCCACTTTATATCGGTACCTATACTTCCCCAAATGGAAGCAAGGGAATTTACGAGTTCAGCTTTGATACTAAAACTGGAGATGCAACCTTGGTCCGCGAGACAAGTACCCCTAACCCTTCATTCTTGGACAGAAGAGGCTATTTCCTGCTTGCCGCAAATGAAATGACCGATGGTAGTCAATCTCTTTCTTCCTTTTCACTGGGCAAAGAGGGCCTGAAATTTCAGAATAAACTGGCAACTGGAGGTTCAGCACCGTGCCATGTGGTCATCGGTAAAGATGCTGAATATGCAGTAGTTTCCAATTATCTGGGGGGTGCCTTGGATTTGTTTCAGCTTTCTCCAAAAGGGGAGGTCCTATCCAAGGACGATACCAAACTATATCATGGAAAAAGTGTAGATAAAGCCCGTCAAGAGGCTTCCCATATCCATTCCGCTTTTTTTGGTCCCGATAATCTATTGTATGTTTCTGATTTAGGTGCTGATAAGGTTTATATCCTCGATATTCAGAAAACCGACAACGGCAAATTCCAATTTGTTGAAAAGGGGGAACTCAATGTCAACCTTGGCGGAGGTCCTAGGCATATCGCCTTTCATCCCAATGGCAATGTCCTGTATTCCCTGATGGAAATGACCGGTGATATTGAAGTTTTCAAGAAGAAAGATGGCGTTTGGGATTCTTACCAGATTATCTCCATGCGTTCTCCAGAGTTTGAGGGAAAAAGTGGCGCCGCCGATATCAAAGTGTCCTCAGATGGGAAATTCCTGTATTCTACCGATAGAATTGATGCCAATACCATAACGACATTTGCGGTTGGCAAGAATGGGAAACTAAGAAGAAAAGAAGTGATTTCAGTACAGGGGAAAGGACCTCGAAATTTCAATTTCAGTCCAAATGAGCGATTCATCTTGGTTGGCAATCAGCTGACTGACGAAATTGTCGTTTTCAATAGGGATAAAAAATCGGGAAAATTAACCGATTCAGGAAAAAGGATCAAAGCATCCAAGCCCGTTAGTATCCTGTTTTAGTTAATCTGTTGCATCGTCGGTATCTGCGATATTGTCTGGTGCATTCTGGTCCGCTTTTTTAGGGTCGCTTTCCAGGCAGTGGGTTTCTTTATTGTACATCCCTTTCAGTTCATCGATGACTGTACCTTTCCATAAGGGAATACCAATGAAATAAGCCGCCTTTCCGATCATATGGGCTGCAATTGGTGCCGTAAGCAGTAAAAAGAAGATGATGGCAATGGATTTTGTCGTCACGGAAACATCCTCAGGGAACATGATGGCTGCACAGATCAGCAACAAGCCGACCCCTAGGGTAGAAGCCTTTACCGTTACGGATAAACGCAGATAGAAATCAGGCATTCTCAGTACCCCGATGGAGGCAAAGAGGATAGAAAGTGCACAAACAGTGCTCAGTATTGCTAGAATAATTTCAATCATCTTGTTGTTTTTCTATATAGTAAGAGAATGCAATGGTACCGAGGAAGGCAATCAGTGCCAAGATAATGGCCACATCCAACAGCACTTCCTGCTCTTGACGGATACTGTAGACCGTAATGATCCCAATACCAATGGTAATGATGAGGTCCAAGGCCATCACCCTGTCCACAACGGATGGTCCCTTGAACAAACGGATAAACACCAATAAAACCGATATGGTCAAGATTGGCAATATGACAAAATCAAAGTAGGTTTCTAAACTCATCGTAATATCTCCAATAATTTCCGTTCAACCCCTGTTTTTAATGTCCTTATAAATTGTTCTTCGTCCTTGAGGTACATCACATGGATGTAAATGGCTTTCTTATCATCACTGATGTCAATAATCAGTGTGCCCGGAGTCAGGGAAATGAAAGTCGCCAATATATTGATCTCAAAATCTGTCGTGGTATTGACTGGATAACGAACGATACCCGGTTTGAAGAAGTATTTCGGCGTGATCACATCATAAGCCACCTGAATATTCGCTTTGATCAACTCAAATAGAAAGAAAAAGAAGAAACTGATGATCTTAGGCACACGATAGAAATAACGCTGATCAGTTTCATTCCTGTTCATGATCCATAGCACGCCGAACCCCAGCAAATAGCCGAAGATAAAGTTAGAATAGTACAGCGAGCCTGTCAGAGCTACCCAGATAAAGGATAGGAGCAGGTTCATTAAAAAAAACTTGATCATTGTTCAAAAGCTTTATCGCCCAAAACGGTACGGATGTAAGGGCTTGTGTCCAACAATTCATTTGTAATTCTATCGACCACCGTAATGATGTTCTCCGCATTGAATCCAATGTACAGGGTTACGGAGCACAGGATCAGGATCGGTCCCACCAACAGTATTTTCTTAAACAAGGGCTGATCATGGAATTTATCCTCAACAACCACTCCAGCTGGAACATCCTTCCAGAAAACATCGGCCCACATCTTGGCAATCACATACATGGTCACCAAACTTCCGATGATCAATGCTGCAATGAAGAAATACTGCTTATCCACGAAAGCTTCCTGGAAGAGATAAATCTTTGGCCAAAATCCTGAAAGTGGTGGAATACCCACCAATGAAAACAGGACCAAGGCGATAATCAGGGAAATTAACGGATAATCTTTATATAATCCGCCAAGTTTTTTCATGTCCATGCTGCCTCTTACCAAACGTATATACCCTGCGATCAGGAACATATTGGTCTTGACCATGATGTCATGGATCAGGTAAAATACAGTTCCCATTAAAGCGAGTTTGGTAAACATAGCAATACCTCCCAGCATAAACCCAATATGGCAGACGATCAGATAGGAGAACATCCTTCTGATATTGGTCTTGATCAATGCCCCAAAGGCTCCCGTCAATACCGTCAAAACAGCCAGGACCATAAAGAGGTTTCTGGTGAACTCATCGGGTATAAAGATCAGGCTGAAAACCCTTAAGATGGCGTAAATCCCTAATTTAGTCAATAAGCCACCAAATGTCGCCGCGACGGCAGAGGGTGGAGTATGATAGGATGAAGGTAACCAATAGTACAACGGGAATACCGCCGACTTGATTCCAAATCCTAAAATAAAAAAGATCGACGTAATGCCTACCAATGCCTTATTATCAAAATCCCTGATTTTTAGGGAAAGATCAGCCATGTTCAAAGAACCGGTGATTCCATAAAGGATACCAATACCGGTCAGGAAAAATGTTGAGGCCAAAATATTCATGGCCATGTACTTCACGGCACCTTCCAATTGCGCTTTTCTGCCCCCCAAGGTCATCAATACAAAGGAAGAAATGATTACCACCTCAAACCATACATATAGGTTAAAGATGTCTCCGGTCAAAAAGGCTCCGTTCAGGCCCATCAACAGGAAATGGAAGATAGGGAAATAGCCATATAGCATCCGTTGCCTGCTCAATCCAACCGATGAAAAGATGGATACGGCAAAGCCAGCAATGGAAGTCAATAAGACCATGGTCGTACTCAGCATATCTGCAACGAATACAATCCCAAAGGGAGGCTCCCAATTGGAGGCATTCATGTGCAAGGAACCTTCCGTGTACACCTTTGCAAATAAACGAATGGCAATCAGCAAACCTATAAATGCTCCACCAACGCTTAAGAAGCGCTGTGAAATAGTCTTTCGCCAAGCAATCAATTGTATGATTGCCGTAAAAAGATGTATGAATACAGGGG
The DNA here is from genome assembly GCF_024261425.1 of Sphingobacterium sp. LZ11T8. Taxonomy (NCBI): domain Bacteria; kingdom Pseudomonadati; phylum Bacteroidota; class Sphingobacteriia; order Sphingobacteriales; family Sphingobacteriaceae; genus Sphingobacterium; species Sphingobacterium sp. LZ11T8. The sequence continues at coordinate 375,140 of NZ_JANBZY010000001.1, read as the reverse complement.
CTAAAATATGGTTGTCGATCATATATCTTCTTCTTCCGGCGTGTTTAAATCATCTAAATCATCTGTGTCCACTAAAGCATAAACACGTTTTAACAATACAATGGCAAAGGCGGTCAGGGCGAAACTGATTACAATTGCCGTCAAAATCAAGGCCTGCGGAATAGGGTCTGCATAAATATCCTGGAAAACATTGTGCTGTGAATCGATCACAGGCGGTTTACCCTTGGTGATCGAACCTAATAGGAAGATCAGGATGTTCGTCCCATTCCCTAAGAGCATAATTCCCAGTAATAGCTTGACCATGCTCCTCCGAAGGATCAGATAGACCCCGGCAGCATATAAAAAACCTAAAACGAGTACTAACAGTAATTCCATCTATTAATCCTTAGTAAGTGAAATAGTGAATAAAATAGTTAATACAACTCCTATCACGACCAGGTAAACCCCGAGGTCAAAAAATAAAGCCGATCCGATCATCCCGATAACCGGAATTTTTTCTTCCCACCACAATCCAGTCATGGGGGGCAGCCCAAAAAAGGTAGGCATCACCACGGCAACTGCAGAGATACCCAATCCAATGGGAATCAGGGACAAGGGTTTTCTCCCCAATATCTTCATGGTCGCTTCCGTACCATTGGCAAAACTGTGCAATACGAAGGCTATGGAGGCCACAAGACCACCAACAAATCCTCCTCCAGGATAATAATGCCCTCTCAACAACAGAAAGAAAGAGAATAGAAGTAAAATGGGTAACAGGTATCTTGTAGCTGTCTGTAATATTATACTGCGCATGATCTTATTCCTTTTCTGAAGATTTTAATCTCAATTTCAATAAACTGTACACGCCTAATGCGGCAATACCCAAGACCACCGTTTCAAACATGGTATCGATCCCACGGAAATCTGCCAAGATCAAGTTCACCACATTCTTTCCTTTTGCCAAAATATAAGCGTTCTCTCCGTAAAAATCGCTGGTTTGCGTTTGTATTGGCTCATACAGCACTTTCAAGGCAATGATGGAAAGTATTGCGCCAAAGCCCAGTGCAACGATGCTATCCCGGTATCTTTCTCGCTTTGAAGCTAGGTTCAGGAAACTCGGTAATTTATATAGGACCAATACGAAAAGTACGGTACTCAAGGTGTCAATGGTAAATTGGGTCATGGCCAAATCTGGTGCACTGTAGAACACATACATCAAACAGATACAATAGCCGATGACACTCATGGCCACCACCGAGGTCAATCGGGAAGGTGTGGAAATAACGATCACCAAAGCACCCAAAAGAATGATCACGACCGCTACCTCGTAGATGGTCAATGGGGTCAGGTTGTCGAAATCAATCTGGATTGGGCCACTTTGCCAAAGTTTATATATCAATAAAGCTTCAGCAAACAGGATGATCTTCATGTGGTATGACCGTAGATAGCCATTATGGAAGAAGTTACTGAACCAATCGGCAAAGCGTACGATATCATTGGCATAACCGGTTATGATCCGCTGAGGAGAAATCCTATCTAGGTTTTCCACCCGTTTTACTTTCGCTTCGCTAGGTTTATTGATGAAATAAACAAAAGTTCCTGCCCCAAGTGTTGCCAAACTTAAGATCAGCACGGTGTTGAAGCCATGCCAGATTGCCAAATGCATTTCGGTATCAGCAGCAAAGATGGAATTGGCAGTTTGATAACTCAGTAAGTTTCCGGTCAGTCCGGGAATCAACCCAAAGATTAGGCCTAAAGTGGCAAGGATCAATGGTGGAATCCACATGGATTTATAGGGAAGGTGCAGTTTCGAATAGGCTGATGGAAGCTCGCCAAAGAATGGTTTGATCCCTGCCATAAATCCAGCTGCTACCAAGCAGACATTGGTTGCGACGGCCAATATCGTCAATATCAATATCCAATTTTCCTTCGAATGTAGGGTCGCTTCATAAATGAGGTCCTTACCAATAAAGCCGAATGTAGACGGAAGGCCCGCACTGCTCAATGCGGCTAAACCAGCGGCTAGGGCAACTGGGCCCAACACTTTTCGCAACCCAGAAAGTTTCGTGATATCCCGTGTCCCAGTTTCATGATCGATGATTCCTGTGACCAGAAACAGGGTGGCCTTATAGAGTGCATGCACCAAGATAAATACACTGGCTGCAATAACAGCTTCCTTCGTGCCGACTCCCAACAAAAAGACCAGCATACCAAGGGCTGAAATGGTCGTATAGGCCAAGATAGATTTCAGGTCAATCCTGAACAGGGAGTGAACTGCGGAATATAACATGGTAAATCCGCCCACGCCTATCAAGGTATAGCTCCATAAATCCGTTCCGCTCAACACCGGGAAAAACCTAGCTAAAAGATAGATCCCCGCTTTCACCATTGTCGCAGAATGCAGATAGGCCGACACCGGAGTAGGGGCCTTCATGGCTCCCGGCAGCCAGAAATGGAATGGGAATTGGGCCGACTTGGTAAATGCTCCAATAAAGATCAGGAATAGGATCAATGGATATTGGGGATGGTTCAAGATAACGTCCCGATATTCTATTAATTCAGAAATCCTATAGGTTCCAGCTACATTGCCTATCAAGACAAGGCCGGCAAGTAAAAAGAAACCGCCCATACCGGTAATGGTCAGCGCGGTCATCGCACTTTTTCGGGATGCCTCTTGGTCATTGTTGAACCCAATCAGGAAAAAAGAACTGATACTGGTCAATTCCCAAAAGATAAACAGCAAAAAGATATTGTCCGAAAGGACCAAACCCAGCATGGCCGACATAAAAAGATAGAGATATCCAAAAAATCGGTCAAAATAAGGGTGTCCTTTGAGATATGTTCGGGCATAAAAGAAAATTCCACAGCCAATTCCCGTGATCAACAGGCAAAACAACAGAGATAAACCATCCAACTTGAGGTTGAAGTCGACCCCTAAGGATGGAACCCAGCTGATTTCTTGGAAAAAGGTAGATCCAGCAGCAATTTTTGGGATATATCCCATGTAATAAATAAATAGAGCTGTGGGAATGAGCGGAATGATGATGCTCCAGGATGATTTAAGCTTTTTGCCAAATGGAATGAGCAAAATCGAAGAAATCAAACCTAGAAGTATCGTAAATAACATGCGCGCTCTCTTAAAGAATTAATGGGATTCGGATAAAAATAATAAAAAACAGGCATTTTTCTCGCCTTAATTAAGAGAAAACATGATGAAATTCAAAAATAATTGCAATAAGCCAATTCCTCAAAATCCATCATGAATATTTTTGTCCCCTAATAAAAACATATACTTTCAATAAAAATCCCCTTTTCTTATTAAATTTAGATAATCAACTTTTAATCATTATGAATTTTAAATCTTTTTCAGTGCTCTTCACTTTGTTGGCGTTGCTATTGTTCTCGCAGCAGTTAATTGCCCAACAAAGCTATGTCAAACCTAAACTTACAAACAGCAAATCCTGGTCTTTGGTTTTAATTCCTGACCCGCAAACATATGTCAAATATGACCGCAATGTGGGGATATTAAATCTGATGACCTCTTGGGTCCGTGAAAATGCAGACTCATTAAATACCCAATTTGTACTATGTACGGGCGATTTGGTAGAACAGAATGATCTATTGAACCCAGACAGCAAGGCCGCAAACCAAAACAGCAAACAGCAATGGACCAATACCAGCGAAGCTTTCCGTAAGCTGGACAACCGTGTCCCTTATGTTTTGGCAACCGGTAACCATGATTATGGCCATGTGAGCGCTGAATATAGAGCTACCCAATATGACAGGTATTTCTCACCGGAACAAAATGGATTCAATGCAAGAGCATTGCGTGAGGTAGGTCCAAGCTTGAACGGCAACTCATCGGCTGTCAATGCAGTCTATGAGTTTGAAACACCTCATCCAAAGAAATTATTGGTAATGGTCCTTGAATTTGCTCCTCGAAATGAAGTGCTTGCTTGGGCAAAGAAAACTTTGGACCAACAGAAATATGAAAACCATGATGTGATCTTGTTGACCCATACCTATTTGGATAGCAAAAGCAACCATATCCAAAAAGAAGGATATAAGATTGAGGATGCAAACTATGGTGCCGCGGTGTTTGAAAAACTGGTAAAACCTTCCAAAAATATCCGAATGGTATTCTCTGGACATATTGGCGATCCGGATAATTTTGATGGACACATTGGTTTCAGACAGGATAAGAACGCTGCCGGAAAAACCGTCAGCCAGATGACCTTCAATGCCCAAGCCATGGGCGGAGGCTGGTTCGGTAATGGTGGTGATGGCTGGTTGAGGTACCTGGAATTCCTTCCGGATGGAAAGACCGTAAAAGTGAAAACCTTTTCACCGCTTTTTGCCATCTCCCCGGCAACCCAGAACCTAGCTTACAAAACTGAAAAAAACCAGGAATTTCAATTTTCACTGGAGGATTGATTCGATTTTCCTGACCAAAAGGCTTCGGGTTTTGCTTTGACCTCATTCGAGACACATTCGGAAAATTCGGAATGTGTCTCGAATGAGGTCAAAATATAAGCTAGGATTTTTCTAAAAAACTAGCCAGAACATTTTTCTAGATCAAATCGGCAAAACAGGACATAAAAAAATGGAGCCTACTTATTCTGTAGGCTCCATTTTTTTTATGGAATACTTATTTTAATCTTATACGATTATTTCTTCATTTCCTTAGAACCTTCAATGATAGCTTCCACTACGTTTGGATCTTGGAGGGTTGAAGTATCGCCTAGATTATTTAATTCGCCTTCGGCAATCTTACGTAGGATCCTACGCATGATTTTTCCAGACCTAGTTTTAGGAAGGTCCGTAACGAATTGGATAATATCTGGTTTTGCAATGGCTCCAATAATACGGGTCACCGTTTGCAGGATATCTTGTCTTGTTTTTTCGGCGTCGATATGGTGGTTGGCAATGACGTATGCATAGATACCTTGCCCTTTAACAGGGTGAGGGTAACCTACGATTGCTGACTCCACAACATCCGAGTGCATATTGATTGCATTTTCAACCTCAGCGGTGCCTATACGGTGTCCGGATACGTTCAATACATCATCCACACGACCGGTGATACGGTAGTAGCCTTCAGGACTGCGGTAACAACCATCGCCAGTGAAGTACATATCTTGGTAAGTAGAGAAATAGGTTTGTCTACAACGCTCATGATCGCCCCAAGTCGTACGCAACATGCCTGGCCAAGGGAACTTGATACATAGGTTGCCCGTCACATCGTTGCCTTGGATTTCTTCACCGTTTTCATCCATTAAGCATGGTTGAACTCCCGGTAGTGGCAACATCGCATAGCCAGGGATCTCTTTCGTGATGCCTGCAATCGGGGTAATGAGGTGTCCTCCGTTTTCAGTTTGCCACCAGGTATCTACGATTGGACATTTGCCATGTCCGACTTTATCGTGGTACCAGTTCCATGCTTCTTCATTGATCGGCTCACCAACAGTTCCTAAAACACGTAGTGAAGAAAGATCTTTTCCTTCTAGGAACTCATCGCCAAAGGCCATCAAGGAACGGATAGCTGTAGGAGCGGTATATAAGATGTTCACTTTATATTTATCGACGATATCCCAGAATCTACTTGCATTCGGGTAGGTCGGGATTCCTTCAAACATCAATGAGGTAGCACCTTGAGAAAGAGGTCCATAGACGATATAGCTGTGTCCGGTAATCCAACCGATATCAGCTGTACAGAAGTAAACTTCGCCCGGTTGATATTGGAAGGTGTTTGCAAAGGTGTATCCTGTGTAAACCATGTATCCAGCTGTGGTATGAACCACGCCTTTCGGTTTACCGGTTGATCCGGAAGTGTAAAGGATTAACAAAGTATCTTCAGCGTCCATCTCTTCAGCAGGACATGCAGGATTACCTTGGGTTTCCACTTTCTTGATCTCATCTTCCCACCATACATCACGACCCTTGATCATGGAGACTGGAGTACGGGTACGGGTCAAAACGATTACTTTTTCTACAGAATCACATTGCATCAAGGCATCATCCACAATAGATTTAAGTTCCAATATTTTTTGGCCACGGAAACCACCGTCAGAGGTAATGACCAATTTACAGTCTGCATCGTTGATACGATCTGCGATAGAGCGTGCAGAGAAACCGCCGAATACCACATTGTGGATCGCGCCGATACGAGCACATGCCAAGACAGCAATGACCAATTCAGGTACCATCGGTAAATAGATACATACCCTGTCGCCTTTGCGGATATTATTGTTCTTTAGGACATTCGCAAACTGCTCAACTTTTTGCAACAATTGCTTATAGGTCAGGATACGGTGTGCCTCATTGGGATCGTTAGGTTCCCAGATAATGGCAGGTTGATCTCCTAATTTATAGATATGACGATCTAAACAGTTCTCTGTAATATTAAGTTTCGCGCCTTCAAACCACTTGATGTCTGGATCTTTAAAGTTCCAGTTCAACACATTGTTCCATTTTCTTTTCCAAAAGAAATGGTCTGCCACATCACTCCAAAATGCTTCGGGTTCTTCTACACTCCTTTTGTAAGCTTCTTGATACTCCTCAAAAGATTTAAGCTGAAAATTCATCTTTTTTTAAAAAATTATAGGTCTACATTATCTTTACGTCAGGAAATTATTTAATTCGGTCAATTAGTTATTGAATGCGGAAAAAACAAGGACCTGTATAGCTAATTTAATTTTTTTTCGATTGAAATACTAATTTTTGTAGGCTAGGAACAAATATTGAGAACAATTGTTAGGTTACCATGACAGGCATTTTGAAAAGGATATACTATTTTTTGGTTCATACGAATCTATTGATTGCCCTGGCAGCGGTGGCTCAATGTGCCTTGACCTATTATATCCTGCAGTTTCCGGTCAACAATGATATCTTGATCATTGAAGGCGCTACCACCTTGCTTCTCTATAACCTGAGCCTGTACCTGTCCCTGCCGAAAGATCCCAGTAAATCACCATTTCAGCGAACCCGATGGATCGGGAAGAACATGTGGCTTTTTTGGGTATTGAGTGGCCTGTCAGTTTTGACTACGGTTTGGGCTTTGTTACATGTGCATATCTTGACCTTGTTTTTTCTGGGCTTTATTGGCGTGATCAGTTTGGCCTATGCCGTTCCACTGGTCAAAGTCAATAATAAATGGGTAGGGATGAGGCAAGTCCCTGGGTTGAAGGTTTTTTATATCGCCTTAGTCTGGTCGTTAAGTAGTGTGGGACTTCCCGTAGTGGAGCTGTTTGCCAATGGCGAGCAAATAGATTGGTACTTTGCCAATTACTTAGGACTAGTAAAAATTGTATTCTTAGTGCTTTGTACACTGCCTTTTGATATCAGGGATTATGAACAGGATAGTTTGTATAACCTGAAAACGGTGCCGATCTTATTGGGAAAAGAAAGAGCGATTAATTTATCCTATGGAATAGGGGTCTTCCATTTGATCCTAATTCTCTTTTCCCCAAATACCTGGGCTGTAAAAATTGGTTTGTTGTTGACGACGATCCTCATCTTGGCCATGTTCAGGATCATTATCTTTTCAAAAGAAAAGCACTATCACCATGTCTATCTCCTAGACCTAGCTTTAGTGCTTCAATGGTTCTTTGTATGGCTATTGATACTCGTAAGCAATAACCTTATCAGCTAATACTTCGGATAGCTTATAATAACTTTCGAATGTCCAACCGGCAACATGTGGGCTCAATAGTACATTTTCCCTTTGGATCAGGTCCTGATACCAAGGCTCTTCGGCCAAAGCAGGGAATTTCTCAACGGGCAGCACATCAAATGCCGCGGCAATAATTTTGCCTTCGTCCATTTTCTTCAATACTGCGGGGATTTTAACGATTCCCCCGCGAGCACCCATCAAAAAGAAGATAGGTTTCCTGAAATGGAATAGGTATTCGTCATCCACCATACCTCGGGTCTCACGTGTTAAAGGAATATGGAAACTTAATATATCGGCTCTGCGTACGACTTCTTCCATCGAGACCTCGCTGGCATATAGGTCAGAAAAACCAGTTTTATACTTGTCATAAGCAATGACTTTTACATCAAATCCAGATAGTTTCTTTGCCATGGCTTGACCATTATGGCCATATCCGATGAGCGCCACGGTCTTTCCTTTCAGCTCATAGCCTCTGTTTTCTTCTCTATTCCATTCGCCAGATCGAACCTCCCGATCTCCACGGTTCAGGTTGTTCATCAAGCTCAAGAGCATTCCGATCATGTGTTCGCCTACTGCATCGCGGTTTCCTTCATTGGCAGGGATCAATTTGATACCCTTGCTGCTAGCGTAAGCTTCATCAATATTGTCCATTCCCGCTCCGGCTCTACCGATCATCTTGAGGTTGGGGTTGAGGTCAATAAATTCTTTGTCCACTTGGAATTTCGAACGGATGATAAGGCCATCAAAATCAGGGATAGCTTTTTCCGCTTCCGCTCTGTTCATATCAGGTTGGTAAGAATAGGCAATTGCAGCGCGACTTAGTTTCTGCAACAGAACTTCATGGATATCGTCGACTATTAAAATATTCATATTATGCATTATTTCATGAAATCTTCCTTGAACAGCTTGATCAAAGCTTTTTGGTTCATGCTGTCGGGCATGATCTTCATGAGGTTATTTCGGACTGAAATTAAGAATTTATTCTCCCATTGAGCAAAATCACCAATCAATTTTGAAGTATCTGTGATATACTTGGTCCGGGATAATCTTCGATTTTCAAAAGATAGGAAGGCTTGCCCTACAGGTTGTTGCTTTTGTAGTTCCTGATGGAGTACCGCGACATCTTCCATGGCTTGGCATGCTCCTTGGCCCATATTGGGGGTACAGGCATGTGCGGCATCCCCAATGATCAAGATATTGCCAAAGGCAAAGTTCTTTAACGGTTTGATATCTATGATATCGGACCAGATCAAATCGGAATCTAAGGTTCTGTCCAGTACTTCTTGTATAGGTTGATGGTAATTCCCAAATTGACGCTTCAGGTCCTGTACCCCATAACCCCTGAAAGTTGGGTTTTGTTGGGGCCCATTGATACATGCATACCAATAGATTCGTTTATTGACGAGTGGTGTTAGACCAAATCGGCCTTTATTTCCCCAAGTCTCCGATCCTCTGTTCAGGTTGAGTTCCGTGTTGTCTATTGTCGCTCGCCAACAGCTATAACCAGCATATCTCGGTTTTGAAGTTGGGACGAGCTGTTGTCGCAGGGGCGATTTGACACCATCAGCAATGATGAGGTATTTGCTCCTGTGCAAACTTCCATCTTCAAAATGTATTTCCACATAACCCTCTTTTTGGGTCAAATGACTTGCTCTCTTGCCAAGAGCAATGTGATCTTGATTTACTTTTGATAAGAGGTAGAGATGTAAATCGGCGCGATGGATAGCAAAATTCTTTTGCGCGTATTTATCGGATAATTTACTGGTGTTTGGGTTGACGAGGATATTTCCTTTTTGGTCAAGGATAGCAAAGGAATCTAGGTAATAACCGATCTTTTCGACTTCCTCACGGATTCCGATATATTCTAGGGCTTGCATGGCATTGGCTGCTAAGCCAAATCCAGCCCCGATACCTTTGATTTCTTTGGCTTGTTCAAAAAGAGTGAATTCACGGTTTAGGTTTTGTAGAGCAATGGCTGCGGTAAGTCCGGCAACCCCAGCTCCAATAATGGCAAATTCACTTTGTACATCCATGTCAGAGACTTTTTGAAATTTCGTTGGTCAAGGTTTCAAAATCTTGAACGGACAGGCGTTCTGCCCTTAATTCATAGAGCGGATTGTCACTCATCCTATCTTTAGGGACTACAGCTGACAGGGCATTCCTCAAGGTTTTACGTCTTTGGTTGAAGCCTGCCTTTACCACGCGCCAGAATAATTTCTCATCACAGTCCAAGGTCACGCGATTGTTCCTTACCATGCGCATCACGCCTGAAAGAACTTTTGGTGGCGGATTGAATGCTCCTGCTTTTACGGTAAAGAGATAAGAAACATCATAGTATGCCTGCAGAAATACACTCAGAATTCCGTATTCCTTGTTTCCAGGTTTGGCCACACAACGTTCGGCTACTTCTTTCTGAAACATACCTACCATTTCAACCACACGGTTTCTTTCTTCCAAGACCTTAAAAAGGATTTGGGAAGAAATATTGTAGGGAAAGTTCCCGATAACGGCCATCTTTTCACCAAAATATTGGCTGAAGTCCAGGTTTAGGAAATCGCCATGGATCAGACGGTTGCCAAGTTCAGGGTATTTGTCTGCTAAATATTCAATGGATTCATCATCGACATCGATCAAGAAGGTTTCATAGGACTCATTTTGAAGCAGGAAATCGGAGAGAACGCCCATTCCAGGTCCAACTTCCAAGACCTGGTTGAAGCCAAGAGAAGGAGTTAAAGCATCAACGATCCGTTGTGCTGCATTTTTGTCGTTAAGGAAATGCTGACCTAAATGTTTTTTTGCGCGTACTGAACCCATAGGAATTATTTGCTACAAAGATAGTGTTTTTTAGGCGAGCAGGATTTGAATTGTATGTTCCATTTGCATGTTAATGCCATTTGAACCTTAATGTTTATGTTTTTTTGCTATTTTTGACTATATCTAATAGCATTGAAGATGAGTGAGAAACTAAAAATAGGCATTTCAGTAGGAGATATTAACGGAATCGGTTTAGAGGTTATTATTAAATCCTTGATGGATAACCGTGTTCTGGATTTCTTTACGCCCATAGTTTATGGCAATACCAAAGTTGCCTCCTTCCATCGAAAGGCGATTGGAGTGAATGATTTCAGTTTCAATGTGATCAACTCAGCGGATCAGGCAAACGCTAAGCGTCCCAATATGATCAATTGCTGGCAAGAGGATGTAAAAATCAGTTTGGGCGAGCAAAACGAAATTGGTGGTAAGTATGCCTTTATTTCTTTGCAAAAAGCTACAGAGGACCTGAAGGCTGGTTTGATTGATGCTTTGGTCACTGCGCCGATCAACAAACATAATATACAGCAAGAGGGCTTTAACTTTCCAGGACATACCGAATACCTACAGGATGCATTTGATGCCAAGGATGTCTTGATGTTTATGGTGAGCGATGACCTTCGCGTTGGCGTGGTTACAGGGCATATTCCTGTGAAGGAAGTAGCGGCTTCCATTACGGAGGAGGGCATATTGCATAAATTGAGGATGATGAATGAAAGCCTGAAGAAGGATTTCTGGATTCAAAAACCAAAGATTGCGGTGCTCGGCTTAAATCCACATGCCGGTGATGATGGCCTGATCGGTACGGAAGACCGTGACATTATAAAACCAGCTATTGAGAAAGCCAATGAAGAAGATATCTTCTGTTTTGGTCCATTCCCAGCTGATGGTTTCTTTGCGGCTGATGCCTATACCAAGTTTGATGCGGTCCTAGCCATGTACCATGACCAAGGTTTGATTCCGTTTAAACATATCGCTGCGCGTAATGGAATTAATTTTACAGCAGGCCTACCAGTTGTCCGTACTTCCCCAGATCATGGAACCGGATATGACATCGCTGGAAAAAATATGGCCTCACATGCATCTTTCTTAGAAGCGATTTTTGAAGCAGTTCATATTGTAAATAGACGTAGAGAACAAGAGGTTCTGACTGAAAATCCATTAGCTTTCCGTAGACTGTCGAAAGATCGTGACTAAGTAAAGGCTGGATTTTATAAAGGCTGACACCTGTTGTCTATAAATTTCATTACTTTTGCACTTTGTTGCTATGAGTGAGAATTTAAGTCATCCCATTTTTTCCATAATAAGAGAATTAGCCCATCAGGAGGGAGTTTCCTGTTTTGTTATCGGAGGCTATGTCCGTGATAGAATCATGGGTCGTCCATTCAAGGATGATATCGATATCCTTGTTTTGGGAAGCGGGATTGATTTCGCGAATAAACTAGGAGAAAAACTACATACGAAAGTTGCTGTCTATAAATCATTTGGAACAGCAATGTTGGTCTATGAAGGCCTTCAGGTTGAGTTTGTTGGTGCAAGAAAGGAATCTTACCGAAAAGATTCCAGAAAGCCTATCGTAGAGGACGGTACCCTGGAGGATGACCAAAATCGACGTGACTTTACCATCAACGCCATGGCTTTTTCGCTTAATGAAGCGAATTATGGCGAACTCATCGATCCCTTCCAAGGACTGAGCGATATCCAAAACAGATTGATAAAAACACCATTGTCTCCGGACATCACCTTTTCAGATGATCCATTGAGAATGATGCGTGCCATCCGTTTTGCTACCCAGTTAAACTTTAGGATCGACTCAACTGCCCTGAATGCCATCAGTGAAAACGCTGACCGTATCCAGATTATCTCCAAAGAACGGATCACTGACGAACTCAATAAAATTATCCTTGCTGAAAAACCTTCTATCGGTTTCAAGTATTTATTTGATACGGGCCTTCTGGAAAGGATATTTCCTGCCATGTATCAATTGTACGGTGTGGAATATGTGGATGGTAAAGGGCATAAGGACAATTTCTACCATACCTTGGAAGTATTGGACAATGTGGCGGAAATGTCCAATGATCTTTGGCTTCGTTGGGCAGCGATCATGCACGATATTGCCAAACCTGCAACCAAGCGCTTTGATAAAAAAGTAGGATGGACCTTCCATGGCCACGAGGACCGTGGGGCGAAGATGGTACCCAAATTGTTTGCAGACCTGAAGCTTCCTTTGAATGAAAAGATGAAGTTTGTGCAGAAATTGGTGATGCTTCACCTCAGACCGATTGTCTTGGCCAAGGATATCGTGACAGATTCGGCGGTTCGCCGCCTGTTGTTTGAGGCTGCTGATGATATCGACGACCTGATGTTGTTGTGCCATGCGGATGTCACCACCAAAAATGAATATAAAAAGAGGAAGTACAGGGACAATTTTGAGCTCGTAAAACAGAAACTGAAAGATGTCGAAGAACGGGACCACCTGAGAAACTGGCAACCTCCTGTGGATGGTGATGATATCATGAAAACCTTTGGTATCGGACCTGGAAAACATGTCGGAATTATCAAGAAGGCTATACGTGAGGCGATTTTGGAAGGTGAAATTCCAAATTCAAGGCAAGAAGCGCTATCATTGATGATAGAAAAAGGGAAAACATTGGGCCTAACCAAAGTTTGAACGGATTGATTTTTTAAAAAAATATGTAATTTTAAAGCTTGAAATAGAGCTTGTCCAAATTAATACATTTTACGAATATGGCGATATATAGATTTAGAGTAACTTTTGAAGACTACGAAGATGTTTACAGAGAGATTGACATGCCTTCAAAAAGTACTTTCTTAGATTTACACACACAGATTCAAAAAAGTACTGGCTACGACCAAGAGCGTTCCTCTTCGTTCTATGTGAGCAATGACCAATGGAAAAAAGGTACGGAGATTGCTTTCTTGCCGAACGATAGAAAGAAAGCTGCTGGCGTTTTGATCGTGGAAGATGTTCGTTTGAGTAAATTTATTGATGATCCGCATCAAAAGTTTTACTACACCTATAACTTTGACCGCCCGTATGATTTCCATGTGGAATTGATCAAGATCTTGAAAGAAGAGGAGGGAAAAGAATATCCTGCCCTTTTCAAGAAAGTCGGTGAAGCACCAAGAAACTTGACTGCAGCAAACTTCCCTGTTACGGCTGATGATGAAGATGATGACGATTTTGTGTCAGAAGATGCAGAGGAATATGGTGTAGATGAGGAGGATGATTATGATATGTTTGATGATGAGGAAGGCGAAGAGTCTGAAGGTGAATCAAACAAGTCTAATGAAGACGAATATTAAGATTATTCGACGATAAGATTTTAAATAGATGATAGAGCTTCTATCATCTATTTTTTTTATTCTGTAAATAAGTAAAAAGGATGTCCACTGAATTGAATAGGCAAAAAACATTGATCGTAGTCGTTGGACCTACCGCTGTAGGAAAAACTGCTCTGGCAATCCAATTGGCCAATCATTTTAAAACATCCATAATTTCTGCCGACTCCAGGCAGTTTTACCATGAAATGAGCATAGGGACGGCAAAGCCCAGTGCTGAGGAGTTAGCCCAAGCATCCCATTATTTTATTAATTCCCATTCCATTGCTGAGGAGTATACGGCCGGTGATTTTGAACGGGAAGCTTTAATTCGTTTGGCGGTCTTGTTCAAGAGCAGGGATGTGGTGATCGCGGTAGGTGGTTCTGGACTATTTGTGCGGGCACTGACGGAAGGCTTGGATGACCTTCCCAAAGCAGGAGATGATATCCGTGAAAGCTTGAATGAATGGTTTCGAAGGGATGGCCTGGAACCCTTGAAAGAGCGATTAAAAGAGATCGATCCTGCATATTATGAAAAAGCGGACATTGACAATCCACAACGTGTCATCCGTGCCATTGAGGTTTTTGAGGCATCTGGGAAACCAATCTCTTATTTTATGACCAATCAGAAGGCTGAAAGACCTTTTCAGGTTATCACGATTGGCTTAAATACAGATAGGGAATGGCTCTATGATCGTATTAATCAAAGGGTAGACCTGATGATGGAGGCGGGATTGTTGGAGGAAGTGAAATCCTTATTGCCTTTCAGGAATAAACCTGCTCTGCTGACCGTAGGCTATGCTGAAATCTTTGATTATCTGGATGGAAACATCAGTTTGGAAGATGCAGTTTCGCAGATTAAGCAGAATTCCAGAAGGTATGCCAAGAGGCAGATTACCTGGTTTAAGAAATATGGTAATACTGTTTGGTTTGAGCCTCAGGCTAGGGAAGAGGTCATCTCCTATCTTGAGCAAAGGTTAAAGCAAGAAGGATAATTATTCCCATAAAAAAACTTAAAAAAATAAAAATAGCCCAGAGAGGGCTATTTTCAAATATAGTTTATGCTTATTAGTTATAGGTGAATTAGTCATTCGGTAAGTATTCATTGATATACCTGATGTCATCTTCATTCAGTCCATCTTCCGAATCGGTGATGGTCCAAAGAATATCCTGAAGTTTGCCCACTAAAGCATTATAACTTTGATCCACCTTATTGTCCTTGTAATATTGTTCAATATTGATTTTCTTGTTCTTTAGTCTATTGATCAGATCATGAAGGCTTGAGGAGTTGGAAATAACAGCTAAGTCATATTTTTCATATTCTGAAGAAGCTGATTTTTTTTCATTTCCACAGTACATATGTAAATCCAGATAAATAATCTTGTTTGCAGGGATATCGATGCTCACTTTTTTCAAAAGCACACCATTTTGATAGTCTCCAGATCTGGATTTGATAATCAGACCGGCTGGTAGTTCCAGTTTTTTAGTAGTTGAGGTGCTGTTTTTCAATTTGATTCCCAATCTGACGAAATAACCGCTTCCGCGTGAGAA
The DNA here is from genome assembly GCF_024261425.1 of Sphingobacterium sp. LZ11T8. NCBI lineage: Bacteria > Pseudomonadati > Bacteroidota > Sphingobacteriia > Sphingobacteriales > Sphingobacteriaceae > Sphingobacterium > Sphingobacterium sp. LZ11T8. The sequence goes on along the minus strand of NZ_JANBZY010000001.1, from coordinate 359,785 downwards.
ATCAGGAGAAAGATCTGCAGGGACTTCCGCTTTTAAGTCGGATGATCTCCTTGCTACCATCGCTTTTTTAGACCTAGCTCTGGCTGTCGTATTTATATCGCCTTCGTATCCAGTGATCTCTCCTTGCAGTTCGATGCCTTCAGGTAGGCTATATTTTTGGCCAGTAGGCTCGCCATCGGTATTCCCAAGTCCTGGTATCTTACCGGGTTTGTCCTCTACAATTTCTATGTCATTGTCTTTGTCGTCCTTGCTGCAGGAGCTTACTGCGAAAGCTAATACTAAGGATAATAATACGACAATTGGCATGCTGATTTTCTTTTTCATGTTTTTTACAGGATTGATTTTATGTGATGTTTCAAAGGTATTGCTTAATGAAAAAAGGGTAAATACCTGTATTCGGGTAATTCTACTTACTGACTTTGTTACGAAAACCATTTCGCTATTCATGCAATCGATTGATAGCTTGGGGGCTATATGAATTCAGTATATTAGATTCATATAAATCTAAAACGTGAATTGATCTATACCAATGAACAGAATACTAAAACCGATATTCCTTGCAGCATTAGCCCTGACTTTTAGTCAATACGCCTATGCTCAATGGACAGGACCAAAGGTTAAACCCACAGCACATACCGAAGTGAAATATGGGTCCCTGACGCCTGAGCACCGTACGGATGCCGATATGGAAGCCTTCCGGAACTATGGGCTTGGCCAATTTATCCATTGGGGTTTATATGCCATTCCTGGGAATGAATGGGAAGGGGTGAGCGCCAGAAAAGGTGCTGCTGCCTCGGAATGGATCAGGACCTGGTCGGGTCCAACTGCGCCTAAGAATTGGAAAGAAACCTATGATAACCTATATAAAAAGTTTGATCCCAAGGACTTTGATGCCAAGAAATGGGCCAAGCAAGCTAAGGATATGGGTGCAAAATACATGATCTTTACCACTAAGCACCACGATGGTTTTGCTTTGTGGCCAACCAAATATTCAGGGTACAATATCACCAAATCACCTTATAAGAAGGATATCGTAAAGGAAGTCGTAGATGCCTATACGGCTGAAGGAATCGATGTATATCTTTATTTCTCCATTCTGGAATGGAACAATCCTGATTATCTTTCCAAGGAACCCAAGACAGAGGAAGAAAAGAAGAAATACGATCGTTTCTTACAGTACACTAAAAATCAACTGTTGGAACTGTTGGCAAACTATCCCCAGATTAAGGGTTTCTGGTTTGATGGTACTTGGGATCAATCCTGGGTCAAGGCTTATGACTTTACCTACAATCTGGAAAAGGAACTGCGGGCAAAGCATCCGGGTTTGATTATCGGGTCTCGATTTAGAAATGATGAACATGGCAAAAGGCATTTTGATAGCAATGGGAAGATCCTTGGCGATTATGAACAGGGCTGGGAAAGAAAGTTGCCGCAGGAATTTGAATGGCTCGATGGCAATGATTGGGATGCGGTCATGACCATTCCTCCCAATGGTTGGGGATATATGAAAGATTGGTCAGGAATCTATACCAAGACCACGGATGACCTATTGGACATGTTGATGCATACAGTTTCCATGAACGGAAACTTTGTATTGAATTTTGGGCCTGATGGTCAAGGGTTGATGCATCCTGAAGAGGATAAGATTGCAAAGGAACTGGGGGATTGGATGAAAGTGAATGCTGAGGCCGTTTACGGGGTGAGGCATGCAAATCTTCCAAAAACGAAATTAGGCTACTTAACGCAAAAGGATAAGCATTTATATCTAACGGTATTCAATAGGCCGGTTAACAATATTACGAGGATTGCTATCCCTAAAAAGGCTACGGAAGTTCCGGTATCAGCTGTATTGCTCACCAATGGACAGAAGCTGCAGGTCAAGCATGCCGATATTGGACTTGATCTGGATAAGAATACCTACTACGATGTGATTATTCCTGCTGATTTTAAATCAGAGCGAGCATTCGTCATTAAGATGGAAATGGGCGCTCCTGAAACAAAGTCTGAGAAGCTGATGGATGCCAAGATGTAGACTGAAGATTAATTTTTCTCCTGAATACTGGCTTCGAGGTCGCTGAGCTTTTTCTTCGGCTTCTTGACGGTGTCATCTTGTCCGGCAAGCTTGTTCCAGATATTTCTAGACTCCTTGGTCAATAAGGGTGAAATAATGGAAAGGATCAGGACATAGACAACCACAAAGGATTGGATAACGGGCAGGAGTTTACCTGCTTTACCAATGTTGGCCATGATAATGGAAAATTCTCCCCTCGCAGATAGGGTAAAGCCGATGTCTACTGAGTTTTTGGGTTTCAATCCCGAGAAGCGGCTAGCAAAATATCCAGAAGCCACGTTGCCTACTATGGTAATGGCAGCGGCAAATGTTGCCCAGCCTACGGCACCTCCAAGGCTGTACATATCAATGGAAAGACCAAAGCTAAAGAAGAACATGGCGCCAAAGAAGTCTTTGAACGGCAAGACCATTCCTTCGATTTTCTTGAGGTATTTGGAGTCTGCAAAAACCAATCCTGCCATCAAGGCTCCGATGGCTTCTGCCACATGTATGGTTTCAGAGAAGCCAGCAATGACAAACAGCAAGCTGAATATGATCAGGATAAATAACTCCGAGGATTTCTCCTGAAGGAGCTTGTCAATGAATGGGACAAGTTTCCTGCCTAGGATCAGGAAGGACAGGATAAAACCTAAGGCCAATAGGGAAGTCCCAGCAACGGTCCAGAATGATCCGCCACCCGTTAGGATCAACCCTGAGAGGAAGGAAATATGCATGGCGATAAATAGGTCATCAAACATGATCATCCCCATGATTACCTCGGTTTCAGGATTAGCCGTCCGTTTCAGGTCTGTCAGTACCTTGGCAACAATGGCCGTAGAGGAACTGGTCATGATACCACATAGGACCATCATTTCCTTGAAAGGAAGGTTCATCATCCATCCCACCAAGAGGCCAGAAAAAAAGTTGAGGACAACATAGATGCTACCACCTGCAACAATGGATTTTCCAGATTTGATTAGCCTACCGACCGAAAACTCGAGCCCTAAATAGAATAAGAGAAATAACACACCCAAGCGCCCCATAAAGTCTATGAACGGTTTACTTTCGGTAAAGGTCAAAAAGGACCAAACCGAGTCGACAGCTGAGGTTAAGTTCTCGTTGTTGACATTCGCCAAGAAGTCTGCTACGAATTTTGGATAAGATTGATTGCCCAGTACCATTCCGATCACAATAAAAAAGGGGATCACCGAAAATTTTAGTCTATTGGCAAGAAGGCCAACTGAAGCTACCAATAATACTGCGATTCCTATTTCTATGATGAGGTTACTGTGCATATAATTCTTATAGTAATATTTCCTTTAAAAGTTTGATGTTCTTCTGCTTTCCGGCGATTACCAGGGTGGTTCCCGGAGTAATGACATAGTCGGGTCCTGGGTTAATGACTGTTTCCTCTTCGCGGATAGCGGCGATAATGGAAGCTCCGGTGCGTTGCCTTACTTCCAATTGTCCGATACTCTTGTTGACCCCGTCATTAGACTCGCCAACCTTATACCATTCAATGCGAAGGTCGTCCAATGCCACCTCAATGGTTTCCAATGCCTTGGGTTTATAGGATAGCCCTCCTAAGATTCCGGCAACCTGACGAGACTCTTCATCCGACAATGTCATCACACAGTGGGTTTCGTTATCTTCATCCTCATGGCGGTATAACTCTCTCCGTCCGTCATCGTGGATGACAACCACCATATTGTCTCCAGCATCAGTTTCAATTTGGTATTTCTTACCGATACCAATTAGGTCACTTTCTCTAACTATCGACATGATTTCCTTTTATTTAATTAAAAATTAGATAAATTATTTTTCGTTATCCTCAAATATATCGATTATGAATGGATTATTCGGCATTTACAATCTTATAACTGCCGTCTGGCTTCTGTTCAGGCCGTCCTACCGCGATATTTTTTGAATGGTAAAATAAAAATACCCATCCCTCAGGAGCACCTGCAGCCCAATATTCTGCCCTCAGGTCTCGTGCTTTTCGGCCATCAAAATCGTACTTGGCGATAAAACTCCTGAAGATTTCCTCAGGTTCCGGTAATTCATCTCCACCAAAGAAAAAATGTTCACCTTCGGTCTCCACATGGAATACCTGATGGAACTCGCTGTGACCGCCTGAAAGTTCATAGCGGATCTCTGGAGTCAATTGTCCGTCGCCATCCACAAACAGGATATTCCCGCTTCTTTGCAGTACATCAAAAACCTCAGTACGGTAGGAAGGGGATTCGGAACTGTAAGCTGCTTCCCATTCTTGTTCCTGGATGACATATTCAGCATTTGGGAATGCCAAACGCTTCACGCCATCCTTGATGTCCACCATGCCGCTTGCATGGTCTTTATGAAGATGAGACATCAGTACATACCGCACATCATCTATTGAAAATCCTAGTTTTTTGATATTCTCGTGGATGACCAACTCGTCGTTTTCATTGCGTAATCCTAGGCCGGTATCAAGGACGATAAGGCCGTCTTTTGTCTCAATTAAAAAGGGGTGGACATGAATGAACAACGATCCTGGTCTATCTTTTGGATCATCTTTTTTTGGGTCGAAGGGGATAAATTGCTTGCTTATATCTACAGAGTAGGAACCTTCAAATAGTGAATGCGCTCGAGCCATTTGTATTTGTTTGTTATCTTGACAGTTATGTGTGCATATCATTTTACATCGGGCTCCTCATTAGGTAAGTCCCCTGATATAATGTATCTTTACACGTTTATTAGAAGGCAAAGATATGCAAAAAAGGTGGGTGCTGAAACCTAAAAAGAACGTAGAGCAAGCGAAGAAGCTACAACAGGAGCTGGGTGTAAACCATATAATTGCAGAACTTTTAATAAACCGTGAGGTCGAAACCTTTGACCAAGCGAAAGACTTTTTCCGCCCTTCTATCGACAATCTCCACGACCCTTTTCTAATGAAAGACATGGACCGCGCAATCGACCGGATTGAGCGTGCCATCGGGAATAAGGAGAAAATCTTGATCTATGGTGATTATGATGTCGATGGCACCACCGCCGTTTCCGTAGTCTATAGTTTCTTTCGCGACTTCCATACCGGCCTGGTGTTCTATATTCCGGATCGCTATGCAGAAGGCTATGGTATTTCCAATAGAGGTATCGATTATGCAAAGGAGAATGGATTCTCCTTGATCATTGCCTTGGACTGTGGTATCAAAGCAGTCGATAAGATTGAGTACGCGAATGCGAAGGGCATTGATTTCATTATCGGTGATCACCACTTACCTGGAGATGAGCTGCCGAATGCTGTGGCGGTACTTGACCCCAAGCGAAATGACTGTCCTTATCCCTACAAAGAACTTTCAGGCTGCGGTATCGGGTTCAAGATCATACAAGCATTCATCAAGCAAAATGATATGCCGATGGAATTGGCATACCAATACTTGGATTTGGTGGCGGTTAGTATTGCCTCCGATATTGTTCCCATTACTGGTGAGAATAGAATATTGACCCATTTCGGATTGAAAAAGCTGAACAGCAACCCTTGTTGCGGTCTTCAGGCCCTGATCAATCTTTCTACCCATAAATCCGGACATTTTACGGTTAACGATATTGTGTTTCAGATAGGTCCGCGTATCAATGCCGCCGGACGGATTGACCATGCAAAGGATGCCGTCAAATTATTGATTGCAAAGACATTGGCTGAAGCTGCAGTGTTCTCTGCCAGTGTTGACGATCAGAACAATACCCGAAAGGGCTATGACCTGAAAATTACCGAAGAGGCATTGGCTCTGCTGGATAACAACGCCCACCTGCAAACCAGAAAAACTACCGTCCTATATAAAGAGGATTGGCACAAAGGAGTGATCGGTATCGTCGCATCCCGATTGACGGAAAGATATTATCGACCCACCATTATCCTGACGAATACCAATGGTCATATCGCTGGCTCTGCAAGATCGGTGCTGGGTTTCGACCTATATGAGGCACTAAGTGAATGCAGTGATCTGCTGGATCAATATGGAGGTCATAAATATGCCGCTGGATTAACCATGCCAACCGACAATATCGGTCTCTTTCAACAGCGTTTTGAAGAAGTAGTCAGCAAGAGCATCAAACCGGAGATGCTACAGCAGGAGGTTTCCATCGAAAAGGAAATCAGGTTGGCAGAGATTGATTCTAAATTTTACAGGATATTGCAACAATTCCAACCTTTTGGCCCTCAAAATGAAGCCCCAACCTTCATCAGCAAAGGGGTAACCATGGGTTATAATGCCTATATCGTTGGCAGTACACACCTTAAGTTTTCCGTAAAACAGGAGGATTCTACTATATTTGAATGTATTGGTTTCGGGTTAGGCGAGTATGCTGACCTGATCAATTCGGGAAAAGCCTTTGATATTTGCTTCAATATTGAGGAAAACTCTTGGCGAGGCAAGAAGAATTTGCAATTAAATGTAAAGGCAATTCGATTTTAAAAAATATATTTGCAAATAAGGGTTTATTCACATGATTCTAAGAGCAGAACATTTAATCAAGAAATATAAACAGCGAACAGTAGTAAACGATGTATCCTTCCATGTTGAACAGGGAGAGATCGTAGGTCTTTTAGGTCCAAATGGTGCTGGAAAGACAACTTCATTTTATATGATCGTTGGATTGATTAAACCAAATGATGGTCATGTCTTCTTAGATGATCTCGAAATTACCCAAGATCCCATGTACAAGCGTGCGCAGCGTGGTATTGGTTATCTTGCGCAGGAGGCTTCTGTGTTCAGGAAACTTTCTGTTGAAAACAACATCCTTGCCGTATTGGAAATCCATTACCCAAACAAAGAAGAACGCAAAGCAAAACTAGAAGAGTTATTGACGGAGTTCAGTCTGCACCGCGTGCGCAAGAACCGTGGTGACCTTTTATCGGGTGGTGAGCGTAGAAGGACTGAGATTGCCAGAGCCCTAGCTGCAAACCCTCACTTTATCCTTTTGGATGAGCCATTTGCAGGAGTTGACCCCATTGCGGTGGAAGAAATCCAAACGATCGTAGCCAAATTAAAGACCAGAAATATCGGAATCCTCATCACTGACCACAACGTTCAGGAAACTCTTTCCATTACCGATAGAGCATACCTGTTAACGGAAGGGAAGATCATGTTGACCGGTACGCCAGAAGAAATTGCCGACAACGAGCTTGCCCGTAAGTTCTATTTGGGTAGACATTTCGAATTAAGACGTAAAAAATTCTAAATAAAATATAGCATAAAACTAACCTATGGCTTTATTGAATTCTCTTTTTACTTGGATAATGAAAAAGCGGATGCATCAGATTGATCTATTCATGAAGTATCCCCACGACGTTCAAGATGAATGGTTTCAAAGCCTGATTTCTGCTGCCGAAGCAACAGAATGGGGAAAGAAATACGGCTATAACAGTATTTATACTCCTGATGAGTTTAAAGAACGGGTTCCCATCCAGGATTATGATGACATCAAGGTGTATGTAGATCGCATGATCAAGGGCGAACAGAATATCCTTTGGCCATCTGACATCAAATGGTTCGCAAAATCTTCAGGAACGACTTCCGATCGCAGTAAATTTATTCCTGTCAGTATCGAAGCATTGGAAGAGTGCCATTATCAAGGTGGTAAGGACATGCTTTCAATCTACTGCCATAATAAACCTGAAAACAAAGTCTTCACCGGAAAATCCGTTGTCATTGGTGGTTCATCGCAAATCAACAATTTCAGCCCGGATTCCTATTACGGTGATCTGTCATCCATCCTTATCCGCAATCTCCCTTTCTGGGCTGAGTTTAAGCGGACACCAAACATCGAGGTGACCCTAAACCCTAATTTCGAAGAGAAGATTGAACAGATTGCCCAGATTACCATCAAGGAAAATGTAACGAGCTTGGCCGGAGTGCCGACCTGGAACATGGTCATGGCAAACCGTATCCTTGAGATTACTGGAAAGGATAATCTATTGGAAGTATGGCCTAATCTTGAATTCTACAGCCATGGTGGCGTTAGTTTCAAGCCCTATAGAGAGCAGTTCAAGAAGTTGATCCCTTCTGATAATATGTACTATCTGGAGAACTATAATGCCTCCGAAGGCTATTTTGGACTGCAGGACCGTTCCGATTCCGAGGATCTCCTGTTGATGCTGGACTATGGAATCTATTATGAATTCCTTCCAATGGAACAGATCAATGAAGAGTGTCCGAAAACCCTTTGCTTACATGAAGTGGAATTGGGCAAGAACTATGCTTTGATCATCTCCACCAATGCGGGGCTCTGGCGGTACAAGATTGGTGATACCATCCGATTTACCTCTTTGTCTCCTTATCGTTTTCAGATCTCAGGAAGGACAAAGCAATATATCAATACCTTCGGTGAGGAAGTGATCGTGGACAATGCTGAACAGGCATTGCAGGTCGCTTGTAAAGCTACTGGGGCAACTATCCAAGATTATACGGCTGGTCCAGTCTATTTCAATGACAAGACTGCAGGGGCGCATGAATGGATCATCGAGTTTGAGCAAGAGCCAGATGATTTCCAACGATTTGGCGAAATCCTAGACGCCACACTCCGAGAGATCAACTCCGACTACGACGCTAAGCGGTATAAAAACATGGCTTTATCCTTTCCTATCATCCATAATGCAGCGAAAGGAAGTTTTTATACCTGGATGAAAAGTAGGGGTAAGTTGGGAGGACAGAACAAAGTTCCTCGATTGGCTAATAGCAGGGAATACCTGGATCCACTATTGAAGTTAATCCAAGCTTCTTAATTATATTATTTTTTTGCCTAATTAGGCAGTTCAGTAGATGTATGGATAATATGTTTTATTATTCGGAGCAGCTATTTATTTGGGACGAATTGCGGTATTGTACAGGTAGACGAAAAAGCCTAGGATAAATTTCCAAACTCCAACTGTCGGAGCGGCTTGAGCATTAAAATCAGTCGATTCTCTTTCCATTTTCGGATTACTTAGTTAAACCTTTAATTATATGCCTTTTATTTTTAGCAAACCATCCATTTTATTTTAGCAGACTGTCCGGAAACAGAAATAAAAAATCATCTTTTGCACTTACAATTCTTGGTTAGAAATCCTTTTCAAAGATTTGCTAAAAAGCATAAGCCCTATTCCAAATACTGTACCGAGAAAGAAAACAAGTAATAAACAATAGAATTCGACATATTAGGACAATGCCTGTATAGCAAACAGTATACAGTGATGGATAGGAAAACATACATATTTCATTATAGCTAAAATGCTCAATTCATAAGAAATCTAAGGGGAAGGCCTGTATTTGTGGAGATTGGACGATTATAAATGCACAATTCATTTATGCTTTTGTTTTTTTTACCTAAATTGCACAGCAATAAATATTCTTTTTGATATGAGTGCCATAGATAATTTCACTATTCAAGTAGAGCCTACCCAACAATCAAGAATTTCGCAAGTAGACTTTGATCATTTAGTTTTTGGAAAAATAATGTCTGACCATATGCTGGTTGCCAATTATGACAATGGGCAATGGGAAGATGTCAAGATAGTGCCTTATGGAAACCTGAGTGTTAGCCCTTCGATGTCCGCCTTGCATTATGGACAGGCCATCTTTGAAGGTATCAAAGGTTATAAATTCCAAGATGGTACCGTGAGTATCTTCCGTCCTGATAAAAACTGGGAGAGATTCAATAAATCTGCAAGAAGACTTGAAATGCCTGAGGTTCCTGAAGAAATCTTCATGGACGGCTTAAAAAAGCTATTGGATGTAGATCGTAACTGGATCCCATCCAAAGAAGGAACTGCCCTTTATATCCGTCCGTTTATGTTCGGTACAGAGGCTGCCCTAGGTGTTCATCCATCTAAATCTTACCAATTCATTATCATCACCTGTCCTGTTGGTGCTTACTATAGCAAACCGATCAGTCTAAAGGTAGAGACACATTATACGCGTGCTGCTGAAGGTGGTGTTGGATTCTCCAAAAACGCCGGTAACTATGCTTTGTCCCTTTATCCTACCCAGTTGGCTAACAACGAAGGATATGACCAGATCATGTGGACAGATGCATTGGAACATAAATACATTGAGGAAGCCGGAACAGCTAACTTGATCTTCCGTATTGGTGATACCATAATCACGCCTCATGGAGACACTATCTTACATGGTGTTACCAGGCGTACCATTATGGAACTTGCCGAGAAATGGGGTTATAAGGCCGAGCAGAGAAAAGTTTCTGTACAGGAGCTGATCGATGGAATCAAAGCAGGAGATGTAACAGAAGCCTTTGCTGCTGGTACCGCTGCAACCATTACGCACATTGACAGAATCGGTTTCAATGGCCAAGACTATACCCTTCCTCCGGTAGAAGGTCGTGAATTCTCAAACAAGGTATTGGCGTATCTAAATGATTTGAGATACGGTAAGATCGAAGATCCATTTGGTTGGAACTTTATCGTGAAGTAATTAGGAATAATACTATTCAATAAAAAAAAGACCGGCACAACGCCGGTCTTTTTTATTGATATAGTTTTATCTTAATCCTCATAACCAAACCTCTTCAGGTAGTTTTTCTTGCTTCTCCAATCAGGCAGCACCTTCACAAAAAGTTCCAGGAAGACCTTTCCGCCAATAAACTCCTCAATGTCCTGACGGGCATAGGTCCCGACTTTCTTGATCATGGCACCAGCCTTTCCGATGATAATGTTTTTCTGTGAATCACGCTCCACGATGATCTCTGCTGCAATACGGGTGATATGAGCTTCCTCCTTGAAAGAAGTGACCACGACCTCCGTGCTATAAGGGATTTCCTTGTCATATAGCTTAAATACCTTTTCACGGATAATCTCCGAAACAAAGAAACGCATGCTCTTATCGGTCAGTTCGTCTTTCTCGTAATAGGGTGGGTGTACCGGCAATTTACTTTTGATATAAGCCATGACCGCTTCCACATTATAGCCTAGCAAAGCCGAAATAGGGAATACCGTATCCGGATTGATCTTCTCTTCCCAGAATGCAATCTTGGCTTTCACCTCTTCTTCCGAAGATTTATCAACTTTGTTGATGATCACCGCAACTGGAGAACTGGTGTTCCTTAATTTTTCCAATACATCGTTTTCATCATATTTTTCATGGATGTCTGTAACAAATAAAATAACATCAGCATCGATCAATGAACTCATAACAAAGTTCATCATGGACTCTTGAAGATCATAATTTGGTTTTATTACCCCAGGGGTATCAGAAAAAACAATCTGATAGTCTGCATCGTTGACAATTCCGATGATACGGTGTCTAGTTGTCTGAGCCTTAGGGGTTATGATGGACATCTTTTCACCCACTAGGGCATTCATCAAGGTCGATTTACCCGCATTAGGTTTACCGATGATACTCACGAATCCTGCTTTATGTGACATTATTTGATTTTTTATTTGTTTTACAAAGAAACAAATAATATCTTTGTGCTCCAATTCGGAGATAGTATAATCTACTTTTAACAAATACCAACGTAGATTTCTAGAAAATATATTGCGGGGTGGAGCAGTTGGTAGCTCGTCGGGCTCATAACCCGAAGGTCATCAGTTCGAGTCTGGTCCCCGCTACTAAAAAACAAAAAAGGATTGAGCGCGAGGCTCAGTCCAAAAGAAATTCTAAAATACATTGCGGGGTGGAGCAGTTGGTAGCTCGTCGGGCTCATAACCCGAAGGTCATCAGTTCGAGTCTGGTCCCCGCTACTACTAAGGTTTCAATCGAAAGATTGGAACCTTTTTTTTGTCTAGACATCAGACACAAGACATCAGACATAAGAACTTTCTAGGGTCAAGGTAAAAGATCATGACATAGGTATTGTTTGATGTTGGTTTGTATTTTATTTGAAATCACCTCACAAAAAAAGGAGCTGTTTTTACAGCCCCTTTAAAAAATGGAAATACACTTATATGTTTTGAAAATCCTGTCATTATCCATTTGAAACGTCTGAAATTTCTCCTGTCTAATGTCTTTTGTCTAGTGTCTTATGTCTATTGTCTTATTTAGGCTGTGGCATAAACCGCCTCCTTGCTTTCCAGGACCGAAGTGCCCATCAGGTATTCATCAACCTTTCTGGCGCATTCTCGGCCCTCAGAAATGGCCCAAACGACCAAAGATTGTCCCCTTCTCATATCGCCAGCCACAAATACTTTGTCCACACTGGTTTTGTATTCCGTTTCCGTAGCGTCTACATTTCCTCTATCGGTTGTCTTTACGCCCAATTGGGTCAAGAGTCCTTCATGCTGAGGGTGTAAGAAACCCATGGCCAGGGTCACCAGTTCGCAAGGGATTTCACGTACTGATCCCTCCACTTCCTTAAAGGATAGCGGTCTGCCAGAAGGATCCAATTCCCATTCCAGGTCAACGATCAAGGCAGCCCTTAAGTTTCCTGCTTCATCACCTAAAAATTCCTTGGTGCTGATGCTCCAATGGCGTTGGCAACCTTCCTCATGCGAAGTGGTGGTTTTCAACAGCATCGGATAGCTTGGCCAAGGCATGGCTTCCGTACGAGCTGTAGGAGGGGTTGGCATCAGCTCAAATTGTGTTACAGATTTCGCCCCATGTCTATTGGATGTACCCACACAGTCTGAACCTGTATCTCCACCGCCGATTACCAATACGTTTTTATCCTTGGCATGGATCTCCTCTACTTCAATTGGAGAACTGCCGACGCGCTTGTTCTGTTGCTTTAGAAATTCCATGGCATAATGAACGCCCTTCAGTTCCCTGCCTGGTATATTCAGATTCCTAGGAATAGTTGAACCTCCAGCCAATACAATGGCGTCAAACTCATCCAGCTCGCTTGCAGGGACATTGTTGCCCACTTCGGCATTGGTCCTGAATACTACGCCTGATTGCTCCATGATCTCGACTCGACGGTCAATGACCGATTTGTCCAATTTGAAGTCTGGAATGCCATATCGCAACAGACCACCGATTTTATCATCCCTTTCGTACACGACTACATCATGCCCAGCTTTGTTCAGTTGTGCTGCTGCCGCAAGTCCGGAAGGACCCGAGCCAACCACGGCTACACGTTTTCCCGTCTTCAGATAGCTCTTGTTCGGTTTTACATAGCCTTTTTTATAGGCAATCTCGATGATGTGCTTCTCAATTTCCTCAATGGCTACCGGGTTTTTGTTGATCCCCAATACACATGCCGATTCACAAGGAGCCGGACAGATCCTGCCAGTGAATTCTGGGAAGTTGTTGGTGGAAGAAAGGATTTGGTAAGCCTCCTCCCAATTGCCATCATAGACGGCATCATTAAATTCCGGTATCACATTCCCCAGCGGACATCCAGAATGGCAGAATGGAATCCCACAATTCATGCAACGTGCCGCCTGTTTATTTAACTGTTCCTCGCTGAACGAATGAACAAACTCTTGATAATTCTGCTTTCTGCTTTCCACAGCATCTTTCTGAGGAAGCGCTCTTTCAAATTCTAAAAATCCTGTTGGTTTTCCCATGATGATGTTCCTCCTTGATTATGCTGTTACTAATTTTTTGTTCACCACATTCTTGTACTCTCTTGGGTACACTTTGATGAATCGGTTCTTTTCCGATGCCCAATTTTCCAAGATAAAGCTGGCCCGCTCGCTTTGGGTCAGGTGGATATGGCGTTTCAGCAAGGCAATGATGGCAGTTTCATCCTCGGTTTCCAATGGATCCAGGTCAACCATTTCCTTGTTGCAGTTCTCTTTGAAGGTGCCCGCAAGGTCATAGATCCATGCGATACCACCACTCATTCCCGCGGCAAAGTTCCTTCCGGTCTCGCCTAAGATCAAGGCCCTTCCGCCGGTCATGTATTCACAACCGTGGTCACCAACGCCTTCCACAACGGCAGTCGCTCCCGAATTCCTTACCGCGAAACGCTCTCCGGCCATTCCGTTGATAAATAGGTGGCCAGAAGTTGCACCATATAGGGCCACATTGCCGATAATGATATTATCCTTTGGCACCAAATTACTTTCCTTCGCAGGATATATGGCCAACTGTGCTCCTGAAAGCCCTTTTCCTACGTAGTCATTGGCTTCGCCTTCCAGTTCAAAGGAGATTCCCTTGGTATTGAATGCGCCGAAGGACTGACCGGCAGAACCTTCGAACTTAAAGTTGATGGTATTGTCCGGAAGACCTTCTGAACCATAGATCTTCGAGATCTCATTGGATAATAGGGTTCCGATGGTACGATCGGTGTTTTTCACCTTAAAGGTGCCAAAAACTGGAGTCTTGGTTTCCAGCGCCAATTTTGATTGGTTCAATAATCCCCAATCCAAGATCATGCTCATGCCATGGTCCTGTTCTTCCGTATTGTACAGGGTTTCTCCGTTTGCGTTTGGAGCTACGTGTAATATGCCCGAGAAGTTGATTTTATTTACTTTCCAGTGGCCTAGGTTTTCTCTTTTCTTCAGGAATTGAGCTTTACCAACCATTTCATTGATGGATTTAAATCCTAACTCTGCCATGATCTCGCGCATTTCTTCCGCCAAAAAGCGGAATAGGTTCACGACATCGTCCGGTTTTCCGGTGAATAGCTTTCTCAGTTCGGGATCTTGGGTTGCAACACCTACAGGGCAGGTGTTCAGATGGCATTTACGCATCATGATACAGCCGCCAGCTACCAGCGCTGCTGTTGCAACGCCCCATTCTTCAGCCCCTAATAAAGTGGCGATCACCAAGTCTCTACCGGTCTTCATCTGTCCGTCTGCTTGCAATACCACACGGCTGCGAAGTTTGTTCAGTACAAGGGTCTGATGGGCTTCGGCCAAGCCTAGTTCCCAAGGTAGTCCTGCATGTTTGATGGAGCTGATTGGAGAGGCTCCAGTTCCACCATCATAACCGGCAATCAGGATCACGTCGGCATGTGCCTTGGCAACCCCTGCTGCAATGGTACCTACTCCAGCTTTCGACACCAATTTTACATTGATGCGCGCTTGTCTATTGGCATTCTTCAGGTCGAATATCAATTGCGCCAAATCCTCAATGGAATAGATATCATGGTGTGGCGGCGGGGATATCAGGCCCACTCCAGGCGTAGAGTGTCTCACTCTCGCGATCCAGTCATCTACTTTATGTCCCGGTAGCTGTCCTCCTTCTCCTGGTTTGGCGCCTTGCGCCATTTTTATCTGTAATTCATCCGCTTGGGTCAGGTAATTGGATGTTACCCCAAAGCGTGCCGAAGCAACCTGTTTGATTGCCGAACGCATGGAATCTCCATTGGGTAATTTTTGATAGCGAATTTCATCTTCACCACCCTCTCCCGTATTGGACTTCCCGCCGATGCGGTTCATCGCAATGGCCAAGGTACTGTGGGCCTCATGCGAAATCGATCCGAAGGACATCGCACCAGTGGCAAAGCGTTTCATGATTTCGCTCGCCGGTTCCACCTGGTCGATGGAAATCGGACTTCTATGTTTCGCAAAATCCAACAATCCCCTCAAGGTGAACATACGTTCCTTTTGGTTGTTGATCAGTGTTGCATATTTCTTGTAGGTAGAAAAATCATCTGTCCTACAGGCCTGTTGCAACAAATGCACGGTCTGCGGATTCCATAAGTGACCTTCACCTCTTCTTTTCCATTGGTAGATTCCACCTTCCGGCAATAGGGTAGGTGCCGATCTGCTGTTTTCAAATCCGCGCCAATGTTTTGCCAGGGATTCCTTAGCGATATCATCTAGGTTCAAGCCGCCAATTCTGGAGACTGCACCACAGAAGTAGCTGTCCACGACTTGGCTGTCTATTCCCAGTACCTCAAAGATCTGGGCACCATGGTAAGATTGCAGGGTTGAAATACCCATCTTCGAGAAGATTTTCAACAAACCGTTGCATACGGCCTTTACATAGTTCTTTTTCAGGTCATCCCAGGTCAGTTCGGTTTCCAGATGGCCGATCTCTTTCATGGTCCGGATACTTGCCAATGCCATATATGGGTTGATGGCTGTAGCTCCGAAAGCCAATAGACAGGCAAAATGATGAACTTCCCATGCATCTCCAGCTTCAACGACCAAACCTACGGCGCCACGGTTGCCCGTTTTGATCAAGTGGTGGTGTACTGCCGAAACAGCTAGTAGAGAAGGGATAGCACAGTGCTGGGAGTCGATCGCCCGGTCAGACAGGATGATCACTTCAAAGCCATCACGTACGGCATCGTCTGCATAGCGACAAAGCCTTTCCAGACCAGCTTCCAAGGAACCTTCCTTGCCGTCAGCACGGAAATAACTCTGAATGGTTTTAGCCTGGAATACACCGGTGTCGATGGAGCGTAGTTTCTCCAATTCACTGGATGTCAAGATCGGATGTTCAAGGGTTACACAGTGGCAGAATTTCTTGTCTTCTACCAAAATATTGCCGGAGTTTCCGATAAAGGTTGCCAAGCTCATCACCAAACGTTCGCGGATCGGGTCGATCGGTGGATTGGTAACCTGAGCAAAGAATTGCTTGAAATAACTTGAGATATGCTGTGGCTGATCAGAAAGGACGGCCAATGGAACGTCCGTTCCCATAGAACCGATCGGCTCATAGCCGGTCAAGGCCATTGGGGTCAGAATCGTTTCGAGGTCCTCTCGAGAATAGCCGAAGGATAATTGATATTTGAATACAGATTCCTTGGACAGGTAGGTAAAGGTTACCCTTGGCTCTGCCAATTCCTCTAATTTGATTTTATAGTTGTTGATCCATTCTCCATAAGGTTGTTGACGGATCAATTCGCCTTTTACTTCTTCATCCGAACGGATCTTTCCAGCTTCCATATCCACCACGAAGATCTTGCCCGGTTGCTGTCTTCCTTTTTTGATGATCAAGGCTTCATCAATTGGCAATGCACCAGCTTCTGAAGCGACCACCACACGGTCATCTGAAGTTACTGCATAGCGCAATGGACGCAGACCGTTACGGTCTAAGGTCGCACCGATGATTTTTCCATCGGTAAAACATAATGCTGCCGGACCGTCCCATGGCTCCATCAAGGTCGCATGGTATTCATAGAAAGCTTTTTTCAGTGGGTCCATCTGCTCGTTGCCATCCCATGCCTCTGGTACCAACATCAACATGACATGCGGCAAGCTACGGCCACTATGAAGCAAGAGCTCCACCACATTGTCCAAACATGCCGAGTCTGACTGTCCGCGGTCTACTACCGGCAATAGGATTTCCATCTCCTCTTCGGTAAAGAATGGGGATGAATAAGCCCTAACACCAGCGTAAAACCAGTTTAAGTTTCCGGTCAGGGTGTTGATCTCCCCATTGTGCGCAATCATGCGGAAGGGTTGAGCCAGTGACCATGAAGGGAAAGTATTGGTGGAGAACCTAGAGTGGACCAAGCCAAATGCCGATACCACACGCGGATCCCTCAGGTCTTCAAAATATGACCCTACCTGGTAAGTAGTTAATTGTCCTTTGTAAATTATGGTTTTGCAAGATAGAGAAGCGATGTAGAGTGGAAGGGGGTACTCTTGGTGAAGTTTGATTTTTTGGATGATTAAGCGTCTTAAGACAAATAATTTCCGTTCAAAATCTTCGGTGTTTGCCACCCCTGCCGGCCTGGAGATGAAGAACTGAACGATTTCTGGTTCTGCTCCTAAGGCGGTTGGACCTATGCCTTCTCGATTTACCGGAACAGCTCGGAACCCCAATAGTTCCATGCCTCTTTCATTTGCAGCTTCGGCAATGACATCACGGCAGATACGGTTCATGCTTTCCTCCTTCGGGAGAAACAACATCCCTACTCCATAATATCCTGGTTCCTGAAGTTGGATGCCCAACTCAATACATTCTTCCCAAAGAAATTCATGAGGTAACTGGATCATGATCCCCGCGCCGTCGCCCGACTCTGGATCGCAACCACAAGCTCCACGGTGTTCCATGTTCTCTAACATGGTAAGTGCATCTTTAACCTGTTGATGTGACTTCTGACCCTTGATGTGGGCTACAAATCCAACACCACAGGCATCGTGCTCAAACGCTGGGTTGTAAAGTCCTTCTTGCTGCATTGTAATATGATAATTAGATAAAATAACAAACGAGTTTGCTAATATATGAATAAAAACATAAAATATTTGCAATAATGATAAAAAATAATCAAAAACGTTGAGGTTAATATAAATTTAACGCTGTTTGATAATTGAAATTGTATTTGTTTCGCCATTTGCGTATAAAAATGGAATATCATTCGTTACATTTGCTATTTGAACTAATAAATTATGTTGATCAAAGAAATTGAAATTTATAGGTTGAGTATTCCCATGGAACCCTTTGTCATTGCAACGGGAGTGATGGAGTTTGCTCAGAACACTTTTGTGAAGGTCATTTCGGATGAAGGCCTTTACGGAGTGGGTGAATGTTCTGCCTTTCCGATGATTGTTGGGGAAACGCAAAATACATGTATCGCTGTGGCCCAGGATTTTGCAAAGATCTGGATCGGTAAGGACCCTTTGGCAATTGAAGAGCGATTGGCCGAACTGCACCTTTACATTGCCAAAAACGCGACCATTAAGTCGGCCTTTGATATGGCCCTTTATGACCTTGCAGCTAAAAAAGCAGGTGTGCCACTTTATCAATTCTTGGGTGGAAAGCCTAGAGAGATCGTAACGGATATTACCATTGGTATCGCTAGCCCGGAACAAATGGCGGCTAAAGCCAAGGACCTGCACGATCATGGTGCCGTTGCCTTAAAGGTAAAATTGGGCAAGAAACCTCAGGATGATATTGCCCGCATTAAAGCCATCCGACAAGCTGTTGGATTTGATATCCCTATCCGGATCGATGCCAACCAGGGCTGGAGCTATGAAGAGGCCATGGAAGCATTAAAAGGGCTTGAACCTTTGAAGATCCAATTCTGTGAACAGCCAATGCGTACCTATAACGATCATCTATTGCCCCAGTTGAGGTCTGAAACCATCGTTCCGATCATGGCTGATGAGTCTGTCTATGACCATCATGATGCAGAACGCCTATGCAGGACAGACAGTTGTGACTATATCAATATTAAGTTCTCCAAATCCTCGGGGATTGCGGAATCCTTAAAGATCCAGGCGGTTGCGCAAGAATTTGGTATCCCTTGTATGATCGGTGGCATGTTGGAAAGCCGTTTGGCACTTGCCGCTAAGACCCATTTTGCTTATGCTGCGCCTAACGTGAAATTCTTTGACCTGGATACCTGCATGGTAGGACATCTTGAGGATCCTGTTATTGGCGGAATTCAATATGATGGCTATTCCATCAAGATTACCGAAGGACCAGGTATAGCAGCGGATATTGACCCTGCATTCCTGGAGAAATGTGAAAAATGGACAATTTCCTAAAATCATACCGATATGCTGAATAATGACACGTGGAACCTAGGAACGAATGAGATCATCATATTGTTTATCCTGATCGTAATTGTCGTTTTTTTCTTTTGGCTTTTTTCCAAGCTGTTAAAGAGAAAGTAACAAGCAAAATTCTATAAGAGAAAACAGCTCCAAAAAATTAAGGTTTGGAGCTGTTTTTCTTCTGACCAGCTCGGTCTGCAATCAACCTCTTTTCACAGGCCGATTTTTGCAGTTCAAATTCTAACCATTTTAGGGGTTTCATTCGAGACACATTCGAGAGATATTCGAGAATGCTTCGGAGATCGGAGCACATTGCTGGCTCCATCTTTGTGAACATTTTGCGAATTTTCGGAATATGTCTCGAATAAAACCAACTTAAGTCCTCGAAATTTCCATTGCCGGTTAGCATTAAAAATGCTTCAAATGTAATCGAAGGGATTACTGTTTGGGTCTGTCTCCACCTGCATGAGCCTTTGGATTGGTTATTTCATAGCCTCCAAGCCTAATTAAGAGCATTTTTTAACATTTGTTAAAAAACAGGCTTATAAGCCGAATTAACTGCTTTTTTGAATGCCTATCGAATGGATATTATTATAGCTTCCACTCAAATTTCTTTGATTGCAGGAGATTCGGGGCGTTTAGCATGCATAGCGCTCAGTAATTCTTGAATAAATCAGTACCTTTGTGAACATTTATTTGAATATAAGATTATGAGTACACAAAGAGGTCCTATTTCTCAATTTATTGAGAAAAACTATCTTCACTTCAACGCCGCTTCCTTAGTTGATGCCGCAAAAGGTTATGAAACCCACCTAGCAGAAGGTGGTAAAATGTTGGTTTCACTAGCAGGTGCTATGAGTACTGCTGAGCTTGGAATTTCATTAGCTGAAATGATCCGTCAGGACAAAGTGGCTATCATTTCCTGT
This sequence comes from Sphingobacterium sp. LZ11T8, assembly GCF_024261425.1. NCBI lineage: Bacteria > Pseudomonadati > Bacteroidota > Sphingobacteriia > Sphingobacteriales > Sphingobacteriaceae > Sphingobacterium > Sphingobacterium sp. LZ11T8. The sequence goes on along the minus strand of NZ_JANBZY010000001.1, from coordinate 339,495 downwards.
ACTGGTGCAAATCTGGAAGAGGACGTGATGAACTTGGTAGCGCACTCACACTATAAACGTGTTCCTAACTACCGTGATCTTACTCCTCAAGACGAATGGGAATTGTTAGAAAACCATTACAACCGTGTTACTGACACCTGTATCCCTGAAGAAGAGGCTTTCAGAAGATTGCAAGTTCACCTTGAAAAGGTATGGAAAGATGCTGAAGCTGCTGGCGAACGCTATTTTCCACATGAGTTCTTATACAAAGTAGTATTATCTGGCGTTTTGGACCAACACTATGAAATTGATCCAAAGAACTCTTGGATCTTGGCTGCTGCAGAAAAAAACATTCCTATCATCGTACCGGGATGGGAAGATTCAACAACAGGTAATATCTTTGCTTCATACGTAATCAAAGGTGAATTGAAAGCGCATACAGTGAAAACTGGTATCGAATACATGATCTATTTGACAGAATGGTACCGTGCTAACTCAGGTGGCAAAGGTGTAGGTTTCTTCCAGATCGGTGGTGGTATCGCTGGTGACTTCCCAATCTGTGTGGTTCCTATGATGTACCAAGATCTTGAATGGCATGATGTTCCTTTCTGGTCATACTTCTGCCAAATCTCGGATTCAACAACTTCTTATGGTTCCTATTCTGGTGCTGTGCCAAATGAGAAGATCACTTGGGGTAAATTGGATACCGAATCGCCTAAGTTTATTGTAGAATCGGATGCTACGATCGTGGCTCCATTGATTTTTGCTTGGGTATTAGGTCAATAAGATAATTACAACGGCGCAAGGAAATAGGATGGACAAGAACCTTACAACAGATAATCCAATAGCGATTCAGGCCTTGATGTCTGAAACGGTATTTGCTATCCCAGGTTCTGTCATGCCCATCGTAGAGACCCAAACCGTTGGCAACCAACATACATCTCCTCAGCAAGGGCATTTTGAAGCCTCTGCTGAGGAGTTTGTCTATCAAGGGGACAAGTCGACCGGCGTGCTGTTTATCCTGCGTTATCCGGACTATCCTTACTTCTCGCCACAGGCAGAAGAAGCATTTTTGAAAACCATCGGTGCCCTACAATTGAATGCGGATAATGTTGCGGTGCTGAATCTGGCAAACCCCCATAACCCAAATGAGTGGAAGCAGATCATGCAGTTTTTCCAACCCAAGAAAATTACGCTTTTAGGTGTGGAACCTACCTCCCTAAAACTTCCAGAAATCGGCCATAACTCCTATATGCGCGGTAAGATCGCGACCGTGTTCAATACCTTCAGCTTTGAAGAGATGTTTGCTGATGTCCAGAAAAAGAAACTGTTCTGGAATGAGTTCAAGACCTTTATTCAATCCTAGTTTTTCCCATTTTTTCTTTCTTCCTTTCTTGATTGCTTAAATAGAATGCTATTTTTGAAGCTTAAATTTAGAGCTATGGAATTGGTATTTGCTACAAACAATGCGCATAAACTGGAAGAAGTACAACAGATGGTGGGAGATAGGTTTGTCTTGAAATCATTGGCTGATATAGGTTGTGATGATGATATTCCTGAAACTGGAGTTACTTTTCAGGAGAATGCCCAACAAAAAACAGATTACCTATTCCAAAAGTATCAAGTGAATTGTTTCGGAGACGATTCGGGTTTAGAAATTGACGCCTTGAATGGGGAACCTGGGGTATATTCTGCCCGTTATTCAGGGTCTAGGGATATGGAAAAGAACATTGACCTGGTTTTGGAAAAGCTACAAGACCAAGAAAACCGCAGGGCAAGATTCAAAACGGTTATTTCCCTGTTCTTAAATGGAGAGCAGCATTTCTTTGAAGGTACTGTAGAGGGAAGGATCATTGCAAGTCGGACAGGAACGGAAGGCTTCGGTTATGATCCGATCTTTATTCCGGAGGGTTATGATCAGACCTTTGCGGAAATGAGTTTGGAAGAAAAAAACAAGATCAGTCATCGCTCGCAAGCCGTGGCTAAGTTGGTTGGTTTTTTAAACTCAAAAGAATAGATATTAATTATAAAATAATTGATGAATTACGGGTATGTTAAAAACCATGGTTTTTTCACATGTTAACATCCATTTAACATAATTAAGCAACAAAATCTATTTTTGTTGGATAATAGGCGGAAAATTAGCGGATCCGCCTATTTTTTATGTCTTAATTAACAATTTTCTCATTGTTTAATTACCTAATCTTTTTATTGTGTTAATGTTACCTTAAATGTGCGGGGCTACTTTTACGGCAAAATATTAACCCACATTTCAATGAGATTAATTAAAGCTCCAAAGCTGTATTTAGCGGCTTTTTTGCTTGTAGGATTTCAAATCCCAAGCTCCCATAGTATGGGTGAGGTTCTATCCATTGTCCAGGACCAGGAGGTCTTTACGGGCAAAGTCATGGATGAATCTGCTCGCCCAATCCAAGGTGCCACTGTAAAGAATCTAAACGCTGGAATTTCTACCCAAACCGATGAAAATGGCCAGTTCAGTTTGCGGGCTGCCAAAGGAGAGTCCATCCAGATCAGCTCCATTGGTTATGACAGCAAGATCTTCGTCATTACTGATCAGAACAGTTTTACCCTGAATTCCAATTCTTCAAATCTGGAGGAACTGGTGGTCATCGGTTATGGTTCCCAAAAGAAAGTCAACCTTTCCGGAGCTGTTGATTATGTCAGTGGTAAAGAACTGGAGAGCCGTCCTATTGCCAACGTTTCCCAAGGATTGCAAGGTTTGGTGCCCAACTTAAATGTACAGTTCAATTCTGGTGCTCCTGGAGAGGCTGCAAAGATCAATATCCGTGGTATCACGTCCATCAATGGTGGGGACCCTTTGATTTTATTGGACAACGTGCCTATCAGTTCGGCAGAGCTGAACAGGATATCACCACAAGATATTGAATCCATGTCGGTGATCAAAGATGCTTCTGCTGCTGCGATTTACGGAGCTAGGGCATCCTTCGGGGTTATCTTGATTACCTCTAAATCAGGTAAAGGAGCCCTAAAAATCAACTATAGCAATAACTTTACCTGGAATACGCCGACCGTCATTCCAGATAAGATTACAGATCCCTACGTTTTCTCACGTTTATTGGAGACATCAACCGATAATACACCTTGGGATAACGTGAATTTCTCGGAGCAGTATTATCAATATGCCAAGGAAAGGTCGGATAACCCTAGCATCGCTGATGTAAGGATTGACCCTAGTAACCCAAAACAATGGGAATATATGGGAAATAGAGATTGGACCCGTTATTTCCTGTCCGACTGGAACAATACCCATAACCATGACCTTTCGATTTCAGGATCCAGTGATAAGGTCAATTATTATATCAGTACGGGCTACAACCGTCAAAATTCTCCAATCAAAATCGCTGATGATTATTTTGATCGATACAGTATCCGATCCAAGGTAAACTATAAGCTGAACGATTACCTTTCTGTGGGTAATAATACGGTTATCGGATTGAACGAAAGGGTAAATCCATCCTTGTACAGTTCATCCAGTTCCATGGCTGAAATCTACCATGTTTTCCCAACGAGCACCTTGAAAAACCCGGATGGTAGTTGGGCGTATTCCGATGTGGATCGAAATGTTGGTGCAGGCCGTATTGCCGCCAAAATGGTCGATGGGGGACAGATGAGGACCAAACGCAATGACTTACAGTCTACATTCAATGCTGAATTGCGTTTGTTTGAAAACAAGTTTAAGATCAATGCAGACTATACGTTCCAAAGGAATACCAGGAACTTAAACAGATACACGACCAGATATAAAATTGGTTATGGTCCGGATGATATCCGTGAGGAAGGAATTTCATCAGCCTATCGTGAGGCGGGATTCTCTTACTATAATGTCTACAATATCTTTGGAACCTATAATCAGACCTTTGATAAACATCAGGTAACTGCCGTCCTAGGTTTCAACCAAGAGGATTATCGATGGGAAAATATCGTTGCAGAGAGACAAGGATTGATCTCTGATCTCTTCCCTACCGTGGCATTGGCAACCGGTACTGCTGAAGTAGGAGAGGAAATCGACAAGTATGCCCTGCGAGGAGCATTCTACCGCTTGAACTATATCTATGATGATAAGTATATCTTGGAATTGAATGGTCGTTATGATGGTTCATCAAGATTTCCAAAGGCTAGCCGTTTCGGTTTCTTCCCGTCGGGGTCCGTAGCATGGTTGATCAACAAGGAGAACTTCTTGTCGGATGTCAATTGGTTAAGCCAATTGAAGGTAAGAGGTTCATATGGTGAATTAGGTAACCAGGCGGTATCCAACTTTGGTTATATCCCAACCATGGAGCCTTTTGAATCTCCATATTTGATCGGCGGCAAAGTGAATCCATCGATAAAAGCGCCAGGTTTAGTGTCTAATCATTATACATGGGAGAAGGTAAAAACCTACAACTTAGGTTTGGACTTTGGCTTTATGCAGAATAAGTTTAATGGTTCATTTGATATCTACCGTAGAAATACCATGGGCATGTTGACCTTCGGAAAGGAGCTTCCTAAGATCTTAGGGGTAAAGGAGCCGAATGAAAATGCGGCTGACCTGGCAACCAACGGCTGGGAATTGACCTTGTCCTATAATGATTCGAAAGATGTCTCGGGCTCAATCCTGAATTTCGGGGCCACTTTTGTGCTATCGGATTCCTACGCCAAGATTACCAAATTTGACAACCCGAACCAGAGAATTACCCAATTCTATAAGGGTATGGAACTGGGCGAAATCTGGGGATTGGAAAGCGATGGTTTCTTCCAAAATCAAGAAGAGATCAATAAGCTGGACCAAACCTCGATCATTCCATGGGGTGCCTTATCGATTGTTCCGGGATGGCCAAAGTTTGTCGATCAAGATGGTAATGGCAAAATTGAAAAAGGCTATGTATTGGGTGATACCAAGGACTTGAAAATTATTGGTAATTCTACCCCACGTTACAATTTTGGTCTGAACCTGAATGCCAGCTGGAAAGGATTTGATGTGCGGGCATTTTTACAAGGTATCGGGAAGCGAGATTATTATCCTCTGGATTACCTTTACTGGGGTGTTTACCAACAGCCTTATGGAAATATCTATTCCCATCTCTTGGATTTCTATCGTCCTAACAATGATTCTGATGCTGACCGTGCGAAACATTCCGCTTCCTATTTAGCCTTAGGTTTGGCAGACCAGAATCTGGATGCCAAATATCCTGTCCTTCAATCTTGGTTGGCGGATCTGAACTTAGGGACGCGTGTCAATGAGGCTCAGGGTGCTGCTATTCCACAGACACGATACTTATTGAATGCGGCATATTTGCGATTCAAGAATGTCACCATTGGCTACACCATTCCAAATCATTTGTTGGAAAGAGCTAAAGTGAAGAACCTTAGGGTTTATGTCAGTGCAGAAAACCTGATGGAATGGTCGGCAGTAAAGAGATATTTTGACCCCGAGGTTTTGAACATCAACACCTATACAGATCCAACCGTAGCAAGAACGAGGGAGGGTAATGGAGCCATGTATCCATTCCAACGTAGTTTTTCTGCTGGTCTACAATTAACCTTTTAAAATAATGAAACGATATATCAAATTAAGTTTATTGACTGCCTCCTTGCTTACGTTTGCAGGGTGTAATGACAGTTACCTTGACCGATTGCCTGAAACGATGGTGCAGAAGGAGAATTTTTTCAAGACGGAGTCCGATCTGGACATGTATGCCTTGAACCTCTATGATTTTCTGGACAACGGTTTTTATGAGCAGGATGCAACTACCGACAATGCGAGTACCACAGGTAATAAGGAGATCAAAAACATCATGCTCGGAACAGCTTCAGCAGCAAATATTACCGAAGGATGGAATTGGGAGAAGTTGAGAGATATCAACTTTATGTTGGAGAATCTTTCACAGGCGAAGATCTCAGAAGCGAAGCTGAAGCATTATGAAGGTTTAGCAAGATATTTTAGGGCTAGGTTCTATGTGAATAAAGTGCAGCGCTTTTCGGATGTGCCTTGGGTAGATAAGGTGGTTAAGGTGGAAGATCAGGCAGCTTTGTTTGGCAAAAGAGATCCTCGAGAATTGGTGGTGCAGAAAATTATGGAAGACTTTAAGTTTGCCTTTGAAAATGTGGAAGCAACCAAGGTTCCTGGAAAAGTGAATAAATGGGTGATCGGGCAGGAATATAGCCGCTTTGCCCTATTTGAAGGAACCTACCGTAAATACCATAAATACCTAGGCTTGGACAAGACCGTGGATAACTTCTTGACCATTGCATATCAAACTGCCGAAAACATCATGAGCAATGCTGGTTATGCTATTCATAACACAGGGAAGGCCGAGTCAGATTATGCCTCCTTGTATAATAATCCAAATCTTGAAAATAACAGCGAGGTCATTCTGGGTCGATTTTATGCCAACAATGTCATCAATCGTTCGGATTGGCCCGGGATGTTTGGGAATTATGAATACTATCCACTTCGCGATGTGGTACAGAGTTACCTGATGAAGGATGGTTCGATTTATACCAATAAGGCGGGTTATGAGAAGTTCTCCTTTGTGGAAGAGTTTAAGGATAGGGATCCTAGGCTGGCCCAAACCTATGCTGCACCCGGTTGGAACCTGGTATATGTCAGTACCTATTCGCAGGGGCCAGGTTTATATGTACAGCAATTGAGTAAGAACTTTTCGGGATATCACCAGATCAAGGGTTTCTTAAATACCAGTGTTCAGGAAGAGAGATACAATGTCGATATCCCACTTTACCGCTATGCAGAAGTCCTGTTGACCTTTGCAGAAGCTAAAGCCGAATTGGGAATCTTGAACAACCAAGCAGATTTAGATAAATCGGTAAACCTATTGCGAAAAAGAGCGGGTATGCCGGATATGACCTTGAACCCGGTGTTGGATACAAAAATGGCCAACGATTTCAAGGAGACTGCTGGACCTAACCAAAGTTTGATCCTGGAAATAAGAAGAGAACGTAGGGTGGAATTGGCATTTGAAGGATTCCGTTTCAATGATTTGATGCGCTGGAAAGCAGGTAAGCTTTTGGAAAGAAAACCACAGGGAATCTATTTCAAAGGATTGGGCAATCACGACGTGACGGGTGATGGAATTGCGGATATCAAATTGATCGGAGCCAGTGAATCCTTACCTGAGGTTAGAGAAAAGAACAGTTTAGGGGTCACCTTAAGATATTATAAGGTCGGCAGAATAGGACAGGATGTTTCTGTATTTTTAAGTGACGGAAATTCTGGATATATTGATGTCGTAGATAAGGTTGGTGGTTTTGAAGAACCTAAATATTATTATAGACCCATTCCTAAAAACGATGCAGATATCAACACCAATCTCAAACAGATCTTTGGGTGGTAATATTATAAAAGAATCATTATGAAAAAAATCAGTTTGTTCCTTGCTTGCCTCTGTAGCATCAGCTTGATCTATGCGCAAGCTCCGAAAACTAAAAAAGCAATCGTCATCATCGTGGATGGTATTCCAGCGGATGTTAAGGAAAAGGTAAGTACGCCATTTATTGATGCCGTAAGCCAAATAGGTGGCTATACCCGTGCGACCATGGGCGGCGAGAAGTCGGGTTATTCCCAGACGCCTACCATTTCAGCGGTTTGCTATACCAGCATGATCACTGGAACCTGGGGTAACAAGCACAATGTTTGGGACAATGGTCTGGAAGACCCAAACTATAATTATTGGACCATGTTCAGGTTTCTGAAGAATGACCAGAATGACAAGAAAATCGGGATTTATTCCACTTGGTTGGATAATAGGACAAAATTGATCGGTGAGGGCCTACCGCAGACCGAACATTTGAAGTTTGATTATCATTATGATGGTTATGAATTGGATACCGTTCGTTTTCCGCATGATAAACAATCAAAATATATCAACAATATTGATGAAGAAGTAGTGAAGGAAGCGAGCCAGAGCATCAGGAAAGATGCGCCTGATTTCAGTTGGGTCTATCTTCAGTACACCGATGATATCGGTCACCATTTTGGGGATAGTCCTGAAATGGAGAAGGCGGTACAGATAGCGGACCGTCAGGTGGGTGACCTATTTGCAGCAGTGCAATATAGGGAGCAGTATTATAATGAAGATTGGATGTTTGTCGTGATCACGGATCATGGTAGAGATGTGGCAACCGGTGAAAGCCATGGTGGTCAGACCGATCGTGAAAGGGGGATCTGGATAGCAACCAACAAAAAGGAGTTGAACAAGCATTTCTATGCGCATACACCTGAGATCGTTGATATTTTGCCTTCCATGGCAAGACATTTAGGTGTGAACATTTCCAAAGAGCAGCAATATGAATTGGATGGTGTGCCATTTGTAGGTGAAGTTTCCATTGCACATCCAAAGGCTATGCTGAAAGATGATAGTTTGATACTCAGCTGGACCAGTCTTCAAAAAAATGATAAAGTGAAGATACTGGTATCAGGAACGAACAATTTCAAGCAGCAAGGCGTAAAGGGGAATGATAAGTATATTGATTTAGGTGAGTTTGAGCAAAGCTCAGGAGCAGTGAAAGTCAAATTGCCTAAGGAGTTGAAAGACAGTAAAATGTTGAAGGTGGTGTTTGAAGGGAAAGACAATACCTTGAACCGCTGGATCGTGAGGTAATAAGTATAAAGGATGATCAATAACAAGAAAGAGGCTGCATCATGCAGCCTCTTCTAATTTACTATTAACTTAATATTTATTATTTACTTACTCCAGGGTTGGTGATTGTTTCCCCTAGTGGAATTGGGAAAACATAACGCTCGTCAGAAGGTTGAACCAAACGGCCGGCACCTTCGGAATTGATTGGCATATTTCTACGCTGTAAATCTGGTACACGTAGACCTTCACCCAAGAACTCAATTCTACGTTCTAATAAGATGGCATCTACCAAAGCTCCTTTGTTTGCAAAAGCAGGGAAGGTATATGCCGCATCAGAACGATTACGAACCGCTTTCAATAAGGCCAAGGCTCTAGTTTGAGAACCCGCTTCTGCTTCAGCTTCTGCCAAGTTCAAGAGAACCTCTGAATATCTGATTGCAGGGATCCAGTCCAAATAAGGTGAAGCACTGGAGAACTTCGTTAAGATATTCAACTTGCCATCTGAAGATTTTCCGGTTAAATCTTTCTTACGTGCATCGGTTGCTGGCCAAGCAGCGTTCGAAAAGATACCATCTGCAGCCAATGAATACTCGATATTTCCTTCGTTGTAGTAATAACCCAATTGGTTTTGTGTTCCAGGGGCATTGTTAGCTTCAAAAGGGAAACTTAAGATACGCTCGTTGATCGTGAAGTTCGAAAATACATCGGTAATGGCAGGTGCCAATTGATGTTGGACACCAGAGCTAGCCTTGAATGGTGCTGCGGCACTTACGATTTTGTTTGCTTCCGAAATTACCTTTGCATAATCCTTCATGGCTAGATAGACACGGGTTTTGAAGGCAATAACGGTGTTTTTATGCGCACGGGTACTTTGAGATTCTGCATCTCCATAAGTAGCTGGTACCGCGGCTTCCGCTTCATTCAAATCTTTTAGGATCTGTGCATAGATGTCCTTTACAGGGCTTGCTGCTAAATCATTGTTATCGGAGTTTCTTTCTGCCAATAAACGCAGTGGAATTCCTCTAGAAATACCATTGTCCGCTGCATATGGCTTAGCAAATAACTGCACCAAGGAATAATAAGTCAGCGCACGGATGAATTTAACCTCCGCAATCAATTGTGTTTTCTTGTTGGCATCCAAGATATCGGTGCCAATTGGCTCCACACCTTCCAAAAAGATATTGATGCGGTTAATGGTCAAATAACCTCTTACCCAAAAGTCTGAAACATAGCTGTCTGTTTCATCATTGGAGAATTGATAGGTCGAATAACCCGTTACGTTGTTCTGTCTTTGATTGACAAATTCTTCCGAACGGATATCATTATAGATTAAGTAACGGCCGCCATAAAACTGACCATTCTTGATCGATGAATATATACCTACTACTTGAGATTCGATACGGTCTGCGCTAGAGAACACGAATTCACTAGGTATCGATAGTTCAGGGGATAGTTCCAAAAAGTCCTTTTTACAAGAGACGGTACTGAACAACAGTGGCGTTAGAACTAATAGCCCTGCTAATTTATTTTTGATTTTAAATCTTCTCATGACACAATTAATTAAAAGCCTAGATTAATACCGAAAGTGAATGTACGTCCATTAGGCATAGAGTTACGCTCTACCCCTGAGTTTAAGTTTCCATTACCATTGGAAGAGATCTCAGGGTCAACACCAGTGTATTTGGTGATCAAGAAAGCGTTGTTTACTGATGCATAGATCCTTAAGCTTGAAATACCTGAATTTCCAAAAATGGTTCCTGGAAGACGATAACCTAATGATGCAGTCTGTAACCTGATGAAGTCACCTTTTTCGATGTTCGATCCGATTGCGAAAGCAGAACCATTAGAAATGTTGTCACCATAGATCGCTCTTGGGATATCCGTGTTTCTATTCGTCGGGGTCCAAGCGTTCAACATGTCTACTGAGTTGTTCCAGATACGTTGGTCTCTTAAACCAGCTCTTGAACCATTGTAGATATAGTTACCTCCAGAGAAGGTGAAGTTAATGGTCGCATCAAAGCTTTTGTATTGGAAGTTGTTGTTGAAACCACCGAAGTAGGTAGGTAATGTGTTACCTGCTGCTACGGCATGACCTGCTACTGATCCAGCTTTTGTGCCGTCCATATAGCTGTATGAGTAGAAGCCTTCTGTGTTAGGCGCATTGTGTAAGTATTGGACTTTCTCACCATCCAGATTGACAAAGATTCTTCTACCGTTTTCTGGGTTGATTCCAGTGGTAGGCACGGCATAGATCTGTGCTGCAGATTTTCCAACTTCGGTGATACTTGTTGTTTCAAGACCAGAAGTTGTTGCGATCAAAGGTCTGCCTTGGTTATCCAAAGCTGTTACCTCGTTTTTATTGGTAGAGAAGTTTAATGTCGTTGTCCATTTGAAATTCTCTTTTTCTACCGCTCTTACATTCAAGGCAAACTCAAATCCTCTGTTGTACATCGAACCGATGTTCATCAAGATGCTGTTACCTGGGATACCTTTTGAAGGAGTCTGCGGAACGGCAAGGATTAATCCATTGTGGTCTTTGTTGTAATAGTTAGCTTCTAAGGAAACTCTATTATTCCAGAATCCTAAATCTATACCAATGTTTGTTTGATCGGCGGTTTCCCAAGACAGTTCTCTGTTACCTGCTTGTGAGAATACCATACCACCTACATTTCCATATATTGCTGGATCATAAGTATCGAAAGATCCGTAAAGATTGGAGATAGCACTGTTACCCACGCGTCCCCAGCTTCCTCTTAATCTGAAATTAGAGAATACATTGCTTAAAGAACTTGATTTAAAGAATTCTTCTTCAGATACGGTCCATCCAGCAGATACACCACCGAAGTTACCCCATTTTCTACCTGGTGCTAATGATGATAGACCGTCACGTCTGAAGTTAGCCGTAAAGAAATATTTATTAGCATAGTTATAGTTCACGGAAGTGAAGTAAGATTCCAAATTAAGTTCGCCAATTCCATTACCACCTGCATCGTTGGTTAAGTAGTTACCTTGGAATTGATCAAAGAAACCATCAGTTAGGTCATAGCGAACGGCACCCCAGTTCTCGATACGTGTACTTTGCGCTTCATGTCCTGCTAATGCTGTAAGGTTGTGGTTTCCAAAAGATTTGTTGTAAACCAAGGTGTTGAAAATTAGCCAGTTGTTGTTTTTCGCTTGGTTGTTGTAAGCATAACCATTGTAGCTATATCCATCACCATTGATTGGGTTCCAGAATTGTTGGTTGGTCGTATTTCTTAAATCCCAGTTGAAATTGTTGTTTAAGGTCAGTCCATCCAATAATTTAATTTCGGCACTCACATTTGCGAAGAAACGGCTAGTTTCTGAAGTGTTTTTGTCCAAATCTCTGATAGGAAGTGGGTTAGGGTAGTTTGGTGCTAAGATATTGGCTCCTTTTCCGATGGCACTACCTGAAACGTTGTAATCTCCATTAGGAAGGAATGCTGGAACGTTTGGTGCTTGTACCATGGCGATACGACCAAGACCTGAAGTATTGAAGGCAGCACCCGCAACTGAACCTGAGTTTGGTGATCTGTTGTCACTGTTGGTGAAAGTTAAGTTCGTTCCTAATTTGATCCAGTCATTAAGTCTGTGATCTAGGTTTGCTCTTACACCTTTACGTTTGAAGGTGTTATTGAACAAGATACCGTCTTGGTCAGATAAGTTACCTGAGAAGAAGTACTTGGTTTTTTCAGTACCACCACTTACACTTAAGTTGTGGTTGTGCGAAAATCCATCTCTATATACATAGTCGTACCAGCGTGTATCTACTGGATTGCCATTTTCGTCTAAAGTTGGGAAGAAACCACCACCTACTGGATAAGATCCTGTTGATAGTTTAGGGTTGATTTCCCTAGCATTTGCTATTGCACCATTTTTATGGGCAATATATTGAGCTGCGTTCAAAAGTTCAGGAAGACGCACGGCTTTGGAAGTTCCAAACCAGCCATCATAAGCAACTTTTGCAGCACCTGATTTACCTTTTTTCGTTGTGATGATCATCACCCCTGATGCACCACGTGATCCGTAAATAGCTGTTGAAGCAGCATCTTTTAAGATGTCGATGGATTCAATGTCCTCGGGGTTGATGTCCCCCAATGGGTTGTTTGCTGAAGAGTTTGCAGAAACGTCACCCGTAGCGATAGGAATACCATCCACAACGACCAATGGGAATGAGTTTAAGGAAAGTGAACTTAATCCGCGAACACGTACAACCGGAGGGTTGTTCAATACGCCTGAAGGCTGAATAATGTTAACCCCTGACGCTTGTCCGGTAAGACCTTGTGTAAAACTTTGCAATGGTCTGTTGGCTACGGTTTCACCACCTACTTTAGCAGAAGATCCTGTAAAGTCTTTTTTCGATTGAACCAAGTAACCTGTTACCACCACCTCGTCCAAGGTTTCATCATCTGAGCCTAGTTCTACGTTGATTACCGATCTGCTTCCAACAGCGACTTGGAAAGTTTGGTAACCGATGTAAGTAAAGGATAGGGAACCATTGTTGTCAGGAACCGCGATGGAATACGTACCATCACCGCTGGTTTGAGTTGCCGCGGAAGTCCCAACAACTCGAACGGACACTCCAGAGATCGGAGCGCCATCTGCTGCAGACGTTACCTTACCGGTAACCTGCCGATTTTGTGCATAGGAACTGCCAATAAGCAGCACGCACAGCACAAGCATGCTAAGTAATCTTTGTTTCATGTGTTTGTTTAGTTAATATTAGTTAGTAAATAATGCCAAGCAGACCATAACTTACTGGTTTGCAAAGAATCTCTAGAATTTTCTCTGCGGCTTCAAGATGTTTAATAATTTCAACTAATCAAACGTGTGCATTCAAGAAAATAAAGTAAAAATTAGGAAAGTTTCATTTTTTGTTAATGTTTAATTAACAATAGCGTGGGCGCTGTTAATAATATGAATTGCTGGTTTTTATATTTTATCTATCAATGTGATTTATGGTTAATTAAGATAAATTGAGGAAATAATTTAAATCGACAAGGTTAAAATTATAATTAACGTAATAGTTTTTTAAAAAATTATTTAGAATAATGCTCTATTTTCCATTTTTTAATAGATTTAGGGTTCAATTGTAACAATAAGGTTGATATAGGGGGTTATTTTAGGGAGGGATTGAAAAAATTGTAATAGAATGTCTGATTGTTTAAAAAATCAGTTCAAATGCATGTGATTTGATTGTTTGTTTTCATTTTTTTGTTGCTGATTATTTTTGATTGATCGGAATTTCTTTTCGGTACTTGTAAACACCATAAAAAAGGCCGCCCGAAGGCAGCCTCTTTCCGAAGTAATTAATGAAATTTAATTGTTAACACCTGGATTTGTTATAGTCTCTATTAATGGAGTTGGGAAAATATATTCAGTATCTGTGGGTTGAATTAATTTTCCAGCTCCTTTTGACGGGATTGGCATATTCCTGCGCTGTAAATCTGGGACACGCATACCTTCTCCCAAAAATTCTATCCTTCTTTCGAGAAGAATGGCTGCTACCAGCTCATCTTTATTTGAAAATGCAGGAAAATTATAGGCAGCATCTGAACGATTTCGAACTGCTTCTAGTAACGCCAATGATCTCACTTGGGATCCAGCTTCAGCCTCTGCCTCTGCCAAGTTTAACAAGACCTCAGAATACCTGATGACAGGTATCCAATCTAAGAAAGGAGAGGTGTTGGAGAACTTGGTTAATAAATCGAGTTGATTATCTGATGACCTTCCTGTTAATTCACTCTTTCTATCATCAGAGGCTGGCCAGTTTGCATTTCCGAGAATGCCTGCTGGATCTAAAGAATATTCAATGTTTCCTTCATTGTAATAAAATCCCAATTGGTTTTGTGTTCCTGGGGCGTTATTGTTCTCAAATGGGAAGCTCAATATCCTTTCTGGGTTATAAAAGTTGGAGAAGACATCACTAATAGATGGAGATAACTTATGATTAACTCCTGAGCCTGCTGTAAATGGCGCAGCGGCGCTTACTATTTTGTTGGCTTCGGTAATTACTTTTGGATAATCTCTCATGGTCAAATACATCCTGGTCTTAAGAGCGATGACTGTGTTTCTGTGCACGCGTGTTGCCGTTGCTTCCTGATCTTGGTAATTTGCGGGTACTGCGGGTTCTGCTTCATTCAAGTCTTTCAATATTTGTGCATAGATATCAGCAACAGGACTTGCCTGTAGGTCATTGTTCTCGGAACTCCGTTCTGGGAGTAAACGCAATGGAATTCCTTTGGAAGCTCCATTGTCTGCTGCATATGGTTTTGCAAATAATTGCACCAAGGCTGCGTAGGTTAATGCACGGATGAACTTGACCTCGCCGATTAGCTGAATCTTTTTTTCAGCAGAGATAATGTCTGTACCTACCGCTTCTATGCCTTCTAAAAAGATGTTAATCCGGTTGATCGTTAAATAACCAACAACCCAAAAGTTTGCTATATAGGAATCCGTTTCGTCATTTGTAAATTGATATACTGAATTACCGGTTACATTGTTGGGTTTTTCGATGCTGAATTCCTCTGAGCGGATATCATTATAAATTAATAACCGGCCTCCATAAAACTGACCGCTTTTTATGGTCGCATAAATACCGGTAACCTGTGACTCTATACGTTCTTCACTCGAAAACACAAACTCGCTCGGAATAGATAGTTCCGGAGAGAGGGTTAGAAAGTCCTTTTTGCACGAATATGTGCTGAATAATAGGGGGATTAGTACGAATAACCCCAAGTAATTATATTTTATTTTTAATCTTTTCATGACCGAAATTTTAAAAGCCTAAATTGATACCGAAAGTGAATGTCCGACCGTTTGAGATCGAGTTACGTTCTACACCTGAGGACAGGTTGTCATTACCATTGGTTGATATCTCAGGGTCGACACCGGTGTATTGCGTGATAAGGAATGCATTATTTACTGATGCATAAACCCTCAAGCTTGATATACCAGACTTACCGAAAACGGTAGCAGGCAGTCGGTAACCTAATGAAGCGGTTTGAAGCCTAATAAAATCTCCTTTTTCAATATTGGATTGGATTGCAAATGAAGAGCCGTTAGAAATATTGTCTCCGTATATTGGTCTTGGGATATCAGACCCTTTATTTTCAGGGGTCCACGCGTTTAGCATGTCCACGGAATTGTTCCAGATCCGTTGATCTCTTAAGCTTGCCTTCGATCCGTTGTAGATATAATTACCTCCAGAGAATGTGAAGTTTAGCGTGGCGTCGAAATTCCAGAATTCAAAATTGTTGTTGAACCCTCCAAAATAGGTTGGGATGGTGTTTCCAAGTGCAATAGCTGATGTTGCTACGGAGCCAGCTTGAGTTCCATCGAGATAGGTATAGGCGAAATTTCCAGGAGTTCCTGGTGCACTATGTAGATATTGGACCTCTCTACCTTCCTTGTCTACGAATATCCGTCTGCCGTTTTCTGGATTGATTCCATTGGTTTGTACAGCGTAGATTTGAGCGGCGGATTTACCTACTTCGGTGATGTTTGTTACCTCTAGAGATGCTGTGGAGGCAATCAAAGGTCTGCCTTCGTTGTCTAGTGCAGTGACTTCATTTTTATTGGTCGATACATTTAGTGTCGTTGTCCATCTGAACTTTTCTTTTTGGACAGCCCTGACGTTTAAAGCAAATTCAAATCCTCTGTTGTACATGGAGCCGATATTCATGAGGATGGAGTTTCCTGGAATGCCTTTGGAAGGTGTCTGCGGCACGCTCAGGATCAAGTTATTGTGATTTTTGTTGTAATAACTTGCTTCTAAATTGATGCGATCGTTAAATAAGCCCAAATTAAGTCCGAAGTTGGTCTGTTCGGATGTTTCCCAGCCCAACTCTTTGTTTCCCGCTTGGCTAAAGCTCATAGAACCAACGCTGCCGTAAATGGAAGGGGAGTAGATGTCAAATGATCCGTAAGCATTAGGAAGGTTGCTATTTCCAACTCGGCCCCAGCTCGCATTTAATCTAAGGTTTGTAACGACATCAGCAATGGAGCTCGATTTGAAGAACTCTTCTTGGGAAATGGTCCAGCCTCCGGATACTCCTCCGAAATTACCCCATTTATTGCCCTCTGCCAAGGCTGATAAACCATCGCGTCTGAAGTTTGCGGTTAAATAATATCGATGTGCATAATTGTAGTTCAATGAAGTCAGATAAGATTGGATCCTGTTTTCTGAGATTCCATTTCCATTGGCAACATTGATTAGGTAATTACCTTGGTATTGGTCAAAGTAGTGATCTGAAAGGTCGTATCTTGCACCACCCCAAGATTCCCATCTTGTAGACTGAGCTTCTTGACCCGCTAATAACACAAGGTTATGGTTGCCAAATGACTTGTTATAAACCAAAGAGTTTAGAATTAACCAATTGTTGGTTTTAGCTTGTCTATTAAATGCAATACCGTTATAGGAATATCCGTCACCATTCAGTGGGTTCCAGAATTCGATGTCTTCTGTGTTTGCTAGATCCCAATTGAAATTGGTATTGAAGGATAGTCCGTCCATTAGGTTGATGGAAGTGTTGAAATTAGAGAAGAAACGATTGGATTCTGAAGTGTACCTGTCATTGTCTATGGAAGGCATTGGGTTAGAGAATGTAGGCGGTAGGTTGTTTTCTCCATAGCCGATTGTGTTTCCTGCTAAATAATAGTCGCCATTCGGTAAATAGGCCGGTAAATTTGGAAGCTGAGTTACGGCCAATCGACCAAGTCCTGAGGAGGCAAATGCAGACCCTGGTACTGAACCGGAATTCAAGGAATTATTTACGCCATTGGTGAAGTTGAAATTTCCTCCTACTTTTAGCCAGCTGGTTAGTTTATGGTCAAAATTTGCACGAACTCCCTTTCTCTTAAAGCTATTTCTAACCAATATTCCGTTCTGATCAGACAAGTTTCCCGAGAAATAATAGGTAGTCCTATCATTTCCGCCTGATACATTAAGGTTATGGTTGTTAGAAAGGCCGTTCTGGTAAATGTAATCATACCAACGGGTATCAATGGTGTTCCCATTTTCGTCTAACATAGGTGCAAAGCCAACCTGAGGTAAGTTTGCTGCTGCAAAAGTTGGGTTTGACTCGTATACATTTGTGATGGCTTTGTTCTTAAAGGCAATATACTGTTCAGCGTTAAAGACTTCTGGTAACCTTACTGCCTTGGTTGAACCGAACCAGCCGTCGTAGCTTATTTTAGCCACACCTGATTTTCCTCTTTTGGTGGTGATCAGGAGTACCCCTGCAGCACCTCGGGATCCGTAAATTGCCGTAGAAGCCGCATCTTTTAAGATGTCCATGGTTTCGATGTCTTCCGGATTGATGTCTGACAAAGGGTTGTTTGCGGCTGCGTTTGAAGAGGCATCTCCTGTAGAGATTGGTATTCCATCAACGACAACCAATGGGAATGAGTTTAGGGATAAGGAGCTTAGTCCCCGAACACGAACCACAGGTGGGTTGTTTAAAATACCACTAGGTTGGATAATGTTTACCCCTGTAGCCTGACCAGTTAGACCTTGGGTAAAACTTTGCAATGGACGGTCAGCAATAGCTTCTCCAGAGACCTTCGAGGTGGAACCTGTAAAGTCCCTTTTACTGGTAACCATGTAACCTGTTACCACAACTTCTTCCAAGCTCTCTTCATCTGGAAGTAATTGGACGTTGATCACGGACCTATTGCCAATTGATAGTTCGGCGCTTGTATATCCAATATAAGAAAAGGATAGGGTGCCATTGTTGTCAGGAACCTGAATGTTGTAGGTGCCATCAGCAGCGGTCTGAGTGGAACTAGATGTTCCCGAGACCCTTACGGACACTCCTGCAATAGGAGATCCATTGCTGGCGGAGGTTACCTTTCCAGAAACCTGCCGATTTTGAGCATAAGTACTGCCAATAAGCAGCATGCTCAGCAAAAAAATGCCAAGTAATCTTTGTTTCATATATTTTGGTTTTAGTTAAAAATTAATCTACATACAATATTATGTAGGTTAATATTTATTGGTCGTTATTTAAATGTCCTGTAAGGACTTATGAAATGAAGATGTTTAAAATATTTAATTTATCAAATGCTTAATTTTAAATTATTTAATAAAAATAAACCTAAAAGGATATTTGATTTCTTTAATAATTATGATTATTAACCATATTTACTTTAATATTTCTAAAAATATTGCAATATTTTCCGCTAATTAAAACCTTTAGTTTAATAATGGAATGATAGGAGATAAAAAGAGTCGAATTATTTAAATCACAGCACTTGATGGTGTTTTTTATAGTTTTTGTGTTATAATTTCGCTTTAATTCAAAAATTAACTAATTAATACCATAAATGTAACATCGGGAAAAAACAATATGTTTTTTGAAGTTTTGGTTTTGTTTTTCAGGTATTTATATAGGAAAAGCAATACAATAGGGTGTAGGTTAATTATTTGGCAATAATAAATGCGCTATGTTAGGAAAAAAGAAAGGAGAAGGAAATTCCTGTTTATTTTTTGATTGTACTGTCTTGCTTTACTTTAATTACCGATTCTGGTTGAACTTTCAAGGTGCTATCAGGCTTCAGTTTTAAGGTACTATCCGCTGGAGTAGTCGGTTTGCTTTGAGGCGTCAGCGTTGGTTTTGAGTCCTGAGTAGGAGCCAAAGGTTTCTTTTCTGAACTCGATTTTGGAGTTACAGTATTTCCATCGGCCTTTACATCGGGCTCAGATACAGTATCCCCATTAGGGTTGCCATTCTCTCCAGGACTTCCTTTTTGATCGGTTACAGGGGCTGCTTTGGTCCTCTTGCGGTTCAACATATCTTCTACAGATTTCGGTCGATCCTCCGGCTTCCATTGGAATCCTGGTAATACCTCTATTTCTTGGGTGACTAACCTAAATGGATAGACTTTTTGGTCTACTTTACGGATAGATACATAGTCAATTACTTTCTTGCCCTCCATCTTGACCTTAATACGGCTACTTCGGTCATGGAACATCTCTGTAATCGTATTAGTTTTGTCATTGGTGGTAAAGACCAAGTTTTCCGCATTTCCGTCAACAAAAAGACGATCAATATTATTATTGGCAAAGAAGGCCGTGATTTTCCTTCCCTTAAGCTGGTTGAATTTCAAAGTATCCAACACCGCATTCACCATAAATGCATTGTCCTTTAATAGGGCATTGTCCATTTTATTATTCTTGATCTGCATATAGATGGTGTCAGCATTGATCTGTGATCCCTCTGACCAGATCATCGGGGAGCCCATAAATCGGAACATGGAGTCTACCATACCATAATAAACAGAGTCTGCTACAGCTTGTAAGTCAGATTTGAATACCCGCACATTATAATAGGCCTTCACAATTCTGGTTCTTGCCGTATCGGCGTAGATTTCGGTCGAGTCCTTCAATAATGTATCAGCAGTTTGGGCGGACTGCAGAGCTTTCCGCATCAGGCTATCTTGTTCTTGTCCCGTTGGCATGACGGCATTTCTACGCAATACGCTATCGGCCTTGCTAGTGGCTTGGATGGTTGCGGCATCCACAGGCTTTGGTTTTGCTGCAGGTTTATTGGCAGGTTTCTTTGCTCCCTGTTTATTGTCCGCAGGCTCTTTTTTAACAGGGCCAACTTTCGTCAATTCCTTCGTTCCCACATTGCCAACTTCGGTAGAATCACCGGTTTCAAATAGATCAACCTGATCGATGTCGCCATAATCCACTTCCGTAGTATCTTCCAGTTGGCCACCATCCCTATCTAGCTTAAGGTCCAGGGGTTTATAATCCCTGACAAATATGACTTTAGAAAATAAGGTGTCCGCGGTCATATAAGCTGTATCAATTTTACTTGTCTGTCGGACTGGAGGAGGGGCTATACTATCGGTTTCCACCGGTTTTATTGCCGCGTTTTTTAATTCCTCTTGTTTTTCCTTCTCTGCTTCTTCTATTTTCTCGCGTTCCTTCTCTTCTGCCTTTTCAAGTCTTCTTAATTCTCTTCTGGAAAGGTTTTCCCGGTTCACAGTATCCACCTGTACAGAGTCTTGGGAATTATCCGTAGAGTCTGTCCTGACCACGTATTTGATCAATGGCTTATCGGTCATCAGGATAGATTGGTCGCTCTCTAGGTATTTTCCGTATTCCCCGCTGGCATAGAACTTATCTAAGGTATCTACAAACAATACATTTCGAAAAGCTTCACCAATACCTTTGTCTCTATCGTAAAACAAACTGTCGCCTTTTAAGAACCGGCTACCTTCCGTATAAAGATTGTTCTTGTTGAATTTTGCAACTCCAAAAGCCGTATTGTAGGTTCCTTTTTCTGTGTAAAGTTTTTCGCCTTTTCTACCATTGATGGTCGTTGGGCCAAAGAAAAAAGCATCTCTGTACATGGTATTATACTGCATGGAGTCCGTATAGATAATGGTGCTTTCATTTCTCACAACGACTTTGTTGTTGAAATAGGCATCCTTGGTATTTTCAAAGTAGTAAGCCCTTTGGGAAGTGATGGTGTCTCCTTGCCCAACAATCCTACCGCCACCGGTATATGTTCCTTGCTGGCTTCTTAGGTTGTAAGTCAGGTAGTTGGTGGTCAGTGTACTCTGGTCATCAACCATTTTCACGTTTTTGGTCAGCACGGCATGTTGTGAAGATGCATCGTAATGAAGATGTGTACCTTGGATTACAGTACCCGAAGGCTGGGTAATGACGATATTACCATGGGCCTCAAAGAACTCATTGCCAATATCATCTTTATAAAGGTCACCACTGTCCGCTGCTAAGGTTGATCCTTTATGCTCATAGACAGCGTTGTAACTCCTTAATATTTTCTGATTGATAAATCTACTGCTGGATGAAGATACCAAGCGCATAGGAGCATTGTCCGCGCCAGCATTCACGGGTGTAAACTCGTCCTGTGCATAGGCAGACAGGCATATCACGCTTATTAATAGTACTAATAGGTATCTCACAAGCGCAAAAATATAGAATTAATTAGCAAAAAATTGTTAAACAATAAATTTTAATGCCTCTAACACAAGATTATTTATAATCTGTAATTTTGGACTATGTCAGTTTCAGAAAGATTAAAACAGTTTATCATCGAAAAGGAACTCCTTGACAGGAATGATAAGATTCTCTTGGCCGTCAGTGGCGGAAAGGATTCCATGTTGATGGCTAGGTTGTTTCATGATTTAAAGATGAACTGCATAATAGCCCATTGTAATTTTCAATTGCGCGGAGAGGAATCTGACAAGGATGAGGCATTAGTCGTAGATTATGCAAAAGAATTAGGATATCCAGTATTTGTAAAGAAATTTGATACGGAAGATTACGCCACTCAACATAAAGTCTCAATTCAAATGGCTGCTCGTGAACTCCGATATCAATGGTTTGAGGAATTGCTAATCGAAGAAACTTGTCAAAAGATTGCCATTGCTCAGCATGCCAATGACCATCTGGAAACCATGTTGTTTAATTTAACACGATCAACCGGAATCCAAGGACTTCTAGGTATTCAAGCTAAGCGAGGGCTTATTATTCGCCCTATCCTTTTTCTATCGGCCAATGAAGTCGCTCTTGAAGTCCAAAACTTACAAGTTCCCTATAGAGATGACCAGTCCAATTTCTCAACCAAATATGCGAGGAACAAAATAAGGTTGGAGATCATTCCTAAGTTTAAGGAGATCCAACCAGACTTTGAAGCTATCCTAGAACAGAACATCAAACATTTTGAGGAAAGCCAACACTTTATCCAGAATCAGGTGAATGTTATCCGGAAGCTTATTTTCCGAAATGAAGGAAATCAAATAAAGATCCGACTTGAGGCCCTGCAAGTCCATGCAAGCGACCCCTTTCTCATCTTTGAACTATTCAAGCCTTATAATTTCCAGAGAAATGTAACTGATGATCTCATCACAGTCCTTGATAGGGGAATGGGACAGATATTTGAATCCTCTAGTCATGAACTTCTATTGGATCGAGATGAGTTAATCCTTAGGGAAAAGGTCATTGACAGTCCAGTAGCTATAACCATTGAAAACCTTCATGCGAAGGTGAATTATAACCACAAGGGCTTTTTCATTGTCGAATCGCAAGGAATGGAAATTGAGCGAGATGAAAACCAAGTCCAAGTCGATGCGGATTTGATCAAGTTTCCATTGGTATTAAGGCCTTGGCAAATAGGAGATACCTTTAAACCCTTGGGGATGGAAGGTTCAAAAAAGCTAAGTGATTATTTCATCCAGAAAAAGCTGAACCGCTTTCAAAAGGAGGGAGTCCCAATTTTGGTCAATGCCGATGGGCAATTGATTTGGATAGTGGGTATGCGCTTAGATAATCGCTTTAAAGTGACAGAAAATACAAAGAAAGTACTTACTTTAGTATACAAATAGCAAATATGGAAGAAGAACAAAGCTTATTTCAAGAAAAACAATATCTAGGAAGGGATTGGACTTGGATTAGCGTACGATTGATCTTAGCATTGTTTTGCTTTGTTGCCTATTACATCAACTGGGAACATGTTGTCTCTCAACAACTGTTCTTTATCGTGGGGGTTGGAATCCTGATCGTTTCCATCATCATGCTCTACATGGTCAGTTATCGGACCACAGTTACCAAGACTCATATCATCTTAAGCGGGCTCTGGACCACCAGTTTGGTGAAGATCGATCTTAACTCCATCAAGAAGATTGAAAAGGATAGGTATTCCACCTTCTTTTTTAACAACCCCGTTTATAACCTGCACAAGAATGGCAAAATCAGATTCTATTCAGGTGGTAAGGAAGCATTATGGCTTACAGATAACGACGGATTGGTTTATGTAATTGGTTCACAGCATCCTACCCAGCTTCTTCAGGCTGTTTTGAAAGCTAAAGCAGAAAAGTAAAAAAATGTTAACTGAGATTTACTTGACAATCTCTTAAACTTTCATTTCGATTATTTGTTAAATTTGATGAAAAGCATTTAAAAATGACATTTATATATTTCCTTATATCAGCAGTTATATTTTACTACCTATTTAAAATTGGTGTGCGTCTTCTGATGCCTTTCTTTATGAAGAAGGTGGCAGAGAAAATCATGAATGGCGCCCAAGGACAATATGCTAATCAAGGTCCAAATCAACAAAACTATAACGATCCTTTTTCACAGTTTAAGCAACAGCAACGTCCTGACGGAAAAGTTCGTGTGGAATATACTCCTCCGAAAGAAAACAATTCCAGAAAAGGTACGGAAACTGCAGGTGAGTTTATTGACTTTGAAGAGGTAAAATAAAGCATAGCCCGACGAAAAAGCATATCTTTGTGTTGCTATGTGGCTAAAACATCTATCCGTTTTAAATTTTAAGAACTACACTGAATCTTCATTAGATTTTCTGCCAGACACCAATGCCTTTACAGGGCAGAATGGTTCGGGGAAGACTAATCTATTGGATGCTATTCACTATCTATCACTTTGCAAATCCTATTTTAATCCCATTGACTCCCAGCATATCAAAAAAGGAGAGGATTGGTTTATGGTACAAGGGCAATTTGATAAGGAAACCGTATTGGATGCCGTTTCCTGTAGCATCAAAAGAAATCAGAAAAAGCAGTTCAAGAAGAACAAGAAAGAATATGGTCGTTTAGCCGATCATATTGGGCAGTTCCCTTTGGTCATGATCTCACCGAATGATAGCTTTATTATCATGGATGGGAGTGAGGAGCGAAGGAAGTTTGTCGATAATGTGATATCGCAAACCGACAATCAATACCTAGACATCCTGATTACCTACAACAGGATTCTATTGAACCGCAATATCATCCTGAAGAACATCCGTGAAACTGGCGTTTTTGACAAAGGACTACTTGAAGTTCTCAACCTACAGCTCGTGGAAGCCGGGGAAAAGATATTTTCACGCAGGCAGAAGTTTATGGAGGAGTTCCTTCCGGAATTCCGTCGCTACTATCAATTTCTTTCCGATGATGTCGAGCAGGTAGACCTAGTCTATGAATCTCAACTTCAAGACCAAGATTTCTTGGACCTTCTCAACAAGCATTTGGAAAAGGATAGGGCTTTGGAGCGCACGACTGTCGGGATTCACAAAGACGATCTACAGTTTAGCATCCATGAAGGAATGCCATTAAAGAAGTTTGGCTCCCAAGGGCAGCAAAAGTCTTTCTTGATCGCTCTGAAGTTGGCTCAATATGCTTTTCTGAAAAACAGGAAGCAATATAAGCCCCTCCTGTTGCTGGACGATATCTTTGATAAGCTAGATGAACAGCGGACCAAAAAACTGATGCAATTAGTGTCTGAAGACGAATTTGGACAGATCTTCCTGACTGATACGGACTCCGACAGAATAAGGAAAATATTTCAAGAAATAGGAAAGCCAATTCGTATCTTTGACATACAAGGAGGTCAGATCAATGGCGAAGTATAATGATGATGCATTTAGGAGAAGTGATGATGTAACCATCAAACAAGCAGTGGAGAAGTTATTGGATGTATACCGTCTCAGACGTAAATTCGATGAAACCTCAATTGTTACCGCCTGGCCTGAGCTTATTGGAAGTGCAATCGCCAACCGAACCCAACAGATTTATATTAGAGATAAGAAATTGTTTGTACGCGTAGAATCAGCGGTCATCAAGAATGAACTGGCCATGATGCGCAGACAGATTATCGGACGTGTCAATGAATACGTTGGAAAGGTGGTCATCGAAGAGTTCGTTATTCTTTAAGGCTTTTACTCTTTATCTATAATATGAAATATTACCTGTCAGCATTGACAGGCTTTATCATCTGGGGAACATTCGCCTTGGTCTTGAAGCCTCTCAGTGACTATGGAGCCCTCGATATATTAATCCACCGTGTCCTATTTGCCTCAGTATGCATACTATTGGCCTGTTTTATCTTCCGAAGAAAACAGACCCTAGCCAGTATACAATACCTTAAAACCAGCAATTCCACAGAAAGAAAACAACTCCTTGTCAATGTACTGGCAAGTGCCGTCCTCTTGGGGATGAACTGGTTCCTGTTTATTTATGTGATGAATGCAGTCAGCGTCAATGCAACTTCCTTGGCCTATCTCATTTGCCCCATATTGACAACCGTATTGGCCAGTATTTTCCTCAAGGAACGACTCAACAAAGGACAATGGTTTGCTGTAGGCCTCAGCATCGTTAGTTGTATCCTATTGGCTTATGGGCATTTTCTTGACCTTTTCTATAGCTTCATCATCGCACTTTCCTATGCAGGCTATCTTGTCCTGCAAAAGAATAAATTCAAGCTTGATAAATTCTTTACCCTGACCATCCATATTTTGGTCAGCACTATTTTATTGCTGCCGATCCTTTATGTTGTGGACAGCTCCGTTCCCAAGAACGATGAGTTTTATACCTATATCCTCATCATTGCCATTGGATATACCATTATTCCACTGTTCTTGAATATCTATGCCCTGAAGGGGCTAGACTCCTCTGTAGTGGGCATATTGCTGTACCTTAACCCGATCATCAGTTTCTTTCTGGCAGTTCTATATTACAAGGAGTCTATCAATACGGCCCAAATCATAGCCTTTGGGATGATATTTATAGCTGTAGTCATTTTTAATATTGCCTATATTTATGAAAGAAGACGTCAGACTCAACTTAAAATGGAAGGCTCATGAAATTTAAACAGCAGTTATTACAGATGTTCGAACTTTCTGATGAACAAGCCGAATTGATTATCTCCAGGTTTGTCCCCGAGGAGCTCAGTAAGAATGAATTGTTCCTGGAAACCGGAAAATCCTGTAAAAAGCTGAGTTTTATCGAAGAGGGTATCTGTAGGGTTTTTAAATGGACAGATAGCAAGGAAGTGACGCAATGGATCGGAGGTGATGGCTATTTTATCACGGATTTAGCTTCCTTCTTTTTCGACAACCCTTCCAACTGGTCGATTGAGGCATTGACACCTACCAAGCTATGGACCTTAAATAAGTCAGATTACCTCGATATACAGCAGTCCATACCCAATTGGAATGTGATCGAAAAAAGATTCATCGCGAAATGTTTTATGCAGATCGAGCATCGGGTATTCGATTTTATAGCTTTATCTGCCGAAGAACGCTATTTGAAGTACTTTGAACAGAATAAACAACTGTTCAATCAGGTACCCTTACAATACATTGCCTCTGTATTGGGCATGAGCCCAGAAACATTAAGCCGCATCCGGAATAAATTATCTTCTTGATAAATGTCAAGTGCTTCTGACTGCCCCAAGGCTAACTTTGAGGTATGAAAGAACAGATAGAATCACAGATTATCATAAATGCTCCTGCAGAAGCTGTATGGGCTATATTGGCCGATTTCAAAGCTTATCCGGAATGGAGTCCTAGCATCGCTGAATTTTATGGAACCCCTCAAGTTGGCAAACGGATCCAGGTCCTGCTGACCCAACCGGGTGGTACCAGCATGAAAATGAATCCTATCTTTTTAAAGATAGAAAGCAATCAGGAACTTCGTTGGAAAGGAAAGCTTTTTATCAATGGGTTATTTGATGGCGAGCATTATTTTATCCTGAATAGGATTTCAAACGATCAAACACAGCTTATCCAAGGGGAAAAGTTTTCAGGAATACTGGTGCCACTCTTCAGGAAAATGATTCATGGAAATACCAAGAAGGGCTTTGAACTCTTCAATGCCGCCATTAAAGAAAGGGTGGAGTCTAGGCTATAGATATTGTTCTAGATCTCCTTTTCCTTCACGGATGATTTCAAAGTCGCCTGAGGTCACATCAACAACTGTCGAAGGAACGTTGTCGCCATACCCACCGTCGATTACTAAATCTACCTTTTCCTCGAATTTCTCATAGATCAATTCAGGGTCGGTAGAATATTCGATGATCTCATCATCGTCATGGATGGAAGTAGTGACGATTGGGTTACCCAATTCCTTGACGATATCACGGACAATATTGTTGTCCGGAACACGGATACCTACAGTTTTCTTTTTAGAGCTCAACAGTTTAGGGACTTGGGAGCTCGCATTGAAGATAAAGGTAAATGGACCAGGCAATGCTTTTTTCAATACCCTAAAAACGGTGGTGTCAAAAGGTTTGGTATATTGAGAAATATCCGTCAGGTCATAACAGATAAAGGAAAGGTTAGCCTTGTCCGGTTTCAGTCCGCGGATCGAGCAAACGCGCTCTATGGCCTTCTGGTTTGTAATGTCGCAACCAATACCATATACCGTATCTGTTGGATAGATAATCACGCCTCCTTTTCTTAATATCTCCACAGCCTCTTCGATAGCCTTTGGATTCGGATTGTCATTGTAGATTTTTAGTAACATGGATTAGTTTATTAAATTGTTTCAATATTACTGAATAAACAAAAACCGTCAAAATAATGTTTGTTTTGACGGTTTTTTAAATTTATCTAGTTTTTAAAACTCTGCGTTATTTGGTGTTCTTGGGAAAGGAATGACATCACGGATATTGGTCATCCCAGTGGTAAATAATACCAACCTTTCAAATCCAACTCCAAAGCCAGAGTGAGGAACCGAGCCAAAACGGCGGGTATCCAAGAACCACTCCATCTCTTCTGTAGGAATTCCAACCTCACCCATTCTGGTGATCAGTTTTTCCAAGTTTTCTTCACGTTGTGAACCGCCAACCATTTCACCGATTCCTGGGAACAAGATATCCATGGCGCGAACGGTTTGTCTTCCGTTAGCATCTACTGGGTTCTGTTTCATGTAGAAAGATTTGATCTCTCTTGGGTAATCAGTAAGGATGACAGGTTTTTTGAAATGCTTTTCAACCAAGAAACGCTCATGCTCCGACTGTAGATCGGCACCCCAACTTTCTATCAGGTATTTGAATTGTTTCTTCTGGTTAGGCTTGCTTCTCAACAAGATCTCGATGGCTTCCGTGTAAGTCACGCGCTCAAAATCATTGTTGATGACAAAGTTTAGTTTCTCGATCAGGTTCAATTCAGAGCGTTCGTTCTGAGGTTTAGATTTCTCCTCCTCCAATAAACGGTTGTTCAAGAATTCAATCTCTTCCGGACATTGCTCCAAAGCATAACGGATAACATATTTCAATAGATCTTCAGCAAGATCCATGTTGTCTTCCAATTCATAGAAAGCCATTTCCGGCTCGATCATCCAGAATTCAGCCAAGTGACGTGTCGTATTGGAGTTTTCAGCTCTAAAAGTAGGGCCGAAGGTATAGATATTTCCAAAAGCCAATGCCGCCAACTCACCTTCAAGCTGTCCAGAAACAGTCAGGTTAGTAGATTTTCCGAAGAAATCTTCTTTAAAATCGACATCACCGTTTTCTGTACGTGGAATATTGTTCAGGTCCAAAGTTGTAACACGGAACATTTCCCCAGCACCTTCAGCATCTGAACCGGTAATGATTGGCGTATGCATATAAACGAAGTCACGTTCTTGGAAGAACTTGTTTACTGCAAATGCCAGGGCATTACGTACTTTGAAGATGGCGTTGAAAGTTCCGGTGCGGAAACGCAAATGTGCAATCTCACGAAGGAATTCCAAGCTATGTTTCTTCGGTTGCAAAGGGAATTTTTCAGGATCCGAGTCTCCAATGATAGAAACATCGGTTGCTTTGATCTCTACTTTCTGTCCTTTACCCAATGATTCTACCAAATTTCCTTTTACACGCACAGCCGCACCGGTAGTAATCCTTTTTAGGATTGCATCCGATGTGTTTTCAAAATCAATGACCGCTTGAATATTATTGATTGAAGATCCGTCATTGATAGCTATAAATTGATTGTTACGGAAGGTACGAACCCACCCTTTAACAATAACTTCTTTTCCGAAATCCTCTGATTTTAATAATTCTTTAATTCGTGTATGTTCCATTTTGTAGAAAAAATATTTTAATGGTCGCTTTATAGGCTTACAAAAATAGCCAAATAATTGATTTATGGTCTATTTTACCCAGCCTTTTTCAATAACTTCTTTTGCATGGTAGGTCAAGATCGATGT
Organism: Sphingobacterium sp. LZ11T8; assembly: GCF_024261425.1. Lineage (NCBI taxonomy): Bacteria > Pseudomonadati > Bacteroidota > Sphingobacteriia > Sphingobacteriales > Sphingobacteriaceae > Sphingobacterium > Sphingobacterium sp. LZ11T8. The sequence goes on along the minus strand of NZ_JANBZY010000001.1, from coordinate 309,931 downwards.
CGCTCCTGCTCGCTTGAAACTCATCAGGGTTTCCAAGATAACCTGCTCGCTCAACCAACCATTTGCGATGGCAGCTTTCAACATGGCATATTCACCGGAAACATTGTATGCTGCAATCGGTAGGTCAAAATTATCGCTCAACAACTTGATGACGTCCAAATAGGGCAATCCTGGCTTTACCATCAAGAAGTCAGCTCCCTCTTGGGTATCCAACTGAGCTTCGATCAAGGCCTCCTTGCTGTTTGCAGGGTTCATCTGATAGGTTTTTTTATCGCCTTTTTTAGGGGCAGAACCTAAGGCATCACGGAAAGGACCATAATATGCCGATGCATATTTTGCCGTATAGGACATCAATGACACATTGCTGAATCCGTTCTCGTCCAAAATATTACGTAGGTAACCAATTCTTCCGTCCATCATATCCGATGGAGCAATGATATCAGCACCACTTTCTGCATGTGCCAACGCCATTTTACCCAATACTTCTAAAGTTTCGTCGTTCAGGATCTCTCCATTTTCAACAATCCCATCATGACCATCAGAACTATAAGGGTCCATCGCCACATCGGTAACTACACAAGCTTCAGGGAAGTTTTTCTTAACCGCTTCAATAGCTTTTAAGTATAATGTGCCTTTTCTGTAGCTTTCTGTAGCATATTTATCTTTTAGGGATTCTTCCACAGCTGGGAATAGATCGAAGACTTTCAAGCCTAAATTCATACAGCTTTCTACCTCACGCAATAAATTATCGATTGAATAGCGGTAGATACCAGGCATGGAGGATACTTCAACTTTTTGGTTGTCTCCATCTACAATAAACAATGGGAAAATCAAGTTGGCAGCAAACAGATGGTTCTCTTGAACCATGTCGCGGATTACAGCTGATTTTCTGTTTCTTCTAGGACGGTGTAACATGTTTTTGTTTTTTTATGTAAGAGCAAAGGGGGATAATTCCCCCTTCGCTATATTTTTTCTAATAATCTAATCCGAATACAGCTTCCGCCAATCCAATTTCGTCTGGCGTGAATGGAAGGGTATATTTTAAGCCTAATGCTTCAATAGCTTTGGCTGTAGAATAACCGATACAGATAATCTTTTGATCAGGATCCGCCAAGTTCTCCCGGAAATAAGCTTCCACATTGCTTGGGCTGGTAAAGATCAATACTTGGGCATTGCTCTTATCCACTTCTTCTTCGATTACCGATTCATAGATTGGCATATCGATGATTTTGGTATTTTCAGTCAATGCTTTCTGGATTGTTTGCAAAGAACCTTCAGCGCGTGGGATCAATACGGTCTGACCATCCACCAACTTCGCAAACTCCTGTGCTATTCCTTCCGTATCGATACCTAAGTTATCACCTGAAAAATCAGCAATACGGTTGAATTTGCGCAAAGTATCTTCCGAACCTCTTCCTAAGACACCGATCTTTGTTTTCTTCAGGATCCAAGGTTCCAATTTGAAGAAATGTTCAATGGCATTTTTGGAATTGAAGAAGATCCAATCTGCTCGCTTCAAAATGAAGGAATCTAATTTATTGATGGTAGGGAAAATGCGGATCAATGATCTGGCGTCTACCTGAATATCATGTTTCTTAAGGAAACGGGCTAAATACGAATTTTCAGCAAGATCCCTAGTGATAAATACCGAAGAAGGTAATTTTCTGTCCTTTTGGTATTTTGCGAAAATCTTCTCTGCCATTCCCTCTGTCGTCTCAGACTCCAAGAACACACGGTCAGGAAAGTCTTCGTTGGTATCTGCAATAGAAGTCCAAGATTGGAATATGCCATCTTTCTTACGGCAATAGCTGCCTAGAGGTGCATGACAACCTGCATCGAACAAATTCAAAACTTTACGTTCTACTGAAATAGCTTCAGCTACCTCTTTGTCGTTGATCTGTTGTAAGATGTCAAACAGTTCTTGGTCACTTTCACGAATCTGTATGGCCAATACCCCTTGTGCAGGAGCAGGCACAACTTCTACAGGTGCGATCTCCTCCAAATGGAAATCCGAAAGCTCCATGTTGATCCTTGCAATCCCAGCCTTAGCCAATACAATGGCATCATATTTCTCATCACGTAATTTCTGAACACGGGTTTGAAGGTTTCCACGAAGATCTTCAAATTCGAGGTCCGGACGTAGAGATAGGAGTTGTGCTTTTCTTCTGTTAGAAGAGGTTCCAACCGATGCATTATGTTTTAAGGAAAGACGCTTGGTGATATCGACACAATCTTTGTGTATAATCAATAATTCCGATGGGTCTTCACGTTCTGAAACTGCCGCAATGATCAATCCTGGAGGATTTACCGTGGGTAAATCTTTATGTGAATGAACTGCCAGATCAATTTGGCCAGACAACAATTCTTCTTCTAACTCTTTTGTGAAGAATCCTTTTCCTTCAAGTTTGTCTAGTCTTAAATGCTGAACAATATCCCCTTGGGTTTTGATGATTTTTAATTCAGCTTCGATTGATATTTCGGCTAATCGATCCTTTACAAAGTTTGCTTGCCATAGTGCCAATTCACTTCCACGGGTACCGATAATTAGTTTTCTGTTCACGTTCAAAGATTTACAAATGAATAATCCGGAGGCAAATTTAAGGAAATAGCCTCTTAATTCTGATGATTTAATGTCAGAATCAGAATATTTTTAAGAAAATTTAATATTAATTGCTTTCTGATTCGGCAGATTTAACCAAGATCTCTTTCGCCATCACCATAGGAACTTTGATATATTTCTTTTCCATATAGTTGATGACCTTATTCAGCACTTCACGTGCTTGTGGGTCCAGTTGCTCAACTTCATTGGCAAATACTTCCGATAAAGCCATGGCTTTGATTTCCTTGATTTTCTCAGGAACCTCCTTCATAGCAACCTCAACGCGACGTTGTTTCAGGATCGGTAAGAATTCTTTGATGTTTTGCTCAATGATTTTTTCAGCATTATCCAGCTCTGCATAACGCTCTTGGATATTCTTCTCCGCGATCTGTTGCAAGCTGCTTACTTCGATGTAGTGGATTTGGTGTTTTGCAATCACAGCTGCATCAATATCATTTGGAATGGCTAAGTCAACAATTACCTTTTTATCCTCCTCACCATTCAATAAAGACTCGTAAAGATCTTCGTGGATAATGGCTTCAGGGGCACCCGTACAGGTAATCATCATATCAAATCCCTTTTTGTAATTCTTCAATTCGCTCAAAGGATAAACAGGCGCCTGCAATTCTTCAGCTAATGCCTGCGCATTGGCAACTGTTCTATTGAAAATAGTGAAATTACTGTACTTATGTTTTTTAAGGTATTTTGCTAAATTTTGGTTGGTCTCCCCAGATCCAATGACCAAGATCCTAGGGTTGTCCTTTAATTTCACCTCACGAAGCTTGCGATAAGCTAGGGATACTACTGAAATAGGATTGCGTGAAATATTGGTGTAGGTATAGACTTCTTTTGCGGTTTTTACCAAGCGGTCCATCATCAGTCTCAGGAAATCTCCCGTAAACCCCGCCGCTTTACAACGGTCGTAAGCACGACGGATCTGAGCTAGGATTTCTTTTTCGCCAACTACCAAACTCTCCATGGAACATGAAGTGCGGAATAGGTGGTTCAAGGCGTCAAGACCTGAATATCTGTTGACCTGTCCCAAGTAACATTGCATACGCTCCTCTGGAACACAGAAATTCATGCTGTCTAAAAACTGCACTACAAAATCATCGTTCAACTCATGCGCTCCATAGAACACAAATTCCACACGGTTACAAGTACCGATATAGAATATCTCAGGAATATCTAAATTGTTTTTTAGGTTAATAAGGCGACTATCCAATTCTTCATTGCATATCACCAGATTCCCCAAATCTTTTAGATCGACATGTTTATGGGTAAACGCTATAACTTTTAAATTCTTCAAAGCCTAATTATTTCTCCAATAATTTTGTACTGCAAATGTAGATTAAAACAGCGTTGCTATTGTCAAGAATGTGTCAATACAGTGAATTTAGAACGATTATAAATAGTGTTAAAAATATGTTAACAATCTGATGTACAGTGTTATAGGTTTGTTAAAGCGCTAATATTGTGATGACAATCATTTCTAATGCGGATAATAAATGACATTAATTACAGTTTATACTTAACGATTATCGATAAATCATGCATTTTTTCTGCCTTTATTCAGTTTAAATCCCAAATTTTCTTTCCTAAATCCCGTCAAATGTTCATCTTTGAACTATAATTTTTATCATGAGAAGTTTAAACAAACCTTTGGCATTAATAGGATTTTTTGTGGTGTTTTTTTCTGCAATATTCTGCCCATTCCTGAAAGTTCCACTGCAGGCAAATTGGAATCTTTATCAAGTTGATACCGCCTTGTTCATGATCACAAATGGTTTGCTCGGCCTATGTGTCCTGCTTTTCTTTATGCGTAAATTAAGTCCCTTCCGGATTGCTGCCTGGGTGCTCATCGGATGGATAGTCCTTTCTTTTATATTGGTGTTTTTCCAGATCAACAATTACCTCGGCCTAAAATTAATCGATGGGCTGCTTTCCAAAACCCTTAATATCAAATGGGGCTGGGGAGTGTTGCTGTTCGGAGCCTTGTTGATTCTGTTTTCTGTAGGGAAGAAGAATCATAAGACAGTGGAAGATAGACAGTAGACATAAGACAGTAGACATAAGAATTTTTCATTCGCCTACCTGAATGGCATTGAATAGGTAAGATTTATTATTAGGCTTGAATGGATCAAGATCTTAGACCGAATAGGGGATAGAACCCCCAGCAGGGGATGAAATCTTTTTCTGCACATCATCTTTTAGAAGGAAAATAGTTCGTTCGCTGTGCTCACGATGACAAAATCCTCATAAAAAAAAGAAATAGATTCTTCACTTCGCTCTGAATCCCTCTTATTACAATTCCAATTCTGAACGAATAGTGAAGAATCTGTACGGTTCACTAACCCTAGATTTTGTCCCCCTTTATCGAAGGTAAAGAAACAGTACGTTGATATAAATCTTATCATTTTTACCATTAAATCAGCATTTTTCAGAGAGTCTTCCTTCGTACCAATTACAAGTTTGGTAGAATTGTGGTTCTAACCATTCATGCCCAGATTTATTTACCAGAAGATATTTCTAATCGCCATAAATCCCCATCGGGGATGAATTATTTTAGCATGAAGGTATTGAACAATATAGGGTTAATGCAAAAACGATGTTCGATTAATCGAACATCGTTTTTGCGCTACCTCCAGGCTAACGCGCCATGTCTGCTAAAATAATGGAACCCCAAAAGGGGTTATATCTCTAAAATTAAAAAAATGGTTTACTGGCTAGTATGTTACGGACGTATGCAATACGCTCCTGTCAGATATGCCGAATATATACGGGAATTTTGATCTTGGTCTATCCTCCCATCCCTTCAATCCTGGTTCAACCCATTCGATATTCCCCTTCAACGACATAGGATAATGAATCAACCCCCTCTAATGCGCGAGGGCCTGATGTCTGATATGTATTGTCTCCTGTCTACCCCGGCCTATGCGAGATAAAATGCTGTTTCAATTTATCTAAACCAATATTTTCCTCCACTTTGTCCAGTTCATAGATCCATGCCTTTTCTGGCAAAACTTCCAGATTCTCTTTTGAATTGATCAGATCAAGGGGTTTTACCTTGATTGACTTTTCGATGGGAGGGAACGCGTTGTGTTGTCTTCTTGAGGTCCTTAAGATCTGGAATTCCAGATTAGGCCATTTGTTGATGGCGGAGAAATTGCCTGTATAGAACTGGTTATATTCACGTGCAGGGACGATATTGGCGAATATCCCTGTTCTTTTGTTTCCTACAGATTCAGATACTGTAACCAACAATTCAAAGGAAGTCTCATTGACAATAAAGAATTTGACCAATCCTTCCTTCTGTTCACCGGTCAGGGCTAAGTATATGCCCTTTTCGATAAATTTCCCCGTCTGAACCACCTGGGTTGGTTCCTCATCCTCCTCCATACGCATGTTGTCATGGACTAGGGTGATCTTATCTTGCATCACCGGAATCTCAAAGCCAGTGTCATCCGTCACCCCAACAAGTCCGTTGCTCAAAAAAGCGGTAATATGGCCCTCAATGGGTTCATCAACAAACCTGACTAAATCTCCTATTTTAAATTTCATCGTAAACTCTCAATAATATTAACAAAATTATGAATATCCTTTAAATCATTATAAAGGTGTATTCCTATCCTAATCCCGGTTCCACGCGGAAAACATTTCACGCCCATGTTCATCAGGTTTGGGTAAAGCTCCTGAGGGAGCTGCACATTTATCAAGGAAGAACGAACCGAGCGCTCTGCTATATAAGGTAGGATCAAATCCCTTTCCAATAACAGTCGGTATGCCTCATCCGATAGCTCCTTGATGTGTTGCTGTATATTTTCTAATCCTTGTGCTTTCAAGAAAGTTAGACTGCTCTTCAAAGTTCCATGGCTTAGGGTATCCTGATGACCAGGTTCAAAAAAGGTGTCCAAGATGCTCTTGTGTTTCCACATTGCAACCTCAGGCAGTGGAACCTCAGCTTTCAGGTCTTCCAGCATCAGTTTCAAGCCATCGCTGATCAGCATAAAACCATTCCCAAATCCTGACAAGAGCCATTTATAACCAGAAGCCCCCAAGGCATCAATCCCCGAATCCTGAAAATTAAAAGGACCTGTTCCTAAAAATTGGGTACCATCAGCAATGATCCAGAGATTAGGGTATTCAGCCTTTATCCTTTTGATAAAATCTAAGTCTATCATCAGTCCTGATATGTACTGCACCAAGCTCAGGATCAAAACATCCGGATTGTGCTTCTCAATAGCTTTTTGAAGCTCATCTTCCACATTCGCCGATACAGCAACAGAGGTATGTTTCAATTTTCTGTTGACTATGGGGTATTGTAGGGATGGGTATTCATCTTCCAGGACCAAATAGCTCAGGTCCTTGGGCAGCAGGTCCACCAAGGTGGAAAATCCAAATGAGAAATTAGGGGTCAAGAAGGTGTTCGCTGCTTTTGTTCCGAAAAAATCCGCAACGGTCTCCCGAACTCCATTGATAAACTCCGGCTGTTCATCCCTTAGATTAGAATTGATATCAAAGAATTCCTGCTCCCAGGTCTTCCTCCAATCCAAGGTTACCTTCGGCAACAATCCATTGCCAGGTGTGTTGAGATAAACAACATCATTTGGAAGGTTAAAGTGTTCCTTCAAAGTCATAAGGCAAAATTTCTTGTTCGTCTAGAATGGATAAATATTCATGTTGACTGATCATTTCTGCCCCCATTTTGCGCAAATGATCTGAGGGGATCTGACAATCGATTAATTCAAGCCCAAAATTTTTAGCTAAGTGAAATAAGGCAACCTTTGATGCGTTTGGGGCCAAGGAGAACATACTCTCTCCGCAGAAAACATGGCCAATTTTTACGCCATATAGTCCACCCACCAAAGTATCATCTTGCCAAACTTCCACGCTATGTGCATAGCCTTCTTCATGCAACTGTAGATAGGCTTTCTGCATATCTGAAACGATCCAGGTCCCATCCTGATCCTTTCTAGGGATATCGGCACAGGTCTCGATGACAGCTTTAAAATCCGTATCAAAGCTAACTTTAAATCTGTTTGACCTGATGACCTGCTTCAAGCTTTTGGAAACCTTCATTTCTGAAGGCCTTAAAACAAACCTTTCCAATGGTGCGTACCATAATATTGGACTGTCCTCATTGTACCATGGAAAGATGCCGTTTTCATAGGCCAACATCAATCTGTCAACACTGAGGTCGCCACCAATTGCCAGAAGTCCGTCTTCATCGGCTAGGGAAGGGTGGGGGAAAACCAATCTGTTTTCATCCAACAAGTACGGCATGCTATAGCGATTTGCCTATTCAGGCTGTCTTGGTTCCTTGCTGATTTCATCAAAGATCTTGTCCATATGTTCTACGTATTCGTTGGTATCATCTAGGAAGAATTCCAACTGTGGAACGATGCGGGCTTGGTTCTTGATCCGTGCTCCCAATTTATAGCGTATCTCGTTAGTCTTTGATTTGATGCTATCGATGTCTGCCTTGGCAGTTTTGGTGTTCAAGAAGCTCAAATAAACCCTAGCTATGGCCAAGTCAGGAGTGACACGTACCCTGGTAACGGTAATAAAAGCACCGGGAGCCCAAGAGTTGCCCTCACGTTGAAACATTTCTGCAAGATCTTGTTGTATTACTCCAGCAAATCGTTGTTGTCTTTTACTTTCTGTTCCCATCTTTTGATTTGATTGCGGAAAGCTGCATTGCATTTCCTCTTACAAATATAGGGCTTTTCTATAAACTAGTATATGTTTGGAAGAACCTTTGGCGATCAAGCGAAGGAGGTGTTTTGAGTGCTATTTTTGAACCAGGATGTGGCTCGACTCCGCTCGCCAACAGGGGATGGGAGGATCTTTTGAAAGCATTCCAAGGCCAATCCCATCGCACAGGGCAACGGCATTCTAATCATTTTTCCGTCAAGGAAATGAGCCGATTGCTAAAGGACTTCCTGCGGAAGGATGGTTGTTTGTATAAATTGGGAACCCCTGGAAGAGGTGATATCTTTGTAGAAATTGATTGATTGAATTGGCCAACCCTTAGCGGAGGTGAAATATTTTTTAATAATTCCCTCATATTGGGCCAAAGCAATAAAAAATAGTTTCCTCATCTTACGATTACGGAATGACAACGATCCTTAAAAAAAATAAAAAATAGATTCAGAGCAACGCGAAGAATCCCTCTTTAGCGAATAACTGATTCCGAACAATTCGTAAAGAATCTTTACGGTTCTTCTTCCTAAAGCCTTGTCATTCCTTGCTGAAGGCAAAGTGACTGTAAGCCAATACAATACATGATGTTTTTGATTTTGAAATCTTGCATGATGAGATACTTCGGATGAACCTCAGCATGAAAAAAAACCTTAACTTGTCGACGTAGTCCAGCGGGAATGAAATCAATGAAGAAAGATGGACTGTAAACGGCCAACCCTAACGGGGCTGGAATATTTTTCAGCAAATCTTCCAGCTTGGAAGAAAGGTAGAAGATATATTTGAGCCATCATATTGACCTCATTCGAGACACATTCCGAAATTTCGCAAAATGTACCGTATACAGTCCATGGATTTCCCGAATATGTCTCGAATGAAAGCAAGTTTTCACCCGAATATTGCATTCGAAAATATCGGCGAAAAAAGGCATAAAAAAAGACTTGTCGTGGGCATGGTGACAAGTCTTTAATCAAAATTAGTTTATAATTGGATAGAATAATTCTTTTCGTAGTTTTAAGACTTTCCGGTCTATCATGTTTAGTAATTTGTAGTTGGCTATTAAACGTGAGTGGAAGCTCACTTATTAATATCATTCATTCCCCTTTACATCACAAACATAGAGCTTTAATTACGATGTGACAAGATGTTTTTTAAAAAAAAGTAAGTGATTACTTAATTGACAAAAGCTATTTTTTGTCCTATTTCTTCATGATTTATTCATCGTTTCTTAATAAATTAAATTCAAAAATTGTGAACCTATCGAAAGATAAATGCTTGTTTTTTAGTGTGCTAAAACGGAAAAGCTTTAACAAAATTTAACATTTTGTTTTTGGAGGAAATCCTAACGATGTTCTTCAAAAATTAACCAAAAAGGCACAGAAAATTCATGCATTTTTCTAAAAAAATTATTGAATGTCAAAAAAAATAATTGGCTGAAATGGATAAATCATTGTAATAATTCTGGAAATTACTAATCAGGCCAGTCCCTTGTTGCCTTGCATTTTCCCTATATATTGGTACTTTTGTTCGACAAGATTTTGAACATGAAGATTTGGCAAAAAAATATTGATGTAGATTCCTTTGTGGAAACCTTTACCGTAGGACAAGACCGTGAAATGGACATGAACCTGGCAGCCGCCGATGTTCTTGGTTCTTTGGCCCATACCAAAATGCTGAACAGCATTGGATTGATGACCGACCAAGACTTGGAGGATGTGCAAAAAGAACTCAAGAATATCTACAGAGAAATATTGGCCGGAAATTTCAAAATTGAGGACAGCGTCGAAGATGTGCATTCCCAAGTAGAAATGATGCTGACCGAACGCATCGGTGAGGCCGGGAAAAAGATTCATTCTGGCCGTTCCAGAAATGACCAAGTCTTAGTGGACCTAAAATTATATTTCAGGTCTGAAATCGAGAGCATCTTTAAGAATACGGAAGAACTGTTCGATCAGTTGATCAGCTTAAGCAATCAATACAAATCGGTACTGATGCCGGGCTATACGCACCTTCAGATTGCCATGCCATCTTCCTTTGGATTATGGTTTGGGGCCTATGCAGAAAGCCTCGTGGATGATCTGCAACTGTTGAAAGCGGCTTGGAATGTCTGCAACAAAAACCCGTTGGGTTCAGCAGCGGGCTATGGATCATCTTTTCCATTGAACAGAATGATGACGACCAACTTGCTTGGCTTTGAGGACCTTAACTACAATGTGGTCTATGCACAGATGGGCAGGGGGAAAACCGAACGGATATTGGCACAGGCCATGAGTTCGATTGCAGCGACCTTGGCAAAATTTGCCATGGATGTTACCCTTTTTATCAATCAGAATTTTGGGTTTATTTCCTTTCCGGCACACCTGACAACAGGTTCTTCTATAATGCCACACAAAAAGAATCCCGATGTGTTCGAATTGATCCGCTCGCGTTGCAATAAGATCCAGGCATTGCCAAATGAAATTGCCATGATGACCACCAACCTTCCGGTTGGATACCATCGTGACCTGCAGCTGTTAAAAGAAAATCTTTTTCCTGCATTCCAATCCCTGAATGATTGCTTGGCTATCGCTAAATATATGTTGGAGAATATTTCGATCAAGGATAATATCCTGGATGATCCGAAATATGATTATTTATTCTCTGTTGAAGTCGTAAATAATGAAGTGTTGAACGGAGTTCCGTTCCGCGAAGCCTACCGCAAAATCGGTCTGGACATCGAAGAAGGAAAATTCCAGCCAGCAAAAGAAGTTAACCATACCCATGAAGGAAGTATCGGCAACCTTTGCAATGATCAGATCCAAAGAATGTTTAAAGAAGTGAAAGCTGATTTTGGCTTCGAAAAAGTAGATGCTGCCTTGGAAAGCCTTTTGGCGCAGTAAATAAGAGACATAAGACACAAGACATAAGACATTAGACCTGGACAGGTTTAATGTCTTTTTTATGTTAAATACTTTCTTTAAGGGGGTAATAATAAAGTTGGGTTATCCTGATTCAGTAAAAAAAGAAGACGCCAGTAGGTCTTATGTCTTGTGTCTATTGTCTTATATCTCTTAAAAAGTCTTAAGACTTTTTTATACAGAACTTATATCTTGTTTCGCTTTCGAAAACATCTCCTGTATTCAGTTTCACCGAAGGGAATTTTTCTTGGTTAGGACTATCGGGATAATGTTGGGTTTCGAAGCAAAGGCCACCATAGCGCAGGTACTTTTTGCCGGATTTCCCTTGGTCATCGTCGAGGAAGTTTCCGCTATAGAGGTGCAGGCTCGGTTCGGTGCTGAAAACCTGGAGTTCTATGCCGGACTCTTTTGAGAAGGCTTTGGCAATGGGTTCGCTGATGGGTTGTTTATTGATGAAGCTATGGTCATAACCATTGGCGATCTGGATCTGTTCCTCTTGGCTATTGATATCTGTAGCCAAAAGTTTGGGTTGGCGGAAGTCGAAAGCAGTACCTTCCACTGGGTAGATATCACCCGTTGGGATTTGGTTTTCATTGAGCGGAAGGAACTCATCCGAAAGAATGCTGATTTCATGGTTCAAGGTATCACCGTTTCCTTCGCCATTTAAATTGAAATAAGCATGGTTGGTCAAGTTGAGGACCGTAGGGGCATTTGTGGTAGCTCTATACTTAATAATGATTTCATTCTCATTGCTCAACTCGTAGGAGACGGTTGTCTTTAGCTCACCAGGGAAGCCTTCCTCGCCATCAGGGGAAACATAATAGAAATCGACTAATTTATTGAAGCTCACCTGTCTGTCCCATACACGGTTGTGGAAACCGTCGACTCCTCCATGCAGGCAGTTGCTGCCATTGTTCTGTGCTAAGCTGTATTCCTTTCCATCGAGGGAGAATTTTCCGTTGGCAATACGGTTGCAGAATCTGCCAACTGTAGCTCCATGATAAAACTGCTTTGCCTGAAGGTAACCTTGAATGCTGTCAAACCCTAATATCACATCGATCAGGTCACCATTTTTGTCGGGAACCAATGCACTTACCAGTCTAGCGCCATAATCGGTCAATGCGATTTGCATTCCAGCTCGGTTGGTAAGGGTGATAAGATGGGTGTTTTTACCATTCAATTTACCTTCAAAGTCTTTAGGAAGAGGGAGTTTATAAGTCGTCATTATGTTTTAATTGCTTCTGTTAAAGATAATAATAAAGGGGGGCGTTCCAAAGAACTAAGGAAAAGGAATGGTAAATACCTGTTCATTGACGTTCTTTTGGTTCCCAGCGATTCATTTATTATTTATTTTTTAGTTCATAATCGTATTTTAAAAATCGATGAGATTTTATTATTTTGTTGGAAATCAGTGTTATGTTTAAGGTTTCGTTATTATTTCTTGCTGTCGGAATTTTGGTTCTTGCCTTTGCGGTATTTGTGCCGGCAAAGTACTCCTCCATTACGATAAATACCTACGATACCTTCTTTATTATTTCATCTATTTCGCTTTTTAAGTTTTTAGGTTTACTGGGGCTGATTTTTGCCGGCTTATACTATTTTACGGAGCAGATGCTCTATTCCAAAACTTGGAGCATCATGCATTTGATCAGTTTCTTATGTCTCATTGTTAATTTATGGACCTGGGGATTTGTGGAAAGGGTTTATTTTGGGAATATTGAATCCCAGGTTTCCGGTAAAGCCTCAAACCTGGCTGAGGTAGAGCGGTTTTACAAGATCCAACAGTTTTATGTAGGCTCCTTTATTATGTTGCTGGTCATGCAATTTGTGTATGTCCTGAATCTTTTGTTTGGAATGATGACAAGAAATAGGAGCAGTGAGGATCTGGACTGATAATTACCTATGACAACGAATTATTGGCTGTAATAATTAAGGACTAATCCATCTACATAGGGTCCTTGAAATTTTTAAAATGGTATATTTGCCATTCAAAATCTGAGATTTTACATGAATTGGAAACAACTGATATCGGCAAAGCGCTGGGGCTATGAAAGTCGTGCGAACAATGATCAATTTGATGCTCGTTCTGAATTTCAGCGGGATTATGATCGTTTGATCTTTTCTTCACCATTTCGTAGGCTTCAGAACAAGACGCAGGTATTCCCTTTGCCGGGAGCTGTTTTTGTTCATAACCGCTTGACCCATAGCCTAGAGGTTGCATCGGTAGGAAGATCCTTAGGGCGTTTGTTTTACAACATGTTGAAGCAGGAGAATCCTAATATTGATGAAGAAGCACCTTTTTTGCAGGAGGTGGGGAATATTGTGTCGGCAGCATGTCTGTCTCATGATTTAGGGAACCCTGCATTTGGACACTCTGGGGAAGCTGCCATTTCCACCTTCTTTACCGAAGGGAAAGGGCAGAAGTACAAAGAGATGGTCAGCAAGGAGCAGTGGGAAGATCTGATTCATTTTGAAGGGAATGCCAATGCCTTGCGGATTTTGACCCATGCATACAATGGGAAAGACCCCAAGGGATTTGCCTTGACCTATACGAGCTTGGCTTCCATCGTTAAATATCCTTGTTTAGCAATTGATGGACATGTGAAAGGCTCTCACCATAGAAAGAAATATGGCTTTTTCGATTCTGAAAAAGCGAGTTTTGAAAAGATTGCCTTGGAATTAGGCTTGGAAAGGGACCCTTCAAATCCTAATGGCTATTTGCGCCATCCATTGGTTTACCTGGTTGAGGCAGCTGATGATATCTGTTATAATATCATTGACCTGGAGGATGCCCATCACCTGAAGATCCTTTCGTACAAGGAAGTGGAGGAATTGCTCCTGCCGCTTTGTGCTGGGGAAGATTTAAGGGAGAGATTGGATTCACTGGGTGATACCGCAAGTCGGGTTTCATTATTGAGGGCAAAAGCTATCAACACCCTGATTTGGGCCTGTGCAAAGGTTTTTGTAGAAAACCAAGAGCAATTCTTGAAGGGTACCTTTGAGAAACCGCTGATGGATGCGCTGGATCCGGAAATCGTGCAGCATATGAAGGTAATCTCGAAGATTTCCGTTGCACGTATTTACAATGCACCTACGGTGGTGCAGATTGAAATCGCAGGTTTCAAGGTGATGAATGCTTTATTGGAAGAGTTTGTGCCAGCCTATCTGAAGTCTAACAAATCCATGTTTGACAAAAAGTTGGTGGCGATGATTCCTGAGCAGTTCCATACGGATAAGGATGATACCTATTCCAAGATCCGTGCTGTCCTTGATTTTGTTTCCGGGATGACGGATGTATATGCAGTGGAACTGTACCGTAAGATCCAAGGGATTTCTATAGCTTCCTTGGAATAAAAATTTCATTTTTCGTTAGATTTAAGATGTGATATGGCTTTCGATTGAAGGCCAATATAAAGTATTGAATGAAAGTAGTAATAGCTGAAAAACCTTCTGTAGCGAGAGATTTGGCCAGGGTGATGGGCGCGAAAGAGGTTAAGGATGGATATATTTCGGGGAATGGCTATGCCTTTACTTATGCATTTGGCCATTTGGTCCAACTGTGTACTCCGCAAGCCTATGGCTTCCATAATTGGTCCATTTCCAACTTGCCGATCATTCCCGAGCAATTTGCCTTGGAGGTGAAGAAAGTCAAGAGAGATGGCAAACAAATGGATGATTTGGGTGCCTTGAAGCAATTGAATACAATTAAGGCTTTGTTGGCCCAAGCCGAAGAGATCATCGTGGCAACGGATGCTGGGCGAGAAGGAGAATTGATTTTCAGGAATATCTATTATTACTTGAGGTCCAATGTGCCTTTTAAAAGGCTGTGGATTTCCTCGCAGACGGATAAAGCCATCAAAGAAGGTTTTGCCAACCTGAAGGAGGGTGTAGAATACGACAGTTTATATATGTCGGCCAGGTCAAGATCTGAATCGGATTGGTTGATCGGTATCAATGCAACCCAAGCATTGACCTTAGCTGCAGGGAATAGAGGGCTCCTATCTTTAGGTAGGGTGCAGACCCCAACCCTTGCGATGATCTGTTCGCGATATCTGGAGAACAAAGATTTTAAGCCTCAGGCTTTCTATAAAATCCAGGCCGGTTTTGAGAAAGAGGGCATTCAGTTTAAAGCTACTTCGAATAAAATCGATAAGAAGGAAGTGGCCGAGGAAACTGTTGCCAAACTACAGGTTGGGATGCAGGCGATGGTCAAGAATGTAGAGGCCAAGGAAACGAAGGAGCAACCACCACTGTTATTTGATTTGACTTCCCTTCAGCAGGATGCCAATAAGAAATACGGCTATTCAGCAGACCAAACCTTGAGTATTGCCCAAACTTTATATGAGAAAAAAGTAATTACCTATCCCCGTACAGGTTCCAGGTATATCGGTGAAGATGTTTTTGAAAAAATTGAGGAGCTCTTCCAGCATTTAGCGGACACCGCACAGGAACAGATTGCCGTCATCAGTAAGAACCTGATAGGCGCCAAGCTGAACAAGCGATCGGTCGACGATAAAAAGGTGACGGATCACCATGCCTTATTGGTAACCGATGAAAAACCGGGTCCAATGCCTATGGACCAGCAGAACATCTACAATATGATCGCTAAACGTATGGTAGAAAGTTTCTCGGAGGTCTGTTTAAAGGATATCACGACAGTGACAATTGACGCTGCGGGGGTGGAATTGATTGCCAAGGGAACCGTGATCAGACAATATGGTTGGCGATTATCTGCAGACCAGGTTGAATTGCCAGATGAGGATAAAAACACGGATGACCAAGACAATGAAAATGCCCAGTTACCAAAATTGAGCATAGAGGAAATGCTTGAAGTATTGACCTTGGAATTGGCAGAGCGATTTACCAAGGCAAGACCTATCCATACGGAAGCCTCCTTATTGAAAGCGATGGAGACATCTGGTAAGGAAATCGAGGATGAGGAGATGCGCCAAGCCATGAAAGACTGTGGTTTGGGTACGCCTGCAACCCGTGCTGCAACCATCGAGACCTTGTTTCAACGGGATTATATCAAAAGGGACAAGAAAAAATTGATCCCAACGGAGAAGGGCCTTTCGGTTTATTTCCTGATCAAGGATCGCTCCATTGCGAAAGTTACCCTGACAGGTAAATGGGAGCAGAAGCTTGAAGAAATGCGAGCGAACAAGGTGAGCTATGATGTGTTCATGAAACATATCAAAGATTATACGGAAAAGATCACGAAAGAGCTTTTGCAATTGCGGGTAGCCATTGCCCATGAGGAACTGAAACCTTTGCAAAAAGGAAAGATCAAATGCCCTAAATGCAAGCCTGGCCAGGTGCAACTGTATGATAAGGTTGCCCAGTGTGACCATTATGCGAGGGGATGTGACTTTAAGATTTGGCGTACGCTAAATGGTGTTTTCCTCGATGAAAAGGAGATGAAGAACCTGTTGGAGAAAGGGAAAACTTCGGTACTAAAAGGACTGAAGGGACAGGATGGGCAGGTTGTTTCCGCGCCTTTGCTTTTCGAAAACTTTAAAGTAAATATTGGTTGATTTCCTTAACTTAGATAGATGGACACTATCTATGTTTTCTCTGGTTTAGGAGCGGATCGTCGGGTCTTTGAAAAACTTGATTTTTCAGGGATGCAGGTGGTTTATGTGGACTGGTTAAAACCAAGACCTGCAGAAGCATTGGAAAGTTATGTGTTCAGGCTTGCCGAGCATTATCAGATTCCCAAACAGGGAGCAAATGTACTGGGACTTTCTTTTGGTGGAATGTGCATTGCTGAGCTCTCAAAATACTATGATTTCAAGAAAACCATTTTAATTTCTTCGGCGAAGACCAAGGATGAATTACCGAAGGTCTTGGGCGTTTCCAAATTCCTTTCTCTGCACAAATTGTTTTCTGGAAACCAATCGAGATTTGCGAATTCCAAAGTTCTGTATTGGCTCTTTGGACTGAAGTCGGATGAAGAACAATTCCTGTTTGATACGATGTTGGCAGATACAGATCCGGACTTTCAAAAATGGGCCGTGGACAAGATCGTCAATTGGGAGAACAGTCATGTTCCTGTTAACTGTCTGCATATCCATGGTGATAAAGATCGATTGATTCCAATCCAGAACGTAGACTATAGCATTCGGGTAAAAGGGGGCGGGCATTTTATGGTTTGGAATAAAGCTGCTGAGCTCAATTTTCCCATTCGAAATTTTCTCCTTTAATTGTCCTGATTTCCTCTAAGTCATGTTGCGGTCAATTGTAGCAGCATGGTTTTCCATCTATAAGTTTTGTGTTACCTTTGCAGCTTATGGCAAATAAACTCTATAATCCCTTTTTGGATTTTAAATTTGATAACAAAACTTGCTTCTTGTCAGGAAAAGCATTGGAGTCGGAAGATGAAAAGATTCAGGTATTCCCTGTTTGGATGATGCGCATCTTTGATTTGGAAGATAAGCCGTTTAAGTTGTTGGATGAGAGTTTGGTGACTTACAAGCAGTTGCAATTGCCATGTTCGGCTGAGGTGGCGGCAGTCATCGCAGAGGTAGAGAGAAAGGTGGAGGATGCAGTGAACATTGGCTACACGGCTTTAAAAGAGCTGGATCAGCTGACCCTTTTTCAATGGGTTGGTAAAATCCTGTACGGTGTGGTATTCAACGAGATCCAAGTAGGGATTAGGCAGGCTTTCCTTTCCGGAGAGCAGTTGAATTTTTCCCAAGCATTGGTACATAAGTTCAAGAACCTGCATTTTATGTTGCAATCGCTGATCACTCCGATGGAGTTTGAACATAAAAACCCCTTTACAATTTTAGTGTTGCCTGTTGACAGTACTCCAGAAACCTTTATGTACCGAGATGAGATCAATACCTTGATCTTTTCGATCCGTATGAAGGATTTTGCCATCATAGCGACCATGCAAGATAATGGTGTGCATGAAATCTATCATGATGAGGTTTTAGCAAAAATAAAGGGGAAGGTTTTGCACCCTGTTCAATTTGAAGAGATCTGTGCTCGCTTTTTCTATTCTGCTTATTTATTTAACAGGTTGCCCGAATATACCTATATGGAAGTTCCAGAGAAGGTTTTCGTGGAGCCAATGCCTTTGAATGATTGGACCCTCAAGCCGATTTTTGATCAATGGACGGCTAAGACCTATGGACAGGTATTGGAAAGTTTTTGGAAGCCCTGGGGCTATACCTTATTTGAAATCATCAAGGACCCTGAGAATCCTATGAGCTTCATTACGGATGATCAAGGCGAATTTCTTTCCGATATTGATCTAGCAAAGTAATTTCTGTTATTCTTGAATTTTTCTTACCTTTTAGGTATTGATTTTAAGACCCTTATGAAGATATTTTTCACGATCGTTATCCTGTTTCTTTCTGCTTTTGGGAGTTTAAAGGCCCAAAATGAAGTGGTTGTGGACAGCAGTGTCGTGCGGGAAGTGGATGTTATTCCTCAGTTTGTTGGCGGAGCTATAGGATGGCAACGCTTTTTGGAAAATAACTTAAACCTATCCGGTGTTTTCAGGGATATGGACAGCACTGAATATGTGAAGTATGGTCTCCGTCAGACTGCCATCTTGGAATTTACAGTCTGTGAAGATGGAGAATTATGCGATATCGACATCGTCAACAAGTCCAAAATCAGTCCTTCATTTGCGCGAGAAACCATGCGCCTCATCAAGAAATCCCCGAAATGGAAAGCAGCCATAAAGGATGATAAGCCAGTCCGCACTCGGATTAGGCAGCCGATCGTTGCAATCCTTGATGAATACTAATCCTAGCTAAAACTTATTAGCATATTCCTAATAATAATATTGTAGTAATAGTTAAATTACTGTAAAGGCATCTTTACAATAATTATTGCACTTTGTCATTTATTTTATTGGTAATTTTTTAATAAATATTAAATTTGACAAACCAAATTATGAAATTACCGCATATGAAACGACCTCCAATTTGATGGTTAATTCTTCTCTAGAATTAATCTATCATGAAAATTAGCACCTAAATTATTTCACTTATGAAACTAACCACTTGTCCAAAAAATTGGACAAAACCATTGCTGTTTACCAGTAAATGGACATTAATGGGCTTTACATGCCTGTCGTTATTTGTGTATCCTGAGCATACATTTGCGCGAATAAATAGCGACGTAATTTCTTTTCAGGAAGAAATTGAAATTAAAGGGAAAATTACTGACAAGAATGGTGCTCCCATCGCTGGGGTATCCATTACCATCAAGGGCAAAAGCATCAGTACATCAACAGATGCCAATGGAAATTTCACTTTCCGAGTTCCAAGAAATTCCGTTTTGGTAATGACTTCAATGGGGTACAGCTCAATTGAGCATGTCGTATTGAATTCCAATCCAATCAATTTGACGATGACAGAGTCCAATGAGGAATTGGATGAGGTCGTTGTAATCGGTTATGGAACGCAAAGCCGTAAGGAGACGACCGGAAGTTTAACATCTGTAAAAGGGGATGATGTGGGGAACTTGCCCGTTCAGAGTTTTGATGCTTCCTTGGCCGGTAGATCATCTGGGGTTCAAGTGAATACCAGTTCAGGTGTTCTGAATCAAGCTCCAGTGTTCAAGATTAGAGGAACTAACTCTCTATCATTAAGTACCTATCCTTTGGTCGTGATCGATGGGGTTCCAGCCTTCAATGATAATGACGATTCAGGACCAAGTTATGCGGCTTCCAATCCATTATCTGCAATCAATCCAGCCGATATTGAGAGTATAGATATCGCTAAGGATGCTGCTGCAACCAGTATTTACGGTTCGCGAGCTGCCAACGGGGTGGTATTTATCACTACTAAAAAAGGGAAAAGAGGTTCTGCCAAAGTTAATTATGAAGGTTGGTTGGGTTATACAACCGCTAACCGTTTACCGGAGTTGTTGAATGCTGCCCAATATGTGGAAATCAAGAACGAAGCATTAAGGAACGACGGGACCTTTAATGACACTAAAAACTTTTACGGGTTGAGTAAGGATGCTAATGGAAATACCATTGACACACGTTGGTATGATTACATCTATCAAACCGGAACTTCCCATTCACATAACATCAATATTTCTGGAGCAACAGAGAAAACCAATTATTTTGGTTCTGCAGCATATACCGATCAAGAGGGTATCTTCCAGAAAAATGGTTTCAATAGAAAGTCAGCGATGTTCAATATTGACAATACGACTACCGATTGGTTAAAGTTGGGCGTTAAGTTGAACTATGTCAATGAAAACAACTTGGCGGCAATGTCTACCGGTGCAGGTGGCCAAGGTGGTTTTCAGTCTTCTTCATCTTCTGGTGCGATGGCGCGGTTAGCATTGATTTCAGCGCCTATCATCGGTCCGTATAACAATGACGGAAGTTTTAACGTGACTTCAAATGGTTTCTTGGGATTAATGGACAATACAGGACATTTGAATCAATCAAGACTAGGTTTCTACAATCCAGTGATTTCATTGCTGAACAATTATTCAAATAATACAGGAAATAATGTGCAATCCAATGCCTATGTGCAGATTAAACCCTTGAAATGGATTACCTATAAATCTGTTTATGGAATCGATTATAGAAACGTAGATTATAACAATTATTATTCACCACTTTCGGGAGAAGGATTAGCTAGCAACGGTTCTGCAAGTAGTGTAAGTTCTAAACGCCAGCGTTGGGTTTGGACAAATACATTGACATTCGACCGGAACTATGATAAACATAGCTTTAATCTATTGTTAGGTCAAGAACAACAAAGAACGACAGGTTCTATGTTTGGTTTGCAAAGAACTGGCCAGACGGATCCATACTACACTAATATACAGGGTGGTTGGCAAAACGTTTTTGACTATAGAACTGATAACCAAGAAATCAATAACTATCTGTTCTCCTTGTTTTCCCGTTTGCAATATGACTATCAAAAGAAGTACTTCTTTACTGCCAACTTAAGACAGGATGAATATTCTGCTTTAGGACTGAACAATAAGAAAGGTACATTTTGGGGAGTTTCCGGTGGATGGGACATTGCTAAGGAAGCTTTTTGGTCAGCGAGTTCATGGGGACAAAAGATCAATGCCTTTAAGTTGAGAAGCAGTTATGGTAAAGTGGGTAATGTGGGTGGACTTGGAGACTTTGGAGCGATCAATACTTATTCTGCCACCTTATATGGAGGTCAACCGGGTTTAACCTATTCGGTAACTGGAAACCCTGACCTAAAATGGGAAACCAGTAAGAAATTTGATATAGGGTTGGATTTTGCCTTATTCAATTCAGCTATCACAGGGGAGATCGGTTATTACAAAAACTCTATCGACGGTTTGATCTTCGCGGTGCCGCTACCTCCTTCAGTTGGTATTCCTAATGGTACTTCAAACAGTATTCTGCAGAACGTTGGTGAAATGTATAATAGAGGGTTTGAATTTACTATTGGAGGTGCTCCAGTCCGTAAAGAGGATTTCAGATGGAATAGCTCATTTAACCTAACTACCAACCATAATGAAGTATTGACATTGGCGAATGGCGTGCCGAGTATCATTTCAGGTTCTTTGGATGGGATGACGATTACTTTACCTGGACAACCTGCCGGTATGCTCTATGCTATTGAAACTGCTGGTGTGGACCCTGAGACAGGAAGAAGGATCTTCATTGATGGCGATGGCAAGAAAGTATTCTATCAACAGAATGTTTCAGGGATCAATGCTGTCAAATACCAATGGGAATATGAGGATGGCACCAGAGCTAGAGCTATTACTCCGTCTGATGATGCTAAACCATATAAACCAACCGCTCCTAAGTTGTTTGGGGGATGGACCAACAGCTTTAACTATAAAGGTGTTGACCTGACAGTGTTATTGACCTACCAATTGGGGGGCTATATGATGAATGGTAACCAAGGAACTATGCGCGACTTACGGTTCTGGAACAATTCAGCGGATATGATGCGTAGATGGCAGAATCCAGGGGACCAGACCGATATTCCAAGGGTTGTAAATAACGACAATGTGTCCAATGGTAATACATTGCCTTTAATACATAATATTTCCTCGACAGATTACTTGCGCTTAAAGAATGTGATGCTTTCCTACACGATACCAAATACTTTGGTGAGCAAAATGAAGCTGAATAACATTCGTGTTTATGTCAGTGGCCAAAACCTAGCATTATGGACCAAGTACACTGGGTATGACCCAGATGTTACTACCAATGGTAACAATGCAATCAGACAAGGCATTGACAAGAACCAAGCACCAAATGCAAGGACATTCACATTTGGATTAAACGTTGGATTTTAAGGACAATTAAAAACTTATCACAATGAAATCGAGTAAATCTATCATATTATGTGCAACTGGACTGACCTTATTATTTAGCAGTTGTAGGAAAGAAGAGTGGTTGAATCCACAACCCAAAACATTGATCACCGATGTTACCGCGTTTAGTACACCAGAGCGTATTCTGAGTCAAGTTAATGGCTTGTATGCAAGCATGAAGGCTTCAAGCTACCTAGGGAGTTGGTACATATTGATTTCTGATGTCAGGACGGGTGAATTTCACTGTAGCAACATGAATGCTGCTACGGGTGCCACCATGTATTCCATGTTACCCCAGACCACAACCTCCGATGTCAATGATATTTGGGTGGCGACCTATGCGACAATCAACAAACTGAACGTTTTCTTGGATGGCTTAGATAATGGTGGTGATGCGGTATTGGATGCTGCCACAGCAAATAGCTACCGTGCAGAGGCACGACTGATCCGCGGCATGACCTATTATTATCTTTTGCAATTTTATGCAAGGCCATATTGGGATGGCAATGGTA
Organism: Sphingobacterium sp. LZ11T8; assembly: GCF_024261425.1. Lineage (NCBI taxonomy): Bacteria > Pseudomonadati > Bacteroidota > Sphingobacteriia > Sphingobacteriales > Sphingobacteriaceae > Sphingobacterium > Sphingobacterium sp. LZ11T8. The sequence goes on along the minus strand of NZ_JANBZY010000001.1, from coordinate 286,928 downwards.
GCAAACCAGGACTTCCGCTCCGTTTGAAAGGAAATACAGGACCAGGGAATTATGATTTGGAGCGAAGTACTGTTGCAGATACCTATAAACAAGTATTGGCAGACTTGGATTTTGCTGAACAAAACCTGCCAGCGAATTATACCTCAGCGTTCCTAAATACTACCAGAGCTCATAAAAACACGGCCATTGCTCTAAAAACGAGAATTTACCTGAGCATGAGGGATTATGCCAAGGTAATCGCTGAAGCAAATAAGATTGTTCCTGCTTCAGCACCTTTCAGTGCAGGAACTGGGGTAGCCAATAAATTGGAAGGTAATTTTGAAGATCTCTTTAAGTCTCCTTACACTTCTTCGGAGTCGATTTTTTCAATGCCATTTACAAATAATGATGCTCCCGGAAGTGCCCTGTCCAGATATTATTTGCCAGGTACAGGTGACGGCGGTACATCTACCAGTAATGGTGCTGGTGAATATTCCCTGAATAAAGTGGAGGGAATCTATGCTTCAGCGGAATGGTTGGGTACTGATGCCCGTAGGAAATTGACCAAAACAGGGACAAAGACGGGGAAAGCATGGTTAACGAAGTTTAATCAAGCATCTCCTTATATCGATTATGTTCCAGTAATCCGATATTCTGAGGTTTTGTTGAACCTTTCGGAAGCTTTGGCTAGATCCTCCAATACCGTAGATGCCCGCTCATTAGCATTATTGAACGCGGTATATGGCCGCTCAAATCAAGGGGCATCCCTAACTGCAGGGTCATTTGCCAATGTAAACGCATATTTAAATAGAATCATCGAAGAACGTAGGATAGAATTCCTAGGTGAAGGAATTCGTAATGGTGACTTGATGCGTTTGGGATTAACCATTCCAGCGAAATCACAGCATGCCATTGCTGCCGTGCCGACTGATGATCCTGCTTATATTCTACCGATTCCAAGTAATGAATTGATATTGAATAATTTAATGGATAATAACTAAAATAAATAATGTATGAATGATTATAAAATTAAGACGATTAGTTTCATAGCTTTCATGTTCATCTTTGGAGATCTATGGGCGCAGAGTTTAGCGCCCGTAATCCCAAGGGGGCCGCAATACAGTAAAAACAAGGCCATCGAAACATTGAAACTTGATACGTCGGTAGTGTCTAACAATTCAGCCATCATTCCTGAAGTGGTAGAAACCAAGCATGTAGCCAAACTGAGGTCTGGTAGTATTGAGTATAAAGCCCAGTCAGGCTATATACAGTTGAAAGATGAAGACGGCAATCCCAAAGGGAATGTTTTCTTTATCGCGTATGTTGCAACCAACCGGAAAGACCGGCCGGTTACTTTTGCATTCAATGGAGGTCCAGGTTCGGCCTCTGTTTGGGTTAATATGGGATTCATGGGGCCAAAGCGACCTAATTTGACGGAAGCTGGAGATGCCGTTTATCCATATAGCTACGGAGATAATCCGGAGACCTGGTTGGATAAGACGGATCTTGTATTCATTGATCCGATCTCTACAGGTTACAGCCGTGCTGTAAAAGGGGAAGATCCCAAACAGTTTCATGGTTTTGTGGAGGATGTACAGTCGGTAGCCGACTTCATCAGGTTGTATGTAACCAAGAATGAACGCTGGAATTCCAAGAAGTATATCATGGGCGAAAGTTATGGAACGCCAAGGGCAGCCGGTCTTGTTCAATATTTACAGAACCGATATAGTATGTATTTTGATGGAGTCATTATGTTGAGTTCTATATTAAATATGCAGACGGCAAGGTTTGAGATCGGGAATGACCTGCCTTATCATCTGTTTTTGCCAACCTATACGGCAACAGCCTATTACCATAAACAATTAGAACCTAGCTTACAGAGCAACCTGAGAGCGACATTGGATGAAGTTGAGAAATTTGCTAACAACGAATATATCTTGGCACTGAATAAAGGAACTGATTTAACAGAGCAAGAATATGATCAGATCGCGACTAAATTGGCTAGGTATACCGGTTTGAGCAAAGCCTATATCAAAGAGACCAACCTTAGGATCAACATCCATAAATTCTGTAAAGAATTAAGGCGCGATGAAGGATTGACGGTGGGAAGGCTTGATAGCCGTGCTATTGGTCGAGACTATGATGATTCGGGCGATCGTTTCGAATTTGATCCAGCAGGAAATACAGCAGGTACCTTTTCTTCGGCAATGAATCATTATATTAGGACCGAACTTAAATTCAAGAATGAACTACCTTATGATTTTTCCGGTGGGGTATCCCCATGGAACTACAATAATGTTCAGAATAAATATTTAAATGCTTCAGAGCTATTGAGGCAAGCCATGTCTAAGAACCCTGACCTAAAGGTTTGGGTAATTGGTGGGTATTATGATTTGGCAACGCCTTATCATGCTGCTGAATATGTTATGAAACATATGAATTTAAGGCCAGAACAGAAATCGAAAGTATCATTTACCTATTACGAGGCAGGGCACATGGTGTACATGCCGAAGGATTGCATGGTACAGCTAAATAAAGATGCAGATGAATTTTACAAGAAAAACTAACCGAAATTATTTGAAAGCAGGATTTTTCATTGCTTTCTTGGCAGGTTCAACCATGACCCATGCGCAGGAGGCAATCAAGTATCAATTACCTCCTCAATCCATCGTTGATCTTGTGGATGCCCCACAGATACCAATGGAGGAGTTCAGTCCAGATGGACGGTACATGTTGGTACTGGAAGTTCCAGGTTTTCAAACCATCATTCAAGCTTCACAACCTGTATTAGGTGTTGCCGGCTTGAGGATCAATCCCATTAGTAATACCACTGTAGCAGAGAATCTGGGGACATTCAAAGGTCTGAAGATTCGTGATTTGAGCAATGGCTCAGAGTTCAGCATCCAAGGGCTACCTCAGGACTTACAGATTGCCGATGTAAAATGGTCATCCAAACCTGGTGTATTTGCCTTTTTGAATAAATCATTAGAGGATACGGAACTATGGCTTGCCGACCTGAACAGTAAAACAGCTAAAAAGTTGTTGAGCAAGGTCAATGACACCTACGGAAGTACCTTTCAATGGAATGGAGATGGAACAGCTTTGCTTGCCCAGCAAGTGAATGCTTCAAGAGGATCCGTTCCTGTCCAAAATCCTGTGCCTACAGGTCCTGTAGTGCAGGAAAACCTTGGCGGAATCACCCCTTCAAGAACTTATCAGAACCTATTGGCAAATGGATACGATGAGACCCTAATGGAATATTACCTGACTTCAGACCTTATCGAGGTCGATCTTCAGGGGAATGCCAAGCCTATTGGAATTAAGGGCATCTTTAAATCTGTTTCCTATTCTCCAGATGGAAAATATATCCTGACAGAAAAGGTCGTTAAGCCCTATTCTTACTTGGTTCCCATCTACCTGTTTCCGGCAGAAGTGACCGTTTATTCTTCAACTGGATCAAAAGTAAAAGATATCTATACCATCCCATTAGCGGATAAAATGCCGATTTCATTTGATGCGGTATTGGAAGGCCCTCGAGATTTCGAATGGCGAAAAGATAAGGATGCTTCCTTGGTTTATGTGAAGGCATTGGATAAAGGCGATCCTAATATGAAGACCGAGGTCCGTGATGAATTATTTGAAATCGGAGCGCCATTTGATCTTTCTTCTTCAAATAAGATATTCTCAGGGACCTATCGCGTTAGGGATATTCAATGGGGAGATGGAGTGGCTATCGTTTCAGAAAACTGGCGAAAGGACCGGTCCTCAAAATTGACATTAATCAACCCGAGGACCAATCAGGTAGTTAAAGTGCTTTCAACCCGCAAGTCTGAGGATACCTATACCGATCCAGGAAGCTTTGTAAAAAATGAAAAAGGACAGTTGCTGACAGATGGCAAAGGTTCTGTTTTCACGCAAGGATTAGGAGCTTCTCCAGAAGGAGATCGCCCATTCCTGATGAAATGGAATGTTCAGAATGGTAAACAGGATACCTTATACAAATCTAAACGTGGCTATTATGAAGAACCGATCTTCTTCAACAATACCGGAGTACTGTATGTCTCTAGGGAATCTGCAAAAGATGCTCCGAATGTCTATTCGGTAAATATCAAGAACAAGAAGGAAACGAAGATTACCAACTTTGCAGATCCATACCCAAGTATTGCAAATGTTCAGAAATCCTTATTGTCTTACCCAAGAAAAGACGGATTGAACCTTTCAGGAACGCTATATGTGCCGGCGGATTTCAAAAAAGGCGATGCTCCATTACCTGTTTTGGTATGGGCATACCCGCGTGAATTTAAGACCAAAGAGGCAGCGGGACAGGTAAAAGGATCACCAAATAGGTTCCCACGCTTGGCCTTCCGTTCTCCGGTTTACTGGGTGACCCAAGGATACGCAGTCGTGGATCAAGCTGATATGCCAATCGTTGGTGAAGGTACTTCTGAACCTAACGACACCTTTGTTGAGCAGATCAAGGATAATGCAAGTGCATTGATAGAGCATATTGTAGGTCTAGGTGTGGCTGACCGCAACAGAATTGGAGTTGGTGGCCACTCCTACGGAGCCTTTATGACGGCCAATTTATTGGCACATACTGATTTGTTTGCCGCTGGTATTGCCAGAAGTGGAGCCTATAACAGAACTTTGACTCCATTTGGATTCCAAGGCGAGGCAAGGACCTATTGGCAAGCCAAAGACACTTATGATGCCATGTCGCCATTTACCTATGCGCCACAGATCAAGAGACCATTATTGATGACCCATGGTATGGACGATGAGAACTCAGGGACATTCCCTATACAGAGCGAGCGTCTTTATGCAGCGATTAAAGGGCATGGTGGAATCGTGCGTTTGGTGATGTTGCCTAAGGAGTTCCATGGCTACAGAAGTAGGGAAGGAGTCCTTCATACCTTCTGGGAACAACATCAATGGCTAGAGAAATATGTAAAAAACAATAAAAAATGATTAAGAATACCATAAAATCGATTCTGGTAGCCTTATTGATTGGGCAGTTCAACTATGGAACGGCGCAACAGGTTACCAATCCGAAAACACATTTTGGATTCAATATCGGTGATGACTATATGCTTGCCAACTACAAACAGATGGAAAGCTATTTTTTAAAAGTTGCCAAAGAATCCAACAGAGTACTCATACAGGACGGGGGACTAACAGAAGAGGGCAGGAGACAACACCTGATCATTATCTCTTCTCCTGAGAACCTGAAGAACATTGAAAAATACCGTAAGATATCCCAAACCTTAGGTCGTGCCGAAGGAATCACTGAAGCCGAAGCGAAGGAGCTTTCCCTGGCAGGAAAACCTGTGGTATGGATTGATGGAGGTATGCACTCCAATGAGATGGTTGGATCGCATCAATTAATTGAAACCTTCTATCAGTTGACCAACCGGAATGATGCTGAAATCAACAATTACTTGGATAAAGTGGTGGTCCTGATGTGGCATGTCAATCCAGACGGTCAGGATCTATTGGCAGATTGGTATATGCAATATGATGACAAGGAAAAGCGTAACATGTCCATTCCTACCTTGTACCAGAAATATGTAGGTCATGATAACAACCGTGATTTCTTTATGTTCAACATGAAGGAAGCTAGCAACCTTGCCAAGGTAGTCTATGTAGATTGGTTGCCGCAGATCATCTATAACCATCACCAAACCTCTCCAGATGGCACTATTGTCGCTGGTCCGCCATATCGTGATCCATTCAACCATGTATTCGATCCATTATTGGTGACCGGAATTGATGGTGTTGGATTTGCAATGATCAACCGCCTTAATGAAGAAGATAAACCTGGCTATGTCCGCATGGATCAATCTGGATTTTCTACTTGGTGGAATGGAGGATTGAGAACTGCTCCATATTTCCATAACATGATCGGTATCTTGACTGAAATTACAGGACATCCAACCCCTTCAGAGATTCCATTGGTAGCAGAAAGGCAGATCCCTAGAAATGGCTTGCCTTTCCCTATTGCACCTCAAAAGTGGAATTTCAAGAAATCAATTGACTATTCCGTCTCGATGAACTTCGCCATCCTAGATTATGCTGCGCGTAATGGCGATAAATTATTGTACAATATCTACAAGATGGGTAAAAACTCCATTGACCGAGGGAATGAGGATTACTGGACAAAATACCCTAAATATGCCGAGTCCATTGAGAAAACCTATGATGCAGATGTAGCGGCAGGTAAGGTGAAGAAAGAAGAAAGCAATACTTTCTACCGTTCAAAAACCATCCCTAAAAGCTATTATGATGCTATTTTCGCTGATAAGTCTAAACGCGACCCAAGGGCTTTCATATTATCGGCCGATCAAGAAGATTTCGGAACTGCCGTTAAATTTGTGAATACCTTGATCAAATCCGGAGTATATGTTTATCAAGCGAACGCTGACTTTAGTGTGAATGGAAAGAACTATCCAAAGGGTTCCATCGTAGTGAAAACCAATCAAGCCTTCAGGCCGCAGGTATTGGATATGTTCGAACCTCAAGATCACCCACACGATGTGGAATATGAGGGAGGGCCTCCAATCCGTCCGTATGATGCAGCAGGCTGGACCTTGGCTATGCAAATGGGTGTGGAATACGATAAAGTATATGATGATTTCAATGCGCCTTTACAGAAAAAAGAAACAGGTGTTCTGTTGAGCCCATTGGCTAGAGAGGTTGCCTCTTCAAAAGGTGGATATCTGATCAATGGAAAAGCAAATGATGCTTATTTGGCGATCAACCAACTATTGAAAGCTGGCGTGAAAGTATTCCGTGACCTTGATTCAAAAGATTTCTATGTCGATGCAAAAGCAGCAGCTAAGGTGAAAGAATTTGGTGCTAGCTTAGGCTTGGAAAGCAAAGCGGTTTCGAGCAAGCCAAAACAATTGAAACCAGTTGAAGCCATTAAGATCGGTTTATTTGACCATTATGGTGGTAGTATGCCTTCAGGTTGGGTAAGATGGATGTTGGAGCAATATGGATTTGACTACAAATTATTCTACCCTCAAGATATTGACAACAGTAGCATTAAAGATTATGATGTGCTGTTGTTCGTAGGTCAGGGTATTCCGGCGTTTGGTTCCAATGCTTCAGGCCGTTCGGTAGACGCAAGCATCGTTCCGGATCAATATAAACACATGTTGGGTTCAGTAACAGCTGCCAAGTCCATCCCTGTGCTTAAAACCTTTGTGGAAAATGGAGGACAGATCGTAACTATTGGTGCTTCATCAGAACTGGTTTACCATTTTAACCTTCCGGTTGAAAATCCATTGATGGAAATGGGCAAGGATGGCAAGAAAGTGAAGTTGTCCAGTGTGAAGTTTTATGTTCCTACGAGTATTTTAAAAGCTGAAGCGGATATCAGTAAGCCTGAGAACTACGGATTGGATAAAGACCTGAACATTGTGTTCAATAACAGTCCGGTCTTTAAGTTCCAGAATTCGGACAATCTGTATTCATTAGGATCCATTAACTCTGATCATTCGCTATTGAGTGGTTGGGCCCATGGACAGCAATATTTAAAGGATGTCAATATTGGATTGGTATCCAAGATTGGAAAAGGGAAATTAGTGGCCATTGGTCCTGAGATCACGAACAGGGCACAAAGCCATGGAACATTCAAAATGTTATTTAATCAACTATACCGATAAAAATAAAGGGAGCGAAAGCTCCCTTTTATTATTTATTGTAGTTCATCTCTATTTTCAGGAATCTTCCTGTTTCAGAGTTTTTCTGTTTGATCAATTCCTCCGGTGTACCTTGGAAAAGGACTTTTCCACCGTTTTTACCACCTTCAGGCCCCATATCAATGACCCAATCGGCCGCTTTGATGACATCTAGGTTATGCTCAATGATCAGAACCGTATTACCTCGGTCAACCAAGCGATTGATTACTCCCAGCAATACATTGACGTCCTCGAAATGTAGCCCTGTCGTTGGTTCATCCAATATATAGAAGGTCTTTCCGGTATCTTTTTTAGAAAGTTCCGTTGCCAATTTTACCCTTTGGGCCTCGCCACCAGAAAGGGTTGTCGACGATTGTCCCAAGGTAATATAGCCTAGACCTACATCCTGTAGGGTCTTTATTTTCCGATAGATGGAGGGGATATTTTCGAAGAAGGTTACCGCTTCATCGATGCTCATGTCCAGTACATCTGAAATGGATTTTCCACGATATCTGACCTCTAAAGTCTCTCGGTTGTAGCGCTTTCCGTTACAGGTTTCACAGGGAACCTGAACATCAGGCAAAAAGTTCATCTCAATGATCTTCATCCCCGCACCTTGACAGGTTTCACATCTTCCGCCCTTCACGTTGAAGGAAAAGCGTCCAGGTTTGTAACCCCTGATCTTCGCTTCTGGTAACTGTACATATAAAGCACGGATATCGGAGAATACACCGGTATAAGTGGAAGGGTTTGACCTTGGCGTCCTCCCGATTGGAGACTGATCGATTTCAATCACCTTATCGATGTTTTCCAAGCCTTCGATCTTTGTGTAAGGTAGCGGTTTAGCTTTTGCCCTAAAGAAATGGTGGTTCAAGATTGGGTATAGGGTGTTGGTGATCAAACTAGACTTGCCAGAGCCCGATACGCCCGTTACAAGCACCAATTCTCCTAAAGGGATGTCTATGCTCACATTCTTTAAGTTGTGGCCTGTAGCGCCTTTTAAAGTAAGTGTATGGCCGTTTCCTTTTCTTCTTTCATCAGGTATCTTGATTTCACGGGTACCATTCAGGTAATCTGTCGTCAAGGTGTTTTCCTTCATCAATTGTTTCGGGGTACCTTGGGCCACGACTTTCCCTCCGTGAACTCCCGCAGCCGGTCCCATATCGATGACATAATCCGAATGTAGGATCATGTCCTTGTCATGCTCCACGACCAAAATGGAGTTACCGATATCGCGAAGATTTTTAAGGGCATTGATCAAGCGTTCATTATCACGTTGGTGCAGACCGATACTCGGCTCATCCAAGATATAAAGTACATTTACCAATTGTGAACCGATCTGTGTGGCAAGGCGGATACGTTGAGCCTCTCCACCGGATAAGCTTTTGGAGCTGCGGTTTAAGGTCAGGTAATTTAGGCCTACATCCAACAGGAATCCAATCCTGGTCTTGATTTCCTTGATGATTTCCGTGGCAATGATGTTCTGTCTTTCCGAAAGCCTGTCTTCAACAGCATCAAACCATTCATTCAAGGCTACAATATCCATTTCTGCCAATTCCGAAATGTTCTTATCAGCAACTTTGATATGTAGCGATTCTTTTTTCAAGCGCGCTCCATGGCATTCTGGACAAACAACCTGTGTACGGAATTCATCCAAGCCCTGTGCGTCATCGCTGTATTTTGCGCTCATTTCCTCCAACATCTTGAAGATGCCGGCGAATTGTACCTTATATTCCCTGGCTCCATAAGAACCGTAGGAAACCGTTAAGCTTATCGGTTCCTCTTCTCCAAAAAGAAGGTTGTCGATCAGTTCCTCGGATAGCTTGTCGATAGGGGTCGTTAAAGAAAAATCATATTTCTTGGCCACTGCTTTCAGTACCGCAAAGTTCCAGGAATCTTTTACTGGTCCCAATGGTATTATTCCGCCTTTTTGTATGCTTTGGCTTCTATCAGGGATAACGATCTTTTTGTCGATTTCATAGATATATCCCAAACCATCACATTTAGGACAGGCTCCATAAGGGGAGTTAAAGGAAAAAGTGTTAGGTTGCGGTTCATCATAGGAAATCCCAGATTCCGCATCCATTAAATATCGACTGAAAAATTGCTCCTTATTTTCTTTATTGGCAATCTTGATGATCCCTTTGGCAGTTTTTAAGGCTTGGCCAATGGAGGTAAAGAGTCTTTTCCTTGATTCCTTCTCCACAATGATCCGATCCACGACAATCTCGATATCATGGATTTTATAACGGTCGACCTGCATTTTAGGAGCTATATCCAATATTTCTCCATCCACACGTACCTTGGTATAGCCCTGTTTCCTGATTTGTTCAAAAAGTTCGCGGTAATGACCTTTACGGCCCTTCACCACAGGGGCTAGTACATAGATGCCTTCACCATTGAATTCATTGAGGATACGGTCTGTGATTTCGTCATCAGACATGCGTTCCATCTTTTTGCCGGTCACATAAGAGTAGGCTTCCCCGATCCTTGCATATAGCAATCTCAGGAAGTCATATATTTCTGTTATGGTTCCTACGGTCGATCTTGGGTTTTTGGAAGTGGTTTTTTGTTCAATCGAAATAACGGGACTCAGGCCAGAGATTTTGTCTACGTCCGGTCTTTCCATTCCTCCCAAAAATTGGCGGCTGTAGGCAGAGAAAGTCTCCATATACCGTCTTTGTCCTTCGGCATAGATCGTGTCAAAAGCCAACGAAGATTTACCGCTGCCACTTAATCCCGTGATAACGACAAGTTGGTTTCTTGGAAATGATACATCGATGTTTTTAAGGTTGTGTACGCGGGCACCAAATACTTCTAATTCGCTTTGATCCCCAAGGTCTACTGCTTTTTTTACGGCCATTAATCTCTCCTTTTAGCAAAATGCAAAGTTACAGATTTTTAGCTAAGGATTTTTATTTGCTCAACCCTAATCTACTATTAGGCAGGATTATTGAAAAGTATTACCTTTAAACTACAAAGCACATCAACTTGAAAAAACTAGACGTAAATAAATCGGAGCGCGAAATCATTGAACAGGCATTGGAGCATTGGGAAAAGGAGCAGTTGCTATCGCAGGAAAAGTCTGAGGAATTAAAGGGAAATTTAGATGATAAAGGCTTTGAATGGGGGATGTTGGCTAGGTATGCCTTTTGGATAGCCTTGGCCTCATTGATATTCTCCGTGGTTTCCTTGTTTTCCGATGGTTATCTATCCGACTTGGTGGAGAAATTTTACGAGACCCCGAATGTAATATTCTGTTTAGGTTTTGCAGGATTGGCTGTTTTGTTCTATATCCTAGGTTTTCGGAATAAGTCGAAAAACCCAGAAAAGAACTTTTCAAATGAGACCTTGATGCTTGCCGGCGCATTCTCTACAGCAGCTAGCATCGGATTTTTAGGGCAGGTCCTGGACCGGAATGAAAACCATTTCACCCTGCTATTCCTCCTTTCCATCATTATTTACGGAATCCTTTCAGTCAAGCTTACCTCAAAATTGCTTTGGGTTTTTACCTTAGTGGCCCTCGGGATTTGGTTTGCAACGGAAACAGCGTACCATAGCAATTGGGGATTTAAGTTCTGGGGGATGAATTACCCCTTGAGGTTTACCATTTTTGGGATTATCCTAACTGCTTTTGCTGTATTGCTACAGCCTAAAATAAAGCCATTGGCCGTATTCGGGTCCACTTCCTTTGTGGTTGGTCTGCTCTACACCATGATCGCCCTTTGGTTGCTTTCCATATTTGGCAACTATAGTGATTTCGACAAATGGTCCAGTGTCAGGCAATATGAGATTTTTTACTGGGGGCTTTTAGGGATTGCCATTTCCCTGGGCTTGGCCATCTATGGCATGAAAACCAAGGACCATATCTCGCGTGATATTGGTTTCGTATTCTTTATCCTGAACCTGTATACCCGGTTTGTGGAGTATCTGTGGGATAATATCAATAGAACGATATTCTTTTTGTTATTGGGGGTTTCCTTTTGGTTTGTTGGCCGTTGGGCCGAAAGTATCTGGAAGAAAAAGGAATGAGGTATTAATACTTTACCCCATTTTCCTTTAAGAAATTCACTGCAATTTTCTCATGTTCGATCAAAGGTTTCAACTCAGAATCCATGAGGGAAGAAGCAACAGAAACAAAGAATTTATTGATCGATGGAATCACGGTCTCAGAAATAAGCTGTACCCTTTCCATATGAAATTCAGAGGTGATAATGATCAATAAGTCTGGTTTTATTTCTTCGATTGTCTTTTGTGAAAGGGAAAAATCTTCAATAGTGTTCTTTGAAGGGATCCCGGGCAGAAAACGGTCGGGATTAATGCCTTTGAGGCTCAAGAAATTTTGAGCATAATACGTATGTGGTTTGTCCGTAATATTAAAGTGGTCGCCTTGGCCACCCGTACATAAGATCAAAGCGGATTCGTTATTGATGGCTAAATCATATGCTCTATATAGCCTATCGAGTGCTATAGCCGAAAGGTGTCCGTACTCGTCATTAGGCGCGCCCAACACCATGATTATTGTTTTCATGAACAAATGAATTAATTACCCAAAACTATAAAAAAGGATATAAATAAAGTAAGGTTTAATAATTATTTCTTGTAATTTAAAATATTAACCAATCTAGTTTTACATTCTAATTATAATAAAAATTTATAACAACTGGAATTGATGTATCCACGGTAATTTACGAAAAATATTAAAAAAGGACAAATTGGTCTTAAATATGAGGTTACAGAAAAAAAGAGGTCGGAATTATGTTCCGACCTCTTTCAACTCCATCAGGAGTTATTATATTTTAAAATCTTATAAGTGGATTACTTCACCGTACGCATCAGCAACAGCTTCCATAATAGCTTCACTCATGGTCGGGTGAGGGTGAACCGATTTAATGATCTCATGGCCAGTAGACTCTAATTTACGAGCTACAACCACTTCAGCGATCATTTCAGTTACGTTAGCACCAATTAAGTGAGCACCTAAGAATTCACCATATTTAGCATCGAAGATTACTTTTACGAAACCATCTTTTGCACCTGCGGCAGAAGCCTTTCCAGAAGCGGAGAATGGGAATTTACCCACTTTGATTTCATAACCAGCATCTTTAGCAGCTTTTTCAGTGAAACCTACGGATGCAACTTCTGGAGAACAGTAAGTACATCCAGGAATGTTGTTGTAATCGATAGGGTCAACATGTAAACCTTTGATTTTTTCCACACAGGTGATACCTTCAGCAGATGCCACGTGCGCTAGAGCTTGACCTTTCACGATATCACCGATTGCATATACACCATCGATGTTCGTTTTGTAGAAGTCATCAACAAGGACACGTCCTTTATCTGTTTTTACACCAACTTCTTCAAGGCCTAGGTTTTCGATGTTAGGCGTAATACCCACAGCAGAAAGAACCACTTCAGCCTCTAAGGTTTCAGTACCTTTTTCTGTTTTGATGGATACTTTGCATAGATCACCTTTAGTGTCTACTGATTGAACTTCTGATTTCGTAAGGATATTGATACCAGCTTTCTTCAAGGATTTCTCTAATTGTTTAGAGATTTCTTCATCTTCTACAGGCACGATACGGTCCATAAATTCAACGATAGTCACTTTCGTACCGATTGCGTTGTAGAAATATGCAAATTCGACACCGATAGCTCCAGAACCTACGACAACCATAGATTTAGGTTGTTTAGGCAAGTTCATTGCTTGGCGGTAACCGATAATTTTCTTTCCGTCTTGAGGTAGGTTAGGTAATTCTCTGGAGCGAGCACCAGTTGCAAGGATCGTGTGTTTAGCTGTATATTCTTTGGTAGAACCATCTGCAGCTTTCACTTCGATCTTACCAGCTTTTTTAATTTTTGCAGTTCCCATGATCACATCGATCTTGTTCTTTTTCATCAAGAACTGGATCCCTTTGCTCATGCCATCTGCTACACCACGACTTCTTTTTACGATGGCTTCAAAGTCGGCTTCACCACCGTTCACTTTGATACCATAATCAGCAGCATGATTTAAATATTCGAATACTTGTGCACTTTTCAATAGTGCCTTGGTAGGAATACAGCCCCAGTTAAGGCAAATTCCACCTAATGCGTCACGTTCGATAATGGCAGTTTTGAATCCCAATTGAGCTGCTCTGATGGCGGCTACGTATCCACCTGGACCACTACCGATAACAATAATGTCGTAATTCATAAATATTAATTGTCGTTATGTTTGCAAATACAATTCTTCAAAAATACACATTTTTTATTTAGTCAGGACATATCTTTTCCCCTATGGGCTGATTTTTACGCGGTATATGTCATATCGAGGTCAATCCTTTTCCTCGATTTCTTTTCCCTAAAGGATTTCCTTTTCTTTGCGCTGACTAATAGTAATTTATATGTTAAGAATATTTCAGCAAGTTGCCCTTTGGGAGGCAATCTCTACCGTTTTGTTGTTTTTTGTTGCTATGCCATTGAAGTATTTTGGAGGAATTCCAGAAGCCGTGCGTGTTGCCGGATCAATCCATGGTTTCCTCGTTGTACTTTTTGTTATCCTGTTGATTGCCTGCTGGCAAACCTATAACTGGAAAATTGGCCGTGTAGTCAAATATTTCTTCCTTAGCTTGATCCCAATCGTTTCCTTTTGGGTAGAAAAAGACCTTAAAAGAGAGATTACAGCTCAAAAAGCTGCTTAATCCCTTTTCTTGATATCAGACTCGATCCCCATATAGGCGTAGGTAATTTCCGTTTTGCCATGTGGGGTTGGAGTTCCTTCCGGATCTAGGTTGACAAATACCAACTTGTCGATCGAAAGAATCACCATCCTTGTTATTTTATTGCGGACCACGCAGCGCATCGTTAACGAGGTCCTTCCAAAATTGATGGCCTCGATTCCGAGCTCAATGATATCCCCTTGCTTGGCCGAACTGACAAAGTTGATTTCAGAAATGTATTTAGTGACTACATGTGGATTCCCGAGTTGGACGATGGCGTAGATTACCGCTTCTTCATCTATCCAGCGCAATAGAGTTCCTCCGAATAAGGATCCATTTGGGTTTAGGTCCTCGGGTTTGACCCATTTACGAGTATAAAAGTTCATAATACAAATATCTAAAAAAAATATTTTATTCACTTTCTGTATTTACTCGAAAGATTCAAGGTGTCCTTCGCTCAAATTTTTAACGGAATGCCAAGTTTAGGGACCTGTCCACTGACTGAAAAATCCGTTTCGCAAACAGTTGATTGGGAGTATATTATTGGGGATTGATTCGTATAAGACCAATAACTCCACTAGATTCAGGGACAAAAAAAGAGGCTACCTGAAAAGATAGCCTCTAGAAATAATATTTTTGATTTTAAGCATGGATTGCTCTATTTGCAGTTGCTGCAAGAGCAGCTTCTTTAAATGCTTCCGTGAAAGTAGGGTGAGCGTGGCAGATTCTACCGATATCTTCAGCAGATGCACGGTATTCCATTGCAACAACAGCCTCTGCAATCATATCAGCAGCACGTGGTCCGATCATGTGTACACCTAGGATCTCATCTGTTTCGGCATCAGCCAATACTTTGATGAAACCATCTGTGTCACCCGATGCTTTCGCACGTCCAGACGCTTTGAATGAGAAACTTCCAGCTTTATATTTCTTGCCTTCTTCTTTCAGTTGTTCTTCAGTTTTACCTACAGACGCAACCTCAGGCCATGTATAAACTACTCCAGGGATCAAGTTGTAGTCGATATGTGGTTTTTGACCAGCAATACGTTCAGCAACATAGATACCTTCATCTTCAGCTTTGTGAGCCAGCATAGCACCTTTGATCACATCACCGATGGCATATACACCAGCAACTGATGTCTCCAAATGCTCGTTTACAGGAACTTTATTTCCTCTTTCTTCAGTTTTGATGCCGATATTTTCAAGGCCTAGACCTTCTGTATACGCTGTTCTACCAACCGCTACGATACAGTAATCGCCTTGTAATTCTACCGCTTGGCCTTTAGCATCTTCCGCTGTAACCGTTACGTTCTTACCTTTTACGGTTGCACCGGTAACCTTGTGGCTCATAAAGAATTCTACGCCTAGATTTTTCTTCAGTACACGTTGTAATTCTTTGCCTAGCCCGGCATCCATGGTAGGGATGATAGATTTGGCATATTCAACAACGGATACTTTAGCGCCTAAACGGGCATATACAGAACCCAGCTCCAATCCGATAACACCGCCACCGATAACGATTAAGTGTTTAGGGACTTCAGTAAGGTTTAATGCTTCAGTCGAAGTAATGATACGTTTTTTGTCAACAGGAAGGAAAGGTAATGCTGAAGGTTTGGAGCCCGAAGCGATAATTACGTTTTTCGCGCTTAATTCTTCTACTTTACCATCTGCAGCAGTCACTTTAATGGTGTTTTTGTCAACGAATGAACCTACGCCTTGGAAGCTGTCAATTTTGTTTTTCTTGAATAAGAAGGTAATACCAGCAGTATTTTGGTCAATAACACTGTTCTTTCTGTCGATCATTTTTTTCATGTCGACTTTCAGGTTACTTAAGCTAATGCCGTGTTGTTCAAAATTGTGAGCAGCATTGTGGTAATGTTCTGATGAATCCAACAATGCTTTGGATGGGATACATCCAACATTAAGACAGGTTCCTCCAAATGTGCTGTATTTTTCAATTACGGCAGTTTTTAAGCCTAATTGAGCACAACGGATAGCGGCAACATAACCACCTGGACCACTTCCGATTACGATTACGTCGTATTGCATAGAGATTTTTCTTTGTTTACGAGGCAAATTTACTATTTAAATGCATATTAAGCGAAGATTAATAGGATTAAAAATTGGGTGTATTTTGTAATAAGACGGAGAGATTACAAAAGGAAAGCAAGGTTACACTGATGGATTCTGATTCTGAGCATGAAGCGAGGAATATGTTGTCTTTAAAAAAATTGAATGTCATCCTTGACCGAAGGTTAAGGAACGGCTCGTATGCTGGAGTAATGGATGGTTTTTGGAAGAAGAAGGTGAGTATTGGCGTACAGTTCCTGTTTGCTTCGCAAAAGGATGACAGCGATTTTGAGGAGCGAGGTACTGTTCGTATGCTAGAGTAATGGATGGTTTTTGGGTGGAGAAGGTAAGTAATGGTGTACAGTTCCTGTTTGCTTCGCAAAAGGATGACAGCGATAGGGAGGAGCGAGGAAATGTTCGTATGCTGGAGCAATGGTTGGGTTTCGGATGAAGAAGGTAAGTAATGGTGTACAGTTCCTCTTTGCTTCGCAAAAGGATGACAGCGATAGGGAGAGGCGAGGAACTGTTCGTATGCTGGAGCAAAGGTTGGGTTTAGGGTGGAGAAGGTAAGTAATGGCGTACAGTTCCTCTTTGCTTCGCAAAAGGATGACAGCGATAGGGAGTGGAAAAACGTACAGATTCTTCGCTATTCGCTCAGAATAAAATTTATTGACAATCAATAAAAAAAATATAAACTTTACATGGTTGGAACGAAGGCTTAATAGTAAAATGCTTATTTGTAAAAAAATTAATAGATAGTGTATTACGTTTATATTCTAACAAATTCCAATCGAACTGTCCTTTATGTAGGTGTAACTAATGATTTAAAAGTTCGATTAACTTATCACAAATCACCAACCCTATCTCAAAATTCCTTTACCAACAGGTATAAAGTGTATTTTCTAATTTATTTTGAGACCTTTTCTCATGTTTTGGACGCAATAACTCGAGAGAAGGAAATTAAGGGATGGTCAAGAAAACGAAAAGAGGAATTAATTAACACTCAAAACAAAGAATGGAAATTTTTAAATGACACAATTTAGAGCAGGATTCAGATTCTGAGCGAGGAATCTGTAGCCATAAAAAAAAGAATGTCATCCTTAACCGAAGGTTAAGGAACTGTTCGTATGCTGGAGTAATGGATGGTTTTGGAAGAAGAAGGTAAGTATTGGCGTACAGTTCCTGTTTGCTTCGCAAAAGGATGACAGCGATTTTGAGGAGCGAGGTACTGTTCGTATGCTGGAGTAATGGATGGTTTTTGGGTGACGAAGGTGAGTATTTGCGTACAGTTCCTCTTTGCTTCGCAAAAGGATGACAGCGACAGGGAGTGGAAAAGCGTACAGATTTCTCGCTATTCGCTCAGAGCTGAAGACAGGGGGATAAAAATATAAAAGGCTCCAATTTGGAGCCTTTTATATATGTTCTTTTACTTTGATTATTCAGCAACGATTTGACCATGCATAATTCCAAAGTGACCAGGGAAGCTACATAGGTAAGGATAAACTCCTTTTTCCAATGTAAACGTGATTTTGTCTTCTTGACCTGGACCTAATAATTTCGTGTGTGCAACAATTGAAGAAAGAGCTGATTTAGGGATATACTCGTTATCCGCTGCAGCCGTAGCTTCACCACCGAAAGTAGCAACATCAACACCTGGTTTCAAAACAACCAAGTTGTGTCCCATTGATTCAACAGGCATAGAACCTACGTTTTTCAAAGTCAATTCTACTGGTTCACCAGCTTTAACACGGATTAATGTAGTATTGAATTGCATTTGATCATTAGCTTCAACTGTCCATTGGTTTGACAATGTTACATTCTCAATACCTTCTACAGTTGTAGTAGATGCAGTTTCAGTAGCTTCAGGTTCAGTTGTAGTGGTTTCGGTTGAAGCGCCTTCTTCTTTCTTCTCAGCGTTATTGCCACAAGAAGTAATTCCAATTGCTAAAACTAGCGCTGGAATAATAAATAATTTCTTCATAGCTATTTTTAATAAATTTTATACGAATTTAACATAAATTATTGATTTAAACGAGGATTAAATCATTGTGAAGTCAATTTTGGGTTTTTATTTTTGTTGGTGACCTGTATTATTTTCTGATATAATTCTATTGGGTCGAAAGGTTTTCCAATAACACCGTCGGCTCCGGCTTGGAATGCAGCTGCTTGTTCATGTTCTAAAACCGATGCTGAAATGGTAATGATCGGTATGCCATGTTTTTCAGGGATTATATGGTTTTTGATTTCCTTGATGGCCTCAAATCCACTCATGATTGGCATGTGCGTATCCATTAAGATTAGGTCGTACTGCTCGTTCTCTACTTTTTCAAGGGCTAGTCTACCGTTCTTAACGATATCCACAGCACAGTTCCAGCTCCGTAACATATGGGCCAGCATAAAAGAGTTGAGCTCATTGTCTTCAGCCACCAGAACTTTCATCTCCTCAAATTTTGGAAAACTGTTGTAGGTCGGTACTTCTTTTTCCTTCTCGACCTCACTTTGCGCTGATTCTTCAAACCAACCTTCAAAATAGAATTCAGAACCTTCCCCATAAATACTTTTGGCTCCCACATCGCCGTTCAAAAGCTTTGCTAACCGCTTCACGATCGCTAATCCTAAACCCGTTCCGCCGAATTTTTTGGTGATACCATCATCAGCCTGTTCAAAGGCCATAAAGATCTTGTCGACGGAATCTTCACGGATGCCGATACCAGAGTCTTTAACGGAAAACTTAAGCCTAAAGCGTTCGTAATCTTTATTGACAACCTTTACAGAAAGCTGTATGGAGCCTTTTTCGGTGAACTTAAGACTGTTCGATACAAAGTTGCTGATGATCTGTTGCAACCTCAATGAATCGTAATGTATGTATTGAGGGACATCTTCGTCCACTTCGATATGGAATTTCAGGTTCTTATGGGTTGCCTTGATCTTAAATATCCTATTGATATCCTCGATCATTTTGGTGAGACTGAAATCCTCAAATTCAATCTTTAACATCCCTGAATCGATCTTGGACAGATCGAGGATGTCATTGATGATAAGCAATAGGGAATGAGAAGCATTGTCCAGCCTTTTTAACCAATCTTTTTGTTCAACGGTGAGTTCCGAACTCTTGAACATATGCATTATCCCCATAATCCCATTAATGGGAGTCCGGATTTCATGGCTCATATTGGCTAGGAATATCTCTTTGGATTTTCTGGCTTGAATGGCCTCTTCACGTGTTTTGAGCAGTTCAATCTTGGATTCCTCCAGTTCCTTATTCTTTTGGATAAGTTCTTGTTGGATCAAGATCTGTTGAACGAATGACTTAACCTTTGCTATGGTAATCTCTGGGTTCAGCGGTTTATATAAATAATCTACTGCGCCGCTTTCCAGGCCTTTCAATAGGTATTTGTCTTCCTTAGAAATAGCGGTGACCATGATTGCCATGATATGGCTAGTCTTGGGGTTAGATTTTAAAAGGGATACGAATTCGAATCCATTTATTTCTGGCATCTGTACATCGACCAGGGCAATTGAGATATCATCCTTCCAACAGATTTTCAGGGCTTCATTAGGGTCTGTAGAGCTCACGATGTTGACATGGTCAACTTCCTGAAGCAGCGCATGCAGACTGATGATGTTTTCTTCCTTATCATCCAATATCAGAATATTGATCGTTTTCATAGGTGACATTACTTTAATTGACTGAAATAATCTACGATATGTTGATTTGAAATGACTTGCACTTTTTTAGAGACCTGTGTTCCAGCCAAGGGCATGGTGTCAATAATGGCTTCTTTGGGGTCTTGGACATAACATGCTGCACCTTGATCAACCATGGCCTTCAGGCCGGATGATCCATCGTTGTTGGCTCCTGAAAGAAGAAAAGCAGTCGCATCCTTGTTGTAAACAGCCGCTACAGAGTCGAAAAACACATCGATAGAAGGTCTTGAAAACTGTACGGGGTCTGAAATGTCCAAGGAAAATATATAATCTGGTTCTACCAGTGTATGGTAGCCCGGGGGAGCGAAATAAATATGGTTTTCCAAAATTGGCAGTTTATCACGTACCGAAATAACATTCCGGTTCAATCTTTTAGATAAACTCGTTTCGATTTTAGTTTCGTATTTCGAATTTCTATGCAATACAATGACAATAGCATCGGCAAATTTGCTGGGCAGATGATCGAGGATTTCCACGATCAATTCATAAGCGCCTGCAGAGCCACCAATTACTATGATATGTTTTGCCAGGTTTTCCATTTCTATTTTATTTTTTGATAGATGTTGTACTCCTTGTCGATGACCTTAAAATTATCCATAATCTCATGCCTCATTAAAGTCTCTTTTGTACCTAGGCATAAAAATCCAAACAGTGCCAAGGATTGGTAAAATAGGTTGATGACATGTTCCTGAAGTTTGAGATCAAAATAAATCAGTACATTTCTGCACGTTATTAATTGGAACTCATTAAAGACTTGATCGGTTGCCAGGTTATGGGTTGAGAACAGGATGTTTTGCCTCAGGTCATGGTTAATGATCGCTGCATCATATCTTGCCGTATAATAGTTGGAAAGACTTTCTGTTGAGTTGTATGCATTGAAGTTGTCAGAATATTCCTTGAATTTATTGATGGGATAGATCCCTTTTTTGGCAACTTCGAGCACTTTACTGTTGATGTCGGTTCCATAAATAAAAGCACGGTCACTTAGATTGTTTTCCTTTAACAGAATGGCCAGGGAATAAACCTCTTCACCGGTTGAACAACCTGCACTCCATATTTTTATCCTAGGGAAAGTCTGTAAGTAGGGGATGATATCCTTGTTGAGTTTGTTGAAGAATCCAGGGTCCCGAAACATTTCAGTCACATTTACCGTGACTTCCTGTATGAAATATTGCTGGAATCCCTCAACGTTGACCAATGCATTCTTTAAATCCACCATATCCATGTCCTCCAGGTTCATGATACGTTGGATTCTGCGTTTCAATGAAGAGCGAGTATATCCGGACAGATCAAAATCTGACACATTCTTCAATAGAAAGACAATTTCTTCTACTTCTGAAAAACTCAATTCATTGGAATCTCTTAACTCAGCCATACTTGCATTAATGATACTAATTTATCAAGGTCGATGGGTTTGCTCACATAATCGTTTGCTCCCAATTCAATGGATTTTTCCCGATCTCCCTTCATTGCCTTCGCCGTAACGGCGATAATAGGCAGGTCTTTAAATTTCTTGTTTTTCCTGATTTCTTGGATGGCCTCATAACCATCCATCTCTGGCATCATGATATCCATCAGGACGATGTCCACTTCCTTTTGCTCATCGTTAATGATGTTTAAAGCTTCCAGGCCGTTGTTGGCAATCTCAATCTGCATGTTATATTGCTGTAGCGATGAGGTCAATGCAAATACATTTCGCATATCGTCATCTGCTATTAGCACCGTTTTATGATCCAATGTGCTTGTTCCATAATTTTCTTTAGGACCAATCTTCTCTGGATGCTTGATCGGATTATATGCCGGAGCAGATAGCTTGTTTAAGAAAAGGTTTACCTCATCGATCAATCTATTGTTGGATTTACTTGATTTTAATACCATAGATTGTGTATGGCGCATGATTCTTTCGGTCTGCTCTGAGCTCAAATCATATGCTGTATTGATGATGACCGGAAGTTTCTCAAATTTTGGATTCGATTTGATGACATCCAACATCTCAAGACCGCTACCATCAGGCAGTTTCACGTCCAAGATGATACAGTCCAGATTCTTTTCCTGTTCAAGTTTTTTCAATCCTGATTCTACCGTGAAGGCTTGGATTACATTGATGTTCTGTTCAGCAAAAGCCTTTTTGATCAGGTCACTTTGGAATTCCTGATCTTCGATCAATAGGATCTTCTTAAGGTCCTTATTGATGTTGAGTTTAATGTTTTCAAAGGCTACTCCAATGCTTTCTCCAGTAACCGGTTTTGCCATAAAGCCTATAGCGCCACTTTCAAGGAAATCTTTCTTGTTGAAATTAGCTGCAGACATCATGTGGATCGGGATATGCTTGGTCGTCTCGTTTGCCTTTAAGGTTTTCAGGACTTCCCAGCCATCAGCCAATGGAAGCATCACATCCAGAATAATAGCATCAGGAATATTTTCCTTGGCCATCTGGATACCTGCAACACCATCATAGGCATTTAAGACATTGAAGCCAAATTCTAGAGCAAATTCCTTCAGGATATCCGCAAAATTAACATCGTCTTCAATGATCAGGATAGATTTCTTCTCTCTTACGACCTCCGCAATTGGTCCAGGTTCTACGACAGCTGCGGGTTTTGCTGCTGCTGTTTCCTTAATTGCTGGCGGAGTTGTTTTTATGGCTGCTTCTTTCGCAGGAGCTGCGTCTTTATATTCCGTAAATGGAATGATCAAGGTGAATTTACTTCCTTTTCCAGATTCACTTTCCAAGGTAATTCGACCGCCTAATAAAGAGGAAATCTCCTTCGAAATCGACAAGCCCAGACCTGTTCCACCATATTTGCGGCTTGTAGATCCATCTTCCTGACGGAAAGCTTCGAATATCAAAGCTTGTTTGTCTTCTGAGATCCCTTTTCCATTATCGGAAACCGCAAAATGTAAGTTTCCAGATTGTTTGATGATCTGCAGATTGATCTCTCCATTATGATCCGTGAATTTGAATGCATTGGAAAGGAAGTTCTTTAATACTTGTTCCAAGCGGTATTCATCGGAAATAAATTGTTCCGGCGCCTTTTTAATATCGATATTAAATCGGATAGACTTTTCTTTTGCCACCTCTTTAAATAGGGATTCAAGATTTGCAGCAAAATGTTTGCTATTGATGCTGTCCTTGTGGATCTCTACTTTCCCGGATTCAATTTTCGCTAGGTCTAAGAGTTCATTGATCAATTGCAGTAGGTCCGAACCCGCATTATGAATTACAGAGGCATATTTGACCTGTTCTTCACTTAGGTTGCTATGTTTGTTGTCCTGCAACAACTTGGCAAGGATCAAGATACTATTGAGTGGAGTCCTTAGTTCGTGGCTCATATTGGCCATAAACTCGGATTTATATTTACTTGCCTGCTCTACTTCCGTGATTTTCTGTTCTACGACAGTATGGGCATGATTAAGGTCGTTATTGCGCTTTTCAAGCTCTGCAGCTTTTTCGTTAAGCTCTTTATTGGCTTGAGAAAGTTCTTCCTGCTGTACCCGAAGCTCTTCTTCGGAAGCTTCCAATAGATTGGTCTTATAAACCAGTTCTTCATTGGTTATTCTCAATTCTTCCTGTTGAGCTTCTAATTCTTCCGTTTGTCTTTGGGTTTCTTCAAGCAGGCCTTCAACTAAGGCATGGCTTTGACGGCTATGTAAAGCTGAACCTATAGAACGGCTAGTTCGGGTTAGGTAGTTGATGATGTTTTCTTTCTTGGAATCTGGAAAGGATCCGATGATCTCTATCAGGGCGATGCAATAATCTTCATATACCACTGGGAATAAAATCACGTCGGCTTCAATGGATTTGATTACCCCGGTTTTTATCTTGCTATTGCTGACGTCAATCGAGGATAGAATCTGCGGTTTTTTAGATTCTACGACCGATCCCAAAATCCCTTCGCCATGACGGAATATCTCAATTTTATCTTTTGGGTCTAGGCCTTTTGAGTCACGTATCCTGAATTCATAGGAGTCGATCTTTCGGACATAAAATGCCCCAGCAAAAGAATTGGTCACTTCCGAGATCACATTCAGTGAAGTTTTGGCAATTTCAGATTCCGTAGAAACGCCTGAGATGTTATTATGGAGTTTGGAGGAATTGGTAAGCACCCAATTGACACTTTCCAGTTCTTCAGAGGTTTTGGTCAAGTTGTGGTTTAATTCCTTTTCCTTTCTTGTATTTCTGCGCAGGTATTCAAGAATACGCAGCGTTTGGATGAAAGCAAAGAATATACCTAATAGGGATAGGATACCAAAAACGGCGGTATACACCCTTGTACTAGCAAGTTCTTTGGATTTTTTATCAGTGAGCTTTTTCCTGGCTTCAATCACATCATTTGTGAAGGAATTTCTAGCCTGATTTATTATCGTTTGTTCATTGGCTAGGGACTTAAAGATTTCGTCAGTTGACTCGGTGTTGAAATCGTGTTCGTTAGCACTAATGGAAGCCGTTATAGCTTTAATATGTTCCACAGACTTTGGTGGAGTCTGGTACAGCTCATTTGGACGTTCGATCTGTAAAATCAAGCCATGGATTTCATCTTCTAGTTGTTCCACTGTCAGGGGATCTGCACTTTTTTCCAGGTTCTTGTATTTGGAGAGTTTCTGGATATCAAGTTCCCATTCTTGGATGTTGTAGAATTGTTTTTGCGCCAGTTCTATATAACCGTTAATGGTCTCTGAATACTCGCGTTGTTTGTTCAGGAAATACCAATAGGAGAATATTATGATTAGATTAGCGACAATAATGCTGACTATAAATTGCCACTTTAATTGACTAAACTTATTCATGTTAGAATAGAATGTTAACTTTAAATTTCATAAGTATAAATTTCATTATCCAGCACAGAGATGTAAATAATGTTCTTCTAATTAAAACTTGAAACCACAATCAAGAGAAGTGATTAAATCGCGTTAGTTTTTAGAAAATTATGACAAAGGTAATGAACTAAATAAGAATCATTAGCACCATATATCTGTTTTATACTTAGTAACACTTGTTTTTCCATAATTTACTTGGTCCAATTCTATAAAATTGTCGAAATAATAAAATCTAAATTAATGATTTAAATTTTAATTTTGTCGGTATAAAAAATTAATAATTAGCGTTTTAAGAATGAATTCTGTATTAAAAAATATCGAAATCATTCCTTTTACCAATCGGTTGCTTGGTGTAACACCTAAATTTAAAAATAGTTTTTTATTGTTTATTAATTTTTTATAACCTTTTTTCGTTGAAATATCATGGATATTGAGGTAAAGCTAACATGTTCGGAATATTTTTTTATCTTTAAGAAGTCAGAAACAATATTAATCTAAAAATTAATGGATTCACCGATTCAATTAGTTCTAATCATTACTGGGTCAGTAATAGCTATTTTTTTCCTGTTGTATTTGTTGCCAGTAAATCTTTGGTTTACGGCCCAATTGTCGAATGTAAAGATCAGTCTTTTGAATTTAGTACTGATGAGATTGCGTAAGGTTCCACCATCCTTGGTGACCAATGCCATGATTACCTCGACTAAAGCCGGCTTGAAAATTACTTCCAATGAGATCGAAACCCACTATTTAGCGGGAGGAAATGTAAATAAAGTAATCAAGGCACTGATTTCTGCGGATAAAGCAAATATTCCTTTGGATTTTAAGTTGGCCACAGCCATTGACCTTGCGGGACGTGATGTTTTTGATGCGGTACAGCTTTCCGTAAATCCTCAGGTTATCAATACGCCTCCAGTTGCAGCCGTCGCAAAAGATGGTATTCAGTTGATTGCGAAGGCAAGGGTTACCGTTCGTGCAAATATCAATCAATTGGTCGGGGGTGCTGGTGAAGAAACCATTCTTGCCCGTGTCGGTGAAGGTATTGTGACAACAATTGGTTCCTCTGCCAACCATAAGGAGGTTTTGGAAAATCCAGACCGTATTTCAAAAACTGTTCTTTCCAAGGGATTGGATTCCGGAACGGCCTTTGAAATCTTATCCATTGATATTGCAGACATCGATATTGGTGAAAACGTAGGTGCGAAACTTCAGACCGATCAGGCCGAGGCAGACCTAAAAGTTGCTAATGCAAGAGCCGAAGAACGTAGAGCGATGGCTGTTGCAACCGAACAGGAAATGCGTGCGAAAGCTCAGGAAGCCAAGGCTAAGGTAATCGAAGCTGAATCGCAAGTTCCAATGGCTATGGCTGAAGCATTCAGAAATGGCAACTTGGGTATAATGGACTACTATAAAATGCAAAATATCCAAGCAGATACCGATATGAGAACATCTATAGCGAAGCCGCAAGGACCTGATAAAAAATAAATTATCTCAATCAATAAGAAAAGCCATGATTAAGAAAGTTTAGCGCTTTCTGAAATCATGGCTTTTTTTATGGAATTATGAAGGTTTATAAACGAAAAAACCCTGACGATGGGCGCCAGGGTTTGATACTAACCAATTATAAACCTAAATTATGAAAAGACAATTTTAATATAAATTCTACTTATCCTTCGAATTATGAAACAAAGGTACGGTGAGAATTAACATTTACAAAGAAATGTCAATAAAAAGTTTCCCTTGCAACCATTTTCTGACAATACCGTGATTTATCTGTTGCAACAAATAAAACTTTGGCGTAAATGAATTAACAATTCAAAATTTTGGTCTATAAAAAATATTTACTTTTGGAAATATCAATTGATTATGGTGCTTAAGAAATTTGCTGCAATCAAAGCAGTTGTTTTAGATGTTGACGGGGTCCTGACGGATGGCCGACTTTTGGTTACAGAAGCGGGTGAACAGTTGCGTTCTTTTTTTGTGAAAGATGGCTATGCCATGCAATTGGCAATTAAAATGGGTTTAGATATTTGGGTGATATCAGGTGGAAATTCCGAGGGTGTCAGAAAGAGATTGGAAGGTCTGGGTATTCAAGAGATACATTTAGGTGTAAGAAATAAAATGGATGTCATGACCCAACTTACCGAAAAACACGAATTGCAAATGGAGGATTTGATGTACGTAGGAGATGACATGCCAGATTATGAGGTAATGCAGGTAGTGGGAATCGCTGTCTGTCCTAGTGATGCCGTGGAGGATATCAAGACCATCTCGCATTACATGTCACCGAAAAAAGGAGGGGAAGGAGTTGTCCGTGATGTCTTGGAGAAAATATTGAAATTGAAAGGTCGTTGGGGCGTACAGACAGAAATAAAGAGTGTTTAATGATAGTCCAAGAAAAATTAAAAGCGATCCCAATCATCTTGGGTTCTAAATCACCCCGAAGAAAGGAGCTATTGAAGTCCATGGATATAGATTTCACGGTAGAGGTTCGGGAAACCGATGAATCCTTTGATGAAACCTTGTCTCCTGAAGAGGTCGTTCAACATATTGCAGAAGCAAAATTGGCGGCATTCCATGAACCTTCATTATATGATAAGTTAATTATTTGCGCTGATACCATTGTCGTAGATCATTTGTCTGCTGTAATAGGGAAGCCAAAGGATGCCGAAGAGGCTGTAGAGGTAATTACTGGCCTAAGCGGCAAGGAACATTTGGTCTTTACTGCAGTTGCCATGGCTTATCAAGGCGAGACAAGATCATTTGTTGAGGCGACGAAGGTATGGTTCAACAAATTGGAGAAAGAGGAAATCAATTATTATGTTAAAAACTATCAGCCCATGGATAAGGCAGGCTCTTACGGCATTCAAGAATGGATAGGCAGAATTGGTATTGAGAGAATTGAAGGTTCTTATGAAAATGTGATCGGATTGCCTACGGCCAGGTTGCAAAAGGAACTCAAGGAAATGTTTGCTGTATAAATCTAGCTTTAGATATTAAAATAAAGGGCGGAAAATTAATTTTCCGCCCCATTTATTTACATTTACCCTTACTTAATATGATATCTAATTCCTGTGTAGAACATTCTACCGGTCATAGGTCCCCAAAGCATGTTTGTGTCAAAATGTTGACCAAATGGTTGGTCAAACGCCAAGATTGGATCTTTTTGATAGAAGTTGCTTAAGTTTTCCCCACCGATATAAATATCAAAATTTTTGTTCTTGCCCAATGTTTTGCTCACCTGAGCATTCATGGTTACATAGGCATCAGATTGACTTGCCAATTGATATTCTACTGGATTACTGCTGGTATTAGGCAATCTTTTTTTGCCCACTACGTTCAGCGTATAGTCAAAATGCCAGCCTGAATGGGTATTGTAGGCTAGGTTCATGAATCCACGGTGCTTAGCAGTCAACGGTTTCTGTAGCTTTCCTGATTTATATTCTGTTTCCACATCGAGCATACGGTAAGCCATTCTGGCTTCGAAGTGTGGAGCGGGCATAAATCTGAATTCAGCCTGTAAGCTATTGGAGTATGATTTCCCGTCTAAGTTATAGAATGATACTTCACGGGGGTTTTCAAAATCAACGACTACTTGATTTTGGAAGTTGTTATGGAATAGTTCCACGGACACGCCAGATTCCCTTCCGAAAAGCTGGAAGCTTTGGTCAACAGTAAATCCTGTATTCCAAGATACTTCTGGTTTAAGTCCATAGGCATGTTCGCCACTAGCAAGGTTTGCCAATCCGTTGATAGCCCTGCTTGAGGCAAAGATACCTAGGTTTTCGGCAAAGATATTGGCAGTACGCTGTCCGCGACCTGAGCTTAAGCGGAGGGTAGTTCCCAGGATTGGCTCATAACGCAAAACTGCTCTTGGCGTAGTAAACCAACCATATAGATTGTTGTAATCCTGACGGATTCCCAATACAGCATCAAACTTTTCGCTAGGGCTGAAGGTGTATTCTGCAAATACGCCAGTTACAGCCTCTTTACGGCCAAAATTGTAGGCATAGTCATTGTTGGAATTTTCGCGTTTCAGATCTTCATCATAGTGGTCATATTGAACAGAAGCTCCAACCTTATATTTGTGGGATACATCGCCGATGATATCCTGGAACAATAGGTTTGCATAATAGGAGTTTTGTTCATTATCGTAGGTGTTCAATCCAAAGAAACTTTCTTGTTTATATTGACTTGCAGATAATTGAAGCCCGATACTACGGTGTTTGTTTGTCGGGAATACATAGCCCAATTTACCAAAACCTTCAATTCTTTGGTTTTTGAATCCTAGACCATATTTATTGGTCGTCAATTTATCAGTATTCTCGTTGAATTCAATCTGTCCACCAATTCTATCATCGTGAAGGAATTTCACGCCGAACTGGGCAATGATTCCTTTGCCGTTTTCGAAATGCCAACGGTTTACACCTGAGAATAGGTTTCCTACTGGAATATCACGGAAGCCATTGTCACTGAAGTTCATTTTCTTGTTGTACATGAAGTTATCATGCAGCAATAGTCCAACAGACCATTTCTCATTGATATGATGCGAAAGGTTTAGATTGACATCGGTACGGCCCATATTGTTGGCGTAGGCATTAAAAAATAACTTCTCGCTGTTATGGGGTTTCTTCAGTTCAACGTTGATTTGGCCAGCCATGTTTTCAAATCCATTGGCCACTGAACCAATGCCTTTGCTGATATTGATGGCTTCGATCCAAGTTCCGGCAATACTGTTCAATCCTAAGGGTGAAGCGAAGCCTCTAGGTCCTGGTAGACCTTCAACGGTAAGTTGGGTATAGATACCAGCAAGTCCTAGCATTTGGATCTGTTTACTGCCCGTTACGGCATCGCTGCTTACTACATCCACGGAAGCATTCGTCTCAAAGCTTTCACTTAGATCACAACATGCCGCCTTGAAAAGTTCTTTCGCCGTGATAGTCTCTACACGGTTTGGGGTCAATTTAGAAATGTAATTGGATTTCTGTCTTCTAGTGACCACGATTTCCTGTAAAGTGTTGTTCTTTGCCTGTACAACGAGGACTTCATGTAGGTTTTTTACCTCGATGGTATCCCCCTGCATACTGGCATGTGAGATCACTAACTTTCTATAAGGCTTCTGGTGCATGATTTTGAAAACGCCATTTTCATTGGTCTTAACCTTTTTGCTCGGGTTGTCCAACCAGAAAATGGTAACTTCGGTAATAGGGGTCAAATCCCCTTTTTCACTTTCATTAACTACGACTCCAGTAACCTCATGGTCATGGTCGTGGTTATGTCCGCCATCGTCATCGTGATTGTGTTCTTGGCCTTCCTCATGCTGATGGCCTTCCTCCGCATGGTCATGGTCGTGGTCATGCTCCTGCTCTGCATCCATTCTAGGGTACAGACAGCATTCATGTAATTCTTCATAGGTTGCATCCGGTGCACGGAATTCTTTGGTGTCATGACCGGCTTCAGCGATTCCCTGTTTAATTTTATCTAAGGAATTTTTGCTGGAATCATAGGTTACAGTAGCAATACCAGTACTGCTATCCCATTCAATGGATTTTGCGCCGGCATCTTTGCCCGCAGTCTCGATCCGTTTCTTACACATGGCACAATTGCCAGAAACTTCAAATTTCTCGGTGTTAATATTGTTTTGGGCGAACAGTCCTGTGCCCACAGCTATAAAAATAAATACTAATAAATATCTAAATAAGTGCATAGTTCATCGTAATTAATAAAAATTCAAAAAGTCTAGATTGATTTTGAAAGTTTATTTAATCAAATGATGAATGTGCAGTTGAGAAGGTATACAGAATGGGATTCCGCGAATAGAGCGGGTTTGAAAGGATTGGGTTCTTCGGGTTTATCTTCAATGATTTGTACCCAATGATTGATAATCCAAGGGATCAATACGATAGCCGGAGAAAAGTCGAAAGTACTGCCAAATAGCATTTTTGAACGCAATTGATCACTTTCGGTAGTCAATTCTAAATTTACTTTGGAATCTTGACAGGTATGGTCATCTTCACATTGGCTGTTGGTTTCCATATCATCAGCATGATCGTGGTCTTGGTGCAAATTGCTGCACATAGGGCAACTGTCATGTGATACTTTGGATTCCTCAAGAACCGAGAACATGGTACTTTTTCCACAATGGTGCATATGGATAGTAGCCCCTGTACTGCATACAGAATAAATCAATAGTAAGCATATGGCTACAATTTTTCTCATGTCGGTTTCAAATATAGGAAACTAACACTGAATATGTGGATAATTAATTGTAATTTTTTCTTGTCAAAAGAATTCACACTAATTATATTCGAATTGACTTATTACTTTATAAACCTTTGACTTATGGAAACTTTAGCTGCACATCCAAATCTGTTGTATTTAGGCTTGGTAAGCCTAGTATCAGCAGGAATCTTGGTAATTTTCCTATTCAACAAAATTCTGAGAAGAGTTAATTAAATAAAAAACCTGATTCAACTGAATCAGGTTTTTTTTCTATCCTTTAATGGAGGAAATGAAATCTGGTATTTTCTCCAAGTAGTTTTCCTCTGTCAATAACTTGACAAATGCAGTTCCTACAATGGCGCCATTGGCATATTTTGTAGCTTTTTGAAAGGTGTCCTTATTGTGGATCCCAAAACCTATCACGACAGGGTTCTCTAGCTCCATATCTTTAATCCTCTGGAAATAGCTTTCTGATTGTTCCTGAACATTTAATTTTGTTCCAGTGGTTGCATTCGAAGAAAGGAGATAAATAAAGTTTGTCGAAAGAGAGTCGATTTTTCTAATTCTGTCGGCAGATGTCTGTGGGGTTACCAAAAAGACATTGCTCACTTGGTTCTCTTCAAATACTCCTTGGTACAGCTCTTCATATTCATACATTGGAAGGTCAGGGATGATCGTGCCGTTCACTCCGACCTCCTTGCAGGCTTTACAGAAGTTCTCTACGCCATATTGAAGGACGGGATTCACATAACCCATTAGAAATACTGGGATACTGACTCTTTTTCGTAGATCCTTCAATTGTTCGAACAAAACCTTTAAGGTCATGCCGTTTTCCAGTGCTACTTCTGAACTATGTTGGATGGTAGGTCCATCGGCAACCGGATCCGAGTAGGGGAATCCAATTTCAAGGAAATCCGCACCTGCTTTTTCCAGTGCTTCTGCAATATCAAGGGTGCTGTCCAGCGTTGGGTAGCCAGCGGTAAAATATATAGATAGCAATCCTTTTGCCTGTTTGTTAATCTTTATCATGTTATAAACCGAAATATTTCATGTAATTGTCCAAATCCTTGTCGCCACGTCCAGAAAGACAGATGACCACAGTTTCGTCTCCTTTAAAGTTCATTTTTTCTAGGTGAGCCAATGCATGCGAACTTTCTATAGCCGGAATGATACCTTCTAATTTTGTCAATTGTAGTCCTGCCTGCATGGCTTCATCATCTGTCGCACTCACATAGGAGCCGCGACCGGATTTGAAAAGCCAAGCATGTTGGGGGCCAATTCCTGGATAGTCCAGTCCGGCCGAGATGGAATAAGGTTCGATGACTTGGCCATGTTCCGTTTGCATCAGAATCGAACGGCTGCCATGTAGTACCCCTTCATTTCCTAAAACCGTGGTCGCGGCGGATTCTCCACTGTCTACACCATGGCCAGCAGCTTCAACAGCAATTAATTGTACATCTTCATCATCTAAAAAGTGATAAAACATGCCTGCTGCATTTGACCCGCCACCTACGCAGGCCATAACAATATCTGGTGTTTCCTTGCCTGTTTTTTCTAATAATTGTTTTTTGGTTTCTTCCGAAATAATGGACTGAAACCTTGCCACCATATCTGGATAAGGATGTGGTCCTACCACGGAGCCGATGATGTAATGCGTGTCGACAGGGTTGTTTATCCAATCTCTCAAAGCTTCATTGGTAGCATCTTTCAGGGTTTTGCTCCCTGATGTGGCAGCTACTACTTTTGCACCCATCATCTTCATTCGGGCTACATTGGGAGCCTGTCTTTGGATATCGATCTCGCCCATATAAACCACACATTCCAAGCCTTTCAGGGCACATACGGTAGCCGTGGCCACACCGTGCTGCCCAGCGCCAGTTTCTGCAATGATACGCTTCTTGCCTAGTTTCTCGGCAAGCAAGATCTGTCCGATGGTATTGTTGATCTTGTGCGCTCCTGTATGGTTCAGGTCTTCACGTTTCAAAAATATTTTGGCATTGTATTTTTCCGAAAGACGTTGAGCATGATATAGGGGAGAGGGTCTGCCTACATAATCACGTAATAAGTATTCAAATTCTTCCTTGAAAGAAGGGTCTTCCATTATTTGCAAGTATTGGTTTTGCAATTCTTCGACATTTGGATAAAGCATTTCAGGAATATAGGCCCCGCCGAATGGTCCATAGTATCCTTTATTATTTACTTGATATTTGCTCATTTCTGATGGTTTTCAATGCTAATATTAATTTTTCTATATCTTTTAGGCCAGGTTCGATTTCAAATTTTGAATTGAGATCCAGGCCGATCAGTTTCAAGTCTTCAAAGTTTACGGCTTCCTGTAAGTTTTCCAAAGATAGCCCGCCACTTAAGAAATAGGGCGTATCGTAGGGGTACTCTTTTAGTTTTTGCCAATTGAAGGTAACTCCAGTGCCGCCATAAGCTGGGCTCTTGCTGTCAAATAGGAAGTAATCGACCTGCCCAATATATGGTTCCAATTGTTTCCAATCAAAGTCTTCATCAATTCCAAAGGCTTTGATGACTTCCAAGCCTTTGGCCTTTAATGCTGCAGCAAGCTCAACTGGTTCAAGTCCATGTAGTTGGATGCTGTTCAGGTTGAATCTTTCAGTCGCATCCATGATTTCGGCAAAGTCGGAATTTACAAAAACCCCTGTTTTTTTGATGTCATTTGCCATGGAAATATTGACCAGGTCTCCAACATATCGTGCTGATTTCTTATAGAAGATATGCCCAATATACTGGATAGGAAGCTCAAGGAGTTGCAAAATGTTTTGCTCTTCCTTCATCCCACAGACCTTTACTAATAGTTCCCTAGCCATTTATCAAAGTTTTAAAGCTTTTCAAGGCCTT
Source organism: Sphingobacterium sp. LZ11T8 (assembly GCF_024261425.1). Lineage (NCBI taxonomy): Bacteria > Pseudomonadati > Bacteroidota > Sphingobacteriia > Sphingobacteriales > Sphingobacteriaceae > Sphingobacterium > Sphingobacterium sp. LZ11T8. The sequence goes on along the minus strand of NZ_JANBZY010000001.1, from coordinate 252,886 downwards.
GTGACCCAATAGGGACTCTTCTGCCTCGTAATAACAGTCTGCAAAGCTTTTTTCTGGATGGAAGGTTTTTATTCCAAAAGCTGCATTGGTCAAGACGACATTGTTCTGGATGTCATTTCCTTCACCCTCGATAATCTGTTTGAATATCTTTGCCGCATCTTCGATGGATTCACCACCTGCAAGATCTTGTGGAGCTACTGCCGTAAAGCCAAGCTCTTCCACCGTATAATAGTTCTCCCCTTGATTATTGATAACCTTGAAGTCGCCCGTCAAGGAAATTTCATCATAACCATCCATGGCATGCATGATGCTGTATTGTTTGTCGGTGTTTTGATAGAGGTATGCATAGAGCCTAGCTAATTCCAAACTAAATACTCCAACCGATTGGAATTTCGGGTTTGCAGGATTGGTCAATGGTCCCAACATATTGAAAAAGGTCTTCACCGCTAAAGCTTTGCGGATTGGCGCTACGGTTTTCATCGCTGGGTGAAACAATGGGGCATGTAGGAAACAGATGTTGGCTGTTTCTAATTGTTTCTTTAGAACATCTTTGTCAGCAGTAAATATATAGCCCAAGTACTCCATAACGTTGGAGGATCCGCAACTGGATGATACGCCTACATTGCCATGTTTGGCAACATGGTAACCAGCGCCTGCCACCACAAATGAGGCAAGTGTGGAAATATTGAAGGTGTTTTTTCCATCACCCCCGGTTCCGCACATATCAATCAGGTCAAAACCATTGAAGTCTACTTTATTGCAAAGGTCATACATCGCGTCTCGGAAACCGCCTAGCTCCTCCACTCGGATACTGCGCATTCCATAGATGGTCATAAAGGCAGCAATCTGATGGGTATCGTATTTTCCAGTTGCAATGTTCGTCAGGATATCGTAAGCCTCTTTTCTGCTGAAGGACTTGTATTCAAATAGATGCGCTAAAATTTCTTTCATATTTTTTTCAATAAAAAAGGGCTTGCCGAAAAGGCAAGCCCACTATTATTTAGTTCTTTAATTCAACCAATAGGTGTCTGCCACAACATTATTTGTTGTGCCACCACCAAGCTGTATTGAATTGTACTGTTTTCATCGTTAGTTCAACAAATATCCAAGATGTTTTTGAGAATTGCAAGAAATCCTTTCAAAAAATGATTTTTTGTTAATAAGTGACAAAGTGAGCCATTTCATTCCCTTTGGATACCAAAGTAAATGATCCGATTTTATCCCCTTCTACGTAGACGCTGGTAACCAGTCTGTTCTTGTAATAAACGAAGAACATATTATCTACATCCAGATCTTCTGGATCGATATCACGAACCTCCTTACGAGGAAGTTCAGCGTAGTTTTTGATTTCTATCTGTTCAATATTTTTACTGTTTAGGTTCAGTCTGATTTCTTCCAAACTGACTTCTAAATAGTCATATAGTTCATCGGAAGGTTCATTCACGATGACCCATTTGCTCAGGATGACATCCAAAGCGATTTCATTATCATTTAGGTCGTAGATGAAGTCTGTTGCGATATCCCTGCTATTGACAGCATATTCTTCGGTTCGATCATCTCCATGTTCAAACTGTGCGAAGCTGATCGTTGGGCTGAGAAAAAGCAAGAAATATAGTAAGTAATGTTTCATTCAGTAAATTTTATTGTCGTTCTATGGACATAAAAAATGCAGAAAGGATTAATTTGTTTGGAGGTTTGCAACATATAATCCCCATGATATTAAAAAAGCGCCCTTCTTCAAGGCGCTTTCTATACCGATTTTAATATTCGTCTTCGTTGAAAAAGAAATCATCTTTTGTTGGATAATCTGGCCAGATTTCCTCAATGTTTTCATAAGGTTCACCATCATCTTCCAACGCCTGAAGATTCTCAATTACTTCAACTGGTGCTCCAGAGCGAATCGCATAATCAATTAATTCGTCTTTTGTCGCTGGCCATGGAGCGTCTTCTAAATGAGAAGCTAATTCAAGTGTCCAATACATATCTCTTTAATTAAGTTTCACGTTTTCGCAAAAATAATATTTAATTTAACTAATGCAAGGAAATTATCTTTAATTCTTTGTTAACAGGTGTATTTCTCAGAAAATCAACGTTTTAAAATGAAACATTTCTTAAAATCAACTCCCTTGATTCCATACTTTTTTCATTTTTTCATAGACTTCTATTTCAATAGAGTCATATTTTTGACTTGAACTGTTGTCATATGTAATCGGTTTGAGTACCGATATTTTTATGACGCCTGGTTTTGAACCAAATCTTCCGCCATCATCCCATAAGATCTCCCATGCATTATGGATGACAACAGGGAGTATTGGAATGTTGTTCTCAATGGCCATTTTAAAGGCGCCAGCCTTAAATTTATGCAATACCGGGGGGAACTCTTCATCAATCTTCCCTTCTGGAAAGATAACAACCGATTTACCCTCATGTAGCAGTTCAGTGGCTCTTTTGAACGCCTTGAAAGCTGAAATCTTGCTCTGACGGTTGACAGGGATGTCGATCGATTTAAAGAAAATACGTGTGACGGGATTCTTTAACAATTCAACCTTTCCAATAAAAGAAAATTCCTGCGGACAAAGGTAGGTGAGTGCTGTAATATCTAATATAGAGGTATGGTTAGGGCAGATGATGTAGGGTTTGCTCCAGTCGATTGCTTCCTCATATTCTATTTTGAACCTGATGCCTACTAAATGGACACTTAAGATGGAAATCCATTTCCTAAACCAAACAATGGAGGAGTAATTTTTATTGGGGTTCTTAGAAAGGAAATATAAAAAAGGAAAACATATTGAAAAGAAAAAAAGGACGGATATGAAATATAATAACCTATGTATTTTCTTTAAAAATATTAACATATCTTCCTTAAACGTCTTTTCTGATGGTATAAAAATATAAAAAGCTTCACAATCGTGAAGCTTTTTATTTTATTTACTTAGTTCAGCATAATATTTATGGAACAATGGAATAGTTTCAATTCCTTTTAAATAGTTTTCAATACCGTACTTTTCATTTGGAGAGTGCAGGTTATCTGAATCCAATCCAAAGCCTAAAAGCACTGTTTTGATGCCCAATTCTTTTTCAAATAGGGCAACGATTGGGATAGATCCACCACCTCTTGTCGGGATAGGTTTTTTATTAAATGTTTCTTCCAATGCTTTTTCAGCAGCTTTATATGCGATGCTATCAGTAGGAGTAACTACTGGTTCACCACCATGGTGGGGTTTAACCTCTACTTTTACAGATTTAGGAGCGATCTTTTCAAAATGTTCTTTGAACAATTTAGTGATACGCTCTGAGTTTTGATTAGGGACCAAACGCATAGAGATCTTTGCGAAAGCTTTTGAAGGCAATACGGTCTTTGCTCCTTCACCAATGTAACCACCCCAGATACCGTTTACTTCCAAAGTCGGACGGATACCAGTACGTTCGATAGTAGTAAACCCTTTCTCACCCCATAATTCTTGAACACCTAAATCATTTTCGTATTCCTGAACATCAAAAGGCGCTTCGTTCAAAGCTTTTCTTTCTGCATCAGTCAACTCCAATACATCATCATAGAAACCTGGAATCGCGATGTGGTTGTTTTCATCATGCAACGAAGCGATCATCTTTGAAAGAATGGTCGCAGGGTTAGCTACAGCACCACCATACACACCAGAGTGAAGGTCGCGGTTAGGACCAGTAACTTCAACTTCAACGTATGAAAGACCACGCAATCCTGTTTCCAATGAAGGATTTTCAAGACTGATCATGGACGTGTCCGAAATAACGATTACATCAGCTTTAAGGCGTTCTTTGTTTGCATTGACAAAGATGCCCAGATTTGCAGAACCTACTTCTTCCTCTCCTTCGATCATGAATTTAACATTACATGCCAATTCATTTTCTTTCATCATATATTCAAAAGCTTTAACGTGCATATAGAACTGCCCTTTGTCGTCAGCAGCACCACGAGCGTAGATTTTACCGTCTCGAACAGTTGGCTCAAATGGAGGAGTTTCCCAAAGTTCAATTGGGTCTGCCGGTTGCACATCATAATGTCCATAAACCAAAACTGTCGGTAAACTTGGGTCGATGATCTTCTCCCCATATACGATTGGATAGCCTGCAGTTGGACAAATCTCAACGTTGTCTGCACCAGCATCCTTAAGTTTTTGAGCTACAAATTGTGCGGTATTGATTACACCTTCCTTGAACTGTGGGTCAGCACTAACTGATGGAAAGCGCAATAATTCAAATAATTCTTCTAAGAAGCGATCTTTGTTTGCTTCTACATAGTCTTTGATTTTTTGCATTTCAAAAGTGTTTTTACAAAGGTAATGAAATAAATTTTACAAGAGCTGTAACTTTTTCTTTCTCCCGACGACATATGTTTACATAGATTTTCAATAAATGAAATCTCGTTTTTTAAAGCATTGTGTTAAATGATTGTTAAAGATCTTTTAGTTTTCTGTTATTTCTCACAATAGTGATAATTTAGTGCTGCCTTTATTTGATTTGAAACTTTAACTTTTTTATGAAACCACTAACCAAAGTAATCTTAAGCCTATTTCTCGGTTTATTTTCACTTGCAAGTTTTGCCCAAACTAAAATTACGGGTACTGTCGTTGATGAAACGGACAAGACGAAGCTTATCAATGCGACCGTCATGCTTTTGCAGGCGAAAGATTCCATCCTCGTAGACTTTACGAGAGCAAATCAAGAGGGCAAATTCTCCCTCAACAATCCTGATACCACGGATTATTTAGTCATCATCAGCTATCCAAAGTTTGGTGACTTCTTTGAAACTATCAGCAAAGGTTCTGGAGACAAGAATCTTGGTGAAGTCACTATGCAAAGTGCGGCCAACCTGATTGAAGAAGTGTTAATTACTGGTAAGATCCCCGTTGTCATTAAGGGAGATACCGTAGAATATGATGCATCCAGTTTCGTAACTGAAAAGAATGCAAAGGTAGAAGACCTGCTAAAGGTGCTCCCTGGTATTTCAGTCGATGCATCGGGTAAGATTACTGCCCAAGGAAAGACCGTTGAAAAGGTGCTTGTCGATGGGGAAGAGTTTTTTGGAGATGACCCTAAATTGGTAACCCGTAATATCCGATCGGATATGGTGGATAAGGTTCAGGTCTTCGAGAAAAAATCTGAAGAAGCTGAACGTACGGGTGTTGACGATGGAACCCGCGTTCAAACCATTAACGTGAAATTAAAAGAAGATGCCAAGAACGGTATGTTCGGCAAGCTTGAAGCTGGCGGAGGATTAGATGATAATTCTGGATATTATCTCGGTAAAGCAGCCATCAATAAATTCAAGGGTTCCCAAAAGATCTCTGCATACGGCATTACTTCCAACGATGGAACTACCGATCTAGATTGGCGCGAAGCTGAGAAGTTTGGTGTTGATAACGGAAATATGACCGTATTGGATGATGGTGGAATCATGATCTCTGGTGGTGGTGGATTCCTGAACAACACCAATAGGGGGCAACCAAAAGCCTTGACCGCTGGGGTTTCGTTTATGGATGCTTGGAAGGAAAAGAAACATAAGTTGAACCTGAACTATAAATATGGTATGGCTGAAAATGAAATCAATACCAATACCATTAGCCAAACTCCTTTGACGGAGGGTATCTCAAACTCTGAAACTGATAATGATGATATCTCCAAAAGTACAGGACATCGCCTGAACACTAAATACGATGTTAATATTGACTCCTTGACAACCCTGACCTTGCGTGTTGCTGCTTCAAAAATGAACAGTGAAAATAATACCCAGAGAAGAGGAAAGAGCTTTAAGAACGGCGAATTGCAATCGGAAGATGAACGTTCTCAAGATATCAATTCATCAAATGACAACTTCAACTATGATGCAAACTTCACAAGGAAATTTGCAAAAGAGGGACGTTCCATCAACTTGAAATTCACTGGAAACTTAGGTAAAACGGAGTCTGACATGATGTTGAACTCTTCATTGAAAAATGTTGTAGAAGGAACAGAGACCATTGTTGATCAGTTTAAAGACAATTCCAATAACTCCAATTCGATCATGGCCGCTGCAACTTATACAGAGCCATTTTCCAAGAAGATCAATATGGCTTTTGGTTATGAGTACACCAACTCGAAGGCTCACTCGATCAATAGTGCCTACAACAAGGATGCTTCTGGCAACTATACCGATTTCGATGAGGAATTCAGTAATGACTTTAACTTCAATACAGTTAGGAACGCAGCCAACATTTCATTCAATTATAAAGCCGATAAAATTGAGTTTAACTTAACCAATAACATCAGACATGATGATATGTTCCAAAAGAACAACTTGGCAGGAAATGAAATGAGTAGAGATTACCTTACTTACAACCCTAGAGCTCGTTTCAGATATAACTTCACCAAGGCTAAATCATTGAATTTATCTTACAACAGATCCAATTCATTGCCTTCTCTGTTCCAGATTCAACCTTTGAAACAGAACGAAGATCAGATGAACCAATATTTCGGTAATGAAAGTTTGAAACCATCCGTTTCCAACAATTATAACTTGAACTATTATTGGTATGATATGCTGAAAGGAAAGAATATCTACACCGGTATCGGTATGACACAGACCTTAAATGCAATCCAGACTGATGTTGTTATCCATCCTTCCCTGAAAAGAGATCTTTATTATGTCAATACCGATAAGGCAATGACCAATGGTTATATTTATGGAGGGTACTTCTTCGATCTGATCAAGAAAAAGCAGATTAAGATGAACTTAGGGTTGAATGCAAACCTAAATAACTATTACAACAAGATCAAAGACCTTTCTGATGTCAATAATCCAAAGGATTTTGAAGAAAACAAGAATATCAGCTACAGCTTCGGAACGGATATCGGTTTCCAAAAAAATACAACCAAAGGCTTTGATTTTTACCTGAATTTCTCTCCAGGTTATAGAGTGTTGAAAACCACCCTGAACCCTGAGTTGAACTCTGAAGGTTTCACTTTCGACTCTTACGGTAGATTTACTTACTACCTGCCAGCGAAGATCCAGTTGACCGGTGAGTTGAACTACGAGTATGAAGCGGCAACTAAATCATTGCCAACAGATTTCAGTAGGTTGAAGTTCAGTCCAGGTATTTCCAAGAAATTCATGAAAAATGAAAGTCTGATCGCATCGTTCTACGTGAATGACGTATTTAATCAAAACGTTGGATTTAGCAGAAGCCAGTCAGGACAAGCGATCACCCAACAGCGCTTTAACAATATCGCAAGATATTATATGCTGAAACTATCTTGGGAATTCACATCAATGAAAGGAGCTGAGTAATTATGAAAATGAAATATATATTATCGACAATACTTTTGGCCATCCTGAGCATGGGATTCGCCAATGCACAATATGCTTTCTTCCCTGAACAAGGAACCATTACTTATGACAAAACTGTTCACGTCAAGAATCTGATGCGTAGGCATATCCAAACCTTGAAAGATGGAGATTTCTCCAAGAAGTATTTTGAGGAAATGATGGCCAAAGTACCGGAGACAGCAGTATTAAATAAAAAACTATCCTTTAGTGGATCTGAATTCTCCGTGGAGCCTATTGAGAAGGACCAACCGCAAATGATTGCAAACCTTTTGCGTATGGGCCTTTTGGATTACGGTGCCAAGATTTATCAAAACATAGCAAAGAACGAATCCTTACAGACCATGGAAATGGGAGGCTCACAGATCAACATTAAGGACTCTCTGACGAACGTTAAGTGGAAGATAACAAATGAATACAGAAATATTGCTGGATACGATTGTAGACGAGCTAACGGCGTCACATTGGACTCTGTGTATGTAGTTGCCTTCTACACCGATCAGATTCCGACTGCCGGATCGCCTAGTACCCTGCATGGCTTACCAGGAATGATCCTAGGGTTGGTTGTTCCAGAACAGCATTTCAATATTTACGCCACAAAAGTGGAAATGCAAGCGACGACAGTTAACTCCAATATCTTTAAGAAGAAAGCTGATACCATGACCAGGCAACAGACCAAAGACCGCATGAAGGAAATCTTTGGCCGTTGGATGACCGACAAACAGTTCAACCTGATTATGGCAGCCATATTCTTATAGGATCATATTAAGATCTTATTTATTAAGCAATTCAAAATTAATGATGATGCAAAGAGCCGGGTTTATCCGGCTCTTTCGCTTTGAAAGAGTATTTAGTAGAAAGTATTTAGTATTTAGACCTATGTCCATCCCAAATTAGGGTTGACCTTCCTAAGGAGTCGTGATTCCTTTCAACTGGTATATGAATAATAATCTTGGTCTATCCTCCCATCCCTTGAATCCTGGTTCTAAAGAATACCCAAATCTTGGCGCAAAAAAAATCCCGGTCAGTACTGACCGGGATTTTTATGCTTTAATTCAACGAATTATTTCTTCTCGTTTTTCTTAGAAGTAACATCGTTACGAATTTCTTGAGCTAAAGTTTTGATCTCTTGTAACCCTTTACGAACGCGTGTTCCTGCAGCAGAGTTTCCGTTATTGAAGAATTTTTCTGCGTCAGCTTCGATTGAAGCTACTAGCTCTTTTAATTTAGTGTAGTTTTCCATTTTTTAATTAATATAATTTTAGTTTTTCTTAATTAATTCTCTAATATATCATAAATATACAAAAGGAATGCAAACAATGCGAATTTTAAAATGTTTTTTTGTGTTATAAACGCCTTTTTTGTGGCATCTACTCTACTATTTTCAATTCGTCGATGATGTTTTGAGCACCCGCAAACTTGTCAATTATGAAAAGAACGTATCGGATATCAACCGAAATAGTACGTTGCAATTTTGGATCAAAAATCACGTCTCCTGCCATTGCTTCAATGTTTCCATCAAAAGCCAAGCCAATTAATTCGCCATTTCCGTTTAAAACAGGTGATCCAGAGTTACCGCCGGTAATGTCTTGGTCACTTAAAAAGTTAACCGGTAGATAGCCAGCTTTATCTGCATAACGTCCAAAATCCTTATTTTCATATAGTTCCATTAACCTTTTTGGTAAATCGAACTCCTCATCTCCTGGTTTATATTTTGCAATGGTACCTTTCAATGTGGTGTAATAATTTTCTTTGGCATCATTCCTTTTGTCCTTAGGCAATGCTCTGATCGTTCCATAAGTCAAACGTAATGTTGAGTTAGCATCTGGATAGTATTTGCCATTAGGATCCATTTTTAATACTCCAGCGATGAATTTTCTGGATGCTGCCAAGAACTCATCATTCATCTTTTCAGCCTCCGGAGAAGTCTCACGGTATTTATCCATCAAAGATGAAGATAGTTTGTAAAGAGGGTCTGCATCAATCAGCTCTGCTTTAGGGTTTTTAAGGTATTCAGCCAATTTTGCCTGTGATCCAAAAATGCTGTTGTCAAAAGCTGTTTTGATATCCGATTGGAAGTTTCCGTTGTTCTTGTTTGCCATTTCACGAACATAAGGAGCGATTTCACCACCTTTTGCTGCGTATAGGTTCAATTCATCAGCCAATACATCAATTTCCAATGGCATATATGCTTTCTCATAGTTATCCGCGATAAATGCTTCCAAGCGTGGAGCCATTTCTTTGCGTTTAGCTTCGTTTTCTTGTGCATATTGTTTCAAACCATTGCCTAACGTAGCAGGGATTGCTGCGAAAGTCGAAGAACGTAACATACCGATCAGGTAATTGTCTTGTCTAGCCTTATCGTTTGTTTTCGCGTAGAAATCATTGATTACCGCTAGGACGTTGCCATATTGTTCCTTGTTTTCAGGACGGTTAGCCCATTTGTTGAATTTCTTCTCTTGCTTGCGTTTTGCCGCTGCGGTCTTGTGCTTTTTCAAGGCATCGATCATCCCTTGTCTATTTTTCCAGTAGTTTGCCACTCCAGAATATTTAGAAGCATAGTTTAATTTTACCGCTTGGTCTTTATCCATGTATTTTTTCATGGCATCCATACCTACTTTAGAAGCTTCAACCCATGCTGGATACGCATAATTAACGTTTTGGTCAATTCCTGCTGCATTCATCCAACGGTTTGTACGGCCTGGGTAACCTAAGATCATGGAGAAATCTCCATCTTGGAAACCTTTGATGCTTACTGGCAAGAATTTTTTAGGCTTCAACGGCACATTGTCTTTTGAATATTCAGCTGGGTTACCATCTTTATCCGCATAAACACGGAAGATAGAGAAATCACCTGTATGGCGAGGCCATTCCCAGTTGTCGGTATCACCTCCAAATTTACCGATGCTGCTTGGCGGAGTCCCTACCAAACGGACGTCCGTAAAGTCTTGGTAGACGAAGTAGTAATATTCATTTCCATTATAGAAAGGACGAACAGAAACAACATATTTACCGTTTTCGCTGTTTTCTTGTTGGATCTTGGCAATTTCTTGATTGATCACTTTTTCGCGTTCCTTTTCCGACATCTTATCGTTTACCAATCCTAGGATACGTTTAGAAACATCATCCATACGGACGAAGAAACGAACGTACAAAGATTTAGGCTTTAATTCCTCAGCATGGTTTTTAGCCCAAAATCCATTGGTAAGATAATCATGTTCTGGAGTAGATAATTCTGCGATAGCGCCATAACCACAGTGGTGGTTCGTGAATACCAATCCGCTTCCTGATACAATCTCTGCGGTACAACCGCCATTAAACTGCACGATTGCATCTTTCAAGCTGGAGTTATTGATGCTGTAAATTTCTTCGGCTGTGAGTTTTAAGCCTTTTTTTTGCATGTCAGCTTCGTTCAGACGCTTTAGGTGCATCAAGAACCACATGCCCTCATCCGCAAATGAGAAAGTGCCAACGAGCGTCAGCACACATAGTAATACTAGTTTTTTCATATCAACCTTTTTTGTGGTAGGACAAATTTGCTGGAATTTAGGCGCAAATCAAAATGATTTGTAAGGAAATCAGGCCACTGCATGTCCTTGGATTTAACTATCTTTGCCAAGATGGCGTCATTTGAAGACTTTAAATTTAATAAGCAGATCCTAAATGCAATAGCCGAAGCAGGCTATACAACCACGACTGAAATCCAAGAAAAGGCGATTACACCGATTCTAGCGGGGCAAGACGTGATGGGGATTGCGCAGACAGGGACCGGAAAAACTGCAGCATTTGTGCTGCCGATGCTCATGAAGCTGAAATATGCTCAAGGTAATGACCCAAGAGCATTGATTTTAAGCCCTACCCGAGAACTTGCTATGCAGATTGAAGAGCATATCAAGCAATTCTCCACTTACTTAGACTTAAGAACCGTTCTGTTATATGGTGGTTTGGGACCAAAAACCCAAAAGGAACTCCTTGCCAAAGGCTGTGATATCATTGTTGCTACTCCAGGCCGTTTCCTCGACCTCTATTTAGAAGGTGATATCAATGTCAAGAGCCTTAAATTCTTGGTCCTTGATGAAGCAGACAAGATGATGGACATGGGTTTTATTGGAAAAATCCACCGTGTCCTGGAAATCGTCCCTAGAAAAAGACAGAACCTTCTTTTCTCCGCAACCATGAGTGAACTCGTGCGTAAGATTGCAGGTGATTTCTTGGCATTCCCAACCGTTATCGAAGTAACTGAACAGGCAACTCCGGCACAAACTGTGACCCAGGAGCTGTATCATGTTCCCAACTTAAAGACGAAGATCAACTTATTGCAACATTTCTTCAAAGACGATGAAACCTTCAGTAGAATCATCGTTTTTACCAAGACTAAGGTGGTTGCTGATCGTATATATGCCTTCCTAGAACGTAAATATGGTCCTGAGGAGGTTCGCGTAATCCATGCAAACAAAGGCCAGAATACCCGCATCAATTCCATTAATGCCTTCAAAGAAGGTGAAGTTAGGATCTTGGTTGCTACGGATGTTGCTGCTCGCGGATTAGATGTATCGCAAGTGAGCCATGTGATCAATTTCGATGTTCCCATCGTTATCGAGGACTATGTACACCGTATCGGCAGAACAGGCCGTGCATTCCAGACAGGTGATGCCATTACCTTCTGTAATCCAGCCGAAGAGTATTATGTGGCAAAAATTGAAAAACTGATCAGACAGACCATTCCTGTGAAGGAATTGCCTGCGGATGTGGTTGTTGAAAAGACACCTTTCGACGAGAAACAGGATATCGCTAGGGAAATTGATAATCAGAAGAAAAAAGATAACCCCGATTTCAAAGGTGCATTCCACGAGAAAAAATATGCCATTAAGGCAAATAACTCAAAAAGACAGGCTCGTGGTAAAGCTAAGCCGGTAAAAAAGGGAAATAGTAAACCAAGCAAGAAAAGATGAAGTTAACCCCATTGAATATAACCTTGGCTTGTATCCTTGTATGGGCAATATCTGAAATGGGTTCGGTAGAAAAGCCATTGTTTTCATGGGCTTGGCTCCTTATCCTTTCTATCGTGCTCATCGTTGTGGATATCCTGTTCCGCTTATGGACCAAGAATACGCAACGCTTATGGATCATGCAGATAGGCTTTATTTTGGTGGTGGGTATCATTTCAATGTTAATAAAATTACAGTTTTAGATATGAAGAAAGCAGAAATCAAACTCCAGATCGAGTTAGATGATTCCAATGTTCCAGATTCCATCCAATGGAGTTCTACAGATGGGCAGAATACAGAAGAATTACCAGCAAAAGCTATGTTCTTAGCGCTATGGGATGCCCAGTATAAAAATTCATTAAGAATTGACCTTTGGACTAAAGATATGCCTTATGATGAAATGAAGCGTTTCTTCTATGAAACTTTGCAAACATTAGGCGACTCATTCCTAAGGTCTTCAGGTGGTGATCCAATGGCTGAGAAAATTATTGGCGATTTACGTGACTATTGTGCACACTACGCTGATAAAATGGAAATCTTGGAACAACAGAACTAATTGAATTTGGAATCTGCCAACAGGTTCGTTGGCTAATCAATATGCAGATATGAATTACTTTTTGGTGAAATCTGAACCATTTAAATACAGTTGGGAACAATTTAATAAAGATGGGGAGACCTTTTGGGATGGCGTACGCAACTATCAAGCTCGAAACAACCTAAAAGCGATGAAAAAAGGCGACCTCGTACTTTATTACCATAGCAATGAGGGTAAAGAAGTTGTAGGTTTGGCAAAAGTCGTGAAAGAATTCTACCAAGATCCAACCACAGAAGATGAACGTTGGGTAGTGGTGGATCTAGCTCCAGTGGAAACTTTCAAACATCCAGTTACCTTGGAAACAATCAAGGCAGATCCATTGCTTCAAGATATCGCATTGGTCAGACAAGGTAGGCTATCCGTGATGCCCCTTAAGGCTGAAGAGTTTGATCGGATCGTTCAACTCGGAAATGCTGACTAAAGACATTGAAACTCCCCAAACTGGGGAGTTTTTTTATTTTCTCATTATCTTTCCGCTTTCAATAACTAAAATCCCTACTTTGCTCATTCTTCCTGTTTAATTCAAAAATTTCAAATAACTTTATATCAGCTGACTCATTAATAACCAATTAACAGACATATGATAAAGGCAGTTATTTTGGATGATGAAATTCGTGGTTCCGGATTATTGCAACATAAGCTGCAACAATTCCAGGAGCTATTGTCCATAACGGCCGTATTCAATGACCCTCAAGAAGCCTTGCTTCAAATGCCCAATATGGAATGTGATGTCCTTTTTCTCGATGTTGAAATGCCATTTATGAACGGATTTCAATTCCTCGAAAAACTTGGTCAATTTGAATTTGAAGTCATATTTGTCACTGCCTATAACATCTACACCTTGGATGCCTTGAAGGCAAATGCACTCGATTATCTCCTAAAGCCAGTAAACAATGAGGAACTCAAGAAAGCCATGGTCAAACTTGAACTGCGGATCACCCAGCGGGAAAAGTTGAAAAAAGTGGACTTAACGGAAAATCGCCCAGTGATGGGAAGATTAGCATTGCCAACTGCCGAAGGGATACATCTGGTGAAAAAGGATGATGTAATCCGTATCGAAGCCATGAGCAATTACAGTATCTTCTTCCTGAATAATCTCTCGAAAATCATTGTTTCCAGAACATTAAAGGAATTTGAAATGTTATTGGAGAATACGCAGCTCTTTCGAGTCAATAGAAGTGTCATTGTCAATTTAGATTACGTCGTAAAATATAAAAAAGGAGAAGGAGGGACCTTAGAATTAGTCGATGGTTCGGAGATCGAAGTCTCTCCAAATAAAAAAAAGCAATTGATGGATAGGTTGTTTACAGCCTTCTAAACCCAATGAATTTGAAGATAATTCTATCTTTTGTCCTTGCTGTATGCTTAACCTGTTCTATTACCTATGGACAAAGACGGATCTATAACTTTCTCCATTTTACCGAGAAGGAAGGGCTTTCCAACAATGAAGTGGAAGGGCTTGAGCAAGACAGCAATGGATTGATCTGGATTAGTGGTAAACGTGGGCTTTCCTATTTTGATGGTCAGAAGTTTACCGATGTGAAATTTGAACATACAAACGGGGTGATGCTCAATTACCTCGGTAGCATGGCTATTGACCAGAAAAATAGAATTTGGATTACCAGCAATAGCCATGGACTGATCTGCTATGATCGAAATAAGCCTATAGGAAATAACCTGAGTTCGTATACGGCAAAAGTGAGCAACAAAGGCTTGGTAAAAACCAACCTTTATGATGTACTGGCTTCTAAATCGGGTATGATTTATTTTTCAGGGCAAGAGACAGACCTCCAGTCCCTAGATCCTGAAACGGGTGAAATAAAACAGATCTCTATGCCTGGGATAGTGAGTAAAAATTATCTTTCCATCTTTTCCTTGGATGAGGACTCTTTGGGGAATATCTGGATGGGGACCCGTTATGATGGTTTGATATGCTATAATCCGATAAAACATACAGCAAAACAGATTAATCTTGAAAATGAAGGGGAAAATGCGGTAGATGGTATTGTTTTGCGTCCAGATCGTATCTATGCTGGATATTATGACCATGATCTTATCGCTGCTGATTATAGCTTCAAAAACACCATTTCCTCTATTCTGGGCTGGGACAAAAGTATCAATTTTTATGATAATAGCATCAGTTCCATTGCCTTTTGGCCAACTGAAAATAAAATCCTGATTGGCCATGTGTCCAATGGCATCTATACTTATCAGCCTGAAACCAAGAAAATCGAGTATATTTCTATAGAAACATTAATGCCGATTACACCGAAGGCAACACGGATCTTTGATTTTTGTATTGTAAAGGATGGCTATTGGCTGGCAACTAATTCGGGCCTGTTTTATTATTCTACCAAACTCAACCAAATAAATAGTCTTATTGAAGATCGATACGCCGATCCAATCGTAGAATTGTTCAATTGGAAAGGTAAAGTTTGGTACAGGACTGAAACTGATTTCGGTGAACTGGATGCGAATAAGGATTTTAGATTGTCAAAATATTCCTTAAAAGATCTCAAGATTGGAAACCTGATGACAACAGATGAGGCCATTTATATCTCAACAATCGATCAAGGAGTTTATGAATTTAAGGATCCTAAAAAAGGGTTGGTTCCATTGGAAATCAGAAATGAAGATTATGGTTTTAGAAAAGCTGATTGCAATAGCATTATCTTGGATACCATTGCCAACGAACCCATACTATGGATAGGGTCCTGGAGTTCGGGCTTATATAGATACCATTTAAATACTAAGCAGATATACCTGTTTGCGGAAAAGGAGGGATTACCAGACCCAAAAGTTATCTGTGTTGGCAAAGATGCCTTTGGTTCAATTTGGTTAGGAATGGATGGCTATGGATTGGTCCTGTTAGAAAACAAGCTCGACCCTCAATTCAAACAATTCACCCATAATAAACAAAATCCAAAGACCCTCCAATCCAATACGGTATTCTCCTTTCTGTTGGATCAGGACAAACGGTTTTGGTTCAGTAATTCCAGTTCAGGAATTGCTGAAATCAAGAAAAATAATAGGAGAGAGTATGAGTTTATCCAATATCCAGAAAGTAATACGCAACCCTGGTTATACTCGGTCAAGATGCAAGCAGATAAAAATGGACTTATTTGGATGAAGTCGCTTGATGGCACCATGTTTTTCCAACCAGATTCCAAGCTATTCTTCCATCTCAATGAATCTGCAGGGATATTCCCACCTGAGGAGTACATCACATACAGTTTTTTTGTCCGAGGTAATGAGCTCTTCTGGTGTACTAATTGGGGGTTAGTCAAGGGGGATTTGCCCGTTTTTCATCCAGATAAGACGATCAATTTTAAGCCTTTGATCAATAAGTTTTTCGTTCAACATCAAGATAGATCAGAAGACCTATTCAAAAAGGTAATCGAATTAGGTCCAGATGAAAATAACTTCACCTTTAACTTCTCTGCAGCAGAGCAACTCTTGGAACAAGGACTGAGGTTTCAATATCAATTGATTGGATTTGATCCCCAATGGGTGGAAAGTTCTGAAGAGCAGATTGCGGTATATAATAATTTGGAAGGAGATGATTATCAATTTCAGGTCAGGGTAGGAGATCAGTTTGGAAATTGGTCAACACAGATTGCTTCAATTGACATTAGCTTGGCTTCACACTGGTATGCTACGGTTTGGTTCAAGCTTTTGTTTGTGGTCTTATTTCTCTCTGCTGTTACGCTCTTTTATTTCTATCGGCTACAAGAACATAAGAACATTAACCGACTTCAGGCAGAATACAACCTTAAGCTCCAACAGGAGTTGATGATGAATGAAACGAAGATCAAGGAGCAAGCCGCCGATATAGAAAAAGAGAAACAGGAACGCTTGGAAAATGATTTTAAGCAAAAGCTCTATGAAAGTGAATTAAAGGCAATCCGTTCCCAAATGAACCCTCATTTTATTTTTAATGTGCTGAATTCCATTGAAGCTTATGTAGTGGAGAAGGATAGTAAAAGTGCCAGTGATCTAATCCAAAAATTCGCCAGCATTAGTCGCTTGGTCTTGGAGAATTCCCAGTATTCCATTGTCGGCTTGAGTTCTGAAATACAATTATTGAAACTTTACCTAGAACTGGAACAGGAACGCTTTAACCATGCATTCGATTTTGAACTTGAGATTCAAAAAGGATTGATAAAGAAGGATAAGAAAATCCCTTCTATGTTGATCCAACCCATTGTTGAAAATGCCGTGCACCATGGTGTCCGACATTTGAAATCTAAAAAAGGCTTGATCCGAATATCCATTGCCGAAGAGGACCAGAAAATTATCATTCAGATAATGGATAATGGAATAGGATTTAATAAGGATGCAGAAAATAAATCATCTGCATTCAAACAAAGCTCCTTTGGAATAAAGGGTGTACAGGAAAGGATCAATATCATCAATAGCTACTATCCGACACCCATTGCATCCCTACTGATCAAACAGGGGGATGAGGATTCCGTATTTACCACCATTGTATGCATAACACTGCCATCTAGGACCGATCGAATGGATACATAAGAGCTTTGTATATTAAGCCTAAAAAGGGATGAAATCTAAGGGTATGCATTCAATTCGTCCCGAAAATTAATATCTTTAAAGAGGAATATGGATCACGATCCTGGTCTATCCTCTCATCCATTGAATCCTGGTTCATTCCATGATCTTGGTCTATCCTCTAATCCCTTCCATCCTGGTTCAACTCAGAAATCACAACTCCCCTTAGCCCTTATGCTCAAAAAGATTGACTAAATTCTTGATCTCTGTGGCATTTTCTGGTTTTAGTTTGCCTGCCAATAACAACCTTAATTCCCTACGTTGCATGGCCTCGTCATATAAAGTCTTTTCCTTATCAGACTCTGGGATCAACTTAGGGATAGCTTTCGGACGGTCAGACTCGTCGATGGATACAAAGGTATAATATGCCTCATTGGACTTAACTTTAGTGCCCTGAGGGAGGTTTTGCGCAAAGATTTCCATTCTAACTTCAACGGAAGTGTTGAAAGCGCGGGTTACTTGTGCCTCGATGGTCACCACTTCACCTAATTTGATGGAACGTTTGAAAGACACATTGTCTACCGAAACGGTTACCACTTGGTTATTGCAATGTTTCTGCGCCGCCATTGCCGAACAGATATCCATCCAATAAAGAAGTCTTCCCCCCATGAGGTTTCCGAAAGTATTGGTGTCATTGGGAAGTACCAATTCGTTCATTTCGGTATAGGATTCCCTTGCGTATTTATCTTGCATAGTTATTTTCTAAAGAATGTATATTGTTGATCGATATAAGTGAGCGACTCGCGGAAGGGCGTTGGTTTAAAACCCAGTTCGCGTATCGCTTTATCTAAAATAAACCCAGTTTTTCGCGGTCTGTTTTCGGCTTGTCCAATTTCAGCGGCTTGGATAGGACTGATCAAGGATTTGTCGAAACTCCAATAATCGGCTAATTCCTCAACTGCTTCCAGGACACTGAACATTTTGTCGCTTGAAATGTGGTAGATGCCCTCTGCATTCCTTTCAATGCAGCGCAAACAGGCATTCGCAAGATCATCTACCCAGGTTGGCATACGCCATTGGTCGCTGACCACCTTGATTGCTTCTTGGGCTTCCAGTTTTGATTTTGCCCATAGGACCAGATTTGATCGGTTCCGATCAGCAATAATCCCATAAACTAGAATGGTCCTCAAAATTGCCGCACGGCAACCTGAATGGAGTACTGCTTGTTCCGCATCCAGTTTACTCTGTCCATATGCATTGCATGGATTGGTTTCGGCAAGCTCATCATATGGACCATTTTTCCCGTCGAAAACAAAATCTGTAGACAGGAAGGTAAGGTGGATGTCCTTCGCTTTACATTGCTCTGAAAGCAATTTGACTACCTCGACATTGAGCTTGTTGCAGGTCTCAGGGTCTTGCTCGCAAGCTTCAACACTGGTCATGGCTGCGGTATGGACAATATGCGTAGGGTTAAATGAGCCTAAAAGTTGGATAAGGCCTTCTGAATCCAACAGGTCCAATTGTACAAATTGATAGCCCTGATTATTGGGATTCCTGTTTTCCGAATGAGAAGTACAGCATAGGCTATAGTCCGTCTCTTTCAAGATAAAATCTGTTAATTTCTGTCCCAGAAAACCATTCGATCCCGTGATCAAGACCCTGATATTTGAACTTAGTTGGTCCATTGAAAGTCCATCTTAGGTTGTTTCATGGAATTGTCCAGTACATCAATTTCCAATTTAAGGATTGCTTCCATTGCTTTGTAGTCTATCCTTTCTTCATCATCGGTAGGTTTGTGGTAATCATCATGTCCACCTGTATGGAAGAAAAGGACTGGAATATTCTTTCTGTAAAATGATGTTTGGTCTGAACCACCATTTCCATCACGGCTCTTATTGAATTTGATGGTACTGCTTATACCTTCAAAGATCTTTGGGAATGCTGAACTCGTCCCATAACCAATGACTGCCAATCCATTATCTGGATTATACCGGCCGATCATATCCATGTTCAACATCCATTGGATGGATGCTAAAGGAATGGTTGGATTTTCGGTAAAATATTTTGAGCCTATCAATCCCAATTCTTCCGCGCCAAAGCCGATAAATAAGAAATTAAAAGGTTCTTTAATGTCATTTGTTGCATAATGTCTTGCCAACTCCAACAATCCAGCTACGCCGGAAGCATTGTCGTCCGCTCCATTATGGATTTTTCCTACACCAAGTGAATCTTTAGAACCTCCGATCTCACCTTTACCTAAGTGATCATAATGCGCACCTATAACAATGGTATAGGGCGCGGCATTATCTAGGAAACCTATGATATTGTCCGATCTTCTTTCGGCATTTTCTATCTTAACCTTGGTCACCTTTGCAGGGAAGTTTTGTCGATAGCCGTTTTCCCCTTTAGGTTCCAACTTATATTTTTTAAAGTATTTCTCAACGTAGTCTGCGGCTTTTGAAGAACCTTTCATGCCCGTTTCTCGCCCAAGCATTTTGTCTGCGGAAAGATATTTGATATGTTTCTTCAGATTCTTAGGGTTGACTTGTGCGATTGCCAAGTGTGCTGAACCTAAAATTGCCAGACAAAGGGCAATAGAAAATAGTACTCGGAGATTTTTCATGTCCAAATATACGGAATAAGCGAAAAGTGTTGTAATTAGCTTTGTTAAATCGGAAAGTTTAATCCTCTACGATTTCACTGTTGGCATGTGATTTTTCATCATGTTCTTCCTTGAAATAACGCTTTTGGAAGATCAGGATCAAGAAAACTCCCACGGATATCGCCGAGTCGGCAATATTGAAAACTGGTCGGAAGAACAAGAAGTCCTCTCCGCCCCAGATTGGGAACCAAGTAGGGAAGGTGCCACTGATGAGTGGAAAATAAAGCATGTCTACGACCTTACCATGTAAGAAAGAGGCATACCCACCTCCATCCGGAAACAGGACTGCTTTGGAGAATGGAGTACTCTCACTAAAGATCAATCCATAAAAGGCACTGTCAATGATATTGCCTAACGCACCAGCAAATATCAAGGCTACATTCAGGATAAAGCCACGGTTATACTTGTTCTTCACCATATAGTGAAGTCCATAACCAATGCCCATTACAGCAATGATACGGAACACACTCAGGAAAAGCTTGCCATATTCGCCACCGAATTCCATTCCATAGGCCATGCCTGGATTTTCAATGAAGTGAATCAAGAACTTATCACCTAAAACTTTGAAATCCTGACCGATGGTCATGTTTAACTTGACCCAAAACTTCGAGATTTGGTCAACCAATAAAATGATAATAATCAGTAGAACGGGCTTGGAGTATCCTTTCATAGCATATAAAAATGGTCTTTGCTGTTGATAACAAAGACCATTTATTTAATCTTTTGCTTAATATTGTTTGTTTTTTGCCTCAATACT
Organism: Sphingobacterium sp. LZ11T8; assembly: GCF_024261425.1. Classification (NCBI taxonomy): domain Bacteria; kingdom Pseudomonadati; phylum Bacteroidota; class Sphingobacteriia; order Sphingobacteriales; family Sphingobacteriaceae; genus Sphingobacterium; species Sphingobacterium sp. LZ11T8. The sequence goes on along the minus strand of NZ_JANBZY010000001.1, from coordinate 232,036 downwards.
CAAGGTGGTATGAGGTACAGCTTTCAATCTTTCTTTTTGAATCAACTTACCAGTCTCTCTGCAGATTCCGTAAGTCTTGTTCTCAATGCGCACTAAGGCTGCTTCAAGATTGTCGATAAATTTCTTTTGACGAGCTGCTAATTGGTTGATTTGTTCCTTCTCCAATGTTGCAGAGCCATCTTCTAATGTCTTGTAGGTACCTGCTGTATCGTCAGTTCCATTCGCATTGCTATTACTTAAAGAAGTAGTCAAAGAGGTTAATTCCTCTCTCGCTATGCGCAACTTCTCAAGAATTATTGCTTTAAATTCCTGTAATTCAGCATCACTGTACCGTGTTTTCTCTGTGTTTCCCATACTTTAAATTTTTTCTATTGATAGCAATAAATTCTCTCCGTCAATTTCGATAGCATCGCCATTTGCCAGGGCACTATCGAATTTCAGACTGTCGGCCAAAATTTCCGTACAAATATACGAGAAATTATTATCTACAGCTTGTTGAATTTCAGTATTTTGACTTAAGGTCACATTTATTCGGTCAGTAACTTCAAATCCTTTGTCTTTTCTGAGATTTTGGATGCGGTTAATAAGCTCTCTTGCCATCCCTTCTTCCTTTAACTCTGCAGAAATATTAACGTCTAAAGCTACCGTTAAACGTCCTAAATTAGCAACTTGCCATCCTTCTACGTCCTCTGCTATGATTTCTACATCATCGCTGCTAATTACATATTCCGTGCCAGTTAACTGGACGGATCCTTGATTTTCTAGTGCTTGGATCTGGGCAGCATCCATATTTTGGATTGCACTGGCTACCACTTTCATATCCTTACCTACCTTAGCACCAAGGACTTTGAAGTTAGGTTTTACCTTTTTCTTAATAATACCGGTAGTGTCCGTAATAAATTCAATATCCTTGATATTTGTTTCTGAAAGGATCAGGTCTTTTACCTTTTCTACTTTCTCTTGGAAGGAACTGTCCAGTACAGGCACCAAAATCTTGCTCAATGGTTGTCTAACATTGATCCCTGTTTTCTTTCTCAAGGAAAGGGTCAAGGATGATATATCTTGGGCCAAGGCCATACGTTCTTCCAATTCTTTATCTACCAAGTCCTCATGGTAAGCTGGATAGTCTGCCAAGTGAACCGACTCATACTTTTCTTTGCCTGTTGCTGCATTTAAGTCCAAATACAATTGGTCTGCAAAGAATGGTGAGATCGGTGCTATTAATTTTGCAATGGTATCCAAACAGGTATATAAGGTTTGGTAAGCCGAGATCTTATCTTGTGAATATTCTCCTTTCCAGAAACGGCGACGGCATAAACGAACATACCAGTTGCTCAAATGCTCATCTACAAAATTCTGGATCGCACGGGCTGCCTTGGTAGGCTCATAATCTGCATAGAATCCATCAACTTCCTTACTCAAACTGTTCAATAAAGAAAGGATCCAACGGTCAATTTCAGGACGGTGTTTTAATGGAATCTCAGGCTCTGCATAATTGAATTTGTCAATATTGGCATAAAGCGCAAAGAATGCATATGTATTATATAAGGTGCCGAAGAACTTACGACGAACTTCATCCAAGCCTTCTACATTAAATTTCAGGTTGTCCCATGGTGCGGCATTGCTGATCATGTACCAACGGGTTGCATCTGCTGAATATTTGTCGATCGTAGCAAATGGATCCACGCCATTTCCTAGACGCTTGGACATCTTGTTGCCATTCTTGTCCAGTACCAATCCATTCGAAACTACGTTCTTGAAGGCAATCGATCCGCGTACCATGGTTGAAATCGCATGCAAGGTAAAGAACCAACCGCGTGTTTGATCAACACCTTCTGCGATGAAATCAGCAGGGAAAGCCGAAAAGTATTCATCCTTGAAAGGAAGTGCTTCACCTTTTTCCAATTTATCGTAATCCAATCCCCATTGCGCATAAGGCATTGCTCCTGAATCAAACCATACGTCGATCAAGTCCGGTTCACGGAATAATTTCTGCCCGCCATCGGAAACCAAGATGATATCATCCACATAAGGTCTATGTAGGTCTAATTCATCGGTTCCAAATTTATCCAGATAGGATTTGTTGGTTGCTTTTTCATCTTCGGTCAGGACATCTGAATTTAATGAAGCTTCCAGGTAAGATTTCAGTTCAGGCATTGAACCTATGCAGATCTCCTCATTCTCGTCTTCACTTCTCCAGATAGGTAGGGGAGTTCCCCAATATCTTGAACGGGAAAGGTTCCAGTCAACCAGGTTTTCCAACCAGTTGCCAAAGCGCCCAGTTCCTGTTGCCTCTGGCTTCCAGTTAATAGTTTTATTCAAAGCCACCAGTTCTTCCTTTACCGCTGTTGTTTTGATAAACCAGCTATCCAATGGATAGTATAGTACCGGTTTGTCCGTTCTCCAGCAGTGCGGATAGGTGTGCTCATATTTCTTAACATCAAATGCTTTGTTCTCTTCCTTAAGTTTGATGGCGATCAATACATCCGTTGGACGGAAATCTTTGTCCGCACGCTCTTCATTGGAATAATATTCTTCTTTTACAAAACGGCCAGCAAAATCGGTGATTTCTTTTACGAATTTACCGGTCTTGTCCACGGTTGGCACTTCTTTTCCGTTTTCATCAAGAACCATGATGGATGGAATACCATTCTCACGAGCTACCCTAAAGTCATCTGCACCATAGGTTGGTGAAGTATGCACGATACCAGTACCGTCTTCAGTGGTCACAAAGTCGCCTAAGATGACACGGAATGCTTTTTCCCTTAGCTCTTCAGAAGTCACATAAGGCATCAATTGATGATAGCGCAAGCCTTCGATTTCTGCTCCTTTAAATTCCTCTACGATTTCCCAAGGGATAACCTTATCACCAAATTTATAGTCTTGGAAGGAAACCTGCTGACCATCAGCTTTAAAGTGCTTTGATATCAGGTTTTTTGCCAAGATCACCGAAACAGCCGTTCCAGTGTATTGGTTGAAGGTTTTCACTTTGACATAGTCAATATTTTTACCCACTGTCAAGGCGCTGTTTCCAGGTAAGGTCCAAGGTGTGGTCGTCCAGGCCAAGAAAGCCACGTCCTCATCTTGGTTTTCCACCAAACGATCCATCATTGGGTGGATCTGTTGTTTATCCAAACGGAATTCAGCAACAATCGTAGTGTCCTTAACGTCCTTATAGGTTCCAGGTTGGTTCAATTCATGCGAACTCAATCCCGTTCCCGCAGCAGGAGAGTATGGTTGGATCGTATAGCCCTTATAAAGCAATCCTTTTTTATAAAGATCCTTCAATAAGAACCATAGGGTCTCGATATATTCATTTTGGTAAGTAATATAAGGATGTTCCAGGTCTACCCAATAGCCCATTTTCTGGGTCAGGTCGTTCCATACATCCGTATATTTCATGACTTCCTTACGGCAGGCATCATTATAGTCCTTCACGGAAATTTTCTTACCGATATCTTCTTTAGTGATACCTAAAGTCTTTTCAACAGCTAATTCAATCGGCAAACCATGGGTATCCCAACCACCTTTACGTTTAACCTGATAACCTTTCAAAGTCTTATAACGGCAAAAAATATCCTTGATCGTTCTCGCCATAACATGGTGGATACCAGGCATTCCATTCGCTGATGGAGGTCCCTCGTAGAAAGTGTAGGGTTTGCTGGCTGGACGGTTGGAGATACTCTTCGCAAAGATGTCGTCAGTCTCCCAACGTTTCAATACCTCTTTGCCTATTTCTGAAAGATTTAACTGCTTATATTCCTTGTACATCACGTAATCTAATTCTGATTTTTAAAGGTGGCTAATTTAGTGAAAAATTTGCACAAATTATAGATAGCTGGGATTGGGGGATTTGAACCAGGATGGAATGGATGGGAGGATAGACCAAGATTATGGAATGAACCAGGATGGAATGGATGGGAGGATAGGCCAAGATTATTTTTGAACCCCAGCAGGGGTGACATATTTGTAGAAATTGGATGTTTGAAAAGGCGAACCCAAAGGGTGGGTGAAATGTTTTTCAACAATTCCTCTTTATGGGTTTAAAACAAAAAAAACAGTTTACTCATCTTACGATTCGCAATGATCAATGTCCTCATAAAAAAAACAATAGATTCTTCGCTTCACTCTGAATCCCTCATTAGCACATTTTTATTCTGAACGATCAGTGAGGAATCTGTACGGTTTTCCCATCTACGACCCTGTCATTCTTTACCGAAGGTAAAGGACCTGTTCGCCAATGCAGCCTATGAGGCAATACTTTTTATGTTGTTTTTTAATAATTATGGGATTGCAGTATTCCGAGATTCTTCCTTCGTCAGAATGACTGGAAGGCGGAAACCGCAGTTGCAGGACCTGTTCGCCAATGCAAACTTTGAGGCAATACTTTTTATGTTGTTTTTTAATAATTATGGGATTGCAGTATTCCGAGATTCTTCCTTCGTCAGAATGACTGGAAGGCGGAAACCGCAGTTGCAGGACCTGTACGCCAATGCAAACTTTGAGGCAATACTTTTTATGTTGTTTTTTAATAATTATGGGATTGCAGTATTCCGAGATTCTTCCTTCGTCAGAATGACTGGAAGGCGGAAACCGCAGTTGCAGGACCTGTTCGCCAATGCAGCTTATGAGGCAATACTGTTTTTGTTGTTATTTAAATAAATATGGGTTTGCTGAATTCCGAGATTCTTCCTTCGTCAGGACGACTAGAAGGCGGAAACCGAAGGTTGTTGGTTGTTGATCCAAGAAATTCTGTAGGTTTTTTATGCCTTTAGGGCATCATAATGCTAAGTGGAAGAGGCATTAAAAAAGGCTTCGCCAAAATAGACAGTTTGAATAGTTTTGCTGCGCAGGCGTGTAAAAATTAAACAACAGATTTTTGGGTATTCTCGCTAGCGATATTTCAATACTGACTGTCGATGTACAAGGCGAAACCTTTTAACGGCAATATTTTTTATTTATGCAGAGAAGCTGCTTCCGCAACCACAAGTGCTTGTTGCGTTTGGATTATTGAATGTAAATCCGCGAGCATCTAGACCGTTTTTAAAGTCGATCTCCATTCCTGCTAAATATAGCCCATGAGCTTTGTTCATAAAGACACGCATGCCCTGAATGTTATATTCTGTATCGCCATCCTTGATTTGGTCGAATCCCAAAATGTAGCTCATCCCTGAACAACCTCCACCCTCTACGCCAATGCGCAATCCAAAATCAGCACCGATTTCTTGTTGGTCGATCAGTTTGTTTAGTTCGTTTAGTGCACCTTCGGTAAAAGTTACCGGAGCTACAGCTGTCAAATTATCTGAAGCCATATTAATTTCCTCTGAATTTACAGCTACAAAAATACATATTTTTCGCTTTCCTTTTAGTAAGCAACCTTATTATGACAATCGGCAAACAGAGACCAGAAGGGGAATGAAGGGCATATGGCAGTAGAAAAATTGCTTATTCATCGAATTGGGAGGCTCAGGAATACTATCGCTAACATGTGGTCGTTTTATGATTGGGAGGTTCAACAGTCCGTTATTCAATTGAGAAAAAACTTAACAAAATGGCAATCCTTAAAAATCATTGGAGAAATTTAGGTAATTATAAGCCCATTTCTTTGTAATTATCTATATTTGCAACAAATTTGAAATTTTAATACCCCCCCAATAAAAAATATCAATATGGAAAGAGATCAATCCATTTTTAATCTAATTGCCGAGGAGCTAAAACGCCAAGAAGAAGGTATTGAGCTTATCGCTTCAGAAAACTTTGTGAGCAAGCAGGTTATGGAAGCCGCTGGTTCTGTTTTGACCAACAAATACGCAGAAGGACTTCCAGGAAAACGTTACTATGGAGGTTGTGAAGTTGTGGATAAAATTGAAACAATTGCCATCGACCGTGCAAAAGAATTGTTTGGCGCTGAATGGGTGAACGTACAGCCTCACTCTGGTGCACAAGCCAATGCTGCTGTTTTCCTTGCCATCTTAAAACCTGGCGATAAAATCCTAGGATTCGATCTTAGCCATGGTGGTCACTTGACTCATGGTTCTCCAGCAAACTTCTCTGGTAAACTTTATCAACCATTATTCTACGGTGTAAAAGAAGATACTGGTCTAATCGACTACGAACAATTAGAAGAAACTGCTCGTCGTGAAAAACCAAAAGTGATTATCTGTGGTGCGTCTGCATATTCTCGTGACTGGGATTATGCCCGTATCCGTAAGGTTGCTGACGAAATCGGCGCTCTAGTTGTCGCTGACGTTTCTCACCCTGCTGGTTTGATCGCTCACGGTCTATTGAACGATCCAATCCCTCACTGTCATATCGTAACGACTACGACTCACAAGACGCTTCGTGGTCCTCGTGGTGGTATGATCATGGTAGGTAAGGATTTCGAAAACCCATGGGGCATCAAAACGCCTAAAGGAGAAACACGTACGATCACCCAATTATTGGATCTAGCGGTATTCCCTGGAACGCAAGGTGGTCCTTTGGAGCACACTATTGCTGCTAAAGCAATTGCTTACGGTGAAGCGCTTTCTGATGATTACTTGACATACATTAAACAAGTTAAAACAAATGCTGCTGCCTTAGCTCAGTTCTTTGTAGAAAGAGACTATAAAATTATCTCTGGAGGTACAGACAACCACTTAATGTTGGTAGACCTTAGAAACAAAGATATCTCTGGTAAAGATGCAGAAGCAGTTTTAGGCTTAGCAGGTATCACAACCAATAAAAACATGGTTCCTTTTGATTCTCGCTCACCATTCGTTACATCAGGTGTACGTTTCGGTACTGCAGCAATCACAACTCGTGGAATCAAAGAAAACGAAATCATTCAAATCGGTGAGTTGATCGACGAGGCATTGAACAATCGTTCAGACAATGCTGCGCTAGATCGTATCCACGGAAAAGTAAGAGAAATGATGGCTCAATTTCCTTTATATAAGTAATTGAGTAAAATATAACATTCAGATGGCTCTAAAGGATAACTTTGGAGCCATTTTTGTTATTAGGATTTAATGTGAAGAAATGTTAAAATACCAATCCATTTTTTGATTAATCGGAAATTTTAATTCTCTTTGAACTAATAACATTAAACAAATCGCTTATCGAAACACTACTACGCTTAAACTAAAATATTACAAAGACATAGAAAACTCTTACATCATTTGTGGAGGCATAATTATGAAACTATTGAATAAGAAAAGTGACCAGGAACTGGTACAAGCGTATGTTAAAGGCGAAGAAAGAGCCTTGCAAGTACTGTTAGAACGTTATAAAACGAAAATCTATACATCGATCTACCATCAGGTTAAAGATCAATACTTAGCTGAAGATATTTTCCAAGAGACTTTTATCAAAGTTATCAATACCCTAAAAGCTGGTCGTTACAATGATGAAGGTAAGTTCTTGCCTTGGGTCATGCGTATTGCCCATAACATGGTTATCGATCATTTCAGAAAAGAAAAAAGAGCACCTAACGTAGTCAATAACGATGGTTTCGATATCTTTGAAATCTTGCAGTTCTCGGACGATAGTGTGGAAATGAAAATGGTAAAAGATCAACGTGATGTGGATCTTAAGAAAATCATCCAATTGCTTCCTGACGATCAAAAAGAAGTGCTGATCATGCGTCTTTTCTGTGATATGAGTTTTAAAGATATCGCGGACATTACTGAGGTAAGTATCAATACGGCCTTGGGGAGAATGCGTTATGCATTGAGCAACTTGAGAAAGATGATCGAGGAAAACAATATGATGTTTCAATTAGGATAATATAAATAGGATCAAGATAAATTTCAAATAGGCCTGCAAAAATTGCAGGCCTATTTTTTGTCATCGCCTTCTGGGTTTTGTCTAGGTTTTATTCGAGACACATTCCGAATTTCAGCAATGTGTCTCGAATAAGACTCGAATAAGGTTTAGAGAAATCCTTCAGATTTTTAAAGGTCGGAAGTAGGTTTTTATTTAACTCTTGGGTAAGTTTTCTGTCACTTTGTCCTCTTTGTGTACATTTCGACTTGTTTTCGCGGTAATTTTTTCTTTCTTTGTGGTAAAAGATCTATTGGAATTAGATTTGATAGGATAATGGAAAAAAGAAAAATAAGATATTAAGATATGTACTGGATAATTTTTATCGGAATCATGGTAGTGAGCTGGATAGTTCAGTTTACTTTCAGAAATAAGTTCAAGAAATACTCGGAGATGCCACTGTCTTCAGGGCTTTCTGGAGCGGAGATAGCACAGAAGATGCTAAATGAGAATGGAATCAGTGATGTACAGGTTATTTCTGTGGAAGGACAATTGACAGACCACTACAACCCTGCACACAGAACGGTTAACTTAAGTCCTGATGTTTATCATGGACGTTCGGTTGCTGCTGCTGCCGTAGCTGCTCACGAATGTGGCCACGCAGTTCAACATGCAACAGCCTATTCTTGGTTGCAATTCCGTTCTGCTATGGTGCCAATCGTAAGTGTTGCCTCAAAATTGACCACATGGGTGTTGATGATCGGGGTAATCATGATGGCATTCTCCGGTAATGTGTATGTGTTGGCTATCGGAGTTGCTGCGCTTGCATTGACGACTTTGTTCAGCTTTATCACTTTACCTGTAGAATTTGATGCTTCAAAACGTGCTTTGGCTTGGTTGGATGCTTCCAATATTACCCATAGCACTGAAGAACATGATGGTGCTAAAGATGCTTTGAAATGGGCTGCCATGACTTATGTGGTTGCTGCACTTTCAGCATTGGTTACTTTACTGTACTACGCATCTATCTTGTTCGGTAGAAGAGACTAAGGCTTATAAAACCTATACAAATAAGGCCCTGATTTTTCAATCAGGGCTTTCTTAGTTTTATGTCTTTTTTGAACGGAATTGCTGAGAAAAAATTGACAATAAAATAATTCCTGACAGTTAAACTTTTTTCATATATTTCAGTCAAAAGCTATAGTAAAACTTCCAAGAAGATTTACACAGAGACTAATTAATTGCTAATCATATGAAAAAGTTGCTGTTTACCATGCTGAGCATGTGTTTTATGTTTGCTGGCTATGCCCAGAATGATGTTCTGACCATTCAAGTGGATTCCGCTGGAAATACGGTCTGGAAAAAGGAAGCCGAAATTTTTGAGATTCCTACTTTAAAGTTGAATACCAGCGGTAAATTAGTTTGGCAAAAGGTATATGAGACCGGCCTAAGTCCAGAAGAAGTTTTTATGCGTATTAATGCCAAAGGTTTTTTAATGGACCATTTCCGAAATGGGAATCAATTCTCAGGTCGACTGGTGAATGTGACTCCGAATCACGAGAATGCAAAAAAATATGTGAGCACTAGGACTCCAAAATTAGAATGGGCGGTGATTAATGCCGGTTTTCTTTTAGAAGTGAAAGATGGTAAGTATGTTGTAACCATTTCCAATATGATTCTCGAGCGAGTAGCCACTAAGCTCCATCAGGCAGATTTCTATCCCAAAGGAGAGCTATCCCCCATTGAAGGATTAGCTTATCATAGAGGAAAGATAGGTCCTATGTTTTTGAAGTCTTATGGTGTGATTATCGATGATACCTTTGATCAATTGTTCCGTGATATCTCCACTCAATTGAAGGACGCAAGGGCAATTGTGGAGTAGGGGGAAGTAGAGATTAGACATTAAACAAAAGACAATAAGACAATAGAATAGGGAATTTAGAGCCAGGGTCCCTTCAACTCCACAGGTTAAGGCTTAGGGCAATGTCATTGAGTTTAGAAAAAAACAAAATTTAAATTCTTTGTTACTTTTGGAGCCCAAAAGTAACCAAAAACCTTCGGCTCATTTAAGGTGGCTTTTCGCACATTCCAACGCGCATGAAAAGAATGCCTTGTTGTCGGGAATATCTTTCAATAGATCATCCCTTTTAATGGGATGATCTATTGAAAGCATTCCAAGGCCAATCCCATCGCACAGGCATCGGCATTCTTTCCATTTTTCCGCCACTGGAAATGAGCCAGGGGCTAAAGAACTTCCTCTGGAAGGATTGAAGTTTGTTGAGTGTACCCCAACAAGATTGTAACTTCAGCATAAAAAAACCTAACTTAATGATATTGGCTCAGGGATTCTGTGCTTAGGCATTTTTATTCTCTTTTTCCTTGAAAAATAAGGGATATTGAAGGCAAAATCTTAAATTAAAAAAGCAAAAAGCTATATTTGTAGGATTAAGTCAAATCAGGTTTATGCCTAAAGTTTTCAGTTTAATACTGTTAACGGAACAAAGTATTGATTTTTAGAAAGTTAAAAGATGTTTTCAAATCTACAGGATAAATTAGACAGGGCCTTTAAGGTATTAAAGGGGCAGGGTAATATTACAGAGATCAACGTTGCGGAAACCATGAAAGAAATTCGCAAGGCATTATTGGATGCCGATGTGAATTACAAGACTGCCAAAACGTTTACCGATGATGTAAAGCAAAAAGCTTTAGGTGAGAATGTATTGACCAGTATCTCTCCAGGTCAGTTGTTGACCAAGATCATGAACGATGAGCTTACGGAGTTGATGGGTGGTACGGTAACCGAGCTTGAAATTACGAAGAACCCGACTATTATCTTGATTGCTGGTTTGAACGGTGCTGGTAAGACGACCTTCTCTGGTAAGTTGGCCAACTTCCTGAAAGCATCTAAAGGCAAAAAACCTTTATTGGTAGCGGGTGACGTTTATCGTCCTGCGGCGATCGATCAATTGGAGGTGTTGGGACAACAAGTTGGAGTTCCGGTTTATGTTGATCGTGAATCAACAGATCCAATCGGAATCGCTGTTGCCGGTGTTGAAGAAGCGAAGCGCAATGGTCAAAACGTGGTTATCATCGATACCGCTGGTCGTTTGGCGATTGACGAAGCTTTGATGAAAGAGATTACCGCGGTGAAAGATGCTACTCAACCACATGAGATCTTGTTCGTTGTGGATTCCATGACGGGTCAAGATGCGGTGAACACTGCGAAAGCTTTCAACGACCGTTTAGACTTCACCGGTGTGGTATTGACCAAATTAGATGGTGATACCCGTGGTGGTGCTGCTCTTTCCATTAAATCTGTGGTAAACAAACCGATCAAGTTTATCGGTACCGGCGAGAAAATGGAAGCATTGGATGTTTTCCACCCTGATCGTATGGCTTCCCGTATCTTAGGTATGGGTGACGTGGTTTCCTTGGTAGAGCGTGCTCAACAACAATTTGACGAGAAACAAGCAGCGGAACTTCAGAAGAAAATCCGTAAGAATAAATTTGATTTCAACGACTTTAAATCGCAGATCCAACAGATCAAGAAAATGGGTAACATGAAGGATTTGATGGGCATGATTCCAGGTGTTGGAAAAGCAATTAAGGATGTTGAGATCGACGATGATGCATTCAAACCGATTGAAGCCATTATTGATTCCATGACTCCGTTTGAGCGTGAAAATCCAGATGCAATCGATCCTAAAAGAAGGAACAGGATTGCAAAAGGTTCTGGAACTAGCCTTGATGAAGTGAACAAACTGATGAAGCAGTTCTCGGATATGCGTAAAGTCATGAAGCAAATGTCTAACCCAGGTATGGCTGCCAAGATGATGCGTAATATGCCTAAGATGCCTGGAAAACCTTTCTAGGCTCTATAAAAGATATAGAAAGAGGTTGCGAAATTTTTCGCAACCTCTTTTTTTTGATGAGGTAGGGTGAGGGTGGGAACAGTTCCTGCACCTGAGGTCATCCCCATTTTGTCGTCCTGAGAGGTAAAAAATTGGGATAAATTTATTGGAATGTGATGACAGCATGTTGGCAATGAAAATAAATTAGCTCTTTTATTTATAATTATAGAACCCCCTTTGGGGTTCCATTATTTTAGCTGGCATGTCAGCTTAGCCTGGAAATCGCGCAAAAACGATGTTCGATTAATCGAACATCGTTTTAGCATTAACCCTATATTGTTTACCATCCATGCTAAAATAATTCATCCCCGCAGGGGATGTATGGCGGATAAAAAATATTCTTCAGATAAATAAAAATGGGCCTGAATGGTTAGAAATGCATTTCTATTAAACTTGGCACTGGTACGCAGGAAGGATCTCGGAAAGCAGAAAAAGTATTGCTCCACGGGTTGCATTGGCGTACAGGTCCCTTACCTTCGGTAAAGAATGACAGGGTCGTAGATTGGAGACCCGTACAGATTCCTCACTGATCGTTCAGAATAAAAATGCGCTAGAGAGGGGTTCAGAGTGAAACGAAGAATCTATTTTTTTATTTTTTTTGAATTTGGGGTTACTCCGAAATCCTAAGATGAGGAAATCATTTCAAATGAAGTATGGATGGTTCCGAGACCCTTCGGGCGTGCCCTCAGGGTGACACAGAAAGGGTATAGAAAAACATTTCACCCACGCTGTGGGTTGGCCCTTTCTAACCTTCAAATTCTACAAATATGCCAGTCCTGCTGGGGTGGGTTATAGAAATTGTACGCATGAAAATTTGAAAATCGACGTATTTCTTTAATCAGAAAATGATATAAATCCATGTTTGTATGGGGCGTGCGTATTCGATATGCCCCTACAGTATCGGGGAAATTCCAGCAACATTTGATCATAATCATGGTCTATCCTCGAATCTTTTAAATCCTGGTTCAAAACCAGATCTTGGTCCATCCTCTCATCCAATCCATCCTGGTTCAAACCACAAGACATAACCAATACCCCCAAACGTAAATTGATTGCTATAGTCCGACCATTTCTCCGGAAAAAGGATCGATATTTTGAAAAATGGAGGGCCATTTTGTAAATTCGTGTACATTGATTGGCCAAGAAAGCTAAAATCCTATAAATCGCATTGAATTAATTGTTAATTTTGTAACATGGACGACCCCGGGCAGATATCGGAATATGGTAAGATACTTTTAATGGCTATCATTGGTATCGTATTGGTTTGTGCCACCATGTTCCTAGCTCGAATCTTGTCGCCGAAAAATCCTAATCCTATTAAATTAAGTACCTATGAATGTGGTGAGGAGACCACGGGAACTTCTTGGGTACAGTTTAATCCGCGATTTTATGTAATTGCCTTGGTATTCCTGTTGTTTGACGTGGAACTGATCTTTATTTTTCCATGGGCAACGGTATTCGGGAATGCAGAACTCAATGCCATTGATCCTCGATGGGGTTGGTTTACCTTGATTGAAATGGCGATATTCCTTGCTGTTCTGATCGTAGGATTGCTTTACGTATGGAAAAGTGGGGATATCAGTTGGATCAAGCCTAGGCATGTGAAACCGACCGTTGCGGTGGGGATTCCGGCTTCTGCGTATGAACAATTGAATGCACAACAATATGTTGTGAAGGATTACAAAGAACAGGAGATAGAAGAAGTCTTGGCAGAGAAAGCTGCTTCACCGGTAAAAATGGGATTCAAGCCTAAGTTTAAGAAACCAAGTTCAGAATCATGAGTTTAGACCAACAATTGCAACAAAATAATGGGGTAATCATCGCTAAGATGGATGACCTCTTAAATTGGGCTAGGTTATCCTCGATGTGGCCTATTAGTTTTGGTATTGCTTGCTGTGCCATAGAGATGATGGGCGCGATGGCGGCGACTTATGATCTGGATAGGTTAGGGGTATTCCCAAGGCCTTCGCCTAGGCAATCTGATGTCATGATCATTGCCGGCACGGTGACATTCAAGATGGCAGACCGGATCAAGAAACTCTATGAGCAGATGCCTGACCCGAAATATGTCATATCCATGGGTTCCTGTTCCAATTGTGGCGGACCGTATTGGCAGCATGGTTACCATGTGGTCAAAGGGGTTGATAAAATCATACCTGTGGATGTCTATGTGCAAGGTTGTCCTCCCAGACCTGAAGCACTGATCGGTGCATTTTTAGAATTACAGAAAAAAATAGAACAACAGTCTTTGCTGAAAGGGGATATTTTCCCAGTAGAAGTAGAGCAATAGAATAATTTATGGCAAAAGATTTTTATGGTGATTTGCGCCTAGGAATTTTAGGCGGTGGCCAATTAGGTCGTATGCTTATCCAAGAAGCAATAAACTTTAATGTAAACGTTCATGTATTGGATCCTGATCCAAATGCTCCTTGCAAGAAATTGTGCAATCAATTTGAGGTAGGTTCGCTAGCCGATTTTGATACCGTTTATAATTTCGGTAAGGATTTGGATATGGTAACGATTGAAATTGAGAAGGTGAATGTAGATGCCCTTGAAGCATTGGAAGAAGAGGGTGTTTTGGTATATCCTCAATCCAGGGTAATTAGGTTGATCCAGGATAAAGGTCTGCAGAAGCAGTTCTTTAAGCAAAATGATATCCCGACTTCGGCATTTCAATTTATATCCAATAAAGAAGGTTTGGCAAACTGCCAGATTACTTTACCTTATATCCAGAAGTTGCGTAAAGACGGTTATGATGGCAAAGGTGTAAAGAAGATTAATTCGCAGGCTGATTTTGAGACGGCTTTTGATGCGCCGAGTATAGTAGAGGAGCTGGTTCCTTTTGAAAAGGAAATCGCTGTGATGGTTGCCCGCAATGATAAGGGAGAAATGATGACTTTCCCAATGGTAGAAATGGAATTCAATCCTCAGGTGAACTTGGTGGAATTCCTGATCTCTCCATCTACCTATTCTTTTGATATACAGATGAAAGCGGAAAGCATTGCGATGAAAATCGCGAATGACCTTCAGATTGTCGGCGTTTTGGCAGTGGAGATGTTCCTGACTGCTGATGGAGATATTTTGGTCAATGAATTGGCCCCACGACCACATAATTCAGGCCATCAAACGATCGAAGGAAACTATACTTCGCAATTCGGTCAACATTTAAGGGCAATCTTTAACCTGCCGTTGGGCAATACCGCTTCAAGAGCGAATGCCATTATGGTCAATTTATTGGGTGAGCCAGGTTATGAAGGGTTGGCAAGGTATGAAGGTATTGAGGAGGCTTTGGGCATTGAGGGGGTATATGTACATTTGTACGGTAAGAAATATACAAAACCTTTCCGCAAGATGGGGCATGTGACGATCGTGAATCAAGATCGCGCAATCGCTATCGAAAATGCGAGAAAAGTTCAGGAATTGATCAAAGTAATTGCATAATTTTTTATTCAGATAATAATGGAAAACGCAAAAGTAGCTGTAATCATGGGAAGCAAGTCAGACTTGCCAGTGATGCAGGATGCCATTGAGGTTTTAAAATATTTAGGGGTATCGTATGAGGTGAGCATTGTTTCGGCGCACCGTACTCCAAAACGTATGTTTGATTTTGCTGAGCAGGCGGCAGGTCGTGGATTGAAGGTAATCATTGCTGGAGCAGGTGGTGCTGCGCACTTACCGGGCATGGTTGCATCGATTACGCATTTGCCAGTGATCGGTGTTCCGGTCAAGTCTTCTAATTCGATTGACGGCTGGGATTCCGTGCTTTCTATCTTACAGATGCCTAATGGTATTCCGGTGGCTACAGTGGCCTTAAATGCAGCGAAAAACGCGGGTATTCTTGCCGCTCAGATCTTGGCGACCAGTGATGAGCAATTAGGAGCTAGGATTTTGGATTTCAAGAAAGAACTGAAAGAAAAAGTAGAGGAAAATGCTGAAGAGGTAGAACGCTTGGTATTTTAGTCTTCTTTTGAAAGATAATAGAAAGGGCGGAAATTTATTTCCGCCCTTTTGTTGTTATTTGAATGTCTTTTGAACATAGTCGTAGCTCTTCTTGATGCTAGCGTATTTATCAGGTGAATAGATTTCATCCTGTTCTACGAAGGCATATTTCAATCCACTTTCGCTGGCGAACTGTGAAATAGAAATAAAGTCAATGCTACCGGAACCCACTTCGGCATACTTGATGCTTTTCATGGTTTCCATCAGGTCTAGGCTATCCCTTTTACCGGTCTTAGGATCAATTTTATTGATATCTAAAGGAGTGGAGAAAGCTCTATCCATGTCCTTGATATGCCATAATGGGAAACGCCCTGGATGTTTAGAGAAATAGGACTGTGGTGTAACACCAGCTTTGGTGATCCAGTACATATCCAATTCAAAATCCACGAGATCTTTCTCAGTGAATGCCAATAGGACATCTAGGCCGTTTGTTCCATTTCCGAATTCCTTAAATTCCCAGAAGTGGTTGTGATAGCCCATTTTGATACCTGCTTTTTTGGACATTTCGCCGGCTTTGTTCAGCTGTTCGGCCATGTACTGATAGTCAGATTGATTGAGTTGATTCAATTTGTGCATCGGCGGGACAGGAGCAATGATATATTCCTGGCCAAGGTTATGCGCAATTTCGATGTATTTCTCGATGTTTTCCTTGTCTGTACTATCTTTATCTAGGTATTTTCCTAGATCATAGTGTCCACTGTGTGTTTTTAGGTTATTGTCGTTCAGGATCTTTTTGAGCTCATCGACGGAAATTCCCCAGAATGCACCATTGTGCGGATCAGCGCCATAGGTTTCGACATGGGTATAGCCGACCTTAGCAACCGATTTTAAAACTTCTTGAGGGTTTTGAGCGAGAAGTTCGCGAAGAGTGAATAACTGTAAACCAATGTTTTTAAGTGGAGAGCCTGATTTTTTGTTCAAGCTATCACAAGAAATCAAATGAGGAGCAACAAGACCACCAACTAATCCCATGCTCGCAAGCTTTAGGAAACTTCTTCTTGATTGTGTCATGCAGAATGTTTTTATTAATTGAATATAGGTAAATTTTTAATAAAAAAAGGATTCTTAATTTTAAGAATCCTTTATAGAATATTCTTTTAAAAGATCGACTTAGATCGTCATGATATCTTTTTCTTTCAATTCGGCTAACTGGTCAACTTTTGCGATATACGTATCGGTCAATTTTTGTACTTCAGCTTCACCTACCTTGATTTCATCTTCAGAAGCACCGTCGTTTTTCAATTTCTTGATTTGCTCGTTGGAATCCTTACGGATGTTACGGATAGCAACACGACCTTTTTCAGTTTCTTCTTTAACTTTTTTCACTAAATCACGACGACGTTCTTCAGTAAGGGGAGGAACCGCTAGGCGGATGATTGAACCGTCATTTTGTGGGTTCAAACCTATGTTAGAATCCATGATAGCCTTCTCGATAGTTGAAAGAAGGTTTTTTTCCCATGGTTGTACAACGATGGTTCTTGCATCTGGTGTGTTTATGTTGCTGACTTGCGATAAAGGCGTTGGCGTGCCGTAGTAATCAACATAAATTCCATCAAGCATACCAGGACTAGCTTTACCTGCACGAATCTTGGTTAATTCAGATTCAGTATGAGCTACAGCTTTCGTCATACCATCTTTGCAGTCGTCCAGTTGAAGTGAAATTAATTCGTTCATATCTTGATTATTATTTGCTTTTAATTATTAACTAACCACAGTTCCAACATGTTCACCGTTGGCAAGTTTCATGAGGTTGCCTGGTTTGTTCATGTCGAAAACGATAATAGGTAGGTTGTTTTCTTGGCAAAGCGTAAATGCCGTCATATCCATTACATTCAATCCTTTTTCGTAGACATCAGTAAAGGAGATATGGTCAAATTTCTTCGCCGTAGGATCTTTCTCAGGGTCTGCAGTATAGATACCGTCCACACGAGTACCTTTAAGTACAGCGTCAGCATTGATTTCAATAGCACGTAAAGATGCCGCGGTATCGGTAGTGAAGTATGGGTTACCCGTACCAGCACCGAAGATAACGATACGACCTTTTTCCAAGTGACGTACAGCACGTCTGCGGATAAATGGTTCACAGATCTGTTCCATTTTGATCGCTGTCAATAGACGAGTTTTCATGCCTTCTTTTTCAAGGGCATCTTGTAATGCCATTGAATTGATCACGGTAGCTAACATTCCCATGTAATCTGCCTGTACACGGTCCATACCAGCTTTTTCAGCGCTAAGGCCACGATAGATGTTTCCTCCACCGATGACGATGGCGATTTCCATGCCTAAGCTATGAAGTTCCTGAATGTCTTGTGCGTATTGTTGAACACGATTAATGTCGATACCGTAGCTTTGCTCGCCCATTAAAGCTTCGCCACTAAGTTTAAGTAGGATGCGTTTGTATTTCATATTTGACTTTTTGGAGTAGTTCCAAAAGCCAAAGATATGACTTTTTGCTTGCGATTAATTAGATTTATTTCCTTTTTTTACCTTTTCGATGACCTGTGAATAAAATTCTTCGTAAATAGGGACGATTTTGCTGAGTTCAAAGTCCTTTGCTCGCTGTAGGGCATTCTCTTTAAATTCATTCAGACGTTGGCAGTCTTCCAAGATATAGATGGAGTTTTTAGCCATATCGTCAATATCACCGACGTCACTCAGGAATCCACTGAAACCCTCTTTGTTCAGTTCCGGTAATCCGCCTGTATTGGAGGAAACGACTGGAACCTTGCAGGCCATGGCTTCCAATGCTGCCAAACCAAAGCTCTCTGAACCTGAAGGCATCAAGAATAGGTCGGCAATGGAAAGGATCTCTTCGATAGCGTCTTGCTTGCCCAGAAAACGGATGCAATCCGTAATGTCTAATTCCCTTGCTAATTCTTCGGCATTTCTACGTTCTGGGCCATCACCTACCATCAAAAGTTTGCTAGGGACCTTTTGGGTTACTTTATGGAATATACGTACTACATCTTCAACGCGTTTTACTTTCCTGAAATTGGAAGTATGGACAATGATGCGTTCCTGGTTTGGTGCAATTGCTTTTTTAAAATGTTCGTGGTTCTTATTATGGAATCTTTGCAGATCGATAAAGTTTGGAATGACCTTGATGTCATTTGTGATATCGAAATAATCCAAGGTTTGTTCCCTTAAATTTTCAGATACCGTAGTTACGCCATCGGATTTATTGATGGAGAAGGTAACAACTGGGCTAAAGCTCTTGTCCTTACCGACCAAGGTGATATCTGTACCGTGGAGGGTAGTGACTACGGGTATATTGATGCCATAGGTTTCCAGAATCTGTTTTGCTAGGAAAGCCACGGAGGCATGAGGGATTGCATAATGCACATGTAAAAGATCCAAGCCTTCGAAACGAACCACATCAACCAGTTTACTGGCCAATGCTGTTTCATAAGGAGGGAAATCAAAAAGTGGATATTGGTTGATTGCTACTTCGTGATAGAATAAGTTCTCTGAGAAAAAATCTAGTCTTGCAGGTTGGCTATAGGTGATAAAATGAACCTGATGTCCGTTGTTTGCTAATGCTTTACCCAGTTCGGTTGCGACTACACCACTTCCCCCAAAAGTTGGATAACATACAATGCCTATCTTCATATTACTGTTTTTCGTTTCTTAAAGATAATAATGTCTCTATATAAGTGTTGCAAAATTTTTCACGGAAAGGGAAAAATTGTAATTTTATTACAAATGCATGTAAATAAAGAACAGTTAATACAGGAATTGGGTTTTAAAACTTCGCGTTCCGGTGGTAAGGGTGGTCAGAACGTCAATAAGGTGTCTTCTAAAGTGATGTTGAATTGGGATGTGGAGAATTCATCGGTTTTTGATGATGATCAGAAAGCTTTGATCAGGGAGCGATTGGCGAATAGGATTTCCAAAGAGGGCTTATTGCAGCTGGACTCCAGTATTGACCGTAGCCAACTCAAGAATAAGGAATTGGTGATAGAACGTTTTTTTAATCTATTGACAGATGCATTGAAGGTAGATGCCAAACGTCTGCCAACAAGGACCCCAAAATCTGTTATCCTGAATAGATTGGACCGCAAGAAAAAACAAGCTTCGAAAAAAGCCGATCGGCAATGGAGGTTTGAGGGGTAGGGAGAGTGATAAAATGGAAGGGTTTCCCAGTAGGGTCTGGATGAGGGGATGGACAATGATCTGGTTTTGAACCAGGATTAAAGGGATGGGAGGATGAACCAAGATTATGATCAAATGCCGCTGGAAAGTCCCCGATACTGTAGGGGCGGATCGAATACGCCCGCTCCATACAAACATAAATTAGTATCATTTTCTGATTAAAGAAATACCTCGATTTTCAAATTTTCATGCGTACAATTTCTACAACCCAATCCCACAGCGGGGGTGAAATATTTTTCAACAAGTCTACTTAAATAAAAAACAGTTCTTTCGCTGTGCTCAAGAAGACAACAATCCTAAAAAAATCAAAAAATAGATTCTTCGTTTCACTCTGAATACCTCCTTAGTGCATTTCAACTTCTTTAATAATGGTTCACAATTCGAAGATTCTTAGTTGACGTTTTTATCTTGGTCCTTCCGGTGGGTGAGCGGATTCGTACCCCTGATTCCCAGTCATCCTGGTTCAAATATCTGATACATTTTCCTTGATTAATAAACAATAATGAAATTAAATGTGTTGATATACAGTTAAATAACTATTTATTTCAACATATAACTAATTCTTTAGTTGTATAACTAAATAATTAGTTATACATTAGTTTTATAATCGATTATAGGCAATATTGTCTTTTTAAATTTTCACAGAATAATGAACGAGTTAAAAGAACTAACAAAGGCGGAGGAGCAAATCATGCACAGTCTATGGGAAATGGGGGGTGGATTTGTGAAGGATATCATTGAAGTTTTACCAGAACCGAAGCCGGCTTATAATACAGTATCAACCATTGTGCGGATTCTCGAGACCAAGGGTTTTGTGGATCATGAGTCTTTTGGGAAGAGCCATCGCTATTTTCCAAAGATTGAAAAAGAAGAGTATAAGAAATTAATAACCGGAAAACTCTTACAAGGTTATTTTGAGAATTCTGCGAGTTCAATGCTTTCTTTCTTCTTGGAGGAGAAAAAGCTGGATGTGCAGGATTTGGATGAAATCATGAAACTTATTCAGAAGCATAAGAAATAAATTTGAAGCTATGACCTATCTACTGATATCAAATCTGTCTTTAGCACTGTTTTTCCTTATCTATCGATATGGATTGAGGAAGCTGACCTTCTTTACGATGAACCGCTGGTATTTATTGTGCAGTGTCTTGATTTCCTATATCATGCCTTTGTTTCTCTTTATTGAATTACAGGTTCCGGAAATCATGCAGATAACATTGCCGGTGTTGGACCTGACGGGGAATGCTGTGCAGGTAAGTCCAACTTCAGCTGAAGTGCAATCTCAACAACCGGGATGGTTGGCGGATAAATGGATGCAGTTGGGCTATTGGCTTGGGGTCCTCATTGCAGCAGGGTTGTTGATATCTCGTGTTTTACAGTTAGTTGTAAGTAGGTTGTCCGTTAGGAATATACATGGAAGCTATTCATTTTTTAACATCGTTAAGTTGAATGTTAAAAACGAGGATACAAAAATGATCCGAGCGCATGAGGATATCCATGTTAAACAAGGACATAGCTATGATATTATGTTTATGGAGATTATCCGGGTTTTCAACTGGTTTAATCCGCTATTAATCTGGATAAGGGATGAGCTGAAGTATCAGCATGAATTTATCGTTGATGAGCAATTTGCAGAAAATAAAGTTGCCTATGCGGAATTGCTGGTTGCTTATGCCATGAATGTTCATCCGAATCAACTGAGTCATGAGTTTTCCAATAATTCACTTTTAAAGGAAAGAATTAATATGATTTTTAAAGATAAATCGAATACAAGAAACAGACTGTTTTACCTGTCCGTATTGCCAATTGCAGCATTGATTATGGGTTTGGTGGTGAATTGCAAATCACCCAATAAGGATAAAACGGAAAGAACAGCTGTCGTTGAGGAGAACACAAATCCTCAGATATCTGCAGATTCGAATAATAATGCTGAGATGGATCAAGGCACAGTATCAAACGAGGTGCAGGGCAGTAGTTCTGGGCAGGAAAATGACCTGAAAAAAGAGTCCGAGGTCAATGCTGCAAACAAGGCGAATCCCCATGATGAACCTGGCAAAAAAGTTACTGGCAATTTTGGGGTATTTGATTTTGACCAAGTTGAAGTAAAACCAACCTATCCAGGAGGAATTGATAAATTTAGGCAGGAAGTTGGCCAGAACTTAGAATATCCACAGGAAGCTATAGATGCAGGTATTAGAGGGAAAATAGAACTTTCATTTGTAATAGGTAAAGATGGTGAGATAAAGGATGTTAAGGTTATTAAGGATTTAAATTATGGTACAGGGCAGGCTGCAGTAAATGCTTTAAAGGGCACCAAAAAATGGAGACCAGGAATTGCTTATGGATTTCCAGCCGAGGTAAGATATATCCTTCCCCTTAGATTAGATCTTTCTCAGATTTAAATTTGTCCTTCTAAATCTTCATTAAATAACATAAAAACAGATTTTCATTCAATTTTATGGCTTTGATTTTTAGGGCTTTCATAAAGTTCCTACTAGGAATTCTTTTGCTTGTACTTTTTTCATGTAAAACACAGGAATTTACCAAGACCGGCTACTTCACGGCTGAGGTTGATAAATATTTCAATGAGAAAGAAAAATTAAATGTATGGCTCTACCGTGCTTTTCAACCAAGTGATACAGGAAACACGGGGCTGAGGAAAGATAGCTTTTATCCCCTTGATCGAAGAATGATGAAAATGGCTGGCTTAGGCAAGAAAGGAGATAAGGTCTTATTTTCGGTAGTCCCAGAAACGAAACCTGAGTATAATATGATTGCCATCAAACATAAAAAGAGAAGGTTTGATAGGGCTGATTTTGTCAAGAAAGAATATTATAAGGCTCCTTATTATGAAAAGGATTATTCCTCGGAAGGGATGGAAATTAAACATGTCTATATTCCATATGCGGAAAAAGAGGGGTTGAGCCTATTATTTTACGCACTAAAAGTGGAAGGGCGCACAAAGGATAAGCCAGTGGATAAATTTGAATACTTGGCGAAAATCAATGCCTTGGAACTGTTTGAGCAGAAAGATTATAAAACGACTTGGCAGATATTTGATTGTGAGGAGAGAGAAAGGATGGATTGGATCCTTAGTCCAAGAACGGATTTACTAAAGGATCGTGAAACGATATATTTAAAATTATTTGACATCTACGGTCCTAATAAGACGATATCTTTTTTCAAACTGATCCAAAAGGATGATGTAAAAGAGATTCAATTGAAATTATGCCCAAATGAGTATGTGCTGGAATATCATGATGAGAAGGGCATGATATTGGATAAAAGCGGTTTTAAGGTAGTTAATTAAAAAAAAGGTCCTTCTGGGTAGAAGGACCTTTGTTTTTTAGGAAAGGAACAGCTTTTCAAGTTCTAGAGGAGCGACATATTTGCCATCCTTATAAACTCTCATGTTTCCTCCGGATATTTCATCGATCAGGATAATCTGATTGTTGGTTTTATCATGACCGAATTCCAATTTGATATCGTATAGTTCAAGACCTTTTTTAGCAAGTTCATCCTTAACGATGCCACAGATTTTTTTGGTCAAGTCTTTTAATTCTTGGTATTGCTGATTGTTCAGCAGACCCAACATAGCCAAAGCATCTTCAGAAATAACAGGATCACCACGTTCATCATCCTTAATGGTTACTTCGACAAAGCTATCCAAAGCTTGGCCTTCTTCGCAGTAAGCAGCATATCTTCTAAGGAAGGAACCAACTGCTCTATAACGGCAGATGACCTCCAAACCTTTACCAAATACCTTAGCATCTTTTACGATCATCTGGACTTTCTCGATATCTGAAGAGATAAAGTGAGTAGGCACACCCAGTTTATTCAATACCTCGAAGAAATAGGTAGTCATTTTAAGGCCAGATCTTCCGGCACCTTCAATCGTTAGTCCCACTGTATTTGCTCCAGGGTCAAAACGCCGTTTTCACCGGTCACATCGTCTTTGAACTGTAATAGGATTTGGTTATCGCCAAGACTGTAAACGTCTTTAGTTTTTCCTTGATAGATTTTTTCCATGATGGTTTCAGTTAATTGAGGCGAATTTATCAAAAAATGATAGAGATGCCTAAATTATCCTTAAAAAACGCTTATTTTTCCAGTTTAAGAAGGCGCAATTCTCGCTGCAGTTCTTCAATTTTATCAATCAGGTTGTTGACCACTTCTATGCCCTGAACATTGAGTTCGAGTTCATAGTGCCAAGTGGAGAAACGTTCTACGTGCAGGACCTGTTCTTCTTCCAGAAACTCCTGTTCTTCTTGGATAATGATTTCAATAAGTCCATTATTATGTAGTTCCTGGATAAAGGTACGTTCGATATTATTGGTTTTGCAGATGTCGATTACTCTAAATAATGTCTTTTCCATGTCTTATTTCTTTAATGAATCCGCTAATTGTTCTACTATTTTCTTTTGCTCCTCAGTGAGGTCGGTCGGCAATTTCACCTGGATTTCTGCATATAGGTCGCCAAAGTCGCCATCTTTTTTATAGACAGGGAATCCTTTACCCTTAAGTCGGATCTTACCTCCGTTCTGGGTTCCTTCTTTAATCTTAACGTTGATTTTTCCGGTTAATGTATCGACAATTGTCTCGCCACCTAACAATGCAGTTGGGAGGTCGACTTCAATGTTCGTATAGAGGTCGTTTACTTTTCGAATGAACCTTGAATCAGGTCTGATGGAGAAAGTGATGAACAGGTCTCCTTTAGGTCCACCATTGACACCGTCGCCACCTTGACCTTTAAGTTTAATTTTCTGTCCATCTTCCACTCCGGCAGGGACCGTGATACGGATGTTCTTGCCGTTGACCGTAAAGGTCTGTTTGTGGGTTTGAGAGGCTTGGAGCAGGGTTAGATCGACCGTAGTTTCATAGTCCTGTCCACGGTAGCTGCCCCGTTTTCCCGAAGACCTGCCACCACCAAATCTAGAACCAAATAGATCTTCGAAGAAATCAGAATATTCGCCAGTATCATAATTGCCATTGTAATTATTGAAGTCAAAGCCTTCGAAAGGATTTTGGCCAGCTCCTGCAGAGCTTCCTCGGGATCCTCTAGAACGGGCATACTCTTGTTGGGCTTTTTCATATTCCTCGCCATGTTTCCAGTTTTCACCATATTGGTCGTATTTTTTTCTCTTCTCTGGATCGGTCAGAACCTCGTTGGCCTCGTTTATTTCCTGGAATCTTTTCTTTGCACTTTCGTCATTTGGATTTAAGTCAGGATGGTACTTTCGAGCCAGCTTTCGATAAGCCTTCTTGATATCATCTTGACTTGCGGATTTATCCAAACCTAATACACTGTAATAGTCTACAAACGCCATATTGATTATTGATTTAAAAAAAGAACAAGTAGAGTAGGGTTTTGTTTATTAATAGCCTTTCTCAAATTTACAATGTATATGTGTAAAAGTAAAGGGAGAAAAGGTAAACAAAGTAGGATGTGAAGTGTTAAAAGAGAAAAAGGAATTATTATGGATACCAATAGACTTTCAAAAGCGATGGAAACATCGTTGATTAAACAAATGACAAAAGAAAACCAAGCTTCCCAGATCTATTTGGCTTTGGGATGTTGGGCAGATACGAAAGGTTATGGCGGTGTTGCAAATTTCTTGTTTCGCCATGCTCAGGAAGAACGAAACCACATGATCAAAATCATGATGTATATTCTTGAAAGAGGGGGGACTCCAAAAGTTGAAGCCGTAGCCGAGCATACCAAACTGCCTAAATCCATGTCGGAATGTTTCAATATGGTTTTTCAGCATGAGGTAGATAATACCAATGCAATCTATGGATTGGTTAACCAGTCGATGGAGGAAAAGGATTGGGCGACATGGAACTTTGCGCAGTGGTTTGTAAAAGAGCAGACGGAAGAAGAGAAATTAGCATTATCGCTGATCGATAAATTGAAGATTGCCGGTGGAGATCGTGCTACTGACGAATCGCTGTTTGAATTGGATAAATATTTGGGAAATGCTCCTGATGATGTGCCATTGGCTAGAGAATCGACAGCAGATAATCCGGAATAACGAAATTTGGCTGACAGAGCTGAAAATGATAGGGCAGAATATTTTCTGCCCTTTTCTATTTATTGATTAACTGATTGGAATCATGCCATTCCATTCTTGTTTTCTTATGCTGCATGGAAATACTATTGGATGCTTCGGTTTTTACTTCTTCATTTTTCCTTTCTTCAATTTTCACAAAGGAATGGAAGTAGGGAATGAGAGCCATTAGAAACGTGCTGAGATATTTGAACAATATTTTGAATAGCATGGTTTCTTTAATTTATTTGGGCCTTCTGGAATTGTAATAATCCAAGTTTCCTGAAAGGACCAATGATTTCAAGCGTTTATCTTCTGGGTATTTTCCAACGATAATATTGCTGAGCCCTTGTAGATCGGCATTCAGGGAGTCTATATGGTTATTGTTAAAAACTTCCAGCAGCCCATCATTCAAGGTAACATCAAGTTTGTTGAAGCTGAGATTATCAAAGGTTATTTTCGATTTACCTGAGATTTGCATGCTAAAAGGATTGCTGAAATTTTGGCTTTCCCTGGAATAATTTCGAATTTTTAATGAGCTATTCTTGAGAACGGTAATTTTGTTGAGGCCTTTGGCAATACTATCCGTAGGGATGATCTCGATAGATCCTTTATAATGCTCTAGGGTCAAACCGTAGGACTCCTGAGGGTTTAAGGTAAGTTCAACCCTCGAATAAACTTTCTGGCTTAGGGTGACCTGTAAGGTATCGCCAATTCTTTTATGATCAAAATTGATAACTTGATTACTTTGCTTTACGGAAATTTGTGTTGTATCCGCATATACAACTGATAGGAAGGCACCTTTATCATATCCGATAATCTTAATGTTCTTAATGCCATCTAGGGATACTTTTTCCATTTTATCTGTATTGTCGAAGTTTTTGACAAAAGCTGAAACTATATCGCGGGGTTCATGGCTTAAGGGATCTGCAAAGACAACGCCTTGCAGCGGTTTTATGACTAAGCAGACCAACCATAGAATAGCAAGGGCAGTAAACAATAATATATTTGACTTTTTCATAATTAGTTCGATTTATAGAGTTCGATTAATTCTTCTTCCGTAATCTTCAACAGTTTCGCAGTCTGGAAGAATTTGGGAGCTTCTACCTGGATGAAATTTTCCTTCTTTTCCTTGAGGATGATCTGAATGGCATTTTCAGCTACAAATAGGCCAAGTCCTCTTTTATTGAAAATAATTTCATCTTGCTGGAGCTTGTCATATGCTCTCATGACGGTATTGGGGTTTACTTCCACAGAGGAGGCAAAGTCCCGGACAGAGAGGATCTTCTCTCCGACCTGCCATTCATCTTTAAGGATTTTCTCCATGACGATGTCGATGATCTGCAGGTATATGGGTTTATCTGATTGAAACTGCATCTAGACCTCCTTTTCCTTTAAAAAATAATAAAAACCGATATAGGTAATTAAGGCAGCCACATAGGTCGGTACCCAGCTGTAGAAGGTCATATAGGATAGGTTGGAAATATTATACGAATACCCATCCCAGATCCTAGAACTGATAAAAACTCCCAAAGCCACTCCTGTGAGCAAAATCGCAGCTGAAATAACTAGGCTGTATTTTCTGAAATATAGTGCAGCAAATAAAAAGTAGGGGTAAAATAAGAAGAACAATAAGGCCATCGGAGCAGATATGATCGTGAAGCTGCCGTTATAAAAGATGCTGTATTTTGATATTTCAGTGTAGAGTTTGCCCTGGCGGTCTAATGCCGCTATAACCTCATCCCAATACTGTTGCCTGAAATATATTTCAATGATATAATTGAGACCAAGGATAATGAGGTAATTATAGAAGAGAATGAATAGCCCGATCAATAGGTAAGCAGTTAGTTTCTGCCAGGAATTCATCGGAATAGTGAAATCATAACTTTTATAGAATTGGTTGGAAATAAAGGTTAAATGAATGAAAGGCAACCCTACAATCAATGCAACGCTCCATCTGATATTAGTGCTGTCAACAAGATTGATTAACATATTGTCATTGATTTCGGTTTTAGGCGACAACAAGTAGGTTGATAGGTCATTGCTAATAAATATCAAGCATATGGAATAGGATATGATGGCAATAACTGGAATCGAAATCAACAAGTATCGATGCGAAGCAAAAATGCTGTTTAGATATTGGGAAACTGTCTTCATAATTCTATTGGTTTAGGGTTGTTGGTAAAAGCATTAAAGAGGAATTCAATGTCCAATTTGGATTCGGATTCTGAATGGTTATGCACTAAATAATAAGATCCAGAAAGTTCTTCCTGTACATAAAGCGCCTGTTCAGCATCTGCAGTTGATTTGCTGACCTTGAGTTTTTTGGATAATTGATAGATGTTTTCATCTAAAACCAGGCTTCCACTTTTCATGATCATCAAATGATCAAATAATACATCTACATCACGGATTTGATGGGTTGCAATCAGGAAGATTCGGTCTTCATTGATAAACTTGCTGAGTAATTTTCTGAAGACTGCCTTAGAAGGGATATCCAATCCATTGGTTGGTTCGTCCATCAACAGGACCGAACTGTTGCAGGCTAATGCAAAAGAAAGATGGACCTTACGGTGCTGTCCTAATGAAAGTGCTCTAAGCCTATTGCTGATCGGGATATTAAACTCCTTGATACAGTCCAAATACTGTTGATGGTCGTACTTGCTGTAGAACGCACCATACAGTTTTCCGAATTGTTCGATCCCAAGATCAGGTAATTTGCTGTAATCTGGGAGAAAATAAACCTCATTGAAATATTCGGCGATCCGTTCTGAACTGAAATGTCCTTTGAATTCGATGCTTCCATCCTTTGGTATCAACATGCCGACGATAAGCTTCAGTAAAGTGGTCTTGCCCTCACCGTTTAACCCCAATAAGCCATATATGCTTCCGGGTTTTAAAGTTGTGTTTATATTCCAAAGAATATTCTTGTTCGGTTTATAATAATACGATAATGATTTAATGGTTAACATAGAGTATTGTTTTAGTGTATTAATGTGGTAGTACACTACAAATATACAATCGTATTTATGATCTGCAAGAAAAAAGTGAAAATATTTTGAGTGATAAGGTTGTAGCGTAGAGGGGATTGCAGAAAAAATGGGCAGAATTCTCATTCTGCCCATTTTTATATTTTTTGCTCAAATTGCTTATTGTGCTGGAGCTGGAGTTTTATCTACGACTAATTTTTTGTCGCGGTTAGCGATTTCCCAAGCTGTATGGAAAACTAGTTTTTCGCGTTTAGCCATCATTGGGAAGTCGATTTTATCCACGGTATCATTTGGTGTATGATAGTCTGGGTGTAATCCTGAGAAGAAGAAAATCACTGGAATACCATGTTTGGCCAAGTTGTATTGGTCAGAGCGGTAATAGATACGCATAGGATCCTTAGGATCATCATACATGTAATCTAATTCCATTTGCGTGTAGTCATTATTGGCTTTCTCATTGATGGCCTTCAATTCCGAACTCAACATATCTGATCCAATAGCATGGATGTAATTGTGGTTTCCGTTCAAGTGCTTATCATCTATACGACCGATCATATCCATATTCAAACAGGTTACTGTGTTGCTCAATGGGAAGATCGGGTGCTGAGAGTAATAATTTGATCCTAATAGACCTTTCTCCTCCGCAGCAAATGCCATGAACAGGATTGTCCTTCTAGGACCTTTGCCATCTTTTTTTGCTGCTGCGAAAGCTCTAGCCAATTCCATAACACCTACAGTTCCTGAACCGTTGTCATCTGCACCTGGGAAGAATGTGCCATCAGGAAGGATTCCGTCATGGTCATAGTGTCCAGAGATAATCACAACTTCATCTTTAAGGTCGGTTCCTTCGATTAAACCTAGTACGTTAGGGTCATGGAATTCCTCTTTCTTAACGCCCATGGTAGCATCTACTGATGCTTTAACATCAAATGAATTTGCTTTTCCTGTATTATTGATCGATTCTTTGACTTTTTCTACAGTAGTGTTTTTAGCTGCTAAGATTTGATTGGCAGTTTCCACAGTAATGTTTGCTACTGGGATATCCATGCTAGGTTGGTTGGTCTGGGTTTCATTAGATTTTAATGAAAAGCGACCTCCTGTCAAACGGTTTCCAAAACGGCTGATCATTTCTGCATTCTGAGAACTAACTGCCAAGATCATCTGTGGCTTAAGTTTGCTCAGTTCCTGGATTCTTTTGAAACGGCTTGTTGACCAATCAGAAGGTGTGGAAGTTCCAGAAATCAAAGAATTGCCGTCTTTGGTCGGTTCTCCTTCGTTGATGACCAATACCACTTTACCTGCAATATCCAAACCTTTAAGGTCATTGTATTTATCAGATTGGATACCGTAGCCTACGAAAACGATATCAGAAGCCTTGAAGTCTCTACTGTTGTTGTTGCCTTGGATAAATAGGTCCTTTCCATTTTCCAATGCTTTGTTGTTGATGCTGAATTTATCAACGATATAGGATGTTCTTTCCAATGCTACAGGTTGGAAATAAGAACCATTTACTGCTGGTGTTAAGCCTAATTCTTTGAATACATTTGCAATGTATTCAACAGTTTTTTTACCGCCTTCTTGCCCAGTTCCACGTCCTTCAAACTCGCGGGAAGCAAGAATGGTCAGGTGTTTTTTAGCCGACTCTTCGGTTAAGAGGTCAGCATATTTCTTTTGATTTGCTTGTTGAGCTACCGAACAGCTAAAAAGCGACGGTATCAAAAAAGAAAGAATAAGTAATTTTTTCATTATCGATTTTAAATTGGTTATGCACAAGAAATTTTGTTCACACGGTTAGCATGACGGCCACCTTCGAAGTCTGTTGTCAAGAAGGTGCGAACAATACGTTTTGCTAGGTCAAGATCAATAAAACGAGCTGGAATACAAACGATATTTGCATCATTGTGTTGACGAGCTAGGGCTGAAATTTCCTCCAACCAGCAAATTGCAGCACGAATGCCTTGATGTTTGTTAGCTGTAATGGCAACTCCGTTTGCACTGCCACAGATCAAGATGCCTAACTCATTTTCTTTGCTCTCTACACTTGAAGATACAGGATGTGCAAAATCTGGATAGTCAACAGAATCTGCAGTAGCAGGACCGAAATCCTGAACAGTATAACCTAATTCATTTAAGAATGTGATTAATGCTGTTTTATATTCAAACCCAGCGTGATCACTGCCAATTGCGATTTTTTTAGACATGATGTATTATTTTGTATTATAAAATTCTTTTTCTGCAAGTTCCTTCGCTTTTTTAACATTCGCCGAAACCATGATGCTCAATTCGTATAAGATAAACATTGGAGCACTTACCGTCAATAACGTGATAACATCCGCTGTAGGGGTGATGATAGCTGCAATGACCAAGATGATCACAATGGCATATCTACGGCTAGCACGCATAAACTCTGGGGTCATGATTCCTATCTTAGATAGGATAAAGATCAGGATAGGAAGCAAGAAGATGATTCCACAACCTAGTGTTAAAGTCGCAATGGTCGATAGATAAGAGTCTATTGTAATCTGGTTCGTGATTTCATCACTTAATGATACGTTTGCAAGGAAGTTAACCGACAAAGGAACCACGATATAGTAGCCGAATAACGCGCCTATCACGAAGAGCACTGTGGCGTAGAACACAAAACCTCTAGCCGATTTTCTTTCAACATCGGTCAAAGCCGGTTTAATGAATAACCAGATTTCGAATAGGAGGTAAGGGAAGCCCAATGCAACAGCCATCAATAGACAGGAGTTGATCTGAAGCATAAACTGACCCGCCAATTCCGTATTGATGATATTGAAAGGAATCTTCTCTACACAGAAACCTTCCAGGTTCAAGGCCGCCCCAACCTTACACATCATTCTATAGGTCCAGAAGTCCAAGTTCTTCGGTCCCATGATGATCTGATTGAAAACAAAATCGTAAAATGTAAATGAAAGGATCGCAAATACGGTAATAGCAATTACAGAACGGATGATGTGCCACCTTAGGATTTCCAAATGATCGAAGAAGGACATTTCAGCCTCGATGTTCTTTCCTTTATTCTTGATTGCCTCTATGAGTTTGATATTCTTGGACATGTAGTTTTAATGCGGTGATCTAATCGTAAGAAAACAAAAATACCATTCTTCTCTCGAAGAATGGCATGTTTTGTATATGTAAAGTAAATTTTATACAACCTCCTCATCAGGATACTCCGTAAGGTCGAAAGTTTCCATGAATTTAGTCGTGAAATTACCTGCCCTAAAGTTCGGGTCACGCATTAAACGAAGGTGAAGTGGAATGGTTGTTTTTACGCCTTCAATTACGAATTCACTTAACGCACGCTCCATCGTATTGATAGCCTCTTCACGAGTTTGGGCTACACAAATCAATTTCGCGATCATGGAATCGTAGTTAGGAGGGATAGTATATCCTGAATAAACATGCGTATCTACACGCACACCATGACCCCCTGGTGAGTGGAAGTTGGTAATTTTACCTGGTGACGGACGGAAGTTGTTGAACGGATCTTCCGCATTGATACGACATTCGATTGCATGCATGGTTGGCTCGTAGCTCTTACCAGAGATCGGAATACCTGCTGCAACCTTAATCTGTTCTTTGATCAAGTCGAAGTTGATTACCTCTTCAGTAACTGGGTGCTCTACTTGGATTCGTGTGTTCATTTCCATAAAGTAGAAGTTGCGGTGTTTGTCAACCAAGAACTCGATTGTTCCAGCACCTTCATATTTTACAGCTTTGGCACCTAAGATAGCAGCTTCACCCATTTTAGCGCGCAATTCTGGCGTAATGAATGGAGATGGAGCCTCTTCAACTAATTTTTGGTGTCTCCTTTGGATAGAACAGTCACGCTCAGAAAGGTGACATACTGTTCCATATTGGTCACCGATTACCTGGATTTCAATATGGCGAGGATCCTCAACATATTTCTCTAGGTACAAACCGTCGTTTCCGAAGGCAGCACCAGACTCTTGACGAGCAGAATCCCAAGCATTTTCAAAGTCTTCATCTTTCCAAATGATACGCATTCCTCTACCACCACCGCCGGCAGTAGCTTTAAGGATGACAGGGTAACCCATATCTTTTGCAATTTGCAAACCAGTTTTTACATCTGGCAACAAACCTTCAGAACCTGGGATAGTCGGAACACCAGCTTTCTTCATGGTCTCTTTGGCAGATGCTTTGTCTCCCATTTTTTCAATCTGTTCCGCTGTAGCACCGATGAATTTGATGCCGTACTCAGCACAGATAGCAGAAAATTTAGCGTTTTCGGATAAGAAACCATATCCAGGGTGGATTGCATCAGCATTTGTAAGTTCTGCTGCAGCAATGATATTTGGAATATTTAAATAGGAATCTTTACTAGCAGGAGGGCCGATACAAACAGCTTCATCCGCAAAGCGAACGTGTAAACTATCACGGTCAGCAGTTGAATAAACTGCAACACTTTGAATACCCATCTCTTTACAAGTACGGATAATTCGAAGTGCAATTTCACCTCTATTTGCAATTAATATTTTTTTGAACATAATACTCTTTGATGTAACACTTTATCTCTTAGCACAATAAAAAAAGTTTCTGGAATTACTCCAAAAACTAACTAGGGTCTACTAAGAATAAAGGTTGGTCGTATTCTACAGGTTGAGCATCATTTACTAAAATCTTCACGATTTTACCTGATACTTCAGATTCGATTTCATTGAACAACTTCATTGCCTCAACGATACAGATAACCTTTCCAGGTGTAACATCATCACCTACATTCACAAATGATGCTTTGTCTGGTCCTGGAGAACGGTAAAATGTTCCGATAATTGGAGACTTAATAGTGATATATTTTGAGCTTTCATCAGCAGCAGGTGCCTGAGCTGCAGGGGCAGCAGCAACTGGTGCCGGAGCCGCAACTGGAGCAACTGCTTGAGCAACCTGAGGTGCTGGAAGTGTTGCCGTTACGTAAGTAGGCTCTTGATTAGTCTTTATCGTAATTTTAAAATCTTTCTCTTCGATCGATACTTCATTCACGCCCGATTTGGAAACGAATTTGATAAGATCTTGAATTTGTTTAATATCCATACTCATATGCTAGTAGGTTTGTTTAATAATTTTAAAAAATAAATAGCTATAAAGGTAATAATAAAATGCAGATTAATACGCCCATCTTAAATAAATAGAGCCCCAAGTAAACCCGCCGCCAAATGCTGCTAAGATTAGGTTGTCTCCTTTTTTAAGCTGGCTTTCCCATTCCCATAAACACAATGGAATGGTGCCACTGGTAGTATTACCGTATTTTTGAATGTTTACCATTACTTTTTCCTCAGGTAGTCCAGCACGTTCTGCTGTTGCATCGATGATACGCTTGTTCGCCTGATGAGGAACTAACCAATTAACATCTTCCGAGGTCAATTTGTTTCTCTCCATCACTTCAACAGCTACATCAGCCATATTGGTCACGGCAAATTTAAATACTGTACGTCCTTCTTGGTAAGCGTAATGAAGGCCAGCGTCTACCGTTTCATGAGTCGCCGGGTTCAACGAACCACCGCCTTTAATGTTCAGGAACTGTCCGCCAGATCCGTCTGTTTTTAATACAGCGTCGATCAGGCCATTTCCTTCTTCATTTGGTTCCAGTAATACTGCTCCACATCCGTCTCCGAATAGGATACAGGTATTTCTGTCTTTATAATTGACTACTGATGACATCTTATCGCCACCAACAACCAATACTTTTTTGTGTTTTCCAGATTCAATGAATTGAGCTCCCGTGGTCAATCCGAATAGAAATCCCGAACAAGCTGCTTGAAGATCAAAACCCCAAGCTTTTTTAGCTCCAATTTTGTCTGCCAAGATATTTGCTGTAGCAGGGAATAACATATCCGGCGTACTGGTACAGAAGATTATTAGGTCGATATCTTCAGCAGAAATCCCTCTTTTCTCCAATAGGCCATTTACTGCTGGCACGGCCAGGTCAGAAGTAGCTTTTGTTGGATCTTTTAATATTCTTCGCTCACGGATTCCTGTGCGGGTTACGATCCATTCGTCGTTAGTGTCTACCATTGTTTCCAACTCCTTGTTGGTCAGGATGTAGTCCGGAACGTAACCATGTACTGCAGTAATAGCTGCGTGAATTTTAGACATATATTTTAGTTAAATGCAGATTTGATCCTCTCAATGAATTTTGAGGCGATCATATCTCTCGACAATAATACCATATTTTTTATAGCCTTCGGCGTTGAAATTCCGTGGCCAATGATTACAGGGGCATTTACCCCTAAAATTGGGCTGCCGCCATATTGCTCGTAATTGAACCTGTCAAAGAATTGGTCCTTGAAACCTTTCTTCAGAGTAACTACATAAAATGATTCAGCTAGCTTCAGTACTACATTTCCAGTGTAGCCATCACAAACTATTACATCGGCATGATCACTGAATAGATCACGGCCTTCTGCATTTCCAATAAAATTAATCTTGTTGTTTTCTTTTAAAAGAGGGTAGGTTGCGATGGTTAGGTTGTTTCCTTTTTCTTCTTCTTCACCAATATTTAGCAAGCCAACTTTTGGTGAGGATATGCCGTAAACATGTTCTGCATACAGGCTTCCAAGGATAGCAAATTGGTTCAGCATTTCCGGCTTACAGTCTGCATTGGCCCCTACGTCCAACAAGATACCAAAGCCATCCTTAAGCTTCGGTACATTGGTCGCAATGGCAGGACGCAATACGCCTGTAATGGTCTTTACGCTGAACATGGCACCTACCAGCATAGCGCCAGTATTGCCTGCTGAAGAGAAAGAATCAATCTCTCCGTTTTTCAATAAGTCAAATCCCTTGGCTATAGAAGAGTTAGGCTTTTGGCTGATTGCTTTTGTGGGATGTTCGTGCATACCGATGTTCTCAGGTGCATGAACATAGTCAAATTTTGAGGGGTCAGATCCAGCTTCGGTAATAGCGTTTCTAATGGCTTCCTCATCACCAAATAGAACAATCCGTTGCGAATCGTCCAGCTGTTTTTGAGCTTCAATCGCTCCTTTGATATTAGAATCAGGAGCAAAATCCCCTCCCAACACGTCTAATCCAATCTTCATTCGTTATTATTTATATTATTCAATAATACGCAAAAAACATCCCAAGTGAAAGTTAATAATATAAAATATTATACTTTTTTGGGATGTTTTTAAGAAAGATGTCGTTAGACAGCAGCGGTGTTCTCAATAATTAATTTACCGTTGTAGTATAAGTTACCGTCTACTGTGTATGCGTGGTGAGGTCTGTGCACCGCGCCAGTTTCTTTACAAACAGTTAAGCTAGGTAATTCAGCTTTATAGTGTGTTCTTCTCTTGTCTCTTCTAGATTTAGAAGTTTTACGTTTTGGATGTGCCATCTCGTATCTTTTGTTTTAGTTATTTTTAATATTCTTCAATGCTTCCCAACGAGGGTCAATGTTTTCATTGTCCTCCTCAGACGAGCTTTCTTCTTCATTTTGTATCCTGTTCAACATCTCCGGGTCACATGCTATCCCTTCTCCGTTTTCATTACACTTAGGATAGGGAGGGACTGCCACATTGATGTATTCATACAGCAACGGAGCGATGTCCAATTCATAGTCGTTCTTGGATAAGGTGATCACTTCTTCCGTGTCCTCATTCCAATCTTCATCGCTGAATTTTACCAAAGCACGTTCCTTGATGTGAACTGGGGAATCAAAGGTCGATAGACAAACATCGCAAGTCAGTTTTATGGTGCCTTGAATGTCGAAATTAGCTATCAACATGTTCTCCTGTTTCTGCAAGTCGACAACCGCTTTTAGATTGCCTTCCTGTAGCAAGGAATGATCGTAACATGCAAAGAACTTCTCGTCGATTTCAAAGTCAAAACTGTGCTTACCTGTTGAAAGACCTGAAAATGGTATTCTGTATTTTTTTAGATACTTCACAATCTTGCATTTGAGCCTGCAAAAGTAACGATTAAATAAGTATAAATGAAATTTATTTTAAAAAATCGTCTAGGCTATTCGTAATAATTTTTTCCTAATTCAATTTTCGGACGGTCGTTCGCCATCCGCCATTTATTGGTGTCGCGCAATGAATAGGCACAACCGCAATATTCCTGCATGTAAAACCTTTCTTTCTTGCTGATTTCCAACATTCTCGCCGAACCACCTTTCTTGCGCCAGTTGAAAGTCCAATATTCCATGTTCGGATATCGCGAAGCAGCTCTTACACCACAGTCGTTGATCTGGCTCATCGTTTTCCAACGTGAGATTCCCAATGAACTAGAGATCACATCAAAACCATTTTGGGCCGCATATTCCGCTGTTTTCTCAAATCGCATGTCAAAACACATCGTACAGCGAATGCCCCTTTCAGGTTCATGCTCCATGCCTTTTGCCAACTCAAACCAATGATCAACATCGTAATCGGCATCAATGAATGGAATATTGTGCTTCTCAGCAAATCGGATATTCTCCTCCTTCCTTAGATCGTACTCCTTCCGTGGATGAATGTTAGGATTATAGAAATAGATCGTGAAATCTATATTTGAAGCAATCAATGCCTCCATTACCTCACCAGAACAGGGAGCACAGCAGGAGTGAAGCAAAAGCTTTTTCCCTTCGTTGGGCAATTCCAACTTCTCTCTTACAAATTCTTTGGTCTCCATTGCTTTATTATCTATTCTGCAATTTTACGGAAATACATCTATTTAACCAACTTTAACAATCTTAAAGCCCTGAGAGCTCGCCTTCAAACGATTATTTTATACATTTGTAATATAATTGATTATTTTATGAAACTGAAGTACTTATTCGCTCTCCTCGCCATCGCCACCCTCATTGGATTTTATTCCTGTGAAAAAGACGATGATGAACCACCCGCAAGCAACTCGATTTCAAGACTCTATATATCTTACTCTGATTTTAACGAAAACCCTGATTTAACGCAATTCAACAATGTTGTGCTATTGCCTAATTCAGATGATGAAGAAAATATGGGCCTTCGTGCCACTCCCTTTTTATCAAATGTAAAGGGAGGGAATACCATCTATTTCAATCCTAGTGCAAGACTCATTTTCCAATCTTCAATTAATACAACGGTTACAGATACTTTCGTTTATAAGCTTAATATCGGTGAAACAGGAGCTTTGAGCAATGACAACAATAGAATTCGTCAAGGCCTGTTAAGAGATGTCCGAGGTTTAGTATTCCATCCAAGTCTGGATAAATTGTATACCATTTCCAATGGTGGCGGAACACCGGCCTACTATGTATTCGACAGACCTAGAGGATTATCGGAATTCAGGAAACCTGGACAGACCTATCATTTCAAAAACGAAATTGTACCTTGGGATGTGACCATTGTCAAAAGTGGATTGGTGGTAAGTAAATCTGGTACGAACGGAGGAGTTGAAATTTACGACAATCTAGTTATCTCCCGAGATTCAATAGTCCAATCGGTCGAACCTTCCAAGATACTGACGGTCTCAGATGCAGTTAATATCCGTGGAATGTCGGTTGATACAGTGAACAATATGCTAGCTCTGACAGATTTTGTACAGACTGGAACAGGAGCATCAGCCACATACGAGGGAAGAATCCTGATCTTTGATGATTATGCGAAAATTAGTGCCGCAACTGGTGCCATTAGCCCAACACGTATCATTAAAGGGGTAAATACCAAGTTAAAACAACCAGTGGATGTAGAACTTGATTTCAGAAAGGACAGCAAATATATCTATGTTGCTGATCCAATTTCAAAAGCAGTTTATCGATTCTTAAAGACAGACAATGGAGATGTTGCGCCAAATGCAACTTATCAATATCAGCAACCTGGTAGAGCCGAAGCTTCGGTTCCAAGAGGAATATCCCTGGATGCTCGGAATTAAATAAGAAAAATATTGAATTTATATAGGAAGACGGGGTTAATTAATCTCGTCTTCTTCGATTAAGGTCAGCAGGGTTTCCACTTCAAATTTCTTTTCTGCATTATCAACATGCTCATAGGCTGCGATCAGGTTCCTCAAAACCCTTTTTATGATCGCGATATTATCGCAGGGAAGGGTATAGTTATCAGAAAGAGGTAGGTTCAATTGTCTCAAGAAAGCATAGATATCTTCTTCCCGCATGATCTGTCCACGGTTGAAAACATTGATGTAGAATTGGACCTTATCCTGATTCTCCCCGTCTACATAGGCCAAAACAAAATGTTTGGGAAGATTGACCCCATAGATTGGAATGTCTAGCTTCTGGGCCACCAATGCATAGATACAGGCCAAACTGATCGGATTTCCCTTTTTTGTTTCCAGCACCTTATGGATAAAGGAATTTTGCGGATCATGATAGTTAGAGGTGTTTCCAGAGAGACCAAATTCCCGGAAAAGGATATTGTTGAGCAGTTTCACTTTCTCCACCGGACTCATATCATACATCAGATGGTACCACGCATTTCTGCGCAGTTCCGCCAGTTGGTAATAAACCTGTTCTTCATGAAGATTGGGATATTGATAGCGGTTGATGATCAGCAGGCCTTCCAAGAGGTCCTCGGAGTTGTTGAGTTTCCAAAGTTGAAGGTCATTCTTGACCTGGTCATATTGGATTTTATGAATGATGTTTTCAATCCTGCTTTGTGAAAGCGGGTCAAAAGAAGATTCCCACGAGTGTTCCAATAAAGGTATAACCTCAGGCCCACATGTGATTAGTTTGTGCTCTATCTCTTGAAAAATCTCCCGGTCGGGGTCATCCAAAAGATAGATGAGTGCCTTAATTTCTTTTTCATTCACAATGAAATTTACGAAATAAAAGGCAATCCCAAAAATCCTTCAGCAAATTGTTATTTTAATTGACCATCCAACATATTGATGATGGACTTGCCGTATTCTGCATTCTTCTCAGAGTGAGTCACTTGTATGATGGTCATGCCGTCATCGTTCAGTTGTTTGAACAGCTCCATGATTTCTTCACCTTGTTTCGAATTCAGGTTTCCCGTAGGCTCATCGGCCAACAACAATCTTGGCGATCCTGCCAATGCCCTCGCAATGCCCACCACTTGTTGCTGTCCACCAGAAAGTTGGGCCGGAAAAAGATCCTTCTTGCCCACGATGTTAAATCGATCCAACATATCGGATACAATGCTCTTCCGTTCTGAAGACGAAAGGTTCTTGTAGATCAATGGCGTTTCAATATTTTCATAAACAGTCAACTCATCAATCAAATGGTAAGATTGAAATACATATCCGATATGTGACTGAAACAATTGCGATCTCTTTTTCGCTTTCATGTTCAGCACATCTTCCCCCATAAAATTATAACTACCCTCATCTGGTTCATCCAGCATCCCAATAACATTCAATAAAGTCGATTTCCCAGACCCAGAAGGCCCCATAATGGAAACAAAATCCCCCTCGTTGATTTCCAGATTGATATCCTTTAAAATAAAGTTTTTGGCTCCACCAACATTGTACCACTTAAAAATGTGTTCTAATTTTATCATGTTTTTTTTATAGTATTTAGTATCAAGTATTTAGTATTTAGACCTTTCCTGCTCCACAGGACCGTCTTAATTCTTCCTATCCTTTCCAATCAGGTTAATATCTCAAATCTCACATCTCACATCTCAAATCCACTCAAAGGCAAAGCCCCTGAGTTACTCATCCCTCAAGCTATCCACCGGATTTTCATTGGCTGCCTTAATTGATTGAAAGCATACAGTAATAAATAACATAAACAATATGCTTAGAATGGCTAGACCAAAATACCAGAATTTTATCTCGATATGATAAGCAAAATTGTTAAGCCAGGATTCGATTAAAAGGTAAGAAATTGGCACTGCAATTACGGTCCCAATAATGAATATTTTAAAGAATGGCTTATTGAGCTGGAAAAAGATCGAAGCGATTGATGCCCCTAAGACCTTCCGTATGCTCATTTCTTTTCTTTTGATAGATATCTGGTATGCAGACATGCTAAACAAGCCTAGACAAGCAATAATAACAGCCAATAATGTAAATCCATTGAATGCCTTTTGCAGCTCTATCTGTTTCTTTTGCAGGCTAGCATAGCTTTGATCCATAAATTCATAATCCAAAGGCAATGATTCAGCAGAAGGGTTTTTCAACCATTCCTTTTCCATGGTTTTTATAGCAGCTTCAGTTTTTCCTTCCGCGGTTTTTACAATAAAAGCTGTTTTAAATCTACCTTTGCCACATTCATCCTTATAGGAGTAAATTGTTGGTTTCACTTTGTTTTCAAATCCATAGGCAATGCTGTTTTGCACAACCCCTACGATTTCAAAATTAGCATCACAACCAGCAATGGAAGCTCCAATCGGATTATCGAGATTCCATGCTTTTGCTGCAGCTTCATTAATGACAGCATAACGTTTGGTAGAATCCGTAATTAATTTGTCCATGGAGATATTGTTTCCACCAGTCAGGAAATTGATGTTTAATGTCTGGAAAAACTCAGGATCAATGCCCACATGATCCAAGTCCTGTTTTACAGTATTATACTTAAATTCAAATTGTGGCGGCAACTCTCTGGCTCCAGGGATAGTGGTTGCTCGCGAAGCGGAGACAATACTAGGGTCTTGTAGCAATCGCTGCTTGAAGTCATAAAAAGTCCCATCAACCTTATTGTCATAATACATTGCAACCCCGATAAAATTGATAACCTGGGAAGGCTCAAATCCTTTGTCAGAATCCTTCATGAAATTGACTTGCTGTCTTACGACAAACATGCCAGTTACAAATATGATCGCAATAATAAATTGGGCTATGGTTAGAATATTCCGAAGACGGTTATTCATACCAAAGGAAAGATTGTTACCCTTTAATAATCTCACAGAATTAAATCCAGATAACGAAAGCGCTGGATATATTCCTGATATCAAGGTGCAAACCAAAATACCAATCAGTAATTGACCCAGAGTTTGAATATTCAGGATATATCGCATCAGATCATCATTAAACCATTTCTGCAAGGAATTTCCAGTAATGATGAGCAATACAAAAGATAAGATTGCTGATAAAGTGGTTAGTACCAAGACCTCCAAGAGCATTTGTCGAATCAATGCAAATCTTGAGCTTCCCAAAATTTTCTTAATGGCTAACTCTTTCAGGCGCTGATTGGCTTTTGCCATCATCATATTGGCGAAATTGGCACATGCCAGGATCAAGATAGTGATTGATAGAACCCCAAGGATCCATACGATGAGGAAGTTCGTATTACTGCCAGCTTTTGGTTTCAAATATAGATTTTGAAGCGGATCCAAATAGACCTTGCCTTTAGCAAAGGCCGAACTTTGAATTCTTGCCTTCTTGGAAAATGTGTTGGTAAAGTGGTCATTTATTTTGCTGTTTAATTGCTCGATATCAGTACCTTTTTTTACTTGGATAAAGGTCTGAACTAGATAAGGGTTACCTTCTTCCTCCGTATCTATTTTTCGGATATAGAGGACATCGCCATCGATAATC
The DNA here is from genome assembly GCF_024261425.1 of Sphingobacterium sp. LZ11T8. Classification (NCBI taxonomy): domain Bacteria; kingdom Pseudomonadati; phylum Bacteroidota; class Sphingobacteriia; order Sphingobacteriales; family Sphingobacteriaceae; genus Sphingobacterium; species Sphingobacterium sp. LZ11T8. The sequence goes on along the minus strand of NZ_JANBZY010000001.1, from coordinate 189,733 downwards.
GAAAGCTTTCTTTCTTGTGCCAATCCATAGAACGTATCATGGACCCCCATCGCAAGGCTGAGGGCAGGAACTTTCTTGGGTTCACTAAAATCTTGATATTCCTTAAAAAGCAATTTTGCAATCGGTTCCTTGATTAGGTTCGCCTCATTCTGCTCAGCATTCTTGTATAAGGGACCGTTCTTACTTTCGATTTGAAATATCCTAGCCAGCGAAGAGTCTATTGCCAGAGCTTTTTTGATATTGACTGTTGATTCTCCAAATAATGGATAAATTCCCCAAGTGAAATCTATCTTTCTTCCGGCATATTGTATTTCTGGAAAATTATCTTTCAGCGTCTGCGCCATCGAAGGTAGCATATCAACGCTGTATTCTCCATTGGCCTCCAGACCAACTTGATAAATTCGATCATAATTTGGATTCCATTTATCATAACTGCTTTCCCTATTGATAAACTGATAAGATAAAATAAACCCAGCAAATCCCAAGGTTAACCCAAGGATATTCAACAAGGAGAAACTTTTGTTATTCCATAGATTCCTCCATGCTATTTTCAAATCGTGCTCTATCATATCTTATGTTTAGTATTTAGTATCAAGTATTTAGTATTTAGACTTTTCCTGCTCCACAGGATCGTCTTAAATCATCCTATCCTTTCCAATCAGGTTAATATCTCATATCTCACATCTCACATCTCAAATCCAATCAAGGGCACAGCCCTTGAGTTACTCATCCCTCAAGCTATCCACCGGATTGGCCTTGGCCGCTTTCAAGGATTGGAAACTCATCGTCAAGAAGGCAATAACAACAGTAGCCAGTGCCGGAATTACAAACATCCACCAAGATATTTCAATTTTATAGGCAAAATCATCTAACCACTTATTGGACGCCCACCAAGCAATTGGTGAAGCAATCAAAATGGAAATTAAGACCAGCTTGATATAATCTTTTGAAAGCAAGCCAACGATTCCAGAAATGGAACTTCCCAATACTTTACGGATCCCTATTTCTTTCGTTCGTTGAGCGGTAGAAATAGTCACCAAACCAATTAACCCGAGGCAACTCAATAAGATGGTAACCCCTGTAGAAAGGTTGATGATTTTAGAAAACTTATGGTCCGCCTCGTACAGTTGACGGATATTCTCATCGTAAAATTTATAGGCAAATGGAGCATTTGGATATATATTCTTCCATTCTTTTTCGATTGTCTCCAAAGAAGATTTCCAAGTTTTTGGATCAGCATGTAGTTTGACGGATATGTATTGGAGCTGACCTCTAAATTTAGTAGTCAACATAGCTACCCCTTCTTTTTCGGTATGAAAAGATTTGCTGGTATAGTTTGAGGTAATACCTGTAATCGTTCTGTCCTTACCATAGGCACTTACGGCTTTTCCAATCGCTTCTTCAGGACTTTTGAAGCCCATTTCTTCGATAGCTAATTCATTTAGGATGATTCCTGAACTGGTATCTGCCAATGTCATATTTCTTCCGGCAAGCAACTTAATCCCATAAACATCTAAATAGTCTTTGTCTACAAACTTGAAAGGCACATTCACTTTCACTACTCCAGTGTCCGCTGTGGAAGAAACAAAGTTCCCCCAATGGTTATTGGACAATGGTAAATGGCCTAGGGCCACCCCAGCAACCTGACTAAGTTTTAACAAAGCATCCTTAAATACATAAGGGTCGACATCAGCATTTTGATCGACCTTATAAGGTAATTGCATTGTAATCAATGCTTGATGGTTAAACCCAAGGTCTGAAGTCATGGTATGTTTCATTTGCATCCCCATGATAAAGGTGGAAACAACAAAGCCCTGTGCAATGACAAATTGAAATATGATCAATACCTTTCTGATGGAAATGCTTCCAACCGATAATTTTCCAATTCCTTTCATCTTGATGACCTCAGAGATCTGAACCTTGTTGATCAGGTAAGCAGGATAAAGGCTCGAAGCAATGCTAATGAAAATGACTAAGCCTACTATGAAGATACTTACTGGCAAAATATCTGAAAATGAATTCAGGTTTGCTGGTAAATAAGAGGCAAATGCTTTTTCGAATATTTTGGTTAAGGGCCAAGATAGAAATAGAGCGAACAGACTAATGAAAAATGTTTCCAGCAAAAATGATTTGGTGACATCAAAAGGTTGTTCGCCTAATGTTTTGCGGATGCCAATTTCCTTGGCTCGATAAGGTACTTGAGCTGTAGTCAGATTGATATAGTTGATGGTCGCTAATAAGAGTAAAAATATTCCTATTCCGATGAATCCATAAACTACTTTAATATTCGAACTGTTCTGAAGGTTCTTGTCAAAATGTACATCGGCAAGAGGAGTTACACCAGCTCTGGCCTTGGTATTCATTTCAGCGAATTCCGTTTTGGCCATTTCATGGATTTTCTTGCTGACTTCTTTCACGAAGGCATCCCTATTGTTTGGCGACTTTAATTTAACAAATAAAGTGATATCAGACATAAAGGAAACCCAGAGGTCTGAATTCCAATTTCTGTCCGATATCTTTACAAATTCCTTTGCCAAAAAGCTACTTGGACTTTCCAGATCTTTTACGACTCCAGAAACAGAAAAGAGTGTCGTGTCATACATTAATGTTTTTCCAACAACTTCTTTGGGATCCATATTTGGGAAATATTGATTCGCCCTACTGCTGGTTAGTATGACCTCATCTGGGTGCTGTAAAGCTTTATTGGGATTTCCAGCCAACCATTCATAAGGAACCATTTTGAAATAATCACTCGTAGTTTCAATGATGTTCTCTTGATCTTCAATTGTAAAACTCTCCTTGGAGTCCGAACTGTTCCTGATTTTTGGATAATACCTCCTATTGACCGGAACCGAAAGCTCTACACTCGAAAGGTTCTCTTTAATATATCTGGCTAATGGAGTTGGAACCCCATCAAACCGATCAGTAGAACCTACCTCATCGAAAACCCCATATACCTTGAATATTTTCTCCCCTTCAGCATGGTTCTTGTCAAAACTCAATTCGTAGTTCACCAGCCTAAAAACGATCCAACAGGCACTGATCCCAATGGCCAAGCCTATAATATTCAGGAAGGTAAATAACTTATTCTTCCATAATTTCCTAAAAATCAAATTCAAGTTCTTCATAATCTTTGCTAAATCAAAAAGTAATTTATTTATTCGCTTTTATAACCTTTCCACTCTCTCAAATCTCAAATCCATTCAAGGGCAAAGCCCTTGAATAATCATTCATCCTTCAAACTGTCCACCGGATTTGCCCTTGCTGCCTTAAACGCCTGGCCTCCAATGGTCATAAATGAAATCATGAGGGTAATCAAACCAGCAGCAAAGAATATCCACCATTCAATATGGATATGGTAAACAAAGTTGCTGAGCCATTTATCCATGGCCCAATACCCTAATGGAATAGCAATTATAAATGCCAAGACTACCAATTTTATGAAATCAGAAGTCAATAGAGCCACCAGTTTACTTACCGAAGCACCCAACACCTTTCTGATACCAATCTCTTTAACGCGTTGCTGTGCTGTATAGGCAGATATTGCAAAGAGACCGATACAAGCAATTACTATGGTGACTAAGGCAAAGAGTTGCATAATCTTGGTGGTTTGTTGCTCTTGTTTGTAAAGTGCAGCATAATCATCATCCAAGAAATGATAATTAAAGGTGGTATTAGGTAATATTTTGTTAAAGGCTACCTGTATATCCTGTAAAGCTTGAGTCGTATTGGCACCTGCATTTATCTTTACAAAAACATTCCCAAAATAGCTGTATTCAGGAAATAACGCTACTGGTCGAACTTCTTCTTTCAATGAAGCAAAGTTGAAATTGTCTACCACTGCCTTCACAGGTCCCCTTCTTCCATTAATATTGACGGTCTTCCCGATTGCTTCCTCTGGAGTCCACCCAATTCTTTCTGCCGCCATTTTATTGATGATGATGGCTACAGATCGCGTAGCAGAAGTGTCCTTAGCTTTGATGATATCCGTTTCGTTCAATGGTTCCCCAGCGAGAATTGGAATTTCAAAAGTCGACAAAAAGTCTCGTTCGATCGGCAATGCCGTAATATCCATGTTGAAGTTTGGATTCTTGCCTTCAGAGGTTTCCAAAGAATAACCACCCTGCACATTGACAGGCGAATCATAAGAGGCCGAAATACTTTTGATGGATCCGATGTTCTTAAGTTCATTTTTCAAGTTTTCCACCCCTGTAGATTGTAATACGTCTCCATCCAAAACAACAATCTGAGAACGGTTCAGGCCAGTATCCATGGTCTGGATAAATTGCATCTGCCTATAGGCAAACAAAGTACAGATCACTAAAAATATCGAAATGCAATATTGGAAGGTTATCAAAATCTTGGCAATTGAAAACTTTGTCTTACTCGACTTTAGTTGACCCTTGATGACGCTGATAGGTTTGAATTGTGCAATGACCCATGCTGGCCAACCTGATGCAATAAAATTCAATACAACGAAGAAGGTTAATACAGCAAAATAGAAAGACGGATTTGACCATAGTTCGAGTTTCATGGGAACACCTAAATATACGCTGAATACAGGTAATAATATCCAAGCAAGCAGAAGCCCCAACAGTAAAGCTATTCCAACCATCATTCCACCTTCCACAATAAATTGATTGAAAATTCCCTTTTTGTGAGCACCAATGACTTTTCGAACGGCGATCTCTTTAGCCCTCTCCGTAGCATGGGCTAGGGATAGATTGGTAAAGTTTACCGCCGAGATCAGTAGGAGGGCAGCTGCTAAGAAGCCGAAGATATACAGGTACAATAGGTTTCCTGAACCAGCTGCTTTGGAATGTAAGTGCACTGTTTCTATGTTTTCAAGATTGATCTTAATGGTATAACCCGCATCATATTGCTCTTTCAGTTGATGCTTCATAAAGGCATCTACCTTTTCCTGTAATGCCTGCTGATTGACATTCGCTTTCAACAAAACAAAAGTGATGTCATTTGCTGATCCCCATTGAGGTTCTTGTTGGTATCTCTTCAAGCCTTTGTTTGATAGCAAAGCAGAAAACTTGATTTCGGTATAGGTTGGTAAATCCTCGATGACCGCTGTTATGGTCCAAGGTGATTTATCGATCATAATCGTTTTACCAATAGCATTTTCATTCGAAAAATACTTCTTAGCCAACGATTCAGTCAATACAATATCATTCGGATTCGATAGTGCAGCATTTACATTTCCTGAAAGGACCTTATAATCTAAGACTTTTAAAAAATCCTCATCCACATATTTTAGACCAGACTCTTTAATTGATTCCGAGCCATTTTCGATCAAGGCAGCATTATTGTAAGTATACATCCTGACGGCTTTCTCGATTTCAGGAAATTCCTTTGCAAAGACCGGAGCTACAGCCGTGGGAGTTACCCTCCAATAGGTGAATTCAGCATCTTCCGGAGATTTCACTGAAGAAGTAACCAGCGAAACCCGATCCGAATTGGATAGATATCGATCATAACTCAACTCATGGTAAACATAGGCCAACAACAATAAAAAACAGGTTATCCCCAATGCTAAACTGGCAATATTGATAATCGAAAAACCCTTGTTTTTGCGAATGTTCCGAAAAGCTATCTTTAGATTATTCATGCTAATATTGGTAATGTGTTTCCCTTCGAGTAAATGCCTAATTGCATTGAGCTATTTACCCGCTGAATTAAAATACAATACATTTGCCATTAATGTAAAGCATTGAAAAACAGATTAATGCAATTGTTTAGGGTGTTTGACATGTTCGATATCGAACGCTTTTTGTTCGGTACTGAACGGTTGCGGGATAATTGTCAGCAGACACAAGACACTGAAAAGAAGAAATTATTCAAAGGGGGTATTTCTTGAATAATTCCGTTATATCGCTCAATTGCCAATTTAACCCCTAAAGGGGTAGTACAGCGGACTAAATCTTTGCTAAAATATTTTCACCCCTACAGGGTGATAGGGGTCATATTTTTTAACACCTTGGAAAACCCCATTCGGGGTTTAATTATTTTAGAAAATGATAGAATTGAATGATTACCCCTTTAGGGGTTCAATCCGGATTCCGGTAGTTTAAGTGTCTAATACCAATTCAACCCCTAAAGGGGTAGTACAGCTAAAAAATCCTTGCTAAAATAATTTCACCCTTACAGGGTGATATGTGCACTATATTTTTAATACCTTGGAAAACCCCATTAGGGGTTTAATTATTTTAGAAAATGATGGAATTGAAGGATTACCCCTTTAGGGGTTCAATTATGGATTCCGGTAGATTATTGACCTATTATCCATTCAACCCTTAAAGGGGTAGTACAGCGGACTAAATCTTTGCTAAAATAATTTCACCCCTACAGGGTGATATGTGCATTTTATATTTTTATGATGGAAATAAGATATTATCAATCTTGGGGTCTTCCCAAATCTTGGCTGATCCTCTCATCCCGTACCCTGAGCTGCGTCGAAGGGCATCCTGGTTCAAATCCAAAATCTTGGCCCATCCTCCAATCCTTTCCATCCTGGTTCAAATCCAAAATCTTGGCCCATCCTCCAATCCTTTCCATCCTGGTTCAAATCCAAAATCTTGGCCCATCCTCCAATCCTTTCCATCCTGGTTCATTTCCAAATCTTGGCCCATCCTCCCATCCCTTTCATCCTGGTTCAAACTCTAACCCCTGTTAATAATTCCATCCCCACTAAAAGCCATCGGTCTAAATACTAAATACTTAATACTAAATACTTGAAAAAAATCACTCATCCTTCAAGCTATTGACAGGATTGATCCTTCCAATCCTAAGAGCATGATAACAAATGGTGCAGAAAGCAATAAACAGGCTTATACCACCAGCTGCTAAAAACACCCATGGCTTAATATCAATTCTATAGCTAAAATCTTTCAACCAATTGTTCATTGCCCACCATGCAATTGGTGAAGCGATGATAATGGCAATAAAAACCAGTTTTATAAAATCTGTAGAAAGCAATTTGATAATTCCTGGAAGGCTTGCACCTAATACTTTTCGGATACCGATTTCTTTTGTCCGCTGTTGAGTGACAAATGCTGCCAAGCCAAACAATCCCAAGCAGGCAATAAAAATGGCGAACAGGGCGAAGGTTGAAACGATCGCTTGAGTGCGTTGAACGTCAGCATAGAGATTCTCAAATCCTTCATCTAAGAAAGTATATTGAATTTTCTGATTTGGAGAGAAACTGTTCCAAACTTTATTGATTTCTGCAAGGGTCTGTTCGAGGTTATTCGTATTAAGCTTGATGGAAATCATATTAGGACTACCACCTATCATCAATGCCAATGGTTTTACCGCCTCGCCTTTCATATCGCCAAAAATAAAATCTTCAACCACCCCGATGATGGTAAAGGTTGCGAAATTCCGGATCTTGGCTCCGATGGGATTGGTTATGCCGAGTTCCCTAACCATGCTTTGGTTGACGACGACTGCTGTTGAGTCGGTTGGCATCTCCATATTAAAATTCCTGCCTTCAATCAGTTTGATACCAAATGTCTTTAGGTAATCTACATCGACCAACCAATTTTGCCCGCCAATTCCTACATCCTCATTCTGCCTGCCATCGATCCAATAGGCATTGCCATTCCGTCTTACCCCATCCATCATGACCGGTAAATAATCACCAACCGAAACCGAGGAAACAGTCGAAATACCTTTCAGTTCCTCTTTCATCGCTTTTTGCTTTCCATCCCAAGTTCCTGTCCCGCGTAAAACCAAGACCTGTTCCTTATTAAAACCTAAATCTTTGTGGAGAATATATTTTACCTGTTGATTGATGATTAATGTTCCTATGATCAGGATTATTGATGTAGAAAATTGAAAGACCACCAATCCATTTCTAAACCAGTTGTTCCCAGATTTTAGATTGAGTTTTCCTTTGAGAACGGCAATTGGTTTAAAGGAAGAAAGATATAGGGCAGGATAAACACCCGAAATGATGCCTATAAAACATCCAAAGAATAAGAGTGAAGGAATATAAACTAAATTCTTCCATGGGAAAGTCAAAGATTTGCCAGCTATGCCATTAAAATAAGGCAATAAAAGATAAGCAATGGCGATGGCAATCAATATCGAAATTAGGGAATATAATAACGATTCAGTAATAAACTGCCAAATCAGTGAACTGCGGTCAGAACCAATCGTTTTTCTTACACCAACCTCCTTAGCACGCGTATTTGCATTGGCAGTGGAAAGATTGATGAAATTGATGATGGCAATAATCAATATTAAAGCTGCTATTCCGGCAAAGATGTAGACCAATTGGGCATCACCTCGATTCTGGTTTTCAATCTTGTTATTTTGGATCCCTTTTGAATGCAAGTGAATATCTTTCAACGGCTGTAAGGTCATTTTCGCAGACTTCCATATTTCTTCATTGACCGCCATTCCTGCCTGTACTACGGCTGGTCGATAATGATCATCAATATAGGATCTGGTTAGTTTTTTCTCTAGTTGAGTAATATCAGTTCCATCTTTTACTTTGAAATAGGTCGAATAATTGGAAGCTAACCAGTTCTGTTTCTCCCCAGGGTAAGGTTCATGACCACTTAAGGTCATAAAGAAATCAAAGCCGTAAAAGTTCGAGTTGGTTGGGATATCATCGATTACAGCGGTTATGCTATAGCCCTTGGATTTATCATTATTTAGATAAATAATCTTTCCAATAGGATCTCCTTTGAATAACTTCTCAGCCTTACTTTTGGTAATGACAATCGTATTGGGATTATCCAAAGCATGATTTAAGGTGCCAAAAACCGTTTCCATCCGAAACATGTCCATTATGCCTTGATCGACAAAACAAAACCCTTCCTCGCTAAAGAGTTCCGGATTTTCATTGGTAGCAACCTGATTACTGCCTGCACCAAAAAGCGGATTCGATAATACGCGACCAAAAGCAGTAATTTCAGGGAACTCCTCCTTCAATTCAGGCCCAGCAGGAGCCGGCATAGAAACGCCCTTCTGTACCACATTATCCCTTGTAATTACTCCTACAACCCTGAATATCTGATTAGAGTCCTTATAGAATTTATCATAACTCAATTCATGCTGTATATAAAGCACAATCAATAAGCAAATAGCCATGCTAAATGCAAATCCCCCAATCTTGATTATGGAATAAAACCTCTGATTCTTGAGGTTCCTCCAAGCGATTTTTATATTGTTTTGAAACATTTTTTTCTTAGTATTTAGTAGCTAGTATTTAGTATTAAGACTCGCATGTATCAATTATATTTACGTTTTAGAAATTTTAAGTTCAGTTTTATAGACTCCATAGGTCTAAATACTAAATACTTAATACTAAATACTTTAAAAAGAATTACTCATCCCTCAAACTATCCACAATATTCGCATTCGCGGCTCTAAAGGCTTGCCAAGCGATGGTAGACCAAGCAATGATAACGGCTAGACCTGCTGCTAGGGCAAACATCCACCATTGGATATTGATGCGGTAGGCATAGGTCTGCAACCAATTATTCATGACCCACCATGCTATTGGTGCTGCCATTAAAAAGGCAATAAGGACTAATCTTATAAAGTCTTTAGAAAGGAGTATAATGATACTGGATACCGAAGACCCTAAGACCTTACGGATACCAATCTCCTTCACCCTTGTATTAATAGTTAATAATGCTAGAGCGAATAACCCTAGGCAAGAAATAACAATGGCTATACTCGTTCCGCTGATGACAATTTTTGAAAATGTCCGCTCCGATTGATACAGGTTCTGCGTGTTCTCATCGAGATAAGAAGGGTCAACCTTAGCTTTTGGATTTACTTTTTTCCATATCGCATTTACCTTATCCAAAGTTTCAGCAAGCTGTTGCGTTTCGACACGGACAAAGATGTATTCCACAGTGAAAACATTTGGATTTACTGAAATGGTTAATGGCTCGACTTGGGCCCTAAGATCTTGGAAATTAAAATCATCCATGATCCCAATCACGGTACTTTTACCGTTCAGGTCTATTTCCTTTCCCAATACTTTATCCGCACCACCAAATTGTGCCGCCATCTGTTTGTTGATAACTACAGCATTCGTATCGGTACCGAAGGAACGGTCAAAATCCCTGCCTCCCAATAATTTGATGCCTAACGTATTTAGGTAATCATAATCTACACGCATGAAATTAGTTTGGATCTCTTTGTTCTCATACTCAAAACCAAAGATGCTCCTTTGTAAAGTGCCATCTCGTCCCTTACCAATATTTACATCCGCTGCACTGACATTCTTTACCCAGGTTTGTTGGCTTAACTCAGCACGCATCCTTTGCACCATATCTTCTTTATTGACTCCAGCACCAATTGGAATACTGATGACTTCAGTTTTATTAAATCCTAATGGCTTATTCGAGATATAGTTCAATTGGGTGCTGATTACAATGGTGGCAATGATCAATATAATGGCGATCACAAATTGCAATACTGTTAATGAACTTCTAAGACTTGATGTTTTTATTTTATTGGATCCCTTTAGGGATTGGATAATATTTGTCCGTGCTGCTTTAAAGGCCGGTAATCCTCCGGCAAGAAGGGAGATTAGCAGGAATGCCACTAGGAAGATAACGAGGTTCTTGATATTAAATAGATCTGTTATTTTCAATTGGTAATTCATGTTGGCATTGAACTGCGGTAAAACCAAATAGGCGATGAGTAACCCTACCAACAATGAAATAATACATAAGATAAAAGATTCTAGGGTCAACTGCTTTACAATGTCCCAGGTCGTTCCGCCTAATGTCTTGCGAGTGCCAATTTCCCTATTTCTACTGATAGCATTAGCTAAGGAGAGATTGATGAAATTGGACGATGCAATAAACATAATTAAGCCCGAGATCAACAATAATATCCAAGGATAATTAGATGATAAAGAGGCTGAAGGACCAAAATCATTTAAGTGTACTTTGGCTAACGGCAATAAGTGGAAACTGAAATAACTGCCATTAACATCTGCTTTTCCGCCATCACGTTTCAACCGGTCTATATCATTTTTAAAAAATTGTTCTGTAAATGCTTTGGTTTCCTTGCCGAAAGTCGCATCGTTGACTTCAGCTTTCATTTTTACATAAACCTCATGGTCTGAGTTGTCCCAGACTTGCGTCTGTTCAAGGTAACCAGGTCTGTTTTCAAATCTATAGAGCGAATTAAAACGAAGGCTCGAATTGCTAGGAATATCTTTCAGGACTGCGCCAATGGTAGCCGCCTTCCAAACCCCATTTAAATTAACCTCAATCTGTTTTCCAACTACATCTGTGTTGTCAAACAGATTCTTTGCCATATTCTCCGTCAAGACCATATTGTCAAGACCCGAAAGGACATTCTTATTACCTGATATAAAAGGAAAATCGAAAATCTTGAAAAAATCCTCATCCACAAATCTATTGGTTGAAGTAAATTCTTTCTCTCCATTTTTCAGTACCAATTTACTATTGGCATAGCGCGTAATACTTTCAATACTTGGAATATCCTTTTTCAACTGTGGCGCTAAAGGTGAAGGCATCGAAGAATCCTCTCTTTTTCCAGTTTCCGGTTCTGAACTTTTATAAAGAAGCGCAATTCTTTCCCCATTAGGATGGAAATTATCAAATGACAACTCAAACATTGCTGTCAAAAACAAAACCGTTGATGCTGCAATGGCAATAGCCAATCCTATGATGTGAATAGCACTTAAGGATTTGGTCTTTAATATCGATCTCCAAGCTGTTTTAAGCATTTTAGTAGTATTGAGATTTGAGTGTTGAAATATGGTAAAGCAAATTCCATATCAATTTTTTTTCGTATTAAACAGCAATTCAATTCATTTGCCATAAATGTAATATATTGATTATCTGTTATTTGTGTATATCCTTAAAGATTGATATGTTCATTATCGGACGATTTGTTGTTCGCTAATGAACGTAATGGATTTGAACCAGGATGGAAAGGATGAGAGGATGGGCCAAGATCTGGATTTGAACCAGGATGGAAAGGATAAGAGGATGGGGCAAGATCTGGATTTGAACCTGGATGGGGTGCGACTTCTAAATACCTTACGACCCTGTCATCCTTGACCGAAGGTCAAGGAACTGTTCGCCAATGCTATCATTAATGTTAATAAAATAATAATATAAACAATGAAAGATCCAAGCTAATTCGGATAGACCTCCATATGAAGGTTTAACTGAAAAATAAGACAAAATAAAACCCCCAACAGGGGGTGGAATCTTTGTAGAAAATGATTTGTTATTTGGGAGAACCCCTAGCGGGGGTGAAATATTTTTCTATACCCTTTTTGTGTCATCCTGATGGCTCCGCCGAAGGATCTCGGAACTATCCAAACTTCATTTGAAATAGTTTTCTCATCTTACGATTTCGAAATGACCCCTATCCAAAAAAATATAAAATAGATTCTTCGTTGTACTCTGAATCCCTCTGATTTTCAATCTGTTAATTCCCGGCAATAGTCCGCCGGAAAATTCTATTGTCTATTGTCTTGTGTCTTATGTCTTAAGTCTTAACCCCTTTCCACTCTCTCAAATCTCATATCTCACATCTCATGTCCATTCAAGGGCAAAGCCCTTGAATTACTCATCCCTCAAGCTATCTACAGGATTTGCTTTGGCGGCGAAGTAAGTCCTGGACGTAAGGACCAGTGTAGCAACTGCCGAAAGGCCAATTCCTGCGATGACAAAAATCCACCATGAGAGTTCGGTCTTATAGACAAAATCGTTGAGCCATTCATGCATAAAATACCAGGCAATAGGGAATGCGATGACAGAAGCGATAATGACAAGGAGCATTAGGTTTTTCAACAGTAAGAATATTATCTGGCTGACCGAAGCACCTAGAACTTTACGGATGCCGATTTCTTTTACACGCTGGTTGGTGATGAATACAGCCAAACCAAACAATCCCAGTGAAGCAATGCTGATGGAAAGCCATACCGCCCAACTCAACAGCTTTGATAGGTTCTGTTCGGTTTTATAGAAATTGGCAATAATATCATCGACGAATTTATAGTCAAATGTTTCCTCAGGGTAGAGGCTTTTAAACTTGCTTTCGATTTTACTAATCGCATTTTTCCAAGTTTCAGGGTGGTTTTTATCCAAAGCCACATGCATCATATAACCCGAATTGCTGCTCCAGTACATCGTAGGTCTTACGGCTTCGCGTGCTGAAGAAATATTAAAATCCTTCATTACTCCAACAATGGTTGTTTGACCATTATTGAATGTTTTGCCAATGGCGTCCTCAGGATTTTTCAGACCAAGAAGTTCCAACATCTTGACATTGATAATACTTTCCGAAACAGAGTCAAGGACTCGGACGTTTCTACCAGTTATTAGCGGAATATTATAAACCTTAATAAAGTTCTCATCCCCATTTCTAGCATCGAAGGTGACCATTTTCTTGTCCGAAGTGTTTTGGTCATACGCCATTCCGGAGCTCATGTAACCATTGAATGCCGGCGATTGATTGCCAAAACTAACCGCATTTACTTCAGCTAAATTTTCCAATTCAGTCTTTAGGACCTTTCCCTTTTGTTCACGGTCGAAGTTTGGAACGAAAAAAGTCACTACTGCATCCTTATTGAAACCCATATCCATATTAATAGCATAATGGATCTGCTTGGATACCACCAATACGGCAATCAAAAAGACTTGCGCCAAAACAAATTGGAAAATGGTCAATCCTTTTCTTACCCAGGCGCTTCTACTCAGATTACTGTTTTTTGTGGCTTGGTTTTTCAAGGCCATAATAGGAGAGTATCCCGTTAGGACCCAAGCCGGATAAAAACCCGCGATACAGGTAATAACTAGCAGTTGAAGAACCAAAAATCCTATGATTTCCAAAACTGGAATGGACGAAACGGTAAATCCTTTAGGAAGAAATCCTGCGAAGGCCTGAGTCAGGATAGGAATTAATATTACGGATAATATCGTAGCAAATCCTGCAACTAAAAATGTCTCCAATAGAAATTGTTTTACCAGATTTGACTTCTTTCCACCCAATGTTTTCCTGATTCCAATCTCTTTAGCACGCTCTGTAGATTGAGCCGTAGAGAGATTGATAAAATTAATAGCTCCTAAAGTCAGTAGGAAGACCGCTAACAAGATTAAGTTTCTTAAGGTGGATTCTTTTACAGCATTGTAATTGAATTTAATGTCAAAATGGACATCCTTTAAAGGTTGAAGGATAAAATTATCCTTCCATTCATAATCATTTTGCTCTTTGTTCTTACTTAAGATCCCAGCAATTACCTTTTCAATATTTTTAGGCGAAGTTCCAGGTTTTAATAAGAGAATACATTGATTGCCACCATTATAATTACTCCATTGATCCCAAGATTTTATCACTTTCAAGGAAGCATTGTTTTCAACCGTAGAAACTGAAATTATTCCATCATACTTGAAATCAGAATTCTCTTTCATATCAGCTACGACAGCTCCAACAGTCAATTGTATGCTATCAGCAAATAAGATATTTTTCCCTACCACATCACTAGCATTAGCCTTTGGGAATAGAATCTCGGCCTTACTTTGGGTAAGAACAATAGTATTAGGCTCTTTTAGGGAGTTGATATCTCCCGCTAAAGAAGCATGTGGAAATATGCTGAAGTATTTTTCATTGCTAAAGGTCAAACCTTCTTCATTTGGAAATACCTTTTCTTCCTGACCAGCTTCCTTTTCGATTTTCAACTTTGCAGTCCCTAATTCCAAATTCGGAACAACTGCCTCCACACCCGTCAATTCTGTTTGCATGGCCCGTATCAATGGAACCAATACCGCGTCGCCTTTATAACCTCCATCACTTACAACCTTATATACACGGTCTCCATGTGGCAAATGCTTGTCAAAACTAAAGTCATAGCGCACCATCAAAAAAATGATCAGGGTCGCACAGATCCCAATGGCCAAACTGATTACACTAATAGAGGTTACCAGTAAATTTTTCTTTAAAAATCTCCAAGCCGTTTTAAAATGATTTCTTAACATTTTGGTCAATATTTAATTTAATATCTTCTTTATTAATCCCCCTAGCAATACCCCGCCAGAATTTCTGTTGTCTTATGCCTATTATCTTATGTCTACAGCCATGTAGCCTTCCCTCTCTCTCAAATCTCATATCTCACATCTCATATCCATTCAAGCATCTCATATCCATTCAAGGGCAAAGCCCTTGAATCACTCATCCCTCAAGCTATCCACCGGATTTGCAAGTGCAGCTTTTATAGATTGGAAACTAATAGTTGCCAGAGAAATAAAGATTGCTGCTGCTCCTGCGATCACAAAATAGTACCATTCCATATGGATGCGGTATTCAAAATCTTGCAGCCAGTTGTTCATTGCCCACCAAGCAATTGGTGAAGCAATTAAGATGGAAATCAAAACCAATTTGATAAAGTCCATGGATAGGAGAGAAGTAATCTGAGGAACCGAAGCACCCAAAACCTTTCTTACAGCAATTTCCTTCATTCTAGTTTCCGCCATATAGGCAATCAAGGCAAGAAGCCCCAAACAGGAAATAAAGATGGTCAAGCCAGCAAAGAGCATGGCAATTGTACCAATAGCCTGAGCTTCCTTGAACTTGTTTTCAAATACCTTATCAATAAAGTGATAAGAGAATGGATACTCAGGATTGTATTTCTTAAATATGCCTTCTATGGTTTTTATATTGTCACTAGTTGAATGTGCTGGATTAAGCCGATAATGAACAACACTAAAATAAGATGATGGACCTAAAATTACTGTTGGTTCAGTTTTGCCAAATGGAGATGCCATCACGAAATCTTTGATTACCCCGACAACTGTCAGCCTCCTGCCATCACCATTGATAATGCTTCCTACCGGGTTCTTTAACTTCAATACCTGAGCGGCAGCCTCATTAATAAGTACAGCGTTGCTATCTGTAGGAAATTTGTATGCGTCAATATCTCGCCCATTGATCAAGGTAAAGCCTAAGGTTTTTATACCATCAGCATCAGAACTGAAACGGTTAAAATTTATTCTTTTATCTTCATCTAGGGATGCATCAGAGTAAAATCCCCAGCCGGAACTATAACGATCAGTAACTGGAGATAGGTTTTTGGAAACTGAAACCACTGCATTGCTACTGAGAAGGTCATTTTTTATGCTTTTGAAGTTCTTCTCAATATTTCCTTCAATTTCAGTATAAACCAAACCATTTTCTTGGTATCCACGATCTCTTTCTTTGCTATGGTTGATCTGTTGATAAACAACTACGGTTGCAATAATCAAGATGATGGCTAGGGTAAATTGAACGATAACTAAAACCGAGCGCATACTTACACCTTTAGTGGTTGCCTTAAACTTCCCTTTCAACGTACTGATTGGTTTAAACGCTGAAAGAAAAAATGCAGGATAGGCACCAGCTAATAAGCCTGTAAATAAAGCAAAACCTAATAAAAACAACCAGGTTGAGGCTGTTAAAAATGAAATTGAGATATTCTTAGAAACTAACTCATTAAAGTAAGGAAGAGCAATTATTATGATGATAATCGAAAGTACAGCTGCGAGAAGACTGATGAGGATACTTTCTGTCAAAAACTGAAGTATTAAACTTTTTTTGTCTGCTCCAATAACTTTTCTTACGCCAACTTCCTTGGCCCTTCTTTCTGATTTTGCCGTACTTAAGTTCATAAAATTAATACATGCAACTAATAGGATAAAACCACCTATCCACGCAAACAGATTAACTAGGTCAATCCTCCCTGTTTTGAATTCGCCACCTTTCCCATTATTATATAAAAACTGATCCTTATAGGGAAATGCGAAAATATCTACGGTACTTCTATTAACTGATGTATTGTTGTCACCATTGATATGGTCCCTTGTAAAACTCTTTATCTTATTGTTGAAATCAGAAAGTGATATTCCATTTTTCAACAAGATATAAGTGAAAATAGAATTGTTAGACCAATTCTCATCATAATAATTGATGCTTTTGGGATATTCCCAAGAAATTAAGCCTTCAAAATCAAAACTTGAATTCGAGGGAATATCCGCGATAACCGCTTGTACTCTGACTTGGTCCACAGAATCAATTTTTATGATCTTGCCAATTGGATCTTCATTACCAAACAGGTCTTTGGCTTTCTTGGCTGTTAAGACGATGGATTTTAGGTCATTCAGTAAATTGCTCTTTTCTCCAGCTATAATAGGAAAACTGAACATATTAAAGAACCCAGGGTCGACAAATGATAAATTGGTTTTTAATTTTTTATCTTCATAGCTGGTCAAAAAATAATTCTGATCGCTATATCTAGAATACGATTCAATATCCGGAAATTCTTCTTTCATGGAAGGACCAAGGATCTTTGGGGTGTAAACCCAAGCATATTTTGATCCTTGATTCTCATCCCTATTACTCATGATATACAAACGGTCACTTTTCTCATGATACCGATCCATGGTCAGCATATTCTGCAACCAAAGCAAAATCATTAATGCACCAGCCATCCCAATCGCCAATCCGATGATATTTATTGCCGTAAATCCCTTATTCCTTAAAAGATTCCTCCACGCTATTTTGATATAGTTCTTAAGCATTACTTTCTTATTTAATGGTTAGCAATAGATTCACTGGCTCCCCGAAGAATCCCTCTACTTTTTAATCCGTTAATTCCCGATGGTGTCCCTCCAGAAAGTTCTGTTGTCTTATGTCTATTGTCTGTTGTCTACAGCCATGCAGCCTTTCCACTCTCTCAAATCTCATATCTCATATCTCAAATCTCAAATCTTAAATCTCACATCTCATATCCATTCAAGGGCAAAGCCCTTGAATTACTCATCCCTCAAGCTATCCACCGGATTAGCAATTGCAGCTTTAATCGACTGATAACTCACGGTCAAGATGGTGATCAGCAAAGCCAGTACGGCTGTAAAGGCAAAGATTTCCCAGCTGATATTGATTCTATAAGTATAGGAATTGAGGTATTTATTCATGGCCCAGTAGGCGATTGGAAAAGCAATTAAACAGGCGATTCCAATCAATAAAATAAATTCTTTGGAAAGCAATCTGGTGACAGAAAACACAGAGGCACCTAAAACTTTGCGAACACCAATTTCTTTCGTTCTACTTTCAGCCATATAGGCTGCCAAACCAAATAAACCTAAACAAGAGATAATGATGGTTAAGCCTGCAAAAAGAGCTGCCAGTTTTCCGGTTTTTTGAGTTTCCTTGAATTTCAAGGCATAGGCCTCGTCCACAAATTTGTAGTCAAAAGGAAAGTCAGGATTGTATTTTTTGAAGATAGCCTCTGCTTTTTTCAGGGCATCTATGGTCGTCAAGCTTGGGTTGAAGCGGATATGGATATTGTTCATCCAGCCACTAGCTCCTTCAATAACCAAAGGTTTGACAGGTTCAAATGGAGACTCTTGGATGAAATCTTTAATGACGCCGATGATATGGAATTTCCTTCCTCCATCATCGAAAATTTTGCCGATGGGGTCTTTGAAGCCCCTGACTTTTGCTCCGGATTCATTGATAATGGCAGCCATCGAATCGGTCGGGAATTTGGTCAGATCAAAATCGCGACCTGCTATTAGGGTAAAGCCCATGGTTTCAACAACTCTATCATCACCTGTTTGGCGATTGAAATCGATAATGCTATTGGGGTCTTTTCCTTCCCAAGTGAAGCCATTCCAGCCGCTCCAACGTTCTGTTAATGGAGACATTAATCGACTAACTGATTGCGCCACATTCTGGTCTAATAGTTCCTGCTTGATCAGTTGCACATTCTTAGTGATCTCACCGACCTCTGGAACATAGATCAGGTTTTCTTTTTCAAATCCAAAGTCGCGATCCTGGGCATGTTTGATTTGCTTTTGGATCACTACGGTACTCACGATCAATATCAAGGCTATACTAAATTGGGTAACAACAAGTACTTTCCTGGGGTTGATTTTTTGCTGTATGCTGTGCAAACGTCCCTTTAACACCTTGACCGGATTAAAGGAAGACAGAAAGAATGCAGGGTAAATGCCGGCTAGAAAGCCAGTGAACAAAACAAAACCAACAAATAGGATCCAAAACCTGAAATCCTGAAATGGCATCTTGAATTTCATGCCCACCAAATCATTAAAGGCCGGTAGAACCAAGATGACAAGTATAAAGGCAATCAGACCTGAAAAACAAGCCAGTAATAATGATTCTGAAAGAAATTGAAACACCAAACTCTTTTTTTGCGCTCCAACTACCTTTCGGATTCCAACCTCCTTCGCCCTCTTTTCACTTTGGGCTGTACTGAGGTTCATAAAGTTTATACAGGCAATCAACAGGATTAAAGCAGCGATAAGGGTAAATGTTTTCACCATTTCTATCCTTCCACCAATTACTTTTCCGTTCTCGTATTTATTGTAAAGGTATCTATCAGCAAAGTCGGTCAGAAAACTGACTGTCTTTACATCGGAGTGCCTTGGAATCAAGTCTTTGATTTGTTCTTGGATTTTAGGAAGATGCTTTTTATCATTTATTTCTACGTATAGATCCACGGAACTATTTCCCCATTGGCTATCTGAAAACCCTAGTTTTTCCATTAAGGTCCAAGGAACATAATATTCATATCCTTGGAATATAGAATTGGATTCTGTTTCCTTTATGACTCCAGTAACTGCTAGCACATTGGTACTATCCAGTCTGATCGTTTTCCCCATTACATCTGTAGTTCCAAAGAGATTGTTGGCAAGTTTCTCAGATAAGACAATGCTATTCGGGGCTTTTAACAGTGTATTTCTATTCCCGCTCAATAAGGGTAATTCAAACATGTTCAAAAAGGCGGAATCTACAAACACACCGATTCCTGCCGGAACTTTTTTATCGCCAATTGTAAATAAAAAACCTCTGGTTCCACTTAACCTAGAAACATTCACTACTTCTGGAATTTCCTCCTTTACCACGGCTGCCATAGGTTTTGGAGTAGAAAACCATGTTGCGGAATCCTGATCTGTTGCTTCTTTAGAACCTACAGTATACAGATTTTCGATTTTTGGGAAATTCTTGTTGAACCCAAATTGAAAATTGACCCATAATAAAATCAGCATGGCTGCTGCCATACCAATGGCTAATCCAACAATATTAATTGCCGTAAAACCCCGGTTCTTCTTAAGATTACGAAAGGCTATCTTGAAATAGTTTTTTAGCATATCAGATCAGGTAATTGATTTGTTTAATGAACTGCGGAAGGTTTGAAGCCTTACGCAAGACAACAATTACCTTATTTCCACTTGCAAGTGGTTTTATCCTTATAATGGTATCCTTTTTGCATAATCTGCTCAGTTCCATTTCCGAACGTTCGATTCCAGCAACGACTTGCTCCTTAATTGAAAACTCTTTCGTCTCAGCAGCATACCAAACCCCATCTGCAGGGATGTTTTTATTAAATCCATATTGCAGGTTTAACATCAACAAAACCATCAAGCTTGATAGGCAACAGATGCCCCAAACTGAGTTTTTTCCCTTTAATCCTTTAACCTTCTTCAGAAGCGTAAAGGTTATATTTAAATATTGACTTTGCATGGCCTTTGATTAGTGATAAGGTTATGAAACTATAATTTTTTCAATCCATAAATCAATATCCAATTCATTTGCCAAAATTGTAAATAATTCATTATCAATTGATTGTTAATTATTCAAGTATGGTAGTTGTCCGTTATCGGACGGTTGTTTGTTCGGTAATGGACGGCTTACAATAGTATTTAATAGAGAGTATTAATATTAAGACCTTGAACCGAGATTGGGTAGTATATTATCGCTTGAAAGTCCCCCATACTGTAGGCCTAGATGAATTTATGGTTGATAGGCAATCCGCCAATAATCTTGTTCTATCCTCTCATCCCTTTAATCCTGGTTCATACACAGATCTTGGTCCATCCTCCCATCCCATCCATCCTGGTTCAAATCCCCAAAAATCCTTTCACAAAAAAGCCGGCCTTTTGGGCCGGCAGTTATATCAATAGTTTAACAATGTCTAAATACTAAATACTTTCTACTAAATACTACCCTACAATGCCGTTGTAGTTTCCAAGATAACTTGACCATCCAGCATCCGGATCACTCGGTCTGAAAATTTTGCATCATGCTCTGAGTGGGTAACCATAACGATTGTTGTTCCGCTTTCGTTGAGTTCGGTCAACAACTGCATGACTTCATTACCATTGCTGGAGTCTAAGTTACCAGTGGGCTCATCGGCAAGGATCAGTTTGGGATTATTCACTACCGCGCGGGCAACGGCCACACGCTGTTGCTGACCACCGGAAAGCTGTTGTGGAAAGTGATTACGACGGTGCATAATCTGTACTTTCTCCAGTACCTCTTCCACGCGTTTCTTACGTTCTGCAGGAGGGACATTGGTGTAGACCAATGGAAGTTCCACGTTTTCAAATACAGTCAACTCATCGATCAGGTTGAAACTTTGGAAGACAAATCCAATATTGTGCTTACGCAAATCCGAGCGTTTGTTTTCCTTGAAATGAGCAACCTCAATATTATTGAAAAGATAACTGCCTTCATCCAAATCATCCAAAAGACCGATTATGTTCAAAAGGGTAGACTTTCCACATCCCGAAGGTCCCATTACTGCAACAAATTCACCTTCCTTAACATGGATATTCACATTGTTCAAGGCAACGGTCTCTACCTCCTCGGTACGGTAGAATTTTTGAAGATTGGTTATTTTTATCATGAGTTTCTTTGTTTAAAATAAATAAATTTCAGTTTTATAATAGGTTAATGTTATTCGTTCCTCAATGTTTTCGTAGGGTTGCTCGTTGCTGCCCGCAAGGCTTGGGTACTGATGGTAAATAAGGCTATGACTAAGGCTAGACCTGCAACCATCAAAAATATCATCCAAGGCATATCCATGTGATAATTGTATCCCTTTAGCCAATCTTGCATAAACCACCAAGCGATTGGATAGGCTATCAAACATGAAATCCCAACTAAAATAATAAATTCAGTATTCAACATTCTTACCAAGCGTCCTACAGATGCACCCAATACTTTACGGATACTGACTTCACGAGCTCTTTGTTCTGCTGAAAATGCCGCTAATCCCAATAATCCTAGGCAGGAAATAATGATGGCCAAAATAGAGAATAGACTAGCCAATTTTTGCAGCATCATTTCTGAAGAAAAATAGTTGTTAAAATCATCATCCAAAAAGCTGTAATTGAATGGGAATTCTGGGTTATACTTCTTCACGATCCCTTCAATTTCTTTCAGCACCTTTGGAAAGTCCACCCCCGGTTTCGTTTTGATATTTAATATTCCTGCTTCTACGCCATAGGCTTGTCCTAAGGCTAAAGGTGCCAATACCAAAGGCTCTGCTTCATCATAAATACTATTGTAAACATAATTTTTTACAACACCCGCTACAGTTAATGCTTCCCCTTGAAACTTGATTAACTTCCCGGCTACCATGCCATCGGGTTGAATCAGTTTCGCCATGCTTTCATTGATTAATACCGAACTGCTATCGCCTAATAGGTTAGGTCTGAACGTTCTTCCATCCATGATTTTCATGCTCAAGGCATCTACGAAATCCTCATCTACAAAGGAGAAGCCAATCAAGATCGAAGACTTTGGATCTTTACCATCCCATTCGAATGAGGAGGTATTGGAACCGACCTGTAGAACACTTCCACGGCTCAAACCTACCACCTCCACATTACCGGTGGCTTTCAATTCCTGCTTGATTACAGGGATGTGTTTGGACATATCCCCTAAAATATTCGTCATAATAACCTGGCTTCGGTCAAAACCTAAGTCCCGGTTCTTGGCAAACTGGATCTGAAGGTAAATGACAGAGGTACATATCATTAAGATAATGGCTGCTGTAAATTGGGTAATGACCAATCCTTTTCGGATAAGATTGCTGCTTCCAGCTTTTCTCTTGCCACCCTTCAATGTGGTCAATGGGTCAAAAGAAGAAAGGAAAAATGCTGGATAACTACCGGATATAATTCCAACCACTAAAATAATGGCGCTAATAAATCCAATTTGCTGCCAATTGCCAAAATCAATCGCAAGCTCTTTGTTGACCATGGTATTAAATGTCGGTAGACCTAATTTGACCATTCCGATAGCCAAAATGCCGGCAACAAATGCGAAAACAATGGATTCTCCCAAGAATTGCATGATTAAGGAGCCTTTCTTGGCACCAACAATCTTACGCATGCTAACTTCTTTTGCTCTTTTCTCAGACCTTGCAGTCGACAGGTTCATGAAATTGATACAGGCAATTAATAAAACCAACCAAGCGATAGAAGTAAATAATCGAACGTTTTTTATTCTTCCATCCTTTTCAATCCCTTGTTCAAAACGGTCGTACATGCGCCATCTTTCCATCGGGTAAAGGAAATTCTCCGAATTGGCTTCTTTATCATTGTTGATCTCGGCTATGTAATTCTTAACCTTCGCATTCACTGCATTTATATCTGCATTTGGCTCTAATTGAACAATGGTCTGAATGCTGTTGTTTCCCCAGAAATCATATCCTAATTCTTTATTGGCTTCCATGATTTTGAAATTCAGGAGCCAATCATATCGGTAATTCGTATTTTTTGGAAAATCCTTCGTAACAGCTGATACGGTATAAACTTGATTGTTGTCGAACTTTATCGTCTTTCCAACAGGGTTATCATCATTGAAGAAGCGTTTGGCAGTGGATTCACTCAAAACTATGCTACTTGGGTTATCTAAGGCTGTTTTTGCGTTTCCTGCCAAGAATTCCGGATTGAGGATACTGAGGATTTCTGGATCCACATAATTTCCAGATTGATAGATATGTTTATCCCCAACTGTAAATAGTTTAGTAGTTCCCCAGTCAATCCTGCCTGAATTGAGAATCCCTGGGATATCCTTTTTTAGGGCTTTGGCAAATGGACCTGGTGTAGCGCCAAATACATTGATGTTTCCATCATAGGTCTGCTTTGACTTGGCAACATAGATGTCCTTTTTATTGCTGAAATAATCATTGTAGGAGAGCTCGTCTTGAACCCAAAGAAAAATCAATGCTGTTACGGTTATTCCCAATGCTAAACCAAAAATATTCAAAAAGCTATACCCCTTGGTTTTCCATAGGTTTCTAAAGGCAGATTTAATAAAATTTTTGATCATAATCTATTTTTGGTTGTTTTGTCATTATGCCGAATTACTGTGAGGCTTTCCTAGCCATCACAGCGCTTCGACATGCCTTTATTTATTATTTATTCATTTGGATTTTTATCTTCAATAACCGTCGCCCTCGAATTAGCAAATCAATGACGACGGTTAATAGGCAAACACCTTATTGCTTTATATTTAATTCCTGTATTTTATCATAAGTTTCATAACTCGAAACCACCACTTTATCACCAGGTTTCAATCCATTTAGCACTTCATAATATTCAGGATTCTGCCTTCCTAGTTGTAAATCTGTCCGGTAAGCTGTTTTTCCATCCTTATCCAGTTTGAATATCCAGTTTCCAGCGGTCTGTTGGTAGAACCCTCCCTTAGCTAATAATATCGCCTTGGTTTCATCGCTTAAGGCTAAGCGGATGGTTAAGGTCTGACCTCGGCGTATGCCTTCCGGCCTTTCACCGATAAATTCCATATCCACTTGGAACCTTCCGTCTTTGACTTGCGTGTACACTTTTTTGATCCTTAGCTCATATGTTTTATTACCTATGCTGAATTGTCCCTTCAGGTCGGGGAAGATGCGGTTGATATAGTGTTCATCAATTTCTGCGCGGACCTTGAAGCCGGTCAATACATCGATCTGGCCAAGTCGTTCACCGGGGTTCTTGTTTTGTCCCACTTCTGCATCAAATGATGTCAACTGTCCGTCTACTGGAGCACGGAGGATCAAATCTCCAACTTTCTTGCGCATCAGATCCAATGCCTGTTGGGTACTTTGATATGTCTTGCGATCTTGATTCAATTTTTGGTTGTTGGAAATTTCATCCTGTTTCAAGATCTGCTTGGTCAATTCTACCCTTTCCTTTTGGTAGTTATATTCGTTCAGCGATTTCTGATATTCCTGAGAACCGATTGCTTTCTCTTCCAAAAGTTTTTTGTTCAATTCATATATACGTTTAGATTCCTTGTAGGCCTGCTCTACATCTGCCATTTGGTTCTTGTTGGAAATGGAAGCCTGTTGCGCATTGGTCTGCGCAATCTGGGCCTGGGTCAAAAGGTTCAAGACCTGCGTTTCATTCTGAACCAAACTCAACTCCATATCTGTATTGGAAAGTCGCATAATGGGATCCCCTTTATGTAAATGCGCTCCATCTTCTACATATTTTTCTTCAACGCGACCACCAACGGAAGCATCTAGATAGATACTGCTGATAGGAAGTACGGTACCATTTATAGGAATGAATTCTTGAAATGTATCTTCTTTAACTTCAAAGATGGAAATACGCTCTGCATCCACATTCAACTTGCTGTTTCCACTGGTATAGTAATAACTTGCACCGATCAGCGCAACAATACCGGCAATTCCAGCTACAGTTAGGATCCTTTTGCTATTCCACTTCTTTTGTTCAATTGGTCTGTCCATGTAATTCTATGTTCAAATTTGCAATATGCATATACAAGGTTGTGCCAAAGTTTTAAAATCATGTAAATCAATGTTTTAAATAAAATATGCTGGATTTGACTGTTCGAAAGCGAACAGTAATTGTGCGATGCTGAACAATAAAAAAGCAGGCTAATTAATGCTAGGTCTGATTTGGGATTTCAAGCACTTAATTAAAAAGCTTGAAAAAGTTGGGGCTTAGTTTTCTACTGCAGATTATTCTTCAATTAATTGGTTTCATTCGACCCTTGTTCGAGGCAGCTTCGAGAAAAAATTGAACTTCATGCAGTGCATTTTGCGAAAATTCCGAATGTGTCCCGAATAAGGTCAAGTTATAACCTACTTTGGAACTCTACTTTTTGTAAAATTTGATTGAAGTGTTGAAGTTCTTCATTAAAACGAGTTTATTGTTCGGTTTCAGTGTTCATAAGCGAACACTTTCATGTTCGGCTTCGAACAGCTAATGCTTTCTTTAATTATTAATTTACTGATAGACAAGGTTTTAATTATTTGGCACAGCCTGTGGAATGCAGTGGGAAATAAGTTTTTAGATGAAAAGAAATTATCTATATGTAATCATATTTGTTTGTTGTTTAGTTAGCACAGCAAAAGGACAGAGTAGCTCTCTGTCCTTGGCCGATTGCATTCAGCAAGCGATACAGAATAATCCTACCCTTAAAAGAAATGAATTGGTTATCGATCGTGCAGATCTGCAGTACAAACAGGCCAAGTATGACCGTTTGCCATCATTGAATGCCAATATCGGTCATGACATTTCTCAAGGTAGGTCCATCGATCCGACTACCAATCAATATATAGATCAGAACAATAGCTCAGGGCGACAGTCCCTGAGCTTAAATGTTCCCATCTTCAATGGTTTCTATATTATCCATAATATCCGAATGCGATCCAATGCACTTGATGCGGGCAAACTGGAATATGAAGGCTTTGTCAATGAACTGAAATTGGACGTTATTGAAGCTTATGTCAAAGTGTTGACTGCACAAGACATGTTGATCCAGACTGAAGGACAATTGGCAGTGACCAAAGAACAATTAAATAGGAATGAAATCTTGAATAGGGAAGGTGCTACCAATCCTGGTGACCTATTTGATATCAAAGGCCAATATAGCAGTGACCTGAATACAGTTGAATTAACTAAACAAACCTTGAACAATGCCCGGGTGGAACTGGCTGGTTTGATGAATGTAGATGTCAATACACTAGGAACTTTAGAGGAAATCGATATTCCAACGGAAATTCAGGCCAAAAGTTCAGAGGAATTGTTTCAGCAATCCTTAAATATCCTGCCTCAGTATAAGGCCTTGGATTGGAGAATCAAAGAAATGGAAGAAGGCATCAAGGTGGCAAAATCTAATTATTGGCCGAGTCTTTCTTTAAGCGGTGGAATGAGCTCCAATTACAGTAAAGAAGGTGGAGCAATCTTTAACCAGATCAAGAATAACCTGAGTAAAGGTGTGGGATTGACCTTGTCCATTCCAATCTTTAACCAGTTCAAGAATAGAACCCAGGTCCGTTTGGCCCAGGTGTCTTTGGATGATGCGAATTTTAGTAGGGATATCATGCGTAATGATCTACGCATGAAGACCGCCCAAGCGGTTTTCGATTTGAACATTACACAAAAGAATGTGCTGAATCTGCGTGACCAAGAAGTTAGCTATGCGGAGTCCTTTCGGATTGCCACGGTTCATTTTGAGGCAGGCAATAGCAACTCGGTTATTTATTTAACAGCGAAGAATAAATTAGATGCTACGCGCAGTCAATTGATCATCAGGCAATATGAATGGTTGATGCAAAAATATGTGAATGATTATTATGCAGGTTCTTTGAATTTATAATTAACTTAGCTTTAAATGAAAAAAGCGACCATTCTAGTTGTTGATGATGATCAAGATTTATTAACCGCCACACGAATATTATTAAGGCCTAACGTCAAAGAAGTACTGGTAGAACATAATCCGGAAAGGTTAATGAATATCCTGGAAAAGAATCCAGTTGATATTGTCATGCTGGATATGAACTACAAGAGTGCCATCAATACAGGCAATGAAGGTTTGTTCTGGTTGTCTAAGATCAAGACCCATTTTCCAAAAGTCAATGTGGTGATGATCACCGCTTACGGTGCGGTTGACCTTGCCGTGAAATCGTTGAAGCAGGGTGCTTCTGATTTTATTGTCAAACCTTGGCAGAATGAACAGTTGCTCAATACCCTGACCAGTATCTACGAAGAAAACAAGCCCAATCAAAAGGAAAAGCAGATCGTCAGTCCTCGTGAACATCATGGGATCATTGGGAATTCTCCCATTATGGAAGACCTGCAGTTTAAGTTGGACAAAGTTTCACCTACTGAGGCTAATATCTTGATCTTAGGGGAAAACGGTACAGGTAAGGATCTGATCGCGAATGCCATCCATCAACGTTCCTTACGGGCAAAAAAGGCATTTGTAAAGGTGGACGTGGGTTCCCTGACAGAAACCCTTTTTGAATCTGAACTTTTTGGATATAAGAAAGGAGCATTTACGGATGCTCGGGAGGATCGTAAAGGTCGCTTTGAACATGCGGATTCCGGAACTTTGTTTCTGGATGAAATTGGTAACATCAGTCTACAACAACAGGCAAAATTGTTAAGTGTACTTCAGAACAGAGCGGTGGTTCCTTTAGGTTCCAGTCAAGCGATTCCAGTGGATATCCGATTGATCTCGGCTACGAATGTTCCCCTAAAAGTCCTGGCTGATGAGAGTAGGTTTAGGAAAGATTTGGTGTATCGGATCAATACCTTGGAAATCCAGGTTCCCGCATTAAGGGAACGTGTTGGTGATATCCCGCTTCTGGCTGAGCATTTTCTGAAATTCTATAACGAAAAGTATCATAAGAACATAGGTGGATTGGAAGCCGATGCCATTAATAAACTAAAAGGCTACCATTTCCCAGGGAATGTTCGCGAATTGCAATACAGTATAGAACGCGCTGTGATCATGTCCGATCAGCAGAGTATCCGTGCTGAAGACATCTTGTTCTCTCCCATTGAACAACAGTTGCCTGATAAACCGATTGTCGACGATTTCTCATCCCATAATTTGGAGGAAATGGAGCGTAAGGCCATTAAGTCTGCCATTGAGCGCTATAATGGAAATATCAGCAAGGCGGCCAAGGAATTGGGACTGACCCGTGCTGCACTATACCGTCGATTGGAAAAATATAATCTTTAATAATGACCAAACTGGCTATAGCAGATTTTTTTAAGATGCTGTTCCTTATGGCTTTGGCTGTAGGTATAGCATTTTTGATATTTAAGGGTTTTTATCTCTATGCCGGTTTAGGTTTTTTCTTTTTGTTGGTCCTTTCCTATAGGATGTTCTCCAAACATCGATTCCTGTTGAAACAGATGGTTGAATTTTCGGAAGCGGTAAAATATCGTGATTTCACCAGGAGATTTGTGGTGAAAAGGGAGAAATCTGTTGAAGGACAGTTGTATGCAGCATTTAATCAGATCAACGACGTCTATAAGAATATCAGTATCGATCAGGCCCTGCAACATCAGTACCTGAATAAGGTAATCAATATGCTGGATACCGCCATCATCTTTTACCATGCGGAATCGGGGAAGGTGATCTGGTTGAATGAAGCTTTTAAGGACCTTTTTCAAGTTCCACATCTGGGGAATATTTCGGGGATGGAAAAACGACATCCTGAACTTTATATCAAGACCATGCAGTTGCAGGTCGGCAAGCATCAGATGGAAACTGCTCATTCCAGTAAAGGCAAGATCAAGCTATTGATGCAAAGCTCTGGCTTTGAAACACAGGATGGTTCCTTTCGCATTATCGTCTATCAGAATATCAACGAAGCCATTGACGAAACAGAAACTAGGGCATGGCATAAACTGTTGCGGGTATTGACCCATGAGATCATGAATTCCATCGGTCCGATCAGCTCCTTGGCGGAAACCTTGCATGACCGTCTGGAACATTGGGAAGGTGAGCAGGACATCGAAGACCTGAAACTTGGGATTTTTACGATCAAGCGAAGAAGTGAAGGACTGTTGCAGTTTGCGAAAAGCTATAGACTGATCAATAAGGTTGACCAGCCTCAGTTTTCGGAAATCCAGGTCGTACAGCTTTTTGAAAACATTTATCAATTATTGGAGCCTACCTTGATCCAAAAGAACATAGATGTGGATATTATCATCAAGAATACCCGGATGATACTCCGGGCAGATGTGAACCTTTTGGAGCAGGTCATCATCAACCTGTTGTTGAATGCTATCGAAGCGGTGAAGGGCGAGGAAGAGCCCTATATCAGTTTGTCAGCGATTGAAACCAAGGACCATGTCCAATTAAAGATCCAGGACAATGGAGCTGGGATGTCTCCCGAGATCCAGGAACAGATCTTTACGCCATTCTTTACGACCAAAAAGACAGGTACCGGTGTTGGCTTGACCCTCAGTAAGCAGATCATGTTAATGCATGGTGGCAATATCTCTGTGGACAGCGTTGAAGGGGAGGGAAGTACATTTACCTTGCAATTCTAAAGCAATTTGTATTTTTGTGCCGCAATGCGGTATTACTTCGACTATATCTTTCATTTTTTGGTTTCCAATAGCAGACATGGTACACATTCTCCATTTGTGTATGCACTGACTGAAAAGGTAATCTATAATCCCAGCTATAAAGGCCAAAATTTTGTTGAATTTCCGGAAGGCTTCAATCCAAATTATTTTCCATTGTTAAAGAAGATATGGAGTTTTTGGGAGGTCAATACCTTGAGCAAAGACCTGCAGGATAAGGATGCACAATCCTATTGGATCGATGGGAAAGAGGACTCCGAAGTCATCTTGTCGTTAATTGATGCCGGGAAAATCATAGTTTTCCATGAACCTTATAAGCAAAAAAGGCAATGGAAAAAATTGATTGACGATCAACGGGTGACCGTGTCCATCAATTTATTTCATTTTGGCATCCTATTGAAAAGGGAGGGGCAAAGAAAACAAGATTTTCTCTTACGATATCTTTAATATCTTTCCTGAAAAAAGGCAAAGCAGTTTCCAGATTCGGTTATTATTTTATCCCATTAAAAAGCCTCACTGATGCTGAGGTAAAATCCAGACTGTCTTTTTTCACCAGGTCTTTGTTCACCATAAGCATAATCAAAACGGATACTGCTGTTGTGTTCTAGGCTGAAGAAATAGCGCAATCCGCCACCAAAGGATGGGATAAGACGCATGTCATGTTGCTTGGAGAAGGTGCTTCCGGTACCTAGGAATGCATTGATGCCTATGCGGGGGATGAAGCGGTATCTAAGTTCTGCTTGAGCAGTTAGGTAATTCTTGTCCTTATAACGACCCAGATAATAACCGCGCATGGTCATATCCCCACCAAGTTCACGCATGACATAGAAAGGTACATTTTTTCCGTAAGTACCACGGTACAGCCCTTGGGCAGCGACGGTGAGTTTTTTGTTGATGGGATAGAAGCCGCGTACATCCAGTTCAAGCTGGTTTCCCGTGAAATTGTCCTTTCCAAAGAAATTGGGAGCATAGCTATATTTTACCCTGCTATAAAATCCATTGGTAGAATATGTGGTGTTGTTACGGGTGTCATACAGGGCAGAAACGCCAAGGGCGAGGTATTGTCCGCCATCTTTACCATAAACCTCTGGGGATTCGAAGATGCCTCCGGCTTCCATGTCATTGAATTCGAAGTGTTCGTAATTTAAATTGACACCGGCATAAAAATTAGGGGCGAACCTTTTTTCACCATCCAGTTTGATGCGGTAGAGTTTTTGGTCTAAGTAATCCTCATCAGCTTTCCAGGTATCATTACCAAGGCCGTAGAAATTGAAAGGCCAATCTCTGAATCGCATTTCCGTGAGGATATGGTAGTCGTTGTTTTTAGTCCAGATATCGGAAGTCAGTTTGATGTTCTTTTGTTTTTTGGTCGTCAGCGTACCGATCAGGGTTACATTGGAGGTTCTGCTATCGAGGTTTTCCTTATCGATATAGAAATTATAGGTACTTGCGATCCCGTATTCGAAGCCCGTTTCCTGGGCATAACCGATGGCAGGCAGGACGACAAAGCTACCTGAGCGGGAAGAATCTTTTTTGGAGGAGACGAACTTTTGCATCAATTTTTGGATGATTCCGGATTTTTCTTGAGCGTTTCCAAGCTCAGGGAAGATGCAAAGGTTAATAAAGAGCAATACTACGAGCGAATAATTTTTCAAAGCAATTCCATTTATTTGTGCAAATATAGGGTATCCTTTGAAATGGAATATGAAAATTATTTACTTGCATATCAATGATATGGTTTTCAGGAGTAAAAAAAATGACCAAATATTTTTGATATGTTCATGGAGTAGCTATCTTTGCATCATCAAATCGGGAAAATCAGTACCGAAATGAGATTGTTCTTTAAGTAGAAAAAAAATTAAAAATAAAACTTGCGAATATCAGATAAATATTAGATTTTTGCACTCGCTATCCAAAGATAGCCGTTCTTTAAAACAGAAAGTTTTATTAAATAAAGCACGCCTCCTTAGCTCAGCTGGTAGAGCAACTGACTTGTAATCAGTAGGTCATTGGTTCGATTCCGATAGGAGGCTCAAAAACAACGCAAGTTGTAGGTCTGGAGGGGTTCCAGAGCGGTCAAATGGGACGGACTGTAAATCCGTTGCTTCGGCTTCGAAGGTTCGAATCCTTCTCCCTCCACCAAAAAGTTTTCATTCTTCCGGTTGTGAAAGGCAGGAGTTCCTGAGTGTAAAACTGAAAAGCGGAAGTAGCTCAGTTGGTAGAGCGATAGCCTTCCAAGCTATAGGTCGCGAGTTCGAACCTCGTCTTCCGCTCAATTTATAAAACAAATCTAAGTCTCTGTCTTCTTAACAATTTATTTTTGAAAGGGTAGAGGCTTATATCTGTAAATAAGCTTTTTGAAAGCCGAAGTAGCTCAGGGGTAGAGCACTTCCTTGGTAAGGAAGAGGTCGTGGGTTCAAATCCCATCTTTGGCTCGAATACATAAGTTTTGTAACTTTGTAAGATTAATTAAAAGAAATATTTTATAATTACTAATTCGCATAAACATGGCAAAAGAGAAATTTGACCGTAGTAAACCGCACTTAAACATTGGTACTATCGGTCACGTTGACCACGGTAAAACAACTACAACAGCTGCTATCACTAAAGTTTTAGCTGATAAAGGTTTTTCAGAGGCTCGTTCATTTGATTCAATTGACTCTGCTCCTGAAGAGAAAGAGCGTGGTATCACAATTAACACTTCACACGTAGAATACCAAACAGCTAACCGTCACTATGCACACGTTGACTGTCCAGGTCACGCCGATTACGTTAAGAACATGGTAACTGGTGCTGCACAGATGGATGGAGCTATCATCGTAGTTGCTGCTACAGATGGTCCTATGCCTCAAACTCGCGAGCACATCCTATTAGCTCGTCAGGTAGGTGTTCCTGCGTTAGTAGTTTTCTTGAACAAAGTTGACTTAGTTGATGACGCTGAGTTATTAGACTTAGTTGAGATGGAGGTTCGTGAATTATTATCATTCTACGAATTCCCAGGTGACGATGTTCCAGTAATCAAAGGTTCTGCATTAGGTGCATTGAACGGAGAGACTCAATGGGTTGATTCAATCATGGAATTGATGGATGCTGTAGATAACTACATTCCAATCCCTCCACGTTTGACAGATCTTCCTTTCTTGATGCCTATTGAAGACGTATTCTCGATCACAGGTCGTGGTACAGTTGCAACAGGTCGTATCGAAAGAGGTGTAATCAACTCTGGTGATCCAGTTGAGATCTTAGGTATGGGTGCTGAAAACTTGAAATCTACAGTAACAGGTGTTGAGATGTTCCGTAAGATCTTAGATTACGGTGAGGCTGGTGATAACGTAGGTTTATTGTTACGTGGTATTGAGAAAACTGATATCCGTCGTGGTATGGTTATCTGTAAACCAGGTTCAGTAACTCCACACACAGACTTCAAAGCTGAGGTTTACGTATTGTCGAAAGCAGAAGGTGGTCGTCACACTCCGTTCTTCAACAAATACCGTCCTCAATTCTATTTCCGTACAACTGACGTAACTGGAGAAATCACTCTAGAAGAAGGTACTGAGATGGTTATGCCAGGTGATAACGTAACAATCACTGTTAAGTTGATCAACGCTATCGCTATGGAAAAAGGTCTACGTTTCGCTATCCGTGAAGGTGGTAGAACAGTAGGTGCTGGTCAGGTAACTGAAATCATTAAATAGTCCTTAGGGATTATCAAAATAAAAGATAAGCTAATTGGCTCCGGCTAATTAGCTTATTTTTTCTAATTATTCATTTTGGTTGAAGCTCAAATACTTAGCGAAGTAGGGGAGTTCCGGGGCAAAATCAGAATAGATTGACCAGAAAAAAATCTTGCGGAAATCGCAAATAAATTGAAATAATATTTGCTGCAATGGGGTCTAAAGCCTATATTTGCATCATCAAAAAAATCTACACGGGCATAGTTCAATGGTAGAATAGAGGTCTCCAAAACCTTCGATCTGGGTTCGAATCCTAGTGCCCGTGCTAATAAAAATAGAAACTTAAAAAATGGCAAAAGTACTTGATTTTATTAAGGACTCTTATACAGAGGTTACTGAGAAAGTGACTTGGCCTACATGGGCGCAACTACAAAGTCATGCGGTTATTGTACTTGTTGCATCTGTTATTATTGCGTTGGTAATTTTCATAATGGATAAAGCATCAAGCAATGTAATGGAACTGCTGTACAATACAGCGTCTTAATTTTCTAATCCAACAGTATTATGGCAGATCAAAGTTTAAAGTGGTACGTTGTGCGTGCTGTTAGCGGAAAAGAGAAAAAGGTTAAGCAATACCTTGAAGCTGAAATTAACCGCTTAGGCATACAACATTTGGTGACCCAAGTATTAATCCCGATGGAGAAATACTACCAAATGCGCGATGGCAAGAAAGTTGCCAAAGAACGTAACTACTACCCTGGGTATGTTTTGATCGAAGCGGCTTTGGACGGTGAGATCGAACACGCAATCAAAAACGTAAATAGTGTAATTGGATTCTTAGGTGATAAAGCAGGTAATGCAATCCCGCTTCGTCCAGCTGAAGTTAACCGTATTTTAGGTAAGGTTGACGAAATGGCTGAACAAGGTGAATCAATCAGCGTTCCTTATTACGTTGGTGAGACCGTAAAAGTAAACGACGGTCCTTTCAACGGATTTACAGGTGAAATCGAAGAGGTGCACGAAGACAAGAAGAAATTAACCGTAATGGTAAAAGTATTCGGTCGTAAAACTCCACTCGAGCTGAACTATATGCAGGTTGAAAAAGAGTAAGCTCTTTTAGACAGTAGACAAAAGACATTAGACATAAGAAGCCCTATCCATTTGGATAGGGCTTTTTTTTGTTTGAACCAGGATGGAATGGATGGGAGGATAGACCAAGATCATAACTATTATTACGGATTGCATTGGCGTACGGTTCCATAATCGAAGATTATGGATGACATGTATTTTAAATATATACCCGTACAGATTCTTCACTATCCGTTCAGAATTGGAAGTGTCCTGAGATTGAAAAATATTTCACGAACGCTGTTGGTTCGTCATAAGAACATACACTTTCTACAAAGATTCCTCCCCAGCCAGGGGTTTTCTGCATGCATCAATCCTTCCGAAGGAAGCCCTTTAGCCCGCGGCTCATTTCCAATGGCGGAAAAATGGAAAGAATGCCGTTGCCATGTGCGATGGCATTGGCCTTGGATGCTTTCAAGAAATTCTCCCATCTAAGGGGAGAATTTCGAAGAACGGCATCCTCGACATCCAGGCATTCTTTTCATGTGTAGTGGACGGCGCGAAAAGCCATCTTAAATGAGCCGAAGCCATTTGCTTACTTTTGGGCTTCAAAAGTAACGGAAGGATCGGTATCCGTAAGCTCCTTCGTCGGTTTGGTTAATTTGGGCTCCAAAAGTAAGGAAGGATTGCTCTGATCCGTTTGATAGCCGTCAAGATCCGGCACAAGACTCAAGTCCGATTCAATTTTGTATATTTAGGAATTGAATTACCTAAATTAATGATGTCGAAGTCACCATCTATTCCTTCTTTCCCTGCGGAGCCTAAGAAATTGCGCGTCCGTGCTATTGATATCATGCGCGGCCTGACCCTTTTTCTGATGTTGTTTGTCAATGATCTTTTTATGCCGGGGGTGCCGAAATGGCTTTTGCATACGGAAGCGGAAGTCGATGGCATGGGACTGGCTGATTGGGTATTCCCAGGTTTTCTATTTATGGTGGGTATGGCTATTCCCTATGCCGTTGCAGCAAGGCGGAAAATTGGAGAGCCTACTTGGCAGATATGGTTCCATATCATCAGTAGGTCGATTAGCCTAATCATCATTGGTCTGTTGGTGGTTAATTCCAGCAGCTTGAACCCGCAAATGACCGGTATGAACAAGCTGTTATGGCTTGGGCTGGTCTATATCTGTATCTTTTTGATCTGGAACAACTATCCGAAGGATAGAAATAAGAACCTATTTGTCGGGCTGAAATTGTTGGGGATTGTAGGGCTACTTGGTTTGGCCTATGTATTCCGGGCTGGAACTCCTGAATCTCCAGCTTGGTTTGAGAAGAGTTGGTGGGGCATTTTGGGACAGATCGGATGGGGTTATCTGGTAGCAGGTTCGGTCTATCTCCTCCTTAGGGATAAACTATGGGCAGCATTTTTGGCCATTGTCTTTTTCCTTTTCCTGAATGTAGCCTCCTTGAGCGGTTGGATTCCGCAAATGTTCTCTTTCCAGGAGTTCTTTGACGTTGTCCTGCATGGCAATGTGCCGATGATTGTCCTTTCCGGAATGGCAGCAACCTTGATTGTTAAAAAATATGCTGTGGATTGGAAGAAACTGGCCATTAATTTAGCTATGTACGGCCTTATTAGCTTGATTGCTGGCTTGATATTCCACCAATGGTTCATCGTTTCCAAGATTCAAGCGACTCCTTCCTGGGGCCTGCTTTGCAATGGCATCAGTATCCTGCTATTTGTTTTGGTCTATTATTTTATTGATGTAAGGGGCAATAGTCGCTATAGTCGACTTTTTGAATTGGCAGGGCAAAATTCACTAACTACCTATTTGGCTCCAGACCTGATCTATTTCTTGGTTTGGGGATTCGGAATTCCCTTGTTTTTCTATAAACAAGCTGATCACATGTGGTTAGCTGTATTAGGCTCCTTATTATGGGCTTATGCCATGCTTTGGTTTGGTATCTTATTGAACCGTTTTGGAATAAAACTTAAACTATAATAACATATTACCATGAAAAGAAATCACACGAACAAGCTGATCCTAATGGCTCTGATTATGTTGTTTGCAGTTCCATTTACCTTGGTTGCCCAGGGTAAGAAGCCTGTAATCATCGCTTATGTTACTTCGGGTAAGGTCCGCTGCCTGATCCTAACCTGATCAGCCATATCAATTATGCCTTTGGCCATGTAAACGAGACCTTCAATGGTGTAAAAGTGGACAATCCAACTAGACTGAAGGAGATCGTGACCTTAAAGAAGAAGCATCCGGACCTGAAGATCCTGTTGTCGATCGGTGGCTGGACCTCGGGACGTTTCAGTGAAATGGCAGCAGACAAGAACAATAGATCGGGCTTTGCGAAAGATTGCCAAAAGATCGTAAAGGAATTTGATCTGGATGGGATCGATATCGATTGGGAATATCCGACCAGTGATGAAGCCGGGATCTCATCTTCCCCAGACGACACCAAGAACTTTACGTTGTTGATGAATGATATCCGCAAGGCTATCGGACCGAAAAAACTATTGACCTTGGCGACGATTGCAGATGGAAAGTATATTGATTTTAGAGCCATCGATAAGGATATTGATTTTGTAAATATCATGATGTATGATGTCTCTAAACCTCCTTTGCAGCATAACAGTTTGTATAAATCGGATCTGGCAGGTCGTATTACCTTAGTTGAAGCCCTGCAGGCCCATATTGATGCCGGCGTTCCAAAAAACAAATTGGTGATGGGTATTCCATTCTATGGAAGGGGAGATAAAGTACAGGTCAATGATTTTGTGATGTTCCGCAACATACCGAAGTTGACCCAGTTTGAAGAGAGGTGGGATGATCAATCGAAAGTACCTTATCTAGTGGACAGCACCGGAAAGTTGGTCCTGACCTTTGAAAATGAGAAATCCATCAGGGAAAAAGCTGCATATATAAAATCCCAAGGTATCCTTGGAGCCATGTATTGGGAATTTAAGGGTGATGATGATCAGTTGACCTTGAGCAGGGCGCTGTATGAAGGCCTGAAATAGGATGTACAAACAATTGTTGCTGTAAAATGTTGATAATAAGTAGTTATAGACACAATTTCTGTAAACCTTATAAAAAATAAGCTTATGATTATTCAAGATTTTAAACCCAAATATTTGGGACTTGCATTGGTTTTTCTATGGCTGAGCTCAGGAAATCATGTTTTTGCACAAGATAATGAGACCGCTTATTTTTCTGACGTTACAGAAGGCAGCATACCCTTGGATCCCAAAACGCATGCTTTGGATGTAGCTTTGGTCGATGTGAATGGAGATGGAGCATTGGATGCCATATTTGCACTGGAAATGTTGCCCAACCGTCTTTATATCAATGATGGCAATGGCAACTTTACCTGGATGAAGGATGTCTTTGCCAATGAGAACAATGATACAGAGCATGTGCGTGTGGCTGATATGGACAATGATGGTTTTGCAGATGTCATTTTTGTTGCAGAGGACAATAAGACCCATGAATACTATCTAGGGAATGGGGATGGAACCTTCCGGAATGTTTCGGATCGCCTGTTGGGAAAGAGTGAAGGGAATGGCTTGGATATAGGTGATGTCAATGGAGATGGATTGCCCGATGTGGTCATCGGCAATACGGGAGAAGGAGCAAGGACCTTTGTTTGGTTAAATGATCCAAATAAACCGGGCTTTTTGGTTGATTCTCCCCCTGGCAGTATCCCTGACAACATGGATGAGGTGCAATCGGTCAAGTTATTTGATGCCGATGGAGACGGTGACCTGGATATGGTACTGGCAACGGAGGCTCCGCCAAGCCGTCTGTATTTCAATGACGGGAAGGGAAAGTTTACGGAGCAGGAGGACGCATTGCAAACCTCCGAACCATTGCACAGTAGGGAGGTCATCGTTTTTGATGCCGATAAGGATGGGAAGAACGATATTTTCTTTGCGAACCTGACCAGCAATGGGGGTAAGAAAGAGCGGAACCCAACTGGACGCTTGTTTATGAATAAAGGCGAAGGGAAATTTGTCGATGAGACGGACGCAAGGATTCCCGCCTATGAATTTTCAACTTATGCCTGTAATGTGATCGACTTTGATCGCGACGGGGATCTAGATATTATATTAAGTGCCTTGAAGATTCCGCCATTTGAGGCGATGCAGGTTCAGGCCTTGAAGAATGATGGTTCGGGCAGGTTCAGTTTTGCCACGGAGGAGGCTATTCCGAAGGTGACTGTGGAGCGAGCTTGGGGGATCGATGTGGGGGATGTGAATGGGGATAAGATTCCGGACCTGATGATCGGGGCTTGGGGCGACCAAGTGCGCTTATTACTAGGTAAATAAAAAAAGAAAAAATACTTTTTTATTATCAGATATTTAGTTATCTTTGCACCTCGTTTGGTTGCAAAACTATGTTTTGTTGCCATCGAGAATTAAATGTTACGTTATTGCTTCCAACTTACTAACAAACATTTAACAAATTAAATCACAGAAAAAATGGCAAAAGAAGTCAGTGCGTTAGTAAAATTACAAGTGAAGGGCGGAGCTGCGAATCCATCTCCACCGGTAGGACCTGCATTAGGTGCTAAAGGTGTGAACATTATGGATTTCTGTAAGCAATTTAACGCTCGTACGCAAGACAAACCAGGTCAAGTATTACCTGTTGTGATCACTGTATATGCCGACAAATCTTTTGATTTTATCATTAAAACTCCACCGGTAGCTGTTCAGTTAAAAGATGCAGCGAAGCTTAAGAGCGGATCGGGAGAGCCTAACCGTAAGAAAGTTGCTTCCATTTCATGGGATCAAGTAAAACAGATTGCGGAAGATAAGATGCCAGATTTGAATGCATTTACTGTAGAATCAGCTATGAGAATGGTTGCTGGTACAGCGCGTAGTATGGGTATCACTGTATCAGGTGATGCTCCTTGGAAAAATTAATTAACGAAATCAGTTTAAGAAAGTGGCTAGATTAACAAAAAATCAAAAAGCGGCACTATCCAAAATTGAAGCTGGTAAAGCATACTCTTTGAAAGAAGCTGCGGCTTTAGTAAAAGAGATCACCAACACCAAATTTGATGCTTCTGTGGATATCGACGTTCGTTTGGGCGTAGATCCTCGTAAAGCAAATCAAATGGTTCGTGGTATTGCAACATTGCCACACGGTACTGGTAAGACGGTACGTGTATTAGTTTTATGTACTCCTGACAAGGAGGAAGAAGCTAAGGCGGCAGGTGCAGACTACGTAGGTCTT
Source organism: Sphingobacterium sp. LZ11T8 (assembly GCF_024261425.1). Classification (NCBI taxonomy): domain Bacteria; kingdom Pseudomonadati; phylum Bacteroidota; class Sphingobacteriia; order Sphingobacteriales; family Sphingobacteriaceae; genus Sphingobacterium; species Sphingobacterium sp. LZ11T8. The sequence goes on along the minus strand of NZ_JANBZY010000001.1, from coordinate 149,573 downwards.
GATGACTATATCAGCAAAATCGAAGGTGGTTGGACTGACGTTGACATTATCATCACAATGCCTAGTGTTATGGCGAAAGTAGGTAAATTGGGTCGTATTTTAGGTCCAAGAAACTTAATGCCTAACCCTAAAACAGGAACAGTAACTCCAGAAGTTGGAAAAGCTGTGACTGAGGTAAAAGCTGGTAAGATCGACTTCAAGGTTGACAAAACAGGTATCATCCACACTTCAGTTGGTAAAGTGTCTTTCGACGCAGATAAAATCTATGACAACGCATTAGAAGTGTTACAAACAATTTCACGTTTGAAACCGTCTGCAGCAAAAGGAACGTACTTCAAGAGTATTCACATTTCTTCAACTATGAGTCCTAGTATTCATATTGAAACTAAATCAGTAGCAGGAATTTAATCATGAGAAAAGAACTTAAACATGAAATTGTTGAAGCTTTAGCAGAACAGATTAAATCTTACGGTAATTTTTATATTGCTGACACTGCTAATCTGACTGTAGAAAAGGTGAATAATATTCGTCGTAAATGTTTCGAGCAGGGAATCGAGATTAAGGTTGTGAAAAACACCTTGATTAAGAAAGCGTTGTTAGAGGCGGGTGTAGATTCAGAAGAGATCTTTGGCGTATTAAAAGGAGCTTCAACCCTTATGTTTTCCGAAACAGGGAATGCTCCAGCGAAATTGATCAAACAATTACGTAAAGAAGGTGACAAGCCAGTATTAAAAGCAGCATACATTCAAGAGACTGCTTTTGTAGGCGACAACCAACTTGACGCATTAGTGACCCTTAAATCTAAGGAAGAACTTATTGCAGACGTTATTGCTTTACTTCAATCTCCTGCGAAGAATGTTATTTCTGCGCTTCAATCAGGCGGAAATACAATTTCAGGCTTAGTAAAAGCTTTAGAAGAAAGAGGCTAACGAACCCTCAGTTTAATAACAAACGTTCGTTAAATTTTAATTAACAATTTTTTTAAAAGAACATTCAAAAATTCAAAATAAAATGGCAGATTTAAAACAACTTGCTGAACAGTTAGTTAACTTAACAGTAAAAGAAGTTAAAGAATTAGCTGATATCTTAAAAGACGAATACGGTATTGAGCCTGCTGCTGCTGCTGTAGCTGTTGCTGCTGCTCCTGGTGCTGGTGACGGTGCTGCTGCTGCTGAAGAGAAAACATCTTTCGATGTAATCTTGAAAGAAGCTGGTGGCCAGAAATTAGCTGTCGTAAAATTAGTTAAAGATTTAGCTGGTTTAGGTTTGAAAGAAGCAAAAGACTTAGTTGACGGTGCACCTAAAGAATTAAAAACTGGTGTTTCTAAAGACGAAGCTGAAGCTTTGAAAAAACAATTAGAAGAAGCTGGAGCTGTTGTTGAGATTAAGTAATCTCGCATAAGGCACCAAAAACTTAGACTCTGATAGTCCAAATCTATCAGAGTCTATTCCTGTTTATAAATATAGTGTATGGATCAAGCCCCTGCTGATGCTTGATCGGAAGACGGAATCAGCAGATGTTAGCTCAGTTTTTTAAAACTAAATTCTTATTCCCTTGGCAAACAATAATATTCAAAAAGAAAGAGTAAATTTTGCGACAAGTAAGAAGGTGATTGATTATCCGGATTTCTTGGACGTACAATTAGAGTCTTTCAAGGAGTTTTTTCAATTAGAGACTACTTCTGACAACCGCCATCAGGAAGGGCTTTACAAGGTTTTCGCAGAAAACTTCCCTATTTCTGATTCAAGAAACATCTTTGTGCTAGAGTTTTTGGATTATTTCATTGATCCACCGCGTTACGATATCCAAGAGTGTATTGAACGTGGATTGACTTATAGCGTACCTTTAAAGGCTAAATTGAAGTTGTCTTGTAATGATGAAGAACACGAAGATTTCGAAACCATTGTACAAGACGTGTACTTAGGAACTATTCCGTACATGACTCCAAAAGGTACTTTCGTAATCAATGGAGCTGAACGTGTTATCGTTTCTCAATTGCACCGTTCCCCTGGTGTGTTCTTTGGTCAAAGTAGACATACCAATGGTACTAAACTTTATTCTGCTAGGGTTATTCCTTTTAAAGGTTCTTGGATCGAATTTGCAACAGACGTGAACAACGTGATGTATGCCTATATCGATCGTAAGAAAAAATTCCCAGTTACTACCTTGTTACGTGCAATCGGTTTCGATTCGGATAAGGAAATCTTAGAACTTTTCGACCTTGCAGATGAAGTAAAAGTTAGTAAATCTGGATTGAAGAAATACGTTGGTCGTCGTTTAGCGGCTAGGGTATTGAACAAATGGACAGAAGATTTCGTTGACGAAGATACAGGTGAAGTAGTATCGATCGACCGTAACGAGATCATCCTTGAACGTGAAACCATATTAGAAGAAGACCACATTGACCTGATCATCGACGCTGGAGTGAAATCCATTATCCTGACCAAGGAAGATGAGTCAAACAATGCGGACTATTCGATTATATATAACACTTTACAAAAAGATACTTCCAACTCAGAGAAAGAAGCGGTAGAGCATATCTATCGTCAATTGCGTAACGCAGAACCACCTGATGAGGAAACTGCACGTGGTATCATTGACCGTTTGTTCTTCTCGGATAAACGATACGATTTAGGAGATGTGGGTAGATACCGTATCAACCGTAAATTGAAACTTGATACACCGTCGGATACAAAAGTATTGACCCGTGAAGATATCATCGCTATCGTGAAGTACTTGATCAACTTGATCAACTCGAAAGCAGAGGTGGATGATATCGACCACTTATCTAACCGTCGTGTTCGTACGGTTGGTGAGCAATTATATGCGCAATTCGGTGTAGGTCTAGCTCGTATGGCTCGTACTATCCGTGAGCGTATGAACATTCGTGATAACGAGGTGTTTACGCCTACTGACTTGATTAATGCTCGTACATTGTCATCAGTGATCAATTCTTTCTTCGGAACGAACCAGTTATCACAGTTCATGGATCAAACCAACCCATTGGCTGAGATTACGCACAAACGTCGTCTGTCAGCATTAGGTCCAGGTGGTCTTTCAAGAGAGCGTGCCGGTTTCGAGGTACGTGACGTTCACTATACGCACTACGGTCGTTTGTGTACTATTGAAACTCCAGAGGGTCCAAACATTGGTTTGATTTCATCATTGTCAGTTCACGCGAAAATCAATAACCTAGGATTTATCGAAACTCCATACCGTATCGTTTCTGATGGTAAGGTGGTAGTTGATAAGCCAGTTGTTTATTTATCTGCTGAAGATGAAGACGATAAGACAATTGCGCAAGCAAATGCTCTATATGATGATAAAGGTAATTTCTTAGATGCTAAAGTAAAAGCTAGATATGAGGGAGACTTCCCGATTATTGAGCCTGAGAAATTAGACTATATGGACGTTTCTCCGAACCAGATTACATCAATCGCGGCTTCATTGATTCCTTTCTTGGAGCATGATGATGCCAACCGTGCATTGATGGGTTCCAACATGCAACGTCAAGCAGTTCCTTTGTTACGTCCGCAAGCACCGGTTGTAGGTACTGGATTGGAAGCACGTGTAGCGAAAGATTCCCGTACGTTGATCAACGCTGAAGGAAACGGAACAGTAGAATATGTAGATGCACAAGAAATTCACATCCGTTACGATAGAAACGACAACGATCGTTTGGTATCATTCGATGATGATGTGAAAGCATATAGATTGACCAAGTTCAAGAAAACCAACCAAAATACCTGTATCAACTTGAAACCGATCGTTACGAAAGGACAAAGAGTTGAAAAAGGTCAGGTATTATGTGAAGGCTATGCAACCGAAGATGGTGAATTGGCATTGGGTAGAAACTTGAAAGTGGCATTCATGCCTTGGCAAGGATACAACTTTGAGGATGCGATCGTAATCTCTGAGCGTGTAGTATCACAGGATTTATTCACTTCATTACACATTGAAGAATTCGAACTTGAAGTTCGTGATACTAAACGTGGTGAAGAGGAATTGACAGCTGATATTCCAAACGTTTCAGAAGAAGCTACGAAAGACCTTGATGAAAACGGTATTATCCGTGTTGGTGCTGAGGTTGGCGAAGGTGATATCTTAATTGGTAAGATCACTCCTAAAGGAGAATCTGATCCTTCACCAGAAGAGAAGTTATTACGTGCGATCTTTGGTGACAAAGCTGGTGACGTGAAGGATGCTTCATTGAAAACTCCACCATCAATCAAAGGTGTGGTTATCGATACGAAGTTATTCTCTCGTGCGAAGAAAATGTCTAAAGAAGTTGAGCGTAAAGCTTTAGAGAAATTAGAAGTTGCTCACGATAGAAACATCAAGATTCTTAAAGATCGTTTGGTTGAGAAATTATTTACGATCGTAAATGGTAAGACCTCTCAAGGTATTTACAATGTTTACAAAGAGTTATTGGTAGCTAAGGGCGCTAAGTTTACTCAAAAGATCCTTACTGATCTTGACTATAACAACGTTAATCCTACAGGATGGACTACTGATGATGACAAGAATGACATGATCAAACTTGCATTGCACAACTACAACATTAAAGTTAATGAGGAGTTAGGTGCATTCAAGCGTGAGAAATTTGCAATCTCTGTCGGTGATGAGCTTCCATCGGGTATCGTTCAGATGGCGAAGGTATATGTTGCCAAAAAACGTAAGCTGAAAGTAGGAGATAAGATGGCGGGACGTCACGGTAACAAAGGTATTGTTGCACGTATTGTACGTGATGAGGACATGCCTTTCTTAGAAGACGGAACACCAGTTGATATCGTGTTGAACCCACTAGGGGTACCTTCGCGTATGAACCTTGGACAGATCTATGAAACTGTATTAGGCTGGGCAGGACAAAAATTAGGTGTTAAATTCGCTACTCCGATCTTTGACGGTGCAGAAATGGACCAAGTAGAAGAGTGGGTTGAGAAAGCAGGATTACCTAAGTCAGGTCGTACTTACCTATACAATGGATTGACAGGTGATCGTTTTGACCAACCTACAACAGTTGGAGTAATCTACATGTTGAAATTAGGACACATGGTTGATGATAAGATGCACGCACGTTCAATTGGACCATACTCGTTGATTACTCAACAACCATTAGGTGGTAAGGCACAGTTCGGTGGTCAGCGTTTCGGTGAGATGGAGGTTTGGGCGTTAGAGGCATTCGGTGCATCCAACATCCTACAAGAGATCTTGACCGTTAAATCTGATGATGTAGTAGGTCGTGCGAAAACTTACGAGGCAATCGTAAAAGGAAACAACCTGCCAACTCCATCGGTACCAGAATCGTTCAACGTATTGGTACACGAGCTACGCGGATTAGGTTTAGATATCACATTAGATTAATCAAGCAAATTGAGCTTAAGAAGGTGCATAACCTTCTTAAGCTTTCACATACAGCTTTAACTTTTTACTAAGTATGTCTTACAAAAAAGATAACAAAATCAAAAGTAACTTTACATCGATTACGATCAGCTTAGCTTCTCCAGAAACTATTTTGGAGCGTTCAAGTGGTGAGGTTACTAAACCAGAAACTATCAACTACCGTACTTATAAACCAGAACGTGATGGTCTATTCTGTGAGCGTATTTTCGGTCCAGTAAAAGACTACGAATGTCACTGTGGTAAGTACAAGCGTATCCGTTATAAAGGGATCGTTTGTGACCGTTGTGGTGTTGAAGTTACAGAGAAGAAAGTACGTCGTGAGCGTATGGGACACATCAACTTGGTGGTTCCGGTTGCTCATATCTGGTACTTCCGCTCTCTACCTAACAAAATTGGTTATTTATTAGGCCTTCCAACGAAGAAGTTGGATATGATCATCTACTACGAAAGATACGTGGTTATCCAAGCTGGTATCAAAGAAGAAGATGGTATTTCATACATGGATTTCTTGACAGAAGAGGAATATCTAGATATCTTGGATACCCTTCCAAAAGAAAACCAATATTTGGATGACAACGATCCTCAGAAATTCATCGCTAAGATGGGTGCAGAGGCATTGGAAGATTTGTTGAAACGTCTAGACTTAGACCAATTGTCATACGATCTTCGTCACCAAGCAGCGAACGAAACTTCCCAGCAACGTAAGAACGAGGCGTTGAAACGTCTTCACGTTGTTGAGGCTTTCCGTGGTGCTAATGATCATATCGAAAACCGTCCGGAATGGATGATCGTTAAGATCGTACCTATTATTCCACCAGAGTTACGTCCTTTAGTTCCTTTGGATGGTGGTCGTTTTGCGACTTCAGACTTAAATGACCTTTACCGTCGTGTAATTATCCGTAACAATCGTTTGAAGCGTTTGATCGAGATCAAAGCTCCAGAGGTAATCTTACGTAACGAGAAACGTATGCTTCAAGAAGCTGTTGACTCGTTATTCGATAACTCACGTAAGGTAAATGCTGTTAAGACTGAAGGTAACCGTGCTTTAAAATCTTTATCGGATATCCTTAAAGGTAAGCAAGGTCGTTTCCGTCAGAACTTATTAGGTAAGCGTGTTGACTACTCGGCTCGTTCGGTAATCGTCGTTGGTCCTCACTTGAAATTACACGAGTGTGGTCTTCCTAAAGATATGGCTGCTGAGCTTTACAAACCGTTTATCATCCGTAAGATGATCGAAAGAGGAATCGTAAAGACAGTTAAGTCAGCGAAGAAAATTGTAGATCGCAAAGATCCAGTAGTATGGGATATCCTTGAGAACGTATTGAAAGGTCACCCAGTATTACTAAACCGTGCACCTACGCTTCACCGTTTGGGTATTCAGGCTTTCCAACCAACCTTAGTTGAGGGTAAAGCGATCCAATTACACCCATTAGTGTGTACAGCGTTCAACGCCGATTTCGACGGTGACCAGATGGCAGTTCACTTACCATTAGGTAATGCTGCAATTTTGGAAGCCCAAATCTTGATGTTGGCAGCACACAACATTCTTAACCCTGCAAACGGTTCACCAGTTACAGTACCATCTCAAGACATGGTATTGGGTCTTTACTACATTACCAAAGGCCGTAAGACTGATGACAACCTGGTGATGAAAGGTGAAGGAAGTACTTTCTATTCAGCAGAAGAGGTAATCATTGCCTTGAACGAAGCAAAAGTAGATCTTCACTCCTTTATCAAGGTTAAAGCTCGCGTTAAGACCAAAGAAGGAGAGTTCAAAGATCAAATCATTGAAACGACTGTAGGTCGTGTGATCTTCAACCAAATCGTTCCAGAAGAGGTAGGATACATCAATGAACTATTGACTAAGAAGTCACTTCGTAATGTCATTGGAGAGATCGTGAAGAACACGGGTATGGCTCGTGCAGCGAAATTCTTGGATGACATGAAAGAGTTAGGATTCCAAACAGCATTCAAAGGTGGTCTATCGTTCAACCTTCAAGATTTGAACATCCCTGCTGCGAAAGCTGATTTGATCACTCAAGCTACAAACGAAGTTGAAGAAGTAATGAACAACTATAACATGGGTTTCATTACGAACAACGAACGTTATAACCAAATCATCGATATCTGGACACGTATCAACAACAAGTTGACAGCGCACGTTATGGATATCCTTTCGAACGACAATCAAGGTTTCAACTCAGTATACATGATGTTGGATTCAGGAGCTCGTGGATCGAAAGAGCAGATCCGTCAGTTATGCGGTATGCGTGGTTTGATGGCGAAACCTCAGAAATCTGGTACTTCAGGTGGTGAGATTATTGAAAACCCGATCCTTTCAAACTTCAAAGAAGGTTTGTCGGTATTGGAGTACTTTATCTCTACCCACGGTGCTCGTAAAGGTCTTGCCGATACAGCGTTGAAAACAGCCGATGCGGGTTACTTAACCCGTCGTTTACATGATGTTGCTCAGGATATGATTGTTGTTGAGCAAGACTGTAACGGTTTACGCGGTATCTATACTACAGCGCTTAAGGATAATGATGATATCGTTGAACCATTGTACGACCGTATTTTAGGACGTACGCCATTGAACGATGTTGTTCATCCTGAGACAAACGAATTGATCGTTGCTGCAAATGATGATATCACTGAAGAAGTTGCTGAGGCAATCGAGAATGCAGGAATTGAAGGAGTTGAAATCCGTTCTGTATTAACTTGTGAGTCTAAGCGAGGAGTTTGTGCATGTTGTTACGGACGTAACTTAGCGTCAGGTAAACGTGTTCAATTGGGTGAAGCTGTTGGTGTAATTGCTGCTCAGTCAATCGGTGAGCCAGGTACACAGTTGACACTTCGTACATTCCACGTCGGTGGTACGGCATCTAACATTGCTGCTGAATCTTCGATCATTGCTAAATACGATGGTAAAATCGAATTTGAGAACGTTCGTACAGTAGAAAAAGAAGGTGAATTTGGTCCTTACCAAGTTGTATTGGGTCGTTCAGGAGAGATTAAAGTTGTAAATGACGATAAGAAAGTCCTTTACCAACAAATTATCCCTTACGGATCGAACCTATACGTGAAAGAAGGAGAGAAAGTGGAAAAAGGAACCAAGTTGGTAGACTGGGATCCATACAACGCTGTAATTATCTCTGAATTTGCAGGTAAGGTAGAATTCGATGCGATTATCGAAGGTATTACTTACCGTGAGGAATCTGATGAGCAAACTGGACACAAAGAGAAAGTGATCATCGAGACTCGTGATAAGACTAAAAACCCGACGATCAAAGTATTGGATAACAAAGGCGAAATCATCCGTTCATACAACATTCCAGTAGGAGCACACGTTTCGGTATCTGATGGCCAAAAAGTGAAAGAAGGTGCGATTTTAGTTAAGATCCCTCGTTCTACAGGTAAGACCCGAGATATTACGGGTGGTCTTCCTCGTGTAACGGAGTTGTTCGAGGCTCGTAATCCTTCAAACCCAGCGGTTGTTACTGAAATCGACGGTGTTGTAACTTTAGGTGGTGTTAAACGTGGTAACCGTGAGATTTCGATCGAGTCCCGTGACGGACAAGTGAAGAAATACCTAGTTCCACTTTCTAAACACATCTTGGTACAGGATAATGACTTTATCAAAGCGGGTATGCCACTTTCAGACGGTCAGATTTCCCCTTCGGATATCTTATCGATCAAAGGTCCTTCTGCAGTACAGGAATACATTGTAAATGGTATCCAAGAGGTTTACCGTCTACAAGGTGTGAAAATCAACGATAAGCACTTCGAAACCATCGTTCACCAAATGATGCAGAAAGTGAATATCGAAGATCCAGGAGATACTCGTTTCTTAGAAAAAGAAGCTGTAAACAAATGGGATTTCATGGAAGAAAACGATTCACTTTACGACAAGAAAGTGGTTGTAGATGCTGGTGATTCTAAATCATTGCGTCCAGGACAGATCGTAAACCTTCGTAAATTGCGTGAAGAAAACTCTAGCTTGAAACGTCAAGACTTGAAATTAGTGGAAGTGCGTGATGCTATTCCTGCTACCTCTAGTCCATTGTTGCAAGGTATTACCAGAGCTTCATTAGGTACGAAGTCATTTATCTCTGCTGCTTCCTTCCAGGAAACTACCAAAGTATTGAACGAAGCTGCTATCGCAGGTAAACGTGATAACTTGTTAGGATTGAAAGAAAACGTAATTGTTGGTCACTTAATCCCTTCAGGAACAGGTTTACGTCAATACAGCAACATCATCGTAGGTTCTCGTGAAGAATACGATCAGTTGTTGGCTTCTAAAGAAGAAGATTAATATCGAAAGATTTAGGAATTAACCTTCCTAAAGGATATATAAAAAGCTCGGCTCCTGTAGCCGAGCTTTTTTGTTTTTGGGAGAATTAAAGATTTTTATTAACAATTTCATATTATATTTGTTCCTCTGATTATGACTGACATCGCATCTATCGACTTTATCATCACTCAACTTGTATGGGATTGGAATGACTTGTTGAAAGCCGTATTATCACTTTGTGCCGGATTTGTATTGGGATTCGAGCGCGAGTGGAAGGATAAGTCGGCTGGTTTCAAGACCATTTCCATTATCTGTTTGGGGAGTACCTTGTTTTCCTTGCTATCCTTTAAATTGGGTGCTGGAGAATCGGAGGATGCCACTCGGATAGCTTCGTACGTGGTTTCAGGTATTGGTTTCCTAGGTGCTGGGGTGATCTTCAAAGATGGAGTGAATGTAAATGGATTGACTACAGCCAGTATTATCTGGATGTCAGCAGCCATTGGAATGGCAATCGGTTTTGGAGTCTATGTCATCGCGGCCATTTTCTTGCTTGCTTGTTTTGCCATTATTGTTTCGGGACCCTTATTGAATAAATATGTAATCCACAACATCGTGCGCTTGGTAAGTGTCAGTATGAAAAGGGAGGACCTGGATGCCAAGGATCAATTGCTGTCAGCTATCAGACCGCTTTCTAAGCATGTGAAAATAAAAAAGCAGACCATGTCTGCCGATTTATTGACTATTGAACTTGAGGTGCTGATCGATAAACGAAATATCCGCAAGTTTGAAAGATCAATTCTTGAAAACAAACAATTGGTTGAAATCAGCCTATAACAGATCAAGCCCCTCTTTTTGCCCAATTCAATAGGTTTCTGCAGTTTTCAGCAATCTGTCCGAATTCATACTTCCCATTGACTTTCACGAACAGTTTCGAGCCAAGTCCCACAGCACTGACTCCGGCTTCAAACCATTTGTTGATACTTTCCGATGAGCAGTCTACGCCACCCGTTGGCATAAACCGTAAATTTGGAAAGATAGGTTTGATGCTTTTCAGAAACCCAGGACCTAAGGTATCGCCGGGGAATAGTTTCACGAAAGTGCAGCCAGCCATTTGGGCATCGGAAATTTCGGTAGGAGTCATGCAGCCCGGAATCCAAAGGATGTTATTCTTCTTGGCAGAACTCGCAACACATTCCGAAAAAATAGGACTCACCAAAAAGTCTGCTCCCAGTTCAATAAAACGGTCTGCATCATCCGCATGCATGATGGTTCCTATCCCCAGTTTCAGATCGGGGAAGTGCTCTTCCTTATAGTTACGCAAGGCCTTAAAATTCTGTTCCGCTTCCACACCTCGGTTTACAAATTCAAAAACCCTAATACCGCCTTCATAGCAGCTTTGTAGGGCCTGAATGCAGGTATTGACGTCATCATCATAAAAAACAGGTAAGACTGGATTTCGAATGATTTCTTTGATAATTTCTTCTTTCATCTTAGTTGGCTTTTCCATTTCCAAAATCTCCTTCTACAAATAATTTTTGATAACCAGCTCCAGTTGCGAAGTCTATGGTTTCCTGTGCAGACATGCCTTGCCTTAGGGCATGGATCAGCCCCGCCATAAACGCATCACCACTACCGATCCTATCGATTACAGCTTCTGTTTCAAAAGTGGCTGAAATGCTGTCCTCGTTTCTGTTATGGTATGTGCCATAAAATAGATTATGCTTAGGATGGTCCATGAACCTGAACGTATTAGCGATATGTTTCGCTTTGGGGAAAGCCTCAAAAATATGCTTTGCAGAGATTTGGGAACTATTGAAATAAATCTCCTGGGTTGTCTGTCGGTTTAATCCTATTTCCACTGGGCTATCCAGCATGTTTTGTGCCGCCCAGATATTTCCCATGATGACATCACAATAAGCGACCAAATCTGGCATGACTTCCAGTGGCTCTTTGCCATATTTCCAGAGTTTGCTCCGGAAATTGAGGTCCACAGATATCGTGATCTCTCTTTGATCGGCCTCCTTCAGTACCGTTTCCATCAGGATTGCCATGTCTTCGGAAAGTGCCGGTGTCAATGCTGACCAATGGAACCAATCCACATCTTGAAACAACAGGTCAAAATCGATGTCCTCAGGTTTTAACAGACTGAAACTTGAAAACTTTCTATCGTATACCACCTCGCCACTGCTCAGTCCATTTGCCGAAAGGAGGATATAGCTGCCGATGCGATCGCCTATTTGGATAGCCTTGGAACAATCCACACCTAAATGCTGAATGCTTTCCAGCAGCTCCTTTGCAAGGGTATTCTCAGGAAAGGCCGAATAGAAATGGACCTGATCCCCCATTTGGGCCAAACCAACAGCAACATTGGCTTCTGAACCACCTGGGAAAATTTTTAAACGATTATTTCCACCCTCAAAAATCGACTCACTGAGGCTTTGAAGGCGATACAATACTTCTCCGAATGTTAATATCTGTGGCATAGGTCAAACTGAACAACAATATAATAGTTTTTGATGGATTGTTGCAGCGATTTTACGAAAACGTTTAAGTAATAATCCTGTTTTCCATGTCGATTTTTCCCTTTAATTTCTGTATTATTGGATAATAATCAACTATAAACTATGACTATTCTAGATAAATTCTCCCTTAAAGATAAAGTTATCGTTATTACAGGAGGCACCGGAATTTTGGGCAAATCCTTCGTGAAGGCATTAGCTGAAGCCGGCGCTAAAATCTGTATTATCGGGAGAAACCAGGAAAAAATCAATGAACGTATCAGCATGGCCAATGACCTCGGGGCAGAAGCCATAGGTATTGTAGCAGATGTGATGGATGAGCAGTCGGTCAAGGATGCCAAGCAACAGATCGTGAACCGTTATGGTAGCATCGATGGCCTGATCAATGCCGTGGGAGGAAACATCCCAGGGGCAACGATCGCTGATGATCAAAACATATTTGACAATAAAATCCAGGATACCATAAAAGCAATCGAGCTAAATCTTTATGGAACCATTATTCCGACCTTGATTTTTGGGGAACTTATTGCTAACAAGGGCAAGGGTTCCATTATCAATATTTCTTCCTTGGCAGCATCAAGACCCTTGACCCGTGTGCTGGGCTATACCGTAGCCAAGCATGCCATTGATGGCTTCACCAAATGGATGTCCACTGAATTGGCTTTACGTTATGGTGACAAGGTGCGTGTCAATGCTATTGCACCGGGAGTTTTCTTAACGGAGCAAAACAAGACCTTATTGACCAATCCAGATGGCAGTTATACCGATAGGGCACAGAAGTTTATCAATGGGACACCATATCGAAGGTTGGGTGACCCGTCTGAATTGGAAGGAACCTTAGTTTATCTCTTGAGCGATGCTTCGGCATTTGTTTCTGGCGAGATCATTTTTGTCGATGGTGGCTTTAACTCTTGGTGTGGCGTATAACATGGAAAACAAAAAATTCTTAGAACAAACTTGGCGATGGTACGGACCTAATGATCCGGTATCATTGCAAGATGTGAAGCAAGCTGGGGCTACTGGCATAGTTTCGGCTTTGCATCATATCCCACATGGTGAAGTATGGCCGTTGGAGGACATACAGGAAAGGAAAAAGATAATTGAAGAAGCAGGATTGACCTGGTCGGTTGTAGAATCCGTTCCTGTACACGAAGCTATCAAAACAAGATCTGCCGAGGCTGACCAATATATTGAGCGTTATAAGCAATCGTTGCAGAATTTAGCAGCTTGTGGTATCAAGACGATCTGCTATAATTTTATGCCGGTTCTGGATTGGACTAGGACCCAGTTGGACCTGATCATGAAGGATGGTTCCAAAGCCCTGTACTTTGATTGGATTGACCTCGCTATCTTTGATATTTATATCCTAAAGAGAGAAGCAGCTGCGCAGGACTATTCCCAAGAAATTCAACAGCTAGCTGAGGAGAAGTACAACAAGATGTCAGCGGAAGAGAAAACAGATCTTCAATTCAATATCCTGATGGGCATTCCAGGTGAAGGTGATATTACCTTGGAATCTCTACAAAATAGCATCAATATCTATAAAAGTATTGGAAGGGAAGGATTAAAACAGAACTTGCTTTACTTCTTAGAGGCAATTGCAGACATCTGCGAGACCAACGGGATTAAGATGACCATTCACCCCGATGATCCACCATATGCAATCCTAGGGCTTCCTAGGGTAGTAAGCAACGAAGAAGATTTAGTGTACATTATTTCAGAACAGCCTAGGGATTTCAACGGGATTTGTTTCTGTACCGGTTCTTTAGGTGCTGGACCCAAAAACAACCTTCCTCAGATCTTGGACAAAGTGAAACATCGTGTTCATTTTGCGCATCTGCGAAATGTAAAACGTGATGCCATTGGGAGCTTCTATGAGGCAGACCATTTGGATGGGGATGTGGATATGTATGCCATCGTAAAGGGATTGAGTGAAGAAAACCAACGCAGAGCATTGGCCATTCCATTTAGACCTGACCATGGGCATCAAATGCTTGATGACATCAATAAAGTGACCAATCCTGGTTATTCTGCCATTGGAAGACTTCGTGGTCTGGCTGAATTGAGGGGTTTGGAATTAGGAATTTTGAGATCTTAACCAAGGATCTACCAACATAAACAACAAATTATGGATACGAGTAAACCTACGAAATATAGGTGGACGGTTTGTGCACTGATATTTTTCGCAACGACCATCAATTACCTGGATCGGCAAGTCCTTTCCTTAACCTGGAAAGATTTTATTGCCCCAGAATTCCATTGGACCAACAATGACTATGGTAATGTTGCGGCCATATTCTCTATTGTCTATGCCATTTCCATGTTGTTATCTGGTCGTTTTATCGACAAGCTAGGAACAAAAAAAGGCTATTTATGGGCAATTGCCATCTGGTCGGTAGGCGCTATCCTGCATGCTTTCTGTGGCATGATCACATCAGGTGTTCTCGCGGGCGAATGGTTGGTCAGTTTTGGTCAGGCCAAGGAGATCATTGCCGGTATTGAAGATGTAAGCAAGGTGGTTAATATTTCTGTCACTGTCTTTATTTTTGCCCGTATCATCTTGGCATTGGGGGAGGGTGGAAACTTTCCGGCAGCCATGAAAGCCTGTGTAGAATACTTTCCAAAGAAGGACAGGGCATTTTCTACTTCAATCTTTAACTCAGGAACGACCATTGGAGCGCTTTTAGCGCCATTGATTATTCCCGTGATTGCAGCCAAATACGGTTGGGAAATGTCGTTCATTATTATTGGGGCCTTAGGTTTCATCTGGATGGGATTTTGGCAGTTTATGTACAAGAAGCCAGAAGAAAACCCGCATGTGAATGCAGCTGAACTCGCCTATATCAAGCAGGATGTGGATCATGGAGAGGTTGCTGAGGCCGATAAAACGGTGAAAGCAAAAGTCTCCATCCGTGAATGCTTAAAATTCAAACAGACCTGGGCCTTGATCTTCGGGAAGTTCCTGACCGATGGGGTATGGTGGTTTCTCTTGTTTTGGTTCCCGGCCTATTTAAGTTCAGTATATGATATTAAATCCTCGGATATAGAGGGGCAGGTTGCTATATTTGTTCTGTATGCCATTACTATGTTATCCATCATCGGTGGCTGGTTACCGACCTATTTTGTAGAAAAGAAAGGTATGGAGGTTTATGCAGGTCGAATGAGAGCCATGCTGATCTTTGCGTTCTTCCCTTTGTTGATCCTCTTTGCTCAGCCTTTGGGTGAATATTCGTATTGGTTTCCGGTTATCCTGATCGGTATAAGTGCAGCGGCGCACCAATCATGGTCTGCCAATATATTCTCGGCCGTAGGTGATATGTTTCCAAAGAAGGCGATTGCGACAGTGACCGGTATAAGTGGTCTTGCTGGTGGGGTTGGCTCTTTCTTGATCAATAAAGTTTCGGGTGTCCTGTTTGACTACGCCGAACAAACCAATATGAAAGTGTTTGGATTTGAAGGAATTGAATCTGGATACTTTATCATCTTTGCCGTGTGTTCGATAGCCTACCTTTTGGCTTGGACCATCATGAGAATATTGGTTCCAAAAATGAAACTAATTCATCTATCATAATTGCCTTTTTCGATTGACCTTATTCAAATGAAACTGCTATAATTATCTGCGAAATTCAATGGTTCAGTGCCGTTGTTTTAGAAGTATTTCAACAGGTCCTTAACTATGATCTTGGTCCATCCTCTCATCCATTTAATCCTGGTTCATACGGAGGAATGGAAAAGGGGTGCATCCTAAAATAGTTTAGAATGCCATGATCAATAGGTTAAGATACCACTAATTCTTTTTGAACAAACCTGGCAAGGCTGGTTTTTTACCTGCTTTGATAGCTTTGATAAAAGGTAAAAATTCATTCTTATACCAAGGGATATTTTCCCGAAAACGATCTGTCAATCGACCTTCCATGGTATCATAGATTTTCAGGGCTTCTTTTTCTTTACCTTGATGAATGAGGTTATGGATGAATATCTGACTAATGGAATACAGATCATTGAACAATAAAAAATCGTTTATTGGATCCATGGATTCAAATATTTTGATATACGAAGAAAAGGACTTAGCGAAGAAAGGTTTAGGAAACTCTTTATTGATTCTGTCCAAATAACTTGTTCCCAAACCATCGAGGTATTGCAAGAAATGCTCGGTTGATGTAGCGATCCTTTTTCCAGAAGATTTTAACGGAAGAACCCATAATCCTAAAAAGTTGAGATTCTTTTCGACTTCATCATTGTCAATAAGTTCGAAAGGATTGGTCTTAAACTGAGCGTCTTCCAAGTTCTTGCTCAGCGACTTCTCCTGCCATTCCAAAAGCAATCCATGCTGTACATATTGGATGGCGAAAATAGAACTTAAATCTACATCTAAGCTTATTTCCGTGAAGAGACGATTTGTTCTATTACCATCTAATAGATCTTTGTACCATACCCAATTGCATTTATCCGAAGGTTGTTCAACCTTTTCCTCCAAGAATGTCCATGAACTTTTTTCCATCTTCTCCTTGACCATGCTTGAAATCATCTCAATATGCTGAGGTAATTCCAGGGCAGCCTTTTTTTCCTTGAGGTAGCTAGCGTATATTTTTTCGATGGATTTTTTTGGGTCCATCAAAAAGCTGAGCTTGGCTCTTTCATCAGGATCTGTCAGCCCGGACAATTCATCTGAAAGTCTAGGGACTTCAAAATCTGTCTCCTTCTTCTTGATCTTTAGTAAATCATGTTGGTTGAGGAGTTCATGTAGCTTGATCAAATCAGGATTTTTGATCCACTGCTCAAAATCTTTTGTCAAACCTTCCTCTGCACCAATATCTGCTTCTAGATAGGCATTGACGAAAGCAAGATAAAAATTATGCATCAGCTGCTTGTTGCCTTGTTTTTCCGATAGTTCAATCATTTCAGCGATCAAATGTGGAATGGGAATATGGGCTACTTCTTCGGGAGCTTCTTTCCATTGTCCAGCAGCCAGCAATCTTTTCCAGGCATCAGAACCATACTCAGGGAAAAAATTGCCGTCTTCCTGATAGACAACATCAGCCTCCTCATTGTTGACATCACTGAGGAGCCAGTCGGAATCTTCTAGGTTTTTGAAATAATCGGGGTTCTTTTTATAGTCAGGATGTTGATCAATGGGAAGCTTCTTGATAAATCCAATTTTTTCCAAATACAGGAAACAACGTAAAACAGTATAGCTCGTATCAAATCGATTTTGGAATTGATAGAGATTAAAAATGATTTTACGTTGTTCCGCGACAGAAAGAGCAGATCCTTTCAGAAGGTGAACTGCATCTTCAACCAAATTTTCTATAGCATGATATGACATAATAGCGCAGTATTTGTATGAATTAAAGATGCAAAAGATTATCCTCTTGATCTTTAACAAAACATATGCAGACTATTTACATATTATCTACATTTATTGAGAAACAACAGTTTCTTGCACTTTTTTATCTACAAAAATCTTGTTTAGGAGTATTTGCTTGATGGATGTCGGTTCTACATTTTCATCCAATCCATCAAAATCACCAATTAAAATAGGGTAGTATTCAGGGTCTACATCTACAATGCCATGTGAACCTTTCACCAATGATGCATCTAATGGAGTAATATCCAGAACTGCTGCAAAACCTATTTTCTTTAAGATGAGTTTGCCGATTGCCCTAGACTTCGAGGTCATAAACATTTCCACCGGATCGTAACCCGGTTTCTTGTGTATATCTACCATTCTGGCATAGTCCGGTGCAACAGCATCATCTTCCCAGAAGTAATAGGTAAACCAAGCATTAGGATTTGCTAGCAGCACCAAATCTCCAGAACGCTCATGGTCGATTTTATAGGCCTTCTGTTCCTCCTTGTCCAACACCTTGGCTACACCAGCGACCTTGGACAACAAGGTTTTAAGTTTATCTCGGGTTTCCGGAGTTTTGGTATATACATGTGCAATCTGGTGATCAGAAACCGCAAATGCTTCTGAAGCTCCAGCATCCAATAGTTCCAAACCTCTTTCAATCCGGATATCGATCAGGCCTTCTTTACGTAGGATCCTGTTGATATGGATAGGTTGATCGACTGGTCCGATGCCGTATTCCGATAAAAGGACAACTTCCACATTTCTTTTTTGGAAGAAGGTCGTAAGTTTTTCAACCAGTTGATCGATTTGTTTCAACTCTGCTGTGACATCTTCTCCTTTTGGACCGTATTTCTGTAAGCAATAATCCAAATGTGGAAGATATATCAGATTTAGGGTCGGTTGATGTTTCTCCTCCACATACATGGCCGAATCGGCTATCCAATTGGAAGAAGTGATATTGGCATTGGGACCCCAGAAGTTAAATAGAGGAAATTTTCCGAATTTTTCGGTCAATTCATCGCGAAGGCTGCTGGGGTAAGTATAACAGTCCGGCATCTTTCTGCCATCGGCCAAGTAATTTGGTCTCGGCGTGGCCGAGAAATCTGCATCATTGTACATGTTGTACCACCAGAACATCTGTGCACAGGTAAAGGCAGGATTCTGTTTCTTTCCGGTGACCCAGATATTCTCGCCTTGGACCAATTTGTTGGATTGTTTCCAGAATTTAATTTCAGAATCGGTATGGTCATACCATCCGTTGCCAACGATTCCATGTTCATTCGGAGCGACCCCAGTTAAATAGGTAGTCTGTGCAGAGGTGGTCAATGCCGGAAGTACCGGTTTGATCTTACGCAATTTATTCTCTTTTATGAATTTCTCAATGAACGGGGTATGTTCTCCAATTACGGAACTTGAAAGCCCAACAATATCTATTACAGCAATTCTCTTCATATTTAATTCCTTAATTTATTCAATAACCAATTCAATTCCCTTGCGATCGACTCTTCAATTGGAGCCTGCAAGGATTTTGGCAATACGCCCCAGGTATATGTCTCAACCTCGATATGATTTGTTCTTTGCCTTTCCTTATGCAGTTCAATGACCTTTAAGATATCGCCTTGGGTAGAATCCAGCTCACCATAACTTTCCAAAAAGATAGGGACATGAAAATGGCTTCTCCATTCCACATGATTTGCATCATTGCTGTCATTTAATGCATCAGGAAGGTCCTTATATTTGATCAGGTTACCCTCGCTTTCTTTTGCAATGACCTGATGCAAATAGATCGGTTCATTAAATTCTTTCAGCTTGTTTTTTTGGATTGCCCTTTTATCTGGATCCTCAGCAAGCGCTACTTTTAAGGCCGAACTGACTTGGAATTTGCCAATTTTGATGTTCAGTTTTTCCAATTCATCCATGCTCTGTTGATGGTCTTCATATTCCAGGGCAAAATGGCAGACATCATAGCATAGGCAGATATATCTGTTGATGATTGCCTTGGATTGATCGGCGTCCAGCTTATATTTTTCCTTAAAGAACTCGCTTGCCATCGGGATCAATTCTTGGGTATACCATGAGATAAATTCCCTTGAATCTTCCAACATACCGTCAGGTTCAGGTTCGATATCCAAGTGCATGTAGATCGAGCTATTAACCTCAGTTTGGTACAGGTGCTCAGCAACCAAGAGAATATGTTTTGTACAGATATCCCGCTTTTGTTGCCATTCCGCGGTGAGCTGCTCATGCCAAAAACGGTAGGATAGAGGAGAAGTGGAGATTCCACCTTCCTGGCCCTCCGGTAATAATTGCGCTAAGATGTCGAAAAGGTTCTTGGTATATTCATAGCGTTCTGTGCTTGTCCAATCCGGTGCATGCACTTTGTCCTTGACCTCTTTGATATGGAAATCACCATAAGGGAAACCATTCATAGTGAAGACGTAGATATGGTTCTGTTTCAACCAATCCTGAAAATCTTTTAAAGCTTGCGGCTGACTTAGTTCTTTGGCTGCTTGAGCGGAAAGTCGCAATCCCAATCCAAAGTCCTGTTCGGCTGAAACGGCCGCTTTTATCTTCGGTAGATTGTTTTTTAGCTCTTGAAAATGGTCTTTCCAGGCTTCGCCGGGGTGGATATTGCTACAATAAGAAAGATGTGAATTAGCTAGCTTCATAGAAAGGGTTTTGATTTTGGCTAAAGTTCTTTAGGAAATCCATAGCTTGGATAATCAGGTCATAATCTAATTGGTGATAATCTTTGCCTTTTCCCATTTTTTCCAAAAGGACCACGGTCAATTTTCCGCCAAGATGCTCTTGAAAATCAAGCAAACCTGATAGTAAAATAAACCTCGCCTCTTCGGAATCCAGGATTGGATGATAGATCGGAAGTCCAAGATTGCGGATCAAGCTGACCACTCGGGTTGCTTCTTCTTCTGTAATATTGCCGATTAAATACGAGTATAAAACATCCATTGCGATTCCAATGGCAACAGCTTCGCCATGTAATACTTGGAAATCGGTCATCTGCTCCAATTTATGGGCACTCCAATGGCCAAAATCCAATGGTCTTGAAGAACCTAATTCGAATGGATCTCCATTGCGGATATGTTCTAGGTGCTTATCGGCACAACGATAGATCAGATCTTCCATTTCTTCGGAATTCCTTTCCTTGATCTTGCTGGCATTTTTTTCTATCCATTCATAGAATGATAGATCCTTGATCAGGGCCACTTTTATAGCCTCGGATACCCCCGCAACCCAAGATCTTTCGTCTAGAGTTTGCAAGAATTCATAATCATTGAAAACAGCCTTTGCTGGTGTAAAAGTTCCTAAAAAGTTCTTTTTCCCTTTATAGTTCACGGAGTTTTTAACACCAACTCCGGAGTCATTTTGAGATAGGACCGTAGTTGGAATACGGATATGTTTGATCCCACGGTGTGAGATCGCAGCGGCATAGCCAACAAGGTCCAAAATAGCTCCACCGCCAATGCCGATCACATAGGAATGTCTATCTATACCGTATTGGTCCACTGCCTGGATTATGGTATCTAAGCAGCTTGTGTCATTCTTGCAGATTTCACCACCGGGAATGACCAAAGGTTCACTCGCCAGGAAAAAATCTTCCATTTCCATAAAATAGATAAAGATCTGTTCTGTCAGACCGGGATGTTTATCCATAAATCCAGCATCAATGACAAACAGGATCTTCTGTTTGAAACCGGGATTGCTGTTCTTGGCTAGAAAGTCCTTCAATAGATTGTTGCCTACAGTGAAAAGACCTTTGGTGAAAAAGATGTTATATTGATATTCAATAGTGAATTTTTGTTCTAATACACGTTCCATTCTAAATAGGGTTTAGGTTACGGCAAATTTCTTGGCTAAGAAGATCGAAACCGGTAATATGGCACATACGGCCAATGCTAACAGCCAATGACCAGCAATGGCAATCCAGCTAGCATTCATTAAAATCAGTGCGAGCACTCCAAATTTCACGGCTTTCCTGACATCCTGTGGCTGTAAGGTTTTCAAGGCCTTGGAAACCGGCGAACCGATCATAAGACTGAAAAGCAAGATAAAGACCAATGCCAGGTAATTTTTGCTGCTATAGGTGAAATAAAGGAGTGTTAAGATAACAATAGAATATAGACCAATGGATACGAGTAAGGCAGTTTTATTGCTGCCATATACTTCTCCACGGCTTATGTTTGTTACTGAAGCGATATAGATAATCGGAATGATGGCAATAAACCAGTAGCTCAATGAATCTGGTAAAACGGCCATTCCCAATAATAGGTTCAATCCTCTACAGCCTCCCATGACGATTGGACCAGCTAAAAAATGATGTTTTGCTTGGCCATTGTACAGTAGGCACATCAGGACGATGGCCAATGAAATATAGAATGCCGCCATATTCACCTGAAAGGCTAAAAAGCATCCAATTGCAAAGGCTAATGTACCCAAGATACTGGCAGCGGATTTTTTGATCCTGCCCGAAGGAATAGGTCGTTCCGGACGCTCCACTTTATCCAGTGCAGCATCAAACACATCATTGAAGACTATGCCCCCAGTATATAAACACATACTGGAAATGGTAATCCAGATCAATGGATTGACCTGCGGCAAATCTTGTTGCAGAAACAAGCAGGCTAAAGCGACACCAGCTAAAACATCAGATATGGCTGTTAAAACATTGGACGGCCTGATGATTTGGATCCATGGTTTCAACATACGCAACGGTATTAAGAAATAATAATAGAATCCTTATTTAACCTAGGTTGTTGACCACCACGAAGGATTGTATTACCTTCAAATTTTTCATTCGGATCTGCAAATAAAGTCTTGTCCAAAGTGCTTAGGTCAAGATGCTTGCTGACTTGGAAGGCATCCAATGCATTCTGATAGGTCACCTTTTCCACATCTTCTTTGGAAACACCATATTGGAGCATCAGGGCAGCCGTTTTGGGCACCGCCAAGGGGTCTGAAATTCCCCAATCTGCTGCTGAATTGACCATGATCCTTTCCGAGCCGTATTCCTTAACGATTTCCACCATGCGTTCATTTCCCATCTTGGTAAATGGATAAATTGTAAAGCCGGCGTAAAAACCACGGTCCAATACTTCTTTTACCGTTTCTTCGGAGTTATGGTCAATGATTACCGTTTGAGGATCGAGGCCATGTTCAATGGCAATATCCATACTTCGTGTCGTACCACGAGTTTTATCGCGGTGTGGGGTATGAACCTGAACGGGAAGTCCAGCTTCTTTAGCAAGCTCAAGTTGAGCTCTATAATATTTATCTTCAGCAGGAGTCTGGTCATCGAAACCAATTTCTCCAATGCCGAGAACTCCTTCCTTGTAAATGAAATGAGGAAGTAATTCCATGACTTGTTCTGCTAAAGCTTCATTGTTAGCTTCTCTAGAATTAAGCCCAATGGTACAGAAGTGTCTTATACCAAATTGGGAAGCTCTAAATCTTTCCCAACCAATCAGGCTACTATAATAATCTTTAAAGGTATCTATTCCAGTTCTAGGCTGTCCAACCCAAAAAGCGGGTTCGATCAGTAATAGGACGCCCGCATCAAACAGCGCTTGGTAATCATCCGTCGTTCGTGAAACCATATGAATATGTGGGTCCACAAATTTCATCCCTTTTATTAATTCAAAGTCTAGCGGCATTGGTTTCCCCATGCTTGCTAGGTCTCTATTTAATTCTGTGCACATTCCTGTCTGTTTTTAATTTTTCTCTAATAATTCTGGGCTATTGTTTTGCTGCTTCAAGATTTCTTTAGCGCGAGGAGGTAAGTGATCCTTCGCCAAAACCCATAACATGGGATGTATCTCTCGATTGGCAGAATCGCGTTCATAAATATAGTCGACAATGGAGTTTGCAAGATGGATATTGTTGCGGTCGTACAGACCGTAGATCTTCTTGATGTCCTTGCCGGTAAAAAAGCTTTTTAAAATCATTTGGTTCCAGGCCTCTTCATTTAAATAGGTAGCAGGAAACTTATTCTGCTCCATGATAGCGCCTTGCACCAGCCCAATATTATTCCGAATACCCTCTTGGCAACGGTCGATCCAGATTCTTGGGAACTGGAAGATGTTCAAAGCCGAATACAGGGCTTCTAGCTCCTGCATGTCTGCATAGTTGAACAACTTCTCGATAAAGGTAAAATAGGGTTCTTGTTGATCTTCGATCAAACCCAATAGGTAAACTCTCGCAAGTCTAAGTACGGTCCAATGGTCAACAATCAGCGGATTGCTATCCTCTTGGACCATACTTACTGTTTTATCCTTGCTGGTACTTAATTTCCTGCTCAAAGAGGAAAATATCCTTACAAAACTTGTAGAATAATTATCTGCAATATTTCTTTCACACTCCTCTAAATAGCTTTTCTCCTCTGCGGTAAGCAGTTCGAATAAGGTATTTCTCACTTGTTCTTTCCATTCCATATTGCGGTTTATATTATAATTACTTTAAAATTTTTATCTGCATGTCTTTGTACTCTACTTTCATTGGTGGACCAACATGCAATTGAACACCAATCAATCCCTTCTCCTTGCGGTTTTCTGGATCATTGTCAATCACCTCGGCGATTACCTTTCCATTGATAAAATGTGTTAATTTATTGCCTTCAGCAACGATTTCCAGATCATTCCAATCATTGGGTTTTACTATGGTCTTTAATTCTTCATCGGTAGCTACTGAATCGATTACCTTCATATTTGTCCAGGCATTGCCTTTCGACTCACCTTTACTTCCATCTGAAGGGTTCAATATTTCAGTTCGCTGACCACGGTATGCTAAGGTTGTTCGCTTTCGTTCCTCATAGTTTTGACCAGTGTAATTATTCTTTCCATCAATGTCTGCCTGATAACCTCGTAGGGCATTGGGCACCTCTGTGAAACGATCGCTTCTGTAATTTACACCACTATTTCCATTTTCGGAAATTTTAAATTTAGTTTTCAGTGAAAAGTCCGCAACGTCACCTCCATTCCAGATCAAAAATGTATTGTTTTTCAATGGTTCTTGATCCTCACGGATCTCGCCTGAAAGGATCCCGTTTTCCATTTTCCAATAGGTCGTGTCACCTTCCCAACCGGATAGGGAATTGGGCTCAAACATCGCGATATAACCGTCTTCTAACCCTATGGTATCCGTAGCTGCACTGTCCTGTTTATTGTTTTGTTCTGCATTGCTTCCATTGCAAGAACCTAGTAAAATAGTAGCACTGAGGCAGATACAGCAATATTTGAATAATTTTTTCATAATGGATTTCTCTAATGCTTATTTGTTCTTCCACTCTACATGGGTATCTTCCCATTTTCTGTTTTTTGCAGAGTTGATAACCGCTTCGCAGACCTTCTGTGTTTCCAGGGCATCCCTAAAAGTTGGGTGGCATTCTTCGCCTGTTTCCAAGGTTTGTAAAAAATCTGCTACTTGGTGTACGAAGGAATGCTCATATCCCAAAGATAGACCCGGAACCCACCATTTATCCATGTAAGGTTGGTCGCCATCTGTAACATGGATTGAGCGCCATCCTTTGACGATGGAATCATCAGCATTGTTGAAATATTCCAATCGGTTCATATCATGTAGATCCCATTTCAAGGAACCCTTTTCACCATTGATCTCAAAGGTAAATAAGGCTTTGTGACCACGGGCATAGCGCGTCGATTCAAACAGCCCTAAAGACTCATTATCAAAATGACAATGGAATATACAGGCATCATCGATCTTGACATCTTCCATTTTTCCGGTCTCTTCATGCATACGCTGCTTTACGAAGATTTCCGTCATGGCCGATACATCCTTGATACCTCCATTGATCCACATCGCTAAATCAATACAGTGTGCCAATAGGTCACCGGTCACTCCAGAACCCGCAGCATCTGCATCCATTCTCCAAAATGCGGCACCTCCCTGTGGAAGGTTCTCGTTGATGGTCCAATCCTGAAGGAAGTTACTTCGATAGTGGAAGATCTTGCCTAGCTTGCCGCTGTCGACTATCTGTTTAGCCAATGTAACGGCAGGTAAACGGCGGTAATTGTACCAAATAGTGTTTTTCACCTTATTGGTTTCAACGGCTTCTACCATTTTCTCGCCTTCTTCCAAAGTTCTGGAAAGCGGTTTTTCGCAGAGTACCATTTTACCGGCTGCCGCTGCAGCGACCGCGATTTCCATATGCATGTTGTTTGGGGTACAGATGTCTACCGCATCGATATCATCCCTAGCGATCAGTTTCTTCCAGTCGGTCTCGTAGGACTCATAGCCCCACTGCTCAGCAAAGGCTTTCACTTTGTCTTCACTGCGTGAACATACAGCCTTTAGGACAGGTGTATATTCCAGGTCAGGAAAGAAATTAGGTACGCGTTTATATCCATTAGAATGGGTTCTTCCCATGAATCCACATCCTATTAATCCAATTCTTAATTCTTTTTTGCTCATGATTTTTTCTTTTGAAGATTACTCCGACCATCCATTTACCTCGCGAACCTCGATCAAGGTTTTCAAGATCGAATCCCAGGTTTCTTGTTTGTGCATGACCTCATTTGGGAACATACATCCATCCCAACAGATATGGTTGAAGGCTTTGGTCGGATTGCCATTTTCATCCTTCATCCAGAAGCCAGCATCCTTAGCGATATCCAAACGACCGTTAGGGTCTGTCGGTAAACAGTGTCTTCCGGTTTTATCGTGTGATCCTGATCCAAATACGGTTCCATCATTTTGGGCAACGTGGAAGTCTATGGTCCAAGGACGTAGTTTAGAAGTCAGGAACTTAAGTCCTCGTTCCAATTCTTCACGGTCATCCCATTGGAAATCAGGTTTTAAGATGCGGTCTTCAGGTGCGTTATAGCCCAATAGATAAAGGAAAGTATGGGACATATCTGCCTGGAAGCCCATATTATCACGATCTACCATCTCTAGGGTTTCCAGCATGGTTTTCCAGCTTTGCATACCACCCCAGCAGATTTCACCTTCTGCTGCTAGGCGCTCGCCATATTCTGCCGCAGCATCACATGCTCTACGGAAGGTATCCGCAATTAATTTGGTGTTTTCAGTTGGGTTCTTCGCCCATTCCTCTACACTGCTCGCTGAGTCCACACGGATAACGTTGTTAGTTCTAATTCCTTCTTTTCTTAGTTTATATCCAAACTCAGCAGCTTTTCTTACCACTTCTACAAAGCGGTCTCTGTCTGCTTGTGAGCCCATTGCTGAACCACCATCGGGAGGCCAGATAGGGGCAACTAGCGTACCTATAGCTAGGCCATAGGTTCCTCCAATCTTGTCTACCACTGATTTTATATGGTCGTCCGAAGTGTCCAACTTAACATGTGGATCAAATAATCCTAAGTCAACACCATCGAATTTTACGCCGTTTACTTCTGCTTTTGCTGTTTTTTCCAATAACTCATCCAAAGAAATGATGGGTTCATGGTCTCCTTTTCCAACAATGCCTGGCCATGTAGCATTGTGTAATTTTGGGAAATTGTTCTTGCTCATAACTACGTTTATTTATTCATTAATTAACCTTTTACTACCAAATCCGGATTGTCTGGACCGAAATGCTTTAACATCACGATCGGATCTGTAGTAGAATGGTTCTGAATGGTTACTCCTCTTTTTGCCGCTTCTTCAGATACAAAGTATTCATCAAAAGTCAGTTGTCCATAACGGATCAAGGCTGGTGTTTCGATGGTCCAATCATTCATCTTGCCATATCCCTGCATCATGATCAATCCATAGGCTGCTCCATCTGTAATGGTTACGGTTTGTCCAGGGAATACCGTTAATTCTTTGGCACTGAAAGCGGTTGATTTATAGCATACCCATTTCTCTGAATAGCCTTGGCTTTCCATTTCTTTTTCATCCTTCACTGGAAGTGGAGCCATAAATCTATTTTTCATCATGTCCGGGTCAACGTTCAGATCCCAGTCAATGATATCCATCAAGGCGTCATAATCGCCTTTCATGTTTTCAGGTACACCTTTCCATAATAACTCTTCAGGGATGATCGCTTCATTCACCAAGGATTGGTACATCGCAAATACATCTGAAGCCTTTTGCGGTTCATAGGTACATAAGCTACCTGGAGCATGCAATAAGCCAGGAGGAACATCCCATCCGGTACCCGGTTCCAAGCGGTATGCTTGAGAGTAATTGGTGATCTTATTGTCACCTTTGGTAAAGTTCTCCAGACATTCTTTGATAGTCTCTTTCGGAGTTCCAGGAGCAATTCCCATAAAGGTATATGGGAAATCACCGCCATGGTTGTTCAACTGTGGTGGGAAATAATACGCCTCTGGTTTTCCTTGTTGTTCGATCAGCGCCGCTTTTTCATCATTGTGGTGGATGTGGTGGGGTAGTGGTCCCATGTTGTCAAAAAACTTGGAATACATAGGCCAGCTTTGATATTCATCCCAAAGACGGTCACCAATTAATTTTCCTTTTAAATGGTCAACGCAGTCAGCTAATAATACCTGTTCTGTTTTACCATTTTCTTCATATACTACAAAACTCAATCCTTCAAATTCACCCGTCAAAGGACCGTTCTTAGCAGGAGTAGTCGATGAAAACCAACGTTCATCAATACCACCACGTTCACCGCCTAATACATAATAGTCATCGGGGTGAAGTTTTATCCTTCTGCCTGGTACACAAAAAGATCTCGGCACCCAGTTAGGTGCTAATCTCAATATTCCTTTGCCTTGTTCGAATGCCTTTTCAATGATTTCCATTCTAATTATTTTTATAGGTTTATATACTTGTTTACAAATTCCGTAATGGAGTCGGGGTTATTCAATATACTGATTTCTAAGTTATATTTCCGCTTTTCTCCAGGTTTCAATTGGATTAATTCCCCTCGTTCGCGCATCAGTTTCTGTCCGAGTGGTGGGTTGGTGCCAGGTTCCAGACCTGTTACATATTCACCTCTGCCCCAATGTTGCCAATTGGTCAACCAAGGCAGCTGCTTCTTATTGAAGCTTAATTTTAAGGCAAAGCCTAATTTTTCATTGAAGATTCCACATTCTACTTGGCCTTGCTCATTACTATCCACATCTATCAATGCTGCTTCTTCCCCTGAACCACTGTGGTCCTCCCTAGGTTCTTGACAGGTTCGGAAGTCTTGTCCTTCTTTAAAAATCTTGTTGTCTGCGCCGGTTTCGCGAGCTTGCCAAGCTCCTTTCCAGAGCAGTTTGGTTCCCGCATCAATGAAAGGCCACCCAAAGTTGAAATGGTATAAAATCATATGGGAAGAATAGATATTACCGATATTCTGGATCTCATCATCCAAATAAATGGTTGGATGACCTAGAATGCATCGTATTGTGCGCGTAATCTCGATGTTATCTCCTAGGGGATGGCCTTGAAATATTTTTCCAGTAATGGACATTTCGTAATCGCCGTTGGCTAGATCGGGCTGCTTGATGGATATGAGTTCTGCAGGGCTGTTGCTGAATTGATCATGCAAGCCGCGTTGTCCATGTTCATCTTGTTCCGGTCCTCCAACATGGGTGACCCCACAGGTCGTCAGTAATCCACCTCCAAAGGTTCTTAACCAATCGATTCCCTGGTCTGAGAAGGGTTGCGGAGCAGTGACCCCCAAGCGACTTAGCCAACTCAAGTTAAACTGATTGAACGAAGCGTCCGCTATGTCCATACCGCGGTCGATGACTACCTTGAATCGTAGTCCTGCCCCTGTATTGATCCAAGCTATACGCGTTCCTTTCCCCCTTCCATTATCCAAAATGGAAGTTTCTATGCCTCCAACTTGGGCCACATGGGAGACTTTGTTCAACCAGTCGTGCTTTGAGTTTTCCACTGCCTTACTTATTTTTTGTTATAAACTTCACTTTTTTCATTACCACCGGACATCAGGTAGGCCATGATATCTTTAACTTCATCAGGACTCATTACATTCAATGTTCCTGGAGGCATGATCGATACCTCGGAACGGTTCATGGATTTAACTGTGTTTTTCGCAATGGTCTTGGTCACTTGAGGAGCGTATGGATTCTGTGAAATCACATAATTGTGTTCATCCTCACTCATCAAACGGCCTAATACATTCGTTCCATCTTTCAGATTGAATACTTTGGATTCATACTGATCAGAAATCACCTTACTAGGTTCGATGATCGCCTCTAACATATCGCGTTTAGAAAAACGGGTGCCTAATTGGGTTAAATCAGGACCTACGGAACCCCCTTCACCTTTGATGGTATGGCAGGAACCACACTTAACAGCAAGGAACAGTTCTCTTCCGCGGTTGAAATTGCGAACACCGGTGTTTTCATCCACAACTTTCAGTGCCGAATCAATTTCCCATGCTCTACCTGGACCCTTCGGACCCTCTACTTTCTCAGCCAATCTATTTCCTTGAGCATTGATCAAAGAGTCTCCTGACATCTTACCGTACATGGCAAGTTGGTCTTGCGGTACGTTTTTCAATGCCATTTTACGTGCATTGTCAATAAAGCCGATGTAACTGTTACCGCCTTTATAGCCGAATGCTTTGTAGAACCAATTGAAATATTGCTCACGTAGCTCCGGGGTCCAACCCACACTGGTATTGCTCAATGCAGTAGCCATGAAGATCTGTTGTGCAGGTGGAATATTGGCCAACATATCAGCAATGTCCAATCCATACTGTGGATTTCTCAGGATCAAATCCGAAGAGTTCATAAAGCTGGTTTGGGTGGTGTCATCTTTTGCATTGGCTAGAATGTCAAGTGTCTTCTTAACTGCCGGTTCACTGTTTAGGGCAAGTAAGATTTTTGACAGTTCCCTGTTGGTATAGTTGGATTTGGCAGGATAGAAAGGTTCTAACCTTTGGGCCAAAGCAGCTGCATCAGCATCATTGACCTTACCCATGCGGGCAATGACAATTTCGTAAACCCTTAATAGGTTTTCCAACATCTTAGGTGTAATCTTTTCTACTGGAATAGTAGCCAGTTTTTTCATGATCTGAGGCTGAAGGGAAGGATCAGCAACATGTGCCATCGCTACCATCGCTTCAGTCAATCGAACCACGTTGCGTTCTGCAAAAACTTTGTCTTTCCAGGTCTCAAACGGTTGGTGTTCTACTGCTAAACGTGCAGCATAACGGATGAATCTATCCTCATGACCTAAATATTCCCAAACTTTATCAACAGTTCCTGCCGCAGATGGTCTGTGGTATTGCTCAATCTCTCTACGCAATTTCACCAATTCATTAGGCTCAGCTTTTTTGACCTCATTATTGATCTTATCACGATCTTTATGGTATACACGGTATAAGTCAGATTCCAAACGTCTACCACCCGTAAGGAAGTAAAGACTTCCATCTGGACCAATGGTTCCATCGGTCAAAGGTAGTGGAGATCCTGAGATAAATTCTTCCGCTTTCGCTGTATAGCTAGCTCCATTTGGTTGTAATTGGATGGCATAGATGATACCGAAACTCCAATCAAATGCGAACAGGCTGTTTCTATATTTATCAGGAAACTTAGCTTGGCTAGGGTTGATGAAGTTAGTAGGAGATCCTTGACCAATATTTAAAGTCGCAGGAAGGTTGTCTAAGAATCTTTCATCCCATTTCGCATCTCCCTTTCTCCAGCCGTATTCACCACCACTAGGAACATGTAAAATCCTGGTCGGACGATACCAAGGCATTCCGAAATCCCATTCCATATCCGAGTCGTAGGTAAATAATTCGCCTTCATTATTGAAGGCTAAGTCAAAACCATTACGCATACCCGATGCAATAAGATCCCAGGATTTACCTTCTGAATCCGTCTTTGCAATCCATCCACCGTTCAAGTGTGAATCCGCATCGTGTCCATGGGTATCAAGGATATAAGGAATCAGATTGTCCACCTTATCGTTAGGTAATGAACGGTAATTGTCCATTTTTGGGATCTTAGTAAAGTTACCGGCAATTACATAGATCATAGAATCTGGCCCTAGCACGATGCTGTGCGGTCCATGTTCCCCTTCGCCTTCCAATTCCATCAATTGCGTGATTTTATCTAATTTATCATCGTTGTTGGTGTCTTGAAGTCTATATAGGCCAGAGCCTTTTGAAAGGTTCTCATTAGGACGGTGGTTGATCATCACATATAAGCTGTTATATGCCCATAGCAAACCTTGCGCAAAGCCCATTCCAACCTTATTGCTGGTCGTATCATTAGGGTCACGGCCTTCAATAGGGAAGTCTAATGCTTCAATTTTCGGCTTAACAGTTGAATCTGAACCAAGAGGAGGCAATTCAACGCGGAATAGACCACCAAATTGATCCGATGTTATCATACGACCTTTGTCATCAAAAGTCATGGAAACCCAAGATCCTTTTTTGTCATCAGAAGGGCTGTAGATATGCTCGATTTCAAAGCCATCGGGCAATGTTATTTTATCCGTTTTTGGATTGGGTTCTTTTACCTCCTCCTTTTCCTTCTCTTGCTTACATGCTCCTGCGAATATAAACAGGAACAAGGCAAACAAATACAATTGTGCTCTTTTCGTTTTTATCATTTGGTTTTTATGTTGATATAGTTTATAACAGCTTAAAAATGCCTACCAACCCTCATTCTGTTTGATTCCATTGATCTGAACCTCACGCTGAGGGATCGGATAAAGGAGTTTGAACGGTTGGATATTATATGAAGCACTGCTCAGTCGAGTCAATCTTTTCTTTTCCTCGGCACCATGAGCAGTCATCACTTCAATGGCTTTTCCAGTTCTCAGAAGTTGATACCACCTATGGTTTTCAAAGGCAACTTCAACTCTTATTTCATTTGCAATGGCCGTTCTCAAAGCGTCTTTGGCTAGTCCTGACAAAGGTTTCAATCCAGCTCTTTTTCTTACGAGATTCAGGTTTGCCGTTGGATCTCCTGAGCCTACCTCATTCTGCGCTTCTGCTAACATCAAAAGGACGTGTGCATAGCGATAGATTGGCCAGTTTTCATTCGATCTTCCATCCTCGATATAAGGTGCGTGATAGTACTTTTTGATAAATGGCATACTTCCTCCAAATGCTTTTGACTCTTGAAATGCTGCATTTGAAGGGTCGTTGAACATTTGAATAGACTTATCTCTACGCACATCTCCCTGTTCATAGGCGTTATATATGCTCGGTGTAGGAATGTTGCTTCCACCTAAGTTTCCGGAGAAACCGACCAATTGCATCTTTGCATTCCTTGGGCCGAACATGAAAATGAAGTTACTGTTTTCACCTTCTACTGATTGATCAAACTGTACTTCAAAAACTGACTCTGCATTATTCTTTGAATTAGGACTAAAACAGGATGCGTAATCTGGCATCAATGAATAGCCTAATTTGGTTACTTCTTGAAAATTGGTTACTGCCTCAGCATATTGCTTTCTTGTTAGGTAGACCTCACCCAATAGCGTATAGGCTGCTCCTTTGGTCGCTCTTCCTACGCTTCCTTTGTCATAGCTTGGAAGTAAGTTTGCAATGGCATCCTTAGCATCTTGGATAATGACTGCATAAATTTCGTCTACTGTACCTTTTTTGCCATCCGAGAATGCATCCGAAGGATTTGCAACCTCTTTCGTCAGCAAAGGAACTTCACCAAAAAGTCTTACTAAATGAAAGTACGAAAATGCTCTCAAAAACTTGGCCTCTCCCAGGTATTGTAACTTTAATTTTTCATCCGAGAACTGTACTTGATCAATCCTGCTGATGATGGCGTTGGATTGTTGAATCGCAACATACAGGTTTACCCAAGTGGTATTCACGTAGTTATTGGAAGAGGTGATCAAGAATTCATCAATTTCTTCCCGCTGCTGCACGCCACGGTCCGTTTCATCATATTGATAATTGGTATTGTCCGATCTCATCTCTGTCATTGCATTGAAATCACTCGTATAGAGTACCTGCAATCTGCTGTATGCACCATTTACTGCCCGAAGGATCTGTCCTTCGTTTTCATAATAGTTCTCTCCACTGGAAAAGGTATAGGGTTTTACATCCAATAATTTATTGCAGGAGCTCATGCTCAATAACCCTAGACCTAATAGAATATATCTTAGTTTCATAATCCTTGTCTTAAAAATTGAAATTCAACCCTAATGTGTAAATCTTTGGAACAGGGTAAGCCGAATAGTCGATCCCTGGTACCAATGGACTTATATCCCCTCTGTTTATGTTAGTTCCTTCTGGGTTTCCATCATAATTGGTAAATAAGAATGGATTCTGAAGGTTAGCATAAATCCTAAGGTTGTTTAACACTCCACCAATGCTCTTAGGGAGGGAGTAGCCTATTGTAATGTTCTTTATCCATAGGTAATCTGTCTTTTGGACAAATAGGGAATGGGTATCACGATACATTACACGGCCTCTACCAGTACCATTGGTTGTTGGTACCAGACCACTACCTGGATTAGATTCTGATCTCCAACGATCAGCAACCTCCTTACGCACATTAAATACCCCGTCGATGTTGTCCGTATAGAACCTGGTTGCATGCAACATTTCTTGTCCCATGGAACCCACCATCATCACTCGGAAATCGAATGCTTTATAAGTCAAGGTATTGGTCATACCAAAGTTGAAGTCAGGATAAGGATTACCGATTACCGCAAAGTCATCATTTGGTGTAATCTGGCCATCTCCGTTCACATCCTTCATTTTTAAGTTCCCTGGGATTGCTCCTGGGAATGCTGGATTATTGTCTACATCTGCTTGATTTTGATAAATTCCTTCTACCACATAGCCAATGATCATACCTACCGGTTGACCAATCTCGGTGATATTGGTAAAGTTTCCTTCCGAACTCTGTCCTGAGAAGATAGGGTCTGTACTACGGCCGAGGGCAATGACTTTGTTGCGGTTGAATGAAATATTGAAGTCGGTATTCCAGGTAAAGTTTTCACGGGCAATATTTGCTGAACTGATTGAGAACTCGAAACCTTTATTTTCGACATCACCACGATTTTCTACGACGGAGCCGAATCCTGATGAGTTAGGAATTGGGGTATTCAATAATAGATCTAAGGTGTTACGTTTATAATAGTTGGCGGTTAAAGTCAAACGGTTATTCCATGTAGTGAAATCCAAACCAATGTTCAACTCCTTCATCCTTTCCCAACCTAGGAAGCTGTTTCCAAGACTGTTCATCACACGACCTGGTGCCAATCCGCCTCCAAAAATATAGTTGGAAGCACCGATGCTGCTTAAAGAAGCATAATTGGCAATATTGAAGTTACCTGAACGTCCATAAGAAGCCCTCAGTTTTAACTCATCAATCCACTCTTTATCTTTCAGGAAAGCTTCTTCGGATAATCGCCAACCGACTGCAACCGATGGGAAAGAACCCCAGCGATTGTCCTTACCAAATCTTGAGGAGCCATCCGCACGGAAAGACCCTGTCAAGATATATCGATCTAGGTAGGAGTAGTTAACCCTAGCTAAATAGGATATCAATCCCCAGTCTTCAATTCCTGTGCCTCCGGTTATTCTTGCTGCAGCATTCAAGGTCTGAATGTCGTCATCTGGGAATTGGGCACCGTTGAAGTTGGCATTCTTGTTCTTTTGCATTTGGATGGAATAACCTGCCAATGCAGAAATCGAATGTCCGTTATCTGAAGAGTAATCGTAGTTTAAGGTGTTTTCATTTGCCCAGTTGATGTATTGGCCTCTTCCATAACTTCCGCTAGGAATAGATGCACCAGGGGCATTTTGATTAGGTAGAGTGGAAGGTCTAAAGGTCTCGCCACTTTCATCTTGATAGTCTACGTTGAAGGTAGTCTTGAACTTTAGGTTGTCCAAAAAGCTATATTCTGCATAGGTACTCATCAATAGCTTTAACTTGGAGCTCTTGTTGGTCCGCTCATTTAAGAACATCACAGGATTTGGGTTCCCAAAAGTTCCAGCAGATTGAATATACGGAACATAGGAGCCATCATCGTTATATATTTTGGCGACAGGAGTCGTGATCTCAAAGAATTCATCCCGTCCTTGTCCATTGATTCCACCTTCAATGTAGGATAGGGTAGGGTTGATGTTCATCCCTAATTTTAATTTCTTTGCAAAATTCCCTTCCACATTCGCACGGATGGAGAAACGGTCAAAGCCCGAGTTCAACATCACGCCCTTCTGGTTCAAATATCCTGCAGACACAAAAGAACGAATGCTTTCATTACCACCAGAGAAATTCACGTTGATATCCGACATCGGAGCGATTCGGGTAACTGCATCATACCAATCCACACCTTCACCCAATGCAGCAGGGTTTCTATATTCTTCAGGGATATCATTTATTGTGGGTTCCCTTCCTTCTTCAAACCTGATTTTATCTTCGATGGCCTCTTTCCTGAATTGTGCAAATTCTGCAGCATTCATCAGGTTGGGTCTACCTTTCTGAGGGACTTGTTGTAAGCCGGAACTTGCCGCTACATCGATTCTCATCTTACCATCCGTACCACGTTTGGTATTGATCAAGATTACCCCATTAGAGCCTCTAGAACCATAAATTGCCGTGGCAGAAGCATCCTTCAATACGGTCATCGACTCAATATCGTTGGGGTTGATGGTTGCCAAAGGATTTCCCCTTTCACTGGAAGATCCAGGAACTGGAAATCCATCAATAACATAGAGTGGCTGGCTACCAGCACCAATTGCCCCAATTCCCCTGATCTGAATCCTTGGTCCACCACCTGGAGTACCATTGGAATTACTGACCTGTACTCCCGAAAGTTGTCCGGTTAATGCTTGGTCAGGACTAGCGATAGCCTGTCCTTTTACATTTTTCATAGACACAGCGGCAATCGATCCAGTAACGTCTTTTTTCTGCTGACTACCATAACCAACGACTACCACTTCGGTAATGTCCTCACTGCTACTGTCCAATGCAATGTTTTGTGTACCAGCAGCATTGACAACGATTTCCTTCGAAGTGAAACCAATATTGTCAAAGGTCAGGGTTTGGCCTTTGTTCAATTCGATTTCATAATTTCCGTTTTCATCGGTTGCAGTCGCCGAGTTCGTGCCTTTTACGCGAACAGAAACACCAGCAATAGGAACCCCATTGGCATCACTAACCGTTCCTGTGACCTTGATTTTCTCTTGGCCAAACAAGTTTAAGTTGCTGATGCCCGTGTTATGTTCCACGGAGATGTTGTGTGTTTCTTTATTCATAGTAGAATAATTGTTGACCTCGGAATAGCCGGCCTGCGATAGAATCAAAGCAGGAAAGATCAACGATAATTGCAGGAATCTTTTCTTGGGTTCATTTCCGAATGTGAACCCTAAAACCCTCCTAAATGTTACGATAGGCGCAATTGATCGATGGTTTTTAGTTTTGTTTAATTGGTCATATTGCATACCTTTGCAAAGTTAAATGGTTAAACAATAAAGAGTTTCGACCCTCTTGGTTAGTTTAAAAAGACCATTGATATTGAACCGATAGTGCGGGAACACTGTCGGTTTTTTTATTGGTCTTTTTCAATGTTATTGTTCAATAACAGATCATCCTTTTTCTAAGTAATACATGTTTTCGTTTTTCATTTGGTTTATTGGCAGTCTAGGTTGAAGAGCTACCGGAATTAGTTATTAGTTATAGGTTGCCAATACTTTGGCTGTAATCCAAATATAGCTATCCACTTTAGGTTGAGCATCCTGCACCGTCCTGTAGAATGGTTTTGAATGAGGATTGGAGGGGAGAAAAGGAGGGGAGATTTGAGAGGTGTTTTAGTCGTGTCACCCTGATGCAAGAAGGGTCTCGGAGTACGATTTTGACTTGAGTTCCATAAAGTTCCGAGATGT
Source organism: Sphingobacterium sp. LZ11T8 (assembly GCF_024261425.1). NCBI lineage: Bacteria > Pseudomonadati > Bacteroidota > Sphingobacteriia > Sphingobacteriales > Sphingobacteriaceae > Sphingobacterium > Sphingobacterium sp. LZ11T8. The sequence goes on along the minus strand of NZ_JANBZY010000001.1, from coordinate 112,241 downwards.
TTCGTGCCTCAACATGACACACCGATGGGTTGTATTTTAGTTGTGTCACCCTGATGAAAGAAGGGTCTCGGAGTACGATTTTGACTTGAGTTCCATAAAGTTCCGAGATGTTTCGTGCCTCAACATGACACACCGATGGGTTGTATTTTAGTCGTGTCACCCTGATGAAAGAAGGGTCTCGGAGTACGATTTTGACCTGAGTTCCATAAAGTTCCGAGATGTTTCGTGCCTCAACATGACAAAATAAAAGAAACTCACAAAAACACTTTTCACTCACTAATCAGGAATTGGTTTAGGATCTAGTGTAATTCTTCTGCTTCATCGTTAAGAAACTTCCATTCTGGATTAAAATCATTTATTAATGCTTCCTTTTTCGCTCTGGTCCATCCCTTAATTTCTTTTTCTTTACTAATAGCCGCACGTATATTCTCGAAAATCTCATAAAACAAGAGGTATTTTATCTTATATTTTTTTGTAAAACTATTCATTCCATAATTTTGAAACTCCTGTTGATATAATCGATATCTCAAATTATTGGTAACTCCAGTGTAAAGGACAGTCCTTGATAGATTTGTAATTATATAGACAAAATATAATCTTTTGATTGGCTTCATGTCAATAAGGTAGGGGTTCTGTATTACTTAGAACTTTACTTTTTATTAATTAATCCCCCCACCTGATAGAACAGGATAGTCTTTCCCTGACCCATTCCTATCTTTAATCAATCCCGCTTTTCTTCCAAAACTTATCCACTTAATAAAACTATTGCATAAAAAGGATGAAAATGGAAAGGTAATTTCCGAAATTGAAGTACCTAAAATATTATACCTGATTAAATCATAACGAATGGGGACCCTAAGGATAGTATGCTGTATTTGTCTAGGCTTGTTGTTAAACCTTGCAGCTTCGTATGCTAGCATACAGCCTAAATATCTGCGTACAGAATATAAGATCAATCCCTATGTAGAAGAAAGTAAACCGCGATTGAGTTGGGAGCTTGAAGGCAAGGGATTCAACCAATCTCAATTAGCTTATCAGGTTATGGTAGCCAGTTCGGAAGCCTTGCTTAGAAAGAACCAAGCAGACCTTTGGGACAGCAAAAAGGTAAATGGCAACCAAACCAATCAGATTGAATATGCTGGAAAGTTACTTCAGTCTGGACAACGGGTTTATTGGAAGGTCCGCTCCTGGGATGAAAAGGATAGAGTTGGCAAATGGTCGGAAATCCAATATTGGGAATTGGCGAAACCTAACCCAGAGGATTGGAAAGCAAAGTGGATCGGGGTTGATTTAAACCACTTAGCTCCTAAAGGAGAATATCATTTACCACCTTCGCCATATTTACGAAAAGAGGTCTCTCTAAAGAAGAAGATTAAATCCGCGCGATTATACATTAGCTCCCTTGGACTCCATAATTTTTATGTCAATGGAGAAAAGATAGGGCGCGGTTATTTTGCATCAGGTTGGACTGACTATAATAAGCGTGTATATTACAATGTATATGATGTCACAGACCAATTGAGCGATGGAAACAATGTGTTTGGCGCCATATTATCCAGTGGCTGGTATGCCGGTTATTTAGGCTATGCCTTGTTGGTCGGTTCCCCGCAGGTAAACCAGTTCTATGGAAAATTTCCCCTTTTGAAGGCACAGATCGATGTAACCTACGAGGATGGGAGCAAGGAGCATATTGCCACAGATTCACGTTGGAAATACAGTACTGGTGCCATACTGGAATCAGATTTCTTGGAAGGTGAAAAGCATGATGCCAGAAAGGAACCACAGGGATGGAATAGGGTTGGTTTCGATGCAAGTGCGTGGACCGATATCCAAGAGTTTCCAGACCAAGAAGGGCAGGAACTTGAAATCTATCCAAGTAATCCAGTTCGGGTATTGCAGGAGTTATCCGCCAAGTCCATTAAGAAAATTGCTGAAGGTCAATATATCGTGGATTTTGGCCAAAACTTCGCTGGTAATATCCGGTTAAAGATCAATGGCAGCAAAGGAGATTCCCTGGTCTTTCGATATGGAGAAATGCTGTTTCCTGATGGTAAGCTGATGACGGATAACCTGCGAAAAGCGAGAGCTACGGATACATACATCCTAAACGGGTCAAAGAATGAGGAGTGGAGTCCTAGCTTCACCTTTCATGGGTTCCAGTTCGTGGAAGTTACCGGATTGAAAGTGGAACCTAGCCTTGATTTCTTGACAGGCTTGGTGATGAGTTCGGATCTCGACCAGGTAGGAAGTTTTGAATCCGACAATCCCATGCTAAATCAGCTTTACAGTAATATCCTTTGGACCCAGAAAGCTAATTATCTAGATATACCGACCGACTGTCCGCAAAGGGATGAAAGGTTGGGCTGGACGGGTGATGCCCAAGTATATATGCGTTCGGCGATCTTCAATGCCGATGTTGCGCCATTCCACAAGAAATGGATCAAAGACCTGAATGATTCCCAATGGCCGAATGGTGCCTATCCCATCTATGCCCCTATGCCAGTTAATGCAGAAGGGGTAGCTGCAATCAGAGCATCCGATTCTTTCTCACCGGGCTGGTCTGAGGCGGGGATTATCTGCACGTATGAATATTTTAAAGCCTATAATGACCTTCGCATTGTTCGGGAGTCACTTCCATTTATGAGGAAATTTATGGCTTTCCTAAAGTCCAGAACGAAAGGCAATGTGTTGCAGGAAGGAGCTTTTGAAGATGTAAACCCAAAAGGTGGATTTGGAGATTGGTTGTCGGTAGGAGAAAAGACAAGTCCTGATCTATTGGCCACAACCTACTATTTCTACTGCAATAAATTGATGGCTGAGATGTGTCGTGCAATTGGAGATATGCAACTAGCTACGGATTATGAAAAGGAGTCCTTTGCCGTTAAGATGGGGTTCAAACAACATTATATGGACGAACATGGAAAACTGAAAACCAATTCCGCGTTCTATGGAAAGGGTGAAGGCTATGTGGAAGGTCAAAACGGCTTTTCTGGCCATACCCAAACCGCCTATGCCAATGCATTGTATTCAGGGATATTGGATGAGCAGGATGAAGCCTTGGCAGGTAAATATCTCCGAGAGCTTTTGGAAGCCAATGGCAATAAGTTGAGTACCGGTTTCTTGGGTTTCAAACCGCTTTTGCCAGCATTGACTGCTTCTGGTTCAACTGATAAGGCTTACATGCTCTTACAAAGTACTGAATACCCATCCTTAGGCTACGAGGTGGTAAATGGAGCGACTTCCATTTGGGAACGTTGGGATAGCTATAGCAAGGAAAAAGGATTTATCCATAATGCAGCCATGAATTCTTTCTCACACTATGCTTTCGGTTCGGTAAACGAATGGATGTTTGAGCATTTGCTCGGCATAAAGTTGAAAGAAAATGGTTTCCAGGAGGTCTATATACAGCCTGAAATTGGTGATTTTGGAATCAATGAGGTAGCGGGATCCTATCGTTCCATAGCTGGCAACATCAAAAGTGCATGGAGCAGATCGGAAAAGGAGGTCATGCAGGAAATCCAGATTCCAGTCAATGTGGTCGCTTATTGCAGTATAAATACGGAGGATCTAAAGGATGTAAAAATAAATGGAGAACCCATTGATCGAAACAACCTCGTGCGTTCCTTAAAGAAACTAGATGGGGAAATCTTGGTCGAACTTGGCTCGGGTAAGTATACAATCAGAACAGCTCTTTAATGTAAATAGATTTATGAAACAGGTAGCCTTTAAAATGAAACTTCTGCCGGGCAATGAAGCGGAATATCTTCGTCGGCATCAGCAGATTTGGCCGAAATTGGCAAAACTCTTAAAAGAGAATGGGATATCTGATTATTCCATTTTTTTAGATCCGGAGACCTTGGATCTCTTTGCGGTGCAGACCTTGGCTGAGGGATTTGAAGAACAAAAATTAAAGGCAGATCCCATTATGAAGGAATGGTGGGCCTATATGAAGGATCTGATGGAAACCAATGCAGATTATTCACCAAAAACTTTTCCCTTAAAACAAGTATTTTACTTACCTTAGGATGTATACAAAGTAAACCTATATTGTAATACATATCTTATGACTTCCAAGGTAACTGATTTCTTAAAGACCATCCAGATTAGTGACTTTTCTGCTACCCCAAAATACAAGCAGCTAGCCAGTGCTATTATCGATGCGGTCAAGAACGGTGCATTGGAAAAAGAGGATATGCTACCCTCCATCAATGAACTTTCGGTGTATGTGGATATTTCTCGGGATACCGTGGAAAAAGCATATAAGTTCCTTAAAAATGCGGAAGTCATCGCCTCCATTCCGGGTAAAGGATATTACATTGCGACCACAGATGTCAAACAGAGACAGAAGATCGCGATCCTCCTTAATAAGCTCAGTGCCCATAAAAAGTTGGTTTATGATTCCTTTGCAAGAGAATTGGAAGATGATGCCGCCCTCGATCTTTTTGTATATAACTCAGATATCACCTATCTGCGGACCCTTTTAGGTGGATTGACGAAGACCTATGATTATTATGTGCTCTTCCCTCATTTTAAGGAAGGAAGGGATCAAGCTCCTGATATTATCAATAAATTGATTCCACCTGAAAAGTTGATCCTATTGGGTAAGTATATAGATGATATACAAGGGGATTTTGCAGCGGTATATGAGAATTATGAGAAGGACATCTATGGGGCATTGGAAGAGGCCCTTCCTTCTCTGAGTAAGTACCATACCCTGAACCTGATCTTTCCGGACAATAGTGACTACCCCAAAGCGATTATCAAGGGTTTCTATAAATTTGCCCAGCAATATGCGTTCAACCATTCTCTAGTCAGTGAATTGGAGAAGGAAAAAATTGAATTGGGTAGCTGTTATATCAATATCGCAGAAGATGACCTGGTTAAGCTATTGGACAAGATCATTAAAAAGAACCTCAAGATAGGGCAAGATGTAGGGGTAATCTCCTACAATGAAACCCCATTAAAGAAATTTATCCTCAATGGGATCACCACGATTTCCACTGATTTTGAAATGATGGGTAAGATGGCGGCAGAGCTTATCAAGAACAAATCGAAAGATCATGTAGAAGTTCCTTTTTACCTGAAGCAAAGGTCATCAATTTAATGAGTTAGTAAATTTAGTAAGTAAGGATCATCAAAAATCGTTTCCGTTCATAAACAATTTGTTCTGTAATCTGTTCAATATCAGGTTACAAAAGCAATAACCTTATGAAAATCGTAAAGACTGTTATTTTTACCCTATTTGGCTTGGCCTTTATCTTCTTTGGAACAGCCAAGTTCATCAATATCATTCCGACACCTGAATTGACAGAGGCACAATTATCCATTACAGCAGCATTAGTGAAATTGAAATGGCTTATCCCCTTGGTCGGTACGATGGAGATTATCGGAGGTCTTTTGGTCGCTATCCCCAAAACGCGGGCATTAGGGGCTATAATCCTGTTGCCTATCTTGATAGGAGTATTCCTTCATCATGCTACCTTAGATCCTTCAGGAGCGCCGATGGCTGCCGTATTGGGATTGATTGATATTTGGATCATAGCCGACAACTGGAAGAGATACCTGCCTATGATAAAATAGCACCTTCCGGATCCCTTTTCCATTCCTTCGTTTGAACCAGGATTAAAGGGATGGGAGGATGGGCCAAGATCATGGTATAACCGTGGCATTCTAACTATTTTTGGACGTGCTACTGTAGTGGCGTATTGCAAACCCCCGCCCCATACAAACCTAAAATAATATCATCCCTTTGGCTGACTCTTTTCCATTCCTTCGTTTGAACCAGGATTAAAGGGATGAGAGGATAGACCAAGATTTAAACTGCATCAAACAAATAATTGACCGATGGTTCTTTAGCACATTTCCAATTCTGAACGAGGAGTGAAGAATCTGTACGGTTCTTATAAAAATGGCCTGTCATCTTCAATCGAAGATTGAAGAACTGTACGCCAATGCTATCATTTTTTGATTATCAGTATTTATAGTTCCGAGATGTTTCGTTCCTCAACAAGACAGGCAGAGGGAATTAAAGGGTATAGCTCCGAGATGTTTCGTTCCTCAACATGACAAAAAAAGCTAAAAAGATAGCCGCTTTCCACTCTCTCACATCTCATATCTCACATCTCAAATCCAAAAACAGAAAAAGCGAGCATCGCTCGCTTTTTCTGTTTTTCCTATTTCACTGGATATTCCTTAAAAATTCCTTCTACCACTTTCGGTAAATTGTTGATTGATTTTTCAGGGGTTTGAATTTCACCTGATCCTCTCGCTTGCCATACCACCGAATTTGATTTTCGGTCCAAGGCTTCGATGATTAAGTGGGAGTAGCGGACTTTTTCTTTTCCTACCGGATAAGATCTTCCGCCCCAGCCGTAGCCCCACCATGGACTAAAGCCCCAAGGACCACCCCAGCCCCAGCCTGTATTTCCGTACACCATTCTGCTTTTGTTGTTCACAATCGTGATATAACGGAACAGGATGTCTGGATTTTCTTTGCTGTAGCGCATTCCTCTTGCCTCTAATTCACGGTTTGCGGTCGACAGAATATTATTTCTGGCGATATCGTTCGTAAAGTAGTTCTTGGAAAGGGAGTCTACAGGAGGTAACCAACCATATGTTTTATATTGTGCGAAGTCCAAAGTTTGGACTCTCGTGGTATTATATTTATAGGGGCTACAGGAGCCTAAAATGAAGACTACCCCAAGTAGCATGATTGACCAAAACTTTTTCATAAATCTCAATTTATTTTATTAGACGTGTTTTACCTTAAAAAGTTTAACCCCCAAACGAATATTTTGCAACCAATGGCATGGACCTACCTGGGCCAAATGCTTTAGGGCTAACGCGCAGGATAGGAGGAGCTTGGAACCTTTTGAATTCCGCATTGCAAAGCAGTTTATAGATCCTGTTTACCAAGCTTTCCTCGAAGCCTAAATTGATCACATCCTCCTTGGATTTTTCCATTTCGATCAATTGGAAAAGGACAGCATCCAAAAGATCATAATCAGGTAGGGAATCCGAATCCTTTTGATCAGGTCTTAACTCTGCCGATGGCGGTTTAACGATTGTATTGATAGGGATAATTTCCCGTTCACGGTTTATGTATTTTGCCAGCTCGTATGCCTGTGTTTTATAAACATCGCCAATGACACTGATTGAACCAGCCATGTCGCCATATAGGGTGCCATAGCCAACTGCAGCTTCACTTTTGTTAGAGGTGTTCAAAAGGATGTTTCCAAATTTATTGGAAATCGCCATCAGTAAGGTGCCACGGGTTCTCGCCTGAATGTTTTCTTCGGTGGTGTCTTTCTCACGGCCAGCAAAGGTTTCTTCAAGAGTAGACTCAAAGGCAGCTGCAATATCTTTAATCGGAATAATCTGATGTTGGCATCCGGTATTCTCCACCAGGTCCAAGGCATCTTTCAGCGAGTGGTCCGTAGAATAAACCGAAGGCATCAGGATCGAAAGAACATTTTCAGGACCTAAGGCTTCGCAGGCTAATGCAGCAACCAATGCCGAATCCAGACCTCCTGAAAGCCCAAGTATCGCAGACTTAAACCCTGATTTTTGAAAATAATCTCTTAGTCCCAAGATCAAGGCATCATGGATCAAAGATATTTCCGAGGTTTTGCGTGGATTATACTCCACAGTCGATTTCAGGTCATTGTTGATCAATTCCACAAACTGTAGGTCTTCCTCAAAAGCCTTTAATTCCAAAATTACCTCAGCTTTTTTGTTCAATGCCAAGGAACGACCATCAAAGATGATATCCGTCTGGGCACCGATTTGATTGACATAGATTAAAGGAGCGCTTGCTTTAATCACATTGCGTTTCAATACATTTTTTCGGCTTTCAAAATGGGTATATGAAAACGGTGAGGCAGCAATATTGATGATCAGGTCGGGGTTCTCTTTGGCCAACTCCAACATGATGTCGCCAACATAAGAATTTGGTCCATCATCATCCCATAGATCTTCACAGATGGTCAACGCAATGGTTTTCTCTTTGAATTTGATGCAGCTTACCTGTGCATTAGGTTCAAAATAGCGGTACTCATCAAAAACATCGTAATCTGGGAGCAAGCTCTTTTTGGTAATTTGCTTAACTTGTCCTTGTTCGATCAAAACAGCGGCATTGTAAAGGGATTTTCCTTCTCCGTCTTGATTCGGAACTGGAGCGCCAATGATACAGGCGATGTCCTGACAGTGTTCAGCAATGTTCTCTATGTTATGATAGCATTGCTGTAAAAAGGCAGTGTTTCGCAAAAGGTCCTTAGCAGGATAGCCTCCAATAGCCAATTCTGCAAATACGATTAGTTCAGCGCCTTCATTCTTTGCTTTCAGGATGCTGTCGATAATTTTTTGATTGTTCTTTTCGAAATTTCCTATATGGTAGTTGAGCTGTGATAAAGCAATCTTCATGTGTTGACTTTTATTGTAAAAATAGTAATTTAATTTAGTTATCGGCTAAAGCCTTTACGCCATAAAGTAACATATACCAGAAAATTTCTGGACGAATTTAGAAGTCACTCTTTTGTTTTGACCTTATTCGAGACACATTCGGAATTTTCGCAAAATGAATTGAATACTTTGAAAGGATTTCCCGAATGTGTCTCGAATGAGTCTCGAATGAAACCCAAATTTCTATCTAGGTTTTTAGGTTGAGATCCAACAGAAAAAGGCAACCTTTCGATTGCCTTTTTGTAAATATTATTTGATTTTTTGCGCTTAGTTTGCGTTTCTGATATCCGTTACTTCAATAGTAAAGATCAGCGGTGAATCCGCAGGGATATTTTCTTGTGCTTGGTTATCATAACACAAAGGAGAAGGAGCGATAAATCTCACTTTATTTCCTTTTAATAATCCATGAGGTAAAACACCAGAATAACCTGATGAAGCTTTAGGGTAGAACATCACCATCCAAGAAGTGATTAATCTGTTGATGGTCATTTGAGTAGCGGTTGTTTTTTCTTCAAAAACTTTTCCATCCATTAATTCACCTTTATATTTTACGTTTGCAATTACTGGTACCCAACCATTACCTGCAGAAACATATTCGAATGCAGCACTATCAACTGTTGTAGGCAATACTTCGTACCAAATACCGTAAGCTGAATCTATGTTATCACCGAAATGCTCTCTTGCATAAGCTTCAATAAGTGGAGCCTGTTTTTTCAAAGTTGAATCGATTCTTCTTTGATTTGCTTCATAATCAAAATCATTAGTTTCCGTCTTCATACAAGAAGAAACACTTACCACAGCCAAAAGAGCAACTAAGAATAATTTTAAGTTTTTCATATTTGTTTTTAGTATCATTAATAATGCTTCTGATAACGCATGAATTTTTTAATACGCTACAGTTGCGGGTATAAATTTATAAAATATTTAATAGTTGCTTAATACTTAAGTAATTAAATTTTTTGAATTTCATGGAAAAATCGGTGTCTAAGATAATGGTAGTAGGGAAAACAGCCCTGTTTTTGCTGCCCATTAAAATACTTGCCAAGGGGTGATATTTTCCAGTCCTTTTGGATTTTAATTCGCTCGCGTAGACCTCTCCGTCGAATCTCACGGTATCTACGGATTCTGCGTCAAACTCTACGGCATAATATCCTGAATTGAGCTTTTCGATCACTTGTGGGTCTTTAAAGTTCTCTCCTAGCATCTTTTTGCAATAGGAACACCAATCAGTATGAAAGAAAATCAATACGGGTTTGGGCCTAACCGTCAAAGAATCACTCAATTGCTCAAAGGAAAGCCAGTTGACGGCAGGTTCGTTCCGCTCTTGAGCTTGGAGCGAACCTGCCGTCAATAGGATGGCTATGGATATGAATTGTAACAACTTCATTAGTGAAAATGTCCTACCTTGATACCGAAGGTAACTGTCCTTGGTCTTGATGGTCCATAGATATAATTGGAGTCACGCAAAGCGCCTTTGTCAAAATCTTTTTGGAAAGCATTGAAGACGTTTTGCATTCCACCGAACACTTCAATGCTGAAGTCTTTCTTCAGGGAGAAAGTGTAACCTAAACGGAAGTTTGCTTCCACAAAATTTGGAGAGTTTTTCAAGATCATCTCTTCGCCTTCCAAGACATGCGGCACGATCATACTACCGGTGTAAACACCAGTAATGTCAACGTTAAATGGTTCCAATGGTTTCCAGTTGGCATTAAAGTAACCGTAAACGTTTGGTGTACGAACAAACTTTTTGCTGCTGATATTCTCTGCAGGAGTTTTACCTTCATACAAGAGCTGCTCATCGGTATATTCAGAGCGTTGAACCGTTCCGCCCATCTGGAAACTATATTTTGAAGATGGAGCAATATTCAATTCCACGTTGGAACCATATACCTTTGCTCCAGATCCATTGCGCATTTCCTGGATGATCAAGTTTTCATCTTGGGAGGTCATGATATTGGTGAATGGATTTTGGAGATCGGTATAGAAACCTTCCAATAGTAAACTGGTCTGTACAGAACCAAAGTTTTTGGTAATGTTAAATGAACCCGTGTAGGCATTGGAATATTCGGTCTTTAGGTTTTCGCCGATCAATACGAACACTTGTTGCCCTCCGATGGAAGTGACGTGCATATCCTCGTTGAAAGCTTGTGGAGCACGGAATCCTCGGGCATATCCACCCCTGAATTGCAGGTAATCTGTAATGTCATATAGTAAGGTAAACCTAGGGCTGAATGTGCCAAAGTTTTGGGCAGAATTTCTATTGTATCCGGCCAATTTATAGTTTCCATCCACATAAGTGTAATCATAACGGGCACCAATCAAGGTTTTAAGGTTTTCGAGGATATTCCACTCGTACTGCGCATAAGAACCCACTCCATGTGTCTTTTGATCGATCAGTCGAGCGTATCCAGGGATATTGTCCTTAGTTCTATTGTTGTTGTATTCCACCCCAGCTGTTATGACATCGCGTTCGAAGGTATAGGTATATTGCGCACCTACAACCATGGCAAAATCATCGGTATCACCGTATGCATTGGAAGCCAAGACGCTGTCTTGAGCAGTTCTGCCGCCTCCTAGACCACCATAGAAGCTTTCTCTATCGGTGATCTGGCCGGAGCCATAGATGGACAGTTTATGTTTGTAATCCTTAGAATACTGATCATAGGTCAAACCTCCGATGAAGGTGTTAGTCCTTAACTGTTCCGTTACATCGGTAAAGTGTGGAGCTTTGTCCAGATTGTCACCACCTCTTCGGAATTCATTCAAGGCACTTAAGTCTAAAGTAATCTTATTGAATTCAGAAGGCTTATAGAAGGCTTTTGTGCCAAAAGTGATGTTCTTCAATTTGGTCATTTCCGAAAAACCGTCGCCATTTGCGTCATAGGCTTGACGGTTACGGTGCATTCCGTAGAAAGTAGCACCTGCTTTAAGATCATTGTCTACATAAGAGGTGTTGAAATCAATGGTGTTGTCCCAAGCTTGTCCATCGATGATGGAGTTGGTCGATTTAATCTGCCAATCGTTTTCAACAGGGTCTTTGGTAATGATATTGATCGTTCCGGCAATGGCATTTGCACCAAATAGGGCAGAACCACCTGAACGTACCACCTCGATGCGGTCTATCATGGATGTTGGAATCTGGTCCAAGCCATACACACTGTTTAAGGCTGAGAAAACAGAGCGCGAGTTGATCAAGATCTGTGAATATGCCCCTTCCATTCCATTTAATCGCACTTGGGTAAAGCCACAGTTTTGGCAATTGTTTTCCACCCGAACCCCAGGTTGGTAGTTCAAGGTTTCAGACATGGCCACAGACTGTGTTGCGGTAAATAGTTTAGGACTCAATACATTCACGATTACCGGCGCCTTTTTTCTTTCCATACCGTAACGGGAAGCACTGACCACCACTTCGTTCAAGTTTAAGTTGTCTTCATGCAGGACGATGTTCAATCCTGATTCGTTTGCACTGAACTGTTTTTTAGCATTTTGGTAGCCTACCGCCCTTACGGAAAGGCTTTTGCTGTTTTGGCCTTTGGTATCCAGTTCGAAATATCCTAGGCTATCGGTTGAAGTTCCCACTTTGGTGCCATCCAATAGAATGGTTGCATTTGGGACAGCTTGTTGTTTGTCATTGATTACGCGACCTGAAATTTGGGCATAGACTGCCTGATTGCCTAGGCCAAGGCATATAATGATCAGGAAATTCCTGAGTAGAAATAATTTCATATATAATTTTAACTGTTCAATTACATTTGAATCCCTGAAAGAACAGGTATCCAAATAGGGTAGGGCATCATTCGCGCCACTACGTAAATTAATGAATTGCGAACCTGATTGAGCAGTATAATCCCATAGCATATAGGATTGGAGCCAATAGGTTCAAAAAGAAAAATATTGATTAAGCTAAAATTGAAGGGGGGCCACGTCCAGCACGGATATCGTGGATTTGGAAAACAATATTAAAGGTCTTGAATCCGAATTCATAGACATTGAATTCAGGTAAGATCGGTGCTTCAAATACAAATGGGGACCAATGTAAGTAAGAACCTTGGTAGACAATATCCAAGAATCGGATTTCAGCATCGGAATGGTGATGGTGGTGATTCTTTTCGCCAAGGTTATAGGGGTGGATGTGCGTGACTATCTCCCCGGTTGAGGTGACCTCTTTGTGCATGAAGACCACGCCAGAGACGATGATGCCACACATCCATACTAGAAGGAAATGGGCAACGAATTGGCGGTATGAGGTTAGTCTATGCATGCACTGGTCAAATATCTGCTAAAATTAGCAATTAAATTGCTAAGATCAGTGTTTAAACGATTTTATTGTGTTCATCTGGGAACACAAGCAATGGTTTGTGGTTTCTTGCTTCCTCACGTTCCATTAAGGCGTAAGAAATAATGATTACGATATCGCCAACCTGTACCAGGCGGGCAGCAGCTCCGTTCAAGCAGATTGTTCCAGTACCGCGTTCACCTGGAATGACGTAGGTTTCAAGCCTTGCGCCATTATTATTGTTGACAATCTGTACTTTTTCATTGGCAATAATATCCGCAGCATCCATTAGGTCTTGATCAATGGTTATGCTTCCCACATAATTCAATTCAGCTTGCGTAACGCGAGCTCTATGAATTTTTGATTTCATTACTTCTATCATCATGATGCAAAGTTACTCTTTTAATATAAAACAGCTTAAAAATTATTCTAACGGGAAAGTAATATGTTGTCGATCAAACGTACCTTTTCTACCCATGCAGCGATCAGTGCAACGTAGTCTTTGCCTGATTCGATATTGTCGACAGGGGCCAAGGTGCTGGTTTCACATATACTTAGGTATTCCAATTCCACAGCAGGGTTGGAGGCAATAATTGTTTTTGCTCCATCCAATAGTTCAGCAACGGACTTCTGCTCCAGGTTGTCCTGGATAAAGCGAAGGGCAGTAATTATAGTTAGGGCATTTTCTTTACCTTCTTCAGAAAGGCGTGCATTTCTAGAACTCAATGCCAAACCTGCCTCACTTCTGATAATAGGGCAGATCAGGAGTTTGATGTCCAGGTTTTTGATGTCAATCATGCGTTGGATGACCATGACCTGTTGGAAGTCTTTTTGGCCGAAGCAAGCTTGGTTCGGTTTTACCAGATCAAATAGCTTAAAAACGATCTGTGTAACACCTTGGAAGTGCCCAGGGCGGTGTTCACCTTCCCAGATTTGATCTAGGTTTCCTAGGTTGATATGCCATTCTGGGTCGTTTTCAGGATACATCTCCTCAACGGTCGGCATAAAGAGGATATCACAGCCTACCGACTCCAATAGGGCGATATCATTTTCAATAGGGCGTGGGTATTTCTCCAGGTCCTTAGGGTCATTAAATTGAGTTGGATTGACAAAAATGCTACATACCGTGATGTCGGTAAGGGGTTTGGCATAGTTGATCAAGGAGAGGTGACCTTCATGCAGCGCGCCCATGGTTGGTACCAGGGTGATGACTTGATTTTGTTGGCGGATTCCAGCAAGTTCATGTTGGAGTTCCTGTTTAGTGCGAAAAATTTTCACGGTCAAAAATTAGAAATAAGGTGCAAAAATGGGGAATAAAGTTTAAATTATAAAATGATGATTTTTAATCAATTGTAAAATTGATAAATTAATTGTATCTTTGTAGACCGATTTTACTATTCAATAATATAAAAAACAGTTGGAGATGGCAAAAACGAAAATCTTGTTTATAACCCATGAAATGTCGCCTTTCCTTGAACTAAGTAAAATTTCTGAAATAACACGCCAGTTACCACATGCTATGCAAGAAAAAGGGTTCGAAATCCGAATTCTGATGCCGCGTTTTGGTAATATTAATGAGCGCAGAAATCGTCTTCATGAAGTGATAAGGTTGTCGGGAATGAACATAGTGGTGGACAATAATGATAATCCGCTAATTATTAAGGTAGCATCATTGCCAGCGGCAAGGATGCAGGTGTACTTCTTGGACAATGAAGAGTACTTTCAGCGGAAAAAAGTTTTTCGTGATGAGCATGGTAAGGGCTTTGCAGACAATAATGAGCGTTCATTATTCTTCTGTAAAGGCGCTTTGGAAACCGTTAAGAAACTAGGATGGTCGCCAGATGTGGTTCACTGTCATGGATGGTTTACCGCGATGGTACCTGCTTACTTGAAAACAGTTTATCAGGATGATCCTACATTCAAAGATTCCAAAGTGTTCTTCTCCTTGTACAATGAAGAATTCGGAAACGATTCTTTAGGAAGCAAGTATGCTGAGATGGCTGCGCAGTCAGACATTGATGCGAGCAAATTGAAGGATTATGGGTCTGGCAGTTATGTTGATATCTATAAAGGTGCTCTATCCTTTACAGACGTTGTCGTGAAAGCCGACGCAGACATCAATCCGGAAATTCTTTCTTACATCCAAGAAAATAACATCCGTACCTTCGAACCTTCGTCAGATGAGGACTATGAAGCCTTTTCTGAACTATATGATGAGTTCGTAAACGAAGAAGTTTCAGCCTAAGCTGAGGATAAAAAGAGACCAAAAAAGGGCAGAGATCAATTCTCTGCCCTTTTTTGGATTTTGATTTTGAACCAGGGTATGGCAAGCGAAGCCGAGCCATATTATGGTTCAATAATATTCCTTATCTTCGTTACATGAAAATTAAAGTAGGATTTGGCTTTGATGTCCATCAGATGAAGGCGGGACATCCATTTGTTGTTGGCGGTGTTACCTTAGATCATCATGCGGGGGCTTTTGGGCATTCGGATGCGGATGTTTTGGCGCATGCGATCTGCGATGCGATTTTGGGTGCTGCAAATCTGGAAGATATCGGATACCATTTTCCGAATACGGATGATCGCTGGAAGGGAGCCAATAGTTTGGACCTGTTGAGACATTGTATCAAGTTGATCAAGGATAAGGGCTTTGAGTTGGGTAATATTGATGGGATGCTTTGTTTAGAGGCGCCAAAGATCAAACCTTATATTCCGCAGATGAAAGCGAATATTGCGGAGGCTGCCGGAATTTCTGTTGAAGATGTTTCCATTAAAGCGACGACAAATGAGCAGATGGGCTTTATAGGTAGGGAAGAAGGTGTGGTAGCATATGCAGTCTGTTTGTTGGAGAAAACAAATTATTGATTAAATCGTCTAAAGTAATTGATGGCAATAACAGTTGCCGTCAAAGCTAAAAGACTTCCAAGATAAAATGGTGCGCTCGGTAGATATATCGGGCCATTTTTTTTGGTGAAATAGGAGAATAAGGTTGTCATGAGTAAAGGTCCGATGATGGCCGTCAGACTGATAATACTGGCCAAACCGCCTTGAATCTGTCCTTGTTCGTTGGCTGGGGTATGATTGGAGATGGAACTCTGCATGGCAGGTCCAGCGATTCCGGCAAATACATAAAAAATACTGGAGACAAAAAGGGCTAAGGTTCCTCCCGCCAATCCAAAACCAAGTAAGGAAATACAATTCAGCAATAGCCCAAAAATTATACTCTTTGGTATGCCAATCTTAGGGATGATGACTCGGATCAGTCCAGCTTGCACAATGGTAAGTAGGACGCCAATGATCCCTAAGGAATAGCCCACCATCCGTTCATCCCAGTGGAACTTTTCCATGGTAAAGTAGGACCATGTACTCTGCACGGCATGTGCGGCAATATTGATCAAGAAAATACAGATGACCAAGGGCATGATCACGGGGTATTTTCTGATATGTCGGAAGCTTCCTACCGGATTAGCATTGATCCAGCGGAAATTCCTGCGGTGTTCTTTAGGCAATGATTCGGGAACCACAAAATAACCATATAGGAAATTGAGAAAGGTAAGCCCTGCAGCGGCAAAGAATGGGTATCGAGGGCCATAATGCCCTAAAACTCCACCGATTACTGGTCCGATAATAAATCCAAGACCAAAGGCGGCACCGAGCAGGCCAAAATTCTGAGCTTTATTTTCCTTGGTTGAGACATCGGCAATATAGGCTGCTGCCACGGTATGGCTTGCTCCGGTGATTCCAGCGACCAATCTTCCAACGAAGAGCCAGAAAATACTGGGTGCAAAGCCTATCAGGAGGTAGTTGATGGTAAATCCAAAAAGGGAGCAGAGCAGGACAGGTCTTCGCCCATAATGGTCACTTAAATTTCCGAGGATGGCGGCGAAGAAGAATTGGGTGAAAGCATAGCAGAAAGTCAACCAGCCACCATAAGCAGAAGCTTGGCTGAGGTTGCCGTGGATCAGTTCCTTGATCAGGGCAGGCATTACAGGGATAATAATTCCTAAACCAATGGAGTCTAAAACTACAGTAATAAATATAAAAAGTAACCCGGCTTGAGATTTTATTTTCGGCATATGCTACTCTAAATATACTGTTTTTTTTGCCCCTGAAAACGGAATCAGGAAAGAAATTTGGAGCTTAGACCACATTTTTTGGAACTATAAGGGTCAAGATTTATTTACATCGGGAAAAATATGGTATTTTTGTTGTTGCCAAATGAGATTTGGCACACTTACTGTTTATAGGGAAATGGACTTAAAGTAGTAAGGATAAGTTCGTTGTTTCATTAATTTATCAAATGAAGAGAGAATCAAAAAGTAGTAAACTTACAGAAGAGGATGTAAAACGATATACAGGGGTCTTTTGGAAGGTATTGTTGGGTTTGGTGGCTTTTGCGTGTTTATTCCTCCTGAGTGTTAGAATTGGTATTTTTGGTAAGTTGCCTACCTTCAAGGATCTTGAAAATCCAAAAAGTAATTTAGCTTCAGAAATTTTGACCGATGACAATAGGGTCTTAGGAACCTATTTCGTTCACAACCGTTCAAACGTAAAATATACCGAATTGGCTCCATCCTTGGTTCAAGCCTTGATCTCGACAGAGGACAAGCGTTTTTATGAACACTCTGGAATCGACTATTCGCGTACCATGTCAACTGTACTGTTGACCTTGGCTGGGAACAAGCAAGGTGGTAGTACCATTACACAGCAGTTGGCCCTGAATCTTTTCGCTGAGAAAAGGGAAAAGAACTCCTTAAAACGTATTATGCAGAAATTCCAGGAATGGATTACCTCCGTTCGTTTGGAAAGAAACTATACCAAGGAAGAGATTGTGATGATGTATTTCAACACGGTTGATTTCGGAGCGTACAATACTTTTGGGATAAAATCAGCAGCAAGGACTTTCTTTAATTCCACTCCGGACAAATTAACTCCGGATCAATCAGCGCTATTGGTCGGAATGTTGAAGGGACCTGGTTATTATTCTCCGGTTCGTTACCCAGAAAGAGCGATTGCGAGAAGAAATTTGGTGCTTCAGAACATGAGGGACCAGAACTATATCACCAATGAAGAATTCGATAAGTATAAAGCGCAGCCTTTGGGCCTGAAATTGACGATATCGAATTATGGTGAAGGATTGGCGCCTTATTTCCGTGCGGTATTAAAAGAAGAGATCAAGAAAGAATTCCAACGTTTGGCAATTACCAAACCGGATGGAACCCCATACGACCTAGATCGTGATGGATTAAAAGTATATACGCCAATCAATTACAAGATGCAACAATACGCAGAAGAAGCTCAAAAAGAGTGGATGCGTCGTTTGCAGAATGAATTTGATAAGCAGTGGAGAAGAAGGAATGCCTTTACTGGAAAGAATGCCAATCTATTGGTAACGGGAATGAAACGTTCAGACCGTTATAGAGTCTTGAAGGCGGAGGGTCTATCGGAGGATCAGATCAAGAAAGATTTTGAGAAGAAAGTTCCGATGAACCTGTTTACCTGGAAGGGCGCCGTGGATACGGTAATGTCTCCGATGGACTCCATCAAGTACACCAAGTTGTTCTTGCGTAATGCGATGATATCCATGGAACCTCAAACGGGATATATCCGTGCATGGGTTGGTGGTGTTGATTTTGAACATTTCAAATATGACCAAGTAAAATTAGGTACCCGTCAGGTAGGTTCAACTGCGAAACCATTTGTCTATGCATACGCCATCGATAATGGATATGGACCATGTGTTTCGGTTCCTAACCATATGCATACCTATGGCGATTGGACACCAAGAGGAACAACCCAGGGTGGTGATCCTATTACCTTGAAAAATGCGATCAAATATTCCCAAAACTTTGCATCAGCCTATCTGATCAGTGAAGTTGGGGCAGCCAATGTTGCAGACCTGACCAAACGTATGGGTGTGAACTCGAATATTCCGAGCAACCTATCCATAGCATTGGGATCCTATGATGCATCATTATTTGATATGGTTGGAGCGTATTCTGCATTTGTAAACCAAGGAACTTGGGTAGAGCCGACGATGATCTTGAGAATTGAAGATAAAAACGGTTCTCCGATCTATGAAAAGGCACCTAAAGTATTGAAAGCCTTGAACAGTGAGACAGCTTATGCGATGGTAGATATGCTGAAAGGTGTTGTGGACGGGGGTACTGGTTCCCGATTGAGATGGGACCCTAACTTTGGTGGATTGAAAAATCCAATTGGAGGAAAAACAGGTACAACCAACGATAACTCTGATGCCTGGTTTATCGGTATTACACCGGAACTGGTTACTGGGGTTTGGACGGGTGCGGAGGATCGCGGAATCAGCTTTAGTAGTATGCAATATGGACAAGGTGCCGCTGCAGCGATGCCAGTGTTTGGTCTGTATATGAATAAGGTGTACAAGGATAAGGACCTGAATTATACGCAGGAGGATTTTCCTCAGCCGCCTGGAGGAATCACGAGGTTCGAGATGAACTGTTCCAACTTCTCGCAATTCTATGGAAATGATCCTTCGAAGAGCGATTCACAAATATTGGAAGACGATAGGTTAGGATTTTAACCGTTTCTTTAATAAATTAGACCAGACCTTTATTCTTCAGAAATAAAGGTCTGTTTTTTTTGCTACGATGGAATTTGACTATAAGAAAGAATTGACCAAGATTCCCCATAAACCTGGGGTTTATCAGTATTTTGATAAGGATGATACGCTGATCTATGTAGGGAAGGCGAAGAACCTGCGGAATAGGGTTGGCTCTTATTTTGTCAACGAAAACCAACTCAACAGCAAAACTAGGGTATTGGTCCGGAAGATCAGACGGATTGCCTTTACCATTGTCGATACCGAAATTGATGCCTGGTTATTGGAAAATAACCTGATCAAAAAACATCAGCCTCGATATAACGTCATGCTCAAGGATGACAAGACCTATCCTTGGATCGTCATCAAGAATGAACCCTTTCCGAGAATATTCTGGACCCGTAAATACATCAAGGACGGTTCCAAATACTACGGCCCCTATGCTTCTGTAGGGATGATGCATATCATCCTGGACATGATCAGGGAGTTATTCCCATTGCGTACCTGTAACCTGAGCCTGACCCAGGAGAATATTTCGAAAGGGAAGTTTAAGGTCTGTTTGGAATATCAGTTAGGCAACTGTTTAGGTCCTTGTGAAGGGTATCAATCGGAGGCTAGCTATGATGAGAACCTTTCTGACATCAAGGATATCCTGAACGGTAAGATCGCGGTAGTGACCAATCGGATCAAGGAACAGATGAACGAAGCCGTTCAGCAAATGGATTTTGAGGGGGCGCATAAACTGAAGGTCAAGTTGGATAAGCTATCCAACTATCAAAGCAAGTCCACCGTAGTTAGTTCTTCCATTACGAATGTTGACGTATTCAGTATAGCATCTGAAGATAATTATGCCTTTGTAAACTTCCTGAAGGTAGTAAACGGCGTCGTGATCCAGACCCAGACCGTCGAATTGAAAAAACGGTTGGATGAAACCAATGAGGAATTACTGGCCATTGCCATTCCGCAGTTGAGATCGCGATTCAGAAGCCATTCCAGGGAGATCATCGTTCCTTTTGAATTGGATATTGAAGGCAATGAGGATATCAAGTTCCATGTGCCTAAGCTAGGTGATAAAAAGAAATTATTGGAGCTTTCGCAAAAGAACGTGGCCTACTTTAAGAAGGAGCGCCTATTGCAATATGAGAAGCTCAACCCCGAGGTGAAGACGGACAGGATCTTGAAGCAAATGCAAAAGGACCTTCGCTTGCCGCAATTGCCAAAACATATAGAATGTTTTGATAACTCGAATATACAGGGGAACTATCCTGTTTCAGCGGTCGTGGTTTTCAAGGATTCCAAACCTTCGAAAAAAGACTATAGGCATTTCAATGTAAAGACAGTTGAAGGACCAAATGATTTTGCGACGATGGAGGAGGCTGTTTTTAGGCGGTATAGAAGACTTTTGGATGAAGACCAAACGTTGCCTCAACTGATCATCATTGATGGTGGTAAAGGGCAATTAGGGGCTGCTTTGAAGAGTTTGAAGTTGTTGGGGATAGAAAAGCAGGTCACTGTAATCGGTATTGCCAAACGATTGGAAGAACTCTATTATCCGGGAGATCAGTATCCATTATATCTAGATAAAAAATCGGAAACCTTAAAGATCATTCAGCACCTGCGGGATGAAGCGCATCGATTCGGTATCACCTTCCACCGAAACCAGCGGAGTCGGAAAACCTTTGTTTCGGAGCTGGACAATATTCCAGGTATTGGTAAGGTTACGGTCGAGAAGCTATTGAAGACTTTTAAATCGGTGAAGAAGGTTCGGGAAGCTTCAGAAGAAGAATTAAAAAAAGTGCTTAATCTAAAACAGATGCAAGCACTTAAAACGTATTTTGCTGAAAAGAGCTAGATTTTTACATAAATCCTAATTCCAGTTTAGCTTCTTCAGACATCATGTCTTTCGTCCAAGGCGGATCGAAGGTAAGTTCAACGACAGCCTCTTCGATACCCTCGATTGCAGCAACTTTTTGTTGCACCTCATCCATGATCTGTCCGGCCACAGGACATGCAGGAGCAGTCAATGTCATGACGATTTTCGCTTTTTTATTTTCCTTGGTAATGATTTCATAGATCAATCCTAGGTCCAATATGTTAGCAGGTTTTAATTCGGGGTCGTAAATTGTAGCCAGGGCTTCTTGAATTTGAGGAGCAAGGCCCAACCTATCCATGATGATTATATTCATATCTTAATTTTTTGAATCAGCCAGAACCTCTGCATAGATTCTTTCAAGTTCATCCATTGCAATGGGTTGGCTGTATTTATCTAAATATTCTTTTTGGCAGTTTGCTTTGATTTCCAGGATCTTCTCTTTGGGGAGTGCTATCCATTCTGCCAATGTCTGAACCATATTGATATGGTTGTGGGGGTCAAACAATAACCCAGTATACAAAGGTACAACCATTTCATTTAAAATGCCAATACTACTGGCAATGACTGGGGTACCGAGCGCATAAGCTTCCAGAACGGCTAAGGGCATGGATTCGTAGCATACCGATGGTACGATGACAGCGGAGGCAGATGCGATTTGATTGCTCAAGGTCTGTTTGTCCTGGAAACCCATGTACTGCATGTTTGGGCTATGGCTACAGATCAATTCCACCTCTTTCTGTAAGGGCCCAGTTCCATAGATCTTAATCTGATGATCGGTTGCTTTCCAAGCGTGTAATAAAGGAATTATGCCCTTTTCTTCCGATAATCGACCAACATAGATAAAATAATCAGATGGGTACTCCTTGTTCACGTTTGCCACTTTTACGAAGTTTGGTCTGACGGTGAATTTATCCATTGGAACATTGAACTTGGACTTTGCAAAGATGGATTTGGAAAATTCAGAGAGTACGATGTAGCGGTCTATTGCCTTAAAGGTGCCTCTTTTTCTATGGATCCAATAGGTGAAAGCTGTCCAGAAGGTTTTGATAAGGGAGTTTTCCAATACTTTCTTCTTAACGGCATCCCATGGGAAGTCTGCATTGATGGACTTTAAGTAAATGTTTCCATCATAAAACAAGGTTGCCGAAGGGCAGATCAACCTGAAATTATGCAGGGTCATGACCATCGGAATTTTCATTTTTTTGATATGAAGGATAAACAGTGGACCTAAAGCATAATGCATATTGTGGATATGAACAATATCCGGTTTGAAGGTTTCGATGCGTTCCTTAATTTTTTTTACCTCGGGCCAATTTATGGGGTAAAGCAGGTATTGTAGGTATCCTTTTGCCCCTTTGACATTGCGTACGGTATAAAGATCTACTTCATGGTTCTTTCTTAAAGCTTCCATTTCTTGACCCATGACAAAATCCTCGCCGCCTATATGTTGGTATTGATTGTGAATGATGAGTATGCGCATGAGTAGATCCTTAAAAGTTCCCTGCAATTTACATGTTAAAAGGCTAAAATCAAATCCTAAGGCTTCAGCTATTCCGTCTCAAATTGTTATCTTCGTCCTAATTTTACAAGATTATGTTCGAACAGCATCCCTATGGCAAGTTGATTGCTGGATATATTCAAAATGCTGAGTTTCCAAAACAACCTGCCGACTTATATGATCCAATAGCTTATATCCTTTCCTTGGCTGGCAAGCGCATCCGACCGATGTTGGTGCTGATGGGAGCAAAGTTGTTTGGTAAGGAAAATTTGGAGGAGGTCCTTCCTGCAAGTATAGCCATTGAATATTTCCATAATTTCTCGTTGATACATGATGATATTATGGATCGGGCACCTTTGAGAAGGGGCAAGGAGACGGTTCATCAGAAATGGAACGATAATGTTGCGATCCTATCTGGAGATGCCTTATTGGTGAAAGCCTACCAAGAATTGGGAAAAAGTCCTGCTGACCGTATCCCAAGCTTATTGCATGTGTTCAGTAAGATCGCTTTGGAAGTATGCGAAGGGCAGCAGTTGGATATGGATTTCGAGAAAATGGCAGATGTTTCCGAGGATGATTATCTGAATATGATCCGTTTGAAAACATCGGTTTTACTTGGTGGAGCACTGCAAATGGGAGCGATATTGGCGCATGCTGATAAGCAACAGCAACAATTGATCTATGATTTTGGAGTGAACCTAGGGATAGCCTTTCAGCTTCAAGATGATTACCTAGATGTTTACGGAGATCCAAAGACTTTTGGAAAGCAGGTAGGCGGTGATATCCTATGCAACAAGAAGACGTATTTACGGATAAAGACAGAGCATTTGATTGATGATTCCGCTAGGGCTGAGTTTGTGGAACTGATCAATTCGGAGGGTATAAAAGATACAGAGAAAGTAAGCCGAATGAAAAATCTATATGCGAGATTTAATATCGACAGGCATGCTGAAGAAATTAAGTTGCGATTTATGGATCTGGCTTACAATAAATTGGAAGAAATTGCCGTTCCTGAATCGCAGAAGGTGGAATTGAAGAATTTAGCAGATACTTTGATGCACCGTACACGCTAATTATGAAAATTGCCAAGATTTTTATAATTTGGTGAAAACAGAAAACGAATTAATAGAGCTAAGGACATTAATGGAGCCACTAAAAATCACCATATTTCAAGCATACCTTTTTTGGGAGAATGTAGATAAGAACCTTCAGAATTTAGGATTAAGGTTGTCTTCATTGCGTGAGAAAACGGATCTGATTATTTTGCCAGAGATGTTCAATACAGGCTTTACCACGAATGTGGAAAAATGTGCAGAGACCATGAATGGCAAGACCATGCATTGGTTGTATGAGACAGCGAAGAAGTTTGAATGTGTAGTAGCAGGTACCTTAATCATTGAGGAAGACAGTAAGTATTTCAATCGATTTGTGTGGATGTCGCCAGATGGCAGCTTTGTACATTATGATAAGAGGCATTTATTTTCAATGGCAGGCGAGGATAAAGTCTTCACTGCGGGACAATCGCGTATTATCTTCCAGTTGAAAGGTTGGAGGATCTGTCCGATGATCTGTTATGACCTTCGGTTTCCGACTTGGTCAAGGAATCAGAATGGGGCATATGATCTGATGGTCTATACGGCGAGTTGGCCAGACAAGCGATCATCGCATTGGCGAGCCTTGATACCGGCACGTGCAATTGAAAATCAGGCATTTGTAATCGGTGTGAACCGAGTAGGCCATGATGGGAAAGAAGTATATTATTCAGGTGGATCGATGTGTATCTCGCCGAATGGGGATGTAGTTTACTATAAGCCAGAGGATGAAGACCTGTATACCTTTACCCTGAACCCTAAAGATCTGGAGGAAAGTAGAGAGCAATTTCCTTTCCTGAAGGACCAAGACCAATTTAAATTCTTATAGTTCATAGGAACGGATAAGAGTTAGGCCAATTTGAAATTCAATTTATTTCTGATTCAGTGGATCAAGAGGGTTTATCAATCCTTATACGGTCTTTCTAAGACTGCTTGTTGGATGATGGCTTGACGTAGGTTAAAGTGCTGAGGCTCTAAATCTATGACTTCCATTGGTTTTCTTTCGGATTTCAATTTCTCTTCTTTGAGTCTTTTTTCAGCAGCCAATCTTTTCTGTTCTATTTTTCTTTGCCTTGCTATTTCCACTTCATCGTAAGATGGAATCTCGCTATAGGTTTCTACCTGTTTGGGTTTTTGGAACACGACAGGTTTTGGGGCAGGTTTAGTGGTCTGTACGGGGGCAGGGGCTGGTTTAGTTTGTTGAAATGGATTTTGGTTTGGAAGCTTCTTTTTGAGCTCTTCCAATCTTTTTTTAGCTTTTTCTTGCTCTTCTTGGTAGCCTTGGTAAATCTTGTAGATTACACTGCCGATAACGATAAGAATGATTAAAATAGGATTATCCATATCTATAAAAATAGCTAAATTTTTCATTGAAATTATTTAACATGGATAAATAATTTGCATTTACAGCAATTAATCATTTAATTGCATCAACAACTTTATTACCAAATTAACCTGA
This sequence comes from Sphingobacterium sp. LZ11T8, assembly GCF_024261425.1. NCBI lineage: Bacteria > Pseudomonadati > Bacteroidota > Sphingobacteriia > Sphingobacteriales > Sphingobacteriaceae > Sphingobacterium > Sphingobacterium sp. LZ11T8. Next base: position 87,004 of record NZ_JANBZY010000001.1, on the reverse strand, counting down.
TATGATCACAAATGAGACTTATTATGCCAATGAATTCTATTCATTCTTAACGGGGAGAGTTTCGACAGCAATCGGCAGACGGTTGCAAAGGAACTTTAAGGATAGTGGACTTCATATTACAGCGGAGCAATGGAGCGTCCTTTATTTCCTATGGGAATCGGAGGGATTGAGCCAACAGGAGATTGCCAAGCTGACCTTTCGCGACAAGCCCAGTGTATCGCGTTTGATTTCCAATCTAGAAAAACAGAAGCTATTGGTGCGGGTGAGCAGTTCTGGGGACAAACGGGCAAACCAGATCTATCTAACGGCACAGGGCCATAAAATCAAGGATAAGTGTATGCAACAAGCAGAAAAAACTATCTCTGAAGCTATGGCGGGTGTTGATAGAAACTCTATGAAACAGGCCCAACAGCTTTTAGAGATAGTTTTTAATAACTTGAAGTAAGCTTGGCTTAATCAAACACTTCCGGAGCGAAGTCGCTGCGGTTGTTTACCAATTTACCTGTATTCTTAAAGTATATATCTTGGAAGCTTAGGGTATTCTGACTATCGACCTTACGGAAGAATTTGTCGGCATTGACCTCATCGAGGCTATTGAAACCACAGGCTTCCATGATTTCTACGGTAGCACGTAATGTGTTACGGTGGAACTGTGCTACACGCACATATTTATCTTCTACATCCAATCCTTTGTAAAGGTGTGGCTGTTGAGTTGCAACACCTACCGGACATACGTCTTCATTACATTTCAGGGCTTGGATACAGCCTAATGCGAACATCATTCCACGTGCGCTATAGCATGCATCTGCACCTAAAGCGATCACTTTCAGGATATCAAACCCCGTAACGATTCTACTTGAAACGATGATCTTGATATGTTTCTTTAATCCGAAGTTGATCAAGGTCGTAGTTACGAAAGCCAAGGCATCGTAAAGCGGCATACCCAAGTTGTCCGTGAATTCCAAAGGAGCAGCACCGGTACCACCTTCTGATCCATCGATAGAGATGAAGTCAGGCATGATCTGGGTTTCTTGCATCGCCTGGCAGATTTCGATGAACTCTTGTTTATCACCGATACAAAGTTTGAACCCTACAGGTTTGTAATCAGAAAGTTCACGCAGCTTTTGGACGAAGTTCATCATCTCTACAGGAGTTTTGAATGAACTGTGTGCCGGAGGGGACATAACATCGGTACCCGGAACAACGTGACGGATTGCGGCAACCTCAGGGGTGTTTTTTGCAGCCGGAAGGATACCTCCATGACCAGGCTTTGCACCTTGAGATAGTTTCAATTCGATCATTTTCACATAAGGGCGTGTCGATTTTTCACGGAACAGGTTTGGTTCAAAGTAACCATTTTCATCCCTACAGCCGAAGTAACCGGTACCCACTTGCCAAATCAGGTCACCACCATTGATATGGTATTGTGAAATACCACCTTCACCGGTATTGTGGGCAAAGTTTTGCAAAGCAGCACCTTTATTTAACGCAGTAATCGCAGTGCGGCTCAATGCACCGTAACTCATTGCGGAGATGTTGAACACACTTAAGCTATAAGGTTGCTTACAGGCAGCATTACCTACTGTAGTACGCAAATTATGATCCTCGATATGAACAGGGAAGATACTGTGGGCAGCCCATTCGTTTCCTACAGCCTGCGGGTCGCTTTGCATACCGAAGGCAACAGTTTCACGTTGGTTTTTCGCACGTTGATAAACGATTGAACGCTGACGTCTGTTGAAAGGTCTACCATCTGTATCAGACTCCCAGAAGTACTGTCTTAATTCTGGGCGGATGGACTCCAAGAAATAACGGAAGTATCCAACCACGGGATAGTTTCTTAAGATCGCATGTTTCGTTTGGAAACTGTGATATAGGGCGATGATTAAGAGCGGGAATGGAATCAGTAACAACCAAAACCATTTTGGAGTAAAGATGACACCAAAAGAGATAATTATTAGGTTTACTAAAATAATGATCCCTAGGATGAGTTTTCTTACCTGCATGATGAAATTATTATGCTAAATTTATTATAATTTATTACCACAGTCTAGGTTCCGCCATAAATGTGCCATAAACGGAACGAGAACCCTATAACCGGTTATTTGCATGCAAAATTAGCAAGTTCAGAGGGTATTATGAAAAAATTAGTAAGAAGTTTAAAGATTTATTGAATTGTTAATTTTCTGAATTATTCTCTCTTGTTTTAATAATAAGGTCCGATATTTTTTGGTAAATAAGTTGCCAATCAGGATGGGGGCTAAGAAAGTTGAAATGCGTAACCATGGTTGTTTTGTCATTTCTTGCTGCAGGTCCTGTCTGAACCTGTCTAGGTTCGTGATTTTGCACTTTTTCTGCCGTTGCCTGGATGATCGGGCGGATGAGATCGAAGGGTAAATTATGCTCTTTGAGCAGATCAAAGGAAAGCTGGAAAAGAGCGTTGCTGAAGTTATTGGCAAAAACAGCGGAGACATGCAGGGCAAGTCTCTGTTGTGAATTGCAAGCGAATGTATTATCTGAAATCTCTCTGGCTAGTTGCAAGAGTACTTGTTCGGATTTTTCATTGTTTCCTTCAATGCCGAAGGGGGTATGGTTCAGGTCTAATTCCTTGTGCTTAGAAAAACTTTGAACAGGGTAGATCACTCCGTGGTTTTTGAAGTCCTTGAGGACTTCAACATCAGTGGCACCAGAGCAATGGGCAATGGTGCCTTCCAGATCATTCGGAAGGTTTTGAGCAAGCTCAGCGATTGCTGAATCAGAAACGGCCAAAAGATAGAGGTCGGCATTTGGATCCAGTTGAGCTAAGTTATCGATGGCTTGAGCGGATAAAACATTAGCCAATGCATTGGCATTGGCTAATGTTCTAGAATATACTTGAGCGACATGATGTCCAGCATCAGTGAATGCTTTCCCTAGGTGGGTCGCAATATTTCCACTGCCGATGAGGACGATATTCATTATGCTGCTTGTTTAGCTTCTTTAATTTTATTGTCTTTTAACCTACGATAAATGGCCATCCCAAAACCAATGGTCATGACGATGGTACCACACCAGAAGAAGTTGATATAAGGGAATTTGATGGCTTTGAATACCACCCATTTCTTTTCAGGAAGAGGTTTTTGGTAAGCCATTAATTCCAGTTTGTTCTTCTCCGGCATAATCTTCGTAAATCTGAATCTTAGGCCTTGTTCTGGGACATCTTTATAGAAATCGAAGGTATTGCCACCTTTGATCAAAAAGATTGGTTCTACTGGGAATTCCTTGCCATCTGAAGCAACGACCTTGATCTTTAATCCAACCAAAATGTCATCGTCAGCTTTTGGCATGTTTTCCAATTTAGCATCCTTGTTGATACCTTGGATTACATAGAATCCATTTCTATAACGAAGGGTATCACCAACATTGACCTCATAGGTTGCAGGTTCTTCATACTCTTCAAAACCAGCGCTTCCTTCCTGAGCATCCTGTTCAGCTGGTTTCTGGGAATCAGAAGCTGCTGCGGTGATAACCGTATAGATGTCATGGGTAAGGAAATGTTTAGTTCCTGGAGTTCCGATCAATCCACCCATTTGCGGGTTGTTCTGCGCAAAAGGCTTTAAGACAAAGGAGTTTTTGATGTTTCCAGTCTCTTCGTCTATTTCATCGTATTTGATTTTGTAAAAAACGTTCGGTTTGGCAACAGAGTCACCGATGTAAGTGATCTTGTATTTTCCCATATCTACAGGTTCACCTTCTGTTAAGAAAAGGTTGTCTCCTGGTTTTTCAACTTGGTCAAATCCTGCTACGGCGATATAGTTACTGCTGTTTACAGAAACCACTTCGTTGGTAGCTGCGGCGATTAAAGCTCCAATCAGCAAAAGACCAAAACCAATATGGGATACAGCTGATCCTGCCAATCGCCATTTACCTTTGAACGAATCACCCAATACCCTTAAGTTCACCAAGATTGCGAACACCGAAGTAAAGGTGATCAGGATGAACATGATGTTGGTGTAAATGTTTGTGAAGTAAACGATAGCTGCTGAAATGACCAAAGCGAAGATAAAGGATGCCAAAGTAGCTGCCCAGAACTTCTTGCTATCGGTGCGTTTGTATTTTAGGAATTGTGTAAATGCAGTTAATAGCATAACGACAACTGCAAATGCACCTTGCCATTTGTTATAGTGAGGAATTGGGTCTACCGGAGGGGCTACCTTTGTTCCAAACAAAGCATTGAATACGGGAATGGAGGTCGTTGCGATCATCTGAACACAGGCAACAGTAAGGACCAATGCACCGATGAATAACCAAAATTCGCGCGAATATATTTCTTCTTCTTTCTTGGTGCTTGGCATTTCTTTTCTTCTTGCAACCAATAACACGATCATAATGATCAGGAAAATCAGGTTGAAGATGATAAGCTGCCCGGACATCCCTAAACTGGTGAAGGAGTGTACCGATGTTTCGCCCAAAATGCCGCTACGTGTCAGATACGAAGCATAGATTACAAGGACAAAGCTGATCATTGCCAAGAATACGGCAGTGAAGTAAGCATGTCCGGTATTTTTATAAGCTACCATGACGTGAACGGCAGCAATCAAGGTCAACCAAGGAATGATCGATACGTTTTCAACGGGGTCCCAAGCCCAAAAGCCACCAAAGTTCAGTGCTTCATATGCCCAGAAAGATCCCATGATGATACCTGCGCCAAGGATCATTACTGCGAATAATGCCCAAGGCAATCCTGGATTGATCCATTCTTTATAGCGTTTTTGCCAAAGTCCAGCTGCTGCGTAAGCAAAAGGAACGATCATAGATGCAAAGCCTAAGAATAAGGTAGGAGGGTGGATAACCATCCAATAGTTCTGTAACAATGGGTTTAATCCACGGCCATCCTTGATCATGCTTAGGTAATTCGGATCCTTTAAGATAGGCCAGTTCATGGCATCCCTAAGCAAAATAAATGGTGAACTACCAATGCGGGAACCGAAGACCTCTACACCTAAAAGCATGGACGCCAAGAAAAGTTGACATAGCATGACGAAGGTCATTACCGGGCTTTCCCAGCTTTTCGCCTTGAATACTAGGATTGATCCCATGACCACTTGCCAGAACATCCATAGCCAGAAACTTCCCTCTTGTCCTTCCCAGAATGATGAAATGATATAATGGGTAGGCAAGGTCATCGACGAATGCGCGTAGGCATAGTGATATACGAAAAGGTGATTGTAAATGATATAAAAAAGGGTGGCACCAATGACAACGATTGACAGGGCATTTAGCCAAAAGCCAATACGCCCTAATTGTTTCCAAGATTTTTCTTCAGGGTATTTGGTTGCAAAGAAATAGGAAATGAAGGATAATAATGCTGCTCCAAAAGAAAGGACTACGAAAAACTGTCCAATTTGACCTGGAAGTAGATTTTCTCCAACGTAATTTACGTCCATAGAATATTGAGGTATTGAATTGTTAATTGACTGATGCTGTTGCTGGGGTAGATGATGTTTCAATCACCTCCATTTGATCCTGATTGTATTTCGAAGGACATTTCATCAAAATCTTGCTGGCATGGAAAACATTACCTTCCATTTTACCGGTCAAAACAATTTGTTCAGATCGCTCGATATCCTGAGGTTTAGAACCATTGAATACTACCTGACACTCTGTACTGTCATTGTCAAACATGTAAAAAGAGAAATGATTTGCATCCTTCACAGGATCATAATGCAGATCTTTTTGTTTATTCAAAACACCTACTACATAGATCTCTGTCTTCTTTTCCCTCGCCTCAGTAAATGTTGAATATGTACTAGAATCGGTATAGATCACAAGTATCATCGCAATAGCTATCGCTATAATTACAATTAAAATGATCGAACTTTTCTTCATCTCTATATGAATATAATATTAACCAACTGCAAAATTACGAAATAGTAGTGCAAGGAATGAATTTAGCAATGAAATTGGGTTATTTAGAATGTTTCTATTTAAGTTACATTATTTTTTGTAAGTATCTTAAATGTAAGTACTTGCGGATGTGTTGGGAGTATTAGATTCTTGATTTCCAGTAAAATCTAATTTCAGGCTTTTGTAATAAAAGTGATTCAAATAAGAAAGCTCAGCCAAATTAATGTTTTTGAATGAGCTTTCTTATATTCTTTTATCCTTATTTATTAAGCTTCAGCTTGTTCTGGATTAAATTTTTCTCCTGAGAATCTAGTGACTAACATCGCGGCGACGGTGTCACCTGTTGCGTTCAGGACGGTAGCTAATGGGTCTACTAAAGCGCCTATGATCAAAATAGATGGTACTGCTTCATTTGGTATTCCATAGATGGAGATCATTAGCATTTCTCCGATAAATCCTCCATTGGGAATCCCACCAGCAACCATAGATACCAAGACGGTGATGCCTACTGCGGTAATCAAAGTGGTTGGCTCAAAGAAATTCCATCCTAAGATGGAGAAAGCGACATAGATCTTTAGGATAGATGAAATGGCGGATCCGTTTTTGTAAAGGGTGTTTCCCAAAGGTACCACGATACTAGATATTTCTTTTGGAATCCCAATCCTGTTGGAAGCAATCAGGTTTGCAGGCAAAGTTGCCAAGCTACTACAGGTACTGATGGCTGTTAATGATGGTGAAATATTATGTTTCCAATAAGACTTTACGCCCGATGTACCTTTTGCAACAAAGGCATAAAGGCTGAAGAATACGATAAAAAATACGACTCCAAATCCATAGTAGAACCCTAATGGCTTGGCATAGAATCCAAAGAGTTCAGCACCTAGGGTCTTCACCTGATAGGCGAAATATGCGCCTAAACCAACAGGTCCAGCTTTCATGACCAAGATCAAAAGGTTTTCCATGACCTTGTTTCCGGCATTCAGAAAGGCAGTGAACTGTTTTCCCATCTCACCAGATTTGCGGGTTGCAGTCCCGACCAAAAGGGCAAAGATGACAAAGGCCAAAATGTTTTTTCGGGAAAGTAGGTTGGCAAACTCATCAACACTCAAAAAACGTACAATTCGGTCGCCCCATGTTTCATCGGCATTGGTGGAAAGGGCTTCATTGACTGCCGAACCATCAGAAATGGCAGTGACAGGAAATGCCCAAAGACCTGCGATGGTCGCTATGGCTGCGATGATAATCGTTCCGATAAATACCGCTGTCATAACCCCAATGGTCTTTCCAAGTTTGTTACTGTCCTCAATATTGGCAATGGAAGATGAGATGGCAAAGAATAGGAGTGGGATTACGGAAACAAAGAGTAAGTTTAAGAAAATATCACCTATGGGTTTAAGGATATCAACTGCCTGAGGGAAGAATATTCCGATTAGACTACCAATAGTAATACCTATTAGAAGTAAGATGATACTTCCGTAATTTTTTAGGATTTCTTTCATTTAAGTAATTTGCTCAAGCTAAAATAGTTGTTTTTATTTTAGATTTGCCAAAAATATATAATGGAATTCGTTAAAACAGCAGATGGCTCAAAAACTTTGTACCATGAGGAGGTGGGAGAGCATTACCATTCTAAACACGGTGCACATCAAGAAAGTGTCCATGTATTTTTGAATACAGGGTTACGCTATTGGTTGGAGAAGGAATCAAGTGGTTCGGCTTCTGTCTTGGAAATTGGATTCGGGACGGGTTTAAATTTCTTGATGACAGCAGATTATTGCCATCAGCATCAGATTTCCCTTGATTATGTTGGCATTGAGGCTTTCCCTTTGAGCCAAGAATTGATTCAGCAATCTGATTATGGGGAATATATTGCTGACGTCGTTTGGGAGAATTTTATTGAAAAATATCCAAATGTGATCAATTCAAAAACCAACCTTTTAGATGCTGTGCAGGTTCAAGTTGCTCATCAGAAAGTAATGGATTTTGATAGTAATGAACTTTTTGATGTTATCTATTTTGATGCATTTGCAGAAATCCATCAGCCAGAAATGTGGACGCCTGTAACTTTAGCTCATGTTTGTCAGTTCCTAAAACCGGGAGGTGTCTTTGTGACTTATGCCATTACGGGCAACTTAAAAAGAGCGATGAAAGCGTTGGGTTTTAGTATTGAAAAAGCGCCTGGTGCTCCCGGAAAACGTGAAATGTTGAGAGCAACCAAGCTTTAAGATTTCTTATTTTTTAGGGATTCTGCCCAGAGGCCTTCGGTTTTGTCCTTCAGCCTTGGTAAGGTTGTCTCCAAGATCTCTACGGGCTTCATCAGCAATTTCGAGTAATTTTTCTAATACCTCTGGATTCTGTTCGATGACATTGTACCTTTCTCCAGGATCGCGACGGAGGTCGTATAATTCCATGGTTTTTATTTCTAGTTCTTTGTAATTGCCTCCAAAGCCATCATTTCCGGGAAGGATGCCTTCGTAAGATCTGGATTTATGGGGTAAGACCAGCTTCCAATTCTCAAAACGGACAGCCTCCAGGTCATTCTGGTTGTAATAATAGTACATGGATTTCCGTGGAGCTTCTGCCTTAGGATCTTTGATCTGCGCTAAGAAGCTAATTCCATCAATCTGATTGGGATTGTCTTTATAATTTACGATCTCAGCAACTGTAGCAAAAATATCCATGCTACTGGTTAGGTTGTTGTTGATCAGACCTTCCTTAATCATGTTTGGCCAATAGATGATGCAAGGAACACGCTGCCCGCCTTCCCAACTGGCTCCTTTGCCTTCTCTAAACCCTCCTGATGAACCATTATGGTTCCCGAAGTTAAGCCAAGGACCATTATCACTCGTGAAAATAACAATCGTATTTTCGCTCAGTCCATTTGATTTTAAGGTTTGGAAAATCTGACCCATGGAATCATCTATTTCGTGCATGACATCACCAAATAACCCTTGGTCCGAAGTCCCTCTGAATTTTTTCGAAGCAGTAATGGGCACATGGGTCATGCTATGGGCTAAATACAAAAAGAACGGATTGTCTTTATTGGCCTTGATAAAGTCTAGAGCCTGTTTAGTGTAATTTTCTGTCAATACTGCTTGATCTTCGAGGTTGTTGATTTTCAACACCGTATCTGGAATACTTTGTCCAGTTTTTATCTTCAATAAAGGTAATATAGGGTATTTTGAAACATAGGTATCAGGTTTTGCTGGTTTACCATCAAAGCCTACTGGCCACATATCGTTGGAGTAGGGGATTCCGTAGTAAGCATCAAAGCCTTGTTTGGTAGGAAGAAATTCAGGTTCACTTCCAAGGTGCCATTTGCCGATGATCTGTGTGCTGTAGCCTTTGCTCTTGAGCATTTCCGCCATCGTGATCTCATCTGGGTTCAAACCTACTCCAGTAGAAGGCATAAATGCTCCGCTGATCCCCATTCGATTAGGATAGTTACCCGTCAATAATGCCGACCTAGAAGCTGAACAGACTGCTTGAGGAACAAGGAAATTGGTGAAACGGATCCCATTGTTTGCCATTCTGTCCAATACTGTTGTATGATATCCCAATGCTCCGGTAACTCCAAGGTCACCATAGCCAAGGTCATCCATAAAGACGAGGATAATATTAGGCTTAGTCTGATTTTTTTGTGCAAAGGCAGTGTTAAAGAGGATGCTTATTACGAGCATCAATGGAATTCGATAAATCATAGGGCTTAGGTCTTTTAACTAATATAAGCAAAAAAAGGTCGCTGAGATAAATCCCAGCGACCTTTTTTTTGTGTTAAATTTTCTTAGTGTCCTTCGTTACCATCAGCTCCGTGAGCATGTCCATGAGATAATTCTTCAGGAGTAGCTTCGCGAGTGTCTAAGATTTCGATATCGAAGTTTAATTTTTTACCAGCCATTGGGTGGTTCAAGTCAGCAACAACTGCATCTGGAGTTACTTCTACAACAACAGCACGGAATTGGTTTCCTTGGTTGTCTTGCAATGGAAGAACTTCACCAACTGGAGGAAGTCCAGTTTCTTTGAACATATCAGCAGGTAATTGTGCAATTGCACGATCATCGCGTTCGCCATAAGCATCAACAGCTTCTAACTCGAATGATTTTTTGTCACCAGCAGCTAAACCAGCGATGTTTTCTTCGAATTTAGGAAGCATCATGCCTACACCATATAAAAATGTTAAAGGATTCTCAGTCGTTGTTTGCTCTACAAATGTTTTTTCACCGTTATCTTCAATTGTGTGAAGAACGTAATTCAATGTTACTACATTGTTGTTTTCTACTGCCATTCTGATTAGATTGTGGGAATCTATCCCTGTTTATTATTTATTAATTCTATAATATCCTTAATTGACGATTGTGGAAGGCTGCAGGTTTTCTTCTGACAAAGGTATGCTTTGTCTTCCACTGTGTTTTTATGCTCTAACAAAGGAAGACTGCTTTTTGTTCCCCCTAAAGTGATTTTATTGGGGATGTAATATTGATCTAATTCCTTTCGCCAAGCCTGTCCTTGATGTCCCGTGATTGCGATCTCCCAAACTCCAAAGTGGAGTTCTAAGAGTTGGATTGCCCAATTTGAATAGGCCGAACCATAGGCTTTAATATGAGGAAAAACATTGGCAAAAACTCGATCTGCAATTTCCGTGTACCTACTATTATCAAATAATACGCCGAGTTTGAACAATGAACGCACTATTGTTGAAGAGGATGCCGGAATTACATTGTCCATAATCTCACTTTTTCTTGCGATCAGAACTTCAGCGTCCTTACTGCTGTAATAAAATACAGTTTCATTCTCGTCAAAAAACTGGGATATCGCTATTTCTAGGTAAGATTTTGCACGCTCAAGCCACATTTCCTCAAAGGTTGCCTCGTATAAAGCTATATAGGCTTCAATTGTAAATGCATAATCATCTAGAAAACCAAAAATTGTTCTGTTGTGGTCTGACGGCTGATGAAGAAGTCTGCCATTTTGGCAACAATGCTCTTCGATAAAGGTTGCAATCCCTTCTGCTAATTCTAAAAAATGGGAATTACCAAAGGTCCTATAGGAGTCAATTAACCCTTTCATGAACAAGGCATTCCAGGTAGTCAACTGTTTATGGTCCAATCCTGGTCTAATCCTCTTGCTTCTATATTGAAGGAGTTTTGCTTTTATTTCTTTTAGGTGTTCCTGCCATTCATCCTCACTGTAACCCGCTTCCTCGATGAGTTGATTATCCTCGGGGTTCACAAAAGGAATGTTGATTTGTTCTTCAGTCCAATTTCCACTCTTTTTGATGTTGAAGTAGTTTCTTGCGAGGTCAGCATCTTCACCCAAAATATCAAATTCTGCATAGTCGAAAGTATAGAATTTACCTTCTACACCTTCTGAATCAGCATCCAGTGCAGAATAGAAACCTCCATTTGGGTCCAACATTTCGCGTTCAGCCCAAGCTATGGTTTCTTCAACAATGTTTTTATATAATATTTGGGGTCTGTTTTGATAAGCTTCACTATAGAGACTCAATAGCTGACCATTATCATAGAGCATTTTTTCAAAATGGGGAACATGCCATTTCCCATCCACAGAATAGCGGGCAAAACCACCCCCAACCTGATCATATATGCCCCCATTTGCCATTTTTTCTAATGTAAAATGAACATGGTCTACAACCCCTTGATCATGGTTCAAGAAGCCATAACGTAAGAAAAAGACCCAGTTATTGGGGAGAGGAAATTTAGGAGCACGAGTATAACCACCGTTTTTACCATCAAATTGCTCCTTCCACGGTTCTACGACCTGGAGGATATCACTTAGGGTATATTGTTCAGGAATGTTCTGTATGGGGAGCTTTTCAGCTTGTTGGATGCCTTGGGTAAGTTTTTCAGCATAATCTATGGCGACCTCCGGTTTTTCCTCCCACATTTGCGCAATCTGAAGCAGAATCTGTTGCCAGTCATTAGGCTTAAAATAAGTTCCGCCATAAATTGGTCTACCGTCTGGGAGACAGATACAGTTCAGGGGCCAACCACCAGAATTAGTCATTAATTGAACCGCTATCATATAGATCTGATCAATGTCGGGACGTTCTTCTCGATCCACCTTAATGCAAACAAAAAACTTATTCATGGTTTGCGCGACGGCCTCATTTTCGAAGCTCTCGCGTTCCATTACATGGCACCAGTGACAAGCCGAATAGCCAATGCTAACGATGATTAACTTGTTCTCTTCTTTTGCCTTATTTAATGCTTCTTCACCCCATGGAAACCAATGAACAGGATTATGTTCATGTTGCTTTAAATATGGGGAACTTTCACCTTGTAGTTTGTTTGCCATAACATACGAAGGTAAAAACTATTATTTTAATAATCCTATTAGGTTGGCAGTTCCTCCTCCTAACATTTCAAAGGTCAGATCACCCTCAAGCTGTAAAATTGATACATTGGACGTAGCCAGCTCAATCTCAGAATGGCTCAAATAGTTGGTCAGGTTAGAAAGCCCTGGATTATGACCAAATATCAACAAGGTATCATATTCTTCCGGAACGCTATTGATCACTTTTAGGATATCCATAAAATGGGCCTCATAAATATCTCTCGTCTGATGGATGGATTCTTGAGGGTAACCAAGCACTTCACAGAATAATTCTGCTGTTTGGATGGCACGATTTGCAGAGGATGAGATGACAAGGGTCTTTTCATCTATTTTAAGAGAGTCTTTTAGCTTTTGAGCAATCCTTTCCGCTCTTTCTCTGCCCTTTTTTTGTAGGTCTCTATAAAAATCATCTTTTGAAAAAGAGTGTTCTTCAGCCTTGGCGTGCCTGATAAGATATAATGTTTTCATGTTTTGAATACCTAGTTAAAACACCAAGATAAAGAAATAATAATTAACAAATCGTTCTGAAATTGTTAAGTATTACTTCTAAACTCTGTAATTCTCAATGAATTGTATGCTGCCTTTAAGCTTTTCAACAGAAAATGGCCTTAAGCTTTTCTCAGAATTATCTTGCAGTTTTTTCCAAAGCACTTCATCATTGTACAAACGCAAAATTTGCTCAGCGAATTTGTCTGTCGTATTGGCGTCAAGGATATTGGTACCATCCTGAAGATTCATTCCCTCAGCCCCAATCTTGTTGGTGATTACTGGCAAATAATATTCAAAGGCTTGGCCTATTTTTCCTTTTACACCTGCGCCATAACGAAGTGGAGCGATCATGTACTTCGTGTTGAAGTAAAAAGGTTCTATATCTTCAACGAAACCATGGAAAACAACATTTTTTAAGGTTTTCTTTTCTTCATCAATATGTTCATCTAAGTCTCCTACTACATGTAATTTTATTGCGGGATTGACTTTCCAAACCTCAGGCATGATTTCATCAATCAGGTAATTTACAGCATCAATATTTGGGGTATGTTTAGAGCCAACAAAAAGGATTCCTGAACGGTCTTGAAAGCGCGGTGTTTCTTCCTTTTTGACCCTTGGGTAATGGATATTTGAAATTACATGAAGTTTTTTGTTGTCACAGAGTTTAGCCATATAAACCTTTTCCTGTTCAGATATAGGAATGACTATGTCAGCCTTTTCTGCAGCTTCCAATTCGTACTGATAGAATTTTTTATATAATTTTTGGAGTTCTTTATTGTTTTCCTCAAACTCTAATGCCCTTTTAAACCTCAAATGATGGATGTCTACCATATCAAAGATTACTTTTGAATCTGGAATGAACTTTTGGGCAGTTTTGTAATATTTATTAAAACTGATTGCGGTATGAAACCATACGATCGGCTGATGGAAAACACTTCTTTTTAAAAATTGGACCACATCATTTTTAGCATGATGCTCATAAACCACGCAAATCCCTAACTTCTGGTAAAACTCATTTGAATCATTCTCAAATTTGTTCTGTGTTGTAATCAAGATGACTTGATAGCCCAGTTCACAAAATTCCTTCATGATCTCTGTAAACCGTATCTCTCCTGAATTATTGTCAACTTTAGGCATTTGGTCGTGAAAGAAAATTATCTGTTTGTTGTTATTGATTTCCAACTTTCTTTCTTCGACGGTATTAGACTTTATTTTATCAAGATATTTTCCCCAGCGAGAATAAAATATTTCCTTGTTTTTCTTAAAGATCATTTCTTTTTGAAGCGCTTTCTCTTGACTTTTATTCTTATAGGTCAGTCCGTCAAAATGAATCACTTTTGAAAAAGGGCTGAAGTATATTTTCTTCCCTTGGTCATATCTTATTCGAAAACAAAGGTCCGTTTCTTCAAAATATGCAGGTTTATAAACAGGGTCTAATAGATTGAGATTTCCTAGATCATCCGTTTTCCTGAAGAGTAGACTGCATCCTGAGGCATAATCCACCTCATACACATAATTTACTTCTGGGAAATAGGCAGGAACATTATTGACCTGATGGATTCTGTCCGCACTTAAAAAAAGCGAACCAGCTTCCTGAAGGGAACCATCGGTATTCAAGATCATAGATCCCACTGCTCCAGCATCCTCCTTCGTGTTGAATACATTGACCAATTCATCTAAAAAACCTTGATGCACGAGGGTATCATTGTTTAATAAATAGATGAAATCGCCTTTTGCTGTCCTAATACCTTTATTTACACTCTCCAAAAAGCCTAAATTGGTATCATTGGTTATTTGAACTGTGTTTTCAATATCCGAAAAATCGATGGCATCCTTGCTGCAATCATTGATTAAAAGGAGTTCGAAGCTATTCTCGGGTAAATTTGAATGTATGGATTTTAAGCAGGCTCTAGTGGTCGCTTCCATGTTATAATATGGAATGATTATAGAAACTAAGGGCTGTTTTGTTTCAGGAAAAACAAGGGTTTCTTTAACTAAATCAGGCTCTTGAACATTTATTGTAAAGTAATTGATCGTATTCTTTAGTCGTTTCTTTTTCTCGAAATATAATCTGATCTGCTTAGATAAACCCATTTAAGTCTTGTAAATTATTTTATAATAGCTATCAAAAATCTAACCGTAAGTAAATTTTAGACGAAATTTATAATAAAAATGCTACAGAACTAGTCGATTTTAAATGCTAAACCATCAAATTCCTGTGAATATTTTTTATGTTTGATGATGATCCCAGAACAACCTGCAAATGTTTGTTTCGACGTCGAACGTTTAAAATATAGAAACGTTGGACTTTTTCACTTTTGCCTTCAATTGGGAAATGCCTTAATTGATATCGCTGATTCCGACCCTACCCTAAAATTGTATTTTTATGCTCCCCAAAACAGCCAAATCTTGAAGGGAGCCCCTAACTACATAAACAGCAAGCCGATCCATAAGTATATCCAGTCTTTCCAGGTTGATCTAAATGTTTGGCATGGCAGCAACCAAATGACCGACTATCTACCAAGGAACAAAAAGATAGCCAAGGTCCTGACCATCCATGATCTGAATTTTTTACGAGAAAAACCTAAGGATAAGCAAAAGAAATACCTTTCCAAGGTTCAATCCAATGTCGATCAATCCGATGAAATTGTCTGCATTTCAGAATATGTGAAGCAGGAAGTTATGGAGTATATAAATTTGCGGAATAAACCTTGTTCCGTAATTTACAATGGCAATAATATCAACCCAGCAGTTAGCCCAACAGCAGTCAACTTTCCTCTTTTGGACTTGTCGGTTCCATATTTGTTTTTCATAGGGGCAATCTTGCCGAAAAAAAACATCGAAAGCTTAGTCTATCTGTTGGTGAAGAATGATTTTAACTTAGTCATAGCGGGAGAGATCTTCGACAAAACCTATCAAAAGAAAATCCTTGAATTGGGTAAGGAACTGGGAGTGATGGAAAGGATTTATTTTATTGGAGCAATAAGTGAGGGAGAAAAAGTTTACCTTTTAAAGAATTGTAGATATTTTTGCTTCCCTTCAAAAACGGAAGGCTTTGGGTTGCCTGTCGTGGAGGCGATGAGTTTTGGCAAGGACATCATTTTATCAAACTCCACCAGTCTTCCGGAGATTGGAGGAAATGTAGTACGATATCTTGATTCCTTTGAAAAGGATTATTTAATTGAATACGGAAAGGAATTATGTTCTTTCCAGTTTTCAAAAGAAATGGAACTTGCAGTAGTGGAAAGAAGTAAAATGTATAGCTGGAAAAAAGCAGCTGAAGCCTATGGGGAAATTTATAAAGAATTAGCTTAAATGAGTCAAGTAAAGTTTGGAGAAGGAAAAACTATTTTATTGGCAATGCCAGATTGGTTCCTATACCACTCCGTGAAACAGCAATTGGAATTATTTGGGTTTCGCGTCATTGGTATTCCTTTTACTGGAAAATTTAAGTATAAAAACCTTACTGATAGAACCATTAACTTCTTGAGAAAGGTCTTTTTCAATGACAGGAAATACAAGCCCTATTTAAAATACCGTGATACTGGCCAAGGGATAACCAAAGCCGTAGAAGAATTGAACGAGGTCGTTGATTACTGCCTGATGTTTCGAGCAGATTATTACCCTTTGGATATCGTTAGGAAGATCAAGGAAAAAAGTAAGGTCTTGGTTGGTTACCAATGGGATGGATTAGATCGCTTTCCAGGGATAAAAGATTTAATTCCCGAGTTCGACCGATTTTTCGTCTTTGACCCTTCGGATCTGGATTTTCCATCCGTGCAATCTGCCAGCAATTTTTACCTCAATAGCAATAATCCCCATGTTGAAAAGGATATCGATGTTTATTATTTAGGGAATTATGTGCGGTCTAGGATTAATAAACTTGAAAAATTAACTGACTATCTGAAAAATATCCATTCTAATTCCGTGATCAAGGTCCATTCTGATAAAGAGAAGATTCAAAAGAAATATGGCGATAGATCTTTTGAATTGACAAAGAATTATGTCTCTTATGAGGAAAACCTAGATTTAGTGAACAGGTCTAGGATTATGGTTGATCTATTGCACGATGTACACAAAGGTTTGTCCTTTAGGGTTTTCGAGGCAATCGGGAATGATAAAAAACTAATACTAGACAATCCAGAAATAAAAAAATATGAATTCTATAATCCTTCAAACTTTTTCCTTCTACAGGGGGACAATTTTGACGGTTTGAAAGAATTTATCAATTCTCCATACGAGCCATTACCAGAAGACATCAAACACAAATACTCCTTTGAAAACTGGATCAGATATGTCCTGGATATTGCGCCCTACCAAAAAATCGATCTTCCGAAAAGCTAAACTAATTGATGATACAGCCCCATGATTTGCTGGGCAATGATTTCATCATTAAACCGCTGGGCATATTCTCGCCCTTTTACGGCCATGTTGTTTGCTAATTCGGGATCAGATAGGATCAATTGAATGCTTTTTCGTATTTCTGCAACATTTTCAGGATCAATATAGTTCGAGAAAGGTCCTGCTGCTTCTGGAAATACGCCTGAATTGGTCGTTATAACTGGAGTGCCTGAGTAGAGCGCCTCAATGATTGGAATGCCGAATCCTTCAAATTTGGAAGGATAGATGAAAATATTAGCCATGGCGTAAATCGTGGCCAATTCATCCATACTCAAGCCTTTCATAAAAACAACTTGCTTCTCCATCCCTTTTGAAGCGATATACTCCTTTATGCTCTGCGTGTAAGGGGTTTCTTTCCCAATTATTACCAATGGAATATCCAATCCTTCAATGGCCTTTACAATTTGAAATGCATTTTTTCTGGGTTCGATAGAACCAACATTCAATACAAAATCTCTTGGGAGGTTATATTTTAATCGAATTCTTTCTTTTTCCTCCTCAGTCTTTTCAGTTTTAAATGCAGGATGGCTCACCTGGTAGATCACCGATATTTTATCTTCGGGAACCTGGTAGTATGCCATCAGGTCCTGTTTAGTCTGTTCACTGATGGCTATGATTCGGTCAGCATTTTCAACGGCATATTTCGCCTTTTTATCATAAATCCATCTATCCACTGCGCGGTATAATTCCGGATATCGTAAAAAGATTAAATCATGAATGGTTACGACTGATTTAATTCCTGCCTTTTGCAGTCCAATGGGGATTTCACCAGATAATCCATGGTAGATTTCAACCTTATCCCGCTTTAGATCAGAAATAATGTTCCAATTTCTCCATACCATGGGAAGCATTTTCGAAATCTTGGAAGTAGGTAATTGAATTTTTTTATCAGCCAATTGGTTGGACGTTAGGTTATCCCCAAGTTTTGGCGTGTATTTAATATAATTATTCTCAGGATAGTGTTTTTCAAGTATCCTGATTAAATCCCTGCTGTAATTACCAAGGCCAGTATAGTTTAGGAAATATCTTTTGGCGTCAAATCCTATTGTCAACATTCAGAATTTCTTTTTCAGGTAATTAATTTTGTGAATTTAATTAAAATAAGTGTTTTTTTATCCTCTCGACAAGCATTTCGCTACTTACTAAATCAATTGCCTCTACGCCATCACAAAGACAGGATTTATTGCCATAAACAGAATTCGGTCTATTGGGATGTTCTACCTGAACACAATCTTCCATCGACTGACCATATCCCAAAAATCCAGCATAAGGATGGGTTGCTCCCCAAACTGATACACAAGGAATACCCATTAGGGAAGCCATGTGCATGCCTGAGCTGTCCATGCTGACCATCAGATCAAGATGGGCAATGATATCTAACTCCTGACTTAAATTATATTTTCCTACAACAGAATGCACATTGGGGAACTGTTTTTCCCAGTTCTCCGTAATCTCTTTCTCTTTTGCTCCACCTCCAAAAAGCACAACCTGAACCCCTAGATCTGATAAGTTATGGATTACCTCCGTCATTTTTTCTGTTGGAAGAACTTTATAGGGATGTTGAGCAAAAGCCGATATGCCAACTTTTTTTGCATTTGAAGCCAGAATTGGCATCATTCCCTGAGGAATCAGTCGATGTTGCTTTTCCAATTGATGGTTCAATTGTAGGCTAAATCCCAATTTCCTGAAAACATCGGCGTATCGCTCTGTAGTCAGTTTCAAAGGCTTAAAAACCTTGTCCTTGGTACGTGTTAAAGCTTTCTTTTCTGGCCTGCCTTTATCTAGGATTTGAACCTGATGCCCTGCAGTCCGAAAAAGGACGTCCAAAAACCTTGACCTGATGTTATTATGCAGGTCAGCAACCTGTTTTGCCTTGTACTTTTTCAGTTCCTTGAATAGCTTTATTAAACCAGATATGCCATTATGTTTTCCCTTGGGTTCGATAGGGTGAAAGATCAAGCGCGGTATTCCATCGAAAAAAGCAGAAAAAAACGGACGTGAAACCATAATGATTTCAGTGTCCGTATGTTGTTCTTGGAATTCCCTTAATACCGAAGCAACCATGGCGACATCACCCATTGCAGAAAATCTAGTGACCAAGATTCGCTTCATCTCAGGGAATTATTTTTGAGCCCCGTAAAGTACAGGATTTAAGTTCGGGTCGTTGTACATCTTCATTTGCTTGTACACCTTCATGAATTTTTTTCCAGCTTCAATGTCTGCAAGCAATTCATCAATACTCTGGGAAAGATCCTTGCGTTGCTCCAACAGCACAGTTAACTTTTGCTGACAAGCATCTTGATGTGCCTTAGAAACATCGGTACGTAAGGTTTCCTGTTCCATATGGTAGATCTTCAGTGCTAAGATCGATAATCTGTCAATTGCCCATGCTGGACTTTCCGAATTGATCTTCGCATCAGCTAGAGCAACCACATCCGCAAATTTCTGAAGATAATAACTGTCGATAAATTCAACGGTATCCGTGCGCTCCTGATTTTGCCTGTCGATTCTTCTCTTCCAATACAGACCTTCACGCGGATCAATATTAGGATTACGGATTACATCCTCCATATGCCATTGCGCCGTATCAATCCAACATTTCAAATACAATAAATGCTCTAAAGTCTCGCGACCATAGGGATTCTCGATCGGCTGATCAATCTTATCATAAACATGGTAATCTTCAATTACCTTCTGAAAAATTTTGTTTGCTGCTGAAGATATCATGTACAAATATAGTAGTTAGTATTTAGTATTTAGTATTTAGAACCGGTTTATCGACCTTTAATTTGTAGTAGTTAGTAATTAGTATTTAGTATTTAGAACTGGTATAACGGCCTTTAATTTGTAGTATTTAGTAATTAGTATGTAGTATTTAGAACTGGTATAACGGACTTTAATTCGAAGTATTTAGTAATTAGTATTTTGTGGACCCCCTAAATAGGATTGACCGTTTTTATACTTATCACATTTTCATCAAATGTCTATTATTTGAGCCGAAAAGCTAATATAATAGGAAAGGAAATTTCCCTTTTTGAAAAAAACAACTTCAGCATTTCAAGACCATTAAGGTCTAAATACTAAATACTTTATACTAAATACTAAATACTCTATCTCAAGATTACCCCCGGGAACAGCCCAAATATCACTACAAGGATGGTCAAAACAACCCCAATAACCAACATAACGGAGATGTTGTTGTCTTTAGCTGTGATTACTTCCTCTTTATTGGTTTTAAGGAAGGAATACAAAGGGATTTTGAAGTAATAAAACAGGGAGATTACGGAAGTCAGGGCGCCGATAATCAAGAGCCACAAGAAGATAAGGTCACCCCCAGATTGGTAGATTTCAAAAATACTGGTGAAGACCAATAGTTTTCCAACAAAGCCTGCCGTTGGAGGTATTCCGATCAACGATATACCTACTATGGAGAAACAGGTAAATATTAATGGTAGTTTCTTTCCTTGACCGATATAAGCCTGTAGATTGCTGCTGCCCAGCTTCTGTTCCAGGACGTCGATGAATGCAAAACTTGCCAAATTCATCAGCACATATATGAAAATATAGAAGAAAAGAATATCCTGTTGGCCATTTACATAGCCGATAATGGCCATCAAAAGGAAACCGGTATGCCCGATGGAGGAATAAGCCATCAACCGTTTCATATCGGTCTGCCTTAAGGCGATCAAGTTACCAAAGAGCATCGTGATGATTGCCACAATGGAAACAAACATAAAGGTCAGTTCACTAAAATAAAATGGGGTACTGATCCAGGCCGCTGCCAATCTGCTCATCAAGACAATGGCTGCGATCTTGGGTACTGTAGACAGAAATGCCGTTACTGGGGTAGGAGCGCCCTCATAAACATCCGGTGCCCATAAGTGAAAAGGAACAAAACTCAATTTGAAACCAATCCCTGTAAATACAAAGAGGATGGCAATGCTACTCATCACCTCAGGCGCAGCAATCAAACCTTGAATATGCCTAGGACTGGCAAAATTCAAATCCCCTGTAAAGCCATAAATCAATGAAAGCCCATATAACATCACTGCAGAACAAGCCGATCCAAATAAAGCATATTTCATTGCAGCCTCAGATTGTTTCTTGTTTTCCGAGAAATATCCAACCATGATATAGGAACTGATGGATACCATCTCAATGGCAATAAAAGCCATCAACCAATGGGTCGTCATGGAAAACAGGTTCATGCCTATCCCTGCCGCCAAAAGAATGCTGTAGATATCGCCCTTTCTTTTTTTGAATTCCTTATGTGCAAAATGCTGTTGCAGGAAAACTGCTGAGACCAATAAACCTAAAGCAATAAATGTCCTGGCATAAAAAGAAGTCTTATCGAGGGTCAACATACCATAGAACCCAAAATTCGCATAATCATATTGGGTCAAAAGAATGGCAAAAGAAGAAATGATCGTTAAGATGCTGATAAAAAACGAAGACTGCTTCCAGTATTTATCAAATACTAGCGTACAGGCTATACTGAGCAGAAATCCAATGGACATACTCAGTTCTACTTTGAACAAAGGTATCGATCGAATGATCTGATCTATATGGTCTGAAACCTGCAATGCAAACTCGTTCATCTATCTTAACCCTACAAATAAGCTGTTACCAAATCCAATAAACTCAATACAGAGTTGTTCAATACTCCAAATACTAGGGAAGGCATGACTCCCAAGATTAAAGCCAATGCCAAGGTTGGGAATAGAATGATCTGCTCCCTGTTGTTTAAATCTTTTAATTCTGCTGCCCATTCTTCACCGCCTTTCAAACGGGTCTGTCCGAAAAACATGCGCTGCAAGGTCCATAAAAAATAGACCGCACCCATGAGGATACCTAAGGACCCAAATATCGCCATCCAACGTGGAATACCTGTTTGCATGCTTTCCGCGTTGAATGTTCCGATGATCACAAAAGCCTCTCCAATAAATGCGGAAAACCCGGGAAGGCCTAATGAAGCAAAGAAAGCAATGGCAACATAGGCCGTATATTTTGGCATGATGCTCGCCAATCCTCTAAAATTATAGATATATCGATCGTGAACCCGGTCATATAGAACACCAACCAAAAAGAATAATGCTGCTGACAAGAAACCGTGGCTCAACATCTGGAACATTGCCCCTGAAACACCTTCTGCTGTCAAGGATGAAATACCCAATAGGACAAAACCCATGTGGGATACTGAAGAATAAGCAATCAATCGCTTTAGATCGGTTTGAGCCAAAGCATTCAATGCACCATAAATAATGGATACCACAGCTATCAACCCTAACCACCAGTTCGCATCGGCCATCGCATCAGGGAAGATTCCCATACAGATACGGATGATCCCATAGCCACCAATCTTTAGTAGGATACCCGCTAGAATAATAGAAACAGGGGTAGGGGCCTCTACGTGCGCATCTGGTAGCCAGGTATGTAATGGAACAATTGGAATCTTGATCGCAAATGCAATGAAAAGTACGATAAACCCTATCATTCTGGCCGGAATACCTAATATCTCATTGGCATTTCCTAAAAAGTCAAAGAATGAGCCTGGAATATAATTCTCTGGGTTCATCATATACAACATATTGAAAGTATGTGCTCCAGTTTGTGGATTTTGAACTGAAAAATAAAGTCCAACAATCACCAAAAGCATAAATACCGACCCAAATAGGGTGTATATAAAGAATTTAATAGCAGCATATTCCCTTCGCGCTCCTCCCCAAATACCGATCAAAAAGTATAAGGGTAGCAACATGACTTCATAAAATACATAGAACAGGAAGAAATCCAAAGCACAGAATATGCCCATTACTGCTGTATTCAATAGCATTAACAGCGCAAAATAACCCTTTTTACTCTTTTCCATATTCCAAGAGGCTCCTACCGCCATTAACATGACAAAGGCACTCAAAAGCAATAATGGTAAGGAGAAGCCATCGACTCCAAGAAAATAATCGATCTCTAATTTACCTATGGAGCCCAGGTCCAACCTGATCCAAGGAAGCTGCTCCACATATTGATAGGAAGCAACATCATTAAATCCACCTGTCGAACCTTGAAAGTTAGCATATAAATATCCTGCCAATCCAAATTGGATCAATGTAACCACTAAGGATAGATATTTGTAGCTCTGTCCCATACGGTTTGGAAGTAACAGAATGCCTACAACAGCAATCAAAGGCAGAAATATAAGTAAGGATAATGCACCCATCTTATTTTATTATCAAATAAATTATTCCAATTAATAATACCGTAAAAGCAAAACCCAAATAGTTTTGAAGCCTCCCGTTTTGCACCCATCTCAATAGATGGCCAATATAATAGGTCGTTCCCCCAATGCTATTCACCAGACCATCGACCAGATATTTGTCTAACCAGGCACTGAAATTTGCCAATCCTCTTGTAACTGTGGCAAGGCTATTCACCAAACCATCCACAATATACTTATCAAACCAATATAATCCGTTGCTCAAACGCAAGGTGCTGTTTACAAAAAGCTTTTGGTAAACCTCATTGAGATAGCCTTGGTTTAAGGAGAATGCAATCCAAGGATTGCCTGCTTGCAAAGGATATTTATTCTTTACATACCAATTCCAACCTATTGCCCAAGAAATTGCAGAACCAAGGGTCAGGACAATGGGTAATATCAAATGCAAGGAATGTATTTCAGTAAATGGATATTGCACATTAAACCCGCCTAAAATAAAGGAATGGTGATAGGCGAGCGGATTCCATGAAAAAACCACAAACAAGGAACAGATTCCTAAAAAGATCATCGGTCCGAGCATGCTATTGCTGGCTTCATGAATGTGAATATGCTCAAGTTTGATCCTGAATTCGCCAAAGAAGACCTTAAAGATCAATCTTCCTATATAAAAAGCCGTTAAGATACTGACCAAGGTCAAACTTATGGGTATCAATAAATATAAAGCGCCATGATGTATTGCCCATTCATAGGTGGAGATCAGGATGGCATCCTTAGATAAAAATCCAGATGTCAATGGAAAGCCTGCCAATGCCAACGAGGCTATGCTCATCAGGATAAATGTTTTCGGCATCCATTTCCTCAATCCGCCCATGTTATTTATGTCCTGAGGGTCAATATCAAGATTGTTCTTTTCTTTTAGATGCGCCATTTCATGGATTACGGCTCCAGCGGAAAGGAATAGTAAACATTTGAAAAAGGCATGGGTCGCTAAATGGAACATGGCTGCATCCCATGCGCCAACTCCAACCGCCACCACCATAAAACCTAATTGAGATATCGTGGAGAATGCCAAAATCCTCTTGATATCGCGCTGGCCTAGGGCAAAGATAGCGGCAAGAAATGCCGTAATAGAGCCAATAATGGCGATAAACAGTAAGGCTGTTTCATTGAATAATGGAAATACGGTACAGATCAGGAATACCCCAGCAGCTACCATGGTCGCAGCATGGATCAGCGAAGATACTGCTGTTGGTCCTTCCATCGCATCCGGCAGCCATACATGCAAAGGGAATTGTGCAGATTTAGCCATCGCCCCTACAAAGAAACAGATCCCTGTAAAGGTCATCCAGCCTTCCGAAGCTTGTGCCGTTTCATAGAATAGCCCTTCTTTTCCAAAAAGCTCTACCAAGTTCAGGCTTCCATACATACTATAAACGGATGCTATCCCTAATAAAAAGCCCAAATCTCCAATCCGGTTGATGATAAACGCCTTTTTGTTGGCTTGAACCGCGGACTCCTTGGTAAACCAAAATCCAATCAAGAGATAGGACGCAAATCCAACCAGCTCCCAGAAGATATACATCATAAACAGGTTGTTGGAAATGCTCAGGCCTAACATCGCAAAGCAGAAAAGGCTTAGGTACATCCAATACCGATGGATTCCCGGATCGCCTTTCATATAGGCTCTCGAATAGATATGAACAGGTAATGCAATCACACAAACGATCAATTGCATCAAAACACTGAGGTTATTTAGCAATACCCCAATTTGGAAGCTGTTTTTACCGATGGTAAACCAAGCGTAATTAGCGGCTATAGGTTCGCTATTCCAGACTTCAGAAAACACGAACATTAAGCTCAAAAGGGTACTTAATATGATAGCGACCAAAGAGTTGTTGCCAGATTGGTCTCTTTTGCCAAGTATTGCTTGGATCAAGAATGCAACAAAGGGGAGAAGTACAACCAGTATACTTCCTAAGACAGGTGATATGTTCAGTAAATCGCCCATCAGTCTCTTAAATCAGTTATGTTATCAGGGTTAATGCTCTTATAATTCCTATACAGGTTTAAGATAATGGCTAGTCCAACCGCCACCGCTGCTGCGGCCAGTACAATAGCAAACAGCGCAAAGATCTGTCCGCCATAGTTCACCTTATCATATCGGCCAAATGCCACCAGATTTAAGATGGCGGCGTTTATGATAAATTCAATCCCAACAAGGATCATGATGGCATTTCTCTTTGCGACAACGGCATAAAGACCTATGCAGAAAAGGCAGGCAGATACGACCAAAAAATGGGTTAATGTAATCATTTCGTATCCTCCTTTCTGGAAAGGTGTGCTGCACCGATCAAGGCTGCCAATAAGAATATGGAAATGACCTCAAATGGTAAAAGATATTGGGTCATAAATTTTAATCCCAATTGATTGATATTATTGTCGGTGGATTTGATAACATTCCCACTTCTAATGTTTTCGGTTATCCATTTCGGTGTGTTTTCTTGCCATTCTATGATCCCATAGATCATTACAGCAAGAAATCCAAGGCTTAACAGCAGGGTTTGCCAGTTCGGAAGGGAAAGGAATTTACTGGAGGTATTCTGTAAATCAGCCAATAGCTCTTTATTGGAAAGCATAAAGGCAAAGATCATCAGGATCAGGACACCACCTACATAGACCATGATTTGGGTAATGGCTACAAAGTCTGCCAATGCGAAAATAAATAATCCTGCCATCCCGAATAGCACTACAAAGAACAGGAACAATGCTCGTGCAGTATTTTTTAAACTGACTACCAACAAGGCTGAACCAATGGTCAATGCGGCAAATGCATAAAATATGGCTAACTCCATTATTTATTCTTCGCTGCCTCCTTCTCAGCTTGAAACTTGGTCCATTCCTCTTTACGTTTCTTGATTTCCTCATCCGTCATGTCCGCAAAGGAATAAGTCAAATCCGCAAGATTGGTCGTTACTCGATCGTAATTATCGGTCATGGTAATACATTCCGTCGGGCAGACTACCGTACAGAGTCCACAGTACATGCATTTTGCCATGTCAATATCAAACTCGGCAGCATAAAGCCTCTTTACAGAACCATCAGAGGTTTTCCCTATGGCTTCAGGTGATTTAATGGCTTCAATCGTAATGCAATCTACTGGGCATGCTTTTGCGCAAAGATCGCAGACGATACAATCGTCAATCACTACATCCAATTGGTACCTGGCTACTTCAGGAATAGGCATTTTTACCTTTGGATATTGAACGGTCGTTACACCGGACTGCTCTTCAAAGTAATTATCCTGTTTGATATCTAGGGAACGACGTGATTTCCGGGCACTGAACAGGTGTCTCACCGTTAGGGTAAGTCCTTTGATTGCTGTTGCCAGCCCTTGTATGGTCGTTTTTAAGATCAACTATAGCATGATTAATATTCTCCAAAGCCCTGAAATGGCCATGCATACAAAAGCTAGGGGAATAAGGATTTTCCAACATAAAGTCATCAACTGGTCAGCACGGAAACGAGGTAAGGTCCAACGGATCCAAATCTGAACAGCCACAATAAATAGCGATTTGGCTAATGTCCAAAACACACCCCAAACTGGGCCTGTAGTCCAATCAGCCAATCTGGCCGCACCAATATTCGGTAGGGGACTGTTCCAGCCTCCTAAGAATATCACAACACCCAACATGGCTACCAAAAACATCATGGCGTATTCCGCCAAGAATAAAAAAGCAAACCTGATACCACCGTATTCGGTATGGAATCCACCAATCAACTCACTCTCAGCTTCGGGAATATCAAATGGCGCCCGGTTACATTCTGCCAAGGATGCGATAAAGAATATGGCATAACTGACTATGAGATGGGGAGCCTGAAAAATATTCCAGGACAAGATTCCACCAATATCATTCACCTTCCAAAATCCAAGAAAATAAAGGTCTTGATCTGCCCAGACTCCTTGATTAAGTGCGATTTCATTTAAATTTAAGGTCTGCGTAATCATCACCGCAGAGATTAAGGAAAGACCAACCGGTAATTCGTGCGAAATCATCTGCGCAATCGCTCGGATAGAACCTAATAAAGAGTATTTGTTATTAGATCCCCAACCAGCCATCAAGATGCCAATGGCATCAATGGATACGACAGCCATAATAAAGAATAAACCTGTATGGGTATTGGATGGTAATAAGTCAGGTCCCCAAGGGACAACACTATAACCAATGAAAACCGCAACAAAAATAATGATCGGTGCTACAGCAAACAAAATCTTATCAGAGGCACTTGGGGAGATAAATTCCTTTTGAAGTAATTTTAGGATATCTGCAATGGTCTGCAATAAACCAAATTTGCCCGTTTCCATCGGACCTAATCGATCCTGAACAAATCCTGCAATCTTACGCTCCGTATAAACTGCAAAAAGCGTAAATAAAGCAATAAACAAAAATATTGCAACAGGTGTTAGGATATTCAAGATTAAGCTGTCCAATCTTCTTTTTAGATTAATTCTTAATTAGCTACAAACATAAGGAAATAGGAGCAAATAAGCCATAACTAAAATCATTTAGAACAGCGATTTGCCTTATTTTGTAAGCTATTTTTTAAAGTTTTGACAATATTAAAAATCTTGCATGGTATTTGCCTTATGCTTTTGGAATTTGTTGTGGTACTAAATCTGTTTCCCTGATCTATCCATTTTATAAAATGGCCAAAAAACAGAATATGATATGGAAAACAGGTAATTTTAAAAAATATTTTAAACCTTTTGACAAATTTTGCGTATTTATATTAGAGTTTAAACAATGATATCTATGAAAAAATCAATTTTTAGTGTGTTAGCTGTAGTAACAATTTTATTTTCAAGTTGTGCTGGCGCTAAGAAAACGACTGAAAACCAATCCCCAGACTTTGCTGAAATCACTGGCAACAAATGGCGCTTGATCGAATTAAATGGAAAAGAAGTGCCTGAAAAACTGAATGGCAAAGAGCCTTTCTTAGTTTTTATGAGTGAAGAGTCTCGTTATTCGGCCTCAGGTGGCTGTAATACCATGTCTGGTGAATATGTATTTGCTGGAACCAATAGGATATCTTTCAAACCTGGTATTTCTACCATGATGGCATGTGAAGATATGGAAACAGATAAATTGTTGGCTGAAGTATTCAAAACGACCAATAACTATACATTAGCTGATGGTATCTTATCCTTAAATGTAGGCCGCAGGATGCCATTAGCAAAATTTGCTAAGGTAGATGCAGAAAATAGCTTGGTAGGTACTTGGGAATTGGACTATATCGCAAATTCTTCAAAACCTTTCAATGAATTGTATCCGGATAAAAAACCGACTCTTGTTTTTGATTCCTCATCAAACAAAGTGTCTGGTAATGCTGGCTGTAACACATTCAACAGTTCTGTAACAATTAATGGTAAGAACATTAAGTTCGGTCCGATGGCGACAACTAGAATGGCCTGTCCAGGCGAAGGTGAACCTCTGTTCCTTCAATCAATTGAAAAGGTAAATGTTCAAAGTGTCAATGGAGACCAACTTACCTTAATCGTTGGTGATATTGCAACCATGAGATTCAAGAAAATCAAATAAGATCATTCAATTATCTAGATAAAAAGGGAGATGTTTATAGCAAACATCTCCCTTTTGTATTTTAAAGCAAGTTCTTATTCGTTCAGGATTATCCCTCTTCCACCCATAGCCCATCTGACTTGATAATGTCTATCAATTCATCTAAAGCTTTTGCAGAAGATACATTACGTTTTACAACTTCTTTCCCACGGTACAAGGTAATCTTATCTGGTCCTGCACCGACATAACCATAGTCAGCATCGGCCATTTCACCCGGACCATTCACAATACATCCCATGATACCGATTTTCAAACCTTTTAAATGATTGGTTCTACTGCGGATCATTTGGGTAGTTTCTTGAAGGTCAAATAGGGTTCTTCCGCAGCTAGGGCAGGAGATATATTCAGTTTTGGATATTCTGGAGCGCGTAGCCTGAAGGATACCAAATGAGATGGAGGCTATTTTATCTGTTGCGGTAGCTTCTGAGTCCAACCAGATCCCAGAACCTAAACCATCTATCAATAAGGCGCCAAAATCAGTTGCCGCATAGAGTTGGATTTTTGAAATTGGCTCTTCCGGATTCATGATGTCTCCAATGGGGCCCGAAAATTCAGCAGCAGCATAGCTTCTTTTGATAATGACCGGACAATCAATCCCGATTTCCTGCAGGTTTGCAAAGAATTGCCTTTGGTCTGCCATCCCATGCAAGTGGTCTGTTTCCAGTATAAAGACAATTGTCTTGTCCATCTGCAGATTGGCAAAGGCTTCTGTTTCCAAAAGATCATTGCTGACATAGATTAAATTCATGGCAGGATCTTTCAATTCCGCTCGGTTGAATTCCTCTAAGGTATAAATGGGATGAATATTCGTTTTATTCTTAAGCTCTTTCCAAGTTTTGTAATTGTAGAGTTGCTTTAGGTTTCCCGGCATCGTAAATGATGGTAAGGAATCCCCAAAATATACAAAATCGACCGACTGATCTCCCATGTGGTATTTATCCAGCAAGGCATCATACTTGTACCCTACATCAGATAGAATAAATGGATCTTTTAGGTTCTTTTGAGAAAGATCCACGACAATCCTTGGTACTAATGATCCGCCAATAAAAGCATTGATTTCCTGTGAAATATAAGGCTTAGTTTCTTGCACAGGAGTGATTTGGATGATCTCTCGCTCTTGAGTTTCAGCAAGGTCCGTTACGCGTTTACTATATCTATTTACTAGAGCAATGGCCACTGGAGCTTCCTTTTCTGGTTCCTCTGTCAAGGATACACGGACGGTATCTCCCAAGCCATCTTCCAATAAAGTACCGATGCCTACTGCCGACTTGATACGACCATCTTCTCCGTCACCTGCTTCAGTCACACCCAAATGCAATGGATAGTTCATGTTTTCGGCTACCATCTTTTCAACCAATAAACGGTAGGCCTGGACCATCACCATAGGATTGGATGATTTCATCGAAACACAAAGGTTATAGTAATTAAGATCCTCACAGATTCGGATGAATTCCAATGCTGACTCCACCATTCCTTCCGGCGTATCGCCATATCGGCTCATGATGCGGTCAGAAAGTGAACCATGGTTGGTGCCGATACGCATGGCGGTACCATATTCCTTACAGATCTTTACCAAAGGCGAAAATTTCTTATGGATTCGATCTAATTCTGCCTGATAGGCAGCATCGGTATAATCGATCTGGTCAAACTTCTTTTTGTCAGCGTAATTTCCTGGATTTACCCTTACTTTTTCTACGATCCTTGCAGCAACTTCAGCCGCATTGGGCGTAAAATGGATATCGGCAACCAAGGGAACATGGTACCCTCTTGCCCGTAATTCCTTCTTGATGTTTGCTAGGTTTTCTGCCTCTTTGATACTCGGTGCAGTAATACGAACATACTCACAACCCGCATCCACCATCTTAATGGTCTGTTCTACTGAGCCCATCGTGTCCATCGTATCGACCGTCGTCATACTTTGTATCCGAATTGGGTTATTGCCTCCCATTGGGATATCGCCAATCTGCACCTCTCGGGTATAGAATCTTGAATAGGCTGTTTTGCTGTTGCAATAACCGCCGGCTAGCGTTGTCAAAGGCTTACTTTCCATATCAAGGCAAAGTTAGCTAATTTCGGGTTTAATAGCGTAAGATAGATAATGAATTTGCAGCACCCGCAATCTTGATGTCGTACTTGTTGGATTCTTGGTCATAGTTTTTGCTCTTGCGAACATCATCCAAAACCACATCCACATCTTCGTATTTGTTGTTGGAGAATAAAGCATCCGTTTCAACACGACAGGCAGCTCCTTTTGGTAGATACAAGATCACTTTGGAAGCAGCGGTATTGATCTCAATATCACAAGTACCAGAAGCTGGTTTTGGTAAGTATAAGTTCAGTGAACTTGCACCAGAATTTACTTCCAATTTGCCAAGTTTCATTTGTTTGAAATCTCCTGTGATTGCAGCTGCTCCCACATTGAATTCCAAATCCCATACAGGCTTACTGCTAAGGCCAACCTCAATCAAGCTATTGTTGTACTTATTGTTCTTCATTTTGCTGGTCAACTCCATTTTCACCTCTTTATCGCCCTTGGTCTGCAAGTTCAATGAGGCAGTTGGTTGTGCCGTCTTCGCACTGAGGACTAGACTTGAGTCTGTTCCCGGAGCGAAATTATACTTTGCTGCACCGCCATTGATGGTCAGTTTAGCAGATTCTGTTTCTGAGCCGATAGGATGGGAGACAACTTGGGTAAATGGTCCCTTCACGTCATCGCCAGTGGAAACATCAATATTGCCGATATGGTCATACATGCTCTCCTTGCTGGTTACCCCTTTGAAGAAAATAAAACCACATAATAAGATGTTGGTTGCAATAACGATGAATTTTCCATAAGTCCTTCCCTGCAGGAGCAAACTGACTCCAATAGACACAAGGATCAATGGCCATAAACTGATTATGGAGAAGAAATTAAAATCTATTACTTTCAAGTTGTGTAGCAAGAATACCAATCCTGCGAATACCAACCATATACCTGTTGCAATTTTATTGTTCATTGTTTCTTAGCTTTGTTGACCAAAACTACTACGATATTACAAATTTAATAACGGAAAATAGGCTTGACGCTTCATTTTTTCGGTAAATCAATTAGTTTTGTCGGTGAAAAGATTCATCGAGAATTTGTATCTTGAACTTATCCAAAACATTTTTGCCGAGGATTCGTTAGAATTAGTGATTTAATACAAAATATATAATAAAACCAACGTATGATATTTTATTATTTTGGTGAATATCTCTTGTTACTGAAGAAGGTTTTTCGAAAACCTGAGAAAATGAAGATTTACCTAAAGGAGGTCTTCCATGAAATGACAGAGATAGGAGTGGGGTCGTTGGGCTTAATTGTGATCATTTCTACCTTTATTGGTGCGGTAATGACGATGCAGATCGCCTTCCAGTTGGTTTCTGACTTGATTCCAACCTCGGTAATCGGACAGATCAACCGTGACTCCAATATCCTGGAACTTGGACCTACCATTTCTGCCCTCGTATTGATGGGTAAAGTAGGGTCTTCCATCTCCTCCCAAATTGGTTCTATGCGTGTGACAGAACAGATTGATGCCCTGGAGATCATGGGTATCAATGCCGCAGGCTATCTGATCCTCCCGAAGATTATTGCCGGAGTGATCATGGTACCGGCTCTAGTTATTGTCGCTATCGCTTGTGCCTTGGTCGGCGGTCTTCTAGGTGGTGCCCTTTCTGGTGCTGTAACGCCCGATGATTATATCGAAGGTATCCGCGGGGGATTCAATGGCTTTACCATGGTTGTCGCGATGGTGAAGGCCACAGTGTTTGGATTTATTATTACCTCTGTACCGGCCTATAAAGGTTTTTATGTGCGCGGTGGTGCTCTAGAAGTTGGACAGGCTGGAACAAGGGCCGTAGTGATTGGTTGTATTTCCATCTTGGCATGTGACTATTTGATCACTGCATTAATGTTGTAATTCTCTATGATTGAAATAACAAATATTCATAAGTCTTTTGGGGATAATGTGGTATTGGATGGAATCGATGCCATCTTCGAACCTGGAAAAGTAAGTCAGATTATCGGTGGCTCTGGATCAGGAAAAAGTACCCTGTTAAAATGTATTGTCGGATTGCACCAACCTAATCAAGGAAAGGTATTCTTTGACAAACAGGAATTTACCAAAATGGATTTCGAAGAAAAAGTACCCATCCGTAAGGAAATTGGAATGCTATTTCAGAATTCCGCCCTATTTGACTCCATGACCGTGGAACAGAATATCGTCTTCACTTTGGATATGTTTACCGAAATGAGCAAATCTGAAAAGATTGATAAGGCCAACTTCTGTCTGGAACGTGTAAATCTAGCTGGAAAAAACGGTCTATACCCATCGGAACTTTCCGGTGGTATGAAAAAAAGGGTCGGTATTGCCCGTGCAATCAGCATGAATCCCAAATATCTTTTCTGTGATGAACCGAATTCCGGACTTGACCCTGCTACATCCATCCTAATCGATGAATTGGTGCAGGACCTGACCGAAGAATATCAATGTACTACCGTCGTGGTGACACATGATATGAACTCGGTAATGGGGATTGGTGATTACATCCTGTTCCTCTATAAAGGGAAGAAATATTGGGAAGGTTCCAACCAGGATATGTTGAAATCTGACAACAAGGAATTGAATGACTTTGTGTTCGCCAGCCCTTTGATGAAAGCTGCTCGCAATACTTTGAAAAAGGAACAGTAATTCTTTTCCTTCGATTTTTCTATCTTTGCAGAAAAAACCTGCATAAAACAATGCTAACATCATGTTTTATGATGGCTTTTATGGTCCTTTAAATATTGCATCTTGAACAACGATACCCAAATTCAACTCCTTACACCGCAACACTGGAAAGATTATGAACTGATCGACTGTGGTGATTTTGAAAAACTTGAACGTTTTGGTGAACTGATCCTCATTCGTCCTGAACCACAGGCAGTATGGCCTAAAGCATTGGGCGATGCAGAATGGAATAAACGTTATCATATCAAATTCAAAGGCCGTTCGGCAACCTCAGGAGACTGGATGAAAAAGAACCCGAAGACTCCAGACCGTTGGCATATACAATATAAAAATGAAGATGTAGCCATTAAGTTCAGACTTGGTCTTACTTCATTTAAGCATGTCGGGATATTCCCTGAACAAGCTGTCAATTGGGATTATATCTCCGATTCTGTGAAGTCCTTCAAGACACCTAAACCCAAAGTATTAAACCTTTTTGCTTATACAGGTGGAGCATCTTTGATCGCCAAAGCTGCCGGTGCTGATACCACTCACGTGGATTCCATTAAGCAGGTCGTGACTTGGGCCAATGAAAATCAGGAGCTTTCTGGAATCAGCGATATCCGTTGGGTTGTTGAAGACGCTTTGAAATTCGTAAAACGTGAACTGAAACGCGGGAATACCTATAATGGAATTATCCTTGATCCACCAGCCTATGGACACGGTCCTAAAGGTGAAAAATGGAAATTGGAAGACCATATCATGGAAATGATGCGCGATGTCGTTCAACTATTGGACCCTAAAGAGCACTTCCTGATCCTCAATACATATTCCCTAGGTTTCTCTTCCGTAATCGTCGAAAACCTTATCAAAACCTCCTTCCCCAAAGTCCAAAACCTAGAGATTGGAGAGCTATACCTACAAGCAACTGCAGGTCCAAAATTACCATTAGGTGTTTTTGGGAAGTTCAGGAAAATAGCTGATTAGACAGTAGAAATAAGAGGGGTATTTGAACCAGGATGGAATGGATTCGAGGATAGACCAAGATCCTAATTCCTGTAAATACAGATAAAATTCGTAGGGGGTGTATCGCATGCGCCCGCTCCATACAAACATTAAAAAAGAGGTTGCCATGATCGGCAACCTCTTTCGTTTTTCATAGGTAGGTTTCTTATTATTACACATTTAAGGGGCTAAGTTGGGACTCAAGTCTGTTCAACTGTTCATAAAATGCAGTTTTGGATTCTCCAAAGGCTGAGTTTACTTTCGATTGAAGGGAACGGTAATAGCTAATACCATCCAAGAGCTGAGTGTGGAATTTCTGGATGTACTTTTTCTTCTTCACATCCAGGTCTGACAGGTTTTCATTGATATATCCTGCCAAGTGTTTAACATATAGATCGAGTTCGTTTATAAAGAAAGATGGTCTATTCACGCCATTTAAGACATTGACGCGTCCATAAATATGGTCAACCATTTCCTTTAGGCTATAAACTTTATTGAAATATGCGGTGTTCGGCCCAGGGCAGATGGCAACAGCATCCCTTTCCCTAGGTTTGAGGATACCATATTTCAAATATGCCGGCGTTGCCAAGCCTTCACATAGGCATTGTTTTTCAACGATCTTATTGTAAGCCAATTGATAACTCGCTTCATCGAGTTCCTGTTGCTTTAACTCATTGATCTTGTTCAATTGATATACCCTGGAAGCGGTACAAACTGGCTCGGTACTATTGCTCGTATCGGAAACCAAGTATTTCTTGGTGCAGGGGAATCCGGGTTTGCCCTGTTCAATCCTTTTCAGACGGCTCTGCTCTGCAGTGCTCTTCCTGAAGTTGTTGAATGGAACCCCTAATGGAGAAGCTTGGGAAATGTAGAAATCATCCGCTGTAGCTGTTGCTAGGTTATTGAGGGTTTCCTCATCTACCGTCGTAGCTTCCGGAACCAGCAGGAAGGGTGACCCCCAACCTACGGCATCCATGTTATAATAATCCAATAAGAAAGAATGCTCCTGCGAAGTTCCCACACCTCCTTGGACGGAAAACTTGATTGCAGGAGCGTTTTCACTATTTAGACCTAATTCTTGAAGGGCACTTTGGTAGAGCGGGAATATTTCCG
Organism: Sphingobacterium sp. LZ11T8; assembly: GCF_024261425.1. Taxonomy (NCBI): domain Bacteria; kingdom Pseudomonadati; phylum Bacteroidota; class Sphingobacteriia; order Sphingobacteriales; family Sphingobacteriaceae; genus Sphingobacterium; species Sphingobacterium sp. LZ11T8. Next base: position 51,179 of record NZ_JANBZY010000001.1, on the reverse strand, counting down.
CAATCAGTGCTTCCTTATTGTTCTTAAATTCTTCGAGAATCGGGCCTAAAAGAAATCCGTCGGTGGCAAACGCATGACCGCCACAGTTTAAGCCCGATTCAATCCGGTATTCGGAAATCCAAATACCTCTTTTTGCCAAATACTTGGCTTGGATAAGTGCCGACCTATAGTCTGACACCTTCAGAGTAATCTTCTTCTTGAAATTTCCATCGGCATCTGGAAAGAAGGTACCCAACTCTGATAGGTACGCATATAACCTTGGATTCATCCCTGCGGAAAGTACCAATGAGGACTGCAATTTGCTCATCGCAAAACCTCGTACCGCTGCTGATGCATCCGAAAATACCTCCGGCAGCTCATTGCCATCGGCATCTCTATTGATCTTGTCCACTTTAGACATGATGTTCACGTCGATTTCCCCTGGAACCATGGCCTCGCGGATATCATTGGCAACCAAATGCTTTTCATAGCCATGCTTCAATGATTTCCAGAGCGTATATTTTTCCTTGCTCGGATGTGCCTCCGGAAGCAGTTCAAAATAACGCTGAGCATCCTTATCCTCTTTCCAGTCCACACGTTTCAAGCGCTCCACCTGTTCAGAAACCAAATCCTGAACTAAATCCAAATATTTACAGATACGTGTTGCACGGTAATCAGCATGTTTCTTGCTGATCGCCTCGTAAGCTAGCTCATACTTCTTCGAATAATACTCGCGCATCCGCTCAATCAACTCGTCATCCACGATCGAAATAACCGAAGAAATACCAAATTGAGCAACTTTAATCGGCGTATCTATCGAAAATGCAAGGCCTAAAACAGGAATATGAAATGAATGCGTCATGTATATCTTTTACTGTCCGCAAATAACAAAACAATCCCCATACAAAAAGTAACAGCTGATAAAAGGAAAATGTGATGTTGGTCACTTTGGGGGAAGTATTTAGTATTAAGTATTTAGTATTAAGATTAAAAATACAGGTTCATAATAGCCATAGAGGGTGTCTAAATACTAAATACTAACTACTAAATACTAAATTCTAAATACTACTTAAAAACAATCGTCCTATTTCCGTGCAGCATTACGCGGTCTTCGGAGAGGAGCTGGATGGCGCGGCTCAGGACGGCTTTTTCGATTTCGGACCCTGCGGTGCGCATACCGCTGACGTCGTAGCTGTGGTCAACGGATTTGGTGTTCTGCACGATGATCGGTCCTTCGTCGAGGTCGTCGGTAACGAAGTGGGCCGTAGCGCCAATGATCTTCACGCCGCGATCATGCGCCTGCTTATAGGGATTCGCTCCGATAAAAGCTGGCAAGAAGGAATGGTGAATGTTGATGAGTTTGCCCTTAAACTTGGCAACAAAACTAGGGGAAAGGATACGCATGAATTTCGCCAAGACAATATAGTCCGCTTGATAGCTTGAAACTACCTCGGCCAGTTCATCTTCAAACTGTTCCTTGCTCTTGTTCTCATGGCTGATATAATGGAAAGGGAGGTCAAACTTCTCCGTGAATTTCTGCAGGTTGTCATAGTTCCCAACCACGGCGAGGACTTCAGCTTGGAAAGTGCCGAAATAATTGCGAACCAAGATGTCTGCCAAACAGTGATGCTCCTTGGTGACCAGGATCACCAAACGCTTCCTTTGGTCAGGATTGATCATGACCTGGCTGTTGGAAGGTAGTCTATTTGTTAAAGCTTGCTGTAGGACTTCCTTGTGGTATAGTTCGCCGGCGCATACTACCCGAACAAAGAACTTCTTGTTGGCTTCATCAACAAACTCGCGCATGCTCACGATGTTAAGCTCCTGTTCAGCCAAAACATTGGAAATGATGGCGACAAGGCCAACTGCATCCGTACACTGGATGAGAATTAAGGTTTGCGTATTCATGTTGGTTAGGTTGAAAAAGGGGGAGAAGTAAGACCTCTCCCCACAAATATTTTATTAAACGGCTTCCTGAACAGACTCTATTGCAGCCTCTTCAACGCCATCTTTTGTGGTCACTAAGTCGTCCTCAGTATCCAACTCAACGCGTAAGTTGTTGACGATATGAACTTGACGGTCCGGGGTATTTTTACCCATATAATATTCCAGCAACTGTGGAAGCTTATTGTCCTTTGATAAGATTACCGGCTCTAAACGGATGTTTTCTCCGATAAACATGCCAAATTCCGAAGGTGAGATCTCTCCCAAACCTTTGAATCGGGTGATCTCCGGTTTTGAACCCAATTTTTTGATGGCATTCACCCGCTCTTCGTCGGAGTAGCAGTAGATCGTTTCCTTTTTATTACGGACCCTAAATAATGGGGTTTGAAGGATGGATACATGTCCTGCTTTTACCAATTCAGGGAAGAACTGCAGGAAGAAGGTCATCAATAGAAGGCGGATGTGCATACCATCCACATCGGCATCCGTCGCGATCACGATATTGTTATAACGAAGGCCTTCGATGCCTTCCTCAATATTCAAGGCATGCTGCAATAAATTGAATTCCTCATTTTCATAGACGATCTTCTTGGTTAGGCCATAAGAGTTCAATGGCTTACCTTTAAGACTGAATACCGCTTGAGTATATACATCCCTGGATTTGGTAATCGATCCAGATGCAGAATCACCCTCTGTTATAAATAAGGTAGTTTCAAGGTTACGCTCATGCTTATCGCTGAAATGTACCTTACAATCCCTCAATTTTCTGTTGTGCAGGGAAGCTTTTTTTGCACGTTCATTGGCCAATTTCTTGATTCCAGCAATATCCTTACGCTCTCGCTCCGATTGCATGATTCGCTTTTGCAGAGCATCTGCAGTTGCCGGATTCTTATGCAGATAATCATCTAATGCCTTTTTGACAAAGTCATTGATGAAGGTACGCACGGTCGGACCTTCAGGGCCAACGCTTTGGGAACCTAGCTTGGTTTTGGTCTGCGATTCGAATACAGGTTCTTGTACCTTGATGGCAATCGCTCCAATGATGGATGCACGCACGTCAGAAGCATCGAATTCCTTTTTGTAGAACTCGCGGATCGTCTTCACGACCGCCTCACGATAGGCTGCTTGATGCGTTCCGCCCTGTGTGGTATGTTGTCCGTTGACAAAAGAATAATATTCTTCCCCATATTGCTGACCGTGGGTCATGGCGATCTCGATATCATCCCCTTTAAGGTGGATGATCGGATATCGCATCCCTTCGGTATCTACATTGCGCTCCAATAAGTCTTTTAGTCCATTTTCAGAGATGAAACGCTGCCCATTGAAGTTAATGGTCAGTCCAGAATTTAAGAAAACATAATTCCAGATCATGTTCTCCACAAATTCCAACCTATATTTATAGTTCCGGAAAATGCTGTCATCAGGATAGAAGGTCACTGATGTACCGTTGCGCTGGGTGGTATCCTTTTGCTCATCAGAAATCAATTCCCCTTTGCTGAATTGCGCAATACGCGTTACGTTCTGTCTATATGATTGTACGGAAAACTGATTGGACAGGGCATTCACCGCTTTGGTACCTACTCCGTTCAATCCTACCGATTTTTGAAAGGCTTTACTGTCGTACTTACCGCCCGTATTGATTTTGGAAACAACATCTACTACGGAACCAATTGGGATACCACGGCCATAATCACGTACCGTCACTCTGTTCTCATTTACGGTGATATCGATGATCTTACCAGCACCCATGACAAACTCGTCGATGGAGTTGTCAACCACCTCTTTCAATAATACATAAATACCATCATCATAGGCCGATCCATCCCCCAGCTTACCAATATACATCCCAGGTCTCAGTCGGATATGTTCCTTCCAATCTAGGGACCGTATGCTATCTTCGTTATATGTACTCATAATGTTTTTCGATATTCTTGAACCATCGCAAAAATATAAAAAAGTTAATCGACTTTTGCACAACACTTTTGCACATTTAATTCGCCAATAGAATTGCACATCACAAAACCAGGAATATTCTTGTCAATTGATAGGCCTGAAATGGAATTTTGATTGCTTTGTCAATTGGAGTTATCCACATCTAATGGCCAAATAATTGTTATTTCACGTGAAAAAGTGGTTTTAAGTTCTTGATTAGTAGGTTATTGTAGTGATAAAACTGTCCTGTTTATATTTTTATCCGCATCATCTTGCTGTCTTCTGGATGTTATATTTCCTAGGTTTGCCCTAGTTTTTTTTAGAAAAGAAAGGAGGTCTTATTCGAGACATATTCGAGAATGATTCGGACATAGACTTAATGCTGTTGCACACACGTTGCAAAAATTCGGAATGTGTCTCGAATGAGGTCAGTAAGAAACTCAAGTAAGAATAGAGGACAGATTAATATCCTCATGAATGCTTGTAAACGAAAAGGGAGATTTTCATGAAAATCTCCCTTTTGTATATGTTATGGATTCCTTAGACCCCTCTTCCGAAGTCATCTTGAACTCTTACGATATCATCTTCATCAGATGGATTGGCAGAGTCGGTATGTTGCCAGATTTCAGCAACGACTCCGTAGGAACCCAATCCTACAAGACGATGTCTTTCACCTTGGGAAAGGCGGATGGAATCCCCTTCTTTTAAGATCTTTAGTTCATGTTCCTCATCAGTAGGGCTGGTTACTACACCAACTTCTCCACGGATGACACGCCAAATTTCAGCTCTACGGTGGTGATATTGCCATGATAAACGTTTGTTAGGGCCTACAATCAAAACTTTTGGGCTTAATTTGCCAGATATTCTCAGGTCTTGAACGTTTAGGCCTTCAAAATAAGCGTCGGCAAATTCCTGTGCCTGATCTTCGTTGATCACAAAAAATCCACCCCAAGGTCTATTCTGATCTTCGCTTTCAATCTTGAATCCCTTATTGGTCAATTTACTTGAAATCTCTTGAAATAATTCGCTTTTATCTATATATGTCATGGTTACGATGTTTACTTATGTGAAGATAATATAACTTTTGTATTAATACAAGCCATAAATCAGTCTATCGATTGATTTACCTTATATTTGCAAAATAAGAAATTTCCTCATGTCACAAGCATTCGATACACAAAATGATATTTTTTCCAAGGCCGTCGCGTTCGTTAACCAGACTCAGCAACCCATATTTCTAACTGGGAAAGCAGGGACTGGAAAGACTACTTTTTTGAAGTTTATCCGAGAGAACAGCTACAAGAAAATGGCCATCACTGCGCCGACAGGTGTGGCTGCGATGAATGCTGGCGGGACAACACTTCATGCCCTGTTCTGGCTGCCATTCGGTGTGTTTATCGAAGATTATCCCTTGCAATGGGGAGATTCAGACCAATTTATTTACAACAAGCACAGGTTGTTTAGTACGATTAAATTAACCAAGAACCGTCGCGCCATCCTGCAAGAATTGGAACTGTTGGTAATTGATGAAGTTTCCATGGTCCGTGCGGATACCTTGGATGCAATTGATGTCATCCTGAAAAGTGTACGTCGAGATATGCGCCCATTTGGAGGCGTTCAGGTCCTTTTTATTGGGGATCTGTACCAATTGCCGCCCGTGGTCCAAGATCGCGAATGGCAGGTCCTTCGGGATTATTATTCCAGTGTGTTTTTCTTTGATGCCAAAGTTTTCAAGCAGCAGCCACCGGTACTGATTGAACTTCAGAAAATCTATAGACAACAGGATGATGCTTACATCAATATCTTGAATAAAATCAGGAATAATGAGACTACAAATGCCGATCTCGATGACTTGAATACCCATTACAAACCGGATTTTATCGCCCCAGAAGGGGAACAATATATTACCTTGACCTCACATAATAGACTTGCGGACCAGATCAACCAAGAGAAGCTGGAAAGCTTGGACAGCAAGCTGCATCAGATTAAGTCCATTATCAAGGATGAATTTCAGAATGGACTGTTTCCAGCAGAGGAGACCTTGAGCCTGAGGGTCGGTGCACAGGTGATGTTTATCAAGAATGATGTAGGTGAGGAACGCCGTTATTTCAATGGAAAGATCGGTACGGTGAAGGATATTCAAGTTGAAAAGCATAAGATCATAGTTTCCTTTCCGAATGGGGAAGAGGATGTGGAAGTCAAACGAGAAACTTGGGAGAATATCCGCTATTCCTATAACAAAGGGGATGACAAGATCGAAGAGGAGGTATTGGGTACATTCTCTCAATTTCCTTTGCGATTGGCATGGGCCATTACCATCCATAAGAGCCAAGGTTTGACCTTTGAAAAGGCAATCATTGATGCAGGGACTTCCTTTGCAGCTGGACAGGTCTATGTAGCCCTGAGCAGGTTGACTGGCTTGGAAGGTTTGGTATTGCGTTCCAGGGTTCCTTCCTATGCCATCCGTACGGATTATCAGGTGGTCAGCTTTATGAAACAGATGGAGGCCATCACCGATTTAGAACCGATCCTACAGGAATCCCAAAAAAGATATCTCGGTCAGATCTTATTGCAGAGTTTCCGCTGGAACAGTATGTGTGAAGAAATGGAATCCCTGATCGTGGAGCAAGAAGGGAAGAAAATTGAGGGTAAAGATGAGGCCGTTGAATTCCTGAAGGACATGCTGTCAAAATTAAAGGCACAGGAAGTGGTGGCCAACAAATTTATCACCCAACTGTACAAAATGCTGGGTCAGGTAGACCTTGACTATGAAAAGATCTGCGAGCGATCAAAAGCGGCGGTCAGCTGGTTTATTCCCACATTTGATAAGGAATGTTTAGCGCCAATGGAGAAGCATATTGAGCAATGGCAGGTTAAGAAAAGGACCAAGAAATATATTTCTACCCTAAAGAGTATTTTGTTGGATTTCAAGAGAAAGCATGAGCAGCTCAAACATAGCCTAACTATTGCGGAAGCCCTAAATAAGTCCTCGGATGAACTGACAGAGGAGTTGCTGCAATGGAACAAGCCTAAGGAGGATCTGGCGAAGGAAGTAGAAGAAAAGGAGAAGGATACCAAACAGATTTCCCTGGATATGTTTATGGATGGGATGGATATTGAAGAGATTGCTACGAAACGCGATATGGTGGTAGGAACCATCTATGGTCATCTGATCAATTTTATAGGTTCCGATATTGAAGCATCAGATTTGATTCCGGATGCCGAGCTGCAAAACATTGTCAAGGTCATCAAGTCACATCCAGATGCTTCAGCGACCGAGCTAAGAACCTTGATGGACATGAAAGTAGATTACCCACAGATCAGGATTGCCCAAAAGTATATGGAAGTAGCTGAGAAGTAAGATCGAAGCAGTTGGTTAAACTAAATTTGTTAAGAATTCTTAAAGTTTAAGCTGATTTCGTTTTGTTTATTGCTAATTGATTAAATTCAATAATAATTAGCTTTACTAGAAACGATTGTTAATCTAAATGAAATGAATATGAGAGTTTTTACGGGTTTGTTTTTCCTATTGCTATTCCTGACTTCCTGTAGAGCCATGGTTTACAAAGCGGCTGGAATAAAGGATATAAAGGAGTTTGATCAACAGGAATATGAAAAGTTTGCTGCTGAATTGACAGGACCATACCAAGGAACGAAATATTCCTTTGCAGTGCCTGATTCCGGTATGCAGAACTATGTGCTACTGTACACGGATACTTTTAAGAACAATGCTGCCCAGCCGATTCAATTACTCTATTTTAAGGATCAAAAACTAGTTTCATTTCATGCCAATTGTTATGCTCCTGGTAAAAATATAAGGACGCTGAATTGGCGTTATGATGGTCGGTTTGATAAATATATCCCGAAGACGGCTGTTGATATATCAAGCGAGCATATTTCCTTAGCCGCTTTATTGAAGAATTTCAACCTTGATGAAAAGTTGGTTAATGAACCAGAGATTATTGTAGTTTTATGGTCCAGGATGTTGGATAAGCGAGTAACCGATCTTAATGAAGTAGTCATTGAAAACCTTTTGGCCCATAATAAGGGAGAATTTCCTCCTATAATTTATCTGAATACCGACCAGTTTTTTATTTCCCAGAACTAGTGTTTATGATTTGAAATCCGGTGTCACGCAGAGGGTTAAAAAATTGGATAAAATTTTTCGGAAACTGATAACAGGATGTTGACCATATCATTTTGTTAATAGTTTTTGTGTCATTCTGACGGAGGAAGAATCTCGGAGAAATGCAAACATCCTAAATTAAAAAATCATTTTTTGCAGGGCTGTACAGTTCCTTAACCGAAGGTTAAGGATGACAATATCTTCAGTAGAAGAACCGTACAGATTCCTCACTTATCGTTCAGAATCAAAATGCACTAAAGAGGGATTCAGAAGCGAAGCGAAGAATCTATTTTATTTTATTTTTCGATCTGGTTGTCGTTGTGAATCGTAAGATGAACAAACTGTTTTTTATCTTTTTTAACCCATAAAGAGGAATTATTGAAAGATATTTCACCCACGCTGTGGGTTCGCCATTTCAAACATCCAGATTCTACAAATATTTCACCCCTCAAGGGGTTTGGGTTCTGGAAATTGTACGGACGAGAACATGAAAATCATGGAGTTTCTTAAATCAGAAGGTGATAATAATTTGGGTTTACATGGGGCGGGCGTATTCGATATGCCCCTACAGTATAGGGGAATTTCCTGCGACATTTGATCATAATCTTGGTCCATCCTCCCATCCCTTTAATCCTGGTTCTTTCCCTCGATCTTGGTCCATCCTCCCATCCCATTAACCCTGGTTCAAACCATAACATCCTTGGCAACCACCCACAAATAACCTGAAATGCCCGTTAATCGATCATTTTGAAGTCAAATAACAGCTTTTTTACAAAAAATCGACACAAAAGGTTTAGCCTAATGAGATTTAATTATCTTTGTTAGCTAACCCATCTACTAGAGTTTGAAGGAAAGCAAGTCAAATAAGAAGGTCAACAAATGGTTGGTATTTACCTCCATGCCCTTTCAAATGGGGGTGACCATCTATGTGTTCTACTGGTTAGGGACTTGGCTGGACGAAAAATATGCGGTAGAAGGGGAGTGGTGGATGAAGGGATTGACGATGTTTGGCGTCGGACTTTCCCTATATCAATTTATTAAACAAGTAAATTATATCAATAGAAATGAATAGATACCTGCTCTTATTATTAGTTCTGCTTGGCGTCACAGGTGTATGTTTTGGGATACATTATGCCGTTTTGAAGATGAACCATCATGATCATTGGTGGATAGGATCGGGCTATAGTTTAGAGGGGATGTATACCTTCGGGGCGATTGCTTCCGTTGTCATGGTCATTATTTTGTTGCTCATCGATTATACGATGCCGGTGCAGGTCGGCTTTGCGTTTTTGGTCGGCATGACCCTGAAAGCGGTGGGCAGTTATGTGTTCATTCATGAGGGTATCAATCTACTCGAGAATGATTTTATTGAGCTTAATTTTCTAGTCGTGTTTTTTGTTTATTTGATGTATGATGCCTTTGCGGCCTATTATATTGTAAATCAACAAGAAACGGTTAATAAAAACTAATTTTTTAAAAAGTTTAAACAATTCTGAATTTATGCCAAATAAAATTGTAATTTTGCGCAAAATTTGTCATAATTCAACATTATTTTAAAATGGTGAGTCTTAAGAAAGTACTTTTATTATTTGCAGTAATTTTGTTTACTGTTAATCCATTCCGCTCAGTTGCTGAAGAAGGGCATACACATGGTGAAACTTCTAGTTCTGAGGAAATTAACGCTCATATTCAACACCACTTAAAGGATGATTACTATTTCAATTTCTTTACTGATTCTAAAACAGGAAAGAATTATGGCTTCCCTTTACCAGTTATCTTGATTGATGGTGGTCTGAAGGTTTTTTCTTCCGGTGAGTTCGAGCATGGCGATAAAGTAGTAGAAAAAGACGGTCAATTTTACAAATTGTACCATGGCAAAATCTACAAGACAGATGCTGCAGGTACGATTACATACGATGACAAACATCACCCAACAAATGCAAAACCTTGGGACTTCTCGATTACCAAGAATGTTTTAGGTTTGATGTTGGCTGCTTTGTTGTTGTTCATTGGATTTACAAGTTTAGCTAAAACATATAAAAACGGTTCAAACGTGGTCCCTAAAGGAATTGGACGTGCATTGGAGCCATTGGTTCTATACGTGAGAGATGAGATGGCGATCCCTAACATCGGGCATCGTTACAAAGAATTCATGCCATATTTGTTGTCTGTATTCTTCTTGATCTTTTTATTGAACTTATTAGGGCTAACTCCACTAGGGGTAAACGTAACTGGAAATATCTCTGTTACATTGTGTTTAGCCCTGTTTACATTTTTCATTACGAATTTTAAAGCAAACAAAGATTACTGGAAACATATTTTCTGGATGCCAGGAGTACCGGTTCCTTTCAAATTTGTTTTAGCGCCAATCGAAGTATTAGGTTTGTTTACTAAGCCTTTCTCCTTGATGGTTCGTTTGTTTGCAAACATTACAGCTGGTCACACCGTTGTAATGGGTCTGATTGCTGTTGTGTATTTGTTGCAACATCAGTTGACTGTTGTAGGTTCAGTGAGTGTATCCTTAATTCTAACGTTGTTATTATTCTTCTTGGAATTATTGGTAGCATTCTTACAAGCGTTTATCTTTACGATGTTGTCATCCTTATTTATCGGTATGGCAGTGGAAGAGCATTCGCATCATTAATTCGAATTTTTTGTTAAATTTTTAAATATAAAATTGTTATGATTCCAAATTTAGTAGGAGCAGGTTTGATCGTTATCGGAGCTGGTTTAGGTTTAGGTAAAATCGGTGGTTCAGCAATGGAAGCTATCGCTCGTCAACCAGAAGCAGCATCTAAAATTCAAACAGCGATGATCATCATCGGTGCCTTATTGGAAGGTTTAGCATTCGGTGCTCTTCTATTAGGTAAATAAGCTAAGCTTATTACAAAAGACAATGGACACATCTTGCAACGGTTGGTTGCAAGTTGTGTTTATCAAAAAGACAAAAAATTTAAATTCAAAAATATAATAACGTAAATAAATGGACGCTTTAATTCATGATTTTTCATTCGGGTTATTTTTCTGGCAATTGATCATCCTTTTGATCGTCATCTTTTTGTTAGGGAAATATGCTTGGAAACCGATTGTAAATGCTTTAGAGGAACGCGAAAAAGGCATTACCGATGCTTTAGCTTCTGCAGAAAAGGCGAAATTGGAAATGGCACGTTTGACCAATGAGAACGAGAATTTGTTAAAAAAGGCTCGTGAAGAGCGTGATGTTATCTTGAAAGAAGCAAAAGTATTGAAGGATAAGATCGTGGCAGAGGCAAAAGATGCAGCTCAAGTAGAAGGTGGTAAATTGATCGAGCAAGCTAAACGCGAGATTGAAGACCAAAAATTAAAAGCTTTAGCTGAGGTTAAGAACCAAGTTTCTACCTTATCTTTAGAGATTGCGCGCAAAGTATTAACGAAAGAATTCGAGGACCAAGGAAAGCAAGAAGCTTTAGTAGCTGACTTGATGAAAGATGTTAAATTAAACTAATTGGTTAACGAATTTAAAAATTAGCGTATGTCAGTTTTCAAAGTAGCTTCAAGATATGCCAAGTCATTAATCGACTTGTCGGTAGAGCAGGAGAGTCTGGATGGGGTTAAGGCGGATATCGAAGGAGTTATTGCCATAATCAAATCTAACACGGAATTGCAAGCAGTTTTAAACAATCCGATCATTAAGACGGACAAGAAACTTGCGATCTTGAAGGCTTTATTTCAAGGTAAAATCAGACCGGAGATATTGGAGTTCTTCAATATCATGGTTAGAAAAGGCCGTGCAGAATTAGTTTATGCGACAGCCTTAGAGTTTGTTCGTGAATACAACGAGGTTAAAGGTATCGTTCATGCAGAAGTTGTTTCGGCCAGTCCTTTATCGGAGGCCAACCTACAGGCATTAAAAGAGCAGATTGCTGCTCAGATCAACGCCGAGGTCATCTTAGCTAACAAAGTAGACAAATCATTGATCGGTGGCTTTGTGGTGAAGGTTGGAGACAAGCAGATTGATGCAAGTATTCAAGGCAAGCTTAATAAATTAGAGAGACATTTCGAGAACCAAGGAGTTTAATCCGGCGTTCGAGAACAAGATATAATAGAATCAAAAACCCCTTATACGAATTACAACAATGATAGAGGTAAGACCAGATGAAGTTTCGGCAATTCTAAGAGAGCAATTGTCAGGCTTTAAGTCAGCAGCCGATTTAGAAGAAGTGGGTACCGTATTGCAAGTAGGTGACGGTATTGCGCGTATTTACGGCTTAACAAAAGTTCAATCAGGAGAGTTGGTTGAGTTTGCGAATGGACTACAAGGTATTGTGATGAACTTAGAAGAAGACAACGTAGGTGTTGTACTTTTAGGTCCATCGGATGAAATTAAAGAAGGTGATACTATCAAACGTACTAACCGTATCGCATCTATTAAAGTAGGTGAAGGTATGTTAGGCCGTGTGGTAAATACATTAGGTCAGCCTATCGATGGTAAAGGCCCAATTACTGGAGAGACTTTCGAAATGCCAATCGAGCGTAAAGCTCCTGGGGTTATCTACCGTCAACCAGTAACTGAACCATTACAGACTGGTCTTAAAGCGATCGATGCCATGATCCCAATCGGACGTGGACAGCGTGAGCTTGTGATTGGTGACCGTCAAACTGGTAAGACTGCCGTTTGTATCGACACCATTTTGAATCAAAAAGAATTTTACGAAGCTGGTCAACCAGTATTCTGTATATATGTTGCGGTAGGACAAAAGAACTCTACAGTAGCGAACATCGTTCGTACATTAGAGGAAAAAGGTGCTATGCCATACACAGTGATCGTATCTGCATCAGCTGCGGATCCTGCTCCAATGCAGTTCTACGCGCCAATGGCGGGTGCTGCTATCGGTGAATACTTCCGTGATACAGGTCGTCCGGCATTGATCGTTTATGATGACTTGTCTAAACAAGCGGTTGCTTACCGTGAAGTGTCATTATTATTGAAACGTCCTCCAGGCCGTGAGGCATATCCAGGAGACGTATTCTACCTTCACTCTCGTCTATTAGAGCGTGCTGCGAAGATCAATAGTTCTGATGAGATCGCTCGTAACATGAACGACCTTCCTGCATCATTGAAAGACAAAGTGAAAGGTGGTGGTTCATTAACAGCACTTCCGATCATTGAAACTCAAGCGGGTGACGTATCTGCATATATCCCTACCAACGTAATTTCCATCACAGATGGTCAGATCTTCTTGGAGTCGAACTTGTTCAACGCAGGTATCCGCCCAGCGATCAACGTAGGTATCTCGGTATCACGTGTAGGTGGTAATGCGCAGATCAAATCAATGAAGAAAGTTGCTGGTACCTTGAAATTAGATCAAGCGCAGTACCGTGAATTGGAAGCTTTCGCGAAATTCGGTTCTGACTTAGATGCGGCTACAAAAGCGGTATTGGACAAAGGTATCCGTAACGTGGAAATCTTGAAACAAGGTCAGTATTCACCAGTTTCAGTAGAGAAACAAGTTGCTATTATCTACGCAGGTACAAAAGGTTTACTACGTAACGTTCCTGTAAACAAAGTGAGAGAATTCGAAGAAGAATTCTTGACTCAACTAGAGCAACGTCATCCAGAAGTATTGTCAGCACTTAAAGCTGGTAAGTTCTCTGATGAATTAACTGATGTATTAGAAAAAGTAGCTAAGGAATTAGCTTCAAAATATTAATTAGACATTAGATGTTAGACATTAGACAATAGACCTTGATGGCGCCTCAAAACGCATGAAAGATCTTATGTCTTGTGTCTAATGTCTCTTATCTATAATGAAATTATGGCAAACTTAAAAGAAGTTAGAAATCGTATTACCTCCGTATCTTCTACGCAACAGATTACCAAAGCGATGAAAATGGTATCTGCAGCGAAGTTGAAACGTGCAACCAATGCTATCATCCAATTGCGTCCGTATGCGACAAAATTGAGGGAGATCTTGGCTCAGGTTTCAGCCTCCGTAGAAGGTAATAATTCGCCATTCACGCAAGATCGTATCCCTACGAAGGTATTGATCATCGTGGTGACCTCAAACAGAGGTTTAGCGGGAGCTTTCAATGCTAATGCCATTAAAACTGCCAATAATTTGATTGCAACGAAATATGCAGATCAATTCGCAAGAGGAGATGTCAGTATTATCGCAATCGGAAAAAGAGGTCAGGATTTCTTCAGCAAACGTGATTTCAAGGTAATCGGTAATAACAACGAATTGTTCAACAATTTGGATTTCGAAAATGTTTCGAAAATTACGGAGTACGTGATGGAACAGTTTAAAGAAGGAAACATCGACCGCGTAGAGGTGGTATATAACCAGTTCCGTAATGCAGCCGTTCAAATCTTGACATCAGAGCAGATTTTACCTCTTTTGCCTGAGAATAAAGAAGAGGACAATGTTGCTGAATTGGATTATATCATCGAGCCTTCAAAAGAAAAAATCATTGAAGAGCTTATTCCTAAAGCAATCAAGATTCAGTTATACAAAGCAGTACTGGATTCACATGCGTCTGAGCATGGTGCCCGTATGACTGCGATGGATAAAGCAACAGAAAACGCAGGAGACTTGTTACGCCAATTGAAACTGTCGTACAACCAAGCGCGTCAAGCAGCAATTACAACAGAGTTGACAGAGATCGTTTCTGGTGCTGCAGCCCTTTCAAATGGCTAATAAATAAAAATATTAATTTGTATAAGGAAAGCCGTTATCATTTGATAACGGCTTTTTTGTTGGCTATGGTTGGATTGTTGGAAAAATATTTCAGTCCTGCTGGGTAATGTCATTAAGTTATGGAAAAACAAAATTTAGATTCTTCGTTACTTTTGAAGCGCAAAAGTAACCAAACCGACGAAGGAGCTCACGGATACCAAAATCAACTCGAATCCGTAAACGCTTCGGCCCATTTAAGGTGGCTTTTCGCACGGGCTCCCGCACATGGATAGAATGCCTTGTTGTCGGGAATATCTTTCAATAGATCATCCCTTTTAAGGGGATGATCTTCTGAAAGCATTCCAAGGCCAATCCCATCGCACAGGTCAACGGCATTCTTTCCATCTCTCCGCCACTGGAAATGAGCCAGAGGCTAAAGGACTTCCTGAGGAAGGATAAATGTTTGTTAATTTTCCAAACATCCAGCAGGGGTGGAATATTTATCAATTAGCATATTATCTTGGTCTATCCTTTAATCCCTTAATCCTGGTTCATGCACAGATCTTGGTCCATCTTCGAATCCTTAATCCTGGTTCAAAACCCACTCAAATCTCCTATCTCCCATCTCATATCGATCCCAAGCAAACCATTCCATTTCCACGATGTTCTATTTATTAACAGCAGAAAGATTAATATTATGACAACATTACCTTAATATTACGCATTTGACTTCTGTATTTCTGACTATTATCGTAATTTTGTCAAAATTTTAGTTTTCAATTTGCTCTGAAGAGCAATTTTATAAATTTGTGTTGGGTTTTTATAACTCAGTGAGCTTTGATAGGGTTAATTCGATTAACCTTGGGTGTAAATGAAATTATTTAGGGTATGGCAAAGAAATTATATGTTTCCAATTCGACAGAGTCTTCGAGAATGTTCAAGAATGATTTTCTTGAATCGTTGACCAAGGTACATTATTCTGTTCCATTGATATTTTGGATTCCTGTTAAGATCTTTTTTATTTGGAGGGCATTGGTCCCTGGGGGATTGTCAGTTGGTACTGTTGTGATGTACTATATCTTTGGTCTGTTGTTTTGGACTTTGGCGGAATATGTGTTGCATAGATGGGTTTTCCATTATGAACCGAGTTCAAAATTCGGTAAAAGAGTGCATTTTATTTTCCATGGGGTACACCATGACTATCCTAAGGATCGCTTGCGATTGGTTATGCCACTTTCTGCAAGTATCCCAATGGCAGCAATCATCTATTTTATCTTTAGCTTTTTCTTTTCGCCCTATACCTTAGCGGCATTCTTCTCGGGGTTCTTATTGGGTTACCTGATCTATGATGAATGCCATTATGCGATGCATCATGCTAATTTTAAATCAGGCTTGTTTAAAAGGATTAAGGATCACCACATGTTGCACCATTACTCGGAACCTGAAAAAGGTTTTGGGGTTAGTTCAGCGATCTGGGATGTAATCTTCGGTTCTGGATTTAGCAAAAAGAAAGCTGCCCAAACAGATAAGAAAAAAGCAAATGAACTCAAGGAAGTCCAGCAACAACAATTAAATTAAATATATACAGAAGGGGTTCAGATTTTCTGCCCCCCTTCTGTATTATGGCTGATTTTGTATTACCAGCGAATCAAAGCTGATCCCCAGGTGAATCCGGCGCCAAAAGCAGCCAGACATACCAAATCACCATCTTTTATTTTACCTTCCTCCCAAGCTTCGCAAAGTGCAATGGGCACCGAAGCAGCAGTGGTATTGCCATATTTCTGGATGTTATTGAAAACCTGGTCGTCTGACAAGCCCAAAGTCTTTTGGACGAACTGAGAAATACGAAGGTTTGCCTGATGAGGAATCAACATGTCAATATCTGCAGTTTTCAGGTTGTTTTTTGCTAAAGCTTCCCCAATTACTTCAGGGAATTTTACGACAGCTTTTTTGAATACGGCTTGGCCATCCATATATGGGAATGCTGAACCGTCTTCCAGCATTTCTTTGGTCATTAACATACCGCCCAATTCTACGTCTGGCCATTGTGGCATCTGTTCGCCCAAATAATAACCAGCAGAAGCACCAGGGTAGTACATCGCCAGTTTCTCTGCTTCGGCACCATCAGAATGAAGGTGTGTGCTCAAAATGCCTTTCCCTTCTTCTTTGGTTGGTTGCAATACCACAGCACCTGCACCATCGCCAAAAATTACGGAAACTGCGCGACCACGGGTTGAGAAATCCAATGCGAAGGAGTGTTTTTCAGAACCGACTACCAGGATATTTTTGTACATACCTGTTTTGATGAACTGGTCGGCAATGGACAAGGCGTAGATAAACCCCGAACATTGGTTTCTAACATCTAATGCACCCACTTCTTTCATGCCCATTTCGCGCTGTAATAAAACGCCACAGCCCGGGAAATAGTAATCAGGGGAAAGGGTAGCAAAAATAACAAAGTCGATTTCTTCTGCAGTGGTATTTGCTCTTTCAATAGCAATTTTGGAAGCTTCTACGGCCATACTGGTTGTTGTTTCACCCACTCTATCGGCGAAACGACGTTCTTTAATCCCCGTACGCTCTTGAATCCATTCATCACTTGTGTCCATAAAACGGGTCAGGTCATTATTGGTATATACGTTCTTTGGGACATAGTATCCCAAGCCGGCTATTCTTGATTGAAACATAGGTCTAACTTTAATAAACAATTCAGCTAAATTACTGATTTATTTGAAAAATAAGCTATTTTTGCAGTATGAGCACTGAAGTTGAACAAGAAACATTTACCCTTGAAGAAATCCTTGCAGTTACCAAAGATTCCAACAAGTTGATTTTGTGGAATGATGATTTCAATACCTTTGACCATGTCATTCACTGTCTCATGCATTACCTCCAATATTCCGAAGCTGAAGCATCACGTATCGCCTGGACCGTACATACCAAAGGTAAGTGTACTATCCTGGAAGGTACCTATACCGAAGTCGAGGTCTACCGAAAGATCCTAAAAACTGAAGGATTAACCGTTTCGGTGGAATAAATACCCTCGTAATAATACAGTTACGAGCATTTAACTTTCTTAATTATTGCGCAACTTTGTGGCTGAAAACACTAAGAAAGATCCAAAATGCTATTGAAAAGATGCCTAAGCAGTTTATTTTTATTATTCCCTATTATTTTATTTGCCCAGAAAGTCGATATTCAAGGTCGAATTTTAGAACAAGATAGTATCAGGCCGGCAATCGGAGCCAGTGTAAGCTTGCTGTCGAATGTGAACAATGCATATATCCGTGGCCAACAAACTAGCGCCAATGGTTCTTTTTCTATCCCAGATGTTGACCCTGGAACCTATAACCTTCAAGTGACCTATATTGGTTTTGCTACCTATACTCGTAATAATTTTGTTGTTACAGCGGGTAAAGATATAGACTTGGGTGCTATTGTATTGGCTGAAGAAGGGGAGAAGATCTCTGAAGTGGTTGTTCAAGGTAGGGTTCCTGACCTTCAGATTGGCATTGACAAGAAGGTTTTTGATGTTTCCCAAAGTATGGTCAGTGTTGGCGGATCTGCGCAGGACCTGTTGGGCAATGTCCCTACGCTGCAGGTAGAGTCTGATGGGAGCATCAGTCTTCGTGGATCGAGTAGTGTACGATTCTTGGTCGATGGAAAAGAATCGGCTATGGCAGGATCGGATATCAATGCTTTTCTACAATCCTTGCCAGCAGATGCTATTGCCAAGGTTGAAATCATTACCAACCCCTCTGCAAAATATGATGCAGAAGGACAATCAGGTATCATCAATATTATCCTTAAGAAAAATGCCCGCTTAGGCCTGAATGGATCGGTAACAGCTTCGGGTGGTTCCTATGAAAATGCAAATGCTGGAGTGACCCTTAATTATAGAGATGGCAAGGTGAATTATTTTGGAAACTATAATTTCAGTCGCCGTAATAATTTAGGGAGTGGCTTTTCAGATAACATCGATTATATCAATGGGGGAATAACCAATGAAAGCCCTAGGACCCAAAGTATCGAAGAAAGCAATCGACTAGGGTACAACCATACGATCCGATTCGGTACAGATTATTATATGAACGATAAGACAACCTTGAGCTTGACCACCAACTTGAGCTTAAGGGATAATGAACGTGGGAATGATATCAACTATAATTATTGGAATGTTCCAGGATTGGGGACGACCAGTTTCCGTAATTCCTTGCAGAATGAAGATGATTTGGGAATTGATGCCCAAGTAGATTTTAAGCGTACATTAAAGCGTGAAGGGGAAGAGTTGACGGCCAATGTTTCCTTTGGTTATGATACAGAGGATGGTGTAAATGATTTCCATCAAACATTTGCAAACGGGAATGCGGATCTGAAGCGTGTGAACAATACCTCAGAGTCCGGTAAGAACTGGAACATGCAATTGGATTATGTTCTGCCATTAGGTGAGAACCATAAATTCGAGGCTGGATATCGCAGTATCTTAAGGTATTCCGATGAAAGTCAATATTCAGAAGAGCTTGATTCATTAACCCAGCAATTTCTTCCTGATTATCGGATTACGAACGATTTTGACATGACGAGCACCGTTCATGCGCTATATGCCAATTACCAAAAACAGATTACAGAGAAATTAGGAGCACAAGTTGGCTTAAGGGCTGAGCAAGCAAACCTGAATACCAATATCTATTCGCATGATTTAGATAACCCAAGCATTATTAAGAGTGACCAAGGTAAATTGGATTATTTCCGCCTATATCCAAGTGTTTTCTTAAGTTATGCTGTAGGAAAAGGACAGGGAGACAAAGTGCAGTTAAGTTATTCACGCCGTGTGCAGCGCCCAAGGGGATGGCAAGTGAACCCATTTATCGATGTTTCAGATGTTCAGAATTACCGTCAGGGTAATCCTAACTTGCTACCAGAAGATATTCATTCCACTGAATTGAGCTTTTCAAAGTTTTATGAGAAATGGAACTTTATTTCATCGGTGTTTTATCGTCGTGTGAACGATCAAACCCAGCCGGTGATCTATGATGAAAGCTTGATTGCTGATATTGTAGGAGATAGGACGAATGTAACCTATATGAAATGGGAAAATGCATCGGATCTGGATGCTTTTGGATTTGAGTTGATATCCAAGGTTAATTTAACCAAGTGGTGGGATGTTACAGCAAATGCCAATCTTTCACAAATTACTTTCCATCCAAAAGCCGGTCTGGGACTTGAAGGCAGAGAGTCGTTCAACTGGAACGGAAACCTGACGACAAACCTAAAAATCACACCTACTTTTTCTGCTCAGGTCAGAGGAGATTATAGAAGTGGAATGAAGACCATGCAAGGTGAAATGAAGCCTATGCGTGGAGTTGATGTGGCCTTGAAAAAGGATGTGTTGAAGAACAAGGGTAGTTTAATGCTGAATGTACGAGATGCATTCAATACGCGCAAATTCCAAATGCACAATTACTTGCCGAACCGTGAAATGCAGTTTTCGCATAGATGGATGAAGAGGATGATTACTTTGTCATTTACCTACCGATTTGGTCTTCAAAATTTTGGAAGAAAAGACCGTGAGCAACAAGGTCCTGACATGGACGATATGGGCGGTCAACAATTTTAATACTTGATTTTACGATAAGATTATTTAAATTAGATTTTCACTTAATCAACTTTATACTATGAAAAGAAACTTTATGTATGTATTAGTAGGCGCAATCGGATTGACAGTTGCCTCATGTGCAACCAAGAACGCTTCCACGCAAAAAGGAGCAGATGTTCCTGCCTATGAAGTACTGGACCTGCCTAAAGTATCCCTTAAAGATTTTAAAAAGAACTCCGCTGGAGCATACGTTCTATTTGATGGAACATCATTGAATGGATGGAGAGGCTACGGCAAAGACCATGTGCCAAGTAAATGGGGCATTGATAACGGAACCTTGAAGTTTTCAAAAGCACCTGCTGGTGTACAAAATCCTGAAGGTGGAGATTTGATCTTCGCTCATGATTTCAAAAACTTTGAACTGGAATTTGAGTGGAAGATTTCAAAAGGAGGAAACTCTGGAACCTTCTTCTTGGCTAAAGAAATCAAAGGACAGCCAATTTACATTTCAAGTCCTGAGTTCCAGTTATTGGATAATGAAAACCACCCTGATGCAAAACAAGGTGTTGATGGAAACCGTAAATCATCTTCATTGTATGATATGATCCCTGCGAAACCTCAAAATGCATTCCCTGCAGGCGAGTGGAACAGAGCTAAGATTGTTGTTAGCAAAGGAAAAGTAACGCATTACCAGAACGACGAGAAAGTTGTTGAATATGAATTGTGGACTCCTGAGTGGACTCAATTATTGGAAGCTAGTAAATTCAGCAAGGAAAAATGGCCTTTGGCATTTGAGTTATTGAATAACGTAGGTGGTAAATCGAAATCAGGTGTGATCGGATTCCAAGATCACGGTGATGATGTATGGTTGAGAAATATCACTGTAAAAGAATTATAATGTTTAAATTATTAAGACATTGGAAAGAGAGCTTTTTGAGCTCTCTTTTTTGTATGCTGCTATTGATAGCTTCCGCACAAGAGATCAAATGGCATGATGTGCTGAAAGAAAGTGCGTTGAAGGGCAGGGTTAAGGCTATAGGAGCTCATGACGGCTACGCCAGATTACCATTGGCATTGAAAGGGGAGGTTCGGGATGCAGTCTGGAATTTGGGTCAGGATGCAGCAGGTGTTTATGTTGAGTTCAAGACTTCAGCAGCTTCCTTTTCCATTCGCTATCAAGTTGCGGGAGGGCTGAATATGCCGCATATGCCAACTACGGGGGTAAGTGGTTTGGACCTTTATACCAAAGCACCTAACGAGAAAGAATGGAATTGGATACATGGGAAATATAGTTTCAAAGATACCATTGGCTATACCTATGAAGATTTTGGATCCCTTTCGGGAAATATATTAGGTTATACCTCCCGCTATATAATTCCGTAAAATGGATGGAAATTGGGGTAGCTGGTGATCTGAACTTTATCCATCAGAAGAGCAAGCCTATCATTGTATATGGAACTTCCATTGCTCAAGGTGCCTGTGCATCTAGGCCAGGTTTAGGCTGGACCAATTGGATGGGTAGGAACTTTGACCACGATGTTGTTAATTTGGCATTCATTGGAAATGGCAGGTTGGAGCAACCTATTTTAGACTTGATCAAGCAGGAAGATGCTGCTGTATTTATTCTGGATTGTATCCCCAACCTATCGGTAGCGGGAGAGGATGGGAAAGATAAATTGACTGGCTTGATCAACAATGCTGTCAAGACCATCAGGGAAAAGCATCCTAAGACGCCAATCGTCATTGCTGCACACAGTTCTAGTGAGGTTCCAGGGGTTTTCAACATGAAGACCAATGCAGACTACCAAAGTCGTTCAAGAGTTGCTGAAAAGGCCGTGAAAGCTTTGCAAGGACAGGGAGATAAAAATCTTTATTGGCTATCAGAAAAGGAAATCGGATTGGATAGGAATTCAACGGTGGAC
The DNA here is from genome assembly GCF_024261425.1 of Sphingobacterium sp. LZ11T8. NCBI lineage: Bacteria > Pseudomonadati > Bacteroidota > Sphingobacteriia > Sphingobacteriales > Sphingobacteriaceae > Sphingobacterium > Sphingobacterium sp. LZ11T8. The sequence goes on along the minus strand of NZ_JANBZY010000001.1, from coordinate 29,024 downwards.
TATGCCCATCCAAATGACTATGGAATGGAGAAAATCGCTGCCGCCTATACCAAATTATTGAAGAGTATCTTGAAATAAAATATGGGTTACAACAGCTATCAGGATTAAAATAGCTGTTGTAACTCTTTTAAATCCTTGATCATGTGATTGACATCTTCAGGTTTCTCAACCTCGAGTGGATTGAAGAAAATGGCTTCCAAGCCTGCATTCTGTGCTCCACGAACATCAGCATCTAAGTTATCCCCAATCATGACCGCTTCGGTTTTATTCGCGCCACCATTATTTAAGGCATGTTCAAAGATTCGGATATCGGGTTTATTGATACCGATGATCTCTGAAATGACAATGGTTTCGAAGTAGGGAGCAAGATTGCTATACTGTAATTTTTTCTCACAGGCCTCTTTAAAGCCATTTGAAATCAAGTGCAGGGTATATCTGTCCTTTAAGTAAGCCAAGGTCTCATGTGCATTAGGAAACAGATTGGTCTTGGTGGGACAGATTTCTAGGTATTCTTCTTCAAAAGCCAATGGGAACAATTCTGGATTGACCCCTAATTGGGTGAAAGTATCGGCAAACCTCAATTTTCTCAAGGTTGGTTTATCTATCTTACCATGGTGATACAGGTTCCATAGACGATGATTGTTTTCAGTATAGGTGGCAATGAACCTTTCCGAAGTGGGTAAATTGAAGATATCGTTGAAGGAATATCTGAAATAAAGTTCATGCAGGGTTTCTTCGGCATTTCTATCAAAATCCCAAATGGTATGGTCTAAATCGAAAAATAAGTGTTTTTTATCGTTGAACATGTGCAAATATAAGGTCAATAGCTGGCTGAATCAACCAGGAATCTAAGTTTACTGTCATAAAGTATGGCTTGCTTCCTAATGAAGCCGTATTTGAGTACATTTGCGCAGGAAACATCAAGTATGAGAAAAGCTTTATTTCTATTTTATTTTCTTGTCTTTTATGCGATTACCCAATTATTGTGGTGGGGATTTATCTTAGTAAAGTTTGAACCCGACCGCAAGGGAATGATCATAGGAGAAGGTCTGATTTTCTTGTTGATCTTTATATGGGGAGCTTTGAAGCTGAAGAAACATGTAAAAAGAGAACATGAGATCAGCCAGCAACAGCAGAACTTCCTATTGGCCATCACTCATGAGCTTAAATCCCCCTTAGCATCTGTAAAACTCTATATTCAAACGATATTGAAACGTGATCTGGATAGAGAGCAGCAGAAGGTCTTTTTAGGGAATTCCCTAAAGGATATCGAACGCTTGGATGATCTGGTTGAAAACATCCTGTTGACGACTAAATTAGAGAATAGAGCCTATCAACTGCCGAAAGAGGCTTTTAATGTCACTGAATTGGTGGAGCAGATCGTGGATAGATTGCAGAAGAATGCCTGTAAATCCCAAGTCATCAAGCCTGATTTGGACGGAGATATTGAGTTGAAGGCAGATAAATTTGCGATTAGCAATGTGATTACAAACTTGATTGAAAACGCTGTAAAATATTCACCTCCTTGTGCAACTGTTTATGTCAAGTTGAAGAAACAGGGCAATAACCTGTTATTTTCGGTTACAGATCATGGCGAAGGAATACCTGATGATGAAAAAAAACTTATATTTAATAAGTTTTATAGAGTAGGTAGTGAAGCGACCCGAAAAACCAAAGGCACTGGTTTAGGGTTATATATTGTTAAGACAGTATTACAAAAACACAATGCAACCATTAGGGTAAAGGATAATACCCCTACTGGGAGTATCTTTGAAGTAATTTTTGAAAATTATGCAAACTAAACAACGTATACTATTAGTTGAAGATGAGGAACATCTGTTAGAAGCGATCAAGTTGAATCTAGAGCTTGAAGGCTACCGTGTGACGACGGCAACAGATGGTAAAAAAGCATTAAAAATATTTAAGGAAGAACGTTTTAACCTGATTATCCTGGATGTAATGATTCCGGAAATCGATGGCTTCCAAGTTGCAGAAACCATAAGGCTTCAGAATTCGGAAGTTCCTATTATGTTCTTGACGGCCAAAAACAGTTCAGAAGACCGTATTACAGGCCTTAAAAAGGGAGCTGACGATTATTTAGTGAAACCATTTAACTTGGAAGAGCTGATTTTGCGCGTGAGCAACCTGATCCGCCGTGGTATGAAAGGAGATGACCTAAAAGAGTTGAATTCATACAGTATTGGTGACAAGACCATCTATTTCAATTCCTTTGAGCTACATCATGCTGATGGTAGCATTACTTCTTTGACAAAGAAAGAAACGATGTTGCTTAAATTATTGATAGAGCGCAGAAATGAGGCAGTTTCCCGTGAGCAGATCTTGGAGACAGTTTGGAATTATGATGTGTACCCATCAACACGTACGATCGATAATTTTATCTTGACCTTTAGGAAGTATTTTGAACCTGATCAAAAGCATCCGATTTATTTCCATTCCATCCGTGGAGTCGGTTATAAGTTTACAGACAACTCGAACTAAACGAATAGATGACTAATCAAGCTCGAAAAATAGTAATCGCAATTGCGATTGCTTTTCTATTGTATGCCATTTATGCCAAGCATTATAATATTGCGGTCTATATCTTTGGAGGTATTACCTATTTGGTATGGAGCTACCTGAAAGAGGGCACCGTTTACTTGGCGACCCAAGCTTTTCATAAGCAAGATTACGAGAAAACAAAGAGATTGCTGGCTGAGATCAAGAATCCGGATAAACTACGTAAAGGAAGGAGAAACTTTTATGAGTTTATGATGGGCAATATAGCCTTGAAGGAGGATAGGATCGAGGAGGCCGAATATCATTTTCAGCTAGCCTCAAGGTTGCCTTGGCGTAAGGACAATGAAAAGGGAATGGTCCTGATCAATCTAGCGAACATCAACTTGAGGAAGCATGATTATGAAAGAGTGCAGGCCTATTTGGATGTGGCGAGTAAATTGAGGCTGACGGCCAGACAACAGTCAATTATTGAGAAAATACAAAACGAAGTAAATAAGAATAAGTAGTGGACAAAAATTTGAAAAACGATCTATTGATTCGCGCTGCGTTGTCGCAGCCTACGGAACGACCTCCAGTATGGATGATGCGTCAAGCAGGAAGGTTTATGAAAGAATATTGGGAAATCAAGAACAAGTATTCTTTCTTGGAAATGTGCAAAACCCCTGAGATTGCCGCAGATGTTACCATGCTGCCAATAGACCTATTAGGTGTTGATGCAGCTATTTTATTTTCGGATATCTTGGTTACGGCCGAGGCAATGGGGGGAGACCTATCCTTTGAACAAGGTGTAGGCCCGAGATTCTCCAATCCGATTAGGACAGTGCAAGATACCGAGAATCTATCGGTAGATTGTTTGGATAAACTACAGTATGTTGCTGATGCCATCAAAGTAATCCAAGGCCGATTAGACGGTAAAGTGCCTTTGATCGGTTTTGCAGGAGCGCCATTTACCATTTTGAGCTATTTGGTTGAAGGTGGTTCTTCCAAGGATTTCAAATTGACTAAAACCTTGTTGAACAATCAACCTGAATTGGCACATTCCATTTTGCAGAAGATTGCCGATGTAACGATCAATTACATGAATATGCAAATCGATGCAGGTGTTAATGCGTTGCAGTTATTCGATAGCTGGGCATTGGCATTATCATGGAATGATTACCATGAGTTTTCGCATAAATACAATAAATACATTATTTCTAAATTGAACAGAAAAGACGTACCGGTTATTTCTTTCTGTAAGGGAAGTTCTGTATTTGCACCGATTATGGCAGAAGCACAACCAGATGTGGTTTCTGTAGATTGGAATGCTGATTTATTGAACATCAAAAAATCATTGCCTAACAATATGGCTGTTCAGGGTAACCTGGATCCATTTGTGCTTTATGCAGATAAGCCAGTGATCAAGAAAAAGATCTTAGATCTATTTGAACGTATGCGTGGAGAGGATGGATTCATCTTTAACCTTGGACACGGTATCATGCCTGATATTCCTTTTGACAACGTGAAATACGCTGTAGAAACCATTAAGGAATTCAGATACTAAGAAAATATCAAATTTAGATATGGGAGCTGTCACGATGTGGCAGCTCCTTTCTTTTTAGCTATTAATTCATTACCCTATCATGTCAATATTTGCTGATTTAATTTATATTTTTGAGGATTAATACAAATTATGGTCTATCTATACGCGAAAGCAATCCATATTATTTTTGTTATCTGCTGGATGGCTGGGCTTTTTTATATGCCGAGGTTGTTTGTCTATCATACGGAAGCCAAACAGAAATCTGAAATCGAATATCAAGTTCTGCATAAGCAATTTGTTATTATGGAGAATAGGCTGTGGTGGGTGATCACAACGCCTTCAATGTATTTAGTCATTATTTCTGCCTTGGTCATGCTCTATATCAATCCAGTGCTGTTGTCTACAGGATGGATGCAGATCAAGTTGGGTTTTGTTGCGGCCTTGATAGCCTATCACTTTATCTCCCAAAAGATCATGTACAGGTTAAGGGATGAAAAGTCCAATTGGACCTCAACGCATCTACGGATGTGGAATGAGGTTTCTACGATTATCTTGTTTGCTATTGTCTTCCTGGTGATCCTTAAATCTGCAATAGGATGGGTATTTGGTGTTCTGGGAATCTTTGGGTTGGGAATTTTACTGATGATACTTGTTAAGCTTTATAAGAAATACCGAAAGAGTAAAGGGGAGCAGGTTGACTAATTTATATGCTATGAAGAAATTACTTTGGATATTATGTGCTTTTATTTTTCCTATTTCCCTACATGCGCAGGAGCATGATTGGGCCTTTGGGATTTACAGTGATCTAAAATTAGACGATGCAGCTTATAATGCCAGTTTCGGGGTTCAGGGTAAGTATGATTTTACGAATCGATCTGCGGTCCAAGCCCAGATTCATGGAAGAGGAGATCTACTGGCTGTTGGTGCCGACTATCTTGTGAGTATTTTTAATAAGGAGAAATCCAATTTCAATATCTTCTTGGGTGCAGGTTTGGGACAAGAGTTCTTTACCTATGAAAATGCAGTTGGCGCTGAAGGGGATGAGCCCATGCCTAGAAAGGAAAACTTTACCAAAGCTAATGGGCAAGTAGGGATCAGTTATTATTTCCCAAGTGTAGATTTATCTCTTTATACAGGATATAAAGTGAAATATCAATTTAAAGATGAAGTTACTGAGCCCAATTATGTGATGTTGGGACTGAGATATCATATTTGGTAATTGTTTTGGAGGTTAATTGCCTCCAAAACAGATATATTTTACCTCGATATACTCATCGAGACCATATTTTGACCCTTCTCTACCTAAACCGGATTGTTTAACGCCTCCAAAAGGTGCTGAAGCATTCGAAATCAATCCTGTATTTACTCCTACCATGCCGGCTTCCAATTGCTCCGCAACGCGGAAACATTGATGTACATCTTGGCTAAAGAAATAGGATGCTAGGCCAAATGGAGTGTCGTTGGCCAATTTGATTGCCTCTTCTTCAGTCTTGAATTTGAATAAAGCACATATAGGGCCGAAGGTCTCTTCCGTTGCAATGATACTATGGGCAGGCATATTGGAAAGGACCGTTGGTTCATAGAATAAACCTTTCATTGCTTTTCCACCGGTCTCAATTTTTGCTCCTTTGTCAATAGCATCTTGCACATGTTCTTCAACTTTTTTAAGTCCTTCTTTATTGATTAATGGACCGACCTGAGATGTTTTCTTTAAGCCATCCCCAACTTCCAATGCTTTTACTGCTTTGCTTAGTTTTTTGGTGAATTCATCGTAAATATCCTCCTGAACATAGAATCTATTGATGGAAACACAGGTTTGTCCTGTATTCCTAAACTTACCTGCCACTGCACCTTCAACAGCTTTGTCAATATCTGCATTGTTGAATACCAGGAATGGGGCATTTCCACCAAGTTCAAGGGAGATCCTTTTGATCGTTGAAGCTGCCTGTTCCATAAGGGTCCGACCAACCGAGGTAGATCCTGTAAAGGAAATCTTCCTGATTTTCTCATTAGTGGCTAATTCTTTTCCTATTCCTTTGCTGTCTTTGGAGGTAATGACATTCAATACTCCCTTCGGAACTCCGGCTTCATCGGCTAATTTTGCCAATGCAATAGCGGAGAAGGGTGTTTGGGAGGCGGGTTTCAGTACGACGGTACAACCGGCTGCCAAGGCAGGGCCAACTTTACGTGTGATCATCGCCAAAGGGAAGTTCCAAGGGGTAATCGCCGCAACGACACCAACACCTTGTTTGATGGTTTGCATCCTAGCGTTTCCAGCAAGTGAGGGGATGGTTTCCCCATAAGCACGTTTTCCTTCTTCCGCAAACCAGTCAATAAATGAATTGGCATAATCGACCTCGGTTAAGGATTCCTTAATAGGTTTGCCACTCTCTAGGGTCATGATCTCTGCGAGTTCCTGTTTATGCTCATTGATCAGGTTGTAAAGATTCCTTAAGATTTTAGATCTTTCGCCTACAGGTGTATGCTTCCAAGGGTCCCAAGCTTTGTAGGCGGTGTCAATAAATTTCTGACAGTCTTTTACCGTTAAGTTTGGTAAAGATCCTACAGGTTTTAAAGTAGAGGGATTGATGACTTCAAATGTGTCTTTGGAACTGATAAAAGATCCATTCAAATATGCTTTTTCTATTAATAGCGAATTCTTCATAGTCAATTTTTTATTCGAACAAATGGGAATGGTAAATGTTTAAGCCAAGAATAAAGACCTTAGATAAAAACAAAATGGAGGTTTTTAGGCCTCCATTGTTATTTTTTAAAGATTACTTAGGGTGTGACCCATTTTGTCTCTTTTTGTTTTCAAATATGCTTCGTTGTATTTGTTGGGAATGATTTCGATTGGTACATTATCGACCACTTCAAGACCATAACCGATCAATCCTGCACGTTTAGTTGGATTGTTGGACATTAGGCGCATTTTGGTGACACCCATGTATCTCAAGATCTGAGCTCCAACACCATAATCACGTAAATCTGGTTTGAAACCTAATTCTAGGTTTGCATCAACGGTGTCAACGCCAGTTTCTTGAAGTTTATAGGCATGTAATTTATTGACAAGGCCGATTCCTCTACCTTCTTGGTTCATATAAACGATAATACCTTTTCCTTCTTTCTGGATCATCTCCATAGCTTTATGGAGCTGAGGACCACAATCGCAACGGCATGAGCCGAAGATATCGCCGGTGACGCATGAGCTGTGCACACGTACCAAGATAGGTTCATCTTCTTTCCATTCACCTTTGTATAGGGCCAAATGCTGTTCGCCTGTATTCTTTTGGGTAAATGCTTTCATTTTGAAATCACCCCATTCTGTTGGCATTTCAACACTTACTTCCTCTTGGATCAGCGTATCATGCTTCAAGCGATATTCAATAAGGTCTTCAATAGAGATGATCTTAAGGTCGAATTTCTCTGCAACCTTTATTAAATCTGGAAGGCGAGCCATTTCACCATCATCCTTCAAGATCTCGACTAGCACACCTGCTGGTTCAAAACCCGCAAGACGAGCTAAATCTACTGAAGCTTCTGTATGACCGGTCCTGCGCAATACCCCACCATCTTTTGCGATCAATGGGAAAATGTGACCAGGACGACCTAATTCCTCAGGCTTTATATTGGGATCAATTAATGCTTTGATTGTTTTTGAACGGTCAGAAGCTGAAATACCAGTGGTACAGCCATACCCTTGAAGGTCTACAGATACAGTGAAGTTGGTTTCATATACAGCTGTATTGTTGTTGACCATTAAACCTAAGTTTAATTCCTTACAACGTTCTTCGGTCAATGGAGCACATACCAAGCCTCTACCATGTGTGGCCATAAAATTAATGACCTCTGGAGTGGCATTTCTAGCTGCGGTTACAAAGTCTCCTTCATTCTCACGGTCTTCATCGTCTACAACAATGATAACCTTTCCAGCTTTAATGTCTTCGATTGCTTCTTCAATCGTATTTAATTGAATTTTCATTTGTTTTAAATATTAATGCAAAGGTAGGGGTATTTAGCCATTATTTTATAAGTAAGTTGTCATAAAAACGCTATTGGGTAAGCAAACCAACTGAATCTAATCGACCTCAACGGGCATATGCTTGTTTCTGTACTCGCTTGGCCGAATCTGATAATGGTCAAAGTACACTTTAGAGAAGTGATGTGCATATTTAAAACCAGTTAAATATGCGATTTCCTTGATCTCTAATTCTGGGTTTCTTAAGAGTTCCTGTGCTTTTTTCATCTTTTGCCTCCGGATGTACACAAAGACGGTGTCGCCAAAGAGTTCTTTAAAGCAGTTTTTAAGTTTAAATTCATTGATTCCAAATTGCCTACATAAAGTCTTGATACGTAGGTCCTGATGATAGTTTTGGTCTAAAAACTCCTTCAATGACATCATGTTATCGATATCAGATTGATTCCATTTAACTTGGTTGATCTGGTTGTTTGCTCCAGCAAAGACCGTTATCATTAATTCTATGGCTTTGATTCGAATGAATTGTTTTGCGAAGTCGGATTGGTATTGGTGATGAAGCAAATCCTGGATCAGCTGTTGTTGTTGGGCAGTTATCAGTGTCGCTTTTCTACAGAAAGTGTAATTTTTTAAAAGGAAATGCGCTTTTAACTGTTGCTCTGAATAGCCTTGGGTCCCTAACAACTGGAATAGAAATTCCTGATCCATATAGATGTCCAATACCTTTCGAGAGCTATTGTAAGCAATGTGTCCTTGGGGATTGGGAATATTTATGAATTGATAGTGGTTGCTTGGAATTATGATGCAATAATGGTTTTTACTTTCGAAATGGCAATTTCCTTCAATTTCAAATTGGACTTTTATCAGATGCGAATCATGCTGGATGCTTAATTTAAAAGGCTTAAAAAGATTCCATTCTTGATATTTGATGGATATGGACTCATCATTAAACTCTAACAACCTTCCTTCCATGTATTCATTGGACAGAAACCTGCTCGAAAAACCATTGTCTATTTGTAAGTTTTCAGCATTTGTCAATTGATCATTCAGTTGCTCCCTAGCATAGAATTCCTTAAATGTAATTGACGGTAATTTATCCATTATTTGTTGTTGAATATCCCTTTTTTGTTATCAAGGGGTATTCAAAAGTAATACTTTTGCAGCATTATTTATAATTATTCTAAATAGGTTTCTTGGACAGTTTGGGGAACTGTCTGTCTTCAACGCAGTAAGAAATAAGGATTCTAGTTCAGTAGGCTGTTTCCGGGTCAGGATGAAAAGAAAGATAAAATGTTGGAAACCGTCCGATAAAACGCAGACTACTTATGAAAACAACAAATAAAACAGTGAATTTTAATTATTTATTATGCTATTACAAATCAAACTATGCACCATTCTATTGTTGTTTTCCCTTACAGTTCAAGCTCAGTCCGTTATTAAAGGATTGGTGCACAATGAAAATAATGAACCTCTAGGTCAAGTGACCGTATTGCTTAAATCGACTTCCAATAACACCAAACAAGTGATTTCAACTGACCAGAAAGGCTATTTTACTCTCGAACTGGAATATGGAAACTATGATCTACAAATATCATATCTTGGTTATTCTAATTATATTAAAAAAGATCTTCACTTAGCTTCCAAACATGTTGATCTGGGAAGCATAAACCTATTTCCTTCCTCTCAATCCTTAGAAGAAATAGAAATTAAGGGTGAAAGAAAGTTAATTGAAAGACTCTCTGACCGAATGGTAATCAATATTGAAAACAGTATCCTTTCCGACGGTATGACAGCTCTAGAAATCCTTCAACGAGCTCCGGCTGTTAAAGTGGATGACGATGGTAATATCAGCATGCGCGGAAAGTCTGATGTCGCCGTAATGATCAATGGTAAATTGTCCTATTTATCCCCTCGGGATCTTGCAACTTTGCTAAAAGGGACATCCTCATCATCCATCAAAAGTGTCGAATTGATTACGAATCCCTCCGCTAAATACGATGCCCAGGGAATGGGTGGTATGATCAATATTGTTATGAAGAATGATAAAAAGGCAGGCTTCAATCTGTCGGTCAATAGTTATGGGGGAGCTGGAAGGAAAGAAAGATATGGCGCCGGTTTTAACCTGAATAGTCAAAAGAACAAGTGGAACTTTATCTTAGGTTTTGACAAAGGCTTTAGAGGTGAAGAAGAATATCGAACCTTTAGCCGCTTCTTTGAAAAGAATCCAACAGAATCCCTAAGCAGAAAGTCCATTCAATATTCCCATACCAACGAACCCCTACAGACTAATAATGCAAAGGCGGGTATTGATTTTCAGGCTACTGAAAAACTCAGTTTGGGTATTGGCTGGTCAGGAAGCTTTGGAACCTATAAGAACTTTAACCAAGGTTACAACAATATCCTTTTCAGTAATGAAGAGCTTATTTCCAATTCATTGACCGATAACAGCAATATCAGTAAATGGAATACCCATACCTTAATGGCCAATTTGCAGCAGAAAATAGGTTCGAAGGAGAATTTACTGTCTGCAGACTTTGAATACCTAAATGCCGATTATAAAGCGGATCAAAAATTGACCTCTGATTTTCAAAAGACCATCCATCAGCCCGCCTTTCTTTCCAAAAGAAAGAACCAAACCCCCTCAATTACCAAATTATATGTAGGCAAGCTTGACTATTTACAACATATCAATGAGCATCAGCGATTGGAACTAGGTTGGAAAAGCAGTTTTATGAATGCCGATAATAATGCGATCAATGATACCTTAAAGGCAGGTAACTGGGTGAATGATGGAAGCACCAGCAATCATTTTCTTTACGAGGAGCATATACATGCTGGATATGCTAATTATAATTTAGAATCGAACGACTGGAATTTCACGGCTGGCCTAAGGGTTGAAAAGACCTATTCATTAGGGAATCAACTGACCAGTAAACTTCAAAATGAACGAAATTATACCAACTGGTTTCCAAGTACCTCCATCAGTAAAAAAATTGGAGAAAAACATAATGTGCAGTTTTCATATAGTAAAAGAGTCAATAGACCTGACTATGGAGATCTGAATCCCTTTCGCTATTATATCGATGCATTTGTTTTCTACGAAGGAAACCCTCTTTTGCAACCCGAATTAGCCAATGTGTTTGAATTGAATTATAGCTTTGGAAAGAACCTGCATGCATCCTTCTATTATACCGATGTGAAGGATGTGATGACAAGTGTATTGACGCAAATCCCAGCTCAAAACGTGACTATTCGGTCCATTGCCAATATTGAAGGCTTCCGGAACAAGGGTGTGAATGTCAACCATTCCTATGTTCCCCTGAATTTTTGGACAACCATTAATAACGTCAATATTTTTGAAAACCACTATTTCGGTGAGTTTAACCAAGAAAAAATTGATAACCGTGAATGGTCCTATACAATCCAATCCAATAATATCTTTAAACTGCCAAAAAAATGGTCCTTAGAGTTAAATGGACAATACAATTCTCCACAAACAGATGGGGTATTACGTCAAAAAGGATTTGGTTTTATGTCTGCAGGAATAATGAAAAATATAGGGAGTGATAAGGTCGCCCTAAAACTGGCGGTCAATGATATCTTCAAATCTATGACCTATCAAACCGAATCTTATGCCGGTGGAGTAAGGATGAAACAGAACTTTAACCTTGATAGTAGGACTTTCATTTTTTCAGCAACCATAAAACTTGGAAAGGACCTCAATGGAAGACATAGGAAAAAGGAAAGTGATGAACAGAATCGGGTAAGGGGAGGAAGTTAACCCAATCGATAATGAAAAATCCACCTTCCCCAAGGTGGATTTAAACCAAATTAAAAACTATATTGACTAACTAACTCTTTATTAAGAATGATTTGTTAAATGTGAGGAAATAGATTAAGCCATTTAAAATAGGTTTAGGTTAATTATTCCCCACATATCAAATCTTTTTACAAATTCTTACATGTTTTTGAATAATCGAAAATAATATAATTAGCCTTAAGGAACTTTGCCTTAATTAACAAATATCTACACTATATTAACAGGTAGTTGACGAGATTCGATATTCTATCGCGTACTATTGATTCATTCCAAACAATTTTTTGGCTCCAGCTATTAATTCAGATACACTACCTTTGAAATATTATGAAAAAACTATTAATCTGTTTAATCAATTTATCAATCTGTACTACCTTGAGCGCACAAAACAATTTAACGGCAGAACAATCAAATCCCAAAGAAATGGGGTGGATGAAAGGCTTTCCACCTGCTAAAGACAGCACCCTGTCCCTGTTTGATGGCAGTTTTTTTCAATTTCCAGGCTTACGCTATAGTGTCTGTCATATGCGTGAATTTATGCCGACCAAAGTGGTTCAGGCAAATCAAAATGATAGATATAGCTTTGAAAGCAAAATAGACAGTGAATTGGATAAGGTGACTTTTATTCCATTGGGAGAAAAATCTCCAATAAACTTTAAAGAATCATTGGATAAGACTTATGCCGATGGCATTATCATTCTGCATAAAGGGAAAATTATTTATGAAAAATATTTTGCAGAGCTGGATCAGGAGGGTACCCATGCAGTAATGTCTGTAAGCAAAACTTTTACAGGTACTTTAGGGGCCAGCTTGGTTGCTGAGGGCATATTGGATGAAAATAAATTAGTCCAGGATTATGTCCCAGAACTCAAGAACTCGGCCTTCGGAGATGCTACTGTCAGACAGGTCTTGGATATGACCACTTCCCTGGATTATTCGGAGGATTATGCTGATCCGAATGCAGACATTTGGGTGTTTTCGGCAGCAGGAAATCCAGTTCCGGTTCCTAAAGATTACAAAGGGCCGACCAATTATTATGAGTTTCTTGAAACTGTAAAAAAAGCAGGGAAGCATGGCGAAGCTTTTGGTTATAAAACCATTAACACCGATGCAATGGGCTGGGTAATCAGTAGGGCAACTGGTAAAAGCATCCCTGAATTGCTTTCAGAAAAGATTTGGAAACCCATCGGAGCTCATCACGATGGATATTATCAAATTGACCGCTCTGGAATTGCGTTTGCAGGCGGTGGCTTTAATGCCAACCTGAGGGATTTGGCCATGTTTGGGGAGATGATCCGAAACAATGGTCAGTTCAATGGCAAACAGGTATTAAAGAAGGAGGTTATTGATGATATCCGTAAAGGAGGGAAGCAATCGGATTTTGCCAAAGCAGGCTACAGCAATTTAAAGGACTGGAGCTACCGCAATATGTGGTGGATATCCAACAATAAGCATGGTGCATTCTGCGCAAGGGGCGTGCATGGACAGACGATTTACATAGATCCAACCGCCGAAATGGTCTTGGTTAGATTGGCTTCCCACCCGGTGGCAAGCAACACCGCCAATGATCCATACTCTCTGCCCGCTTATGATGCCGTAGCAAACTATCTGTTGAACAAGAAATAACCAGAAGGCTCTCAGACAAGACTGAGAATTTTAGGTAAAAATATAATCAAAGCAACTACAACAGCGGTCACTGCGCTGATTAAAACAGCTCCAGATGCTAAATCTTTGATGATCTTAATATGAGGATGAATATCTGTGGTCAAATGGTCACAGATATTTTCTATTGAAGTATTTAAGGTCTCCGTAGTAAAAACAAAACCAATGCAAATCACGATTGCAACCCACTCCATACTACTTATTTCAAGTAACCAACCGGCAACCACGACCATGATTGCAGCAATGACATGGATCCTGGCATTATGTTCAAGCTTCAAAAGATGAACTAATCCAGCAAAGGAATATTCAAAACTCTTGATTCTTTTTTTAAGGCTGAATGGCTCTTTTTCTTTGGACATTTCTCTTTATGATAATTATTGCCGAACTGGATTTTCTCAAAGGTATCAATTCCTGTTTATTTGAAAAAGTTAGGGACAATTAATGAGAATTTGATGGAATAAAATATTTTGTCATAAAATATTAAGATTTCACCCAAAAATCGAGATATTTTAATTTCTAATTTCATTCTAATATCACACTTATACCCCTCTAATAGCATTTTATTTCCTTTGAGTATGAGAGAAAATCAAACTCATTTTCTATGCTAACTAACAAAAATCTCTTTTTAGGAATATGTTTTATTGTGCCGATTATTTTAAAGGCTCAAAATCAAGATCAGACAGCTCCCGATACCTTAAAGGTTTATCAGGTCGAGGAGGTAGAAGTCAATTCAAAATATTACAAACGCTATAATATCAAGGAGATGTCGGAGGGATTAAGGCTTCGAACTTCCTTGTTAAACACATCCCAAAATATTCAGATCTTAGATGGCGAGGTTTTCCGTGATCAAGCTGTAACCAATTTAAACGAAAGCCTGACCAGAAATGTCAGTGGTACCATGCGTGAAGAACTGCATAATGGTATATCTCCTGATATCTATTCCAGGGCTGGCTATATTTCAGCTCAAAGAAATGGAGTGGACCTTAGACCTTTGGGAAAAGGCCCAATTGGAGATGATGTTGCGGTAATCGATCGGGTAGAATTCCTGAAGGGTCCAGCCGGTTTTATGCATGCCATGAGCGATCCAGCAGGATCCTACAATGTAGTCACTAAAAAACCAACAGGCGAGACCCGGAGAAGTATCGATGTGCTGATGGGGAGTTTTAACCAAATGCGGGCAGCAATTGACTTGGATGGGAAGTTTGATGGAGCAGAAAAGCTTCAATATCGCTTGAACCTGATGGGCATGAAAGCCAATGGCTTTATGGAACATGATCGAAACAACAGGATTCTTTTTGCGCCATCCCTAAAGTACCAAATCAACGAAAAATCCTCCATAACGGCAGAATATATCTATCAGCAGTTGAACTATTTGTTGTTGAGTGAGGCTCAGATGTCTCCTTACGGATATGGTACCCTGCCTGTAGATTTTACCATAACCGACCCAAGCGTCCGTCCTTTTTCGGGCAGTGATCACAATATGTTCCTGACCTATCAGAATAGCTTTAAAAACAATTGGGAATTCACTGCAAAAGCCAGCTATATCAAGATGGGCTATGATGGGTCCATTTTTTGGGTAAATGGTGCAAATAAGCAAAATCCAGATATCCTTGATCGTAATCTGGTCTATGATTCCAATAAGTACAATGTCTTCTCTACCCAATTCTATCTGAACGGGAACTTCAATACCGGAAGTCTAAAACACAATTTCATTACAGGAGTCGATATCAATAATAAATCGTCCAACAGCCGGGATACCTGGGGAACTGCTACAGCGGTCTATCCACTTTCCATTTCCAATCCGGTCTATTCAACGACCATCATGAATAATGGCATAGGTGGTGACTTTGCCTCTGAGAATGATTTCTATTCTGAGGGTAATATTGTTGAAAGACGACTGTTCTATGCATCCGTGTATGCCATGGATGAATTGAGCATGCTAAACGATAAATTAAGGATTACCCTTGGATTGCGATTGACAGCATCAAAAGGAAACTCTACAGACTATGGTGCAAAAACAGAAACCGATGACTTGGTGTTGACTCCAAGACTAGGCATAAACTATGCCTTGACTAAAAATGCTTCCCTATATTTCTTGCATGACCGCACTTATTTACCACAATCGGGTATCTCGGTAGATGGGAATGCATTGGAACCTATCCGAGGTATCAATTATGAACTAGGTTTCAAACGCGATTGGTCCGAAGGAAGATGGAACACAACATTGGCCGTTTACCATATCGAACGTAATCAACTTGTTTCTGTCGATCCTACTTCTAACTTGATCTATCAAACAGGTGTGAGCCAATCCAAAGGTTTCGAATTTGATATGAAAGGGCAGCTTGCCAAAGGACTGAATGCCATTGTCAACTATGCTTATACGGATTCAGAAATTACGGAGGATGAATATAACCCAGAGCTTATTGGAAGAGCAACCCCCAATTTGGTGAAGCATATTCAGAATACTTGGCTGAACTATTATTTACCTATCCCAAAGCTTAGCGGCTTTTCTCTATCTGCCGGTTACCAGTTACTCATGGGAAGGACAGAAAGGTTCCCTAATGCCAGTTCGCAACCCCTGGAAGATAATTTCCGATTGGATGTAGGTGCTGGCTGGAATAACGAAAAATATAAAATAAACCTTATCGTAAATAATGTATTGAACCGGAAAATGTATTCTACAGCATGGAGAAATGGGGCAAATGATATGTACTATTGGGTACAGATGGCGCCAATCCATGCAAGACTTTCCCTACGTGTTAATTTATAATCAACAACATGATAAATTCAATTAAGATAATAACAAACCTATTAGGAATAATGCTGGTTTTCCTAATGGTATCTTGTAATACTTCACAAAACAACCAAAAAGAAGAAGCTAAATCAGCTATCATGGTAGAAGATGCCTTGGGGGCCAAAATTAATCTTGACAAACCTGTGAAACGAATCGTGTGTCTGGATGAACCAGGTTTGGATGCTTTATTTGTTTTGGGTGCTGAGAAGTCTTTGGTAGGTATTTTCAATGATGTCTACATGAGCCAAGAACTGTATCCTTATTATTCAAAGATGAGTGCAGAGATTGCAGAGAGAAAAATACCTGCACCGGGCTTGAACAACCAAGGAAATATTGAAAATATCATTGAGCTTTCACCGGATTTGGTCATTGCCGCTTCAACCCAAAAAGATTTGATCGAAACCCTTCGTAATGCAGGTGTACAAGTATACGCCTTGAATGCAATCTCTGAGGAGGAGGTCTATAAAACGGTTGAAGATATTGGCATTCTGACAGGTAATGAGGATAGGGCCAAAGAGATTGTTTCCTATACAAAATCGGAAGTGAACAGAATGCAGAATGAAGTTGCAGGATTAAATGAAAAGAGACGGGTATATTTTACGGGTGCTTACGGAAGGATCCTTTCTACTACCGGAATAAATGGGATGATGCATTCTTGCCTGACCATGGCAGGTGTTGAAAATGTCTGTCCATATGAAGTCGGATTCCCTACCATTAATCCTGAAACATTGATAGAATGGAACCCTGATATGATCGTCATGTGGAATGATAGCCCAAACCTTTTTTATGACCGTAAGGAGTTTGCAGGAATTACCGCAATTAAAAACAAACAGATCTTTAACCTCGATCCGATGTTCTTTTACAATCCACATACCCTAAAGGCTTTGTGTACAGCAGCACTGATCAATGAATGGGCTTACCAAGGTGATAGTGCCCAGACCGCGCAAAGGATTACTGAGGTCTTACAGAAACTATATGGAAACGAGAAGTCTGAAAGATTGGTGGAATTGCTTTAAAGATTGGGAAAAACAACATATAGTCCATTACGGCCTATATTCTACATATAGAAAAAAGCTCGATGTATATCGAGCTTTCTATTTTTACAAGGACTTGATTTTCCAAGTGTGCAAACCTTTTAAAATTTAAATCCTTTATATTCTTAAAGATTGATGATAAGATGAATATTGAAGATAAAATCCTTGAATCCGCCCTCAGGAATGAAAAACCCATCATTACGGATGAAATCGTGGCATATTATCGAAAAAATCCAGCAGAACTGGATTCCATGGTCAATCAATCCATCTTTCAAGCCAAATTCTTAAAATATTTCTTTGTTCTAGGCCTTGGCCTAACCATCGCCGTGAGACTCCTTCGCTATTTCTTTGATGATGATGCCTTTGGCGAATTTGTCGATAGAATTATTTTAGATGTCCTATCCGAGATAGGGATCGCGATTTTTGGAGGAGCTTTGACCGTATACTTATTGGAATTCTTGAGGAAGAAACACTTTCAAGAAAGTATCCTATTTAGAAAAGAGGTGAAAAGAAGAATCAAAGAATTGGAGAAGGAACAGAAAGATTAAGAATCAATACCCAAACCATTCTGGGTAAAAAATCCTCACCAACCTCAATTAAAAGATCGAAGAAGGTCTTCTTCGGCTAGCGGCAGAATTGCAAGCGGTTGAGTTAGTGGAAGATGTAAGATCTTTCCCTAAATCAAATATAGCAAAGCTCTATTTCCACCCTACGTTTAAATACTTTCTACTAAATACCAAAAAAGCTCATCGTAAGATGAGCTTTTTTCCAGTAGCGGGGAGCAGGATCGAACTGCCGACCTCAGGGTTATGAATCCTGCGCTCTAACCATCTGAGCTACCCCGCCGTTTTTCGGTATGCAAAGATAGCAATAAGGAATAATTATCAAAGAAAATTTTATACAATTTTAGACTTCAAATCCTCAATTTTCAGCATAATCGCTACAATCAATTTATATTCAAAAAGATAGCCTCAAGGGAAATTAACCTAAATTTCCGCAGTCATCTTGATCTGGAGCAATTCTGCACTGTTAATAATGCTGTTTTTGTGAATAAAAGATTTTTGTAGTTTTTTTTGAATAACGGATTTATTCATTATACTTACAAAAAGTAGCATGTAAAACATGCACATCGAGTACTAACAAAAATATTAAGATCTACTTATACATATCAAATGGCAGAAAAGATTAAATTAAACTTAGAATATGTATTAAATTCTTCACCTAGAATCCTCTTTCCTTACCTTCAGGAGCCAAATGAGCTTGCTCAATGGTTTGCAGATGATGTGAATTATCACGATGGTATTTATGAATTTATTTGGGACAATGAATCCCACCGCGCTAAGTTGATTGCAACTAAAGAAAACAAAAGCGTAAAGTTCAAATGGTTGGATGATGAACCGTATTTCTTCGAAATTGAAATCATTCAAGATGAATTGACCAATGATGTAGCATTGAGTGTTACAGATTATGTGAAAGAAGATAATTTGGACGATAGAAAACTAATTTGGAATAACTCTATCGGTTACCTGCAAAGGGTAATCGGAGCATAGAAATACTTAATAAACGGAGCCTCTAAATATTCTTTGGGGGCCTCTTTATATCCTGACCATACTTGTCTTTTGGAAAGGATTGCACACAACCACTTTTACGGCCACATTAACTTTTTTCTAACATTTTTGAGTTCACAAAAAGTGTATCTTTGCAACAAGACCATCTCTTTCCAAAGAGTTTTGTCAAATGGTCCTATTGAAATTACATGAAAAAAGTAAACTTACTCATATTACAAGCATTTATTAGGCCCTTTTTGGTGACTTTCTTTATTGTCATGTTTGTACTGTTGATGCTGTTTTTGTTCAAGTACATCGATGACCTTATCGGAAAGGGGTTTCAATGGTATGTAATTTTAGAGCTTTTGGCTTACCAATGTGCCGTACAGCTTTCTATGGCACTTCCACTTTCCATGCTTCTTTCGTCCATCATGACCTTTGGTAACTTAGGGGAGAGTTATGAACTCGTGGCCATTAAGGCTGCCGGTGTTTCTCTTCGTAAAGCCATGACCCCATTGTTTATTGTGGTAGGACTATTCAGTGCAGGATCTTTTTTCTTCTCAGATTATATCCTTCCGGTGGTAAACCTGAAAATGGGCTCCCTGTTATATGATGTCCGTAAGAAAAAAGCGGATTTCTTTATCAAACCTGGGGTTTTTAACAATACCATTCCGGGATATAGTATCCGTGCAAAGGGAAAAAGTGAAGATGGGACCACCTTGAAAGATCTGATGATCTATGAGCACCCTTCTGGAGGAACGGCGAGCAATGTGACATTTGCCAAAGAAGGCTTTATCCAAAATTCAGCTGATAATAATTACATGGTCCTTGAATTAAAGGATGGTGTGCGATATGAGGATGCGCGGGTTGAAAACGCCAAACGTTATGACCCTAGGCAACAATTTACACGATTCAGGTTCAAAGAAACAACCACTAAGTTTGACATGGGTAGTTTTCAGATGAATAGGACCGACCAGGATCTATTCAAATCCCACCATCAAATGTTGAACCTAAAGCAATTGCGGCTCTATTCTGATTCTAATCGAGTCTATATCGATAGTTTAGAGTTGGTCAATGCTGGCGAAGCCAAACGCTATGTCAATTATTATTCTCCATATTTTAGGGAAAACAGTCCTGGAAGGACTGCAGCGAAGGTTTCTTTGCCTGATCTAGATAAGAACGGGCAGTTGAGGATGGCCATTAACAATGGTCTGAGCCAAGCCAGGCAAATTAAGGATATGGCTGTCAATCGAGACGCTGAGTTTACCCCGTATGCTGAAAAGGATATCCGCTACGATATAGAATGGCACAGGAAATTCACCTTGGCCGTTTCTTGTCTCTTACTCTTTGGAATCGGAGCGCCATTAGGAGCGATTATCCGAAAGGGTGGTCTGGGACTTCCCGTCGTTATGGCCATTATATTTTTCCTGATCTACCATGTTATTGCGACCTTAGCAGAGAAAGCAGCGAAGGATGCAAGCCTGACGCCGATGTGGGGGATGTGGATGGCCATAATAGTATTGACGCCATTAGCCATCTTTTTGACCTATAAATCGACCTCAGACTCCGCCTTGTTCGATGCTGATCAGTATAAGATGAAAGCCCAGGCTATTTGGAATAAGATATCAGGGTTTTTCCAAAAAAAGAAAGAAACAAAAAGTACTACTTCTTAATAATAATTACGAGTAAATCAGAAGGAGTTGTCTACCCAGACAACTCCTTTTTCTTTTTATTTCCAAGCGGGTATATTCGATACGACTAATCAAAATTGGGGACTTTCCAGCGACCAATTGAAAAGATGTTCTTGGTCCATCCTCCCATCCTGTGCTCTGAACCCTTCCGAATGGCATCCAGGTTCAAACACCGTTACAATCAATCATCCTCGATACAAGAATAATCCCACAATAAAACATTCTAAAAGCAGCAGGTTAAGTATTTATTAACTATCTAAAGCGCTTTAAATTAAAGGATTTTGAAACTATTTTTTCGAAATAACGACACTAAATGAATGAAAAATAAGGAGAATTAAATATTTCTTAATCAAGCCTTAATCATATGAAAACATCCTCTCAATATTTTCGTGACCAATTTAATTGTCCAGTTAACAAGTATGAAGTTAACAATCAAACTAAACGTAAAAAATTATTATGCTTAAGAACATTTTTGGGGCCTGGCTCTTTTTACTCCTCATCTTTTCAGTTCCCTATCATGCTTTCTCGCAAAGTACCGAAGCGACCATTGTAGGAAAGATCACCGATGGTGCTGAACCTTTAAGCGGCACTACAATCACTATTCGGAACGAATCCACCGGTTTTACTCAAAAAACGGTAACCAATCAAAACGGTAACTATTCTTTTCAACAATTGCCATTGGGTGCTCCTTACACCGTAACAGCAAACCATTTAGGTTTTCAGGAACAGAAACAAACTGATTTCCGATTAAACTATGGCGATGAATTAAATGTAAACTTTCAGCTGACCAATGAATCCAATACCATTGATGAAATTGTAGTTCAGGGTCAAGGTCTACAAAACAAGATCAGATCTTTAGGAGCTTCTACGGCAATCACTGCAAACGAACTTAAAAAGATGCCGGTAAATGGCCGTAACTTCTCTTCATTGATTGATCTTTCTCCAATGAGTACAGGAACCAACCTGGCCGGACAACGTGCATCCTCAACCAATTTTACCGTTGATGGGATGAACTCCAGAAGTACCGTTGCAGGTGGTAACAGTGGTGGAGCTTATTCAATTTCCATGGAAGCCATCCGTGAGTTTAAGGTGGTAACCAATGATTATGATGTGACTTATGGAAGAAGCGGGGGAGGTAGTGTAACTACGGTTACCAAATCAGGTACCAATACCTTGACCGGGAGTGCATTTACATTTGCAAGAACGGGTTGGTTATCCAGTAAGTATAACCTGAACGGAACACCAAGAACCCAAGAGTTCTCCACTTATCAATATGGTTTTTCATTAGGTGGACCGATCATTAAAGATAAAGCACATTTCTTTGTGGCTTGGGATCATCAAACGGATTCAAGACCTCTCTATATCGCGGATATCCAGAACGCAGCGGATATCGGCCGTTATAAAGTAACCCAAGAAACCCTGGATGCCTTCAGTCAGATCGCTCAAAACCAATATGGTGCCGATGCAAACAGATTATTCGGTGCCTTCGATAAAAAGAAGAAAAGTGATGCTGCCTTCGCAAGGATTGACTGGCAGATCAATGATAAAAACTTGTTGACCATCCGTAATAACTTTGTTTACGACCAAGACAATAATCAAGAAGGGGATAATTCAGGTATCAACGCTTACGAATCGTACATGAATCGTAAATACATTAACAATAGCTTAATGGCTTCCTTGAGAACATCGATCAGTCCTCGATTGACCAATGATTTCAAGGTGCAACATTTCTACGAAAGCTCTGATGTTTTCCATAATGTCAACGGCATAGGCCAAGATCAAAGTATCCCGCGTGCTATTGTTGAAAATGTGCAATCTAAAGATGGCGAGAAAGAATATTTCAACAGCATTCAGATTGGAGGACAACGTTTTTCTCCTGAATGGTTTCATGGAAACATGATCCAAGCTGTAAATAATCTTTATTTCAACACGGAAAAGATCAAATACACCTTTGGTGCCGATATCATGTATACCAATATGGATTTTCGCTACGGTAGTGAAATGAATGGTAGATTCTACTTCACCGGAATGGATAACTTTAAAAACCTAACTCCTTATCGTTATGCCCGTGATGTATATATTACAGATGAGGAAACCACCAAGGTCAATAATTTAGCTGTCGGTATCTATGGACAGATGGAAGCAAAGATCGCTAGAGGCTTAGATGTGGTTGCCGGTCTTCGTTTGGATAATACCCAATATCTAAGAAAAGCTAACTTCAATCAGGTGGTTTATGATGAATTAGGAATTACAACGGACAATGGAATCAATACTTTCCAAATCCAACCACGGGTGCAGTTTACATGGGATGTCAATGAAGAAAGAAAGAATATCATCCGTTTTGGTGGAGGTGTATTCGGGTCGGCCTTAAACCCTTATTCCATGCTGAACAATATGTTGTTTGATGGAACACGCATTGCCGGGGTTGATATCACAGACCCGAGATTGATGCCAAGACCTAATTTTGAAGACTACAGGAAAGATCCAAATTCAGCTCCTGGGAAAGATCTATTAAATCAACCGGGCGTAGAAAAATTGGTAACCATCAACACCAACAGTAAGGATGTTAAAGTGCCAACGATCTATAAGGCCAATATCTCCCTGAACCACTTTTTCACTCCTTCTTTAAGAGTGGGTGTGTCAGCTTTTGGTACCTGGGGAAGAAATAATTACATGTATGTTGACCGCAATATGGTTGATGAGCCGATGTTCCGCCTGAAAAATGAAGGTGACAGAGGGGTATATGTTCCGGCAAGTAGCATTAATCCTAAGAACGGTGCAGCAAACTGGGTTAACAGCAGAAAAACAACGGAAGTGGGCCGTGTGTTGGAAATGAACAGCGAGGGTAAAAACAATACCTATACCGTGGTTGTGGATGGTACTTACCGCTATTTTAAAGATGGACAAGTGACTATGTCATATACTTGGAATGATTCGAAAGATAATACCTCTTACAATGGTAATGTGGCCAATTCAGCGACCCTATCGTTAATGGTAAAAGATGATCCCCGTGATTTGAGTACCATGACATATTCCGATAACCAATACCGTCATAAAGTAGTGTTTTATGGAACATTGCCATCCATGTGGGGTGTTTCCATGGGATTGCGCTATAGTGGTATCGCAGGAACGAGATATTCCATGGCGGTCCAAGGAAATGTCAATGGGGATTTCGTGAATTCGAATGATCTAGCCTATGTTTTCGATCCGAATAGCAATAATACTCCTGATAATATCCGTACTGGAATCAATGCTATCTTAAACAACCCGGATGCTGAACAAAGTATCAAAGATTATATCCAAAACAATGTAGGTAAAGTAGCAGAGCGAAATGGCGGTATCAATGGTTTCTACGGTGTATTCGACCTTCATTTGGCTAAAGAATTCAAATTCTACAAAACTCATGGTATTGAAGCATCCATCGATATTTTCAACGTTGCTAACCTTCTGAACAAAGAATGGGGAGTTGGAAACAACTTGGGTAAACAAAACCTGTATAGTATCAAAAGTTTTGATGCTACAAAACAAGAGTATGTGTACAACATGTCTTCTAATGTAGGGGTGTCTAACTTGAATGGAAGCCCATATCAAATCCAATTAGGATTGCGATATGCATTCTAATTGAAAGCATTAAACAACAATAAAAAAGGAGCTAGCGACTGATCACTAGCTCCTTTTGCTATTTAGATACCGATTACTTTATCGGTTTATATGTCATTACTGGATTATAACCGTGCATGACCGAATCATTCGTCAATTTCAGGGTCAGCTCATCTTCGGATAGATTGATGATTTTATAGGTATTATAAATAATCAACGAATCACTGGAAAGATTTAATCTGTTGAACAGCTTTTCATTGACGCGATATGAAAAGACCAGGGTTGAATCTTGTCCGTTGAAGGTATAATCTCCCCAATATTCTGAAATCCTGCTAGCTGTCCTTTCATGATCCATCTTACCCCTGAACAGGGACGACTCCTTGACGGAGTCCTGAACGGTATGGCTGTATTGCGTAGCGGTAAAGCTTAAAGTGGTTACTCGGTTGTAATGTTCCGGACTACTGTTGTCCGTAAAAACCTCATCGATCAGGATATCATTTTTCCAAATGTACTTTTCCAATAGGGCTTTGTCAAACTCACCTTCAAGAGGGGACATATCTTCCTCTTTACATCCTACAAGGATGCCAATAATAATAAAGAGTAGAAATCTTCCTTTCATGTTAATATCCCAAATTTGGTTATTGTTACTGGTAAGCTGGTTAATGTATATTTGATTAAATCAAATTTAAGCTAAAGTGTTTTACAATCAAACACTTATGTCTTATTTTTTGTTTGACTTATTATATTTTAAATTCCCAAAATAAGTTAACCATGCTCGGCACAAAAATGTATATTTTCTTTTAAGAAATAAAATATTTCGGAAATTAAATTTCGCATTTTTAATAATCGATGGAATAAAGTAGGATTTTCATTCCATGCTCATATTTTTCATCGCCCAAAAGGGTTAATCCGTAATTCTTTTTAATACCTTCGAATAACTTTGTTCCTGATCCAACTATTACTGGATTGAGCTTGATCTTTACTTCATCCAATAATTCATTACTGAGCAACCAGCCCGCCAATTGCCCACCTCCACACAAATAGATATCGGTATCTGCTTCTTGTTTCAGACGCTTTACCTGTTCAACATCCAAGGGAAGAACCCTGACCTGTCCATGTTTATTTTCAAATTCCAGGTTATTGGAAAGGATATACTGGGTCATGTGTGCATAGGTAGGAGAGGGATCACCTGGTTTTACTCCGAATTGATAGCCAAATTCGTAGGTCTTCCTGCCCATCATTACATGGTTGAATGCTTTTAGATCTTCCAAATACCTTTTTACGGCCTCTCCTTCATAGGAAAATCCACTTACATCATCGTTTTCTCCGGAAATAAATCCATCTATGGACGAAGCCACATAATAAATAATTTTTTTCATGTTTTTCCTTTCTGCTTTAGTCTAGCTTAATGTTCTTCTGTATGCCTACTTCCTCCAAAAAATACTGATCGTGTGAGACAACGATTAAGGTTCCTTGGTAGGAGCGTATAGCTGCAGTTAATATCTCCATATTCTGTATATCGATATTGTTTGTTGGCTCATCTAGAATAATGACATCTGGTGCTTTGCTGCTGATGTTTAGGCAACATAATAACAGGCGCATTCGCTCTCCTCCACTGAGGACCAAACAGCTCTTTTCCCAACTTTCCTTAGGGAAAAGGAAACGGTTCAATCTGATCTTTACCTCATGTTCCAATAAACCGGATTGATTAAAGGACTGGGCTATATCATAAATGGAATTTGTAGACCTGACCATAGAATAGGTCTGGTCAACATACACAAAGCTGAAGTCCGCTTTTTTCAATTCGCCCGAATAGCTTGGCATCTCCCCAAGAATTAACCGTATCAAACTGGTTTTCCCGGAACCATTATTGCCTTTTATGACAACTCTATCTCCATATTGGAGCTGAAAATTTACGTTCAGTTTCCAGAGTTCTTTGCCATTGATTATTAAATTGACATTTTTCAGCTCCACTAGGTTTTTTCCAATGGGTAGGCCTGATTCTTCAAATCCAAATTTCATTTGGTCGATGTCCTGTAAATTTGCCCGGAGGCTGCTCAGATTTTGCTGGATTCCTGAAATCTTTTCCTGATGTACTCCTTTCAGTTTTGCACTGCTTCCTTCGGCCTTATTTTTTAAACCGCCCATCAGTATTTTGGGGATACCTGCCTTTTCCTGTTTTTTCTTACCGCGGGCATTCAGTTTGTTCTGCCTTTCTGAGGCTTCTCGCTCTTTTTCTTTGGCCTTTCGCAATTCTTTTTCCTTGGATTTGACATCCTGATCCAATGCGTTGATAGCTATTTCCTTTTGCTCTGCGAAAAAATCGTAATTCCCTCCAAATCGTGAAATTCCGGTCTTGCTCATTTCGGCCATTTCTGGAATTAACCGCAGTAAAGCACGATCATGACTCACGATGAAAAGCGTCTTATTGCAGTTTTCAATAAACTGGTATAGCTGTTCTCGTGATTCCAGATCAAGATGGTTGCTGGGTTCATCCATCAGGATCAATTCTGGTTCATGGATGTCGATGCCTGCAAGAAAGACTTTGGTCTTTTGACCGCCACTTAAGTTGTTGAACGGCTCATCTAAATGCAATCCTGCAAGATTCCATCGGCTTAAGGCTTGCTGCACCCGCTCTTCCAAAGACCAATCGTCATTTAGGATTTCGAAATTGTTCTCGTCCAGCTGACCATCGAGTATAGCCTGTAATGCTTTTAATTTTCCATCGATGGCCAAAGCTTGGCCTATGCTCATGCCATCGTACCTATCCAGTAATTGTGGAATGTAATAGGGGATGCTTTCACAATAGATCGATCCAGAAGTAAGCTTTAGCTCAGCAGCGATGGCTTTGAGTAAAGTAGATTTGCCTACACCGTTATTGCCTATCAAAGCAATTTTTTCATGCTTATTGATTGCCAGATGGAGGCCTTGAAATAAAATGTCTTTATTGGGATGAATATATGTTGCGTTCTGTATAATGACCATAATTCCTTTCGCTTTGAAGATAAAACCATACATAAGCATGCACATGCTTTGTTAATTGTTTTCGGAAAGAAATTGGGTATTACATATATCCTGTTTTGATTATTGGTACTGCAAATATAGGATTTTTATTTTTAATGCATAGTTTTCATGACCTATGCATTCTCTATCGTCCTAAAGGTGAGGTTTATTCGCGCCCCATGTACCGTTTTGGTAGGAGGAAGCCGATGTAACCAATGGTCTTGGGTCTGGTCTTTCATGATCAACAGACTTCCATCTTCCAAGTAAAGGTCAATCTTCTCCTTGGAGGTTTTATGTTTGAAAGAAAACTTACGTTCAGCACCAAAAGTCAGGGAAGCGATGGCTCCATGCTTTTTCAGGTCCTTCTCGCCGTCACTGTGCCATGCCATCCCTTCTGAGCCATCATGGTATAGATTGAGCAGGCAGGAATTGAAAGTCTCTCCAGACTCTCTTTCTACCATTTCCTTGAGTTCAAGTAGCTCCGCTGTCCATGGTTCAGCAATTTTCTGTATGTTGGAATAGCTGTATTCAAATCGTTTATCACCATACCATGCTACCTTGCGCTTGGTTTCTATATGCCTGCCAAAGATGACCGCTTGGTCATTTTTCCAGCTAATGCCATGCAATAACTTTTCATAATAGCCCTTATCGGGATCACAGATTCTTCCATAGTAATATACAGTCCCGTCATAGGGCAACAGGTTTTTACTTGGATTGGCCGTATTAAATAGTTTCATGTTGATTTTCTTTATCGGTCTTTGCAAATTCCCAACCTAGCATCAGTGTTTTTCGCAGTGGATTCCATCGATATCCCCCAGTTTGTCCTGAAGTCTGGATTACACGGTGGCATGGTATCAAGTAAGCGATCGGATTGCTTCCTATTGCTGTTCCCACAGCTCTTGATGCGGTAGGTTGGCCAACTTTTTCCGCAATTTCCTTGTAGGAGTTCAATTTCCCTAAAGGAATTGACAGTAAGGCCTGCCAGACCTTCAGTTGAAAGGACGTGCCCTTTAAATGCAGTTTGATGCGTTTTAAGGAAGAATCTTCCAGATTGAATATCAATAGGGCTTCCCGATGGATGGCTTGCTCCTCAGCGATAAAAGTTGCGTTCTCAAAGGAATGTTTTAACTCTTCCAATCCTGCAGAATCATCATCGACAAAAGCGAGGTAACAGATTCCTTTCTCTGTGGAAGCAATCAGGCATTTTCCAAAAGGACTACCCTGAAAACTATAGGCAATGGACAGACCCTCTGCACCTTGTTTGAATTCTGCTGGAGTCATCCCTTCGATCTGAACAAACATGTCGTGCAATCTACTGGTACTGCCAACACCAGTCAAGATATGGGTGTCAAAAAGGGTCCGTTTTTCTTCCTTCAACAATTTCTTGGCGTAGTTGACCTGTGTATATTGCAGGAATTTCTTTGGGCTGGTCCCGACCCAATCCGAAAACAATCGTTGAAAATGAAAAGGGCTTAAATGAACATGCTCCGCTATCTCTTCTAGGCTAGGTTTCTCCTGAAAGTGATCCTGGATAAACTGTATCGCCTTGGCGATACGGTCATAGTTTAACTCTTGTTGCGTCTTTTCCATATTCAAATTTCCGTACTGATCGGGACAATAAAAATCCGAATCTTGCTAATTTACAAAGAAGCTAGAACAATATTAGGTTTGGAGCTGCATGTTCGGGATGGGAGCTTGGACTAGATCATTATTTCGCGGGGAAGCTGTCCATATTTGTAGGCCTTATGTTTGTATCTAGGACGTGCTAATACAAAGAGATAGCATAAGATTATTTGTTTATATTTTTATATAACCAAAATAACAACATAAATCCTAATCTTATGCTACGACAAAATACGGA
>NZ_JANBZY010000020.1:0-1038 GCF_024261425.1 Sphingobacterium sp. LZ11T8 | reverse complement strand
TTTCAATTATGTTTTTATTCGTTGTTGTGTTACAGCAAACAAATAAAAATATCATTGAAATAAAAACTACAAATAAAATATTTTTCATTTATTGTCTAATTATCGTTTGTTTTTGTTGCCACTAACGGGAAACGCATTGGCGAAGTGGCGGATAAATTGGACAAAAAGTTCAATTTAGCAGTGACGTAGCCGATGTGTTTCCACAGAAGCTAAATTATTAAAAAAAGCTGAATGTGGAACACATTCGGCGGAATAAAATGCACAAAAGTTGAGTTTGGCACTTAACCCGCCATTTTGCCAATGCGATGTTATATGCCGTATTTTTTGATAAGATAATTTAAGTCAGCTTCGTTTAAAATTCTAATGTTTGCTTTTTTTGATTGGTTTAAGTCGTTTATTTTTTGGATTTTTGACCAACCACAATCTTCACCTGCAAAAACAAAATCTACTTTACCTGTTATTCCTGATTTTATTTGTCCACCAATTTTCATTAGAAAAGTTTTTATTTCTTCTCTTTCTATTGAAAAGTTGCCCGTAATAACTATTCCTTTTCCTATTAAATCAATGTTTTCAAGTTCGTTTTGAGTTATTTGATAATTTGATAAATGCTCTTCATTTTCTTCTAAAACATCTTCACTTGGTTGATTGAAATAATTATTATTTGTTTTAGGCTGGTCATCAATTTTTCTTATTAGTTCTTGATAACTTGGATACTTGTCAGTCAATTCGCCAAATATTAAAGCACAAAGTTTTGCATCGAATTCTGGGTCGTGATGATTTGTTACTTCTAAGTCCAAACTCTCTGCTAAATCTTTTATTTTTTTAGGCATCCCAAGTTTATCTGCAAATAACATTGTGTCAATATAACTTATGACATATGGTTTTAAATTATAATGTTCATATAGATTTTTCTGATTATCCGTTTATGCACCTGTTATATTCGCAATTACTAGTCTGTCAAAGAGTTTGTCTCCAAAATACCGTCTGTTTAATTTGTAAATAAACTCGTTGAGATACAACTGTAAGTATTTCCTTTTG
>NZ_JANBZY010000019.1:0-1128 GCF_024261425.1 Sphingobacterium sp. LZ11T8 | reverse complement strand
TTTTTGCCCGTTTCGATATCTTCCAACGGGGTGCTTTCGGCCATCACCGCAACGTTCTGCTTTCCCTCGGCTCCCCGGCCACGTGTACCCTTGCCTCGCTCGATTTCCTTACTGGCCACCGAAAAGTTAACGAATTCTTGCGGTTTCTTTCAGCGCCGCCAATACCGCCAGCCCGTCGCGCAAGGGGCGCGGCTCGTGTGTGCGGATGAAGTCAGCTCCACCTGCGGCGGCGGCAAGCTCTGCAGCGAGTGTCGCGGCCCCGACATCCCCCGGACCACGGCCTGTGAGCGCGCGCAGAAAGGATTTGCGCGAAACAGACAGAAGCACCGGCAAATCGAAGCGCAGCCGCAATTCATCGAACCGCGCCAGCACCGAGAGCGAGGTTTCGGGAGCAGCCCCCAGAAAAAACCCCATGCCGGGATCAAGGACAAGGCGGTTGCGTTTGATACCGGCACCCGTCAGCGCCGCGATGCGCGCGTCAAAGAACGCCGCAATGTGATCCATGATGTCGCCAGCGGGTGCCTCGCGCCGATCTGCCTGCCCGTCTTGCACCGAATGCATAACGACGAGTTTGGCAGATGATTTCGCCAATTGCGGATAGAACGCAGCGTCTGGAAAACCGCGAATATCATTGAGATAGGCCACACCACGCGACAAGGCATAGGCTTGCGTCGCGGGTTGATAACTGTCGAGCGAGACGGGAATGCCATCTGCCTTGAGCGCGTCCAGCACCGGCGCGATACGCGCGATTTCTGTGTCGGACGAAACAGGCGCGGCGTCGGGATTGCTGGATGCCGGACCGAGGTCGATCACATCTGCCCCCTCGGCCATCAGCTTACGCGCCTGCGCAATGGCTGCGTCTGGCGCCAGATACCGGCCTCCATCGGAGAAACTGTCCGAGGTTATGTTGACGATGCCGAAAATGATGAGCGATTTATTCATGGGGGCTTCTATAATAATACCTAAAATCCGCAGGTAGTTAATTAGGATGTTTAAAGATTCTGATTATCCGTTTATGCACCTGTTATATTCGCAATTACTAGTCTGTCAAAGAGTTTGTCTCCAAAATACCGTCTGTTTAATTTGTAAATAAACTCGTTGAGATACAACTGTAAGTATTTCCTTTTG
>NZ_JANBZY010000018.1:0-1317 GCF_024261425.1 Sphingobacterium sp. LZ11T8 | reverse complement strand
GCCATTTTTGAATGACAATGCGAATAGATACAGACAAACAAATGAATTTACTTAGTGATAAGAACGTTGCAATAATTGGTGGTGGACCCGTTGGACTGACTATGGCAAAATTATTACAGCAAAACGGCATAGACGTTTCAGTTTACGAAAGAGACAACGACCGAGAGGCAAGAATTTTTGGTGGAACCCTTGACCTACACAAAGGTTCAGGTCAGGAAGCAATGAAAAAAGCGGGATTGTTACAAACTTATTATGACTTAGCCTTACCAATGGGTGTAAATATTGCTGATGAAAAAGGCAATATTTTATCCACAAAAAATGTAAAGCCCGAAAATCGATTTGACAATCCTGAAATAAACAGAAATGACTTAAGGGCTATCTTGTTGAATAGTTTAGAAAACGACACGGTTATTTGGGATAGAAAACTTGTTATGCTTGAACCTGGTAAGAAGAAGTGGACACTAACTTTTGAGAATAAACCGAGTGAAACAGCAGATTTGGTTATTCTTGCCAATGGCGGGATGTCCAAGGTAAGAAAATTTGTTACCGACACGGAAGTTGAAGAAACAGGTACTTTCAATATACAAGCCGATATTCATCAACCAGAGATAAACTGTCCTGGATTTTTTCAGCTATGCAATGGAAACCGGCTAATGGCATCTCACCAAGGTAATTTATTATTTGCTAACCCCAATAATAATGGTGCATTGCATTTTGGAATAAGTTTTAAAACACCTGATGAATGGAAAAACCAAACGCAGGTAGATTTTCAAAACAGAAATAGTGTCGTTGATTTTCTTCTGAAAGAATTTTCCGATTGGGACGAACGCTACAAAGAATTGATTCATACGACGTTGTCATTTGTAGGATTGGCTACACGGATATTTCCTTTAGAAAAGCCTTGGAAAAGCAAGCGCCCATTACCCATAACAATGATTGGGGATGCCGCACATTTGATGCCGCCTTTTGCAGGGCAGGGAGTAAATAGTGGGTTGGTGGATGCCTTGATATTGTCTGATAATCTAGCCGATGGAAAATTTAATAGCATTGAAGAGGCTGTTAAAAATTATGAACAGCAAATGTTTATCTATGGCAAAGAAGCACAAGAAGAATCAACTCAAAACGAAATTGAAATGTTTAAACCCGACTTTACGTTTCAGCAATTGTTAAATGTATAAAATGGAATAAAACGGCACATAACAAACAAATTGGCAATAGAGCCGGTGAAGTACTTCTATTGAACTTTTGTGCAATGTTGAAGATTAGTAATTCTATTCAACATTTGTGCTAAAAGTCGGCTCCATCGCCAATTTGCCA
>NZ_JANBZY010000017.1:0-1476 GCF_024261425.1 Sphingobacterium sp. LZ11T8 | reverse complement strand
GCCCCTTCTATGTTGTATTCCAAATTTTTTCTTGATTATTTGCCTCTATGGTTGTTTTTCCTTTCCCTTTCCCTTGCTTTGGGCCAAAGGTTGCCCAGCTGATGGTTTTTCCAACAGCTGCGATATGACAGTTACTTTTCAAACAACCTTCTATGAGCAGACCTATGGCTGCAGTGTCTTTTTCAGTTTGTAAAGTATGGGTGCCGCAAACTACAATGAGAGCGGACGCAATGCCGCAAGGGGCGAATAGCGGTCACCCAATTTTTTTGTGTCTATCCAAGTACCGTCATTTCACTACTCCAATAACATATTTTTCCCTGGTCCTCAGCACATACGCTATCCGGTTGACCAGTTTCCTTGCGACCTTGATGATCGCCAGGTTCTTTTTCATCTTCAGGCAGGCCTTTGAAAAGCCCAGGGCCAGCACCGGGTCGTTCCGCACGGCGATCCAGGATGCCTCGACCAGCATCCGCCTCAGCAGCTCGTGCCTGCGGAAGGTCAGTTCTCCGTCCGGGTCACGCTCACCTGAACTGTGCCTGGTCGGCACGATGCCGATAAAGCTGGCCAGGTGGTCGCTGTTGGCGAACCGCCGGATGTCCTCCAGCTCGACCAGCAGGCTCATGGCCGTCACCGGACCGATGCCCGGGACAGAGCGCAGCAGCGCGTAGTCCACGGCATGCACCTGCTGGGCCATCATGCTCCTGAGTTCCCGGTTCAGCTCCAGCAGGAATCCCCTGTGGTACTCCACTTTCCGGACCAGCAGCTCCAGCGTCCGCCTGCCAAATTCGCCCTTGATGTGGACATCCTCCTTCAGCCACGCCATGAACCGCCTGGACCAGTGCGTCCCGTTGTGCAGGAAGGCCTCGGGGTAGCTGATGCCATTGGTGTACAGGAATGACTTCAGCCGGTTCTTCATCCTGCCGATCTCCCTCACCGTGGAATGGCGCAGCCGCACTAGGGACCTGGCGTCCTCACAATCGGGCGAAGGGACGTATATCCCCCGTAAGACACCGGCCCGAAGGGCCCTGCCCAGTTTCTTGCTATCTATCGGATCGCTCTTGTGGAGCAGCTCCTTCTGGGTGCTGGGGACATCGGCGGGATTGACCACGATGTTGTGGACCCCGTGCGCCTGGAGTTCGCGATGGATCCAGAAACCGCAGAACCCCGCCTCATATACCGAATGGTAGGAGGCTCCGGGATAATTTTTCCAGAGATGGTTCACCAGGACCCCCACGTTGGATTCCTGGTGGATGCACTTAAGGAACAGGTCCTTGCTGTAGATCGCAACGTTCCAGCTCTTTAGATGGACATCTATTCCGATATAGATCGGTTGTCCATCAAAATTTAAATCCGTATTTTGTCGTAGCATAAGATTAGGATTTATGTTGTTATTTTGGTTATATAAAAATATAAACAAATAATCTTATGCTATCTCTTTGTATTAGCACGTCCTAGATACAAACATAAGGCCTACAA
>NZ_JANBZY010000016.1:0-2108 GCF_024261425.1 Sphingobacterium sp. LZ11T8 | reverse complement strand
GCCGAATGTGTCCCACATTCAGCTTTTTTTTAATAATTTAGCTTCTGTGGAAACACATCGGCTACGTCACTGCTAAATTGAACTTTCGGTTCAATTTATCCGCCACTTCGCCAATGCGTTTCCCGTTGTACGACATAGTAAAACCGAACCAAACAAAATGAAAGTCAGAGAAGAAAAGTTAAGAACAATTATAGAATGGTCGGAGAAAAACGAAGATGTAAGAGTTCTTCTTCTGACAAGTTCACTTGTAAATCCTTTAGCACTTGTTGACGAATTTAGTGATTTAGACATTGAATTTGTTTTTGAGGATAATACAAATTACATTTCAGACAAAAGCTGGACGCTTAAATTCGGAAATCCAATTGCTATGATTGAAGAAGACGAAAGTTGTTTTAACCATAAACACGCAATGAAAATGCTACTTTATGAAGACGGTGTGAAAGTAGATTTTAAACTTTACAGCAAATCAAAATTTATAAAGGAAACGCAAGAGAAAGAATTACCAGAAGATTGGGATATTGGTTATAAAATTTTAATTGATAAAGATGGTATTACAAAGCAAATGCTGAAACCAACTTATCAAATTTCCATTATCAAAAAACCGTCTGAAAAAGAGTTTCAAAATCTAATAAACGATTTTTGGTGGGACACAACTTACGTGGCAAAGTGTCTTGTGAGAGATGAAATATTCTATGCGAAATTTATGTCGGAAACCGTTATTCGCACAGAATATTTAATTCCTTTAATTGAATGGCACATTGCAAGTGAACACAATTGGAACATAACGACCAATAAATATGGACGGCTTTTCAAAAAGTATCTTAACCAGGAAATGTGGGCTAAAACAGAACAAACATTTTCAGGGAGCGATATAAAGGAAAATTGGACTGCTCTATTTTCAATGACTGATTTAGTTTCAGAAATAGGAACTGAATTGTCAAAAAAATTAGAGTACAAATACCCGGATAAATTAGAAAATGACATACGAAAATATTTAGCTGGACTAAAACCCAAAACATAACTACGTCGTACAACATCGTATTGGCAATAGGCGGGCTGAACGGCTTCGTATCAACGGAAGTGCAAAATTCAACTTCTGTTCTTCGATTAAAGTTCAGTGCTAAAAATCCCGCCCATCGCCAATACGCGGCACGTTATATGCCATATTACACCAAAACTCGTCTGAATTATACAAAATGAACTATGTTTAACTTTTTTAAACCTAAACCAAAAAATCAAATTGAAATGGAAGTTTCGGGAATAAATCCTGAAACAAACAATGAATTTCTATTCTATAATTTTATCGAAAATACACCAAACTATATTCTTGAACCTTGGCTAAAAAAAGCAAAACAAGTTGGTTATAAAGTAAAACCTCAATACGAACAAGCGATTTTGCAAAAATTGAAATTCAATCAATTTAAAAATCCTCATACATTCCCTGAGTACTTTGAAAATAAATTTGATTTTATTGCTATTGACTTTGAGACAGCAAATAACAGTAGATTAAGTGCTTGTGCAATCGGATTATGCTTCGTGAAAAATGACACAATAGTTTATTCGACAAAACACTATATAAATCCACCAAAATCAGAAAAGTTTTTAAAAACTCATACTTCAATACACGGAATTTCATATGAAGATGTAGAATTTTCCCTTAATTTTCAAGAATTATGGGAAGACGAACTTTCTAAATATCTTTCATCTAATTTATTAATTTTTCATAATGCGAGTATGGACTTGAGTGTTTTGAAAAATCTATCTGATTCTCCGCAAACACACCTAATATTTTTAGTATATTAGCGCTCAAAAAGCAGGGATTATGAACATATTCAGTTTTACGGCTCATTTCGGTTCGGAGGAAGATTGTCGTTTGCATTTCAAGGAGCAGCGTGATAAGGAAGGGGTTGTCTGCAAGCGATGCGGGGGCACTTCCCATTATTGGTTACAGGGTAAATGGAGTTATGAATGCAAAGGTTGCCGTTTCCGCACCTCGTTGCGCAGCGGTACGAACATGGAGAGCTCCAAGCTGCCGTTTCTGGTGTGGTACAAAACGATGTTCCTGATGAGTTGCACAAAAAAGGGATTCTCCACCAACGAACTCCAGA
>NZ_JANBZY010000015.1:0-2937 GCF_024261425.1 Sphingobacterium sp. LZ11T8 | reverse complement strand
CGACTTACGTCGCTTGCCGTAAGCCGCCGCTTCGCGGACTGCTTACAACAAGCGACTTGGCTAAATAGCTCCGCTTTTGTATCTTCGATACAGCTTCGCTACTTCGCCAATTCGCCGAGCCATTAGCGGTAATTTTACCAAACAGAATGTTGAACATAAAAAAATATAATCCGATGAAGCTATAAGTAACTGTTCAAAATAAAAAAAGTGAAACTTTTTTATTGCTTTCAAAAAGCAGTGAGAATTTCTATTATCAACTTTTAAAAATTAGAAGAAATGACGCAGTTACAAATGATTAACAAAACAAAATCTATAGCTCAACAAGACGAAAATGTTTCCGCTGTTTTTATGTATGGTTCATTTACTAAAAGCGAAGGAGATAAATATTCTGATATCGAATTTTACATCTTTTTAAAAAATAAAGAAAATTTCTCGTCGGAAAAATGGGTAAATCAAATTCATCCTGTGGCATTATATTTTACAAATGAATATGGAAGCGAAGTTGCTATTTTTGAGAATATGGTCAGAGGCGAATTTCATTTTTTAAAAACGGAGGAAATTGAAATTATCAAATCTTGGGACGGAATTGTTGCATTTAGCGATTTTGACCAAATGAACCTAATCGACAAAGACGGACATTTAACGAAAACACTAAATCAAATCAAAACGAAATCGCCCGAAAGAATAACAAATGAAAACATCTTGTGGTTAAGTCAATCATTACTGAATGTTATACTGACAACAAGCAACTTAATTAAGCGAGAAGAATTTGCTCATGCTCATCATAGTTTATCAAATGTTCAGAAATATTTGCTTTGGCTTATTAGAGCAAGAACAAACAAAACCCAACATTGGGAAAGTCCAACTAAAAGTCTTGAAAAGGATATTGATACGACTTGGTATTTTGCGTATAAAACAGTAACATCGGATTTAAATCCTAAAAATATAATTTTAGCTTTTGAAAACTCATTAAATTTATCGGAAAAACTATTTGACGAACTAAATATTGAACCAAAAATGAAAGAAATCCTACATGAAATAAGAAAAAACTACCGCTAACATCGGTTTGGCGAAATGGCGGGTTATGGGAAATATAGAAAGTTCGTACATTTTTTGTCGCAACAGCTTTTTATATTTCCTTTTTTGTTAATTTAGTAAATAATAAAAAGCTGTTGCTCAAGTTAGTGAAAGATTGAAAGTATTGGCTTTCTAATCCGCCACTATCGCCAAGCCGCGGCCCGTTGTTAGCAATCCGCTGCGCTCCTTGCTAACAATGGCTCGGCGACTTACGTCGCTTGCCGTAAGCCGCCGCTTCGCGGACTGCTTACAACAAGCGACTTGGCTAAATAGCTCCGCTTTTGTATCTTCGATACAGCTTCGCTACTTCGCCAATTCGCCGAGCCATTGTGCGCAATATTACCGCCGCGACTTTCAAACAAAATTTATGAGATTTTTTTAACTCTGAACTGACTTTTTTGCTGGCTGAATTCTGAATCTGAATTTACCTTTGGAAAAATAACCGAACTGAGGATTGCCGCTTAAAAAACCGCACTGACTTTTCCAAAACTACTGATCTGACTCCCCTACTTTGCACTTAGCGTCCTGGACTAAACTTCAGAAAACTATTTCTGCTAAAAACAAACGTGCAAAACTGCATGAATTCAATATCTTTTTAACTGTCTGACTGACTATTAAAAGCACTAAAACTCCCTTGAAATTAAAAAATACTGCGCACAACACGGTATTTCTGTTAGCGGGGTTGAAGTATACATCATAAAGATTTTCGCGAGTTGTTCTTTTTGTTATATTTACAAAAACTAATTATAATAATCCCCGCCAACAGAAATACCCAAACGTTGGTGGCAAGGCTAAAAGACACAGCAAATGGACATCAGTAAAGACGTAAAAAATCAACTTGACAAATATTTTGGAAATTATACTACCACACAAATTTCAGGTGGTTCAACAAATGCTGAATTGTTCAGGGTTACGACAGATGAATCAAAGAGTTTTATTCTCAAAAAACAAATTTATAGTAACCATAATGTAAACCTCAAATACGATTATCAAAATTATTTATGGCTTGACGGAAAAATTCCAGTTCCTAAGATTATTTTTTATGAACAATTAAGCGACTTTGAATTGTTATGTATGACGGAACTGCAAGGAAAAACTCTTGAATATTATTTTGATAAAATAGAAACTGAAGAAATTATTAAGCAATATGCAATATCATTGAAAAAACTTCATTCTTTGAAAATTGACAATACTGCGTTGGTTCAACACCTTGACTTGAAAATTTCAAAAGCAAGATTTAATTTAGATAGTGGGTTAATTGATTTTACAGACTTACAACCCGAAAATCAAACTTACAGCCCCGAAGAACTATTTGTGAAATTATTAAGCATAAAGCCATCAGACTATGAATTAGTGTTTACACACGGAGATTACTGTTTTGACAACTTAATTTTTGACAATCATAACTTAAGTGGTTTTATAGACATTGGCAATGGAGGTATAACAGATAAATATCAAGATATTGCACTTGCTGTTAGAAACATACGAGATAATTTTAGACCAGAAATGGTTGACATATTTTACAAGGTATATGGACTTGATAAGCCAAACAAAAATAAAATAGAGTTTTATATATTATTAGACGAGTTCTTTTGAAAGAAGCCCAGCCACCAACATCGTATTGGCAATAGTGGGGCTGATAGTTATAAATTCAACATTTGTGCTTCTATCGGGCATTAGTGCAAATGTTGGGCTGACGTTTTTCAAATGCCCCACCATCGCCAATACGTAACCGTTAGTGGCAACAAAAACAAACGATAATTAGACAATAAATGAAAAATATTTTATTTGTAGTTTTTATTTCAATGATATTTTTATTTGTTTGCTGTAACACAACAACGAATAAAAACATAATTGAAA
>NZ_JANBZY010000014.1:0-5254 GCF_024261425.1 Sphingobacterium sp. LZ11T8 | reverse complement strand
ACATTGACATGTTATTGGAAGAAAAGATCAGAAAAAGAGAGAGGACAACAGGTCTATCCGCATTGGAAAGCTTCGGGCTATTAGTACCACTCGGCTTTGGTCTCTCAACCTTTACACCTGTGGCCTATCGACGTCGTAATCTCCGACGACCCTTGTGAGGAAGTCTCATCTCGTGGCTAGTTTCGCACTTAGATGCTTTCAGCGCTTATCTATCCCGGACGTAGCTACCCTGCCGTACACCTGGCGGCATAACAGGTTCACCAGCGGTCCGTCCAACCCGGTCCTCTCGTACTAAGGTCAGATCCACTCAAACTTCCAGCGCCCACAACAGATAGGGACCGAACTGTCTCGCGACGTTCTGAACCCAGCTCGCGTGCCACTTTAATGGGCGAACAGCCCAACCCTTGGGACCTTCTCCAGCCCCAGGATGTGACGAGCCGACATCGAGGTGCCAAACCTCCCCGTCGATATGAGCTCTTGGGGGAGATCAGCCTGTTATCCCCAGAGTACCTTTTATCCTTTGAGCGATGGCCCTTCCATACAGAACCACCGGATCACTATGTCCGTCTTTCGACCCTGGTCGACTTGTAGGTCTCACAGTCAAGCAAGCTTATGCCATTGCACTCCACGTACGGTTACCAAGCGTACTGAGCTTACCTTTGAAAGCCTCCGTTACCTTTTTGGAGGCGACCACCCCAGTCAAACTACCCACCAAACAATGTCTCCCGATTTATCGGGATTAGAAACCGAATACAGAAAGGGCGGTATTTCAAGGGCGTATCCGCGATTCCTGGCGAAACCGCTTCGACTACTCCCGCCTATCCTACACATCCTGTACCCAATTTCAATGTTAAGCTATAGTGAAGGTTCATGGGGTCTTTCCGTCCCGTTGCGGGTAACCGGCGTCTTCACCGATACCACAATTTCACCGAGCTCATGGCTGAGACAGCGCCCAGATCGTTACACCATTCGTGCAGGTCGGAACTTACCCGACAAGGAATTTCGCTACCTTAGGACCGTTATAGTTACGGCCGCCGTTTACTGGGGCTTCGATTCAATGCTTCTCCTTGCGGATGACATCCCCTCTTAACCTTCCAGCACCGGGCAGGTGTCAGGCCTTATACCTCATCTTTCGATTTCGCAAAGCCATATGTTTTTGCTAAACAGTCGCCTGGGCCTTTTCACTGCGGCTTCTCCATCGCTGGAGGAAGCGCCCCTTCTCCCGAAGTTACAGGGCCATTTTGCCGAGTTCCTTAGCCATGATTCACTCGAGCACCTTAGGATCCTCTCCTCGACCACCTGTGTCGGTTTGCGGTACGGGTCTTGATGACCTGGAGCTTAGCGGGTTTTCTTGGAAGTCTGCTTACCTGCGCTATCAGCGCCCCCGAGGGTTTGCTGTACTATCGGGCTTCGGCTGTACCGGCGGATTTGCCTACCGGTCCAATACCTTTGCCCTTCAACGAACTATTCCGTCAGTTCGCGGCAGTGTCACTACTCCGTCACCACATCGCAGTCATCAACAGTACGGGAATATTAACCCGTTGGCCATCGGCTGCCTCCCTTCGGATGCGCCTTAGGTCCCGACTGACCCTGATCCGATTAGCGTTGATCAGGAAACCTTGGTCTTTCGGTGGGCGGGTTTCTCACCCGCCTTATCGTTACTTATGCCTACATTTGCTTTTCCATCAGGTCCACCACAGGTCGCCCTGCGGATTCGCCCCCGATGGAATGCTCCCCTACCAGTGCAATAAATTGCAATCCATAGCTTCGGTACCGTTCTTGATGCCCGTTTATTATCCACGCCCGGCCGCTCGACTAGTGAGCTGTTACGCACTCTTTAAATGAATGGCTGCTTCCAAGCCAACATCCTAGCTGTCTGGGCAACCGGACCTCGTTAGTTCAACTTAGAACGGATTTGGGGACCTTAGCTGATGGTCTGGGTTCTTTCCCTCTCGGCCTTGGACCTTAGCACCCAAAGCCTCACTGCCGGCCATATCTAGCAGCATTCGGAGTTCGTCTGGATTTGGTAGGATTTGACTCCCCCGCACCCAATCGGTAGCTCTACCTCTGCTAGACTCCATGCCGACGCTGTTCCTAAAAACATTTCGGGGAGTACGAGCTATTTCCCAGTTTGATTGGCCTTTCACCCCTACCCTCAGGTCATCCGGAAACTTTTCAACGTTTATCGGTTCGGTCCTCCAGTACGTGTTACCGCACCTTCAACCTGCCCAAGGGTAGATCACAAGGTTTCGCGTCTACCTCGTCCGACTGTGCGCCCTGTTCAGACTCGCTTTCGCTTCGGCTCCTGGCCTTAAGCCATTAACCTTGCCGGACAAGAGTAACTCGTAGGCTCATTATGCAAAAGGCACGCCGTCACGGAATCGCTCCGCTCCGACCGCTTGTAAGCACACGGTTTCAGGTTCTTTTCACTCCCCTGTTCGGGGTTCTTTTCACCTTTCCCTCACGGTACTGGTCCACTATCGGTCTCTCAGGAGTATTTAGCCTTGCCAGATGGTGCTGGCGGATTCCCACAGGATTTCTCCGGTCCCGCGGTACTCAGGATACCACTATGCCTGTATTCTTTGCCTGTACGGGGCTCTCACCCTTATCGCGCAGTTTCCCACCTGCTTCCAGTTCATAGCACAGTACAATATCGTGGTCCTACAACCCCGGCCATGCCGTGACATGACCGGTTTGGGCTCTTTCCCGTTCGCTCGCCACTACTTGGGAAATCATTGTTATTTTCTCCTCCTACGCCTACTTAGATGTTTCAGTTCAGCGCGTTCGCCTCAATTGATGGCATGTCTTCAACATGCCGGGTTGCCCCATTCGGAAATCCACGGATCGATTCGCATTTGCCGATCCCCGTGGCTTATCGCAGCTTATCACGTCCTTCATCGCCTCTGAGAGCCTAGGCATCCCCCGTGTGCCCTTGTTTACTTTCTTCACGCTACCACCCCTTTTGCTAAGTGGTAGGTTGCTTTTGGTCCCATGCTTGCGCATGGAGCCTCTGTTGTCTTCTCTTGTTAATCTCTTTTCTTCCAATATGTCAAAGAACTCTTTATCCGAGCAGTTAGTATTAAGTACTTAGTATCTAGACCGTGACGGCCGTACATTTCCTTTACACTGCGCTCAGAAACGTGGAGAATAACGGATTCGAACCGTTGACCCCCTGCGTGCAAGGCAGGTGCTCTAGCCAGCTGAGCTAATCCCCCGTGTGATGGTAGTCCCGAGCAGATTTGAACTGCTGACCCCTACATTATCAGTGTAGTGCTCTAACCAACTGAGCTACGGGACTAGCTTATCTCTCTCATCTCTCGGTGTCACCGTTTGTCGGAAGCTTTTTGCAGATCGTCACTATCTAGGTTCTAGATACTAAATACTCACTACTAAATACTCCCCACAGGGTGGGCACTTTCTTCTGAATGTCTTTTTTTCTGTATAGATCATGTATGTGGCGCAGCTCCCCCGGAGCGGGCTCTAGAAAGGAGGTATTCCAGCCGCACCTTCCGGTACGGCTACCTTGTTACGACTTAGCCCCAATTACCGGTTTTACCCTAACACGCTCCTTGCGGTTACATGCTTTAGGTACCCCCAGCTTTCATGGCTTGACGGGCGGTGTGTACAAGGCCCGGGAACGTATTCACCGCGTCATTGCTGATACGCGATTACTAGCGAATCCAACTTCACGGGGTCGAGTTGCAGACCCCGATCCGAACTGTGAATGGCTTTTCGAGATTGGCATCACATTGCTGTGTAGCTGCCCGCTGTACCATCCATTGTAGCACGTGTGTAGCCCCGGACGTAAGGGCCATGATGACTTGACGTCGTCCCCGCCTTCCTCTCTGCTTGCGCAGGCAGTCTGTTTAGAGTCCCCAC
The DNA here is from genome assembly GCF_024261425.1 of Sphingobacterium sp. LZ11T8. Classification (NCBI taxonomy): domain Bacteria; kingdom Pseudomonadati; phylum Bacteroidota; class Sphingobacteriia; order Sphingobacteriales; family Sphingobacteriaceae; genus Sphingobacterium; species Sphingobacterium sp. LZ11T8. The sequence goes on along the minus strand of NZ_JANBZY010000014.1, from coordinate 1,375 downwards.
CTTGACGTGCTGGCAACTAAACATAGGGGTTGCGCTCGTTGCGGGACTTAACCCAACACCTCACGGCACGAGCTGACGACAGCCATGCAGCACCTAGTTTCCTGTCCCGAGGGACGGATGCGTCTCTGCATCCTTCAGTAACTTTCAAGCCCGGGTAAGGTTCCTCGCGTATCATCGAATTAAACCACATGCTCCTCCGCTTGTGCGGGCCCCCGTCAATTCCTTTGAGTTTCACCCTTGCGGGCGTACTCCCCAGGTGGATGACTTAACGCTTTCGCTTGGACGCTTACGGTATATCGCAAACATCGAGTCATCATCGTTTAGGGCGTGGACTACCAGGGTATCTAATCCTGTTCGATCCCCACGCTTTCGTGCATCAGCGTCAATAACGGCTTAGACAGCTGCCTTCGCAATCGGTGTTCTGAGACATATCTATGCATTTCACCGCTACTTGTCTCATTCCGCCGTCTTCAACCGCATTCAAGCACTTCAGTATCAAGGGCACTGCGACAGTTGAGCTGCCGTCTTTCACCCCTGACTTAAAGTGCCGCCTACGCACCCTTTAAACCCAATAAATCCGGATAACGCTCGGATCCTCCGTATTACCGCGGCTGCTGGCACGGAGTTAGCCGATCCTTATTCTTTAGGTACATTCAGCCCACTACACGTAGTGGGGTTTATTCCCTAACAAAAGCAGTTTACAACCCATAGGGCAGTCGTCCTGCACGCGGCATGGCTGGTTCAGGGTTGCCCCCATTGACCAATATTCCTTACTGCTGCCTCCCGTAGGAGTCTGGTCCGTGTCTCAGTACCAGTGTGGGGGATTCTCCTCTCAGAGCCCCTAGACATCGTCGCCTTGGTGGGCCGTTACCCCACCAACTAGCTAATGTCACGCGAGCCCATCCATATCCTATGAATATTTAACTGCCTCCCGATGCCGGGTTGCAGTGTCATGCGGTGTTAATCCGGATTTCTCCGGGCTATCCCCCTGATATGGGCAGGTTGCTCACGCGTTACGCACCCGTGCGCCACTCTCACCATCGGTAGCAAGCTACCGATGGATCCCGTCCGACTTGCATGTATTAGGCCTGCCGCTAGCGTTCATCCTGAGCCAGGATCAAACTCTCCATTGTAAAATGAAGTGTAAGACCAAGACTATTTATAAAATAGAATTGTTGTCTTGTTAAATGTTTTCCTCCCGCTCCGGGATACCTGAATAAATTGATTTCTTAAATCTTTTCTTGTTCAGCTACCGTACTCTCGTACGGGTCGCTGCGCTACATGATCATTTAAAGAACTTATCGCGCCTGGGCATCTCGCTTCGGCTTTTTTATGTTGTTTCCCTTCCGCATCGGAAGGTCGCAATCTGTCATTT
>NZ_JANBZY010000013.1:0-5864 GCF_024261425.1 Sphingobacterium sp. LZ11T8 | reverse complement strand
ATCGCCAAGGCTCCGATCATCACCGCCAAGGGTCCTGCCGGCTATGCCGCAAAGGCATGGATCGTCAACCAATTGTTCGGTGAGTCCAAGGAGTCAAACGAGATCCGCAACAGGATCCAACAGGAGGTCATCCTGGATCCCGACAAGGGCATGTACTGGGAGAGCAACGGCAAGCAGTACAACGATATCAGCCTGCATAGCTATATGCTGGAGGCATACAAGCTCCATGACCCGAGCAAGCTCAATCCGATCAGCCAATGGATCTTCTTCCGCAAGGAAGCCAACTATTGGCGAAACACCTGGATGACCGTGGATGCCATCTATAGCCTGTTGCTGGCCAACAATCCAAAGGACTTCAACCTGGACAATGCCGTAACCGTACTGGTCGACGGACAGAACGCCAAGATGGACTCGGTGGTACTGGGACAGGTCTCCAAGACTTTCAATAAGCAGGATCTTGACCGAAACAGGTCCGTACAGATCGAGAACCACAACGACCGCACGGTATTCGGTGGAGTTTTCCATCAGTACTTCCTGCCGGTATCCGAAGTGAAGGCATCGACCAACGACATCAAGGTCAGCAAACAGTACATGGTTGAGCGGAACGGTAAATGGGTGGAGAGCAATCAGGCAAAACTGGGCGAAAAGATCAAGGTGATCATCACCGTCATCAACGACCAGGACCTGGAATATGTACATCTGAAGGACAGCCGACCTGCAGGCGTGGAACCTGTATTCGTACCTTCGGGATACAGCTGGAGAAACAACTACTATTTCACCCTGAAGGACGCATCGACCAACTACTTCTTCAACGCCCTGCAAAAAGGGAAAAGGACTTTCGAGTACGAGGTCAAGGCCAATAACCTAGGTGAATTCAACTCCGGTATAACCAACATCGAAAGCATGTACGATCCGACCGTAAATGCAAGATCTGATAACAAGGTCATCACGATTGTCAAATAGAAGAATTAAATAAAAAGGGAAAGGGCAATTTGATATCAAATTGCCCTTTCCCTTTTTATAGGACATATTCCCTTCCTAGTCCACATAAAGTTTATTAAAAATAATTTGTGAAAAAATTAATTTCTCGCATCATTAATTAAGAAAGCCAATTATTAATTCATGAAGAGAATCCTACAAATATCAATGTTTATCCTTCCGTTTTTAGCTTTTGGACAGATCAACGAAAGAGAAATCGAACAAAAATGGAAAGAAATCAACCGTTTAGAAGTCATTGGAAATTATAATGAAGCCATCCCAATAATAAATGAATTAAAGAAATCTGCACAAGGAAAAAAAGATGATGCCTTGGAAGTAAAGATAGTTCTTGCGGAAACCATGGGGCTAAGGAAGAATGAAACTTCTGTTGACCTATTCGAAAAAATTGAAAAACATTTTATAAGAAATCTAAAAGGGAAAAACAATGTTCAAAGAGCAGTCCTATATCAAGCTTATGCCTTATTTCTTCTTAATAATGTAGAAGACAACCCATCCAGTACTAATAATGAGTTCCTAGGTTCAACCAAGATGAGGAAATTTGAAATCATTGATAGTCTCCTCAAAAAATCCATTGCTGATAAGGAATCTCTCCTAAAACAACCCATGGAAAAATGGCAATCCCTATGGGAAGATTCCAAACAGCTTTCTATTCACCCGACACTATACCATTTCAATCTTGATACATATTTAAGGTTTTTACTTAACGACAGAAAGAAAAATCTGGATCTTTACAATAAACTTCTAACGGATGTTCTAGCCTATAATAAGAGGAAGGGCCTAGAGGATGCAACTGCCTATATCCTGGCGAAGAACCTCTATATTGAAAACCGAGATACGTCGAGTATTATTGAAGGTTACGAAGGTATCATTCAAAAAACCAACAGTCAATTCAATGCCCAGATCTATACTTTATTGGCAGCAAAATTAGGATCTCAAAATCCTAAATTACAAGTACGATATTTACAGAAGGCTAAAAGACTGTACCCAAATTCCCCTTGGACAACGGATTTAGATTCATTGATTAACCTCTTCAATGGCTTGAAATTGAACCTTAAGCACAGCTCCTCCATACCAACCAATGAATATGTACCCATAGTTCTTTCCATTAGGAATATTGACAAGATATATCTGAAAGTATTCAAATTCCAAAATGATCTGGATTATTATTCAAGTCCAGAAGTTGGATTAAGCGATATAAATAACAAAGCAAAAGAAATCTATACGGAACAAGTAGCATTGAAACCTTTTGATGACTTCGAAATCCACACCACTTACTATAAAATTAACCCACTAAGCGCCGGAAAATATCGAATCCTGATTTCAAACAATCCTGAATTTGAAAATAATGACGACAATAAATTAGTAACAGCGTCCAAATTTGAAGTAACAGATTATTTCTTTAAAACCGCAATCGAAAAAGACCCTTTTGGGGGCGATATCTTTTCAACTTACCTCGTGAACCGCAAAAATGGCGAGTCTTTTAAAAAGAAAGATCTTCAAATCCTAAAGTTGAAGGATGGAAAGACTAGCCTAAAAACAGCGAGTACAAATCATGCTGGAGAAATTTTACTCCCTATCCCAGCAGATTCAGTTAAATTCTATAGTGACGATATAGGCATTTTCCTTCCTGAAGAAAATCAACACCTCGTTTACCATAAAACCAAAAACTTTTCGGAGGAAGACAGCTCTCCTAATGAATTAGATTTCGAGGCAAAAACGCTTCTTGACCGAAGTATTTATAGACCAGGACAAAAAGTTCTATATAAGGTGATCAGTTACCAAAATGACATGTATGCAGCAAAAATCCTAGCCGGAAAAAGATTGACTGTACTAATAAAAACATCAAATGAGCAAATAATAGACTCCCTGGTCCAAACCACAGATAGTTTCGGCTCCATAAATGGAGAATTTGTTCTTCCTGAAAAATCCCCACTTGGCTTCTATCAGATCATGATCAAAGAAGGAAATCAGTCAATTTCCTCTTCATCTTTCCGAGTAGAAGAGTACAAAAGGCCAACATTTAAGATCTACCTCAATAAAATTAAAGATACCTATACGTCAAAAGATACGGCGGAGTTCACAGGATTGGTAGAATCATTTTCTGGAGTAGTCTTAGGTGCTACTACAGTTTCGTATACCATTACTGTAATTACACATGACCCAAGTACAAAATATATAAATCTTCCTGCAGGTACTTTGCAAACCGAAAACGATGGAACTTTTAAAATTAGGGTTCCTTTGAATGACACCCTTTTCGCAAATTTCAAAGGCTATAGTATTTTATTGAACACCTATGCAACAAGCCCTACCGGCGAATCCCAAAAAGCATATACGCATTATATATATTCGGATATTCTCGGCACCGCGGAAATAAATTTGGATGAAGAAAAATTATTTGCCAGCAAATTTGATGAGATAGAAATAATTGGTAAAAATGAAAACCAAGAAAAGGTGAATCTTTCCGGTGAAATTCAAATCTTCAAAAAACCGGATTTCACTACCATTGGGAACACCTATTCAAACAGTTTGTATTCCACTAAATTCCTGGATGAAATAGAATTTCATGTGTTTTCGCCTGAGGAGTACATCAAGTATTTCCCAACAAGGGTAACCAAAAAAGATTTTGAAACTCAAAACGACACCCTTGTAGCTACCTATCCCTTTGACAGCAGCCTTTCTCCTACCATAAAGGTTGATCCAACATTGTTTTCTTCGGGAAGATATTACATTAAAGTGGTTAATGTCCCTGATTCTGCCTTATTAGGATATCGCAGCTTTGAGCTAGCAGATTCCAAAACTAGGAAGAAGGGCAATAAAAACTTTTTAGTCTACAATTTTGATAAAGAAAACTATCAAATCAACGATCAGGTAAAAGTTGACTTTTATACTGATTTAAAAAATGCAAAGGAGGTACTTTTAGTGCCTTTTACTAACCAGCATAAGCTTGAATCCATTATCCTTTCTATTGAGAATGGTCATGCATCCTATTCTTTTTTATTGGATAGTATAAAAATCAAGAACTACTATCAGTTTCAAGCTACATTGATTAATGAAAATAAAATTGAAAACCTTAGCATACAAATACCATTACATAAGGAAAACAACATCCTAAAAATTAGAGCAAATACCTTTAGAAATAAAATCCTTCCTGGAAGTAAGGAAAAATGGAGCTTTAATATATCACTGAATGATAAAGCTATCCCAGCTTCCGTATTTGCATGCATGTATGATTTTTCCCTGAATGAATTTTTTACAAAAAGTTACACTAACAAATGGAATTTGACGAGCTATCCATATAGATATGAGGTAAGGCATAATGCCTTTTTTACATTGATTAATGCTCGAGATGAAGAAGACTATATCCATATTTACATTCCTATGAATGATTTAAAATTCCATCAACTAAATAGTTTCAGTTTGTGGAATACCTTGACATTAGATCAAGGTGATATTTCTCTTTTGGAAAATAATAATCGGGTCTATGAATTTGAGGCGATTTGGACCCCAGCATATTTAAATAAAGTTGATAATATTCCAAGAGGAGAATTCGCTCCGAAAAATGTGAATCCTGGCATGAATGAGTTAATGCCTATTTATCAAGGAGTAGACCTCTCCCAGGTCCAAGCGCGCAAGAACCTTCAGGAAACGGCATTCTTCTACCCGAACCTGTACACCGACAAGGAGGGCAACATCAGTTTCGAGTTCGACAGTCCCGAGGCCCTGACCAAGTGGAAGCTCATGCTCTTCGCCCATGGCAAGAACCTCGAGGTGGGCTCCGAACAGTTCTATACACAGACCCAGAAGCAGCTGATGGTACGTCCCAACCTGCCTAGGTACTTCCGCGAATCCGACCAGATCGAGATCATCGCCCAGGTACAGAACCTCAGCGGCAAGCCGCAGCAGGGCAAGGCCAAGATCGAGATCATCAACCCGGTCGACAATGCCGACCTCAGCGAACGGTTCGTGCTGGGCGACATCACGACCGACTTCAGCGTAGCAAAGGACAACAACCAAACGCTGTCCTGGAAGCTCAAGGTACCTGAAGGGTACCCAAGCGTGCAGGTCAAGATCGTTGCGGCAAGCGGGGAACATTCCGATGGCGAGATCGTGGAGCTGCCGGTACTGTCCAACAAGGTGCTGGTTTCCCAGACCGAGAAGATCGCCCTGAATGCCGGCCAAAAACAGGACTTCAGCATCGCTTCTGCCGGCAAGGACAACCTACAGGCCAAGGTACAGGTACAGAGCAACCCGATCCTGGAGATTATCTCTGCCCTAGACTACCTCAAGAACTACCCTTACGAATGTACCGAACAGTCCAGCAGTAAATGGTTCGGTCTCAAGATGGTTCAGTACATAGGCAAGCATTACCCTGCCATTTCCGATTATTTCAGGTCCATCAAGGTAAAGGATACCAAGAGCAGACTGGAGGAGAATGCCCAGCTCAACGAGCTGAAGCTGCAGGAAATGCCTTGGCTACGCGACATACAGCATGACAGCAAGCGCCTGGAGGCTTTGGCCGAACTGTTCAATTCCAATATCGAGACCGAGCTCAAGGGCATCGAGCAGAAACTGCTCCGTGGACAATTGGACAATGGATCCTTCCCTTGGTTCGAAGGCGGGAAGTCCGATACCCATATCTCCATGCGGATACTGGAGGTCGTTGGCAAGGTATTTTACCTGGACCACAGCCTAGTGAACCCGCAGATAAACGGCAGCATGAGACGCCTGGCTACCTATTTGGACCAGGACAGCAGCATAACCAGGGAAAAGGCATCCGCCAATATCGCACTGGACTATCTATATGCACGCCACTTCTGGAACTCGGAAGTCAAGGTACCTGAAAAGAACGGCAAGGTCCTTCGGGC
>NZ_JANBZY010000012.1:0-55802 GCF_024261425.1 Sphingobacterium sp. LZ11T8 | reverse complement strand
TCCGTATTTTGTCGTAGCATAAGATTAGGATTTATGTTGTTATTTTGGTTATATAAAAATATAAACAAATAATCTTATGCTATCTCTTTGTATTAGCACGTCCTAGATACAAACATAAGGCCTACAAAATTTGACGCCATTCTACCCAATATTGTTGCAATCTTGGTCCATCCTCTCATCCTTAGCATCCTGGTTCCTCCCAAAATCTTGGTCTATCCTCGAATCCCTTTCATCCTGGTTCACACCCCCTCCGGTCTCATATCTCCCATCTCAATACTCAAATCTCATAAAACATAAAAAAGGCCGCATTTTGCGGCCTTTTTTATGTTTTATGATCTATACGCTTACAAAGCACCCATCATTTGAGTTGCGAAAGCATCATCTGGTTTCAACTTCAATGTTTCACCAAAATGTTGTTTAGCTTTAGCTGTGTCACCTTTTAGGTATGCGAAGTAACCGATATAGTTATTAGCATCAGCAGCGTAAGTTTTGTTCGCTTCTTCTTCAGCTTTGCCAGATGCTGTGATAGCAGATAGCAATTGAGTGAATGAATCAACGAATAGACCTTTAGCGTTTTCTGGATCGTACATTACGTTATCCAAAGCTAATTCAGTTAATCCTTTGTAATATAACGCAGGGATTTTGTATTTGTCAACAACTTCTTTCTTAGTTGAAGCAGCTACTGTACCCAACGATTTAACTGCAGCCTCTAAATGTGGTCTAGCCTCATTCATCTTAGCAGTAACTTCTTCAGGAGTCAATTCAGTACCTTCAGGAACGGTTACCAATTTAGAACCGATACCGTACTCAATTTGCCCTAAGTAGAAGTTTGAATCGAAGAAGTAATCTGAACTGTCATTGCTAGCTGGGATCGCAAAGATCTTAGATGCGATTTCGTTCTCACCGTTTTTGAAATATTCAAAAGCAGTTTCTGAGATTTCTTCATCATAGTTCTCATCTTCTGTTTGTTTTGTTTCAGCTACTTTCAATAATTCAGCACCTTTTGCAGCATCACCTGCTACTAAATTTGCCAAACCAGCGTACAAGTAGTCACGACCGATCAAACGTGCAGTATCAACTTTGCTGAATAAAGTAGTCATATACTCCAATGATTTTGGATAATCTTTATCTTGCAAGAAGGAGATGTATCCTAAGTAACGGTATACTTTGGCATCAACACCTTCCACAGTTGATAATTCTTGAGCTACTGTCTTCAATTCATCGTAGTTACCAGAATAAACCAAGAAGTCAGCGTAACGTACTTTAGCGTCTGTTGAAGCGTCACCTGTCAATGACAAGTATTTTTTGTAGTTTTCAACTGCTTTTTGGTTGATTTCACGGTATTGCTCTTCTGGTGCTTTGATAGATGACAAGTAATAAGTCTCTGCCAACTCACGGTAGATTGGACCATATTCAGGGTTTTCACCTGCCAATGTAGTCAATTGCTCTAATACTACGTCATAAGCTTGCGCTCTTCTTGAAATGATTGCTTGACCAATTTTTGGAGCCAATAGGTTTCCATCGATTGCCAAAGCGTCACGGTAAGCTACGAATGCAGGGCTACTTTCACGTAAACCAGCGTAAGCGTCACCTAATGCTGTAGGAATTAATGCATCCTTAGCATTCATTTCTTTCGCTTTAGTCAAGTATTCAACCGCTTTCTTGTAATCTGGTTTTGGTGCATCAATGTACGCTCTACCGATAAAGTAAGGGATTTCATACTCTTTTTTGCCTATGCCTTGTGAAGCTTCTGAGAATTTTGTTTCAGCAGCACTCACATTTCCTTTTTCAAGGTCTACGATACCTAAACCTACAGTATTCAATTTTTCCTTAGGAGCGTTTGTTACACCTTCTTGGAAAACGATCTGTGCCGAATCGACCTTATCGTTGATCAAGTGAATTTGACCTAAGTAAAAATAGTTTTCACCATCTTTTGCCTTTTTCTGAACTAAATTTTGCAACATAGCTTTAGCTTTGTCATATTGTTCAGCTTGAATTGCAGCCTTTGCATCTTTGATACTTTGAGCTTGTGTTGTTCCTGTAGCAACAGCTCCCGCAACTAAAAGGCTTAAAAATAATTTGCTGTTTGTCATAATCTGTTATTTACTCTTTGTTATAAACTAATTTATGTTGTCTTCTCGAATGATGATTTCTCGACCTGGCATCGTGACCGGCAAGAGTCCATATTTCAGAACAATCCGCTGCCCACGGTCTCCTGTCAAGAAAGCAGAAAATCCAATTCCCAATCCCAAATTTGGTTGATAATTCAACACGTGAAACTCTGTCTTCAACGCATATTCATCGGTAGCAAACGTGGTCTGAGAAGGCTTGAAAAAACCAAGGTTTTTCCCGTCTTTCAAACTTTGAAGGCTTAAGATACGAATTTTATTTTCTTCTCCAAATTGTGAAACGCAATCTAAATATTGACCATAGGACATTACACCGATGCTATTTGCATCCGTTAATACCTCTTCTACAACCTCCTTGGAGGTCTTCATACCTTTTACTGATTGCCCTGAGACTTTATCCAATTTTACAAATTCTTTCACGCGTCGAAGAGTACTTGAATTCACATTGTCAAAAACCAAACGTTTTCCCGTATTGGAATCACCCTTCAATAAAGATGTTAACGTCGGAATATCGATTGAAGTATCTCTAGCGCTCAAATTATTGAAAAAAACCACCCCATCATAGAAGGCCGGAAATGTCCTCGGGCTAATTTTTCGACTGCTGAAACCCGCATTTTCTTCCTTGTTCAATAACCTGCTCAAAATCGCAATATCCGCCTCGCCTTTAATTAAAGCATTGATCGCTTCGCGTTCTGGCAATGGAATCAGTTTGATGTTCGCATTGACATAGGATGTCTTGAAAACCTCTACCTGTTCCAGCATGATTGGAAGGACTGCTTCATCAACAATGACCGAAAGTTCACCTGTCAATATATCATCTTTTGAAGTGCCAGCGCCTGCTGTCGTGCTGTCTGCACTTTCCTGTCCTTTATTTCTATTTTGTGAACAGGAAATCGCTGAAGCTACAATCAGAAGCATCGCCAGTACATACCATAATCTACCCTTCATATTATCTTAGAATGATTTAATGCCTCAAGGATTAATTAATTCCTGAAATTATTTTGCCAAAGTCGGGCAAAACGCATAAATGAATAGACGATTAGGAGTATCCCGAAGATCTTTTTATAGGTTGGATCGATCTCAATTGGAAATCCGCTCCAAAAGATGATCAACAATCCCAACACAAAATAAAAGAGGAACATGAATAGTCCTAAAATGGACAGAAATCGCTGTGTGGGCGATTTCTGTCTAAAATTATTTCTTGTTGAATGATTCGACATATCGAATTACATTTGCGACAAGTCTAAGCGAATTGGCAATGAATAACGAACTGGAACCGGACGACCGTTTTGGATAGCTGGTTGCCATTTCTTTGATTTCTTCAATGCAGTGATCGCTGCTTGACCTGTACCGTAAGAAACGTCTTTTACCACTTTAATATCTGTCAAAGCACCTGTTTTGTCGATCACGAATGACAACTCTACTGTACCTTTCACACCTGCATCGATAGCAGCTTGTGGATATTGAAGGGTGCTCGACACGAATTGACGGAATGCGTTGATACCACCTGGGTAAGATGCTGGAACCTCAACTGCCTCAAAGTCATAGACTTTGTTAGCGTCTCCGTCCTCAACTCCTTTTGTACTACCCGTGATAGCACCTTCCACTTTCTTCGGACCGAACTCTCCAGTAGGAACACCTGATGCACCTGGGGTACCTTTCAGGGTAATACGTGCTGGAGTAGCGTTTTTCTCTTTAATCTCTTCTTGAGAAACAACCTCTTCTTTTACTTGTCTCGCATCAACAACCTTAGGCTCTGGGAAACGGATTAGGTCTTCCGCCGGTGGTTCCTCCGCGATACGCTGAGGTGGCTCTTCCTCTTGAGGTAGTGGTTCCTCTTCTTCAGGTGGTTCAGGGATCTCTAAATCCTCTAAAGTAACTGGAGTAACTTCTACTACTTCCTCAACAGGTTTCTCAGGAAAAAGCTTTATATCGAAGGCTTTTACAGCCGTGAAAGCAAGGACTACTGCCGAAACTGAGAATAAAGCGATGTTGGTAGCTTTTGGTGCGTATTTACGCAATGCATATGCTCCGTACTCTTTATTTCTATTCTCGAAAACGACATCTAGCCATTCTTTCTTAAATAAATCTAATTTTGAACCGATCATTTTTTTCCTTTTTGTCTGATGAATTATTCGTTATAGATTCCGTTTGTTTTCAAAACCTCAACTTCTTCAGGTTTGATTTTCGAAATCATGAAACGTTTAACATCAGTGATTTTCATTTCATCTAGTATATCAACGAGGTTACGTTGTACTGATCTGTCACTTGGACGGATTACGACGATTAGGTCTTTTCCTCCTGACACCTGCGGAACCTGAGCTTTCTTCTCAAGGACGATCTTTCTGATTCCTTCTTTGCTATAGTCTACTACAGCGGGTGCCGAGATTGGGTTTGCTAATTGTCCATAATACCAAGCGATCTTGTTATCTGATCCTAGCAATAAGGTGATCGAACGGTTATCTGCGATTTCAATCTCAGGGTTCAACTCATTCTTGTCCTTATTCTTATCAGGCATGTTAACATCCATGGCTTGTGGCTTGTTCAAGGAAGTTGTTAGCATGAAGAAAGTAATCAGAAGGAATGCTAGATCCACCATCGCGGTTAAATCTACACGACCTCCATTTTTCTTCGACCTAACTTTGCCGCCTTTTTTGCCGCCGCCGGAGTCTTGATTTAATTCTGCCATTTTCTCTTATTATTTTTCCTGACGTAAACCGGTAACAAAGAAGAATTTGTTTTGTTTTTGGTTTCTCAGTGTTTCAATAATCAAATTCATTACCGCGTACTTCTCTTCCGCATCTGCTTTGATCGCTACTTTCATCGCTCCTGGATCTGACCAGTTCTTCACTTTGGTCTCTTGGTCACGGTTGAATTCTACCGTTGCCAAGCGAGCCTGTTGAACCCAATGATACAACTCGTTTGAAAGTTCTTCGGTGCTATCCACGGGGATACCTGGTTGAACCTCTAAAGTACGTTTGTCATTTGGTAATGAAAGTAGGGCACGCAATTGCTTGAAAGGTACTCCAAACTCATCTAGTCCTTTAAACTTCTCATAATCTTGTTCTGAGAACGCAACACCATATTTTGCCGACATATTCTTAAGAGTTTTTACGCGAACCTCAGGGTTCTTCTCTCCAAAAAATACTTTCCCTTGGTTACCTACGGTGATAACTGCTAAGTTATCGTCCGGTAATTTATCCAACGTAGTGGATGCAGGGGTGTCTACGGGCATTACTTCTGGCTGACGTGCAGTTGCTGTCAAAACGAAGAATGTAAGAAGCAAGAAAGACACGTCACACATCGCCGTCATGTCGATCGATGTGCTGGCTCTTTTTACTTTTGCTTTTCCCATTTCTTTACTTCTTTAATGTGAACACTCTATTTCTTTTTAATAATGATGCGAAACCGTTGAACATTGCATAAAATAAATTCAACTTTTTTTCGAATCTTCTTATTTGTGGTTTGCAGCGTATGTTTGTACGATTGAGAAACCAGCCTCGTCAATAGAATATGTTAACGTATCGATCTTAGAAGTTAAGATGTTGTAGAAAATAATCGCGATTGTAGATGTACCGATACCTGTTGCCGTGTTGATCAAGGCCTCAGAAATACCGTTCGCTAATTTTGCTGAATCTGGTGCACCACCTGTAGCTAAAGCCGAGAACGCTTTAATCATACCTGTTACTGTACCTAATAGACCTGTCAATGTACCAATAGAAACTAATGTTGCGATAACGGTTAAGTTCTTCTCTAACATTGGCATTTCTAAGGTAGTAGCCTCTTCAATTTCTTTTTGGATTGCTAATACCGATTTCTCTGTATCTAATCCTGGATGTGCTTCAACATCTTTATATTTTAAAAGACCAGCTTTGATTACGTTCGCTACGGAACCTTTTTGCTTGTCACACTCTTGGATAGCTGAATCAATGTTACCTGATCTCAATAATCCTTGTACTTTTCTTACGAAGTTACCTACGTTTCCTGTTCCAGATGCTTTACCAATAACGATAAGACGCTCGATTGAAAACACCCATACCATTAAGAATAAACCTAGAAGAACTGGTACTACGTAACCTGCATGGTAAACCATACCGTAGTAGTTACCTGGTTTTGGTTGGTTCGCTGGATTCTCATCGATAAAGTTTGAAGGATCACCCATCACAAACTTGTAAACCAAGAAACCAATTACTAGACAAATGATAATTGCTAAACTTGCAAATAGATTACCCGCATTGCCACTCTCTTGTTTAGCTGGGGTTGTAGTTTTTGGTGCGTTTGCCATTTTTTACTAATTTTTAGATTTTTTACTGTTGTTTAATTATTAAGTTAAATTCAATTTAATGCAAGCTAAATGCCGTTATTTTACATTAATTCAAAACAAATATAGCATTTTCTGTTAAAAACAAAATTAATTTGAAGATATCTGATTATTTAACTTTTAGGCTGTGTTACCTACTCATTGACGTTCTTCAGCAGCTCTCAAATCAATGCTTCTTTTGTCGTATCACATAACGGTTGAATATTCCATATTTTTTACAATGAAAACCATTTTTTTTTTGAATTGCAAATTATCAAATCGTTAAATGTTAAAAATAAGTGAGTATTTACTTACAATACCGCCCGCCTTTGCACCCCCTATTTTTAACCAAATCCCCATTATTTCTTTGTTTTTTAAACGTTTACAGGACAATTCCATGTTTAACCACCAAAGGATTTAACTTGATACTTCTCCGAACTTAAATATTGTATAATTTTTTCTTTAAAATCACCTTGTATCAATATTTCACCATCCTTGGCACTCCCCCCTACGCCACATCGCTGCTTCAATTTACGGGCTAAATCATCCAAATCTGAACCAGTCCCTATAAATCCCGTCACGATGGTCACAACCTTCCCCTTCCGCTGTTTCTTGTCCAAGCCGACCTTCAGTTTCTGCTTCTCATTGGGAAGGGTGTCCACTTCCTCCATCCCATCCGAATCGGTATATTCATAATCGTCAGAGGTCGAATAAACGATCCCTTCGAATCTTTGCTTCTTCTGTTTTGCCATAACTAACAAATAATCTTGAGGGCATTGCCCTGCACTTCTATATCAATCTTGTTTCCTAAATCCATCGGCTCTCCATCCAAATGCAATGGTGCCTTTCCCTCCTGCTCGATACAGATCTTCTTCCCTGGTATTATTTCTACATACTCGGATTGGTCCGCAGTCTTGTTGAAGAGATGGAAGATCATCATCGGTAATGTATATAACGGAAATTTATGCACAATACATACATCCAATACCCCATCATTGATGGATGCATTCGGCGCAATGTAGGCGTTATTGCCATATTGCGGTGAATTCGCAACCGATATCATAAAGGCCTCCCGTTCATAGACCTTACCATCAATGTTCAATGTGTATTTCTTAGGCTTATACTTACTAATAACGTTAATTATCGTGCGAAGGTATCCAACCGGCCCCCTAAATGTTTCCGAAGCAAAGCGATCACTTACTGAAGCATCAAAACCGATACCCGCAATATTGAAGAAACAACGTTCCCCGATCTTTCCACAATCGATGTCGACCGATTCAAACCGATTGATCCTGCGCAAAGCTGCCGACTCATTCATCGGAATACCTAAATAAAGCGCCAATCCATTCCCAGAACCCTCAGGGACAATGCCCAATGGAATATCACTGCCCACCAAGGCCGTCCCTATTTCATTGATCGTGCCATCGCCACCTACGGCAATGACGGCATCGTACTGCTCATCTATCGCAGATTTAGCAAGTTCATAGGCGTGATTAGCGTGATTGGTAATCTTAAACGTCGGGTCAAACCTGTTTAAATCCAGTACTTCGAGTACCTGTTTATTAAACGTTGTTTTCTTCTTCCCACCAGATACTGGATTGATTACAAACAGTATGCGCTTCTTTCTCATTTACGTCATTTAATTCCGCTAAAGATAATAATTTGGATGAAATACTTTTTAAATATTGCAAAGTATCGTAGCTTTGTGCCACACAAAATGTGGACTGATTTGCATTTAGCATTATCATAATGTAAATGGGAGATTGCAACCACAGTAAAAAAGTGCTAAAACCATTCGGGACAAATGATTTTTCACATACTGCCTGCTATTCCCTTCAAACGTTTATTATTTTTATGGCATATTTATTTACCTCCGAATCGGTATCTGAAGGACATCCTGACAAAGTCGCAGACCAAATTTCGGACGCTTTAATCGACAACTTCCTCGCTTGGGATGAAGATGCCCGCGTAGCTATTGAAACCTTAGTTACTACTGGACAGGTGGTTTTAGCAGGTGAAGTGAAGTCCAAAATCTACTTGGACGTTCAAAAGATCACTCGCCAGGTTATAGAAAAAATCGGATATACTAAATCCGAGTATATGTTCGAAGCGAATTCCTGTGGAGTTCTTTCGGCAATTCACGAACAATCCGCCGACATCAACCAAGGGGTAGATCGTATCACAAAACAAGAACAAGGCGCTGGTGACCAAGGTATTATGTTCGGTTACGCCAATAACGAAACTGAAAACTATATGCCCCTGGCATTGGACCTTTCCCACCGTCTTTTATATGAACTTGCAGCTCTAAGACGCGAGAACAACGAAATCCAATACCTTCGCCCTGATGCTAAATCACAGGTAACCTTGGAATATGATGACAACCATAAACCGGTTCGCATCGACACCATCGTGATCTCAACCCAACATGATGACTTCGCTTCTGAAAAAGAAATGCAGGCGAAAATCCAATCTGATATTGAAAACATCTTGGTTCCTCGTGTAAAGGCTCAATTGAAACCTGAACTACAGGCGCTATTCACAGATAAAATCAAATACCACATCAACCCTACCGGTAAATTCGTAATCGGTGGACCTCATGGCGACACCGGTTTGACAGGTAGAAAGATCATCGTCGATACTTACGGCGGTAAAGGTGCGCACGGTGGCGGTGCTTTCTCTGGAAAAGACCCATCCAAAGTGGACCGTTCTGCAGCTTATGCCACTCGCCATATTGCCAAAAACTTGGTGGCAGCGGGTGTTGCTGACGAAATCCTGGTACAGATCTCTTACGCTATCGGTGTAAAAGATCCTATGGGTATCTATGTGAATACCTACGGAACCAACAAGGTGAACAAAACTGATGGAGAAATCGCCAAGATCATTGCTGAGCTGTTCGACATGACTCCTTACGGCATTGAAACACGCTTAGGCCTTCGTAACCCAATCTACGCTGAAACCGCAGCATATGGCCACATGGGAAGAACACCAAAAACGGTAAGCAAAACTTTCGAAAACTCGAATGGCGAAACCAAAACTTTGGAAGTGGATCTTTTCACTTGGGAAAAGCTAGATTTTGTCGAGCCAGTGAAAAAAGCATTTGGTCTTTAAGATCAAAAACATAAATAAAAACGCTTGAAAATTTCAAGCGTTTTTTTGTGCAATGCTCCGGACCTTGCTTTGACCTTATTCGAGACACATTCGGAAAATTCGGAATGTGTCTCGAATAAGGTCAGAATAAAATCGAGAAATTTTGGTGAATCAATCAAACATCTAGATCAGTCTCAGACTTTAAAAATCGAAAAAGCCTTAATTTCAGGAGATCCTTCAGAATCAACTATGGTTAATCTAACTTTTGATGTATAAATATCATCAAATTTTTGGATTCTTTTGTTCCCTATTGATTCCCCAGAACAAATCTCGACCCATTTATTTCCGATCCATGCTTCAACTTTATACTTCCTAATTTTTTCACCGTTCCGAATATTCTCTTGAATAATGATCTGATTAATATCTTTTGGTTGTTTAAGGTCAAGAGTGACTGAATTGCCAACAAGATTTTTCTGAGATTTAATAGGGTTTGAGGAAATCTTTAGCAATTCATGCCCAAACTCTTCAAGCCTTTGAAAATCTTCCTTCGGCACTAAACCACTCGTATCAACTACGATCCCTAACAACATATTGGAGTTTCTTCCTACGCTAGTATAATAGGAACTGACCAATTGCTCTAAAGATAGCATATCTTGTCCTGATTCTTTCCAAAACCACCCTCCTTGCCATCCTGTTCTAAGTGGAAAATCAGCTTCTCCAGGGCACCAAATTTTACCATTAGGACTCCCGCTCAGACCATCAATGACAATAGTCCCTGTCGCAGAGGTTGTAAAATCAGATCGACTCCAGTTCGGGTAAGGAGCTCGTCCCTCTTCATTCCCGATCCAACGAATCAAATTATTCGCGTCATTGGGGCCCTGAAATACCACCGCATCAGGCTGCAACCTTTTCAATAAGGGTGCTAGATCTGGCCCGCCTTCATTTACGGGTAAAACTCCACCATCGAACCAAATTTCAAAAAGTTTTCCATAATTAGTCCACAATTCCGTTAATTGAGTCTCAACAACCTTATTATACTCTTCTTGGGTTATGGGCGATCCTTCCTGGACTTTACCGGGATTATCCACATGTAAATAACCGTTTGCAGAGGCACTAGCATAGATCCCTGGCTTGAGGCCATATTTCTTACAGGAATTGATGAAATCAAGGACTAGGTCTCCCTTTCCATTCTTCCAGGGAGAATTACTAATATTATAGTCATGTGCTTTTGTAGGCCACAGACTAAATCCAGAGCCATGCTTTGCAACCAGGACAGCATATTTTGCTCCTGCGGCCTTGGCTGCCCTGATCCATTGATCAGTATCCAATTTACTGGGATTAAATATGGATGCAGGAGGATGTGAACCCCATTTTCTCCAGTTATAATCGGGCACATAATTCACCACATCAAAATGGAACATCGCTCCAATTTCTGCTTCCGCCCAATCAACTTGGGCGGAAGAAGGCTTTACTTCCTTTTGTTGAGCCAAACAGGTCCCTCCAAAACAAAGGAAAAACAGACAAATCGCATATTTCTTAATTATCATTTCCATCCCGGGTTCTGGGTTAAGTTAGGATTTAAACTGATTTCTTCTAGTGGTATCGGGAAAAGATACATCTTATCATCCCACAGCCTTTTTTCAATTGAGGTATATAAACGGACATAATTATTTTGATTTACAATTATCCCATTTACTTGAGAAGCGGGATATTTTGCTTTCAGCTCGGGCGTTAGCTTCATCCCCAGTATTGTTTCTGGCTTTTCAATTCGTTTACCAGCCTTCCATCTTAATAGGTCATCAAACCTGAATCCTTCATCGGCCAATTCCACCCTTCTTTCCCTTCTAATTTCATCGATTAAAACAGACACTTCGGGAAATGAAGAATTAGGATCACGCTTTAAGGTTGATATGGTCATATCAGCCATCCCGACCCTTTTTCTCAATAGATTAATGCTTTTGTCAATGTCTGCCTGTGTGGCAAGGCCCAGTTCCGCCTTTGCTTCCGCATAGATCAGCAAAATCTCTGCATATCGAAATATAAAGAAATCCAAAGTCGATTGATTCGCTTGCCACATTGCTGGATCGGAACTTCTCCCTTTTATCAACTGATAGCCCGTATTAGCCGTATTGGTCCCAATTCTTGGAAGATCAATGACATCTTTAGAACCATCGCTATTTTGCAAAAGTACAAACCCTTTGGTAGCAATAGTCTGTTGTGCTCTCGGATCTCTATTTGCAAATTCATTTTCAGGGGTATCCTCACCTTTATATTGAGGGCTCAAAGCCGTAGGTAATCCATCTATACAAAGGTAATTCTGAACAAAATCTTTACTATATCCTGTCCCAGATTCACCTAAAGTCCTACTGATTCCATTCATCAATATACTTTGTAAAAACCGGCGTCCTAAAATAGACTCTGGATTACTATTTAATTCTTGTTGGATGAACAGATTATAATAATCCGTCTTAGGATTTCCTGTTGTGAAGAGTGAGAATTTCTTTGAATCCATAATCAGATCTGTTGCCTTCAAGGCTTCCTGCAAATATTTCTCACTTCCTTCAACATTAAAATATTTCCTCCTTGTGCCTTCCCATAAACATATTCTAGCTTTTAAGGCCGCTGCTGCATATTTATGAATTCTTCCAGCTGAAACATTATCTGCAGGAATATTTTCTACTGCAAAATTTAGGTCAGCTAAAATAGAATCCATGACAATATTACGGGATGTTCTTGGGGCATATAGTTCAGGGCTGTCTTCCGTCAAATCTTTACTGTACCATGCCACATCGCCATATCTTTTTGTTAATCCCCAATAAAATAAGGCTCTAAAAAACCTGACCTCACCTGCATATTGATTTTTGACAGCTTGTGAAGCTTCAGCATTCATATATCGCTGTAAAAAATAATTTACGTTCCTGATATTCGTCCAATTGTAAGAAGCATCCGCTGTAGGAACCACATATTGACCAGCTAAAAAGTTATTGATACTACTTGGCACCTTATCATCAGACTGATTGTCCTGGATAAAATTTTGAGCAGGTAGTGAAGGATAAAACTGATTTGCATAAAGCATCAGATCATTTTCATTCTTAAAAAACGTGGGTTCCGAAATTGAAGAAAGCGGAAACCTATCTAAATAAGTGTCTTTTTTGCATGAGAAAAGCAAAACCACTTGACTTATTAATATAATTCTTATTATAGTTTTCATATTCAAAGTACTTTAGCAAAAATTAAAATCCTAATTGTAGTCCAAACGCAAATGACCTAGTTTGAGGTGCGTCTTGGAAATTGAAAACTTCAGGATCAAACGCATCGAAAAGTTTGGTGAAAGTAAATAGATTTTGACCTGATAAATAAGCTCTTACTCGGCTAAGTTTTACCTTATTAGCCCAAACTTGAGGAAGAGTATATCCTATCGTCAATTGTTTCACCCTCAGATAAGAGGCGTCCTGTAGGTAACCGGTTTGAGTCTGTGAGTTTCCTCCATTTCCAAAACGAAGCCTTGGGAAAAAAGCATCTTGATTCTCAGGAGTCCAGTAATCGGTGGCATATATAAAAGGAACATTCCATTCACTGGTAAATCCCCAAAATGCACTATTGCTTATCCAAGCATCTCGCTTGCCGATACCCTGTAGGAAAGCAGTGAAATCAAAGCTTTTATAATTTACCCCTAAATTCAATCCAAATGAATAACGAGGAGTAGAATTACCGATTATCCTCCTATCACCAGGATTGGAAACCGTATTATTGCCAAAGTCAATCTTCCCATCATTATTTAGGTCTGCATATCTAATATCTCCAGGTCTCCAAGCACCTCCCCAAATTTGACTCTGGTTAGGGGCCGAATCTATTTCCTGTTGACTTGTAAAAAAGCCTTGAGTTTCAAAACCCCAAATTTCTCCATCTAATTTGCCTTCATACCAATTGCTGAAAATTTGACTCGTGTTAAGTGGGTATTTTGTAAGCTTAGAATGGTTGTCAGCGAAAGACAATAAGAGATCATAAGAAAGGTCTTCATTAATTTGATCGTTCCATCCTATACTTAGTTCCCAACCTTTGGTAATTAAAGTCCCAGCATTTTGGTTTGGAGACGCAGTTCCTAAAACAGCGGGTAGCGGAACACCTCCAACTAGCATATCCCTAGTTCTTCTTTCATATACATCAAAAGATCCTGATAAACGATTGTTTAGAAATGTAAAGTCCAGCCCGAAGTTTGTTGTTGCAGACTTTTCCCAAGTAAAGTCATTCCTAACTAATCCTGGGGCCAATACGCCAACTCCGGTTTGATTGCCAAAAATATAGCTCAGACTATTATTGATTGGCATTGTTGGAATATATGGATAGAAATTCGCTGCGGAATAAAGCTGATTTTGATCGAATCCTTGATTTGGTAATTCACCATAGGATCCTCTAAGTTTTAGATCATTCACAACATCCCTTATCCCTTCCATAAAACCTTCTTCCGAAATTCTCCAACCTGCAGAAATCGAAGGGGTGAAAACATATCGGGTTTTTGATGAGAATCTGGACGAACCATCATATCTGCCATTTATTTCTAGCAAATATTTACTGTTAAAAATATAGTTCAGCCTAAATACCGTTCCAAATAGAGCCCATTCGTTTTCAGCACCAGTGATGCTTGGTCTAGGATCATTATTTAGATTTATAGCAGGTTTTGTAGGATCTACTAAATTATTCGCAAAAACACCTAGTCTTTTATAATGGTTACTTTCTTGGTTAACCCCAAGCATGGCCTTAAAATAATGCTTTTCAGCAAAGGTGTTTTCATAAGTAGCAAAAGCATTCAATGCAAAATAATTGTGATTGTCTGTGGTTTCAGAAACGGAAGATGGGCTAGTCCATGGAAACGTCCCTAATAATATCCCATTTACACCATATTCCTTAAATGGAATTTGATGACTTTGATTAAAATTATTGTAGGCGTTCCAAGTATAGTCGGCCACAATGGAGACATTTTTTATTGGTTTAATTTTCACCCCTCCCGTTAACCATAAGTCATTGGAATATCTTTTCCTTTTTCCATTATTTGCAGCCACAGCAAATGGATTGGTAAAACTACCTTGTCCAGCGAAATTTCCATCAGGATGCCTGATAGGCATTATCGGTCTTAAATCTCCAGAAATCCATCCACTAGATGTCCCGCCTGTAACCACTCCCGCTGCTTCTTTATCAGAGATGTGTGTCAAGGCAAAATTCCCAGTTATTGTAAGCCAATCTGTAATATCAGAATTAACTTTCAAGGAAGGATTCAAGCGTTCATATTTTTGACCAGCCTCCTTAAAAAGGCCTTTCTGACCAAGATAACCTAGCGAAGCAATAACAGATGTTGAACCCTGTCCTCCTTGCAAGGATAAATTATGCCTTTGCATGGGCTCAAAACCTGGATACTGTTCTTTTATCCAATCGGTGTTCCCAACGTATCTGTATTTTGCAGGGTTTCCGGGATCTACATAAACAGGTAAATTATTTGCAGGGTCATTGAAATATGCCTCGGCCCGGATTGAATCTTCAACTGTAAAAGCTTCTGTAGCGGTTGTTCCTCCATCCTGACCATTTCTATTGGCTTCCCTATGCATTCTGATATAATCAACGGAATTAATATACTCTGCCATTTTTGTCGGCCTAGACATGGTATACTCTCCTGAATAGCTTATTTGTGGTTTTTGACTTTTAGGATTTTTGGTTTGGATCAATATCACCCCATATGCGGCCCTACCCCCATAAATTGCGGCAGCTGCGGCATCCTTTAGGACGGTAACATTCTCAACATCGGATGGGTCAATTGAATTCGGATCCCTTTGTACACCATCAACAAGGATCAGAGGGGTTGCCGTGCCACTGTTTATGGACCCTGTCCCTCTGATATTGAATGAGGAACCTGTGCCTGGTTTTCCATTAGCAGACGAAATATTTAGATTTGGAACTAATCCCTGCAAACCCTGTCCGAGATTTGCAATTGGTCGATCTTCCAATTTTTTAGCACTTACCGTACTTACTGCTCCCGTTAAATTTTCCTTCCTTTGAGATCCAAATCCAACGACTACAACTTCTTCCAGATCACTGCTCACCGTTTTTAGAACCACTGAAAGTTGATTTTTCCCTTGGGTTGAAACTTCTTGACTCTGATAGCCCATGGAACTGAATACCAATACGGAGTTTTCAGAAGGAACTTCTATAGCGAACTTTCCATCTATATCGGTACTGGTCCCTTGGGAAGTACCTTTAACCAACACACTGACTGCGGAAAGATTTTCACCACTTTCGTTCATGACTTTCCCAGAAACAACACGTGTTTGGTCAATTTCTTTTACTTCTGGCTTAGTACGCTCAAATTCGGTATTACTTGTTAAGGCAATTGATCTTCCTTTAATTTGATACTTTATGGCTTTGCCATTGAACAAGACGTTTAAAGCCTCAGAAATGCTTTTGTTCTTAACATTAACTGAAAAAACAGAATTTACATCTAAGTCCTTTTCATCGTAGATAAATGTATAACTTGATTGCTTACTAATGTCAATCAAGATGCTTTTTAGATTAGTATTATTATAATTTAAGCTAACCTGTTGTGCTCTAATGTTTCCTAATGAAAGCATGATTGAACTCAGAAAAATCAGTACGGTTAACTTTATTGTAAAATAAGTCTTCGAGAAATGTAGGTACTTAATAAAATACCCAATATTAATATTGATCATAAGTATTTTCATAAACAATACATGGAAAATGAGATTTTACAGTATTGTAGGTTTAAGGTTATTATATGAATTAGGTTAAAAAGTAAGAATATAGCCTTTCGCAAGATCTTACATCCCATTTATAGTGAGCGCCTTAGATTTAAGATTTTACCATAACCCTCCTTTCTTCAACATAAAACTTAATACCTGTCTTCAATTCAATTGCTGCCAGAACCTCCGATAAGATTGCATTCCTTGGAATTATTGCTGAAAGACGTTTTGATCCATGCTTACCCATGTCAACTTTGACATCATACCATCTTTCTATTTTTTTTGCAAATTCATTTAGGGGTTCATTATTCAATATATACATCCCATCCTTCCAAGAGTAAATCTCTTCGACATTGACAGAACTCACCTTAGGAAGCGAGTTTATATTAGAAACGGCTTGTTGTCCCGGCTTCAAAATAACTTTATTGTCTAGGCTAGGATTTTTCACGGCTAGACTACCCGAGATAAGCGTTGTATAGGTATTATCATTGTCCTCATAAGAATTAATGTTAAAACTTGTCCCTAATACTTCAATGATTTGCCTGTCTGCATTTACAGTAAAGGGTTTCTTTTCATCTCTAAAAACATCAAAATAGACTTCACCCTTGATGCTTACTTTTCGCTCACTTTTATCAAATACGGATGGAAAACTGATAGAAGAAAGTGCATTCAACCAAACTTTGGTACCATCAGGAAGTGTAACCTGAAATTGACCGGCAGCAGGTGTAGATATAGTGACAGATTGGGCAACATTTAATTCACTTATTTTAGTACCATCTGCATAATGAATGGAAGAATTTGATGAAACTATACCGTTATTGTCCTCGTCCAATGGAATTGAAGCCTGCCCATCTAAAGATAGATATGCCTTCTTTGATCCAGGCATAACATTTTCACCTTTAGTAACGACATATTGAGTTCGGTTTTTTTGAGGAACTATTTTATTATTCCATAGAAAGACAAAACACAAAGCAACAATTATAGATGCAGCAGCTAACAAGAGGTAAGTCCCCTTTTTATCCTTCTTTTTAGTGATTAAATTAAGTTTTCCTTGGATTTCGATTAGGTCATCAATTATTTCCGCGTCAGAGAGGTCTTTGCCATCTGTATTAATATTTAGATACCAATCCTCAACTTGAGCTTTTTCAAACTCAGTACAATTACCAGATATATATTTATCTAATAGTTCCTTTTTTATAGAATCTTTATGATTCGCCATTGAAGTTTATCCTTGATTACTTATATGACGAATGAAAGGTGTATTGGGGGGGTAATAATTATAAATATTTACAAAAGAAAATCAACATCAGGTAAAGAATGCTCCCAAACTTCATTTTCAACAATCTCAGTGCTAGTTTAATATATCCTCTAACACTGTGTTCAGAAATATTTAGCTTATTGGCTATTTCTTTATGACTTAAATATTCCTTTCTACTTAATTCAAAAACTTCCTTAACCCTAGGGGATAACCTATCCAGAACACTTTCGATTTGTTCAGCAAGTAGTTTTTCACGCAATAAATAATCAGTTTCTGAGGATATTTGTTGACTAGGCTCAGTGAGGCTTTCTAAATATTTTAACTTAGATTTTTCTTTAGAAATATAGTCAATAACTCTATTTCTAATTGCCGCATACATATAGGAAGAAACTTGGCCATTAATGGAAAGGTCAGCCCGTTTTTGCCAAATACTTATAAATAAATCATGGACTATGTCTTTTGCGACTTCTCGATCTTTCAATTTTTGATAGACATGCAAATATAATGTGCCAAAATACTTGTTGTAAAGCTCTTGAAAAGCAATATTATCTCCATCTTTCAATTTCTGAAGAAGAAATAAATCATTAATATTTTGGACATTTTGCATAAAAATCGTTCTCTAAAAAGGAACCCTCCATTCTCCAAAAAATTCTATTTAATGGTCCAATGAATATAAGACAAATGATATTACAGGAAATTAGTTCTATTTCTGAGTTATAGGTGTTAATTCAACATGAATTTACCTAAAAAAATCACTATTCCTACTAAAATCCATTCAAATAATATCGACAAACTCATCACAATGGCAATTTCATTCATTAGCATTGCACCTATTTACAAAGGAAAATGTCCATAGAAATTAGTATTAACAAAATAAGCCCTGCAAATTGCAGGGCTTATATCTTCCTATTTAATAATAATTAATTTTTTATTTTACTCAGCGATAGATGCTGAAGAAGTTGGGATCTGACGATTAACTTTCTTAACCAACCCCTGAAGCACCGTACCTGGTCCAACCTCTACAAAACTTTCAGCACCATCTGCTAACATGGTCTCTACAGATTGTGTCCAACGTACTGCACCAGTCAATTGAGCAATCAGGTTATCTTTAATTGCTGTAGGATCTTGGTAAGGCAATGCATCGTAGTTTTGATAAATAGGACAAACCGGAACTTGGATTTCAACATCCAAGATAGCAGCTTCCAATTCCTGTTTTGCTGCTTCCATCAATGGCGAGTGGAATGCACCACCTACGTTTAACTTTAAAGCACGTTTAGCACCTGCTTCCAATAGTTTTTCGCAAGCCTTGTCAACACCAGAAACAGATCCTGAAATAACCAATTGTCCTGGACAGTTATAATTTGCTGCAACGACGATATCATCAACTTGTTCACAAACCTCTTCTACAATTACATCGTCCAAACCTAAGATAGCAGCCATGGTTCCCGGTTCCAATTCTGTTGCTTTTTGCATTGCATTAGCACGCTTAGAAACCAATTTCAATCCATCTTCAAAAGATAGTGCTCCTGCAGAAACCAATGCAGAGAATTCACCTAAGGAGTGTCCTGCAACCATTGCTGGCTGAAAGCTATCGCCCAAGGCCTTAGCTAAAATCACAGAATGCAAAAAGATAGCTGGTTGGGTTACTTTAGTTTGTTTCAGATCCTCTTCAGTTCCATTGAACATGATGTCGGTGATACGGAAGCCTAAAATTTCATTGGCTTTTTCGAATAAAGCCTTTGAATCTTCGTTTGAGTCGTATAAGTCCTTACCCATGCCCACAAATTGTGCGCCTTGGCCAGGAAAAATATATGCTGTTTTCATATGCATTAGTTTAATTCAACAAAAATATACTTAATCTTCAGGTAGAAAAGAAAGAGATGAAAGATTTTCTTTACTGAAAACCTCATTTGCTATATCTAAAATCTCTTTGGAGCTTACCAAATCAATTTTTTCAAATACTTCAGGTAGGCCAACAACACGATCATAATCTAAGATGTTTTTTGCTTCTGCGATCAATAGGCTCATCCTATTTTCTTCTGCGAGTGCAATCTGCCCCTTAAATTTATTCTTCGCCTTTTCTAGTGCCTGTGCACTCAATGCCTGTTCCTTTAATTTAGTCAATTCCTTATAAATCAACTTTAAGGTCTTGTCTACTTTTTCAGCATCCGTACCGAAATAGATACTGAACAAGCCAGTGTCTGAATAAAGACTGTAGTTGGATTCAATGGTATAAGCAATCCCGTATTTTTCACGGATATTGAGGTTCAGGATATTGGACATCCCATAGCCCCCTAATAGATTGTTCAATAGCAAGAGGCCAGTTTTTCTGTCATCATGGATTCCAAAAGCTGGTCCACCTAATACTACATGGGCTTGATTGATGGGTCTTTCTTTTTCGATCAAAGCAACTTCGGGCTTTCGCATATCTTCAGCTGCATGAATCCATTGGTGATTATTTGGATTGCCAAAGCATTTATTGGCTATCTTGAGCACCTTTTTATCCGAGTAATTACCTGAAATGGCAATTACAATCTTGGAAGTGTCATAATGTTGGTCAATGAATCGCTTGATATCGTCTTGTTGAATAGCCTTTAAGTCCTCTTCAAGTCCGAGGATATTGTGGCCTAGTCCAGTGTCCTTGAAGACTTGATCTTCAAAATCATCCATAATGGACTCCTCAGGACTATCGAGATAGGATGCCATCTCATCCAAGATGACTTCTTTCTCCTTATCCATCTCCTCCTCCGGAAATACGGAGTGAAATAGGATGTCTTCGAATAGGTCCAATGCCCTCTCGAGATAAGGATTTAAAAAAGAGGCATGTATACAAGTATATTCCTTGGTCGTATATGCGTTTAAGTCGCCCCCAACAGACTCCAATCGGTTTAAGATCTGATTGGTGCTCCTACGTTCCGTACGCTTGAATAACAGGTGTTCAATAAAATGAGCCGTTCCAAACTTACCAAACTCCTCATGCCTAGATCCGACATCCACAATCAAACAAATATGCGTTATGGAAGAGGAATGAGGCTGAAACAAAACTCGCAACCCGTTGTCAAGTTGGAATATCTTATGATCCATATAGAAAAATTGAATGACAAAGGTATGGAATAGTATTGAGATGTGAGATGTGAGATATGAGAGGACGATAAAGCGGCAAAGCAGAATGAAAAATCATTATATATTAATAATCAAGGAAGTTTAAATTCCTTATTCAAAAAAAGGTCAGGGAAAATCCCTGACCTTATATGTTAGAAATAATCTTCAGACATGATTTTGAGTCCTTTTCTCAATTCTTATATCTCAATACTCAAATCTATTTTACTACATCCTAGGTCTTCTCATTCCTGGAGGCATGCCGTCGTTGTCGGTTGGTGCTACTCCGGAGAATTTTTGAAGCTTGAATGTGAATGTAAGCATGAAGTAACGACCTAGGCGGTTTGTTTGCCTGTCGATGGTCATGTTTTCTTGAACGGTCCTTGAAAGGTTGGTTTGCTCATTCAGTAAGTCGAATGCTTGGAAACGGATGGTTCCGCGTTGGCCCTTCAAAAGTCTTTGTTCGATGTAAGAATTGATGATAAATGGATTGGCATTTGTCAATGGTCCATATCCACTATTGAATGACTTGGAAAGGTCAGCACCAAATATGGTAGTAGGCGTGATGTTCACCGATCCTATCAAGGTAGGTGTCCAAGAAGAAACGTTATTGTTAAAATCACCAAGTGAGTTTCTCGTGTAGTTATACGAGTATCTTACTCCTGGGTTCAATTCAAAGTTTTCAGATGGATTGTATCTGAACATCAATCCTTGCATAAATACCCAGTTGTTGGAAATATTCTTCATCCCTTCGGTCGCACTCAATTCCCTAGCGGTATAGGAAATGTTCTTGTTATAGCTCACCCCTCCCATCAACATCAAGTTGTAGGTTTTTTCCTTCAGCGATTTTCCGAAGTGGTAAAATGAGTTTAGGTTATATACCGGATCTTCTTCATTCAGGTACCTAGTTTCGGAAATCAAACCACCTGTAGGATTGTTTTCGCGTTTTACGAAAGATACGATCTTATCTGAAGTCAAGTTACCATTAACCATCGCAAAGAAAGTGTTCCCTTTTTGGAAATCGCCTCCACGGAACCTCAACATCATCCTATGTCTGAATTCAGGATTCAGGTTCGGGTTACCATAAACGATGTTGGTAGAAGAGTTTCCGACCGCATAAGGAAGAATCTGATTGATATTAGGTTCTGTCGAAGACCCATTATAATTGATGCTCAGGTTCTTTTGTCTAGAGAACTTATATTCAAATCTTGCAATAGGCATCCAGTTCAGGTTTGAACGATCGATAATTGCATTATCTGCATCGCTGGAGGCCGTACCTTTTAATAGTGACGGCAGAACCGCAGCACCAATGGAGTATTTTACCTTATCGTTTTCAAAAGCATAATTTGCTCCAATTCTATGTGTGGTAAAAGAATAATCTTGATCGTAGTGATAATTAAGGATACGATCATCTAAATTAGGTAATGCATCACCTTCTTCATCAAAGGCATCCTGATTCTGTTTATTGTTATAATTGTTTTTATTGAAATCGTACTGGATTTCAATCTTTCCATGTTGGGATACTGGTTCTAGATATGATACACTAGCCCCTGCATTCCAACTTTTGTTGTTGACTTCACGGATAGTTTGTTCATAGATTTCAGCCATGCTGGTATTGGCGTTGTTAGGATCTTGTATTAAGCGATCCAATACGCCTTGGTAATCCTGGGTAGTAGCGGCATTGTCATAATTGAAGTTCATGAAGAAATTCCTTCCCCTATCATTTAATTTTCTATTATAAAGACCACTGATACCAAACCTAGGTGCATCCAAGCTTCCACTTTCTACCCTATTATCCCGGGTTTCCGTATTTTCTTGGAAATCAAACCAGTTACTAACAGAATTTGAGTTTGAAGTAGTTCCAGAAAACCCTACCTGAGGTGTTAATTTTATATAATCCTTGTCTGAGATATTCCATTCTAAATTAGCTTCAAAGCGATGGCTTGAAACAATATTATTTGCAGTGGAGTCAGAACTTTGCTCCAGGTTACCACCATCAGCACCCATGATATAGTTTGTCAAACTATTCGTCAATGTTGTATTATCATCCCGACCAAAAGAGTAGCTACCATATACTTTAAGCGTTTCAGAGAAGTCATGACGGATATTGACCCCGATGGATCCAACATCAGTTAGACCCGATGCGCCGCCAAACATTCCACCGCCACCGCCCGGTCGGCCACCACCACCTTGACGCATCCTTGCACCACCGCCAATGGTACGGAAGTCAAACAGGGACGCATTCACGTTGTTTAGGTTACCCAAGATTGAGACTTGAGTTTTATCGGTCATCCCCATCCACATACCTGTTGCTTGGTATCGATCTTCAGAACCGTACCCGGCACGAAGGGTTGTCATAAAGCCTTTATTATATTTAGGGTCAATTTGGATATTGATGATCTTTTCCGATTCACCAGATTTATTTCCGGTCACATTGGCCATGTCACCATAGTCATCTACAACCTGAATTTTTTCGATAATATTGGCCGGAAGGTTTTGGGTAGCGGTTTTGACGTCTCCAC
Source organism: Sphingobacterium sp. LZ11T8 (assembly GCF_024261425.1). NCBI lineage: Bacteria > Pseudomonadati > Bacteroidota > Sphingobacteriia > Sphingobacteriales > Sphingobacteriaceae > Sphingobacterium > Sphingobacterium sp. LZ11T8. Next base: position 32,661 of record NZ_JANBZY010000012.1, on the reverse strand, counting down.
CGAAAAAGTCTTTCCCGTTGATCCTGACTTTGGTTACAGTTTCACCTTGGGCCGTTACGTTTCCGTCTTTGTCGACTTCAACCCCCTGTAATTTCTTAAGGGCGTCTTCAGCAACTGATCCTTCGCGGAGTTTGAGGTCTTTGGTAGAGTATTCTACGGTATCCCCCTTTACCTGAACAGTCAGTACGCCTTGGATCACCACCTCTTCGATCTGGTTTTCATTGACGGCCAATTCAAAGCTAGGGATTTGGATTTCCTTTTGCCCTTCAGGAAAGTCCACTTCCTTTTCAAAAGGTGAGAAGCCTAGGCTGCTTACCCTGATCTTAAATTTGGTGGCTTTAACATTTTCAAAGGTATAGAAACCAGCATTGGTAGAGCTAGTTGCTATGGTGTCAGATGCCGTTATCAACCGCACTGACGCTCCTGATATGGGTCTTGATTCGGTATCCCGAAGCATCCCAGATACGACACGGCCAGATTGACCGTATACGGTAATTCCCATTGCCATGAAGCATAAGCATATCAAGGCTTTCAATAATCTATCCATATATCAATTAAACTAATTCTAGTTCAGCGTCCCTAAGATCCAAGCATCTATCTTGGTCTTATACGGACTTTTAACCGTTGGGCTGTATCGACCGTACATCGATCCCCTGGGGTCAGGTCTGCTTTTGATAGTTTTCTGTAATATGGTAAATCTATTGTTAATCATGATTTGGATAGCAACTGGATCTTTAAGATCCTTGATACCAATTGATTGAATCGGAATTTTTGATTCATAAACCAAAACATCATTGTCCATCAATTTTGCTAGTGCCAGCACGCCATACGTGTTTTCGAATGACAGCCTACCATCTACAATCCGAGCAAAACCCTTCACGCCATACCCCCTGCTTCGCTTGATCAACTCTTCGCGAACATTCATATTCGGGAGGTTTTCATCGTTTACCATTGCTCTGACTGACTCGCTGTCTGGAATCGGAAAGATTAAAATGGCCCCATCTTTCTTTTTTCCTTCAGGGTTGATATTCACGATGATACCATTTCGAGCTGCTTCCTGTTGCAAGGCAAGGTTCTTGATTTGAACTGCGGTGTACAGATAGTTAGCGTCGTTTGTAACAGCAAAGCTCCAGCTGGAATCTTGACCTATTACAGATAGCTGATTTTCCCATTCCTTGAGGTCTCCGTCGACCTGGACTTGGAAAGTGGGTAAAATAGCATATCGGTCTTTTTTCTTCTGCGCCAACAAGTTTGAACTAGCAAAGATTAGAATGGCAATAATGATATTCCTTTTCATACAATTCAAGTAATCTTGTATTTACCAGCAGTATAAGAAAAAAATTTATATTCCCGAATACATAGCAAAGAAAAACACAAGAAGTGTAAATTAGTGTAAAACGAGGTTAATCACGGAGTTGTTACATTTCTTTGGGGTAGTATTTAGTATAAAGTATTTAGTATTTAGACTCTGGCTTCGGCCAGATTTTCAATGATTTTGACAAGTGTTTCTTATCTAATAAATAAGTGATCTATTGTAGACGGACCTATCTAAATACTAAATACTAACTACTAAATACTACCTTTACAGCATGAATTCAATTACTTTACTTTCAACTTTTCAGCGGGACTTTATTGAAGCGGGATGTGATGAGGCTGGCCGAGGTTGTTTGGCAGGGCCTGTATTTGCAGCGGCTGTGGTATTTCCGGCGGATTATTGTAATCCCGTATTGAATGATTCCAAGAAGCTCTCGGAGAAGAAACGCATGGAATTAAGGCCAATTATTGAGCAGGAAGCCTTGGCTTATGCCGTTGCGAGTGTTTCGGCTGAAGAGATTGATAAGATCAATATCCATAAAGCCTCTTATTTGGCGATGCACAAGGCTTTAGATATGCTTGCTGTGAAACCAGGTTTCCTGATCATTGATGGCAATAAATTTATTCCTTATCCCAATGTGCCTCATTCCTGTATAATAAAGGGTGATGGCAAGTACCTCTCCATTGCGGCAGCTTCGATCTTGGCAAAGACCTATCGCGATGAGTACATGGAAAACATTGCTGTTGATTATCCAGATTATGATTGGATGCAGAATAAAGGCTACCCGACCATAAAACATAGGCAAGCGGTCTTAAAGTTGGGGTTGACCCCTCACCATAGAAAAACCTTTAGGGTCACTGATCCGCAGTTGACCTTGTTTTAGGGGATATATTTTCCCTTTGCTATGGGAACACCAAGACTCCGCAGAGTAAGACTTAACACGCTGGCTGAGCATTCTAAGATAAAAGCAAAAAAAGGAGATTCTCTAATAAAGAATCTCCTTTTTTTATACGCTTAAGCCGTTTTATTTGGCTTTTTCTTTTCTATGTTTGATAGATAACCAAATTGCGAATCCTAGACCTAAAACAAGGGTAATGGATGCAATCAGTGAAATGATATTGCTGATTCGCATAGAATTTGGTGAAAAAACAAATTCTACTTTGTGGTTACCGCCTGGTAGGGATAAACCTCTCAATAGGTAATCAGTTCTGATGATAGGCACTTCTTCGCCATCAACGTAAGCTTTCCAGCCTTTGTCATAATAGATCTCAGAGAATACTGCAAAGACATTGTTCCCTGCCGAATATTCATATTTCAAGGTATCAGGATGGTAAGATGTCAATTTAATTTCAGCGTTATTTGGCTGACCAATGGATTTGTCCCCTAATTGGCCTTTCAATCCTTCGTTTACAATGGCCTCTTTTTTCGGATCAAAGGTACCCAAGGCATCCATCTCAGCTTGGTTGCTGTTGACAAATTTAACATTGTTCACAAACCAGGCATTTCCTAATGCAGAGCTTCTGCGTTGGATCCTATCTGAATTGTTGCTTTGATCTTTTGTGATGACATATCGTACATTCAACATGTCCAACACATCTTCATTAAAGTTGCCATTGAATTGATGTTCCAATAATTCTTGGAAGCGCATCAATTTGGCAGCATGGTATCCACCGATGCTCTTGTGGAAGTAAGAAGCACTGGCATCATTGAACGGACTTGTCGTCAGATCAAATACTCTATAAGAAAGGTCTTTGTCCAAATGTATCAATTGATCAACTTCTCTTTCAGGGATCGGTTTTTCATAGATACTCTTGTCTACAAAAGATTCTGTGTTTAAATACCTTTTATCTACTGACCAAAGATCTACTAGGGTAATAACGGCTACCGCAGCAATCAAGATTCCCGCATTAAGTTTTTTCTTAACGAAAAACCATACAAAGGCGAATGTCAACACCACAATAAAGAAAGAACGCCAAGCATCATTTGAAGCCATATCAGCACGGTCCTTCAACAATGAATTGGCCAATTCACTAGCTAAACTTGGGTCTTGAATATATTGTTGCAATGAGGCAACATAATCCTGATGGTTTGAAATACGTAGAGAAAGCAAACTAGGCATAACTGCAATAAGCAGACACAGCAAAGCAACGGCTCCACCAGAATATAATACTTTTTTATCTAGATCTTTGATTTCATTTCCACGAGTAATAATCTCGTTCAATCCCATGATTGCAAGAAGTGGGATCAATACCGAAGGGATAACCAAAATTGATTCTACAGCCCGGAATTTGTTGTACATTGGGAAGTAGTCAAAGAATAGATCGGATATAAATGGCAAGTGACGACCAAACGAAAGCAAAATAGTCAGCAAGGTTGCTGCTAAAATCCACCATTTTAATCGGTCTTTTACCACGAATAGCGCTAGGACAAATAAGAAAATTATGCCTGCACCAAAATACCAAGGTCCAGAGGTAAATTGTTTTTCACCCCAATAAGTAGGGAAAAGTCTATTTGCATACTGCAGAGCTTCTTCTTTGGATGCACCAATTTTCTGTAAGGTTTTAATGGTATTGGATTCTGGGGTTAATGTTCCTCCAGAACGGCCACCATAGGCATTTGGTATCAAAAAGGTAATATTTTCACCAATACCTTGGCTCCACGCATAGGCATATTCCTTATCTAGACCTGCGGCAGATTTACCAGAATCATCTGTTTTGCTGATGTTCGCTTTTCCGCGGATGGTTTCCTTGCTATATTCATAAGTTGGGAACAACACCGATGCATTGACCAAAACTGCGACAACAACCCCGATCAGCTGCAAACCTGTAGCTTTTAAGAAATTGTTCAATTTTTTGTCACGGATAGCGTAATATAACTCAAACCCAACCAATACCAATAAGGCAAGGAAAAGGTAATAGGTCATCTGGATGTGGTTTGCCCTGAGTTCAAGTGCCAAGAATAGGGCCAGTAGACTAGGTCCCCAAAACTTGCTGCCGCGATAGCAGAGGATAACCGAACCGATAATAGGCGCGAAATAAGCGATAGCATAGGCCTTATTGATGTGCCCAGCTTCGACATATATCATATTATAGGATGAAAACGCGAGTGCGACGGCACCAATGGCCGCGACCCAAGGCTTCATTCGCAATACAGCGAAGAGGAAATATCCACCTAGGAGGAACATGAGCAAGACATCCGCTGGCGGAGGAAATATAGCTCGAATAGCAGGTCCGATGTGGGTGGTGATATTATTGGCATGATCATACCAAATTTGGTAGGTTGGCATCCCTCCGAACATTGAATTAGTCCATAATGGAGTCGTACCGTCTTTTTCTCTATAATCAAAAATTTCTTTCTGACTACCACGAGCTTGCATCACGTCACTTTGTAGTAAGGTTTTGCCTTGCCATACTGGCGTAAAATAAAACACCACTAGAAGCAAGAAGATGCCTATAATGATTAAGTGATTCTGATTTTCCTTAAACCAAGTTTTCATCTAGTAATTAATAGGATTATTAATGATATAGCTCCAAAAATATAGAATAGAGTTGAGATTTGAGATAAGAGATATCAGAAAGTTGAAATAAAACAAAAGAAGCCTATAGGATTATTTGGCTTCTTCGATTGATTAATTTTGTCTGGAGCAAGGATTTAGTTAAAAGTTTATTTTAACCTTTCTGAATCAAATCTTTAATATTTGCCAGTTCACCAAATAGGACCAGAAGGTCGTTTTCCATTAATACGGTATCGGATTTTGCAATCCCTGAAGCCTCTTTGTTCACCCGAGTGGAACCATCCTTAGTGGTTTCATTTTCTACATGAACAGTCGTCAGGACAATAACCTTGTATTTATTGGTCAGATCGGCATCTTTTAAGGTCATTCCCACGTATTTGCTAGGAACTTTTGTTTCGATAATACTGTATTTTTCAGATATCTTAAAGGAGTCAACAATATCAATATTATCCAAACGCATCGCTAAACGCTCTGCGGCCTCTTCTTCCGGCATAATATATTCATCAATGTTCATGGCTTCCAGTACAGTCTTTTGTAAATCTGAAACTACCCGACCAATAATCCGTTTTACTTTCAGTTGTTTTAGAAGAGCCACTGTCATCAAACTTGCACCTTCTTCCTCACCGATCGCTACAATAACGGCATTACTTTCCCTTAAGGGCAATGAACTGACCGCATCACGGTCGGTACTGTCCAGACATACGGTATGGGTAATGCGGTCTTTGGTCTGTTCAACAATGCTCATGTTTTTATCAGCCGCGATTACTTCATGTCCTAGCTCGGTAAGGTGGATTGCCAAAGATCTCCCAAAATGCCCTAATCCTAATACTATATACTTCATATCTCTTAAAACAATACTTTTTCAGTTGGATAAATATAACTTTTGTTCTTTGTGTTTTTAATAAATGCAACCAATAAGGTTAGCATTCCTACCCTTCCTACAAACATGGTAAACATTAAAATAATCTTACTCGTCGCCGTTAAGGAAGAGGTTATTCCAAGGGATAAACCACAGGTTGTATATGCAGAAACGGATTCAAACAACAAAGGAATCATCTGTTGATTTGGATCTGAAAAATTCAATAAGATAAAGCTTAAGGTAATGGTCAGAACGGATAGCAGAATAATGGCAAAGGCTTTATTCACTGATTCAGATGCAATTTTGCGTTTATTGATTTCGATGGATTCTTTCCCTTTGGCAAGCGCCACAATATTCATCAAGGCGATGGCAATGGTCGTTACTTTTACTCCACCCCCTGTTGATCCTGGTGAAACTCCAATCCACATCAAGGTCACAAACATGATCAATGTGGGAATATTGATAAAGTTTAAGTCCACACTATTAAATCCAGCTGAGCGGGTAGAGTTCGCCATGAAAATGGAAGTTACCCATTTTCCAAAAGAGGATTTATCCGCCATCAGACTATGATTTTGTTCCAGAATAAAGAAAGAAAGTGTAGCCAAAAGAATAACTGTGACATTACAGACTACAATAAACCTGGAATTGAATGAAAAAACCTGCGGTTTATATCGATAACTTTTCTTCTGTATCAATCTACGGACCATAGATTTCACTTTTTCCTGAACCCAAGTATATAGGTTAAATATGGTTCCAAAACCGAAACCTCCTAAAATAAACATGGATGCTACCGCCAATTGAAAATTATAGTTGAACCGGTATTCATCGCTGGTTACCCCATCTTTAATAATGGTAAAACCTGCATTACAGAATCCTGAAATGGCATGAAAGCAAGAAAAGAAAATCATCTCTCCAACCGAGTCAAAATATTTAGCTTCTAATGAGGCAAAAATCATAATGGCACCGATCAGTTCGAAAAGAAGAGTGATAAAGATGATGGTCAGTAGAGTGGAGATTACAGAATTCAGTTTGTTTTCGCCTAAGATCTCTCCGAACATCAATTGATTTTTGAAGGAAAAACCTCCTGAAAAGAAATACCCAAAGAATCCCGTAAAGGTCATGATCCCTAATCCACCTACTTGGATCAAGGCCATAATGACGGATTGCCCAAAAAGAGAAAAATTGGTCGAAATATCCGTTGTGGAAAGCCCTGTGATACAGACGGCGCTTGTGGCCATAAAAAAAGCGTCGACAAAACTTAATGGCGCTTCCAGTGTCGTACGAGGCAGCATCAACAGAAACGCACCTAGAATAATCAATCCCAAGAAACTGATGACAAATAATATGGTCGGATTGAAGTAGAAATTATCAAAGAAAAGGCTGTTTTTCGAAAGTTCTGAGAGGAATATAATGGCAATCCCAAGATATAACCATTCGTCTTTTGCAAAAGTAGATAAGAAACCACCTGTAATCCTCGAAATCGTTATTAACAGGAAATAGGCACTGACCAATACCCCTGTATAGTGCGACACATTAATTCGCCGTGCTACGAGTATTGATGAGGCAGTTCGAATGATCTCAAAAAGAAAAAGACCATAATATAGAGCTACAACTGCATCCTCGGTAATTACTGCAACCTCCGGATCCGTAATGTAACCTACATGCACAACCATGGTTACAGCACTGATCAAACTGACATAAAAAACAATCTGATCTACGGTTTTCTTTTTATAACGAAATATATATTTTAGGAAGCTAAATATCGAATCCATCAAGTTACAAACATAGCAATATCTTCATTAATGAACGGCTCATAAAAAAAGCTTTCACGTGAAACTAATTTTTCTTTTCTTCTTTTTCTTTATCTTTCTTTTTAAACAATCCTTTGATGAAATTGCCTGTTCGCTTGACTACACCCTTGGTTTCATCAACGACATCTTTACCTTTTTCAGCGGCTCCCATCAGTTTTGCCTCTCGCTCTTTGCTGATTCCCGCACATTGTTTGATCCCATCCAGAAGACTCTGCCATAACGTTTTGAAAAAAGTATGTTCTGGAACACGCTTATAATTTACCTTGCCAATATGGTATTTTTCATTGGCATCAGGATTACTGTCATTGATCAGGATGTTGTTGACCACAAAAGATAATACCCCTTTCTTGGTTTTACTCATGCCTGGGTCGATTGCGTTCATCAGGTTTAGTTTTAGATGGTCATAATCAAATCTAAAATCTCCCCAATTTCTATAGTCGTTGGCCTGATAATTAAAACTGATGCTTCTAATATTTCCTGAGGCTATTTCAGCATTTAGCAGAGGAGTCAAGATTTTATTGAAAGCTGGAGCTTGCATTCTACCTAAAGAACCTTTATAGGTATGATAGCCATCTTTACTCAGCATGTCAAAGCCAAACTGGATTTTTAACAGACCGGCGTTCATGATCCTTGCCTGCAGATCCGCCCGCATAAATTTATTTTTCGCCAACAACGTACTGTCATTGGTGACATTTGTCAATGTTCCTTTGGCATGATTAAAGGTAATTACACCTTCTTTATTGTATTTCGCAGAATGTTCACCATAAAGTACGTCTACATTATCTACAAATACGGTATCAATCCTAATGAGCTGCTTAACTTTCATTAATTGCTGCTGAGGTGATTTCCCTATCTTGGAGATACTCTTTTTAGGATACCTCTTATCATTATATAAGGAAACGGATCCGTTTTTAATCTGTACATGTTGCGCAATGGTCTGCTGGTTGTCAATCAGTTCCTTGAAGTCTAATTTTTCGAAACGAAGGGTGTCAAACTTCATGACCGCCATGGTTATGTTTTCATTTCTGGTCTTAAAATATGCTGCCTTGCTCATTTTTGGAGCATACTCAACTTTGGTCAACAATACATTTTGATCCTGAGTATTCATGATCAAATGATCAAATTTGGCCTTGTATATGCCGTTGGAGAGTTCATATTCAAACTTGGGCACTTCAACCTCGACCATCTTGGTGTAAAAAAGGCGGGTCGTATCATGTATAGAAGCCTGATCTACCAAAATATCATGCACCTTGATGCCTATGCTATCCAAGACGATATCGCTGGATTTGCCTTCTTCAATTTTCGAGAACTTAAATCTTACATTATCAATGTTTATATCCCGAACATTTATTGAACTAAAAACATCTTTGATATTATCATATAGCGTTTTGGGCTGTTTAGGCTGAATGGTGTCATTATAGGCATGACGTTCGGAAATCATATGTATATCAGGGGAATCAAAATTGATTTCCTTGATATACAGCTTCCTGTTCTTGATTACATCCCAGATATTGAATCTGCGGACCTTTAAGGCTGAAAGTTTGATATGATAGCGGCTATTAGGCGCCTCTTTAGTGAGTACCATTTTCCGATAGATAGCAGAATCAGGAATCAATTCTGCATTTTTTAAGGTGACATTTCCGAGAGCCACATTGAGGTCCAAATCATCATATTTCAATGAATAAAGACCATTTGTAGCTTTAGAAACTGTTTCCTTGAGTTTTTCTTCTACAATAGGTTTCCAATTTCGGCTATAATACCAGCCAATTCCCAAAATAGCCAAAATTAAGACGGCTATAATCCCAATAATCCATTTCCAAATAGGTTTCATAAAATTCAAAAAAACGGTTTATCCCCAGCTTGTGTTATTTCCTAACAACAATATAGCCAATATGTTTATTTACTGGAGAAAATATTTAAATAGAATTAAATCAACTAACTGAAAAAGAACAAAATAACTACAAATCTTCAGGAAAATTTTGAAGGAATTAATTCCTGTTGTTTTCGTTATTGTAGATACTCAGATAGCTATCGTAGCGTGAGGGTTCAATTTCACCATTTTCCAATGCGTCCAAAACAGCACATCCCGGCTCATTGATATGTCTACAATTATGGAATTTACATTGATTAAGGAGGTTTCGCATTTCAGGGAAATAATGTGAAAGTTCTTGGGGCTCGATATCCACGATTCCCAATTCTCGAATCCCCGGAGTATCGATAAGCTTCCCACCGAACGGAAGATCGATCATCTCTGCGAAGGTAGTTGTATGCTTTCCTTTATCAGACCAGTCGGAAATATTACCGGTTTTAAGATCGGCTCCTGGAATAATGGCATTGATCAAAGTAGATTTTCCAACGCCTGAGTGACCAGAAATGAGGGTAATCTTGTCTTTTAAAACTTCATTCAGTTCTTCTATATTTTCCTTTTCCAATGCGGATACGGTATAACATGGGTAACCCAAGTTTTCATAAATGGCCATGTATTCTGCCAAGATCTCAAGGCCCTCTTCAGAAAAAAGGTCCAATTTGTTGAATACAAGTGCCGCTGGAATCCCATAAGCTTCGGCTGTTACCAGAAATCTATCGATAAAGCCAGTAGATGTAGGTGGCGAGGCCAAAGTAACCACCAAGAGTGCTAGATCTAGATTTGCACCAATAATTTGAGTTTGTTTGGAAAGGTTTACTGATCTACGAATGATATAGTTTTTCCTCGGTTCAAGTTTAGTGATAACTGCGCTTTGTTGGCCATGCTCAATTTCAAACTCCACCCTATCCCCCACAGCAATGGGGTTAGTTGTTTTAATACCTTGGGTTCTGAATATTCCTTTTATCCGACATTCATATCTTTTTCCATCATCATCCAAAACTTGGTACCAACTACCGGTAGATTTTGTTACAAGTCCGCGCATATCAATTTTCCATGTTATTTAAAAATACAAGCAATTCCCGCAAAAATGGAAAAAAATAATTAATCTTTGCGTCTATTTGAATTTGTTAACTTTGTTATACAGGTAAAAAAACGAAGAATTTGAAAAAGTTATTTCTTTTAGACGGGATGGCATTAATTTACCGTGCATACTTCGCACTAAGTAAAACACCTCGCATTACATCATACGGACTGAACACAGGGGCAATTATGGGTTTCACCAATACTTTGCTCGATGTTTTAAATAATCAGAAACCTAGTCATATTGCTGTTGTATTCGATACTGCAGCACCAACCAATAGACATTTAGAGTTTGAGGCATACAAGGCTCAACGGGAAAAAATGCCCGAGGATCTTGCCGCTTCCATTCCTTATATATATCGCTTGATCGAAGGGTTCAATATCCCAATCATTACCATGGATGGTTTTGAGGCCGACGACATCATTGGGACTTTAGCGAAAAAGGGTGAAAAGAAGGATTTTAAGGTCTATTGCATGACTCCTGACAAGGATTTTGGCCAATTGGTATCGGACAATATTTTCATCTATAAACCTGCCCGTATGGGTAATGGCGCTGAAACTTTAGGTGTTCCTGAAATTTTGGAGAAATGGGAAATAAACAATGTCCATGAAGTCATCGATATTTTAGGTTTATGGGGTGATGCTGTTGACAACATTCCAGGGATTCCGGGGATTGGAGAGAAAACCGCTAAAAAATTAATCCAAGAATTTGGATCTATCGAAAGCCTGATCCAAAACACAGATAAACTGAAAGGCAAACTGAAAGAAAATGTAGAAAACTTTTCGGAACAGGGATTGATTTCTAAAAAGCTTGCTACCATTTTACTGGATGTTCCTGTAGAATTGGACGAAAAAGCATTGGAATTAGAGAAACCTAATAAAGATCTGTTAGAGCCTTTGTTTGTTGAATTGGAGTTCCGGACTTTAGGAAAAAGAGTTTTTGGAGAGGATTTCAGCATGGTTGAAAATTCGGCACCAAAAGCTGGGCAAATGGATCTTTTTGCAGTCCATAATGATGCAAACTTAGAAGGATCAAAGAGCAATCAACCTGCGGAAGTTGTCGAAAACCCAGTTTTTACAAACATTCAAAATACTGCACACCAATATATACTTGTTGACAGCGAAGAAAAACAAAAAGAACTTGCACTGCAATTAGCCAAAGAGGCATCCTTCTGTTTTGATACGGAAACAACCGGTTTGGATGCTCTACAAGCGGAATTGGTTGGAATTTCATTTAGTACCAAGGCTTTTGAAGGTTATTATATACCAGTTAGTGCAGATCAAGATGAAGCGCAAAAAACAGTGAATATTTTCAAAGAGATATTTGAAAATGAAGGCATTAAGAAAATTGGTCAAAATCTAAAATATGACATCCTTCTTCTATCCAGATATGATATTGATGTTAAAGGTGAGTTTTTTGACACTATGCTTGCCCATTACCTCATTGATCCTGACACTCGCCATAACATGGATTACCTTTCAGAGACTTATTTAAACTATACTCCAGTTTCTATTACCGATTTAATCGGGGGTAAAGGGAAAAATCAGGGAAATATGCGGGATGTTGATGTCGAGCTGGTGAAACAGTATGCTTCTGAAGATGCTGACATTACCTTACAATTAAAAAACAAGCTTGCTCCTCTTCTTGAGGAAACTTCCACTATAGATTTAGCTCAAAAGGTTGAATTTCCATTATTAAAAGTGTTGGCAGATGTGGAAAGAAATGGAGTAAAAGTGGATGTAGATACCTTGAAGCAGTTTTCAAAAGAAATAGAAAAAGATGTAAAGGTATTAGAGCAACAGATTTATGAAAAAGCAGGTGTTACCTTTAATATCGCCTCTCCAAAACAACTTGGAGAAGTTCTATTTGACAAACTTCAACTAGATCCGAAAGCTAAAAAAACAAAAACAGGTCAATACAAAACCGGTGAAGACGTTCTTTTGGCTTTGGCAAACAAATCTGACATCGTACAGGATATTTTAGATTTTAGACAGCTTCAGAAGTTGAAATCCACTTATGTTGATGCCCTTCCAAATCTGATCAATCCCAATACAGGATTAATACATACTTCCTACAATCAGGCTGTGGCTGCCACTGGAAGATTGAGTTCTACAAATCCAAACTTACAGAATATCCCAATCCGTACGGAAAGAGGAAGGGAAGTGAGAAAAGCCTTTATCAGCCGAAATGAAGACTGGACATTGCTTTCTGCCGATTATTCTCAGATTGAGCTAAGGATTATGGCGGAATTAAGTCAAGATGTTAATATGTTGGAGGCCTTTAAACAAGGATTAGACATTCACAAGGCAACTGCTGCTCGCGTTTATTCGGTGTCATTGGAGGAAGTTAATTCTGATATGAGGAGAAATGCTAAGGCTGTAAACTTTGGGATTATTTATGGACAATCTGCATTTGGTCTGTCACAAAATTTGGGAATCAGTCGCAAAGAAGCTGCAGAAATCATTGACCAGTACTTCACTCAATATACAGGTATTCGAAAATATATGGGCGAAGTAATTGAATTTGCAAAGGAAAATGGATATGTGGAAACTATATTGAAAAGAAGGCGTTATCTAAGGGATATCAATTCTGCAAATATGACCGTTAGAGGATTCGCAGAGCGAAATGCCATCAATGCTCCAATACAGGGTTCTGCAGCAGATTTGATTAAAATAGCCATGATAAATATCCAAAAAGATATTGCAGAAAGAGGATTGGAAGGCAAGATGATCATGCAGGTACATGATGAGCTTGTATTCGATGTTCCCAATCATGAAATCAATGAATTTAAATCCATCATTGAAAATAGGATGAAAAACGCTATTGAGATGCAAGTTCCAATTGAAATAGAGATTGGTGAAGGAAGAAATTGGTTAGAAGCACATTAAACAAAATGAAGATACTGAGTAGTATTTTATTCTTTATTGTAATTTTCTTGGACAGCTTCGCTCAGGACCGAAGCCCTATTTTTTTTGAAAAATCTGGAGAAAACCTCGTCCGTTTTTATTTTGATAACAATTATTATTTAGTTGATAGAGACTGTGAATTTAAGAGCATTGAGCGTGTAGCGAGTTTTGATCCTGCAAGCAGTAAATATATCGGTTCATTTACCGATTTTGATTTAGAAGGCAGGCCGATACTTGAAGGTTCTTATGTCGATGGAAAAAAAACTGGCTATTTCAAATCCTATCACCCCAATCGATCCATTAAATGGGAAGCCACATTTGTGAATGATAGACCTCAAGGCAATTGGAACTACTATTATCCGGATGGAGCATTAATGATGGTTGTAGAATTTTCTCCTGACTATGTGAAAATCATGGAGTTCAATGATACCCGGGGGCGGAAGGTTGTAGAAGGAGGAAATGGCAGGTTTGATTTCAATGTTCCTTTCCAAGGTTATAATCCCTATGGCTATCCATTTGTAAAACATAAAGGAAAATTAAAAGACGGTGTGCCAGACGGAATTTGGCAAATTTATTATACGGCTGACAAATTAGCTGATTTAGTTGCTGAGGAAGTCTACTATAGAGGGGTTTTCAAATCCGGGTATGATATAATCAATGAAACTGAGTATTCATCTCCTATTTTCAGCGTTCTACCGGTTGAAAATTTCTTTAGGGCAGAAAAATTCATTTCCAAGGGCTGTAATTACGATGAAATCGCGGGTTATAACAGCTATTTAACTGATTATCTCACCCAACCTTTTCATTCTTTTGAATTGAGAGCACCTATTGAGGATAATTTCGAATATAAAGTTCAGGTAAGCAAGGATGGAAACCCATCAAAATTAGAGATCATAGATGATGTTCCTGAGGAGATAAGCAGACCATTTAAGTTGGTATTAAATTCCGTAGAGCGATATATTCCCTCGTTTGTAAATGGGGAATACATTCAGGATGAGATTACTGTAAAGGGAAAAGTATCATCGGACGAATCTGGAAAGATACAATTCCATAGCTTGAACATTGCTAGAAAGAATGAACAATAGGACATTAATAGAGAATAATTATATTTGCACAAATATTTATTTATGAAATTTCACAAGGAAGGCTATACCAGTTTAGCATTAGTAGTATTATTTATTTTTATAATAAATGCCATTGCGCATTATTATGATGCCGGTAGTGTTGTGAAATGGATCATATATATTGTTTCTGCATTTCTGTTGATTACGATTGTCCAATTTTTTAGGAGTCCAAACAAAACCATAACAATCGATGATGGGATTGTACTATGTCCTGCTGATGGTAAGGTTGTAGTGATTGAAGAAACAGAAGAAACTGAATATTTGAAGGACCGTAGGATTCAAGTTTCGATTTTTATGTCTCCTATCAATGTCCACGTCAATCGAAATCCTGTATCTGGAATTGTATCCTTTTTCAAATATCATCCTGGGAAATTCTTGGTAGCATGGCATCCAAAATCCTCTACTGATAATGAAAGAACAACCGTAGTTGTAAAGACCGAATCTGGAGTAGAAGTATTGTTCCGTCAAATAGCTGGAGCAATGGCTAGAAGGATCGTTTGGTATGTGAAAGAAGGCCAAGAGGTGAAACAAGGTGAAGAATTTGGATTTATTAAATTTGGATCAAGGGTGGATTTGTTTTTGCCATTGGATTCAAAAATCAATGTAAACATTGGGGATAAGGTTACGGGAGGTAAATCAATTATTGCCCGTTTTTAATCTCAAACAATGAGAGATCACCTTTAATTAGGTAAAACATGAATTTTCGCACCCTAATCCTTGTCATTAGTTTTGTTTTTTCCTTGACACTATCAGGAATGAACTACTATTATGAGAGGGACTTACCTACTTTCACCTTTATCCTGATCCTGAGTTTTGTCCTTTCATTCAGCTTATTAAACTATGTTTTTCAAAAATTTGTATACGAAAGAATAAAATCTGTATACAAATTGATCCACAACCTGAAGTTGGGCAAAGAACTGAAAGACGCTTTAGGGGACCATAAATCTGAAGATCCGATTGGAGATGCAGAAAAAGAAGTAAGGGACTGGGCCAAACAAAAAACCATAGAGATTAACCAATTAAAAGCTCAAGAAAAATTTCGAAAAGAATTTCTTTCTAATATTTCCCATGAATTCAAAACCCCATTATTTGCGATTCAGGGATATATTGAGACCCTTCAAGACGGTATGATTGAGGACAATCCAGAAATGGCAGTTAATTTTCTGAATAAAGCCTCTCGAAATTTAGATCGCTTGAGCTATCTGATCCATGATTTGGATGAAATAGCAAAACTGGAATCTGGCGAGATCTCAATTGTAAAGGAAAAATTTGACCTCATTGCACTTATTAAAGAGACCATCGATGATTTGGAATATAAAGCCAAAGAAAATAATATAACCCTTGTTTTTAACCCTAAAGGCAATAATCCAATTAATGTAAAGGCGGATAGAAAGAAAATTCAACAAGTTTTAATCAACTTAATTGATAATTCTATTAAATATGGATCCAAGGGAGGTAAAACAAATATCAAGGTTCACTTATTAATAGACCAGGTACTGATTGAAATTACTGATAATGGTCAAGGCATTGAAGAAAAAAATCTACCAAGAGTATTTGAGCGATTTTTCAGGACGGATAAAAGTAGATCTCGGGATATCGGAGGATCAGGATTAGGACTTGCAATCGTTAAACATATCATAGAAGCGCATCAGCAAAATGTGCATGTTAGAAGTACGGAAGGTATAGGTACTACCTTTTCATTTACCCTTGAGAAAGCTTAATTTAAGCGATTTATCAAAACTTAACATTAACTTAACATTAAGTGCATAATTTTGCGCTACTTAAAATACGAGTTATGTCTTTAAATAGCATTTTTCAATACTTTGTCCCGAAGGACAAGAAATTTTTCCCATTATTTGAACAAGCCGGATCAAACTTAATTGACATGGCTAAGCTTCTAAAAGAAAGCGTTCATACTACAGATCTTCAGCTTAGAAAAGATAACTCCAAATTATTGGAGGATCTTGAGCACAAAGGAGATAATCTTACACATCAAATCCATTTAGAATTAGGCAAGAACTTTATCACTCCATTTGATAGGGAGGATATCCATGCCTTAGCTAGTTCATTAGATGATGTTGCTGATTTTATTCATGGAGCTTCCAATAGAATGGAGCTTTATAAGGTTACAGAACCAAGCGAGGCTATGAAAGAAATTTCAAGCTTAATTCTTGAAGCAACTGAACATGTTGCAAAAGCTTTATTTGAGCTAAAAGATTTAAAAAACATCAGAAATATTACCGATTCATGTGTACGCATCAACAGCGTCGAAAATAAGGCAGACTATATTTTTGACAAAGCAGTTGCCGAGCTGTTTGAGTATGAAAAAGATGCAATCAACCTGATCAAGAATAAAGAAGTTTTATCAGCGATGGAAGATGCAACTGATAAATGTGAGGATGTTGCCAATGTATTAGAAAGTATTCTTGTGAAGAACGCTTAATTTATTAAATAAGAATTCACAACAATATTAAATTATGGGTATAACCACATTATTAATTGTCGTAATCGTTCTGGCTATTGCGTTTGACTACATCAATGGTTTCCATGATGCAGCCAATTCCATTGCGACTATCGTTTCGACCAAAGTATTGACTCCATTTATGGCAGTACTATGGGCCGCTTTATTTAACTTCGTCGCTTATTTTGTTTTTACTGACCATAAAGTCGCTAATACCATTGCCAAAACGGTCATAGAAGAATACATCACCCTAGAGGTTATCTTTGCTGGCCTTGTAGCCGCAATTGCATGGAACCTTTTTACCTGGTATTATGGAATTCCTTCAAGCTCAAGTCACACTTTGATTGGTGGATTTGCGGGATCAGGAATGGCATATGCTTTATTCTTAGGAGCAAATCCCATGGAAGCTATTAATTTAAGTGCAACCTTAAAGATTGTATCATTTATTGTCTTGGCTCCATTGGTTGGTATGACCATCTCCATTATCATTACTTTAATAATTATCAACATCTGCAAAAAAGCAAGACCAGCTGTAGCCGAGAAATGGTTCAAAATCCTTCAGTTAGTTTCATCAGCAGGATTGAGTTTTGCTCATGGTGGTAACGATGCCCAAAAGGTTATGGGTATTATTGCAACAGCATTGATTGCACAAGGGGTAATTGGAAGTTTTGAAGAAATGCCTGAATGGGTGCCATTGGCTTGTTATTTTGCAATTGCAGCAGGAACGATGAGTGGAGGATGGAAAATCGTAAAAACAATGGGTACTAAAATCACAAAGGTTACTCCATTAGAAGGAGTAAGTGCAGAAACAGCGGGTGCTATCACCTTGGGGATTACAGAGCACTTTGGTATTCCGGTTTCAACGACTCACACGATCACTGGTTCAATTATCGGTGTTGGAATAGTAAAAAGAGTTTCCGCCGTTCGATGGGGAGTTACCATAAGTTTATTATGGGCTTGGATTTTAACTATACCTGTAAGTGCGTTGTTAGGTGGGTTAACCCTAGCAATAATTCATTATATTTTGTAGTAAATATCATACAGGCATCTGTTATTATGCTCGAATTTATTGACAATTAATAAAGTTTTGATAAAAAATTTGTGTTATTTAATGTTAATAAGTATTTTTACGCGGCAAAAGGACCTGTAGGTAACATAAAAAAAGGGCTTTTTACAAATTAACATTTTTTGGCATTGTTATTGTTAAGTTATGTTAAATTGATTTTTACAACTAGAAACAATTAAAAATTTTAATAACCTTAAAAAAAAGAGTATGAACTATTCTACAATTAAAAAAACAGCTGTTGCAGCTTCTTTAGTAGCCGCTTTAGGTTTCGCAGAAACTGCTCAAGCACAAACCCCAACTGTATTTGGTGGTAGATCACAATACAGAACTTGGTCAATTGGTGTTCAAGGTGGTATCACTACTCCTAACACTATTTTAGGTGGCCAAAACGGTTTCGGACAACGCGTTGGATATTTCCAAAACAAAGTTGGTGAATACTATGGTTTAACTATCCGTAAACAATTCTCTCACTTATTCGGTTTAGAATTAGAAGGAAACCGTGGTCGTATCAAAACTTTCAACCATGACTTAGTAACTGCTCCAGAAACTGCAAACGGTGCAAGATCTGCTGAGACTTCAGTTAACTGGGCAGCTAGCTTAAATGGTGTATTCCAATTAGGTACTATCGACTTCATGAGAAGAGAAAATGCTGTTAACTTCTACGCTAAAGTTGGTTTAGGTGTTATGGCTCACAACCCAGTTCAATTTGCTAACAACGATTTCACAGGTACTGAAGTTTACAACAACGAAGGTAAATGGGGTCAAGAAATCTTTGGTGACCGTGAGTCTACTGGAGACCGTGACAACCGTTTAACTGGATTTATCCCAGTTGGTGTTGGTGTTAAATTTAAATTATCTGAAGTTGTTGCCTTGAACTTAGGTTACACAATGAACTTCACTGATGACAACTTATTATACGGACCAGTTCGTTACGACGGAAAACAAAAATTCTCTAACGTATATGGTGGTTTAGAGTTCACTTTAGGTTCTCGTGATAAAGAAAGCTTAACATTCACTAACCCAGTTGCTACATTATATGATGAGTTGAAAGACCCTTCATTACGTAACGAAGTTGAAGCATTGAAACAACGCGTATCTACTTTAGAAGGTACTGTTGATCAATTAAGCAAAGACTCTGATGGTGACGGTGTATCTGATAAATTTGACAAATGTCCAGGAACTCCTGCAGGTACAGTAGTTGACGGATCAGGATGTCCAATCAAATTCCCTGAGCCTCAGCAATTAACTGACGGAACTACTTCAGGATACTTCGCTCCAATTCAATTCGAATTTGACAGCTCAGTATTGAAAACTGAATCTTACTCTACTTTAGATAAATTAGCTAAAGAATTGAAAGACAGCAATGGTTCTGTTTCATTAGATGGTTATGCATCTGCTGAAGGTACAGAAGCTTACAACATGAACTTATCAAAAGACCGTGCAAATGCAGTAAAACAATACTTAGTTAACGCTGGAGTATCTGCATCAAGCATCAACGCTACAGGATACGGTGAAGCTAACCCAGTTGCTTCAAACGATACTGAAGAAGGTCGTGTTCAAAACCGTCGTGTTGAGATCAAAAAATAATTGTTAGAAATAACAATTTGAAATAATAAAAGCCAGCTGTTTCAGCTGGCTTTTTTGTTGTTTTACACAAGTATTTACATTGTAATTACTTTATTAACTTTACTTTTGCAGACTAGCCCAGTCTAAAATGTGAATATGTTGAAAACAATTACATATTCAGATGTTCAAAAAATAGTATTTTCATTTAGGAATTGGAGAGTACGAATAAAATTTAAAGAGGAGAATAATGGAAGAAGATTTTGAATTTGGAACACCGGAAGAACAAAAATTTTCGGTGGATCGTTATGAGGAAATGCTTCGAAATGAAGACCAGTACTTTTTTGACGCAAAAGCTTTTGAAAGCATTATTGACTATTACATTACTAACAATGATCCAATAAAGGCTTTACAAGTAATAGAATTTGCATCTGCCCAACACCCATTCGAAACCTTGTTCTTAATTAAAAAAGCTCAGCTATTGGCATCAACTTTACAGTATGAGCCTGCATTGGAGGCTTTAAACAAGGCTGAATTATTAGAACCTTCGGAAGGTGATATCTATTTAATCAAGGGTACAATCCTATCTGCCCTCCAGGAACATGCTCTAGCCGAAGAAAACTTTTTTAAGGCATTAAAACTAAGTGATGCTAAAGATGAGGTTTATTACCAGATTGCTGGTTTATATCAGATGCAGGGTTCTTACGAAAAGGCAATATCATATCTGAAGAAATCCCTTCAAGCAAATAAAGATAATCAAGATGCACTTTACGAAATAGCATTTTGCTATGATGTATTGGAACAACAGCAAGAAAGTATACAATTCTATAACCAATACATCGATACAGACCCATATTCATATGCTGCATGGTATAATTTAGGAAATGCTTACCATAAATTGGGTGATTTTGGAGCTGCAATTGACGCTTATGACTATGCTATCTTGATCAATGAGAATTTCTCATCTGCTTATTTCAATAAAGGGAATGCCCTGGTAAACTTAGATCGCTATTCAGAAGCAATTGAAGTCTATAAACAAACATTCGAGCATGAAACTCCTAATGCAGATACTTATTGTGCCATTGGGGAATGCTATGAAAAGTTGGAGTTGATGGATGAAGCTAGACAGTACTATAAAAAAGCTGTAAAGCTTGATAGCAATCAAAGTGATGCTTGGTTTGGCATTGGAGTAACTTTAGATTTTGAAGAAAGATATTTTGAATCCCTTCATTTTTACAAAAAAGCCCTAGAAATCGACGATGAAAATCCAGATTATTGGTTTGCGATTGCGGATGCCCGATATAAATTGAAACAATTTGATCAGTCTATTGAAGCTTATTCAAAAGTTGTTGAATTAAACCCAACCGATGCTGAGGCATGGTTGGACTATTCATCGCTTTTATTTGAGCAAACAAGACTTGAAGAGGCTATTGAAGTAATTTCAGAAGCCATCAAATGTAACCCTGATGAAGCTACACTTTATTACCGAATGGTTGCCTATATGTTTGCAGCAGGGAAATATACAGAGGCTTTGAGTTTCTTGGAACTTGCCTTAAATGTAGACCCAGAGAAGCATTATATATTATTTGAGTACTTGCCTCAATTACAGGGAAATCAAGTTATTGTAGACATAATTAAAAAATATACAGAAGGAAGATGAAACAATTAGGATTAATTGGCTATCCCCTTGGCCATTCATTTTCCAAAAAATATTATTTAGAAAAATTTAGAAACGAGGGTATAAAGAATATTGATTATGATTTATACCCTCTTTCAACAATCGAAGAATTTCCGAGCCTTTATCTGAATAACCCTGAATTTTACGGAGTCAATGTAACTATTCCTTATAAACAGGATGTGATGCAATATTTAACGGAACTTTCAGAAGAAGCTAAGGAAATCGCCGCTGTGAATTGCATACAAATCCGACATGAAACAGATGGTGTTAAATTGAAAGGATTCAATACAGATGCATATGGATTTGAAAAGTCATTGGAGCCATTATTGAAACCCAACCATAGCAAAGCATTAATATTTGGAAATGGAGGAGCAACAAAGGCCGTTGCATACTCTTTAAAAAAGCTAGGCATTGAGTATAAGATCGTTAGTCGGGCTAAGACAGAGGATAACCTTTCCTATGAAGACCTAACGGAAGAATTAATCCAAAACACGCCATTATTAATAAATTGCACACCATTAGGAACATTCCCAAAAACCGAGGAGTGTCCAGCCTTGCCATACCATGCAATCAGCAGTGAACATTTATTATATGACCTTATTTACAACCCTGAAGAAACCTTATTCCTAAAAAAAGGAAAAGAAAGAGGGGCAGCTATTAAAAATGGTTATGAAATGTTGGTTTTGCAAGCAGAAAAAAACTGGGAAATCTGGAATCAATAGGAAAAACCCAATTGCTTAGAAATATTTCCTATTTTTGGACATGCTACATATCAAGACATTTGTATTCAATCCATACCAGGAAAACACCTATCTAATCTATGATGAAAACAAAAACTGCATCATTATAGATCCTGGAATGCACAATTATCAAGAAGAAAACCATCTGAAAGAATATATTGAAAACAATGGTCTAAAACCAATCCATCTTATCAATACCCACGGTCATATCGACCATGTGTTGGGCAACAAATTTGTATCTGAGACCTATGATTTAATTCCACAGTTCCATGAGGGCGAATTACCCTTAGTGATACAGGTACAAAACTATGCTCCTCAAATGGGTATCCGATATGAGCCATCGCCCATTCCTGAGACATTCTTAACAGAAGATGATAACATAAAGATAGGCGATGAAGAATTATCCCTGATCTTAGCGCCTGGTCATTCACCTGCCCATCTTTGTTTATACAGTAAAGAACATAACTTCTTGATAGGCGGCGATGTTCTGTTCAAGAGCAGTATCGGTCGCACAGATCTTCCAGGTGGCAACCATCAGCAATTGTTGAACAGTATTGCTACCAAAATATACACACTCCCTGAAGAAACAGTAGTATATCCTGGTCATGGACCGACTACCACTGTTGGAGAAGAAAAAAAGACTAATCCATTTATCAGAGCCTAGAACAATGAAGCTCCCAATATTCTTTGCGAAACGATATCTTTTTTCAAAAAAGTCAGTAAATGCGATCAATATCATTTCATCGATCAGTATGATCGGGGTATTGGTGAGCACAGCTGCTTTGGTGATAGTTTTATCCTTTTACAATGGATTGGAACGCTTTATTCTTTCACAGTACAGCACTTTTTCGCCAGAATATAGGATTGAACCATCCTCAGGCAAGGTGTTTTCCACCAATAGCGAAGCCTTTAAAAATCTTCGCGCATTACCAGAAATCACTTCATATAGCGAGGTATTAGAAGACAAGGTCCTTGCTGAATTTAACCAACAGCAATTTATTGGGCGATTAAAGGGCATTGAACCCAATAGCCTACATCAAATCGCCAATGAAGACATGTTATTGGAAGGCAGGTTAGAAGTCAAGGAAGACAGCACGAATTACGCTATTCTTGGCACCACGGTCCAGGCAAACTTACAAGTTCCGCTGCAAGGAGACGAAAATCAGATATTCCTCAATATTCCTGACAAAAAAGCATCTCCAAACAATATCAATCCATTGGAAGATATCAGGACACGCGTAATAAAGCCAAATGCCATTCTCGGCTATCAACCCGGCTTCGAAGATTTAATCATTGTACCCATAGATTTTGCAAAAGATTTACTCAATGAGCATGAAGGCATCTCAGCAATTGAACTCTATGGGAAAAACGACAATTCTACAAGCTTACAAAAGGAAATTCAAGCTCTATTAGGCAAGGATTTTCAGGTAAAGAACCGGGAACAGCAGAACCCTACCCTTTACAAAACCGTACGATCAGAAAAATGGATCGTTTTCTTTATCGTGACGATCATCGGAATCATTGCAATATTTAATATTATTGGTTCCCTGACCATGTTGGTGATCGACAAGAAACAGGATATGGTGGTATTGAATAGTTTAGGGGCGAGCAATAACCTCATCCAAAACATCTTTTATTACCAAGGCATCCTCATTGCATTGATCGGAAGTGTCACTGGCGCTTTCTTAGGATTGGTTTTCTGTTTATTGCAAGATCATTTCGGATTTGTCACAACCAGCGAAGGCTCATTGTTCGACGCCTACCCTGTAGACATTCGTTATATGGATTTGGTGCTGATCTTTATTACGGTAATGGCGGTTTCCACTTTGGTTTCTTATATGGCCTCCAGGTTAAACATAAGAGGCATCAATAAGCGCGGAGCGCTAGAGTCCAATTAATACTTCAGTCGCTGTCTACTAAAATCTCCACGCTTGATCTGGTTGATCAATGAACCCCAAGCAAAAGGATTCAACAGTGGGTTTGCCATATTTTGGTTGATGGCTTTATTCGACATATTGATATGTCGCTGAAAGTTATTAAACGTTTGGATTTCTTCAGCACTCCTAGGAACAATCTTAGAAAGAGATGCCAAAGCTTGAGGAGATAGATTCCTTTTTGCAGTCATTACATCATCACTACCAATATTCAAGGCCAAGAATTCCATATTGAACTCTTCAATACTTGCCCATGGCAGTGGAGGACCAACAGTAACCATCGGTAATTCCTCTACGGTGGGTGTCAATTCGATCTTGACGGTATATTTATCACCATCGACATTAGGAATGGTAATCCTCACGGAGCGGTAACCAATAGAAGAAAAGACAATCTCGTCACCGGTATGTCCGACAAAGGAGAAGTAACCTTCATGGTTGGCTGAATATGTCTCATTCCCATAACTTTCATTTCGAATAGTCACATAAGGAACTGCAATATCCGTCTCCTCCGCTAAAATATACCCAGAGACCTGTACTATTTTATTGTTCTGAGCTTGGAGGCTCAAACCAACTGCCAATAGTACAGCAAGCAAGATATATTTCTGTAGGAATTTCATGTAGCAACAAAACTAGGGAAAATCATACGTAAGACGCTGTTAAATAGTGTTAACAGCATCTAATATTTTTATTACAATTGGTTGGGGTTTATCGCATTGGGATCATCCATATCCGTGATATTGATTGCTTCCACAGCAACAATCTCCGGAACGGCCTTTTTAATCGCTTGTTCTAAACCTGCTTTAAAAGTCATGATACTCATTGAACAATTTGCGCAAGTCCCCAACAATTTAAGCTTCACAACGTTGTCTGGCGTAATTTCTTCAATAGAAACGTTACCCCCATCAGTCTGTAAATAAGGTCTGATGGAATCCAATGCTTGCTCTACTCTTTCAAATAAGGTCATTTTAAATCCTGATAAAATATATTAAACGTAAATATAGTTATTATTTTAATTATTTGTGACATGCCCGATGCTAATTCAACATTCATTTGACTTAACAAAAAACCCTAATATTAGCCTCAAGACCTTCAATCTCAGCAAAATGAGGCACTTTAAGTTAAAGATTGTTAAAACCAGGTTCATCCAAGAATTACCTTATTGAAATCAAGTATTTTCGCGTATCATTAAATAATTGAAAATTAGTATTAATTCACGTATCTTTGTGGGATGTTTTTAAAGAATCATGTATTTAGCCTAATTGTCGGCTTGTTTCTTTTATTGGGCTTGGGTAGTTGTAAGAGTAAATTCGAAAAACTACGCGCAAGCAATAACGTACAAATGAAGTATCAAGAAGCTGTAAAGTACTACGAAAAAGAGAAGTACTCTAAAGCTTTGACCTTATTTCAAGATCTGTTGGCCAAATACCGTGGCACAGCTGATGCTGAAGATCTAAACTATTACACTGCTTTTGCTGCCTATCGTCTTAAAGATTATATCTCAGCAAGATTTCACTTTAAAAACTTTGCAGATAATTATCCAAACAGCCCTAGAGCTGAGGAATGTCGGTTTATGTCTGCATACTGTTATTATTTAGATTCTCCACGATCAAATTTAGATCAAGACAATACACGTAAGGCGATTGACCAACTTCAACTCTTTGTGAACCTGTACCCTGAGTCGGAACGAGCAAAAGAGGCTGGTGATTTGATCCAAAACCTTCGTGACAAATTAGAGAAGAAAGCTTTTGACAATGCCAAATTGTATTTCAATATGGGATTGCCAGATGATTACCGTGCAGCTGTGATCGCATTGGAAAATGTATTAAAAATATATCCAGACACCAAGCACGCAGAAGATATCGAATATCTATTGGTAAAATCACAATATCTTTTTGCCGATAACTCCTACCCTCACCGTCAAGAGGAAAGATTCAATCAGATGATTGATTATTACGACAGCTTTATGGAGCATTACCCTGAGAGCAAGTACAACAATGAGTTGAACGGCCTTCGCGGAAGTGCGGACAGAAAGATTGCCTCTGCCCTGAAGATCATGGCTAATGACGAAAAAATGAGGAAACAACGTGAAGAAGACTTAGGTATTGCAACACCAAATGGTGTTCCAATCGAGACCGAGAATAACAATCAACAATAATCTTTAGTACATCCATTTTTATTTATATATGAATCAGAATAAAAATACCGTTCCAAATTCAACAGTAACTCGCGATTTAAGAGAGTTAGACCAAACTACTGATAACCTTTACGAATCTATCGTTGTTATCAGCAAGCGTGCTAATCAAATCGCTGTAGATATGAAAGAGGAGTTAAACCAAAAATTGTCAGAGTTTGCTAGCAGCAATGATAATTTAGAGGAAGTGTTTGAAAACCGTGAGCAAATTGAAATCTCTAAGCACTACGAAAGATTGCCAAAACCAACTTTAGTAGCTATCGACGAGTTTTTACACGAGAAAGTATATTTCAGAAACCCATCTAAAGAACAAGAGTAAGCTATTTACCATGTCTTTAAGAGACAAACATATTGTAATTGGTATAAGCGGCAGCATCGCCGCTTATAAGATTGCAACATTGGTAAGATTACTGAGAAAAGCAGAAGCCTCCGTTCAGGTTATCATGACCCAGGAAGCTACTCAATTCATTACTCCACTTACTCTTTCTACCCTTTCCAATAACCCCGTTTTCGTTGAATATTACGACCAAAAAACAGGGGAATGGAATAACCATGTCCATATTGCCGAATCGGCAGACCTCATTTTAATTGCTCCAGCTACTGCAAATACTTTGGCAAAATGTGCCCAAGGTATCTGCGACAATCTTCTTCAAGCAGTCTATCTTTCTGCAAAAAGCAAGGTTTTCTTAGCTCCGGCAATGGATTTGGACATGTGGATACACCCATCTGTCAAAAACAACATCCATCTGCTCCAATCCTACGGAAATGTGATCATCCCTCCGGGAAAAGGAGATCTGGCCAGCGGACTGGTAGGTGAAGGTAGACTGGCAGAACCGGAAGAAATCTTCCAGTTTATCCAAGACTATTTCGAATCCGATAAACCGCTTTCTGGAAAGAAAGCCCTGGTTTCAGCAGGACCAACCTATGAAGCTATCGATCCAGTTCGTTTCATTGGCAATCATTCCAGCGGAAAGATGGGTTATGCCATTGCGAAGGAACTCAGCAGCCTTGGCGCTGAAGTGACCCTAGTCAGTGGTCCAACAGCTTTGAGCACGCCAGAGGGCGTAAAAAGGGTCAATATTCAGTCTGCAGCAGAGATGTTTGATGCATGCAGCAAATACTTTGATCAAGCCGACATCACGGTCATGAGCGCAGCCGTTGCGGACTATACCCCTACCGAAGTTGCCGATCAGAAAATCAAGAAAAAAGCCGAAGACTTCAGCATATCCCTTAAAAAAACAACGGATATCTTAGCTAGCCTTGGAGCAAAAAAGACAGAAAAGCAGACGCTGGTTGGATTTGCACTAGAGACAAACAATGAGTTGGAAAATGCAATTGGCAAGCTGAAGAGAAAAAACCTAGATTTTATAGTACTCAATTCCATGCAGGATAAGGGTGCCGGTTTTGCACACGACACCAATAAAATCACGGTCATCAATAAAAAAGAAGAGATACTTTCATTTGATCTAAAAAGCAAGGAGGAAGTGGCAAAGGATATTTGTGCTTTGATCTTAGCCCATCAAAATCTATAAGTTATAGATTTGCTATCCTAACTTCCCTTGGGTAGTAATTATTGATACGATTTCCCAAAACCTTTACCCAGCCTAAAGAAACCCCCTCATAATTAATCAAGCACCAGCCTTTTTTCACCCCATTGAACAATTCAATGTCCAACTGTTCCTTTCTTAGGAAATCCTGAGCATCTAATAAAGAGAGCTCCACTGAAGACAGATTTTTATCTCTAAAAACACTCAATGCCAGATCATGGGATGGAACAAGCTCCTTTCCTATCCACTTTCCTACCATTGTTCCTGCATTTTTGAGGTAAAGGACCTGTTGTAAAGCCTTTAAGCTGGCTTCCAAGTCTTTCGGAAAAATGTGGACATTTTCATTGTGCATTAATGTGGAAAAGTCCTTGTCATTTTCAATCCATCCAACTAGGCAGTCTTTAGGAACTGGAGATTTCTCCATTTTCATCTTCTTGGTCGAGAATGTAGGCTGGATATGCTTTACTTGCAGGATGCCAATGAAAAATCCTTCTCCCTTAGTTTTATGCGGATAAAAACGATAGCCAGTGGCCTTATGTTTTTCAGATTTGGTCAGTTCTATTCCCCAATCAGGATCAACCGGAACTTCTATGCTAGCAAGGTTATATTCTTCGATCAGCCAATCCAAAATATCTTCATTTTCCTCAGAAGAATAAGAACAGGTAGAATACAGTAAATAGCCATTGCTGCTCAAACAAGATACAACTTCAGATAAAATCCTTTGTTGCCTCTCCCTGCAGAGCTTTACATTCGCTTCTGACCATTCATCAATACTATCTTCATCTTTTCGAAACATGCCTGAACCCGAACAAGGGGCATCCACCAGCATTAGATCGAAGAACCCTGGCAACCTTCTGAAAGCTGAAGGATCGTTATTGGTCACCACAACATTTGGGAACCCCCAACGTATCAGGTTTTCCTGTAGGATGACGGATCTACTCTTTATGATTTCATTTGCTACCAATAAGCTATTGGGACTGATCTGATCATTGACCAAGGTAGATTTCCCTCCTGGTGCTGCACATAGATCTAAGGCCTTGATGTCCCTTTCCCGAAGTTTTAGTTCCTTCAAGATATGACTGACAAACATAGATGATGCTTCCTGCACATAATAACAGCCCGCATGAAATAAGGGGTCCAAGGTAAATTTTGGACGTTCATTCAGATAATACCCATTTTCACACCAGGGGATCCGGTCGGCAAGTTCAAAGTCTAATTCTGTGGGTTTTTTAGGATTTAAGCGTATGGAGGTGAGTTTTTCCCCGCTTTCATGTGCGGCTTTAAAGGCGTCTTCGTCAAAAAATGGATTTATACCTAATCTTTTTATTAAGGAATTCGGGAGAATATTACTCATATTATGCTAATAAATCTATGTAAATTTACAGGAATTATTTTTTTCCTTTAATATTTAGAATGAAAGAATTTAAAAAATATTATATCATACCTGCTACACCTGAGGAACTTTACAGAGCATTGACGACTGAAATAACCATCAGATTATGGACTGGCGACCTTGTAGAAATCGACCCAGTGCCCAATGGAGAATTCTCCATGTGGGATGGAGCCATTCAAGGAAAGTTCCTGGAATTGGAACCGTTCAGCAAAATTGTCCAGGAATGGTATTTCGGAGAGCAGGAAGAACCTTCCATCGTGACCCTGAAACTCCATGAACATAAAAAGGGTACTTCATTAGAAGTAAGGCAAAGCAACATTCCTGACGAGGCCTATGATGATATCGTCGATGGATGGGATGATCCCTATATTTCATCATTGATGGAATTTTATGACGAAGAAGAAGATTAAGACCCTTCAAAAAAATAAAAGCCATGTCCTTTGACATGGCTTTTATTTTGTTATTTATTAAGCTTTTATTTCTGTTTTTCTAAGAAAGATACCAGCGATGCAAACTCTTCCAAAGTCAATGAATTTGCCAAACCGGCCGGCATCATAGAATTCGGCATTTCTTTTCTACTTGCCACATTGCTTTTGTTGATGGTATTCACATTCCCGGCAATATCTCTCAGTACAAGCTTGCTTGCAGTCTCCTGGGTCACAAAACCCATGAAATTCTTCTTGTCCTTAGTCGTTACCAAGACAGTGGAGAATCCTTGGGAAATTGATGCATTAGGTCTCAAGATCGATTCGGCAATCTGCTCACGGTTCATGATACCACCGATCTGTCCCATAAATGGTCCCTTCATAGCCTCGCCTTTATTGACACTGTGACAAGCATGGCAACCTTGTTTGTTAAACAAAGCTTTACCTTTCGTAGGATCTCCCTTTACTTTACGTAGTGCTATCATTACCTCTTCGATAGAAGTTTTACCTACCTGTCCTTTTTGGTTCTTGATTTTCTCTAGGTCAACTTTCTTCTCTGTAGGCTGTTTTTCAGCAATTGCCTTAGGTTCTACAATATCAAATGCAGCAATCTCCATCCTGAATTTTTCATTTAGGTCAGCAAAATACTGTTTTTTGGAACTACTGCTTTTTGCTCCCTCAGCAACCAGGAATTTTTCGATAACCGGTGATGATGCCCAATCAACGGCTTTATAATATGGACCATGCGAATCCGGACGGGTTCCCCACCACCAAGAAGCATCATAATCCGCTTCTTTTTTATACAACCTGGCAAGGGTAACCAGGATTTTATCCTTTAATTTTTGATCCTTTGTTTTTCCATATGCAGCGATCAATCCTTCTACGGCTCTTGGATCATGCATATAGCGCAATGCCCATAATGCCAGATCAGGACTCTCTGTGCTCAAAAATCCTACGGCAGGATTTACGGCATTCAAGCGAACCAATGCTTTTACGGCCAAATGAGGGAGAATAATTGCTGAGTTAGGAACATCATGAGGACCTTCCTTTCCTTTTGCAGGAGCAATGAACGATGCTGGTACAGCCACTTGTAGCAATGAATTGGCCACTTCTGGTCGACCCAATCTACCTAATGAAACAGCAGAAACGGCCTGAACCCTAACCGATGGATCTTTCAACCCTTCAACAAAAGGATCTGTAGGCACTTGGTCCACTGTAGACAAACGGTCTGTCAAGGCACGGTATGCAAATTCCCTAACGGTTGCTTCCTTAGCAAGGTCTAGCAAAGCTGTAACGCCTTTTCCTTTAGCTACCTGTGCATAAGTATAAATACCAGCCACTCGGCTGCTCAATGGCAAATTCTTGTCTTGAGCAGTCTCCAATGCTGCAGTAGCAGCTTCATCAGATGCTCTTGCTACCAATTCTTGGGAAGCATATAACCTAATCGTAGAACTTCCAGACTTCAACAGTTCCTTCAATTCAGCTACAGAAGCATTCTTGATTTCTGGAAAGGCTTTGTAAGTCCAACCTTGAGGTACAACACGAACGATATAACCTTTATCAGGATTACCTGAATAGCCCGCACCATCCCATGCAGATAGGTATAATCTACCTGAACCATCTACATCCACATCCGTAATCTGTGGCAACTTGATGAATTCTTCTTCTTTCTGTTTGAAGCTAGGGCCATCCGGAGTCACATGATGCATATAAAGGAAGTTCCTTCCCCAATCTGCCATCATTGGCACCTTATTATATTTTTCTGGCCAAGTATCCTCATCCATGTATAAGGATCCTGTTCCTGAACCACCACCCAACATGGCCAATGCCGGAATGATCTCTTCTGTAAAGTTTTGGAACAATAAAGGATAACCATATTCACCAGATTGGATCTGATGGGAAAAACGGATATCCCAGCCCCCACCATCATTGGTATTATCCCTGGTGAAGATATTCATAAATGGATCGATTGCAACATCATAAATATTGCGCAGGCCATGTGTATATAGTTCCATTTCGGTACCATCAGGACGGACCCTCAAAACACCACCGCCTAGATTGGTCAATTTCTTGCCATCTGCACCCGTAGCATTATGGAACCCAAAATCTCCAACTGCGATATAGATCCAGCCATCGATTCCCATTCTAATCCCATTTGTTGCATGGTCCGTACCACGTTCTTGAATATACTTGGCATTACTTAAGCCATTGATCAATACCTTAGGGTCTCCATCTGCAACACCATCTTTATCCTTGTCTTCAAATACCACAAGGTCCATACCTGTTGCAATCCCTGATTTGGAATCAAATGTCGTGTGCAGGACAAATACTTGATCGCCTAGGACAAAGATTCCCCTTGGGTTATCCACGCGGGCGAAATCTGTATGCTTATCCATGCTGCCGTTATTATCCGAATCCACAAATCGACGGATAAAGCCTTTGCCCATATCCTTACCCAGAGATCCGATCATATCCACACCTACATAGACTTCTCCAGTAGGGGCAACTGCTAGGCAGGCAGGCGAAGGTGTAAGATCTGGACCGGTAAATTCGGTCATGATCAGATCGGATGGAGCACCAGACATGGTTTTTAAAGTATCCTGTCCCATTCGGATACCGTACTGATTAGTGAAATTGTTTTTAGTTTGAGATAGTTCTGAGTTCTCATTAAAATTGGGGAACCCCAACATTAATGGAAGGAGAAAAAATAAATTAAATGTTCTTTTCATTCTCGATGATAAATATAGATTGATTGGAATAGCGAATAACCGGTTTGGTTCCCAATCCCGGAAAACAAGATCCCATTAATACGCTGGTTTAAGTAAGATTTTAATAAAGTTAACTGGCACTAGAGCTTAAATAAGCTTTTTTCTATTTCACAATTCACATTTGGTTAAAATTATACTAGAATAAAAATGCGAATAATATTTCAAATGAACTAATTCGATTTTAACTATCTGTTGCTTGATATTGTTTGGAAAAGGGTGGGATGGAAAGGATGGGTTGGGTTTGAACCAGGATTAAATGGATGAGAGGATGGGCCAAGATCATCGGGAAGAACCAGGATTAATGGGATGGGAGGATATTCCAGGAGCAGGATGGACAATATGGCGACGGAACGGATCCGCGTCCCTACCGGCATACCTTATTACCAATTGCCCCTAAAAACAGAAAGCCCGCTGTCTG
>NZ_JANBZY010000011.1:0-118709 GCF_024261425.1 Sphingobacterium sp. LZ11T8 | reverse complement strand
TTCCGAACAGAGAAGTTAAGCCCGCCAGAGCCGATGGTATTGCCGTAACAGGTGGGAGAGTAGGTCGGTGCCTAATTTTATACGGGAGCCCGCTGTCAGCAGACAGCGGGCTTTCTGTTTTTAGGGGGTATTCTATATGTATATATCCGTGCAGCAGGGAAGGGCATGCCGGCGGGTATGCCATACGTCAATATGGTACCGGGGCCGTTCAGGGCGGGATATTGTCCATCACGCTCAAGGTCAGCTTAGGGCGCATTGTGTTGCGCAAATACGGTATTAGGGCCATCCTCGTGGGATATTGTAATCATGATCCTGGAATATCCTCTAATCCCATAAATCCTGGTCCGTTTCCAGTTCTTGGTCCATCCTCTCATCCATTCCATCCTGGTTCAAAACCACCCCGTCCATCCTGATGCAAACCTATCCTTCCTTCCAAAAACCTTCCTTCTTTCCGTTTCATTTTTATTATTCTATTAGGAAAATGAATCTATGGAATTTTTACTTTAGTCTTTTCAGAAATTAATAAATCCTAAGGTTAATATTAGTTATACAATTTTAATTTTCAGGGGTTGTCCAATACTTATCATTTTTCAATAAATGTATGGTTTTGGCCATATACCCCCTCGCTTTTACTGGATATGGTTAATAAATCTACGTTTTTGATAGATTATAGCAAGTTTGTGACGTAATTTAATTTTGGATATAAACCTATTTTGTCCATTCGTTTACTTATCTATTCAACTTCCAAAATATCTTTATCTCGACTATTTTATGGATTATTTTTTTTTATATCTTGGATTCAATAATTAGCCGATAAGCCAAAATTTCACTTTGCCGACATTTCAATTTAATTAATCAGATAGGTGTGGAGACCTATTATATAATATTAAGCTTTTTTTGAATTAACCTATTTTATGATGTTTATGGAAAACAAATCATTGCCACCTTAGCTGGTTTTAGTTGCATAATAATTAAAACAATAATTTACTAATAACAATTTATATAAAAACTTAAATTATGAGATGGAATAAACCTAATGACGTTCCAAACATAAATTACCTAAAGCCTATGAAATTCTTAAAACTTGTACTTTGTTCGAGTTCAATATTGTTCATGGCGCAAGCTGAGGCCACGCCTCACTATCTTTGGAAAACAGATAAAATAGAATCGAATCTGGATTATTCTTTTGAATTGCCGCAACAGGTTACCGTCAGGGGACAGTTAGTGGATGAGCAAGGTGCTCCAGTTTCAAATGCTTCTATTTTGGTTAAAGGCACCAATGAAGGTGCAAAGTCTGATGAGCAAGGTAAATTCTCTTTTCAAACGGGGAAAGCAAAAGGGATCTTGGTCATCAGTCATATGAGTTATGAAACGAAGGAAGTGCCAATCAACACAGCTTCACAGATGAAGATTGTATTGATAGAAAATTCATCCACCAATATTGAAGAGGTTGTGGTTACCTCATTTGGTATTAAACGTGACCGTAAGACATTGGGGTATGGGGTAGCAGAAGTTAAAGCTGATGAGCTTTCCAAAGCTCCTACTCCTGATGTGACCAATGCACTTGCTGGTAGATTATCAGGCGTACAAGTTAGCGGTGCAGGTGGTGGATTTGGAGGTTCTAATATTACGATTAGAGGTTTCTCTACTTTCACAGGAAGTAACCAACCCTTATATGTGGTAGATGGTATTCCTTTGGATAATTCTGGTGGTGGTAACTCAGGTAACTCCGGTGTTATCAATTCTAGTCGTATTTCGGATATCAACCCTCAGGATATCGAATCCATGAGTGTTCTGAAGGGTGCTGCCGCTACCGTTCTTTATGGTTCGAGAGCTGCTTCCGGAGTAATTTTGATTACTACCAAGAAGGCTAAGAAGGGAGTTAAGAATCAAATTTCTGTTGGTACCAACACAGGTGTTGGGATTGTTTCCAGAATGCCAGCCTTTCAAAATGAATATGCGCAAGGTAGTAACGGAATTTATAATAACTCTGTAACGGGTTCTTGGGGACCAAAAATAGCTGGACAAGAGGTAACCAACTGGTTTGGTGAGAAAGAAAATCTACAGGCCTATCCTGATAATATCAGTGATATCTTACAAAATTCTGTAAGTTCTGTAAACGATTTAAGCTTTACGGGTTCTGGAGAAAAATATGATTATCGCGTATCCTACGGTTATACTGTTGAAACTGGTCTAATACCTAGTAATAAGCTAACCAGAAATAACATTTCTGTCAATGCTTCAACGGATCTTACCGAGAAATTTAAAGTAGGTACTTCATTTTCTTATGTAAATAACGTATCCGATCGAACTCAGGCTGGTAACCAAGGTGCCAATCCGCTTTGGAGAGGTATCTATACACCAAGAAGTTATGATTTGACCAATTTACCATTTAAAAATGCGGAAGGAAACCAATTATGGTTTGCGCCAGAGGATCATCCATACTGGTCGATCGAAAATGTTAGAAATAACAATGAGGTTAATCGTTTCTATGGTAACATCAACCTGAAATATGATTTTCTTGAATGGTTAACAGCCGATTTAAAAGTGGGTGCCGATGTTTTCAGTATGGTATCCAAAGGCTTTGATAATAAAGGTATCCGCAGTAATGGTAATACTAGCTCAGCTGGAGCCGGTGGTGTTCAAGACCGTAATGTGTCAATGAAAAATATCAACTCCTATTTTACCTTAACGGCAAATAAGAAGGTTTTTGAAAACTGGAATTTGATCGCTACGGTGGGTAATGAAATGATTGCAAACAATAGAAATACTTTACAGTCTACGGGTTTAGGTATTGTATTGCCAGATTTTGATAACCAAAGTAACTTCTTGACCTATAATACTTCAGGAAACATCAATCAGAACAGACAAGTAGGGGTATTTGCGGATGTGGTGATGGATTATAAGTCCTATTTATCCTTGAACGTGAAGGCTAGGAATGACTTTTCATCTACCCTATCAAAAGGAAATCGTTCCATCTTTTATCCAGCAGCAGCAGTGAGTTTAGTGTTGACAGAGGCATTCCCAAGTTTGAAATCGAATGTTCTGACCATGGCTAAAGTACGTGCAAACGTAGGTGAAGTGGGTAAAGGAACAGAACCGTATGCTACCAATACCTATTTTGGTAGAGCAAGTGCTTCTGATGGTTTCGTTTCAACCTTGGTAAGCTTTCCATTTAATGGCTTAGCTGGTTATACCTTGAATAATAGTGCTGGGAATAAAGAATTAAGACCAGAATTTACGAGAGAGTATGAATTGGGATTAGATTTATCATTTTACAACGGTAGGGTTAGTTTTGAGGGGTCAGTATACGAAAGAGATACCCGTAACTTAATCTTTGCCGTACCTGCTCCGTCTTCATCGGGTTATACCTCGATGGTAACCAATGCTGGTAGTTTATCGACCAAAGGTGTGGAATTGATGTTGAACTTAGTGCCTGTGCAAAAGGAGAACTTCACTTGGAGATCAGGTCTAAACTTTACAAAATTCAAATCCATTGTTGAGGAATTGGCACCGGGAGTAAGCAATATCTCCATTGGTGGATTTACCTCTCCAAATATTAGATTGGTAGCAGGACAGGAATATGGACAGATCTGGTCGAATGGCTATCAAAGGGATGACCAAGGTAGAATGATCATCAATGCCAATGGATTGCCTAAGCCAACAACCAATGTTCAAAAGGTAGGAAATCCTAACCCTAAATTCAATTTGGGATGGACCAATGACTTTAACTATAAAGACTTGACCTTATCCTTCTTGGTTGATTTCAAATATAAAGGCGATGTGATGTCAAGAACCATTGGAGATTTAAGAATCCAAGGTGTGGCAGAAGAAACAGCGGAATTTGAACGTATTGATGCTTCCGGTAATGTGAATAAGCCATATCTATTCGAAGGTGTTTATGAAGATGGTTCAGCAAATACCACTCACGTTTCGGCTCAACAATACTATAGCTTACAAGGTAAATATGTAGCCTGGGAAGGGTATGTATTGGATGCAACCTTTGTAAAATTAAGAGAGGCTAATCTTTCCTATAAGTTGCCAACAAAATGGTTGGAAGGACAGAACTTTATTAAAGGAGTAAATATTTCGGTTTATGGTCGGAACTTGTTTACCTATGCTCCAAATTTCCCACACCTAGATCCAGAACAAAACTTGTTAGGTATCAGTAATGCGAGGGGATTGGAGTTTGGATTCAGTCCTACACCTAGAACGATTGGTGGAAGTGTAAGGTTTAGCTTGTAAAATTGAAACAACATGAAAAAGATATTTAGTTTATTAACAGTCGCAACATTATTAGGAGTAAGCTCATGTAGTTCATTTTTAGATGTAAATGACGATCCTAATAACGTAACAAAAGTTGGGATTAATCAACTACTGCCTTCAGTTACCGTAAATGTCGGTTTCTTTGGAGCTAGTGATGTAATGCGCGTTGGAAATTTATTTGTTCAACAGTTTAGTGGTCAAGGACCAGTTCAAGGCCACGTGGCCTTTAAGGAGTCAGAAAGATATAATATTAACGATTCAGATATGAATGGAGAATGGGTAACCATTTTCGGAACGACATTAAGTGATATATCTGTTTTGATCAAACAGGCTACCGAAGAGGGAAGTCCACATTATGCGGGCGTAGCCAAACTTTTGAAAGCTTATGTATATCAAGTAACAGTAGATGCCTGGGGAGATGTTCCTTATTTTAATGCTTCAATGTTTGAAGAGAACTTAAAACCAGAGGTAGACGATGATGAATTGATCTATAAAGATTTGATCCGTTTAATCGACGAAGGAATTGCAGATATCAATGCCGGGACATCTGTTCTTTCTCCAAATTCGTTTACTTCCATTTATGCTTCAAACAGCTGGGCAGCATCCAAGGAAAAATGGGAGAAATTTGGAAACACCTTAAAATTGAGAATTTACCTGCATTATTCAGCAAAAGATCCTAACTTCTCCAAAACCAAGATGAATGAGCTGATCAATTCAGGCGCAAAATTCTTTGCTAGCAATGAGGATGGTTTCATTATGAACTTCTTAAATTCTCCCCAACGTCAGAATCCGATTTACAGTATCGAATCGGGTCAGTTCCGGAATCAGTTCTTGCCTAATCGCTATATCGTCGATTTGATGAACAGCAATCAAGATCCGCGTCGCGAGAAGTATTTTACGCCGTTCCCTTATTTTTCGAATCCAAAAACCTATAAAGGTTCCAGTGTAATGGATGCGAATATTTCCAGTGAGTATTCCAGATTACATGAGTATTTATATGGAAATGTAACCTCCTTCAATTCTAGCATGGTAGATTCCAAAGGTGCATTGCAAACAGGAGCTATTGCATATGGTGGTGAAGCCCCAGCTCGATTGTTGACCTTTGCGGAGTATAATTTTATCCGTGCTGAGGCAGCATTGATGAACGGAGCAGCAGCACAGGCGCAAACCTTTTATGCCGCAGGGATCAAAGCTTCATTTGACGACAGTAAATTACCAGCGGCAAGTTTGGCTACCTATATGGCTAGCAAGGGAACTTTGGCAGGAACCAATCAGCAAAAACTGGAGCAGATCATTACCGAAAAGTACATTGCCAATTTTGGAGTAGTAGGTGAGCCATGGGCAGATTATAGAAGAACTGGATACCCTGCATTGACACCTTTGAAAAAACCAACTGCAATTTATGATGAAGTTCCGAGGTCATTATTGTACGCGCAATCTGAAGCAAACAATAACCCAAATATCAAGCAGAAAGCAAGTATGCTGGAAAGAGTATTTTGGGATACAAGACAATAATTTATAAATTTCAATTGTAATCAATTATCAACAATATAAACACAATGAAAAGATACATTTTAATATTATCAGCACTAATTATGGCGATTGCTGTACAGGCTCAACGAATGCCATTAGCAGATAGCACAATTGTTACAAAACACAGTGTTACTGCAAATGGACAGAAATTTGGCTATACAGCAAAGACCGGAACACAACCTGTTTGGGATCAAAAAGGAAATGTTTTAGCGACTGTACACTTCACCTATTACACCCGTGACGATATCAGCAACCGCGCAAAGAGACCATTGGTAATTTCCTTCAACGGTGGTCCTGGTTCAGGTTCAGTTTGGATGCATTTGGCATACACAGGTCCTAGGATTTTAAACATAGATGATGAAGGCTATCCATTACAGCCATATGGTGTTAAGGAAAACCCATATTCAATCTTGGATGTGGCCGACATCGTGTACATTGATCCGATCAATACCGGTTATTCACGTATTTTAGATGAAAAAGCTGATCGTTCTCTTTTCTTTGGTACCAATGCCGATATCAAATATCTTGCGGAATGGATCAATACCTTTGTAACTAGAAATAACCGTTGGGCATCTCCAAAATATTTAATTGGTGAAAGTTATGGTACCACCCGTGTTTCTGGATTAGCTTTGGAATTACAAAATGCACAATGGATGTACCTAAATGGGGTAATTTTGGTATCCCCAACTGAATTAGGTATTAAGAGAGAAGGTGCTGTTGAAAAAGCTAACTTTCTACCTTATTATTCTGCTACAGCTTGGTATCATAAAAAACTAGGTCCTGAGTTGCAAAACAGAGATTTAGAAGAGTTTCTTCCAGAGGTAGAGAAGTTCACTATTGAAAAGCTTTTACCAGCGATAGCAAAAGGATCAAGTATTAGTGCAGCAGAAAAATCCGAAATTATCAAGCAGTATTCCAAATATTCTGGATTGTCTGAAACTGTAATTACACAGAATAATTTGGATATCCCAACCGCATTATACTGGAAAGAGTTATTACGTGATCAAGGAAAAACTGTAGGTCGCTTGGATTCCAGATATATTGGAATTGACTTCCGTGATGGTGGGGAACGCCCAGATTATAATTCGGAAATTACATCATGGTTACATTCATTTACTCCGGCCATTAATTATTATTATACCAATGAACTAAACTATAAAGCAGACGTAAAATATAATATGTTCGGACCTGTTCATCCTTGGGACAGAAGCAATGATAATACAGGTTATAACCTAAGACAAGCGATGGCAGCTAACCCTTACTTGCATTTAATGGTGCAGTCAGGTTACTATGATGCTGCCTGTGATTATTTCAATGCTAAATATAATATGTGGCAAATGGATCCTTCCGGTAAATTAAAATCAAGAATGAACTGGATTGGATACAGAAGTGGTCACATGATGTACTTACGTAAAGAAGATCTAATCAAAGCGAACGAAGATATTCGTCAATTCATTAAAAAATCTTTACCAGCAGCTGATCAACCAGCTAAATACTAGTGTTTTTTTTAAACGGAGCCAGCCTTTCCCTTCGGGCTGGCTTCTATTTATTTCACTCATACTATGCTATTAAAACGGTTAATTCTTATTCTATTTGTCAGTGTAAATTCTGTACATGCCCAAGACTACATCAATGACACGAAAGCGGTCAGGACCTTCCTTGACCAAGAGAAAGCAAGGTACATTAAGGAACTCCATTCAAGTTCTAAAACTAAATATGCTACCTTAAATCAGCTCTTGGATCTCGGAGAATGGAACTTGGTGAATCAAGAATTAATAGTTGGAAAAAATATCAATGCGCAAGAAGCAGCTGTTTTAAAATTTAAATACCATTGGCTTAACAATGATTTCAAGTCTGCAGAAAAGGATCTTTTAAAATTAAGTAAAAAGGATCAGGCGGACCTGAAAGTACAACGTGCCTTTGCCATTCTAAAAATTGAAGCTTGGGAACTGGAAACTGCTGAGCATATGAGTAAAGCGCTATTGCAAAAGCATCCTAATGACATCGAAACAAAC
This sequence comes from Sphingobacterium sp. LZ11T8, assembly GCF_024261425.1. NCBI lineage: Bacteria > Pseudomonadati > Bacteroidota > Sphingobacteriia > Sphingobacteriales > Sphingobacteriaceae > Sphingobacterium > Sphingobacterium sp. LZ11T8. The sequence goes on along the minus strand of NZ_JANBZY010000011.1, from coordinate 110,895 downwards.
CTGGTTTTGGGTAGAGCTTTGATGCTGCAGAAAAAGTACCCTGAAGCTTTAGCGTTAGCCAATAGCCTTATTGAAAAAATGCCTAACCTTGCGGCTGGGTATTTTTTGAAAGCTGATGTTTTCTTCTGGGATCAAAAACCAAAGGATGCGGAAGAGGTTTTGGTAAAAGGCCTCAAGTTAAACCCGCTGAACGCTGATGCCAGATTTTATTATGGATATGCTATTTGGAGGAGAATTGATGCCACTCAATTAGGAGATATGGTTGCCCAATGGGAAATTGCATTAGCGCTCAATCCATTGCATTTTCAGTCGCATTGGCATCTGGGAAATGGTCATACCAATTTGACCTATGCCGATTATGTAGATGAAAATGAAAATACAATCAGACAAGAGCTGGAAACTGCTGATGAATTGTTTACTGCTAATAAAATTGAGGCGGCACTTGAAAAGGTGGATCAAATAGTAAAAGCGCATCCAAATTCTGTATTACCGGAGATGCATAAAGCATCCCTGCTGTATGGTGATTTTGATGCTACTGATCGAGAACAGAGGTTAGCTAAAGCGGAGCAGATTTTCTTAAATATCTTAAAAGAAAAGCATCATTATGGACCGGCGCACAATGGTTTGGCAGCAGTAATCAAATCAAAGAGAATTCCTTACCTAAATACTTATCCAAGTATAAGTGCGGCAATAAAGAATCCTAAGATTAGCAACATGGACGATTTCCTGGAAGTATTTCCTGATCTCGCCTATTACCCTGGTCATGTTGCGAAAGGTATGGCTTGGAATCAATTATATACCTCTACGGTATATTTTCCTTTTCTGGTAAAACAGCATCGTGTATTTGTTGTACCGCCCTTGCACATCGACTTGGCCTTAGCTATGAAAGCCCCTTATTTCAGGTTTAATTCAACCTTTGACAACCGTCAGTGGATGGATATCCGTGGGGTAGGTTCTGGAGCAGCAGCCATTGAATACGTGGAACGTGGTGCCTTTCAGGAAAGAAACGTAATCCTACATGAATATGTACATCTTTTCCATGGACAGGTATTGACAGATAAACAGAACAGAAAGATCCGTGAGCTTTATTATAATGCCATGGAAAATGGCCTTACCCTTGATTATTATTCGCAGAACAATGAATCTGAATATTTAGCTCAGACCTATCCAGCCTATTTTGAAAAGGTTAAAGTTCATCCCTTGGATTTTAAATCGATGAATACCTTGAACGACCTGAAAACCAAGGATCCCAAGATGTATGCTTTTTTGGATGATATGATCAGCAAGGAAAAAGCATATTTGGCAGGTGATAAACAGGCCATGGCATCAAATTGGTCAGAAGTTTATGTGAATCTGGCAAGAAATTCTGCGAAGAATGACTTGAAGGAGGCTTATGCTTACTTGGATACGGCTTTACAATATGATCAGCAATATTTACCCGCTTTTGTTGATTATGCAGATTATTTGTTGTCGGAAGGTAAATATGATGAAGCTTCAAATCGATTGAAAGCGGCAAAGGCGATCGATGCCAATTATGCTCCTATTTATTCGGTAGAGGGAAATATCCTTATGGCCACTCAAACTAATAACTTAGCTGCCCAGGCAGCCTTGCTCAAAAAGGCCTATGATATCGAGGTTGATTATATGGAGAAAGCTAAAAACTCCGGAATCTTGAGGAATTTCTATTTCCAACGCGGAATGTTGAAGCAAGCCATGGATGTAGCGGATGAATATGTGAAAAATGGTTCGGAAATATCCACCTATTTAAGAGATAGAAAAGATGATTCCAAGACTTTCAAAGCCTGGCAGAAATCATTGCTGGGATATGAGGAGGAGATTGCTGTCCTATCACATTTGGCGGCCCAGAAACCACAGAATTATTTGATCCGTACGCAACATATTGAGGCTTTGACTGCGAATGGAAAATATGATGAAGCCTTGAAAAACCTACAACAGATCTATCGTACCTTGCAAGCTTCTCAAGTAAACAGACCAGAGTTTGAATTGCTTTTTGCTGAGGTTTATGCCAAACAGGGAAAAACTAAGGAATTGAATGAGTTCTTGGACAAATTGATGGTCAGAGGTGGTGACCCGATCAGATTGGAGCCTCTATATAACCAAAGGTTAGTCAGGTTATTGGCTGATAACAATAGATTGGAGGACGCTAAGGTATTTCATCAGAAATTAAAAGCGAATACCACTTTGTTTTATAAATCATCCGATTTAGTTAGCCGGGCCTTGATCAATTTAAAAGAAAACAAATCGGACGAAGCATTAAGTCTTCTGGACGAAGCACTTGGAATATATCCTTACGAGGTTGACGGCATCAAATTGTTGAAGGAGTTAGGGAAATCTAATGCTAAAGCGGATAATATTTTAACTAATCGTTTAAAAGGAATGGAAATTCCAGCAATTTTATAGCATCTTTACAAATTAAAATTATTACATGAATACATACGAATTAATTTCCATTGGCCTTTATATGCTATTAATGGTTCTGATAGGGCTTTATTCCTGGAAGAAATCAACGAGTAACTCAGAAGAGTTTTTAATTGGAGGTCGTAAAATGGGCGCTGCAGTAACAGCATTGTCAGCTGGTGCTGCGGATATGAGTGGTTGGTTATTGATGGGATTGCCCGGCGCCATGTATGCCGCTGGATTATCCAGTTCTTGGATAGCCATTGGATTGACAACGGGAGCATTTCTAAATTATGTTTTAGTAGCGCCAAGGTTGAGGGTTTACACGGAGGTTGCCAAGAATTCCATTACCATCCCTGTCTTCTTTGAAAACAGGTTTCATGATAAGACCCAATTGCTAAAAATCGCATCTTCTGTATTTATTCTAGTGTTCTTTACACTTTATACCTCTGCAGGTATGGTTTCAGGAGGACGTTTATTTGAATCGGCCTTTAATATGGATTATTATACTGGTTTGTATGTAACGACCTTTGTCGTGGTTCTATATACCTTCTTGGGCGGTTTCTTAGCTGTGAGCTTAACAGATTTCGTGCAAGGTACCATTATGGTTACGGCTCTTGTGATATTGCCTATCGTGATGGTTACCCAGATCGGTGGATTGGGTGAAACCTTTAATATTATCGATACTAAAAATTCAGATTACCTTGATTTGTTTAAAGGGACAACCGCTATTTCCATAGTTTCCTTACTTGCTTGGGGCTTAGGCTATTTTGGTCAACCGCATATCTTGGTTCGTTTTATGGCTATTGATAACGTTAAGGACATTGCAAAAGCAAGAAATATCGGGATTACCTGGATGATCTTTACCGTGGGAGGAGCTATGTTGGTAGGTCTATTTGGTATTGCTTATTTAGCCAAATTTGATACGGCTACCATGACTAAATTTGATGGTTCAAAAGAGATGGCTGAAACCATCTTTATCTATACCTCCAGGGTGTTGTTCCATCCATTGATCGGTGGATTCTTACTGTCTGCTATCTTGGCTGCAGTTATGAGTACCATTTCTTCTCAATTATTGGTGACTTCAAGTTCCATGACGGAAGATATCTATAGGACCTTCTTCAATAAGCAAGCATCCGCAAAGACCATGTTGCAAGTCAGCAGGCTGTCTGTTTTGATCGTTGCAGTAATTGCTCTTTTATTATCCCTAAATCCGAAAGATAGTATTTTGAATTTGGTTGGAAATGCATGGGCAGGATTCGGAGCAGCTTTTGGACCGATAGTATTATTATCCCTGTTGTGGAAAAGGACCACAGCTATGGCAGGATTGCTTGGAATGTTAGTTGGAGGTGCCGTAGTTTTATTGTGGGTATATGTTCCGCACAACTATAAGGAGGTTTATGAAATGATCCCTGGCTTTATTTTGAGCTTTTTGACCATTGTCATTGTTTCCTTATTATCAAAACCTGTGAGTCAGGAAATTCAGGATGAGTTCGATGAAGTAAAACGCATCGTCAAATCATAGATAAACAACAGATTGATTATTAAGCGCTGATCGAATTCGATCAGCGCTTTGCTTTTTTAGGGTAATCTCGTTGGATTAAAGAACAGGGGTCACTTTATATCCTTTGTCTTTCAATAATTGAATGACACCATTTTTGCCTAATAAATGACCTGCACCAACTGCAAAGAAAGTTGAGTTGTTGTTCATCATTTCAGGCATTTTGTTTATCCATTCTTGGTTTCTTTTGGTCAACATCATTTCCTCTTTTTCAGGGCTCATTGAAGATGTCTTAAATAACAACTCTTCCACTTGCCCAACTTCATTATTGAAGTATTTTGAAACCAATTGTTTTGTTTGTTCCTTCATTTTATCTAAATCCCTCAAATAGGTATAAAGGTCTTCCGCCTTGAAGAATTCGTTCATGAGATTGATCTGAAATTCTGCTGTTTCCAATTCGTCAACTGGTTTGCCAGCAGCTCCTTCCAATTTCAACAATTCCAATTCCATGGATTTTATATCCCTAGGATCTTGACAATCGAACGCCTGCATGGATAAAAGTGAAATAAGGACCGCTGGGCCTACCTGATCCAACATCGCTGGAGATAGGTTCTTGGCGGTTAGTACGCTATCGATCAGTTGTTTCTTTTCTGGAGCCAAGCCGTCAAAGAAACCTGGTACTGGTCCGATATGGGCCTGTAATGATTTTACAGTTTCTGGATTGCTAGCATTTAGTTCTAGGGCAATACGGTCAGTTGTTTTTACGGCTTCTTTTATTTTGTCTTCCATTTTGAAATCAGGACCACATGCCATGTGAATGGTTCCAAGGACATACGAATCCTTTTTTAACCCGTTTCCGGAAATTTTCCAAAGGAATGTCTCTTTGTTCTGGGCAAATAAGGCAATAGTCATCATAAATGCCATTGCAGTAAGAATGAGTTTTTTCATATTGTTTTAGTGTAAATTCAAATAGTAAGTATATGACCAAGATTATTCGTTACAATAAATGTGCAAATAATTGTGAATGGTATTTCAAAGACATAAAAAAAGGGACGAATTTAAATCGTCCCTTTCTATTGTTTTCCAGTTTACAACTTGAAATCTCCAAGAGTTTCAAATTTGATTTTACTTGGATGGTTTTTGTCAAAGTATAACTTATGGGTGTTCTTGATATAATCTTCAGCCTTAGCCTTGTAGATATCCATAAATTGGTTGGGATTTCTGTCCGCTAATGGGAACCAGGTATGTTGGATCTGCACCATGATTTTGTGGCCCGGTTTGAAAGTGTGGGCTACATCTGGAAGCACAACACGCACAGGCGTGATTTCATTAGGTTTGAATGCCTCTGGATTACTGAAGCTATTACGGAACTTGCCGCGTAAAATTTCTCCTCTTACCAACATTTGGTAATTAGGCATTACGACCTTTTCGTTCACTGCAGATGTTGCAGTAGTAGTGTCTGGATATACATCGATGATCTTAACGATAAAGTCTGCATCGGTACCCGTCATGGATACATTGAGGTCTGCAACAACCGGACCTGCCATGGTGATAGCTGATGTTAATGTTTCAGTCTCAAATACAATTACATCTGGGCGATTTGCCACGAAACGTTGATCTGCGATCATATATTCCCTGGTTCTGTTTTCAATCAGACCTTCTTGAAAAGGAACAGGTTTGTTTGGATCACTCACATATTCCACGAAGGATTCAGCTTGATCGTCTGCTGCCTTTGAAATCTTTCCGTTTGCATTCAGGAAAAGTTCACTTGTATGAGCATCCTTTGGTGGCCATTGGTCAAAATTTTTCCATTCATTGGCTCCTGTGAAAAAGATATTGGCTTCAGCAGGATTGAAGGAACCTTCACCTTTTAGATAGTATTCGAAGAAAGGTGCTTCAAATTTCTTTTGGTAGTCCAAGCTTGTTTTTTGTCCAAAGCGGATGTCACCAAAATGATCACCTTCTCCACGAACCCATCCGCCATGGAACCAAGGTCCCATGACCAAAATGGAATTGTTCTTTTTGTTGCGTTTTTCGATTTGCTTATAGGTTTCAAAGGCGCCATAGGTATCCTCTGCATCGTAAAGCCCGCCAACCACCATTACAGCAGGTTTAACGTCGTTTAGGTGATTGGTGATAGTTCTTGCTACCCAGAATGTGTCTAGGGTGCTGTGCTTAGCCAAATTGTCCCAGAACTTAACGGTATGGCTTAAATATTCATTCTTTAATCCAGATAGGGTTGGGTTGTCCAAGAAGAATTTGTAAAGGTCCTTTGATGGTAATTGGAATCCTTTTGGTCCATTTTCATTGGTAATAGGTTTTGGTCTTGGGGCATCAAAGGAATACATGAATCGGAATGCATCAGCCAAGAACAGGGCTCCTCCATGATGAAAATCGTCGCCGATGAACCAGTCTGTAACTGGAGCTTGTGGAGAAACCGCCTTTAAGGCAGGGTGACTGCCGACCAAACTAACCGTAGAATAAAAGCCAGGGTAGGAGATACCATATATCCCAACTTTACCATTGTTGCCTTTTAAATTCTTGACCAACCAATCTATGGTGTCATAAGTATCCGTACTTTCATCAATTGTATGTTTGTTTTCTTTGGTTTTAGTTGGGCGAATGTCTTCAAAAGTACCTTCACTCATCCATTTACCACGTACATCTTGATAGACGAAGATATAGCCATTCTTCATCATCTCTGGAAAATTCCCTAAACTGGCCTTGAATTTCCCTTCGCCATAGGGGGCAACGGTATAAGGAGTTCGGTTCAGCATGATAGGGTATTTCTTCGACTTGTCTTTAGGGCTGTAGATTGAGGTGAACAGCCGTGTACCATCTCTCATGGTGATGTACTGTTCGGTTTTGTCATAATGCGTTTTTACATAATCGGCATTGGCATCCTGACCTTTGCTTTGTATACCCAATAGGAGGAAAAGGATACAAAGAATTAATAATTTCTTCATTTGGATAGGTTTTTTAATTTAGTTTAATAAGGTTAAAGTTATACTTTTTTTGATAACTTAGGTTAACATTAATACATTATTTATATGAGCATTAAAGAAGGATTTTTGGTAGAATTGGAGCGCGAAACCAATAACACAAGAAGGATCTTAGATCGATTGAAAGATGAGGACTTGTCTTTTAAACCTCATGAAAAATCCATGTCATTAGGCAATTTAGCAGGGCATATTGTTGAGCTCCATAACTGGGTTTCTGATGCTTTGACGAAGAACGATTTTAACCTAGCAACAGACTATAAACCATTCCACCCGAGCAGTGTGGAGGAACTTAAAAAATCATTGGATGAAGGCTATAAAAGGAATGAAAAAACTTTAGATGAATTTCCTGAGGAGGATTGGTTCAGCAAATGGACGATGAGGGTGGATACCTATGTGGTAGGCGAAATGCCAAAACTAGGCGCTCTTCGCTTTGTCATCAATAATCATTTGATCCATCATAGAGGTCAGTTAAGTGTTTACCTAAGGTTGTTAGATATTCCTGTACCAGGTTTGTATGGACCTTCGGCAGATGAAAAGAAATAGGTAGATTTCAAAAGAATTAAATGCCAGGAGAATTTCTTCTGGCATTTTTTGTTGCTGAAAATAAGTGATTTATGGTTATTTTTCAGTTTTTTTATTTTTTGATGTAATAGAAGGGCAGCGTAGTCTTTCTTGTTAATAAATAAGCAATAATAATGATGAACCAAGAGACCTTTAAAAATACGGTATTTGTCCTGAAGGATAAGCTTTACCGGTTTGCAAATAGGTTTCTGGAACATCAGGAAGACGCTTATGATCTGGTACAAGAGGTGATGCTGAAACTGTGGGAGCAGAGGGGTCAATTGACACAGTTGAAAAGTATTGAAGCTTTTGCCATGCAAATGGTCAGGAATATGGCTTACAACAAAATTGATAAACTGGGAAGGCATGCGAAATATCTAAATCAATTGCCCGCAGATGTTCAAAAAGAAAAGTATCCAGCGATGACCAAAGAGCTAATCTTGAAAATGATCGATGAATTGCCGGAAAAGCAAAGATTGGTGATGTACTTAAGGGATATTGAAGAGTATGAAATCGTAGACATCGCCGAGATGGCAGGACTTGAAGAAAATGCAGTCAGGGTGAATTTATCAAGAGCTAGAAACAGCATAAGAATAAACTTAACTAAGGTTTTTGAATATGAAAAGAGAAGAATTGGATAAGCTGAGAGCTAAATACTGGGAAGGAAAATCTTCCCTGGAGGAAGAACGTAGGCTGAAAGAGTTGGAAGATGAAGAATTCTTTTCCATGCTCAGAAAACCCGAGGAAAAGATGGACTGGGATTTTGAGAGCTTTATGGATCTGGCCGAAAAAGAAATGCCAGCTGAGAAGAAAATTATTCCATTGTCTCGAAAGATCATCATGCTGACTAGCATCGCGGCTTCATTGCTGTTGGGTTTTTTCTTGATCCGTCAATTCAATGATCAAAAGGATAATCAGGCAATCAATAAAGTTGCTGAATCACATGAAAGTCCTAAGGCTCTGGACGTGGAGTCGCCAAAGAGCACTCCTGCAGAGCTAGTTGAGTTGAAGGGTCCGAGTGTCCAGGTTGAAAGAAAGGAGCCTGTAAAAAGCGTGCAATTGGCCTCTACAAGGAAGTCAAAAGAGAGGGTGCCAGAAACTATGCAAACAAACCCCGGTCCGGATGAGGATTTGTATGTGGAGGTCAATGGTGTCAGGATCTATGACGAAGAGAGAGCCCTTGAAGTAACTGAGACAGCTCTACATTTCGCGGCATCGAATCTGAAAAAAGGGATGGAGGGTGTTGAAAACATTAAGTATCTAAAAATTGAAATCTAAAAAAATGAAAACTATGAAAACGTTCATGTTAATAATCAGCCTATTTGTGGCAAGCATGGCACAGGCTCAGATCTCTAAGCTAGATCAAATTTTTGAGCAATATAAGGAACAAAAAGGGGTTACTTCGATCAAGATTGGAAAACCTATGTTCAAGATGTTGAACAAAATGAAAATCAATGATGCCGATGTGGAAACCATCAAACCCTTATTGAGCAAGATCAATTCCATCAAGATGTTGGTTTTTGAAAACGCAGGTTCTGCCATCCAAAAGGAAGTTAGTTCTGCCATTGGAAACCTTAAATATGAAGAATTATTGGTGATCAATTCTGATGGAGACAAAATCCGGTTCTTGGCTGAAAATGTTGAAGGTGATTTCCTGAACAACCTTTTGCTAAGTATCAACTCCGACGAAGAAACAGTTTTTATGATCCTTGACGGTTCCTTAAAATACGATGATATCAATGCCCTTGTAAACAATAACGATAACTAACCTTAATAACACTAACATTATGAAACGCTACATTGGAATTATTTGTGCCGCTATTATTTTCTTCAGCATGCAGAGCTGCATGATCAAAAGGGGTGCTAACATGGATTTCGCAAAAGGTACTAAACTCTCAGCTGATGCTGAAATTGTATCAATCAATGTTCCAGGGATCCTGATGAAAACATTTATCCGTGGAAAGATCAGGGAATTGCGTGAAGATGATCCTGCACTAGCCCTGGCATTGAAAAAGATCAAGAAAATTAAATTGATGGCAGTTTCAGGCGGTGGAAGGAATTCCAACCTTTACGATAAATTCAACAGTTATCTGGTGAAAAATGATTTCGAGGAGCTGATGAGTATCTATAGTGACGGCTCAAAAATCTCCATCAACACAAAAACAAAAGGGGATAGGATAAAAAGTGTAATGCTTGGCATCACTGACGATGAGGATCAAGTGTTTGTAGATCTGAAGTCTGATATCGATCTCAATGAACTCAATCAATTGATTGAGCATTATGAAAGTACACAGCAAGATAAAAAGGAAAAGGAAGAAGATCCTTCAGAACAATCTTGAGTTTCGTTGTTTAGTTAATAAAAAAGCCTGGCTCATTTGAGTCAGGCTTTCTTTATGATTTTCGCTGTTAGAATTATTTAGCTAATTCTTCAGCAATTGCTTTTCCAATTTCAGCAGGTGATTCAACCACACGGATACCGCACTCTTCCATGATTTTCATCTTAGCAGCAGCAGTATCATCTGCACCACCAACGATAGCACCAGCGTGACCCATACGGCGTCCTGGAGGCGCTGTTTGTCCAGCGATGAAACCAACAACAGGTTTAGTTCCGTTTTCCTTGATCCAACGAGCAGCTTCAGCTTCCATACCACCACCGATCTCACCGATCATGATGATACCTTTAGTTTCAGGGTCGTTCATCAACAATTCAACAGCTTCTTTGGTAGTAGTTCCAATGATAGGGTCACCACCGATACCGATTGCTGTAGTGATACCTAATCCTGCTTTCACAGTTTGGTCTACTGCTTCGTAAGTTAAAGTACCTGATTTAGATACAACACCTACAGAACCTTTTTTGAAGATGAAACCTGGCATGATACCGATCTTAGCTTCTTCAGCAGTGATGATACCAGGACAGTTAGGACCGATTAAACGTGAGTTTTTGTCGCTCAAGTAAGATTTTACTTGAATCATGTCTTTTGTTGGAATACCTTCGGTAATACAAACAATTAAAGCAATACCAGCAGCTGCAGCTTCCATGATAGCGTCAGCAGCAAATGCAGGTGGAACAAAAATAATAGAAACATTTGCACCTGTAGCATCAACAGCATCTTGAACTGTGTTGAATACTGGGCGGTCTAAGTGTGTTTGGCCACCTTTACCAGGAGTAACACCACCTACTACGTTTGTACCGTACTCAATCATTTGAGACGCATGATAAGTACCTTCGTTTCCGGTAAAACCTTGAACGATTACTTTGGAATCTTTATTTACTAATACACTCATTTTGTCTTATTTTTTGCAACGCAAATCTACTATTTTGATATGACTTCTAAAAATCAGATAGGTAGGTATTTTGTTATTTTTTAATAAACTTGGTTTTATTGATTAAATCCCACAGTACTATACCTATGGTAACAGAAACATTGAAGGAATGTTTTGTTCCAAATTGAGGAATTTCTAAGGTGCCATTGGCTAATGAAATGATATCCTCTTCCACGCCATGCACCTCATTGCCAAATACTACCGCATACTTCTTGCTTGTTACAGGCTCAAAGGTCTCTAAAGAGACACTATTGTTGGTTTGTTCGATCGCATAAACTTCAAAACCTTCTGCTTTTAGTTTTTTGATGGCTTCAACACTATCCTTTTCGTACTCCCAAGTAACGGACTGGGTTGCTCCCAAGGCTGTTTTCTCAATTTCACGATGCGGTGGAGTAGCAGTAATACCACATAAAACGATCTTATCGATAGCAAAGGCATCTGCAGTACGAAAGGCCGAGCCAACATTGTGCATGCTCCTCACATTGTCCAAAACAATGACCAAGGGAGTTTTCTCTTGAGATTTAAAGGTTTCAACATCAACTCGATTGAGCTGATCCATGGATAATTTTTGCATCTTGCAAAGATAATGATTTCGAAAAATTAAAAATGATTTTGAATATTAGATTTTCTGTGCTATTTTTGCAGTCCGAAATAAAGTATAAAAGATTTAAAATATTATATAGCTAAGAGAAATGGCAAATCATAAATCGTCGATCAAAAGAATTAGAGCTAACGCTGCGAAGCGTTTAAGAAACCGTTACCAAGCGAAAACTACTCGTAACGCAATCAAGAAATTACGTAACACTACTTCAGCAGAAGAAGCTAAAGAATTATTGCCACGCGTGGTATCTATGCTTGATCGTCTTGCAAAGAAGAATGTTATCCACAAGAAAAAAGCTTCTAACAACAAGTCTAAGTTGACTAAATTCGTTAACAAATTAGCGTAATCTAAGCTTTTTTTATAAAATATTTTAGGGGTGTTTTAAAACATCCCTTTTCTTGTTTGTATACTTTTCTGATTCTGTGTTCCGAATTCCTAGGTGGAATATCATGAGCACCATAAAAAAAGCTGCGCTGACCAAAAGGTCAGCGCAGCTTTTTTTATGGGCATATTTCTTATTTGCTCAGGATTGATTTTACAACCTGATCTAATTTCTGTTTGTCACCCTTATAGGAGTCTAGGTCATAAAGTTCAACTTTACGGAAATCAATGGGATGGCTTTCACTTTGTAAATAGATATAGCCTTTGTCCAATAATTTACCATCTTGTTTCACCTTAGGATCCACTGGTGATGCACTTCCACCTCCAATTTGCGGTTTGTTGTATTCCAAAACTACCTGTCCATCCAGAACGTGCTGGATCAATGAATCTCCAAGTACGACAAACTCAGCGGTTACCCATTGGTCACCATGGTAAGTTTTCGATTTGGAGCTCAAACAATGTGGGGTGAATAACTTATCGTCAATTACGACATTGGTTCCGGGGGTACATAGGTTGGAAGTTGTGCGTTCGTCCTTACCATTTCCGCCCAAGAGCTGTCCTTCGATAGAGATCGGGAAATCTTGGTCTTTCAACATGGTTTTAGGATCTTGTCCATGCAACATGGCACCGCTATTGGCCCATGCCCAGCCTTCACCACCTTTGGTCTGTTCGCCTACAAACCTGTATTCTAGCCTTAGCACATAATAACCATATGGTTTATTGAAGGCTAAGTGTCCATACTGTTGGTTAAAATCATCATATCCATCATAACGGACTTTCAAAAGCCCATCTTCAACTCGGAAGGTATTCGCATAGTTGTCGCCTACTTCATGCAATCTAATCTTAGGAGTCCAATCTTTGATATCCTTGCCATTAAATAACTGAATAGGTTTAGGGGTTTTTACGGTTGTTTTTTGGTTGACTTGTGAGGTTGCTGAGCAAGAAAACATAGTTCCCAGCAGCAAACCGGCGATAATGTCCTTGAAATTCATTTATTAAGGATTATAAAAGTAAATTACGGTTTTTTACATATTCACTAGGACGCACGCCAATAACCTTGTTAAAGGTATTGCTAAAGGTAGGCAGGCTATTGTATCCTACTCGCAATGCCACTTCATTCACGCTAAGTTTGTCGTCCAGTAGGAGCTTCAAGGAGGTCAGCATCCTTAAGATCGTGAAGTATTGAATATACGACATGGCCAGTTCTTTCTGGAACAATCTTGCCAATGTCCTCTCGGAGATATCAAAATGCTCTGCCAGGCTCTTAAAACTGATGTTCTCGGCAATATTCTGTTCCAGATAATTAATGATCTGCTTTAGCTTGTCATTTTTAGGATAGGGAAGGGCCAAAGGCAACTCCGTTTGGGAAAGCTCAGGCAGGATAAGCTTGAAGGCTTTCGCAATAGAATAGCGAGGTTCTTCCTCAGGAAAGATGTTTCCGTTCCAGCGATTGGTAAACATGATCAATTCGATCAATAGATCGTTGACCGGATAGATATTGACCTTATCGAAAAATTCTGTGTCGGTCTCGTACTTAGGAAAGTACAGGTTTCTCATCACCACCTCGGAGCTACTCGGGTGAATGCTATGTTTTACATGTGGGGGAATCCAGATATAGTGGCGCGCAGGGAGAAAGTAAGATTTCTCTGCCGTCTTCAAAAAGACAACCCCACCTTCCGTATAAAGGAATTGACCTTTTTTGTGTGAGTGCTCAGTAACCGAGTCACCCATTACTGCATGATGACAATAGATACTGTTGTCATAAGTATCTACTTCTGTCATATAATATTTATCAATATATTCCTTTTGCATCCAGATGAGGCGTTAATGTGGCATAAATTTCCTGTTTTTATTTGAGAAAAGCAAAACAAGGGCGTTTTGAGGACCACAAGCCACAAGTGTTTGCCTTACATTTTTGAAATAATTTAAAAAAAAGATATCCACATCTTTTGAATATTATCGCATTTGCTCTAAATTAACAGCATCTAACATCAATCTATGGCGATTTCTTATCCTATCCACAAGGAATCTATAGTAAATGTGTCTAGTAAGTAATCAGTTACTTTTTATTTGTACAAAAAAAGTAACTGGCTATTATGAATAATTTAATAAATAAAATATTGACTAATATTGCCTCACTCTTTTAGAGGGAACACAAATGTATTGATATGTTGGACAGAATACGTCTTGAAAGACTTAAAGAAAAAGTTACTACTGCCGAAGAAGCTGTCAAATTAATCGAAGACGGTATGGTTGTAGGCTCCAGTGGATTCACCAAGGCTGGAGACAGTAAGGTCATCTTACCCGCATTAGCTGAACGCGCCAAAAAAGAAAATATTAAGATCACTTTAATGACAGGAGCATCCCTAGGTCATGGTACCGACGGGAAACTTGCTGAAGCTGGTGCCTTGAAAAAGCGTATGCCCTTTCAGGTAGACCCTGTCCTGAGAAGCAAAATCAATAATGGTGAAGTGCTTTTCATCGATCAACACTTGAGCGAAAGCGCCGAACTCTTACATAATAAAAACCTTCCAGATGTAGATATCGCCGTTTTGGAAGTAGCCTATATCGACAGAGATGGAAGCGTAGTTCCAACGACTTCCGTAGGAAATTCCGTTACATTCGCTGCCTTGGCCAAGAAAGTAATCCTGGAAATCAATACCTCGGTCCACGAGAATGTTTATGGAATCCACGATATCTACCAAGCGGAAGATTACCCACATAGAAATGTAATCCCGATTGTCGCGCCATGGAATAAGATCGGAAGGAAAACTATTCCCTTAAATCCGGATAAAGTAGCGGCCATTGTCTTTACCAGTCAACATGATAGCCCTGCAGATATCGCTCCACCTGATGAGAAAACCACCAAGATCGCTGAGCATATCCTGGAGTTTTTCGAAGAGGAGGTAAACCTAGGACATTTATCAGATCGTTTGCTTCCAATCCAGGCAGGAATCGGAAAAGTAGCCAATGCCGTTTTGACCGGTTTCTTACATAGTAATTTCTATGATCTGACCATGTTCTCTGAAGTATTGCAGGATTCCGCATTTGACTTAATGGATGCTGGAAAATTGAGCTTTGCTTCGGCATCATCGGTTACCGTTTCCAAAGAATGCTATGACAGGGTATTTGATAACCTTCAGAAATACCGCGACAAGTTTGTGCTTCGTCCACAGAACATTTCCAATACGCCAGGTTTGATCCGTCGTTTGGGAATCATAGCCATCAATACCGCTATTGAATTTGATATTTATGGAAATGTGAACTCTACCCATATCGGTGGGACCAAGATCATGAATGGAATCGGAGGTTCGGGAGATTTCGCGAGAAATGCCTATCTAAGTATTTTCGTGACCCAAGCCGCTTCCAAGGACAACAAGATTTCGCATATCTTGCCAATGGTGTCCCATACGGACCATACAGAGCACGATGTTGACATCTTGGTAACAGATATCGGTTTGGCAGATTTACGCGGTCTCGCGCCAAGGGAGAGGGCGCAGAAGATCATTGACAACTGTGTACATCCAGACTATAGAGAAGAATTACAATCTTACTTCGACCGTGCTTGTCAGCGCGGTGGACATACTCCACATCTATTGGAAGAAGCCTTCAGTTGGCACATTCGCTTCAACGAAACAGGAAGTATGAAAAAATAATAATAGACTATTGTTTTATTTATTGCAAAAAAAAGCTTAGCGAAATTTCGCTAAGCTTTTTTTTGGAATTTAATTTTTGATTGAAATCTTATCTGGTCAACCAGAAAAGGTATTAATTCTACTATCTGTTTCTTCCTGGCAAATAAATCTGGAAACCAACTGATAAGCCAAGGCCATTCTGAGTTCCAGAAGCATTAATATTGGCTTTTGAATAATTGTAACCAGCCATAACTTCCAATGCCACAGTTTGTGTTATGAAATGGGCATAACCTACATTTGCTCCCAGGTTAAGCGATACATCATCACCTGCAGAGCTTCCGCCGATTCCGACATCACCCTGTCCAAAGAAACGACCTGTTGCGCTAGCACCTCCAGGGAAGTAATAACGGACAAATGGTGAAATACCATATCCCCAATTATTAGGGTTGTCATCTTTTCCCGAAGTAAAACCCAGATTTGCCTGTGCACCTATTGCAATACCATCTGAAATAAAGTATCCAGCACGTGGATTCAACTGGATATTGAAGGATTCTCCTTCAAAGCTATATCCTAAACTTCCTACAGATCCACCAATCATCCAATTTCCTTGTCTGATCGGAGCCATACCAACATCCGCTGAAGATTGAGGTACGGTTTTTACTTCTACCTGTGCTGTGCTATAGGATAAGCAGCCTACTGATAAGGCTAATGTTAGTAGTAAATTTTTCATAATAATCTTGTTTTCTTATTAACTAATCAACAAGATGCAATTAATAATGTTTTCGTATTGATAAAATTTTATCTTTTGTAGGATATGGGTTACAACATATAAAAAGCCTTGTTAATCCACATTAACAAGGCTTACGCTATATTTTCTCTGAAAAATAGATTAATTAATGAAAGGTGATTCTAAGTTTCTTTTTTTGATATAGAAATCCAATGCTTTCCACGCTTCAAAGGGTCTGTCAGTCGATAGCACATCTGCTCCTCTAACGATAAAATCAGCATATAGCTGGTATCCCGCTTTTTCAGCCGATCGGTCTAAGTTGCCGATTGTCCCTAAAATGGATTTAATCCCATGCTGTCTCAACATCGTATATAGAGCAGTATCTGGCTCGCGAGTGCCCACAAAAGCGATTAATCGGGTATCTGGAATACTCAGTTCACTTAGGCGGTTCAGATCATCCCTGTTTTTGATCGTAGCCGAGATCATGAGATCTGGAGCCAACCTATTCACAACCTCGGCTTGGTTAGCCGAGTAGGTGATGATAATGCTGTTCGCTTCTGCTTTTGTCTTTCGGATCAATTCAATAACCTTCTCATAAGGAACCGATCTCTTGACATCCAATGAATAGATAACCCTTCCGATACCCCATTGCAAGGCATCTTCTAAGGTAGGGATCCTGTAGTTTGTCAGCTCGCCATTGTTATCCCTTAGCTTGAGGTCTTTCAGTTGCTCATATGTTTTATTGGAAACCCGTCCTTTTCCAGTTGTGGTACGGTCTAAAGTTTCATCGTGCATCAGGACCAGAACAGAATCCTTGGTCATGGCAATGTCGCATTCAATGATGGCTGGCATCTTGCTGGCCACCTCTGCAAATGTCGGAATTGCATTCTCAGGAAAACCATCACTTGGACCACCACGATGGGCACTGACCAAAGGGTAGGAGTTCTCATTGTAAGTCAGGAAATGGTAAAGGTCATCTACTGTCTTCAGGTTGAAAACCTGATCCACCTGTGGCATATTGCTTATACTGCTCGAGCTATTGGTCCTAAAACAAGATGAGGACAGCAACGCAAGCATTCCAGCGATAAAAATAGATGAGTAGAATCTATTGCTCATGTAATTCAATGTTTGCTTTTACCAAGGAGACTAGGTCCTCCAAAGGTGTATTGATTTGATCGACCAAGATATGTGCGCGATCATAGAATGGGTTTCTTTCTTCCAGTTTGCTCTCTATAAAGTTCAAGAGTTCATCCCCAGTAAAGCCTTTCAAGGCCGGTCTCTTTTTGACATCAGATTGGCTTAACCTGCTCCATAAGGATTTTGGGCTGTGCTTCAGATAGAGGACGGTTCCATTTTCCAATAACCAATCCATATTGTCGAAGTAACATGGCGTACCACCGCCCGTAGAAATAATGCCAGATTTGTCCTTTTGGGCATGCAATATTTCTCTTTCGATTTCCCTGAACTTATTTTCGCCATGTAAAGCAAAATATTCAGGGATGCTCATGCCGATATGCTCAACAATTTCATGGTCCAGGTCCACGAAAGGAGCCTCTAGGGCATTTGCCAATTTCTTTCCCCAGGTGGTCTTCCCACTTCCCATAAAGCCAATCAGGAAAACTGGTCGCTGAATCATTCTACTTTGTCTAGATATTTAGTTATTAACTCATGTTTGCTAGGAAAATTGTACTGCGACCATTTTTTTACAACGGTACCATTCAGCATCAGCATAACCCCAGGGTTTGCGCGGACCATACTTTTCAATGGAACGGCATCCACATAGAATGTCTCCAGCACAAGGTCCATTTGGTCATTCAGGTAGTTTACTTCATCAGAAGATGAAGCAGTCGCCAGAACGGCCCTGATATTATAGTCTTCAGAAAGGTCCCTGATCGTCGTGTTGATGCGGTCCAATGCCGCTAAATCAAAAGGAGACATCTTCTTAAGGTCTGTACTTACCACAATAAAATTGTAATATGGGTTTTGGATCACTTCCTCTGTGCGATCTGTACCGTCCATATCCGTAATAATCAAATCAGGTATTTTTACTTCATATCCTTTTTTGATCAACCTAGTCTGTGGATCACCCACAACTTCCCAGTTTTCATCCTCCCACAGCTTCTGACCCATGTATTCTTTGTCAGTTACCTTTTTTGTCTCATTCGTGGTTTTATTCTTCAACTCGTAGATATGTTCAAATACATCAGGCTCAGCACCTTCCGGTACCTTCATCAATTCAGGTACATTGTTTCCTTCTTTATAAGGAAGGAAGTCTATAAATGGAAGGAAATAATAGGTATATATCCCAATACCAAATGAACCCAATATGATGAGTGCAGTCAACAGATTTCTGGTAAATAGACTTCTAATGAAAGGTTTGATCTGATCTCTTTTAATAAAGATAAAAACGATCAGGATCAATAAAATGAGGTCCTTAAAGAAAGATTGCCAAGGGGTCAATGGAATGGCATCGCCAAAACAGCCGCAAGATTTGACTACCTCAAAAAATGCAGAGTAAAAGGTCAAAAAGGTAAAAAATATGATCAAGAGCAATAAGCCCCACGCGACCTTCTTGCCAGCTACACCCAGGATCAACAGACCACCGAGGATGATCTCGACAGCACAAAGGAAAATAGCGATCCAAGTGGCATAATCACTTAGGAATCCAAGGTTGAGGACATGGAAGTATTCTTGCAGCTTATAGCCAAATCCCATCGGATCATTGGCCTTTATCAATCCGGAGAAGATAAATAATAATCCAACCAGAATTCTAGCAATCCATAATAAAACATTAGGTTTGGGTTGTTTTGTTTGGGAATAGCTCTGTGTATAAGTCATGTTGTTCGTTATTTTGCCAAACCTAATTTGATCAGTGCAAAGACTGCATAGTTCAGCATATCTTGATAGTTTGCTTGTAATCCTTCCGATACCAAAGTTTGGCCATCATTGTCCTCAATCTGTTTTACACGATGCAATTTCATCAAGATCAGATCGGTCATCGATGAAACACGCATGTCCCGCCAAGCCTCGCCATAATCATGGTTTTTGGCAAACATCA
The DNA here is from genome assembly GCF_024261425.1 of Sphingobacterium sp. LZ11T8. Taxonomy (NCBI): domain Bacteria; kingdom Pseudomonadati; phylum Bacteroidota; class Sphingobacteriia; order Sphingobacteriales; family Sphingobacteriaceae; genus Sphingobacterium; species Sphingobacterium sp. LZ11T8. The sequence goes on along the minus strand of NZ_JANBZY010000011.1, from coordinate 91,687 downwards.
GGTCGCGGGTCTCATTCACCTTTTCGGTATATTTCTCCGCTACGATTTTGGGGTCCAAGTTCTCGTTTTCCGTATTGCCAATTTCCAGTTGAATCAAAGCAATCACACAATAATTGATGATTCCAATGAATTCATCGACTACTCCTTCGCCAACTTTCGATTCCTTTTTTTCTTCCAATGAACGGATACGGGCGGCCTTGATATAAATCTGATCAGTCAAAGAACTTAATCGTAAAATTCGCCAAGCTGTACCATAGTCTTTGGTCTTTTTAATAAATAGCTCTTGGCATATGTTGATAATACGATTGTATTCTGTATTTGTATCCATAAATTGATTTTGCATTATAGTATGAGTCTCACAAATATAGCTAGAATATCCTTAACCTTTAAGTCACTTTACAGTACAATTTCCTCGATTTTCAATATTTATGAGCACTTTAGATTAACTTTGAAGGATGGAATCTGCTAGGTTTTATGATCTTTCCTATCTCAAAATGGGCACTGCACTGCAAAGGAAATCTTATGATTTGATCCGGAATCATAGGATAATGGAAGTTTTGCAGGATTTCAAACCCGTCCTTATTGGAACCATTCCCATTTACATTGCCGTGTGGAACAGCGATTTGGATATCGCCTGTGAGGTCTATCACCTCGACATATTTGAAAGAAAATGTCATGAAAATTTCGAAAAACACAATGGATACAGCTTTAAAGTTGAAACTGTGCGTGGAATAGAAGTTGGAATTGCTAACTTTAAAATTGATGATATGTTGCTGGAAGTCTATGGAGAAGGTAGACCGGTGGCTGAACAGTATGGTTTTCGACATCTGTTGATCGAAGCCAAACTTTTGGAGACCTTCGGCGAGGAATTTAAACAACAGATCATCAAGCTGAAGTCGCAAGGAATAAAGACTGAACCGGCTTTTGCCAAATTATTGAAAATCCAAGGAGATCCTTATGAGGGTCTCCTAAACTATAACATAGAATAGATGCTGGAAATAAAGAGTCCTGAAATTAGAGAGGTGAATATCATCCGATATGTCCAACCTTTTCGCGAAGGTGGTTCGCTGCCCGGATTGGTTGATGCGGATGATGGATTTAGCTATGTGATCAAGTTCCGAGGAGCTGGACAGGGGAAAAAAGCCTTGGTCGCTGAATTTATCGGTGGAGAACTGGCTAGGTTCTTAGGACTTCGGGTTCCTGAAATGGTGTATGCCGATCTGGATGTAGGCTTCGGTAGGACCGAACCGGATGAAGAGATCCAAGACCTGCTCAAGTTTTCAGTAGGCAAGAACCTCGGTGTAAGTTATCTGAATGGAGCTATCACCTTTGATGCCAATGTCGATGAAATTTCCTCCGAGGAAGCTTCCAAGATCGTTTGGCTGGATGCCCTTTTGATGAATGTAGATCGTACCGTGAAAAATACCAATATGCTGATCTGGCATAAGGAATTATGGCTTATAGACCATGGGGCAGCACTGTATTTCCACCATAACTGGGACAATTGGGAAGAAACCGTTGATAAACCTTTCGTTCAGATCAAGGACCATGTCCTCTTATCCAAGGCCAAAGATGTTCCCCTTATCGATGCAACCTATAAAGAGCTGTTCAACAAAGAAAATATCAGGAAAATCCTTGATGTAATACCCGATGAATGGTTAATTGATGAGGTTCGCGATCTTAGTGCTGATGAAGTGCGTGAAGTGTATGTGGAGTTTATTACCAGAAGAGCGAGCCATTCTGAAGTTTTTGTAAATCAAATTCAACATGCAGGATAGGACTTTATACGAATATGCTGTGGTAAGACTGGTTCCGCGTGTTGAAAGAGAGGAATTTGTCAATGTAGGCGTGCTGTTATATTGCAGGAAGCAACGATATGCCAATATCCTGTACTATGTGGATGAAGGCCGTTGCGAATTGTTATGTAAGGATATCGACTTTGACCAGATCCGGGCTCATTTGGAATCCATGAAGCAAGTCTGTTTAGGGAGCAAAGAGGGTGGGGCCCTTGCCCAATTGGATCAAACCGAACGTTTTCGTTGGCTAACCGCTAAACGGAGCACCTTGATCCAATGCTCTGCCGTACATCCAGGCTTATGCTTAGATGCAGAAAAAACACATCAAGAACTCTTTGAAAAACTAGTGCTTTAAAATTTTTAAAATAATTCAACCTACCCATGATAATGGAGGATTTCTATCAACATATATACGAAAAACAACAGGCTGTCCAAGATATGCCCAGCAATAAAGCCATTGCTCATTGGGCAGTTGAATTGCTGCATCTGTTGTTCCCTGAACGGAATTCAAGAACCTTCAATACGGTTCAGGAAATTGAAGCTGCATTCAAGCAGGCTGAGGCAGATCTCTATCTTTTGCTTTTCAAAACAAAAGCATGCTCCAGCTGCAATATCAAGAAAGTATCCGAAAAGTTCTTTGCTAACCTGCCTTCCATCTATCAGCGCATGCTGACTGATGCAGAAGCCATCATGGAAGGCGATCCGGCAGCACAGAGTCTGAATGAAGTGATACGGACCTATCCCGGTTTTTTGGCTATCAGTATCTATCGATTGGCCAATGAACTGTGGATCCAAGGAATCCCTTTGATTCCACGGATACTGACGGAACATGCACATTCAAAAACAGGCATTGACATCCATCCAGGAGCTTTCATCGATGAGTACCTACATATTGACCATGGTACCGGTATCGTGATTGGAGAAACCTGTAGGATCGGCAAGCATGTCAAGCTGTACCAAGGGGTAACCTTGGGTGCCTTGAGCGTGGAAAAGAACATGGCCAATACCCAGCGGCATCCCATTATCGAAGACCATGTCATTATCTATGCTGGAGCGACCATCTTGGGAGGTGAAACCGTAGTGGGCCATCATTCTGTGATAGGAGGAAATGTGTGGTTGACCAGCAGCGTTGACCCTTATACGACCGTATATCATCAACCCAATTCAAAATTTATTGACTCTAAACCTTTAGCATAATGGCGAATATCATAGACTTAATTGGAAATACACCGATGGTGGAAATCAAAGGATTTCATCACAACCCTAAGGTTAAAATATATGCAAAACTTGAAGGGAATAATCCCGGAGGTTCGGTAAAGGACCGTGCCGCTTTAAATATGATCCGCTCTGCCATGGAACGTGGCGAGATCAATAAGGATAGCAAGTTGATTGAAGCCACAAGTGGCAATACCGGTATTGCCTTGGCCATGATCGCAAGTATGTATGGCTTAGAGATTGAACTGGTGATGCCATCTACTTCAACAAGGGAGAGGACCTTGACCATGGAAGCTTTCGGGGGTAAGGTGACGTTGTTGGACAATATGGAGGTGAGCCGGGACTATGCCGAAGAAAAAGCCGCAAGCGGTGAATACTTTATTCTCAATCAATTCTCCAATCCTGATAATTACGAAGCCCATGTAAAAACTACGGGGCCCGAGATCTGGCGTGATACCGATGGAAAGATTACCCACTTTGTCAGTGCAATGGGAACTACAGGAACCATTATGGGCTGTTCAATCTATTTGAAAGGCCAGAATCCAGAGGTACAGATCGTAGGTTGTCAACCTACTGAAGATTCCTCTATTCCCGGCATCAGAAGATGGCCAGAGGAATACCTTCCAAAGATTTTTGATCCAAGTAGAGTGGATAGAGTTATAGACATCGACCAAAAAGATGCAACCCAGAGAGCTAGGGAATTAGCCAGAAAAGAAGGGGTATTTGCAGGGATGAGCTCTGGTGGAGCTTTTCAAGCAGCCTTGACCGTGGCTAATGAAATCGAAGAGGGCGTTATTGTATTTATCGTTTGTGATAGAGGCGATCGATACCTCAGTTCAGACCTCTTTGGTTAAGAGATTATCATAAAAAGAATCGGGGCATTCATTTGAATGCCCCGATTCTTTTTATGATAAATTTCTATTTATTGTCCCTAGACCAGATCTCAAAGATAGGGTCACCTTTTGAGCTCAAGCCACTGTGGTTCCAAGCGCCATCTTTGATTTCGCCATCAAAGGACAAGGAAGCACCGACACGGCTATTGTCTCTGGAGAAGAATAAGATGTTTTCGGTATATTTCTTATCCTTAAAACTGTATTTTCCTCCACCGGTACCATAAAAGCCCTTTTCAGCAGGATTTATGGCAATCCATTGGAAATAGCCGTCAACCAATATTTTGATAGTCTTTCTGTCGCCACGTGGTATGTTGGACATTTTATCTTTTTCTTTTCTGCCGGTTATCCGCCACAGACCATCCAAATCCTGTTTATTGGCAGTTTGTTTCGCGAAGTTCAGGTTTCCCATTTTGATGCCTTTACCATCCAATTGGGCGTTTGTGGCCTTTTCAGTGCCTATTTCAGCTGGATTGGCATCATTATATTCCACGTTTACCTGTATATCATTGTTTGATGTGGTAAATGGACCTCCCCAGGTAGAAATATACTTGTTGTCTTCATATTGGATATATGAACTGTAGCCATCTACAAATAGCCATAGGTGATTGACATTTCCATCTTTTGCGAGGTAAGCTCCATGTAGGGGCTGCTTGGATTGAGCAATGACTGCAAAGCCCATCAGCAGAATGGCCAAACTTAAAAATAGTCTTTTCATGTTGTGATTCTGTTGGTTATCCCTTAAATATAATTAAAACCATTTAAAGCGCAAACTGTTTTGAACCTGACAAAAACGCTTTGTCACGAATGGGTAGGAATCGAAATTTGAGTTTTCGCTTTCAGGCTAATACATTAATTTTACGCCAAATTTAACTTCTATAGCATTGCAACTAAATCACAGGACACTATTTCTTCTCACGTGGGTCTTAATTTTATCCACTTTAAAGTCACTAGGTCAGATAGAGACCAAATCTGTTACTGACACGATAATATTTAGAAAAGACAGCTTAGCTGTCCTTCCCGATGAACCTGCGTTTATCAAGGATACCTTAGAATGGGACCTGAATCCCAAGAGGGAAAAGAAGTTTTGGCGTGCAGGAGCTCAATGGTTTTTGGCTCAAGCTTTACCGGCTTCCTTCAATCGCTTTATTACGAAAGATCCTTATTCATATATCAGTTTCCAGAACTTTTTGGACCATCAGCGATTTAGTGCCTGGGATTGGGATGACAACCAATTTACCACCAATCAGATTGACCATCCTTTCCATGGACAGATTTATTTCAATGCCTTTCGTAGTAATGGTTACAATTTTTACCAATCCTCCCTGGCCACGGTAGCCGGAAGTTATATATGGGAGACAGCTGGCGAAACACAGCACCCTTCCATCAACGATTTAGTCAATACCACCTTTGGAGGGATATTGATGGGGGAGATGATGCATCGGGTTTCCCGCAACATCCTTGCGAGAAACCGTACGGACCATAATAGGATCGGAAACGAGATCGTAGCGACTTTGGTGAATCCTATCAACGGATTGAATCGCTTTTTAGATGGTAAATGGGGTAAACCGATCGATGATTATTATGGAGCCGACTCTTCTGTCATCAAGGCGGAACTGGATTTAGGAGTGCGACGCTTTGATGCCAAGGAAGGTGATTTCCTGAATGAAGGAAAGAATGCTTTTTACGGTCGATTGCGATTTATCTATAGCAATGGTGACCATAACTATAAAAGACCTTTTGATCAGTTCTCTGTAAACCTAGAATTGGGAAATGGGGACAGTTCATTTATTAATGGGGTCAATGTACATGCCCTACTTTATGGTGCAAAATTCTTTAAGTCTAAAAAGGGGAATCATTATGGTACCCTGAATGCCCATTATGACTTCTATAACAACGATGCCTTTTTTTACGGAGGACAAAGTTTGAACTATAATTGGCTTTCTGAATTCAGATATAAAAAAGGCAATCGCTTGAACCTGTCTGTGGGAGCGGGAGCGGTGATATTGGCCGCAGTTCCTGATCCATATTTGTTATATGGAGCCAGTAGAAACTACAATTATGGGCCAGGTGCATCATATAGGTTCCGTGGAGATTTGATGCTCTTAGATCGCTTTATTTTAAGTGCTGACTATAATGGTGGGGTGTTTTTTACCATTTCGGGTACGGATTCATACTATGTCCTCCACGGACTGAACGTCGAAGCCAGCCTGAGATTATATAAACGTTGGTCCATCAACTTGAGTTCTGGTTATTTCAATCTCCAAGGTCATTTCTATGATCAGCAATATCCAGACTTTAATCGTGAATATCCTTATGGTAGGTTGTCCGTAGGGTATAATATATTCTTTTAGAAGTTAACACAAAAGACATTTATTTTTAATAAAGTATAATTTTGTTCTATATTTTTAATTTTGTTGCCCTTATTTTTGCTGCAAATTAAAAATAGACAATGACTAAATCTTTACTAAGCAGCTGGAATAGGGGAATTCTTCTTTTATTTATCTTAACAGTATTTTCTTCTTCATCTTATTCCCAAGAACAGGACTCTAACAAACATAAAACAGTTGATCCTGTCGATTTTGTAAAACCAACCTCTAGTATTCGAGTTTCCTTAATTGCTCCAACCTTAACTTTTCAATACGAAAAACCAATAGGTCCAAAAACTGTATTTGATGTCAATGCAGGGCTTCTAGTTAGCTTTGGGGTAAGTAAACTTTCGGTTGATATAGATCAATATAGAGATTTGGAGGTTAATGCTAGGTGTTTTGCTTTAATGCCACTAATGTCTGTTGGGGTAAAACATTTTTATAATATTGAAAATAGGCTCCGAAAAAATAAAAGCATTGAGAATAATAGTTCAAATTATTTTGGAGGAAGGTTGCACGGTCCTATAATTGGATGGATTAGGGATACTAAAAATATTAATGCAGAAAAGTCCAAAAGAATACAGTTCAGCAGCCGGACTGCAGTAGGATTGGTAGCCTTGTGGGGGATGAATAGAGACCTCGGTAATAATTTCAATTTCAATCTGGAGGTGGGACCAAGTTTAGTCTATAATTTGGATTCTAAAATAGTGCCTTCTTTCTGGCTTCATGTTGGTTTTTCAAAGACCTTTTAAATAATTGGTTTATTATTTAATCCTAAGAATTTTTTTTAAACCATGAGATCTGTTTTAAAATTTATTCTGCTATTCCTGTTTATTTTACCATTTACCCATGCTCAAGAAATCAATGCACTTGATCATGATTCAATCCGCTCATATGTTGTAGAGAATCATAGTATCCATGCGAATATCGTAAAACCCATGTTAGCATATCAGTTTGAAAAGCCAGTTTTTCAAGATGCTGTCCTCGAGATGCATGCAGGTCTTACATTAGGAGGTTTAACACGCTTTCATGCTTTACCAATAGGAGATAAGGAGCGTTGGAATCATTATAATAGAACAATTGTGTTGATGCCGACCTGGTCCTTATCGGTCAAGAAATATTATGGTTTTTCAAATCGATTACAAAATGGCAAATCCATTAAAAATAATTCATCAAATTTCCTCGCTCTTCGTTATTTAGGCCTAATGGCAGGCTGGACATTTGATACAACGGTGGGAGAGAAAGAAGCTAAAGAAAAACCTAGTTTTGATAAAGGTGTAGCCTCAGGTTTCGCTGCAACTTGGGGAATCAATAGAGATATTGGCAAAGACTTTAGTTTCAATTATGAAATGGGACCTATTTGTATGAAAGCCCCCCAAGGAATCTGGGGTTTAGGACTATACCTGAAAGTAGGCTTTCAGTGGAATATATTGTTATCTGCTAAACATTGATATTAATAAATTTTTAGGTAAAATATATTTGTTCTTCGTTTTTAATTTCATAGATTTTTCGTTTAATGCGGTAGTTTACAATTCTTTAACCGAAGACGCGGGCGTACGGGGGACTTTCCTGGGACAAATTGATCCAAATCTTGGCCCATCCTCCCATCCTCGTTGGGAGATCGAGGCAAATCCCGATCCTGGTTCAACATAGAGAACAGTTTCTTAACTTTCGGTTACCCACCATGCTGTCGTCCTGACGAAGGAAGGATCTCGCAGCAATGCGAACCTTGCTTGTATTGGCGTACAGTTCCTTTACCTTCGGTAAAGGATGACAGGACTTGGGAAAGGAGAAGCGTACAGATTCTTCACTAATCGTTCAGAATAGCACATGGGCAATGTTCTTTTTTTACTGTCAACCTGAGAATAAAAAATTTGGACTAAATTTATCGGAAGGTGATGACAGCTTTTTGGCAACGAAAATAAATTAGCTCTTTTATTTTTTTAATATAGAACCCCTTTGGGGTTCCATTATTTTAGCTGGCATGGCACGTTAGCCTGTAAGTAGCAAAAACTGATGTTCGATTAATCGAACATCAGTTTTTGCTACTCCTGTTTTGTTCAATACCATTGCTAAAATAATTCATCCCCGCTGGGGATGTATGGCGGATAAAAGGTTTCCCGTTCCGGTGTCAACCTGAGGTACGAAGGTTCTCGGAGGTATGCAAATATTGATTGTATAGGTGTACAATTCCTGCACCGAAGGTTAAGGAAGACAGGGGCATAGGGGGCGGGCGTATGTAATTCAGCCCTACCGTATGTTGGACTTTCCAGCGAATTGTTGATCATCATCATGGTCTATCCTCGAATCTGTTAAATCCTGGTTCAAATCCAAATCATGGTCTATCCTCCCATCCCGCTAATCCGGGTTCAAAATACCCTACAGTCCCATTCCCTTCGCTTAAAGGCACCCCCGAGTCTAATTACTTACTACTAAATACTCCATAAAAAAAGGTTAACGAAATTGCTCCGTTAACCTTTTTTTATTTTATAACTAATTCTTGTAATGCTTATTTGTCAAGCTTTTCGAATTTGTCGAAATCGATCTTTTTAGATTTGATTTTCACTGTATCTTTCAATTGATCGAACACTTTTAAAGCTTTTACTTCTTCGAACAAACGGTTAGCTTGTTCTCTGTCGCCTAATAATTGCATTGCGAATTGTTGCAATTGCTCATCTGTTGGCTCTTCGTTGATGTTGTACATTTTGATTTGCGCGTAGATACGTTCTTTAGCCAAATCAACCACCTCATCATATTTAACTTCTAAGTTGTTTGCTGTAACGATGCGGTTTTCGATGATCGTCCATTTCAAGTTGTTCAAGAAATCTTCGAAACCTTCTTCGATTTCAGTAGCATCCAAGTTAGGGTTAGTTGCTTTTAACCATTTTTTCAAGAAATCCTCAGGGAATTTAGCGTCAACTTTATCCATACCGAAAGTATACATATCGTTGCGTAATTTTTGAGCTGAGTTTTGTTTGAATAGGTTTTCAACTTCTTCTTTTACTTTTTCGTTGAATTGCTCTTCGGTAGTTACTTCACCAGCAGGGAACAATTTGTCGAAGAACTCTTGGTTCAAGTCAGACTCTTCTAATCTATTGATGTTTTTAACCGTCAATTCGAATTTAGTAACGTCTAGGTTTTCAGCCTCATCTTCAGTGATACCTAAGATACGAGCAAGGTCAGCAACTTTGAATGCTTTCTTTACGTCAAGCTTTGCAGTATCATCTTTTTTCAAGCCAACCAATGATTTTTTGATTTTGGCATCTTCAATGATGTCCGTACGGATTGAAGTTGTTTTTTCGATACCGTCTTCTTTATCTTGTTTCAATTCAGCGTAAAGAACGTCACCTTCCTCAGAAACTTCAGGGTTGGTCATTTTACCATAGCTACGACGTAAGTTTTTGATACGCTCAGTAAGCGTTGCTTCATCAGCTTTAATGTCGTATTCAGTGAATTCCGTCTCTGCTGAGAAAGGAATGTCAAACTGAGGAGCTAAACCGATCTCGTAATCGAATTTAAAAGTATCTTTGAAATCCCAGTTGTATTGACCATCAGTATCTTCTTCTTTAGGAAGAGGTTGGCCTAATACTTCCAGTTTTTGCTCACCGATGTATTCAGCAATTTTATCATTGATAATTTTATTGATCTCATCAAATAAGATCGCTTTACCGTACATACGTTTGATATGTCCAGTAGGAACCATTCCTGGGCGGAATCCTGGTAATTTAGCTTGTTTTGCTTGGTCTTTAATTGCTTTATCAACCTGTGGGTTATAGTCCTCAGGCGCTATTTCCACTTGGATACTAGCGTTGATGTCATCAATGTTCTGGTGTGAAATATTCATACTCTTGTTTTAGCTTTTCGCAATTAATAAAAAAAAGTCCTCCTGATATTTTGTTTTCAGGAGGACATCAAGTGCGGAAGAAGGGACTCGAACCCCCACGCCTCGCGGCGCCAGATCCTAAGTCTGGTGCGGCTACCAATTACGCCACTTCCGCAGTTAGGATTTTATTGAGCCACAAAGATAGAAACCAAACCTATATATGTCAAGCTTTTTCTTCTCTTTTTTCTATGTTTTTTTGTAACTCTTTGTTTCTTAAAGCCTAATTTTTTAAAAAATATTGAAAATAGCCTGGGCTAAGCTCAAAATACGGGAAGATCATGCTGTTTTTGGAGCGGATTCGATAGGTAAACATCCTCTTTTGGTCTTTATAATTATGGAAAACTAAAAGGACATCCTCCAAAAAAACTCGAAGGTGGGGAGGCTCATGTTCCTTTTATATAATAAATCAATAAACACTATTCAATAGAAATAAGGATTCCTTCAAGAATCCTGACCAGGATAATGGAGCATAATTTGACCTCATTCGAGACACATTCCGAATTTTCCGAAAATGTCTCGAACAAGGGTAAAGTGATGGTCGAAGGCCTAAGATCAATAATTGGATAAAAAAACGACTTTCCAGAACTTGGTTTTATTGATGGAATGGGGGAGGCTTTATAAAAAAATTGAAAAAATATTTGCGCAAGTACTTTTTTCTCCTTTACTTTGAAACACAAAGTACTTTTATGGACCAGAAAGATATCTTAAAAGAAATAGGCCAGATCCGCTCCATGATGGAGAAATCATCGAAATTTATGTCCATCAGTGGGCTTTCGGGCGTATTGATCGGTTGTTTAGCTTTATTGGGGTCAGCAGCTGCATATTTTGTGGTTTATGGAACCAAGAGTGTATTTGGTTACCGTGACTATTATGTGCTGGATGAACAGGTGCTATATAAATTGATCATCATTGCCATTTTGGTCTTGGTTATTTCCGTAACGGTAGGGGTGATCATGGCAAGGGCAAAAGCCAAGAAAGCGGGACAGAGCATCTGGAACCCGACCAGTAAAGCGTTATTGAAAGCGATGGCTATCCCATTGGTGACTGGCGGTCTGTTTTCGATCATCCTGATCAGTAAGGGTGTGGTCGGTTTGGTAGCTTCCACCTTGCTGATTTTTTATGGACTGTCACTTGCGGCAGCTAGTGTATTCACTTTTCGGGAAGTCAGGGTACTTGGAATTTTGGAAATTGTATTAGGCTTGTTAGCTTTGGCCTTCCCTGGATATGGCGTCGTGTTTTGGGCCTTAGGATTTGGTGTTCTACATATCGTTTACGGGTTAATTGTCCATAAAAAGTACGAAAGAAAGTGAGCTTGGATTTAACATTATATGACAAGGTTTTTGAAAATAGGGTCAGGTTGCAAATCATGAGTATCCTGATGGCCAATGATTCCTATGATTTCAATTCGTTAAAGGAATTGTTGGAGGTAACCGATGGTAACCTGGCATCAAACCTGAAGAACCTTGAAAAAGAAGGCTATATTTTGGTGACTAAAACATTCATCGATCGTAAGCCGAATACAAGTTATAGTAAGACGGATCAAGGCGCTAAAGCATTTGAAAATCATATCATTGCCTTGGAGAGCCTCATCAAACAGCAGTACAAATAGAATTTTTTTTGTTCATCTACTTTGAAAGACAAAGTACTTTATAGATAAAAATATGAGAGGATTAAGATTGAAATTTATGCTATTCCTGTACAATTGGTCATCCAAATTGTATGCAGAGCTGTTTAAGGGATATAAGGCAGCTTGGGGAATCAGGAAAGAAGAGTTTTTGGAATATCAAGAGGGGAGTTTAGGCTATGCCTTAGGGATGTTCTACAAAGAAAAAGGTTTTGACGTCATGCCGAAATTGGAGAATCACGATGTCTTTCACCTGATCACAGAAACTGGAACAGAGATTAACGATGAAATTGCCATGCAATATCTGCTATTCGGAAATGGCAAGCTGAGTTTGTACCTGCTGGCCATGATCTTTATCGGGACCTTTATATTTCCGGAGCATAGCGCACATTATTGGTCAGCTTACAGAAAAGGGAAGGCCATGCATAAATTTCATCATATAGAATTTAAGGGCTTCCTCACAGAATCACTGAGCACATTACAACAATCACTAGATAAAAAACAATTAAAACTACAACTACAAGTAAATCCTATTCAACATGGAAAATAATTCAACTAACGAGGGATTGGAGAACAGTTCTCAGAAATCCCTGATCGAAAAAATCACCTCTTCATTGATCGTTAAGATCTTTGTCATTTTCTTCCTGATGTTAATCTTGCTCATTCCATTGGGCTTGATCGGAGACCTGATTTCAGAGCGCAACAATAGGGAGACGAATGTATCTACGGAGATCGCTCGGAAATGGGGGATGGACCAAGTGATCACAAGCCCTATCTTAGCTGTTCCTTACGAGGTGGTCAGAGAAAGGATGAAAAGTGATGGGGAAGGTACGGGAACCAGTACGTTGGTGACAACGGTAGTGACAGAATATGCCTTTATGATGGCAGATCAGATCCAGATTACAGCTACCGTAGAACCTGAACCTTTAAAGCGTGGCATCTATCAAGCCATCGTCTATACCTCAAAGATCAATATTAAGGGGAATTTCGAAGCCTTTGATTTCAGTAAATTAAAGGTACTGCCTGCTGATCTGAAATGGCAGGACGCCAAACTGGTTTTCGGTATACAGGATGTGAAAGGACTATCAGAAAATCCAACGTTTAAATGGGATGGTAAAGCCATGGATATGGGGAAATATGATCTGGATATCGATCTGTTCAAGCAGAATTTAACGGTTGACCTTCCATTAGAAAACAATGAGTCCTTGAACAAACCTTTCGAGATCAATTTTGACCTGAAAGGATCCAAGTCCTTGAATTTCTTGCCGCTGGCAAAAAACACGAAGATCAATGTAAATGGTAATTGGGCAAATCCTAGTTTCAATGGTAACTTTTTACCGGATGACCGTGAAGTTGGAGAAAGCTTTAAAGCTAACTGGACCATTCCGGATTTCAGCAGAAAACAGGCCCAACAATGGACCGGAGAGCCTTATAAGGTCTATAACTTCCAAGGTATCGATCTTTCTGACGAAGACGCACATCCCAATGAATATGCTGCACGCACCTTTCCAGAACCACAGAGCGCTAGCACAGACAATCAGTTGACTGCAAATGATTATGACATGGTTCAGGTCAACTTCTTGCCACAGGTCGATAACTATCAAAAAGCAACCCGCGTAACCAAGTATGGTGCTTTGGTGATCGCATTGACTTTTGTTTCCTTGGTCTTCATGGAAATCATCAAGAAACAGCGCGTGCATATCATTCAGTATGTATTGATTGGTTTTGCCATGGTGTTGTTCTATGCTTTATTACTTGCGATTTCGGAACATATTGGATTTAATTTCGCATATTTAATTGCAGCAATTGCAACAATTATCCTGATTTCATCGTTTATCAAAGCAATAACCAAGGACATGAAATCGGCCATGAATTTCGCCGCCATATTAGCTCTATTCTATAGTTTTATCTTCGTACTTCTTCAATTACGTGACTACTCATTAATCGTTGGAACCATTGGACTATTCATCATCTTGGCGGTATTAATGCGTATTTCAACAAAAATTAACTGGTATCAATTTGAAAAGCAATGATAAGGTTAAGTAGAACATCCATACGAATGTACCTCACGAGCATTTGGCTCTTATTTTGGAAAGCCAGTCGTGTAAATTAGGTAATGATTTCGGTTTGCCTGTCAACTTTAGTAAATTGGCAGGCAAATCGTTTTTTATATGCATAAGATATCATGGATTGGAGCACTCTTATTGATCAATAATATGGTTATTGCACAAGAAGGAAAAGAAGTTCCCCAAAAGGTGGAGCGACCAAAAGTAGAAGATCGCGTCAGACGTTCAGGCAATGTGGAACCCCTTAGTCCCCAGAAGCTATGGGAATTGGGCCGGGTTTCCGGAGAAGGACTTTCAGCAGATGGCACCCAATTGATTTACGGTGTATCGAATTATCAGTTTGATGAAAACAAATCCGAGAAGGATCTTTTTGTTATTCCGGTAAAAGGAGGGGTTGCCAAGCAATTCACCTCCGAGGCAGGTGGAGAGTCTGTACTCAAAGTGGAAGGTGACGATGTCCTTTATATGTTCAAAGGACAGATCTGGAAAAAAAGCCTGAAAGACGGAAATGCCGTTCAAGTGACCAATCATGAAGGTGGATTGGAAAATGTGAAGATTTCACCTGATGGGAAGCATATCTTGTTCAGCAAACAGGTTCTCTTAAAAGATTACCATAGCACCGATAAATATAAGGACCTACCAAAATCCAATGTGTATATCTATGATAATCTAGATTACAGACACTGGGATACTTGGAACGATGGGAAATTCAACCATCCATTTATCGCTAGTTATGATAACGGAAAAATTGGGGAGGCTAAGGATATCTTAGCTGATGAGCCTTTCTATTCGCCAACCATGCCATTTGGAGGTGCAGAGGATTTTGCTTGGACTCCAGATAGTAAATCCGTACTCTATGTATGTAAGAAAAAATTTGGAACGGAATACGCACAGAGTACCAATACAGATATCTACAAATATGACCTGGCTTCAGGACAGACCAGTAATCTGACCGAGGGAATGAATGGGTATGACAATACGCCAAACTTCAGCCCTGATGGAAAATTGATGAGCTGGATGAGCATGAAAACCGATGGCTATGAATCGGATAAAAATGATATCTACATTAGCGAGCCTGCCAGCGGAATCAAACTGAACATGACGGCTCATTGGGATGGAACAATCAATTCCTATACTTGGAGCAAGGACAATAAAAAAATCTATTTCTTGGCACCAACCGAAGGTACAGTTCAGATCTTTGAACTATTGATCCCAACCAACCTGAAGAATAGGGCATTGCCAATTATCAATAAGATTTCAGATGGAGAATTTGACATCAACGGTATCGTGGGAGAAACCAAGGAGGGTCTGGTAGTTTCCCTGTCAAAAATGACACGGGCCAATGAAGTATACCATTATGCTTTCAAATCCAAAAAATTAACCCCAATAACGACTGTCAATGATCAATTGTATAGTAAGGTTGCGGATACAAAGGTGGAAGCAAGGGTTACTAAAGCATCGGATGGTTTAGACCTATTTTCATGGGTGATCTACCCGCCGAACTTTGACCCTAGCAAAAAATACCCAACCCTATTATTCTGTCAGGGAGGTCCACAAGGAGCGGTTACCCAATCGTATTCCTTCCGTTGGAACTTCCAGTTATTGGCCAGTCAGGGATATATTGTCATTGCGCCTAACCGTCGTGGAATGCCAGGATGGGGGGTGAAATGGAATGAGCAGATTTCAAAGGATTGGGGTGGTCAGGCGATAGCCGATTACCTATCCGCAATCGATGACCTGTCCAAGGAATCATACGTGGATAAAGATAGGATTGGAGCTGTAGGTGCTAGTTATGGCGGTTATTCCGTATTTCAATTGGCAGGTGTGCATGAAGGTCGATTCAAATCCTTTATTTCACATTGTGGATTGTTTGATATGAAGTCATGGTATGGTACAACAGAGGAATTATTTTTTGCTAACTATGAATTAGGTGGACCTTATTGGGAACAGGGTAATGCGAAAACCTATACCGAATTCAACCCAAGCACACTGGTATCGAAATGGAATACGCCGATCTTGATTTTCCAAGGCGGTAAAGATTACAGGGTTCCAATCGGACAAGGGTTGGAAGCTTTCCAAGCAGCTCAACTTAGGGGGGTGAAAAGTAGATTGGTCTATTTACCAGATGAAAACCATTGGGTGCTTTCAGGTCATAACGCACAGGTATGGCAAAGGGAGTTTTTCGGATGGTTGGATGAAACCTTGAAAAAATAATAAATAAATAAAGAAGCCGATTCAAATTGAATCGGCTTTTTGAATGCACAGAAACAAGAGACATTATAGGATCTATAACTTGCTTTTTCATTCATTACTTAATAAACAACATTTAAAGAATATTTTCACCTTTCTTCATTAGGTCTAAATTTTCATTCAAATCATAGAGCTGGTTTTCTTCCGCCTTTGTGATTGCCTTTTCCATCAAAGAGATTCCTTTTTCTTTTTCTCCCACTTTATAGTTCAACAAAGCGTAGTTGGAAAGATTTTCGACATCTTCAGACTTTTCAAAGGCATCTCTCGACCAGGTCAACAGTTCTTTGATGAGTTCAGTCTCCTTGGATTTTTTTGCAAAAACACCCACATATTCCATTTTCATTCTATCACTGATGCTATGGTCATATTTTTGGATATAGGCTTTCAGGGCAGGGACATAATCATGCATCAGAAGGCCATTTTTATAGAAGTTTAATTTTATAAAATCCAATAGTTCCGTGCTATGATTTGGGTATTTTGCAACTAAGGTATCTTGGAAAATAGACCAATCCGGATTGCTGGTCAAGATATAATAGCCCATAGGAGATTTACGGCCGAGCTTGTTGGCGGCATCTTCAAAATTTATTATTCCTCGGTATAGATCCTCGGCCGCTGTTTCTCCTAACAAAGAGTCAATTTTTTTAGCTTGATTCAAAAGTAATGGGAAGCCAATGTCTTGGGAAGAACGGGTTACATCCATGATGACCTGTGCTTCGGCTTTCGTTTCAATAGCTGGTTTCTGGGAAAGATAAGCCTTGATCAGATCTTGTTTGTCCTCGGGCTCAGCTTCCATAGAAGCATTTAAAAGTTTTTTTAATATGGTTTTGTCCTGCTTATTTTCCTCATACTTCTTTCTTAAGGTGTAATATTGGAAATCTGGATTCGGGACCTTTTGCAATAGGTTTAGGAAATTGCTGATCTCTCTCTTGCCATAGGCTTTATGTACTATTTCGCCAATGGGATTAAAGAAGAGATAGCAAGGGTAGCCATCCACCTGATAATTCTTGTCAAATTCCTTGCTTAATTTCATCCATTCTTTTTTGACTTCATTCGCCTCAGGGTCATCATCAAATTGCACTTGGACAGACACATAGTTTTGGTTGCTGAACTCGCCAATTTTACTGTCTGTGAAAACCTGTTGTTCCATGATTTTACAAGGTACACACCAGGAGGTTTAGCAATCCATCATGATGTATTTGTTCTCCGCTTTGGCTTTTTCTTTGACCTCTGCCCAATTCAAGTTATTGCTGAATTTTATTCCTTTTTCCTGAGCAAAGAGAACGGTTGGTAGCAAGAATAATATAAGGATGAATCTTTTCATGATTTATTGGATTAATAGCTTTAGAGCACGTACGGAAATAGCGTTTTTCATGACCATCTGTTGTTTGTTGCCTTCAGGCGTAGCTGAAGGAATGGTCTGAGTAGAAGAAACTACACCAGCCAGATTGCCAGCTTCCGATAGGATAGGAGCACCGCTTGATCCGACCGCATAGTCTGCACTGATGGTCATCCTATATTGTCGGATTACCGGTGTCCTCGGGTTCAACATCAAACTGTTTTTGTTGACGATGCCTTCACTCAGATAATAATAGATATGGTCTGGATGGGAGATAATATATACGGGTTCGCCGGGTAATAATACTGGACCTAATGGAATAAAAGGCAATTTCTTTCCATTCGTTTTAACCTTGAAAACGGCTAGATCATTGCTGGAAGAAAAGGCCAGTAACTCATCCATCACATATACCTCACCATCTATGCCTTCAATAAAATAAGTGCTTAGGTCTTTGCTTTGTTGCAAAGTATCTGTTGGCTTATCCGTATGGATCAATTCAGCGAGCACATGGTAATTCGTGACGCAGATGCCATCAGAACTGATAGCAAAAGCGGAGGCATATAGATCGGCATAGGGATAATCATTTTTATCTTTTTGGTTCATTCGGCCCATCAAAAAGACAGCTGTTTTTTTTGCCTGAAAAAGGTCCCTAGGCTTCAATGCCTCTGTGGATGGATTACCCACTAATTTCCATGAAAATGATTGTTCATTTTTTAATGCCTTGGCTTCGATTTGAAGTTGAGGTACTGTTTTTCCTTGCTGTGATTTAAATGCAGCCTGTACCTTTTCCTCCAAGCCTTTGTGGAATAAGGCATCGTTCATGAAAATGCTGTCTGTTTGGTCCTGTGCTTTGGCCTCCTGCTGTAGACAGGATAAAGCCAGAGCCAAGGTAAATACCCAAAAAGGATGTGTTTGAAACAATTTCATGGTTAAAACAGTTCTTCGAGTTTTTTGATTAATTCTTCACCTCTTAAGTTTTTGGCTATGATCTGTCCATTTGCATCAACTAAGAAGTTGGTTGGAATCTGTACGACATGGTACATTTTAGCCACATCACTATCCACCCCTGTAAGGTCGGAAGTTTGTTTCCAGGTCAGTTTATCCGCAACGATTGCTTGTCGCCACATTTTTTCCGCTTCTTTTTTGTCTAGGGAAATACCTAAGATTTCGAAACCCTTTTTGTTGAACTGATTATAGGCAGCAACTAAATTCGGGTTCTCGGCGCGGCATGGTGCACACCAACTTGCCCAGAAATCGATCAGTACATATTTGCCTTTGTAATCTGAAAGGTTGACCGTTTTACCTTCTGTATCTGGAATGGAGAAATCGGGTGCCGGCATGCCAATATCAACGATAGCAGATTGCATGATCAGTGAATTGATCATTTCACCACCTGGAGATTGCTTTAGCTCGTCGGACAGTCCTTGGAAAAGCTCTTTCATTTGACTGTTTTCCAAGCTTCCCACAAGATTGTATAATTCGGTTATCGAAACGGCACTGCTGCCATGGTTTTTGATAAAGGAAACTGCAAATTCATTACGGCTGACATATAATTCGTCCATCAGCTTGTCATACTCCTCTTGCGAAATCTTAGGCTGCGGATTATTAAATTGATCATCCAATTCCTTGATCCTTGCAGCTAATTTAGTTTCAAAGTCTTTGATTTCTAGGTAATCAGAATAGGTCTTAGAACCTGTAATTTGTACTTCATTAATCTTGTTGAAGTCTCCATTGACTTGAATATTGCCGGGTTCCACGAATAAAAAGAAAGCGGTGCTTTTATCATTGGACTTATTGACCAAGAATGAATTGGTTGGTCCTGGAATGGTTCCTTTAAATTCAAACTTTCCGTCGACCACCTCTGCGGAATCTTGGCCAGGATAGTCGCCGCGCTGTTCAAGGTGGATATATTTGCTAGGCCAATTCTTGATCTCGCCCTTGATGCTAAAGGGCTCTTGCGCAAAAAGAGGAGAGCTGACTGCTGCAGTTAAAAATAAACCTGTTATCGTCTGGATGTATATTTTCATGATTGTGTTGTTCTAATTTTATCTATAAAGATCATTGACCTTCAATTTCTTCTTCTTGTTTATCCTTGCCCATCAATGGAAGGTTTTCGGATAGTAAAACGCCCTCTGGACTTTCCTTGATATAAAGGCTTAGGGAATTGAATAGAGCAACCAATTCGCTGTTCAGCAGGCTGTTGTTTAGGGTCTGGATTTCCGATAAGCTAACGATGCTGTTCGGGTGTTTTTTAATAAACTCCTTGGAATATTCAATATCCAGAAGACTTAGGCTATCGAGGCTTTTATAATATTGCTTCAGTACGGTACTGTCTTCTGTTGTGAATTGAAGTTGTACATATTTGCTCATTTCCTGGTCGTATTTTTCATGACCTTCCCTGAGTTCAATAAAGTCATTGTAGGTAGTTGATCCTTTGACTTCCACATTTTTAAAATCTTCGAAATTGCCATTAACGGTGATATTGCCTGGTTCCACGTACAATAATTTTGCAACTCCGCTCTTTTTCTGGGTAATCAGGTATGCTGCGGTTGCACCTGGGATACTACCACTGAATTGGAAGCTGCCGTCTGTGGTGCTAACTGAGTCCACTCCAGGATAATTTCCTTGACGGACCAAATAGACCGTTTCTGTTGGCCATCCTTCAATTTTACCTTTTACGGTAAAGTTATCTTGGGAAAAACCGAGTTGCGTGAGTATAAATAATTGAATGAATAGCGCAGATAGAATTGTTTGAATTTTCATGTAATTAAGCTTAAAGTGTATGGTTATTTAAATATTTCTTTCAGTTTTTCCTGCAGTTTATCGCCAACAAGGTTCTTGGCAATGATCTTTCCGTCGGGGGCCAATCAGAAAGTTGGATGGGATAACCTGAACTGCATAGGTTACTGCGGCTTCGTTCTTATTGCCTTGCAGATCAGAGACCTGTGGCCAGATGACACCATCGTTTTGGATTGCCCTTTTCCAGCGCCATTCCTCAGCTTTGGAGTCAATGGATACCCCTAGGATTTCGAATCCTTTATCTTTATAGGATTTATAGGCTGCCAGGAGATTGGGATTTTCTCTGCGACAAGGAATGCACCAGCTTGCCCAAAAGTCAATAAGAACATACTTGCCACGGAAATCCTGCAGTTTGATCGTATTTCCGGCAGTATCTTTTTGTGCAATATCAGGGGCTATTTTCCCTATTTCGATGTTGGATAAATTTTTCATGTAGGCGTTGATGTCTTCTGCCTGCACAGTTGCAATTAATTTAGGGTCCAATACATCGTATAGCTTCTTGAGCTCTGTGTAGTCCAGTTCCTGGCTTAAGCCTGCCAATTCGTAAACTGTGGCTGGACTAGCTGGGTGTTCTTTGATAAATGTTTTTGAAATCTCGATGTTTTTTTCAGTCAGGTTTTTGATTTCATTACTGATTCCTTTCTGTTTACTTTCATCATTTTCCCCGTTTAAGACTTGGTATAAGCTGTCGATCTGCTCTCCCAATACCTTGTGGACTTTCTTGATTTCATAATATTCGTTAGTGGATTTTGAACCGGTCACTTTGGCCTCTTCCAGATTGGCATATTGGCCATGGATTTCAATGTTTCCGGGTTCTAAAAAGAGGAATTTATACTTAGGTTCCTCTCCATCTAAGGAAACCAAGAAAGCATTGGTTGGACCTTCGATCTTGCCACGGAATTCGAAAGAGCCATCCTTATTTTCTACGGAGTCCTTACCCGGGAAATTGCCCTTCCGCTCAAAGCGGATATACTTGGAAGGCCAACCTTCAATTTTTCCTTTGACTACATACTCACTTTGGCTAAACGCTTCTTGGCTAAACAATGAACCAACTAATAGAAGCAAGGGGGTGATTTTTCTAATATTTAATAAAACTGTCATATACGTAATTTTTAATTTATACCTTCTATTTCTGAAATATATGGGAGCCCAAATGAGCTTTCAATAATGTTGAACTTGAAGAATTTTGCTGTTACGGGATTAATGAATTTTAGGTTCTTCCTATCGGGTCTATCTGCTGAACTTCGGTTGTCAATATCGCCTGCTATAAAGATTCCTTCTTTTTTCCAGGTCTTGCCATCATTGCTGGAATAGGCTTCCACTTTGGAGAAGTTGTAATAGATATCATAAGAACCTTGGTAAGAAGGGGTGAAGATGAAGCCTTTGAGGGTTTCGGTTTTTCCCATATCGATAGTGATATCCTTAGGTGTGCTACCTGCAGCTTTCCAAATTGTAGCTATTTTACCGTCAAAAAGATTGGTAACCGGGAAATCTTTATTGTTGTCATTTACTTCGGCCGTTGCCTTCCATAAACTACGGTCCATTTTATTGCCTTGCAAAGCTGGCAATGGGTAAGCGATATTTTCTGTGTTGTACTCTTGGATATTGATTTCTATCAAGGCATAATTTGCGCCAAGTTCTGTCATTGGTTCCACGAAATTATTATTGCTTGTATTTTCCAATTCAAGTATTCCGATATAATTTTTATCGTTTTGTTTGAGTTGCTGGTAGTCGATTGAGAAAGCAAAGCTATCTACGGATACAGAATCGCCCTTAGGGAAATTGACGGTTGATTTTATGATCTTGATTGCGCTTTCAGGTATTCTATTGTACGTGTTCTTTTTAATCCCTTCCACCCAAGTTTTTACACTGTCTGTATTGTTTAACCTGATACCTCCTTGAACGGCGATGTCCAATGGATGGTTTATCCGGGCGGAGAATTTGAATACCTTGATTCCATTCTCTTGGTTATTGATTTTAGTTACGGAATGGTATCCATTGATCACATAGTAACCACGTATAAAATTGGTGTTTAATCCACTTTCTGGTTTATACACATCCATTTGAATCAAGGAAGGCGTGATGGATACCTTCATCTTGACAAACATGTACTTACTCTTCAACTGTGCTTGTCCAGAAACGATTTTAAGTTTGATAGGGACAAGGTAAATGGTATTATGCTCTAAGAGACTGGCGTCTTTTAAGTGCAGTTTTAGGGAGTCTGTTGAGGTTGATAATCCGGGTTGAATATGAATGACACCTTTATTGCTCAATTCAAAAGCACCTTCTTTAAATTCAGGAGATTTGGTATGGTTGAGGCTATCATATACTGCAATCAGGGCAGGGTCTATTGTTCCTTGGACCACTACTTCCTGAGCGGCTTTGCCTTGCAATAGCACTGGTAAACCCGGTGCGGAAAGGGTCCTGTTGTTTACGGCAGAATCACCAAGCTTCATGGCTGTGCCCGTTCCGATCGTAGTGCTCAGGTAGTTGCTGAATTCATTGGCTACCTCTTGATATAAGTCTAGCTTGTCCTTCTTGCATCCATGAAAGCTGCTGAATACGATAAGTACGAGCAGTGCTGAGAGGCCATGTCGAAAAAGTATATTTATTAATCTATTCATGATATTAATGCGTTGTATTCCTTGACCTAAATCACTCATTATCTAGGATTTGGTTTGATATCTGGATTGTTGTTGGTAATCAGCGGAGCAATCTCCATTAAATAGCGCGGTGAATTGGGCTTGATAATGGCGACTGTGGTATCTTGATAGTTATAATTGTCATAAAAGCTTCGAATGATATTTTTACTGAACCTTTCTTCACGGTTCAGTCTTTTTAAATCGAACAATCTCAAGCCACCATGGCAGAACAGCTCTCTTCTTCTTTCCTCCAAAACTGTCTTTAAGATTTCACCATCCGCTATTACTAAATCAGTTGAATTTTCAATGCGGTTTTTTCTCAGCAGATTTAGGATCGGCAATGCCTCTTTAGGTTTGCCTGTCCTAGCTAGGCATTCGGCTTTGATGAGCATAACTTCCGGTACAGCAATGCTATAATTGAAATTGTATTTTCCATCTTGATTGGCAAAAACATCATAGTAGTCGAAGTTGATTCTTCTTCGAAAATCAGAGGATGTTAATAGAGAGTCTAAGCTTTTGCTGATCTGTATCCTAAAAGAGTAAGTCAGGTTTAGATCATGGTCTACACCTGTTTTTCCTAATAAAACTTCTGGATTTCGACTTTGGTCTATAAGGTTTAATGGAGCTGCAGTAAGGGTCTGGTAATTCAATAAAGAAGATTTCAGGGCTAGGCATTCGTCCGCTGATTTCAAAGCTTCGGCATAATTTCCCATCAGTAAATGGGTTCTGCTCAATAGGGCCAAGGCCGATGCTTTGCCCGGGTGGATGATCGTATTGCCCATAACAGGGAAGTCCTCGGTAGCGATGGCTTCAGTTAACTCTTTAATGATTAAAGTATATACCTCTTGGACTGTTCCTCTTTTTGGTTTAACACTGGCATCTGGGATCAGTGAAATTGGAATTGCCAATTCTGTTGCAGCTTTCCCATTGGTATAGTCTTGGCCATATATATTTGCCAACTGTAAAAAATACCAAGCACGGTTCACCTTTGCTTGTGCGATTGCAATAGCAAGGCCTTTTTTCTCATCTTCATTTTTCGGTTTTACTTCAGCGGCCTTGAGGATCAGGATATTCATTTGCAGGATTCGCTCATAGGCGCTTTTGTACATGAAGTCCATCTCGCCTGGACCCCAAATATGTTGGGCATACATATAAGCATTGCCGTAATATTCATTTCGGGCGAGGGCGGGAAAGCTGAGGTCATCGGCCATGAGGTCTGCAAGAATAAAATTGCAACGTGCAATGGAGTCGCTATTCAGCATTTCCTGAAAGTCCTTAAGGGTAGAGGGGTTTACATTTCCGGTGCTTGGCATAATATCCAAGAATTTCTGACAAGAGGATATTGTATATATAATCACAAGACTCAGAACGAAAAAATAATGTTTTGTCTTCATGGTGTTACGATTAGAAAATTACGTTTAGTGTAGCCCCATATTGAATAGGAGTAGGTAAACCAAGTCTACCACCTGTATCCACATTATTAGGGTCATATTTATATCTGTTTTTCGCCCAAACGGCTACATTTTGCATGTGAGCAGAGATGCGCAGGCTTTTTACATATTTTTCGTTAAGAAAGCTCTTTGGGATCTCCCATCCGACCATCACTTCTTGGAGTCGGATAAAATTGGCTGACATAAAGCTATTGCTGGAGTTCTGAGCTAAGAAACTACGGATGGATAAACCTGTATCATTAGTCAGCGCAGGGACATCGGTGAACGCTTCGTCGCCAGGTTTTTTCCAACGCTGGCTGATCAAATTAGAATTTTCGTATTGAGCCCCCGAATTGGCAGGGATGAACCGGCGCATAATACCACCGAAACTACCCATAAAGGATACACGGGCGAAGAATTTGCCGTAGGTAATATCATGCATGAAACCACCTGTCCATGGTGCCCTTGTTGCTCCCATGTAGATGATATCATTCGCCAAAACGGAAGAGTCTGGGTTGGCTGTGATGTTGCCCTTTGCATCATAGATTTGGGGGGCACCTTCTGCATTTAGGCCTGCCCAACGATATCCCCAAACATTGGTCGTGCTATAACCTTCGCGGAAAGCCGTTAAAAATTGTCTGCTGGCGGAATATGGCGTTTTTGGAATCTTCTTGGCCATATTTAAATTATAGGCTCCATTGATGGCGAAACTATAACTGAATTTCGGCTTCCTGACGATGTCAGATTTATAGAAGAATTCGACACCTTTATTCACAATGTTACTGAAGGTAATCTGATTGTCCAGTCCTGTTGAAGGGTCGGTAGGAATAGGGATGTTATTGGTGATTCCTTGGTCTGACCGGTTATAGTACCTTAGATCAATTCGATGGCGGTCATTGTTCAGACCAAATTGAAAATATATTTCAATGTTTTTGTTTCTTGGTGGCAAAACGGAAAAGGTACTATTGGTCGCCAATCCAAAACCTCCGCCCGCACTGCTGTTGGTTCCCATCATCAATCCCAAACCCTGGATGGAAGATAGGTCTTGATAAGTTGCACCAATCATTAAGGTACTGATCCCCTCAGAAGTGAAAAAGGATTCCTTCTTGATATCATAGGAAATATTACCATTGAATTGCTTTTGGCCTTCTGGGGAGCGATCAAAGGTTCCGTTGAACATCAATGTTCCGTCCCTTAATGACCCTTCCAATCCCGCACTGAAATACCTGAGGGTCCGACGCTGGTTAAATGAAGCGGAGTCAGTCAGGCTTCCGCTAGGGGATATACCACTCAATTTCATGGTATTGTAACGACCATACACGGATAGGTCTCCACCAAATAGGTTCAATCTTAATTCTTCAAAAATATTGAATGAGGATTGGCCAGCCTGGGGTACGGGAATAAAATTATTGACCCAGATGGCGTAGTTGTTCCATTCTGCCTGTCTGTATCGGTTACTTCCAATTGTAGTAGGCAGGTCAGGCATTTTATTTCCCATCAGACCAGCAGAAACCATAACACCTGATAGCCAATCGGGCAGGTTTTTATGTTTGAATTGGTAACCAACGATGGAATTAAATGTCCTAGTTGTAGCAAATTTCTCCTTTCCATAGTTAGGACTGAAAGCCTCGCTATAGTTAGCATTGAAATTTATGGTCTTCTCTTTATAATCGTAATTGATTCCTGCATTCCAGTTTAAGTTCCTAAAGATCGAAGTGTCACCTGATGAAGGAGTCAATAGAGCAAATGGATAGATCAAGGCTGCAGTACTACTGTATAGTCTTCTGAAGTTTTCAACACCTTGATTTTTATCTCCTGCAGGTAGAAAGATTGCCGAACCTTTTCCAGTATTTTTATTGTATCCATAACGGGTTACATTTCCTGGTCTTTCCCTGGTTTCGTTGGCCCCACCAGCACCAATATTGGCTGTAACGGTATGTTCATCGATCTTTAAGGAGTAACTAAGACCGGAACGGATATTCCATTGTAAATACTTATCCTGGCTATTGTTTAAGATGTCTCCCGGTGGTACATAAAAGTCTACCGAACCAAAGTTTGGTGACCCATAATTATTAAAGAGTTGTCTTCCTTCACTGCTTTGTCGGTCTGTAATTCGGTCATTGTTGTTGCGTGTCATGCGATAGAATACGGAGTTGTCCCAACGTAAGCCTTTGAACAGATCCCATTTCATTTCCAGACGACTTTGTACCAAGGTGTTTTTGGATAGGCTGTTCATCAAGCGACTGTCTTCCAACATATTGATACCATGGTTGAAATAGCCGTTTTTCATGATAAGGTTATTGTAGACTTCACCAAGTACCTTTTGATCATAGATATAGTTTCCTTGTCGATCCAGGAACATCTGATAGGCAGGGGGAAGGTTATAGATAGACAGTTCATTTGCACCACCTTGCGCATTGGTCCTGTTGGCATTGATCTGCCAGTTTGCTATTAACTTGCCTTTTAACAGGTTGAAGTTATTTTTCAAGTCAACCCCATAGGTGTTGGAATTATTGTTGAGTCCATGGGATTTGAAATTGTTATAGGTCCCGGTCAGGGTAAACATATATTGAGGAGTACCTCCAGAAAATGACAATAAATGGTTTTGGGACATCACGTTCTGTTGGAGATGAGCCACCTGCGCTTCATTGGATAGGATCGAAAGCGAGTCAATCCTCCGATTGAACTCTGCTTCGGTGATTTTGTTGTCCCTGCGCCAAGCGAAAAGTCTTTCGGCTAAATTTAGGTTTTCAAAATCGCCATCTCCCGGGACAAGATCCATTGTTGCAGCACTTTTCAGATAGTCTATAATATCTGAAGAGCTAGCTAATCCTAATTTGGCCATATCGTATTTAGGAGCAGGTTTAAAGTACATATTGGCGTTATATGTAATGTTGACCTGGTTCTTTCTTCCGGTCTTGGTCTTGATCAGGATAATACCTGCTGTAGCTCGAGGTCCCCATTTGATCAGTTCTTTAGGGTCTTTGATAACTTCTACCGATTCCACATTTGCCATTGGATAGTCCGCTGGGAATTCCTCAACGGGGAAGCCATCGATAATGACCATCATCCCTTCTGTATTACCAAAACTGGCAGAACCTCTGAGTTCCGGAACTAGGGTAACACTGGCTTGATTGGAATACTCGATAAAAAATCTACCTGCATCTCCACCACCCGGAAGGCTGGTTTTATTTTCAATGGCATCGATCATCCTTTGCCCGTTTGGATAGAATTTCTGAAGGAATTGATCCAATGTATAATAGGTTTTTCTAAGTCCGCCGCCTTGACCAGATTGGATAGTTCCAATTTCGGTGATGCCGACAATCTTTCTTTTGTTAGAAGGAAGGACCTGTAAGGTCAATCCCGGAACAGTTCCCTGCAGTAACTGACCAAGGTTCATATATGACCTGTTGGTCATATCGATCTGGGTATTCAGGTTCAGGTTTTTCTTTACGCGCGCCTCTACCGTTACTTCGTTTACCGCTAATACTTGGTTGTACAGCGTCACGAGCATGTTTCTTTCCCCCCGAAATAAAATCGTACTCTCTTTGTAGCCTTGGCAGGAAAAAGTAACCAAGTCGCCCCTGGAGGTTTCTATATTAAATCGCCCATTGATGTCGGAAATGGTCCTGGAGTTTTTTGGGTCTTTGTTGTTCACGATGGTCACTCCTCGAATGGGTTTTCCGGCTTGATCTCGAATCTCTCCCTCGACCATTCGGGGCAAGTTAGGTCTTGTCAGTTGATCGATGTTGACCTCAATGACCGTTTCCACGATCCTAGGTCTCTTAGGGACCAAGACAATGGTATTGTTCGCAATGGAATAAGATATGGTCTGGTGATGGAAGATCTCATCCAATACGGTTCTAAGATCTTGGTCCGTAACTTTTATCCGTACTCTTTTTGATTTCTTGAGTATTTCAGTGGAATAAAAGAGATCATAATTCGTCTGTTCGACAATCTTTTCCAGTACGTCCTTTAATCTGCTGTTTTTTTCATTCAGGGTGACCTTTTGAGCAAACAAGGGTAAGGAAAGCATCATCAAACAAGTGATAATAGCTAATTTGATTCTATTCATTTTAAGGTTATGGTAATTAGGGTTATTGGTACTTTTCTTTAGATCATGGGATTACGGTAAGTTTGTTGTTCTGGAGCTGTGTTTTGATTCCACTTAATTCTAAAACTTTCAGCACTTCAGAGAGATTTTGGTTCATGCTCGTGCGGCCGGAGAAGGTTTGATTTTGATCTACCCCTGCTTGGAATTCGACTTCAATGTTGTACCAGCGTTCAATTTGTTTCATAATTCCTGCTAAGTCTGAATCTTGAAAGTTGAAATATCCTTGGACCCAGCTAATGGATTGTTTGGCATTCACCTCCGATTTGGCAAGTTTTTCCTTGCGACGGTCATAAGTAATTTGTTCGTTAGGTGTTAAGAAATGCTCTTCACCTTGACAGGAGATCTTTACCTTTCCTTCCAAGAGGGTCGTTCTGCTAGCGTTTTCGTTTGAATAACTATTTATGTTGAATTGAGTTCCCAAAACCTGAATGGTCTGGTCTTCGGTTTCAACTATGAATGGTGAATTTTCATTTTTAGCAACCTCAAAATACGCTTCGCCAGTCACCTGGACTTTGCGTTGGTTTTCTGCAAATTCGATTGGGTATTTAATGGTAGATTCGGCATTTAACCAGACATTGGAACCGTCTGGCAGTTGGATCTCGAACTTCCTTCCTTTGGGCGTGTGGGCGGTGTTGAAAGAGGTCTTTCCGGCCTCGCCTTTATAATAAATGGCCCCATCTTTTTTATAGATCTCAACGCCATCCTGACTCGCTATGAGTCCGTCTGCTAATGAGTCGATTTCAACGGTTTCACCATTTTCTAGAGAAAGGACCAATCCTTCTGTACCGGCTTTTTTATCTTGAGATGTTATTGTGTTTTCTGGGGTTTTATTATCTGTAACAAACCAATAAGACGCGATGCCTAGGATCATCAGAAGGCTTGCTGCAATACCTAGGTAGGTTTTATTTCTGTACCACATTGGTTTCGGCTCTAGAATTTTGCCATTAGAAACCTCAAGTTTTGCCAATAGACCTTCTAGGATTCTGGTTTTATGTTCTTCTTTGCTACTCGCAATATGTTCAGGGATATTAATAGGGTCGTTCTGGGCACTATTGTACCAAGCTGCATATTCCTTTGCCTCATCGTCAGAAATCGAACCATTGAGCCATTTCTGCTCCAGTTCGGCTAAGCGATTTTGTTCCGTCATCGTAATTTAATTATAGGTCTATATAACTATAATCAAGGTGAGGGCCCTTATCCCTATATAGGAAATGAAAAAAAGTATTTTTTTTTTAATGATGTCTTAATAAAACAAGCAGATGATATAATTGAGGCCTGATTTTATTTTCTTGAGTGCCCGGGTTAAATGGGCTTCCACGGTCTTTTCTGCAATTAATAGCCGCTTTGCAATTTCTTTTTGGGATAGTCCTTCTTCACGGCTCAACTTGTAGACCAGTTGGCATTTTTCGGGAAGCTGGGTAACCAATTTTTCCAATTTGGTCTTGAGTTCTTCAAATTGGAGGTAGTTTTCCATAGAATAGAACTTCTCGTCCTCCGATCTTTTACTGTAGTCAACAAACTTTTGTTCTACTGCCAGTCTATGTCTATAATTAATGACCTTATATTTTAGGGCTGCTGCAAGGTATCTTTCTATTTGGTCACTGAGTTTGAGGCTCTGCCTCCGTTTCCAGATATCCAAGAATATATCCTGGACTATTTCTTCAGCTACCAGGATGTCGGAAAGTTTATTGCTGGCTATAACCAAAAGTTTGTCCCAATACCTTTTATAAATTTCTGTAAATGCTTTAGGGTCGCTGTCTTTCAATAGGACCAATAACTTTTCATCGGAATATTTATCAAAATGGGACATTTTAGTGCTTAAATATCAATCCTCAGTGTTAAAATAACTTCAATATGATTTAAACGGATAGTAATATTTATCGCTACATCAAATAGAATTAATTAAACTTTGATTATTTTAAGTATAAAATTATTAAAATAATATTTTATTGTTTTAATGTAATATTGGTTATAATTAGTAGTCAATTAGGTAAGTTATTAGTTGATAGTTGTTTAAGCAATTTAAGCGGTTTGAAATAATTCAATAAAAAAGCTCTAATCGATTAAAATTAGAGCTCTTTGTAAAATTGATTCGTTGAATCTATTTTGTGTCTTTCTTTCCGAAGATTGAAATCTTCAGGTATTTACCTGGATTTTCTTTCAGGTCTTTCACCAATTGGTCCAGATTTTCGGAAGCATTTGTTAGGTTATTGTATAGCTTTTCATCATGGATCAATTGACTTAGTGATCCATCTCCAGTATTGATCTTATTGGTTATTTCCATTACATCCTTCATGGTTTGGTTGGCATTGTCAACGGTCGCCTTGATTTCGGTTTTTGAAAGGTCATCTGAAAGGTTATCCAGATTCGCTAAAATGGAATTGATCTTTTCGTTGTTGTTTTTGAAGTTCATGGTAATGGACTCCATATTGGCAAGGATCTTACTCAAGCGGTTTTTCTCTGCACCCATCAATCCATCTACATCACCGGTAATCTTTTCAAGGTTCTTCAAGGAAACAGAGATACTATGTACACTGCTCTTGAAATCTCTTTGGAAGTTTTCATCCAATACCGAGTTTACACCCGATAATACGGAATCCAGTTTTACGACCAAGTTTTCGATTTTCTTTTGCAAGGGTTCAACTTTTTCCATCAGGTTAGCCTGTACATCCGATAGCAATGGATCTCCATTTCTGGCCATGGTGGTGCTGTTCCCTAATTCAAAGACGATGGCCTTACTACCCAATAGGTCGGCACTTACAATTCTTGCCACTGTATTGGATGGGATATCATAGTCATTGTTGATCTTGAATTCAGTCCTGATTTTTCCGTTCGGTTGAAGGGTAAGTTTAGAAACGCGGCCAATTTGGAAACCACTGACCAATACAGGTTTAGAAACCGCTAGGCCGTCCACGTTGTCATATTCTGTATAAAAAGTATTTTCGCTGCTAAAAACATTGTTCCCTTTGAGGAAACTGTAACCGATAAATAAGATTGCAATAGCAATACTAGTTAATGCCCCGACTTTAGTTTCGTTAGATATTTTCAAAATTACCCTATTTAAGTACTACCACTCTGTTCTAACCGCCAATTTAAGAAAAAGTTTATTTTTCTATGCTTTTTCTGTAGGTATTTATGGCATTGAACAAATCGGTGACAATTGATTCTTGTCCAGCGGATGACATCATGAAGCGTTCCTCATCTGGATTGGAAATAAATCCGATTTCGGTCAATACTGCCGGCATACCTGCTGTTGCCAAAACCGCTAAAGATTGTTCCTTTACACCTCTGTCCGTACGGCTAGATCCCGCAAATTGATCTTGCATATAGGATGCAAGACGGATACTTTGCTCTCTAAATTTTCTTTTCATCAATGAAAATACGATGTAGGTAGAGGGGTCTTTAGGGTCAAAACCACCATAGTTTTCTTTGTAGTTTTCTTCCATTAGGATGGATGCGTTCTCACGGATCGCTACATCTTGGTCACCGGTACGGCTAAAACCTAGAACCAATGTTTCGGTTCCTTTCGCGGAGGTGTTCAGAACACGTTGCGTGACATATCGACCGCGGCTGTTTTTTACCCTACGGCTACTGGCACCACCTGAGTTACAGTGTATGGAAATAAAAAGGTCCGCATGATGCTTATTTGCCAATGCAGGACGTTCATAAAGTTTAGGATATACATCCGTGGTACGTGTATAGATCACTTTGATGCCTGGGAATTCCTTCTGGATCTTCTTTCCCAGTTTCAAGGCCACCTGTAGGGCAATGTCTTTTTCCTTAGATTGCCTACCTACTGCCCCAGAATCATGTCCACCATGCCCAGGATCTAATACTATTGTTTTAATTTTTCTAGGACTTCCACTTTGGTCGCTTTGTAAATCTTTTGGTTTAAAACTCGCTAATACAACCACTGAGATACAAGTCAACAATAACCCAATTTTCCGAATCACGTTTGTCTTTTTTGTTGTCAATTTCTCCAATTTCTCTTAATCGTTTCTGTTTCCTATCAAATTCTATTCCTACTGTGCAATTGAATTTGATTTATATTGCTTGATGGCGTCCACTAAATTACCTACGATTTCATTCTGTCCAGCTTCAGAAGCCATGAACTGTTCTTCATCTGGGTTAGAAATAAAGCCGATTTCCGTCAGTACAGCTGGCATAGCTGCCGAAGCTAAAACTGCCAGGGATAATTCTTGTACCCCGCGGTTTGGACGGCCTTTTTTAACATATTCATTTTGGATATGAGTTGCAAACCGAATACTCTTATCGCGATATGTCCTCTTCATTAAAGAGAAGATAATATAGGTAGAAGGGTCATTTGGGTCAAATCCGCCATAGTTCTCCTGATAGTTCTCTTCAAAAAGAATATCGGCATTCTCCCTAACGGCTACTTCCGATTCTCCTCGCTGCAACCTGTTAAAACCACAAACAAAAGTTTCGGTACCACTTACTCCAGGGTTCCTGATGGTCCTGGTGGTATAGCGCCCGTTCTTACCTTTCACTCGGCGGTCGACATCGGCCGAGTTGCAGTGGATAGAGATAAAAAGGTCAGCATGGTTTTTATTTGCCAAGGCTGTCCTTTCGTGAAATGGAACATCCACATCAGTTTCACGGGTCAACATAGCCTTTACGCCAGGCATTTCTTTTTCAATCGCTTCTTTCAATCGTTTTCCCACTTGCAGCGTAATATCCTTTTCCACGGTGGTCCTTCCTCGAGCACCGGGTAGATTACCACCATGACCTGGGTCAATAACGACCAATTTGAATGTTTTATTGGATTGCGAAGTTTGAGGAGGATTATTCTCAGGATTTTTCTTTTCAGTGGAATGAACAATACCGCTCAAGAAAATCAAGGGAAGAAGTACTGCTGCAAACGTAATCGATATTTTTGTTGATTTATTGAAATTCATAGTTAACGTTATTATTTTAGTCCTATCAATAACATTGCAAATGTAAACTGTTAAATATGATTAACTTTTGAAAAACCTAATCGTTGTTATTGATTTTTGACTATTTTTGCCAACAAGAGTTTAAAATTAGCACAAAAATAACATTCATATTTCATTTTGAAGGCCTTAAGTTGTTTTTTCCTTTCCATTCTGTTTTTTTTTATTGGGATGTCTGTGCTACAGGCTCAGGTGGAGACCAATTCTCGCACTCAAAATGTTACAATAGACACCCTTCAAAGAGATACAATTCCGACCGATACCAGCAGAAATAACTTCAAGGAAGTAAATGGTCAGGATACAGTCCACATGAAAGATCAAGGTGGTTTGGAAACCGTTGTGACCATTTCCGCAAATGATTCCTCATGGAACCAGGTCAGTAAAAACGTCCTTCACTTATACAAAGGCGCCAAAGTTAAATACCAAGGGTTTGAATTGGCAGCGGATTATATCCGTTTGGATAGAAATACCAATGTCCTGTTTGCCTCCGGGGTAATGGACCATAACGGCAAATATGTAGGTCGTCCGGTCGTGATCATGCCCGGTGAATCGCCCATTGCGGTCGACTCCCTTCTCTACAACTATAAGACTCAAGTGCCCAAAACCTTCGGTGTAATGACCGAGGTTGACGGGGGATACATTCAGGCCAGAGAGGTAAGGAAAAACATCTATGATGAAATGTCCCTCTACAAAGGGCTTTACTCCACCTGTAACCTACCTTATCCACATACCCACTTTGGTATTCAGATTACCAAAGGGGTCATCACCCAGAAACAGATTATTGCCGGACCTTCCTATTTGGTCGTAGCAAATATTCCGATTAAGTTTTTGGCCATCCCATTTGGTTTTTTTCCTAAACAGGACAAGAAAAGTTCCGGATTCCTATTTCCCTCTTTCGGTGAAGATGCCGCTAGAGGTTTCGCGATGCGTGATCTAGGATGGTACCTGACATTCAATGATTATTGGGACTCGGAAATCAGGGGTACCTTATATTCCAAAGGAACCTGGGAAGCCAATGTGAGGACCCAATACTTAGTGAATTATAAGTTCAATGGTAACTTCGCCCTTCAATATGGCTCATATGTGCAAGGGGTGGAAGGAACCGATAATTATGGTCGCGAGAAAAACTTCCGATTCACTTGGAACCACTCTCAACGTCAAGAAGCAAATCCAGGTACATCATTCTCCGCATCGGTAAACTTCGGTTCTCGAAATGCTTACCGTAATGCTGCCACAACAGGTGGCTATAACCCTCAGCAAGCGATCAACAACAGTATGCGTTCATCGGTTGCTTACGGAAAAGTGTTTGCTGATGGCAAGGTGAATTTCACGGCAAATATGTCCCATGAACAGAACCTATCGACAGGTGCCTTGTCCATGGACCTACCAACCATCAGTTTAAACGTTGCAACCTTCAACCCATTCGATTCCAAAGACCGTATCGGTGAACAGAAATGGTATCAGCGTATCACGGTAGGATATAGCTTGCAAGGTCAAAACCGAATCGTAACGACAGATTCCCTGTTGTTCAGAAAAGAATCACTGAATAAATTCACCAATGGTGTACAGCACAATATCCCAGTAAGTTTAAGTTTAAACGTGATGAAGTACTTCCAATTCAATACTTCATTCAACTATACAGAACGCTGGTACCTTCAATATGTAAGGAACAGACTGGTGAACCAACCTTATGGATTTCAAAACGTAAGAGATACCCTTCAGGGCTTTAAGCGTGCTTACGACTATTCAGTATCTTCAGGATTATCGACCAAGATCTATGGTCAGATGAACAAGAAGATCGGGAAGATCGAAGCCATGCGACATACCATTACCCCATCGGTGAATGTGAACTATAGACCCGATTTCTCGGATGCCCGTTATGGTTTCTATCG
The DNA here is from genome assembly GCF_024261425.1 of Sphingobacterium sp. LZ11T8. Lineage (NCBI taxonomy): Bacteria > Pseudomonadati > Bacteroidota > Sphingobacteriia > Sphingobacteriales > Sphingobacteriaceae > Sphingobacterium > Sphingobacterium sp. LZ11T8. The sequence continues at coordinate 56,429 of NZ_JANBZY010000011.1, read as the reverse complement.
GGACTTTACGGATGAAAATGGGGTGTACAGCAGATACTCCATCTTCGAGAACGGTATTTATGGAACACCGAGCGCAGGTAAATCCTTTGGTATTGGATTCTCCGTGGATAATACCCTCGAGGCCAAGATCCGGAACGATAAGGACACCACCGGTACCGGGATCAAAAAGGTGCCCATAATCCAAGGTCTGACCTTCAGTGGTAACTACAACGTGGCGGCCGATTCCCTGAAACTTTCCCAGATTACTTTCTCTGGTCGTACAGCCCTGTTCGACAAAAAAGTAAATGTGAACTTCAACGGGGTATTCGATCCATATACCTACGATAAATATACCGGTAACCGTATTGACCGTTTTGCAATCAAAGATGGTACGCTAGCACGCTTGACCAACTTTGGTTTATCCTTCGACTATAGTCTAAACCCGAAAGCAAACCAAAACAGAAGCGATAATATTGACTCCCTGAGAAGCTCTATGCCTAACCTAACGCCTGAACAGGCGCAAGCCTTGGCAAGGATCAGTACCGACCCGAATGCATTTGTGGATTTCAATATTCCATGGAACTTGGCCGGTTCATTCAGTATGAACTATGCCCGTGTATTCAGTCGTGAAAAGCAAAGAATGGAGACCAGACTGACCAGTACGGTAAACGTGCATGGTGATTTTAATGTTACTCCAAAGTGGAAGGTACAATTCAACACCGGTTACGACTTTGTGCAGAAAGAAGCATCCATGACCCAGGTCAGCATCTATAGAGATCTGCACTGTTGGGATATGTCGGTGGGCTGGGTGCCATTCGGAACCTATAAGAGTTATAATATTACCATACGTGCGAAAGCATCCATATTACAGGATTTAAAATTGACCAAGAGACAGAGTCACTATTCGTACTAATAGACATTCTGTATAAAACTATATCTATGAAAGCTGAAATTATTACCATTGGTGATGAAATCTTGCTCGGACAGATAGTAGATACCAATTCTGCTTGGATAGCCCAAGAGCTATTCGCCCAGCAAATCCAAATACAACAGATCACTTCTATCACAGACCAGGAAAGCCATATCCTGGAAGCATTGCATGATGCTGCCAGCCGTGCCGAAATCATCATCTGTACCGGTGGTCTAGGGCCTACCAAAGATGATGTGACCAAGTTTACAGCTGCTAAATTCTTTAACACTTCTTTGGTCCATAATCCAGAGGTGATGGAACATGTCAAACAGATCTTCCATCGTTTCGGACGTACCATGCCTGAAATCAATAAGGGACAAGCTGAAGTATTGGCCAATGCCGATGTGCTGTTCAATGATTGGGGTACTGCTCCCGGTATGTGGGTAGAGCATGATGGCAAGGTCTATGTGTTCCTTCCTGGGGTTCCATTTGAAATGAAGAACCTGATGACTTACCGTGTCCTTCCTAAATTGAAGGACTTTAAGACGGAAGAAAAGGTGGTCAACAAATATATCCTGACGGTCGGAATAGGAGAGTCCCATCTAGCTGAACATATTGCAGCAATTGAGGATCAATTTCCTCCTCATATCCATTTAGCATACTTGCCTAAGATCGGCTTGGTTCGATTAAGGTTGACTGCAACTGGATCAGATCTTGAAAAGCTTGAAGTCGAAGCAGAGGACTGGAAAAATAAATTGGTCGATCGAATAGGCAATGCGGTGGTAGCTACTGAGGATATCAGTTTTGAAGAGGTCATCGTCCATGCTTTTTCTGAAAAGGGAAAGACCTTAGCGACAGCAGAAAGCTGTACTGGAGGCAATATCTCCAGGTTGATAACCGAAATTCCGGGCTCCAGTAAAATGTTCAATGGAGCGGTTGTTGCCTATGCCAATGAAGTTAAGGAGCATGTGTTAGGGGTAGATAGGGAAACCTTGATCGCCCATGGAGCCGTAAGTGAGGAGACCGTCATTCAAATGGCAAAGGGCGTTCAGCAAAGGTTAGAAGTGGATTATGCCATTGCTACCAGTGGAATTGCCGGCCCAGATGGGGGTACGGCCGAGAAACCTGTAGGGACGGTCTGGGTGGCCATTGCGGGTAAGAATGAGGTGAAAACAAAGCTGTTTCACTTCCATCATGACCGTTTAATTAACATAGAACGCACTACTGCTCAGGCATTACTGATGCTCTGGAACTTATTTCAACAAGAATCAGAGTTTTAACAAAACGATATTTTGTTAATTATATATGATAAAATATTTAATTTTGTTCACTTGTCAAGTAAGTATTAATAATTAACTTAGTAATCTAACAATCCAAATAATAATAGATGGCAATATATAAACTTTTGTTACCTAAGATGGGGGAGAGCGTCTCTGAAGCGACCCTGACCAAATGGGTAAAGCAGGTTGGGGATCATATTGAAGAGGATGATGCAGTTGTAGAACTTGCTACCGATAAGGTCGATTCTGAAGTTCCATCGCCAGTATCTGGAATTCTTAAAGAAAGATTGTTCGAAGAAAATCAGGTAGTTCAGGTCGGTGAGGTCATTGCCCTGATTGAAATTGAAGGACCTGAGGAGGAAAGCCAAGAGCCTCAGTCTACCCAACAGGAAGAACCTACTGAAAGCTCAGATACGCCTGTAGATACTGCAAACGAATCCGAATCCATTCATAAGGACCTTGCTGATGTCGAATCACCGGCATTGGAAATACCAGACCATGATATCCCTGGTCTTGATCAGGTTCAGGAAAAAAATATTCAAATCGAATCCAACCATCAGGAGATCCACTCCGGCATCCGCTTCTATTCTCCTTTAGTAAGGAATATCGCTCAGCAAGAGGGTATTTCCCAAAAAGAGCTTGACGGTATCCCAGGTACTGGCGGTGAAGGAAGGGTTACCAAACAAGATATCTTGAATTACCTTGAACAGAACAAAGGCGTGCAAGTGCCAAAGCCTGTTCAACCCGCTACGGAAGAAAGACCTCAGCCTAAAATAGTTGAACCTCAAACCCCAGCAGCTCAGGTCGTGAAAAGTAGTAATGGTGATTCAGAGATCATTGAAATGGACCGTATGCGTAGGCTGATTGCAGACCATATGGTGAACAGTGTCAAGACTTCTCCGCATGTTTTCTCTGTAGTCGAAGCCGATGTAACCAATTTGGTGAATTGGAGAAACAAAGTAAAAGATGGCTATAAGAAATCTGAAGGTGAGAATATTACCTTCACACCATTGTTCATTGAAGCTATTGCAAAAGCCATCAAAGATTTTCCAATGGTGAATGTTTCAGTAGATGGTTATAATATTATCCGTAAAAAGAACATCAATATTGGAATGGCAACGGCACTGCCTACTGGCAACCTTATCGTTCCGGTAATCAAGAATGTCGATCAACTGAGCTTAACCGGAATCTCCAGGTCTGTGAATGACTTGGCAAACCGCTCTCGAGGCAACAAACTTAAACCAGACGATACCCAAGGTGGTACTTTCACTTTCACTAACATCGGTGCATTTGGTAATATCTTTGGGATGCCGATCATTAACCAACCTCAGGCAGCTATCCTAGCCGTCGGAACGATCAAAAAGAAACCCGCAGTTCTTGAAACTGAATTTGGTGATGTCATTGCTGTACGCCATATGATGTATATCTCCATGTCCTATGACCATCGCGTTATTGACGGTGCATTAGGTGGGCAGTTTATCCGACGTGTGGCTGATTACTTAGAAAATTGGGACTCTGAAAGAGTTATCTAATCCATAATAAAACAAAAACGCTCATCATCCGATGAGCGTTTTTGTTTTATCCATTTACCATAAGCTGATGCCTCGGTAATTTCATCATCACCATATAGCGGTATCTGAAATATAGTAATATCGAAGAGGTCAATAAGCCCAAGGTCAAACCGTACCATATTCCCTTAACGCCAAAGTTCAGTTGAATTCCCAAGAAATAGGCTGTTGGTAAACCGATCACCCAATAGGCAAAGAAGGTAATAAAAGTAGGGGAATTCACATCACCCATACCCCGTAATGTACCTAGACCTACCACCTGCGTACCATCAAATATTTGGAACATTCCTGCAATGATCAATAACTGTGATGCCATAACCACTACTTCATGATCCTTGCTGATGATGTATGGCAGGTATTGATTGAACACAGCAAAAATAATTGCACAGATAACCATGAAAATCAATACCAAATGGTAGGACACCGTTGCAAACTTCTGTAAGCGGAAGAAGTTTTTGTTTCCATAGGCATTGCCCACCTTGATGGTAGCCGCAGAAGCAATTCCACTTGCCATCATATAGGTCATTGCCGCCAGTGTTATGGCCGTTTGGTGAGCTGCCTGCTCTACAGCACCGATCTTACCTGCAATTAGCGCCGCTCCTGCAAATGCTCCGATTTCAAATACATATTGCATCGCCACAGGACCGCCTATCTTAAAGATCTGTTTTACTCTATTGAAGTCAATAAACTTGGCCGAGAAATGGTCGATATAGCGCTTGAAGTTTTTCGATTTCAATACATACCAAGCCATCACGATCATCATCAAGATGCGGTCAACCAAGGTTGCAATACCCACTCCACGCACGCCCATCGGTTCGATTCCGAACATCCCTTTCACAAGGATTACGGCAATGATGACGTTCAGCACATTCCCCCAGATGGTAATGTTCATCGCCTGTTTGGTGAATCCCAAACCTTCTGCAAACTGTTTGAAGGTATTAAAGACCATTAAGGGCATGATAGAAAGACTCAAGATCAACAGATATGGCTTCGCAGTCTTAACTACCTCAGGATCCTGATCGGCATGTTCCATGGCAAACATAGAACCATAAAAAACGAATAGGAAGAGGAGGATAGCTGATACAATGTTCAACCAAAAACTATTGGATAATAATTTTGCACATTCCTTATAATTCTGCCGACCGTTTTCTTGGGCGATCAAAGGTGTCAAGCCGTAAGCTATCCCCAAGCCAATCACCAAAACTACCATGAAAACAGAGTGTACCAAGGAAACTGCTGCCAATGGGATGGTCCCTGCAAAGTGACCGACAATAATGGTATCTGCTGTTTGGACCAAGGTATGCCCCAATTGTGAAATCACAACCGGACCCGCCAAAGCCATCGTACTTAAGTAATAAATTTTATTGGATTTGATTTTCTGCAGCATATACGAAAAAAGTAAAGAGCACAAAGGTACGAGTTAAAACTTGCTTAGCGAATCATGTTTGGGTTAACTTTTTGTTTCTAAATATTTACATCAAAAAATTGCTGAAAAAAAATAATAGACTTACCTTAGCTTATTAACAATTAATAAAGTAGAGATGAATTTAGCGTTTTTGAACATTGGTACCCAAGAGATGATGCTTATTATTTTAGTTGCATTATTGCTTTTTGGTGGCAAGAAATTACCAGAATTGGCTAGAGGACTGGGACGTGGTATCCGGGAATTTAAAGATGCTTCTGAGGGGATTAAGAGAGAGATTTCAGATCAGATCAATAACTTCGAAAAAGAAATTGACGATATAAAAACAGATATTGATAAAGAGCCTGAAACCAATAAACCTGCTGCAACACCTATCCAAGATTTTGAACAGGTAAATGCAGCCACCGAAACAGAGGAAGTGTCCGAAGAGGGTGTAGTAGAGAAGAAAGTTCCTCAATTTACGGCTCCTGCTGGAACCTATGAGCATAAGCCATACAGCACGCCAACACAGGACGATTACTATAGCTATGGTTATAATGATCACTTTGGAAGCAATGACAGCCCAGCTGCTGATGACACCCAAGCAGTAGCTAACTCAACGGAAACCCCTGAACCCGAAGTTGAGCAAAATCCATTAGAAGATAATAATTCTAAAAAAGCCTAAAACAATTAAGAATTCTATATCGATAAGCTGTTGGAATCCATTCAACAGCTTTGTTTTTTCATTTTAAAATATTTTATGAGTACATCCCACGAGATTATCGTATCGAAAGAATTGTCGATTAGCGAGAAACAAGTGCATACCACCATCAACCTATTGGATGAAGGTGCAACGGTTCCTTTTATCGCGAGATACCGTAAGGAATTGACCGGAAGCTTGGATGAAGTGCAGATTACAGCCATCCGTGATCGCATGCAGCAATTGAGAGACTTGGACAAACGTAAGGAAGCCGTCCTGAAGTCGATCGCTGATCAAGGTAAGCTTACTCCGGAACTAGAGATCCAAGTGAAATCAGCCGAAACCATGGCTGCCTTGGAAGATATCTACTTGCCTTACAAACCTAAGCGCAAGACCAGAGCTTCTGCAGCGCGCGAAAAAGGCCTGCAGCCTTTAGCTGATCTCTTGCTTACGCAAGATAAATTGGATGTGGAATCCAATGCTGCCAACTTCATCGATGATGAAAAAGGTGTAGCAACCTTGGAAGAAGCACTCGCTGGTGCTCGTGATATCATAGCCGAGCAAATCGCTGAAGATGCAGAAGTGCGCGCTCATGCCCGAAAAACATTGTTGAACAAAGGACAGTTCGTTTCGCGTGTTGTTCCAGGCAAAGAAGAAGCTGCACTGAAATACAAAGATTATTTCGAATGGACTGAATCCCTGAAAGAGGCCCCTTCGCACCGTGTCTTGGCCATGCGAAGAGGTGAAAAGGAGGAATTATTGTACCTCGATATTGATATCGCTGAAACAGATGTCGTTCCAGGCATTGAGAAGCTATATATCAAAGGAAACAATGAAGCGAGCAAACAAGTGTCATTGGCACTGTCCGATAGCTATAAACGTCTCCTAAAGCCTTCTATGGAAACGGAAATCCGCGTATTGACGAGACAGAAAGCTGATGAGGAAGCCATTAAGGTATTTGCGGACAATGTTCGTCAATTGTTATTGGCGGCACCACTTGGTCAAAAAAGACTGTTGGCCATTGACCCTGGGTTCAGGACTGGTTGTAAGACGGTCGTTTTAGATGCGCAAGGGAACCTTTTGGAAAATACAGCTATCTTCCCGCACAATGGCGCGGCCGGACAGGCGGAAGCTGAGCGTATCATCAAAAAATTGATCTCAGCACATGATATCGAAGCCATTGCTATCGGTAATGGTACTGCCGGTAGGGAAACGGAAGATTTTATCCGTAAAATGAACATGCCGGGAGCAACAATCGTAATGGTCAATGAAAGTGGAGCATCTATTTATTCTGCTTCAGAAGTGGCAAGGGAAGAATTCCCTGACCATGATGTAACCGTGAGAGGTGCAGTCTCCATTGGTAGAAGATTAATGGACCCTTTGGCCGAGTTAGTGAAGATCGATCCTAAATCAATCGGGGTTGGACAGTACCAACATGATGTGGATCAAAATAAATTGCAGTCAGCGCTGGATGATACCGTGATGTCCTGTGTGAACTCGGTTGGGGTGGAGCTGAATACAGCTTCGAAACAGATCCTATCCTATATATCTGGATTGGGACCTGCTTTGGCACAACAGATCATTAACTATAGGAAAGAAAATGGTCCATTCAGTTCTCGCAGGGAATTGAAAAAGGTGCCTAGGCTAGGGGACAAGGCTTTTGAACAGGCCGCGGGTTTCTTGCGTATCCGCAATGCGGATCATCCTTTGGATGCCTCTGCAGTTCACCCCGAGCGTTATGCTTTGGTGGAACAGATGGCGAAAGATATCCATGTTTCCATCCAGGACCTGATGAAAGATGAAAAGGTCAGAAAGAGTGTTGACCTGAAGAAATACATATCGGATGAAGTAGGGTTGCCTACCTTGAATGATATCATGGCTGAATTGGCTAAACCAGGGTTGGACCCTCGTGATAAGTTTGAAGCCTTCTCATTTACCGAGGGAGTGAATAAGATTTCAGACCTGAAAATCGGTATGAAACTGCCAGGTATCGTTACGAATATTACCAATTTTGGAGCATTCGTGGATATCGGTGTTCATCAGGATGGATTGGTTCACCTCAGCCAACTGGCTAACCATTTTGTTTCTGACCCCCATGAGGTCGTAAAAGTTCAACAGCAGGTGACCGTTACAGTGACTGAAGTTGATGAAAAAAGAAACAGAATCAGTCTGACCATGAAAACGGAGGAAAAAGCCCCAAGGAAACATTCGGAGAAACGTTCAGATAAACGTTCCGACAAACGTCAGGAGCGAGCACCTGAAACCGATATGGCAGCTAAACTGGCAGCCTTGGCAAGCAAGTTTAAATAATAAAAACAAAAGGGCGATAATCGCCCTTTTGTTTTTAACTATCTCTTGAAATCTATCGCCTCGAAAGCCGCACGATTTCCTTTATCTTAAAAAAATGAATATCTTAATTCCATGACTTTAGAAGAATTTAAATCAACCTTGAAAGACGCTCAGCCAAATCCAAACTGGAATGTACAGGTTCAAGCACTATGGTATGATGCGAAAGGGGACTGGAAAAATGCCCATGACCTGATCGATCACCTTAATGATAGGGAGTCTGCCCATGTACATGCTTACCTACATCGTGTGGAAGGGGATCTATGGAATGCTAGGTACTGGTACAACCGTGCCAAGCAGCCTGAGTTTACTGGAAGCCTGGAGGCGGAACATAACCAGCTTTTGGAGCTTTACCTGGATTAACGTTCGTACTGCTGTCAGACGAGCTCTTGATGCTGTCCTGTGGGATGTTAGGGATAGATGGGATGCTGTCGCGCTTAGGCTTCCATGTCCACATCTTACGCCAAAACTCACCAAGGGTATTGAATTCCTGACGGTATACCAAACCGACAGCATTGATATAATCGTCCGTAGGGGTAAAGAGAATATTTCTTGTATTCAATCGGTTATATGCCCTAAACATCAAGCTACCATCTCTCCTGATCTTATAGGTCAGTTCAGCATCGGTCGCCACCTGGTTAGAGAAAAAGGTCAGGTCGGTCGTCTGTATGTTCCTACGGTCCACAATTCCTCCTGTCAAAACCAATCGGTCATCAAAGAATCGGAAGGATGCAGAGGCATCGTTTAGCGATCGGATGTTGAAATCCAGGAAGTTGATCTTTAGGGATTGCGCCAGAATATTGTTCAATTGGTTAAAGGCGATTTCCGTTCCGGCAGATAATAAGGTATTGTTTACCTCCCTGCCAATTTCTCCCGAGTTTCCAGCGGTAAAGCTTCTCCGGATAATTAAACTCAATGCCTGTTGATTGACATTATTGGCGTCACTGAAATAGGCTTGCAGTTCATCCTTGACATATGGTGTTTGTGGGAAGTTCAGGTCAAAGGAGACATCGGGCTGGCTCAAGGTTCCCTTGATGATCATGTCAGCCTGCGCCAATACTCTTTCGTCCGTGCCGGCACGCCCAGCTGCATTATACAGATCACCAATGGAGGTGCGCTGCTGATAAACTGCCGTGATATTGACGGTTGCTCCTGAAGGAGATCCCGTCCAGCGAATCGTTCCACCTTGCTTGATGTCGAAATATTTGTTGATAAAATCCTGCGCCGTAAAGTGGAATTTTCCTGAATTGATGGCGTAATCCCCGAACATCTCAAAATCGCCCAAACTGGAAATCTTCAAACTGATTTCTCCGGTTCCAGTACCTTTCAGCGAACCAATGTCGGTCTGTAGGTTGACCTCTGCACTCGGAGTCAACTCCAGGTCCATATTCATCGTCATGCCCTTTAGGAAATATCGGTTTGCATTTTCCTTGTTTACGCTGGAGTCTTTACTGACAAAGTAGATAAAGTCACTTTCTGAGATCGTCATGGCCGTATTGAATGGAATACTGATTACCGTATTGTCCTCTGACCTGGCCTTGATATTAATGTCGATCGCCGAGGTATATCCTTTAAATTGATAGGTTCCTGTGGCATATGCAGTACCATAATATAGGTTATTGTCCTTATAGGTTGTATTCAGGATCATCACATTATTGGTCGCTACATTCACATCGATATATGGATTGCTCAATGTTGAAAGATTGACTACTCCACCCGCTACGGCCTGATGCCCTTTAGAGTCGGTAAAGGTCAGGTTATTCATCATGACCGCGTTATTATCGATCATCACAGACTGATTGTTCAGGTTATAGGTGGTCTTTAGGTAATTAACCTTGAAGGATGCACTTTCAATCTTCGCTGAACCATTGATTTGAGGATTTTGAAGTGTTCCTGTGATTTGAAGGTCCGCATCCATTTTTCCTTCCAGGTCGGATGCCAAGCTACGGATAAAAGGTTGGAACAAGATCAATTCGGTCTGGTTCAGGTTTCCCTTTAAATTTATGGCTTGTTCACCGGATACCACTTGGTAGGTACCGTTCAGGGTCAATCCTCTTTTTCGGTCGTCCAATAACTGGAAATCCAAATTGGCCACCTTCGATTCCGGATCGAAATCTGCTAACAGGACCAATTGCCCAATTGGTATTTGGTTCCACACCAAAGGTGTGGTAGTTACGTTTGCAGATAGGTAAGGCTTTTTGAAAATGGAATGCAATTCGATGTTTCCGTTCAATTCACCATCTAAATGAACCCCTATTGGCTTGGTTACCGTTTCCAAAGAATGCAGGTTGAACCTTTCAAATTTGATGTCTAGTTTATCGTCTTCATTGGATAATACGCCATTGAATTCCACCCTTTGGTTTCCTTGGGATGCAATTAAGTTGTTTAAATAGAATTTCCCCTTGGACACCCGCATTTCAGCATCTTTGTTGAAAGCCCAAGGTTCATAATTCACAACGATGGTGGACTCCTCAAAACGGATATATGCAGGTTTATTGTGGGCGAAGTGAATGTTACCATTCAAACGCATGTAATTCTTTTCGGTTTCTTCTGCCCCTTTGATATTAAACAATAGGCTGTCCTTGGAAAGGATATTGTTGATTTCAACATTATTGACAAAAACGGAGTCTGTCAGAAATGCCTTGTCCGCTTTCAGGTTGAGGGAGAAAGCATTTTCGTCAGCAATCTCATCGATGCTCAGGTTTTGCAGGTTAATGCCCTGATACTTTACAAAAGGACTAAAGGCATTGAATTCGGCCGTAAAATCTTCTGAATTAAAGTGGGCCTCTAAGGTTGCTCCATCCTCCAAGGTTAAGGTTGGGTCCAAAAATGCGGATACAGGTTCAAAGGATTTGACCTTGAGTTCAAGGTCGAAAATTTGAGGATTGTACGGTTCTGTTTCCAAGCCAATTGCCGGTGCATATTTCATGGCCAATGCCTTGAAATAAGGTACAAGTGTGTTCAGGTCTATCACACCTTTCATCTCTCCATCCATCACATTGGATTTTAGGGTCAAGAGCCTATCCGTTTCATTGCCTTCAGCGGCAAAGAACACATCATCAATGCTGAATTTCCCCTTACTGGTCTGCATGTTGATCTGATTGGCCCGAAGGTCTCCGTTCAGGTTGTTGAGGTTGTTGCCGGTCAGGTGCGTGCTGATATTGGAATCATAGATGATGATGCTATCCTTATTGACCAAGCCTAATTTCTTTAGGTTGATTTGATCGATCTGGGCATCAACATTATAGATGTTGAATTCACCGGATAGGTTAATTTTCGAATCATAAGCCAAGGCAATGTTCGGGTCACTGATGTGGCCATTCATTTCAATCTGCTCCTCAAATAGGAAGGCATCCACGGATACGCTGTCGTATTGGTAATTATTAAGTTGTAGTCTTCTCAGGTCTCCTATGATGTTCAATTGAATTTCTTTGAAATCCAAGTTTTGCCCATCAAAGTCCAGATTAAGCCCCGTGTTCTTGATGCTATTGCTGTTGATCAAATTTCCAATCTGAAACTCTTCAGATTGCATGTTTCCAGCGTACTGAATATTCTTTTGGATGTCTATTTTAGCGTTGGTCTCTAATTTTCCCAATTCCGTGTCGAAGGCCCCCACGACATCAAATAAGTTATACAGCCCTTTAAAAGTCCCCCTAAAATTAATCTGTCCCAATCTATGAAGCTGCTCAGGTAAGTCAAAAGAACCTCTGTTAGAAAGTTCAGGTACCAGTTTTTCCACGTCAGAAGCGCTGGTCTGCAACTGATTGGCATTGAAATCAAAAATTGTCCTGTTGATATCGGGTAGCCCCTTGATGCTGAAATCCCCCGTCAATCGGGTTTCCTCTCCGGTCTGTATATCGGCATCCTTCACGAACATATTGGCTACCGTACCCTTGACACTACCTTGGTTTACTTTGGCTTTAAACTTGACAAATTTCATGTCTGGCGCAAAGTATTCGATGTCCTTGGAATCAACAAATACATTGCTCATGCTTGACTCAATCTGTACTTTCTTCACGAAATCACCAAAGTCGCCAAAATCTTTATAACTGAATTTCAAGTGTCTTCCCAAAGAGGAATTGTTGGTGATCAGCTTTAATTGGTCAAATTCCATGGATTGGTCCGTAACGAAGGCATCTGCACTCAGTTCTCTTACGATAAAACCAGATTTCTCCTGGAATGTCAATTTCTTGATCTTGGCTTTTATCGAACTGCTATCCTGTTCTATCTTGCTGAAATTGCCTGTGAGATGGGTCAGTTCGATGTCCGAAAAATCCACTCCACGGTTATAGTGTTTCTGGGTATGGTTAATGATCTTGACATGGTTGTCAACCAAATTGACTTCGTACAATTTCAGTTCCATTTGCTTCTTAGGGCCAGTTTTTTTCTTCTTTTTCGGGCTGAAATAGTCGATAAGGAATTTGATGTTTGAACTGTCTTTGTAGACCTGAAAATCCACATAGGCCTGCTCAATATTTAATTTTTCAATGATGACCTTGTTCCGGAAAAAATCCGTCAGGATAAGGTCTGCATTTAATTTCTTTGCAGAAAGAATAAGGTTTCCATTTTGGTCTGCCAGGTTGAAATTATAGAGATTAAGTTCGGAGAAAGGCTTGAAGTAAATGCTTCCGATTTCTACTTTGGCATTAAGCTCTTTGGAAAGGTATTTTGCCACTTTTTTGGTGACAAATGTTTGAACAGATGAAAATTGTAAAGAGAATAAAATTACCGACAGCAGTGCGAGTATGCTGAGCAGGCTAATAAGCGTTATTTTAAGTATTTTTTTGATACTTTTGTAAATTAAATTTTATACTTCTCTCAAAATGGCCATTATTCTAGGAATAGAATCTTCATGTGATGAAACTTCGGCCTCTATATGTATAGACGGCGAAATTAAGTCAAATATTATTGCAAGTCAAGCAATTCATGCTAAATATGGGGGTGTGGTTCCTGAGTTAGCTTCTCGCGCACATCAACAAAACATCATTCCAACAGTAGACCAAGCTATCGCTGCTGCTAAAATACGGAAAAATGACATAGATGCAGTAGCTTTTACACGCGGACCTGGACTTTTAGGTGCTTTATTGGTGGGGACCTCCTTCGCAAAATCATTTGCCTTGGCCATGGATATCCCATTGATCGATGTCAATCATATGCAAGCACATATCTTAGCGCACTTCATTGATGATCCAAAGCCTAATTTCCCTTTCCTATGCCTTACCGTTTCGGGTGGTCATACGCAAATCGTATTGGTCAAGGATTATTTTGAAATGGAACTGTTGGGCGAAACTTTAGACGATGCAGCAGGGGAGGCCTTTGATAAGACTGCAAAGATTTTAGATCTTCCTTACCCTGGCGGACCTTTGATTGACAAGCATGCCCAAAACGGAAACCCCGATGCCTTTAAGTTGCCCGAACCTCAAATCCCAGATCTGAACTTTAGCTTCTCCGGATTGAAAACCGCAATTTTATATTTGGTACAGGCTGAAATAAAACAGAACCCTAATTTCTTGAATGAAAAAATGGATGACCTATGTGCATCTGTTCAGAGCCGTATCGTTTCCATCCTGTTGAATAAATTAAAGAAAGCAGCCAAGCAGACCGGAGTGAAGGATATTGCCATCGCCGGTGGGGTATCTGCCAATTCTGGTTTAAGGAATGGTCTGACTGAAATGGGGAAAAAATATAATTGGAATGTATTTATCCCTAAATTTGAATACTGTACAGATAATGCAGCCATGATTTCCATTGCAGGCTACCAAAAGTTCTTGAAAGAAGACTTTATTGGACAAGAGGTTGGACCTGTAGCTCGAATGGGAGTATAATCAAGCTCAAATAGAGTTTTGTTCAATATTATCGGTCAGAAAAATTTTAGTATTAATATTTCAGCTCATACTTTGACCTTATTCGAGACATATTCGGAAATCTGGCAATATGTCTCGAATATGTCTCGAAGCATTCTCGAAGAATTTTCAGAGCAATAGATAGGATGAATTCATGATTTATCCTTTTTTATTTTAGCAAGATTAAACTTTAAAGGGGATGTATTTTATCTGAAATTGATCTTGACTTCAATCTTTTTGCCATCATTACCTTTTTTCCAATCTGGTCCATTGTGGATAATCTGAATGGCTTTCTGACTTAGGTCAGGATTGCTTGATTTCTTGATGCTGATGTCAATCGGCCTACCGAATGTTGAAATATCGAAGATCAAGGTAACGGAGCCTTTGCCCAACAGGGTTTGGTAAGAATTATCGTTGATGTACTTCTTGTAGGCAACCCAACCTACTAGAGGTTCTGATTTTACCTTTTCCGTTTTATTTCCATAGCCAACGACAACTACTTCGTCAAGTGCTCCAAAGCTTGGTTTGAGTTGCACGATCTTATTGTTGCTGGCAGTGATCAATTCTTTCTCGTAACCTAGGGAAAGGATTTCCAGTTTTTGATTGTCTGAAGTCAAGGGCAGTATATATTGGCCAGAAGAATCGGTCATGACCACATCGTTGGTCTTGACATCGCGCACCGATGCACTAACGATCGGCCTTCCAGATTGCTGATCTAGGACACGGCCGGTCGCTAACTTTTTAACGTCTTGTAGGGAGCTAACGCGGTCTGCCGAAGCAACTGCAGCTTGGCTAGTTTGTTTTGACTTCGCTGGCGTCTTTCCATTCATCAGGATGACATTGGTTTTGTCTATCTTTTTGAAGGATCCCATTTCGTTTGAAGCTATTCGATTGTCAATTTTATCATGGAAAGTACTTGTGTCCGATCGAGGAACTTCCCTTAAGAAAACATCGGAATTATCAGCAAGCACTTCTTCTACCGTAGGCTTTGCAATATTCGCGTTTTTTTTCCTTTGGGCTGAAGCTTCCGCTCCAGCTGGAGCAGGTTCGGCTGGTGTAGCAAGGGCAATCAGGTTGTCCTCTTCGGAGAGGCCATCTAAACTGTCCAAATGTATACTGTTCAGCGTGGTATCCGTCGGCACATCGGCTTTGTTGTCCATGGCCACGGTTTCCATCGTCTCAGCGACCTTGTTCTGGTCCCTGTTTAAGTACCAAATCGTACCGATACCTAATGCCAGTAATACCGAGGCTGCGATCGATAGGTTTCTATAGAAGCTGAATGGTCTAACCTTCGCAGGATGCGTCCTTTCGAAAATTGCGGAATGAAGATCTGCGACTTCAAGAGGGTTGTTCAGTTTTTTCTCTTCCTCCAATCCCATCAATACATCCATTAAAAGTTCATCTTCATGGGATGCCTTTTCAATAGCATACATTTCGGAGTCGCTCAGTTCTCCGTTCACGTATTTGCGTAGATATGCTATGTCAAAGTCCTTATTCATGAGAATTCCTTTCCATACAGTTCTTCAAATTCCTTTTGCCATTTTGGATATAGCTTTTTACATCGTTCATGCTGTAGCCGGTTATATCAACCACTTCTTTGTAGCATTTCTGTTCGATGAAAAAGAGCTGAATACTTTTCTTTTGCTTTTCTATTAAGGTATCCAAGCAGCTTTCCAGTCTCAATAACTGTTCCTCCCTTTCTTGATAGTTTTCCTCCTGATGCAGGTTCATTGAAAATTCCACAAAATTATCTGTAACAATTTCTTGTTTGTTTTTTGCAGATCGCAGTGCCATCAGGCAGTGGTTCTTACTGACCACGTAGAGCCAGCGGGGGAAATCCTGTATATCTTGTTTTTTGACTTTGTCGATGAGTTCCTCAAAGATTTGCATGACCGCATCCTTGCTGCGTTCAGGCTCTTTAAAGTATCGTAAACACACATAATAGACCATTTCACTATGCTTTTGATAGAGGTCTCCCAGATGGTTGAGGTCGCCATCCAGCAGATAGAGTTTTAGCAGATCTTCATCCGATAGATTTTTCTGTTTTGACAAGGTCCTAGTGCTCATTTACTGCTGAAAATTAATTTTTTTTTCTCGTTTATGGAAATTTGATTTTTTCTGCATCCTTTGGCAAAACTTACTAGTCATGAATAAAATATTTGCATTATTAGTCTTTTTGCTTACTCTAGGTGGTAGCGGACTAGCCCAAGAAAGAATGATCAAAGGTATTGTAACTGAGGCGGGAACACAGCTGGCACTCGCCGGTGTGGAGGTTCGCGTGGAAGGAAAGCAGCAAGCAACGCTGACCGATCAGCAAGGAGCATTTTCCATAAAAGCTGCTGAAAAAGATATTTTGCTGTTTAAATTTTTAGGGTACGAAACTAAAAAAGTAAAGGTAGGAAAGAAGAATAGCATAAAGGTAGTACTGCAAGCAAGGGAAGCCTTATTAGAAGAAGTTGTTGTTGTAGGCTATGGTAATAAAGCACAAAAGAGGGTAACCGGCAGTGCAATGGCACATTCAAACGGTTTATATTTGCAACCTAGACCTCAAAATACGGAAACTTATGGTCGTTTTGAAGAGAACGGATTTATTTCGCCTACGAAAGAAGCTTTGTCAACTTTTGCTGTAGATGTGGACGCTGCTTCTTATTCTAATGTAAGAAGAATGATCAATGCAGGGAATCTGCCGCCTAAAGATGCGGTAAGGGTAGAGGAGATGATCAATTATTTCCAATATGACCTACAAGGTCCGACCAATGGCGAGCCCGTGAAGATCTATACAGAGCTAACCACTTCGCCCTGGAATAAGGAGCATCAGTTGATGCGTATCGCCTTGAAGGCAAAAGATATTCCTAAGGAAAATTTGAAGGCATCCAATTTTGTTTTCTTGATCGATGTATCAGGATCTATGATGGGAGATAATAGATTACCATTGGTGCAGTCTTCCTTGAAGATGCTGGTGGACCAATTGAGACCAGAAGATAAGGTTGCCATTGTTACCTATGCAGGCTCTGCTGGAGTAAAATTAGAAAGTACCCGTGGGGATCAAAAGATGAAAATCAAGACTGCCATTGATGAACTGACAGCTGGAGGTTCTACTGCCGGTGGAGAAGGAATTAAGAAAGCCTATCAGATTGCCCGAGCAAATTTTATTAAAGATGGAAACAATAGAATTATCCTGGCATCGGATGGAGATTTCAATGTGGGTGAGTCCAGTGATGAAGCGATGGAAGACTTGATTGCCAAAGAACGCGAAAGTGGGGTTAACCTGACTGTATTAGGTTATGGAATGGGAAACCTGAAAGATAGTAAGATGGAGACTTTGGCGGACAAAGGAAGAGGCAACTATGCCTATATCGATAATATTTCAGAAGCAAGAAAGGCTATGGTGACTGAATTTGGAGCGACCTTATTTACCGTTGCCAAGGATGTGAAAATTCAAGTGGAGTTTAATCCGGCTTATGTGCAAGCCTATAGATTGGTGGGCTATGAAAACCGTTTATTGGAAGCGGAAGATTTCAATAATGATGCTAAAATAGGCGGAGATATGGGGGTTGGACATACCGTAACTGCGATCTACGAAATCATTCCGGTAGGTGTTAAGAGTTCAATTATTGGAACGGTTGATCCATTGAAATACCAGAATAACGATAAACCAAATCTGGGGTCTAAGAATGGGGAATTGGCAACCGTGAAATTCAGGTACAAAGACCCTAAATCGGACAAGAGTGAATTGCAGCAGACTGTCGTGAAAGATGCTCCAAAAGCATTTGATACCGTGAGTGAGGATTTCCGTTTTGCAACAGCAGTTGCTGAATTTGGGATGTTGTTGCGTAATTCAGATTATAAGCAAAACTCAAGTTTTGCAAGCTTGATCGCCCGTGCAAAAGCTGCAAAAGGAAAGGATGATGAAGGCTATCGTGCAGAGTTTATCCGTATGGCAGAAAATAGTAAGTCAATTGTCGATACAGAAAAGTAAAAGTGAGGAGATAAATAGGTTTTTAATGTTTTTATTTTTAAAGGTTCGCGAAAGTGAACCTTTTTTTCTATTAAAAAAAAGTCTGGAAGATGAAATTTACCAAAGGGCGTAAATATCATCGACTATAGGAACCTAAAGGATCCTCAAGTACGAAGTCGAGTTGACAATAATTTTCTTTGTTACTTTTTCAAGTTAATCTGAGGCAAAAAGATTATCGAAACCATTCAAGCAATGAGTTTTTTGGCGTACAGTTCCTGCACCTTTCGGTGCAGAATGACAGGGCCTGATGGAGGAGAACCGAACGGATTCTTTACTGACCGTTCAGAATTGGAAATGCGCTGGAGTTGTATTCATAGAAAGCTAAAGGAGCAGAGTCGAGCCACATCCTAGTTCATTCTCCGTTCTTGGTCTATCCTCGAATCTGTTGAATCCTGGTTCATTCCCAGATCTTGGTCCATCCTCGAATCCCGAACATCCTGGTTCAAAAAACGGACCTGTTCAATAAGATTTATCTACTTATCTTTCTGTTTTTCTTTCCATTGCTGGGAAAAAGATTTATCGGCAATTTTTGGAAGTTCGCGTTGGTTACCCCAAGCTTTCTTGAAGAAGTTTCGGACAAAGAAGTTTTTGGTCTTTCCTCCGAAGAAATCAAGGAGTTTTCTTTTTTGGATTGCCCAAGTGAACATGCTCCAGCCTTTCTTCTCTACTGAAGAAACCAGGTCTTGTTGAACAGCATCCCTTCTGTTTACCAAAAGCATCTTTTGAATATCGATGCCTACCGGACAGACCTCTGTACATTTTCCGCATAAGGAAGAAGCATAGCTGAGATGCTTGAATTCTTTCATGCCATTCAAGTGAGGTGAGATCAGGGAGCCAATAGGACCTTGATAGGTTGTTTCATAAGTATGGCCACCAATATTTTGATAGATTGGGCATACATTGAGGCAAGCGCCACAACGGATACAGTACAATCCTTGGCGTTGCTCTTTCTGTTCAAGTACATTGGTACGGCCATTGTCCAAGAGGATGACATACATCTCCTCAGGGCCATCGTATTCCGTGTTTTTCCTTGGGCCAGATAAGACGGTATTGTATACCGTTAGATTTTGACCAGTTCCATGGGTGGCCAATAAAGGCCAGAAAAGGTCTAGGTCGTTTATGCTCGGCAATATTTTTTCGATCCCTACAACGGCGATATGCACTTTAGGGAAGGTGGTAGTCAATCGGGCATTTCCTTCATTTTCGGTAATGGCGATGGCACCGGTATCTGCCAATAGGAAGTTTGCTCCTGTGATTCCGATATCGGCTTGGGTATATTTCTCTCGCAATATTTCCCTGGCTTTCATCGTGAGCTCTTCAGCTGTAGCTTCCAATGGGGTATCAAACTTTTCATGGAATAGTTTCGCAATCTCCTCCAAGCTGAGGTGCATGGCAGGAGTGACGAAGTGATACGGTTTTTGACCAAGCAGTTGAATGATAAATTCACCCAAGTCACTTTCAATGGTCTCAATGTTTTTCTTTTCCAGGAAATGGTTGAGCTCAATTTCCTCGGTGGCCATGGATTTGGATTTTACTACCGATTTGGCTTGGTGCTGTTCCATGATCTTCCAGATTTCCTCCCGAGCTTCTTCAGCATCGTTTGCCCAAATGACCTTGCCGCCATGCGCTGTAAAATTGGATTCAAAATCCAGGAGATAGCGATCCAGATTCTCTATTACCTTCCATTTGATCAGGTTTGCCTTGATCTTGGAATTTTCGAGGTCTAGGAACTTACTTTTCCCTTTTTCAAAAGCATGCTCATACTTATCAATGTTATTATTGATAATCTGTCTATGCTGTAAATCGAAGGATTTTGAAGCACTATCTTTCAGGAATTTCTCAGCTACTGTCTGTGCCATAGGGATGTTCTGTTGCTCATGCAAAAATAAAGGTTGAGCGTGATAATCAACCAATTTTAAAGATAAAAAAATATCTGCTAAAGGCAGTAAAATGTTTATAACTAAAGCGCTGTTCAAAATTTGAGCTATGAACAAAAAAATAGCGGTCAATTTTCGTTGACCGCTATTTTTGCTTTTGTGTTTTTTATTTTTTCGGTTCGATTAAGCTGATGCTTAGTTCGTCCAATTGTTCTTTGGCAATTTCAGCAGGAGCATCGATCATAACATCGCGTCCGGAATTGTTTTTCGGGAATGCGATAAAGTCACGGATGGTTTCCTGACCTCCTAAGATTGCGGTCAAGCGGTCAAGGCCGAATGCTAAACCACCATGTGGAGGAGCTCCATATTGGAAAGCATTCATTAAGAAGCCAAACTGCGCTTGTGCCTGTTCAGGAGTAAAGCCTAGGTGCTTGAACATCAAGGCTTGCATATCCTTGTCGTGGATACGGATAGAGCCACCGCCGATTTCATTTCCGTTCAACACCAAGTCATATGCATTGGCACGAACCTTTCCTGGGTCAGTATCCAATAAAGGCATATCCTCGATTTTCGGAGATGTAAATGGGTGGTGCATAGCGTGGAATCTTTCCGTTTCTTCATCCCATTCCAATAATGGGAAGTCTACTACCCATAGTGGAGCAAATTCGTTCGGCTTACGTAAGCCCATGCGATTTCCTAATTCCATACGCAGGGCGCTTAATTGCGCTCTTGTTTTATTTGCAGGTCCAGAAAGGATTAAGATCAGGTCGCCAGTTTGAGCGCCGGTTACCTCGGCCCATTTAGCTAGGTCAGCCTGGTCGTAGAATTTATCTACTGATGATTTATAGGTTCCATCAGCTTCACATTTTACATAGACCATTCCAGAAGCGCCTACTTGGGGGCGTTTAACCCAATCAACTAGCTCATCGATCTGTTTTCTAGTGTAGGAAGCAGCGCCTGGAACTGCGATACCAACAACCAATTCGGCATTGTTGAAGATCGCGAAGTCCTTATGTTGAGCTACGGTATTCAGTTCGCCAAACTTCATTCCGAAACGGATATCTGGTTTGTCGTTGCCATAGGTGCGCATCGCTTCGTCAAAAGTCATTCTTGGGAATTGATCCAATTCGATTCCATGGATGGTCTTTAATAGGTGACGCGTCATACCTTCGAATACGTTCAAGATATCTTCTTGTTCTACGAAAGACATTTCACAGTCGATCTGTGTAAACTCAGGTTGTCTATCAGCACGTAAATCCTCGTCACGGAAACATTTCACGATTTGGAAATATTTATCCATTCCACCCACCATCAACAGTTGTTTAAAGGTCTGTGGAGATTGGGGAAGTGCGTAAAACTGACCAGGGTTCATGCGGGATGGAACGATAAAGTCACGGGCACCTTCAGGTGTGGACTTTATTAAATAAGGTGTTTCGATCTCGCAGAAATCTAGGGCAGATAAATAGTTTCTTACCTCTTGGGTTACCTTATGACGGAACAATAGGCTGTTCTTTACGGGATTTCTACGGATATCCAGGTAACGGAATTTCATACGGAGGTCTTCACCGCCGTCTGTTTCATCTTCTATAGTAAAAGGAGGTAATTTTGATTCGTTCAGTACCTCAAGGTTGCTGACTTTGATTTCAATATCTCCGGTAGGGATTTTAGGGTTCTTGCTGGAACGTTCAATAACGGTACCTGTAACTTTAATAACATACTCTCTTCCCAATTCGCGGGCTTGGCTACGAAGTGATTCATTGTCTTCGGTATTGAAAGTTAGCTGAGTAATACCATATCTATCACGAACATCAATAAAAGTCATTCCACCTAAATCGCGTGATTTTTGTACCCATCCGCTCAGGGTTACGGTTTTTCCTAGGTCTTCAATTCTTAATTCGCCACAAGTATGTGTTCTGTGCATGATTATCTCAATTTTATTGAGCCACAAAATTATCGCATTTATGCGAGAATAAAGAATATTTAAGTAATAACCAGAAGGAGGGTAGGGCTTGAGCAAAAGCCCTATGAAATCCAGGTCAAAAAACAGCCGATTCTACCACTTTCCCCCACTCGACATGTCATTTGGTTCCAGTTGCTCCACTTCGCCCCACTTTTGCTGTTTTTTGAGTCTACAATTCCTTAAAAACAAGAGAATTGGGGCTAAATATTACCGTTATGGGGGTGATTTTTACAATTCTTAATTTATTGTATTTCAATGTTATTATGCTTTTAAAGTGCAATAAAGGGCTTTTTTGTAGTTGATAGGCTATGTGGAAAACTTTTTTGTGGGGCATTGTGGGAGATTGTGGGAGAAAGTGTATACTTTTACATTAAAATTAGAGTAGAATTATAGGAAATGATTCAATTAATCGGAGAATTCGAATGCAAGCTAGACACCAAAGGAAGAATGGTGGTCCCTGCTGCGCTCAAAAGGCAACTGCCTGATGTAGAGCGTGAGGGGCTTGTTATGAATCGCGGTTTTGAGAAGAATTTAGTGATCTATACCAAAGAAGAATGGAGCAAGAAGATGCACCAGCTTTCGAAATTGAACCAGTATAACGAGAAGACCAGGAACTTTATCCGTCAGTTTATGCGTGGTGCTACGGAGCTTTCTTTGGATTCTGCAGGTAGGGTTCTTTTGCCAAAATCATTGCTGGAATATGCCAATATCAAAGGTGAGGTTTTCTTGCAATGTCAGTTTGATAAGATTGAGGTTTGGGCGAAAGACGAATACGAAAAAATGATGGACAGTAGTACTGACGAGGATTTTTCTGCATTGGCTGAGGAGGTAATGGGTGGATTTAACTTTGCAGGAGATGACAATGAATAATGAAATTGGATATCATGTTCCTGTGATGTTGCAGGAATGTATCGACGCACTAGCGATAAAGCCAAACGGGATTTATGTAGACGTGACATTTGGGGGTGGTGGACACTCGAAGGAAATCCTAAAGCATTTGGGGCCAAATGGCAGATTGATCGCTTTTGATCAAGATCCAGATGCGATTAAAAACACACTTCCTGATGATCGATTTACATTGATCCATCAAAATTTCAAGTTCTTAAAAAATTATTTGCGCCTGGAAGGGGTGAAACAAGTGGATGGGATTTTAGCTGACCTTGGTGTTTCATCGCATCAATTTGATGCTGCAGACCGTGGCTTTTCCATCCGTTTTGATGCGGATCTGGATATGCGAATGGATCAAGTAGCTGATTTGGATGCCCGTAAAGTACTGAATACCTATCCTGAAGAGGAATTGCACAGGATTTTTGGGATGTACGGTGAGATCCAGAATGCGAAATCCTTGGCCAAAACCATTGTGACGAGCCGATTGAGCAATCCGATCCAGACGGTGGCCGAGTTGAAGCAGGTGATCCAGAAATTGGTTCCTAAAGGCAAAGAGCATAAATATCATGCTCAGGTTTTTCAAGCCCTGCGCATTGAGGTGAACAAAGAGCTGGAAGCCTTGCAGGAATTTTTGGAGCAGACCTCATTGGTCTTAAAACCGGAAGGTCGTTTGGTAGTCATGTCATACCATTCATTGGAAGACAGGTTGGTAAAGAATTTCATGGCCAAAGGGAAGTTTAAGGGCGAAGTGGAGAAGGATTTCTTTGGGAATGAGATCAAGCCATTTAAAGTGATCAGTCGAAAAGCGATCGTTGCTTCGGAAGATGAAGTAAAACAGAACAATAGAGCACGCAGTGCGAAGTTGAGGATTGCGGAAAAAATATAGTAGCGAAGGTATATGGCAAAGAGAAATACTATAAAGCAAAATGAACTGAGTGAGGAAGTGCAAGAGGAGATGTCTGATGCACTGGAGGAAAAGGTTGAGGAAACCCAAGACTTCCTGAAGACCTTCTTTTCTCAGAAAAAGCTTTCTACATACCTAGTTGCCAAGAATCTGCCTTTCGTGGCATTTCTTGCCTTATTAGGTTTGCTGTATATCTCAAACCGTCACTTGGCAGAGAATACGGTTAGAAGGATCGATAAGTTGGGCAGGGAAGTGAAGGAGTTAGGTTGGGACTATAAATCGTTGAATGCCGAGTTGATGAAATTGACCACGCAGACAGAGATTGCAAAACGTGCGGATACCTTGGGCTTGAAAGAAAGAACGGAACCGCCAATCAAGTTGGAAATAGTAAGGGAAGTAAAATAAAGATTAAGACCAAAACATGAATATTAGGAAGTCCATATTGATTAGGGTGTACCTGGCGTTTGGCCTGATGGTTTTTGGTGCTTTAATGGTATTTGGGAAATTATTGCATTTGCAATATGTGGACGGTGATAAGTGGCGTGAGATTGCAGATAGCTTGACGATACGCGAACGCGTAATCGAAGCGGCAAGAGGAAATATTTATTCCAATGACGGAAGTTTACTGGCTACTTCTGTTCCGGAATATGAGATACGGTTTGATGCGATGGCCATTCCATCCGAGCACAACAATGTGTTCAATGCTCGGGTGGATTCTTTGGCCAGTAAGCTAGCGGCCTATTTTAAGGATAAATCGGCCAGACAGTACCTGACTCAGTTGAAAGAGGCAAGGGCTAAAAAACAACGTTACGTTTTGATCAAGCGTAATGTATCACACCAACAGTTGAAGGTCCTAAAGACCTTTCCTTTGTTGAGAAACTTTAAGGAAGAGAAGGAAAGATTCTCCAGTTCTTTGATAGCAGTAAGAGAAAACAAGCGTATCCTGCCATTCACGAATTTGGCAGCCCGTACCATTGGTTATAAAAACAGCAAGGGCGATACCGTTCGTGTTGGATTGGAAGGTGCATATGGAGATTATATCGAAGGTAAGAGCGGGGTGCAGTTGATGCAGCGTATTGCCGGTGGGGTATGGATTCCGGTAAACCGTGAGATGGAGGTCGCTCCAACCGATGGTTCGGATATCATTGCCACCATTGATGTGAATATGCAGGACATGGCGCAACGCGCCTTGGAAAAACAGCTGATCATCAGTAATGCAGACAACGGTTGTGTGATCCTGATGGAGGTGGAAACTGGAGAGGTACGTGCGATTGCCAACTTTACCAGAGATGGTGAAGGGGTATATAGAGAGAAATTTAATTATGCCATTGCGCAAGGTGCTGACCCTGGTTCAACTTTCAAGGTTGCGTCCTACCTAGTGGCATTGGATGATAATAAGGTTGATACCAATACAGTAATCGATATCGGTAATGGTACCTGGAAAGTTCCTGGCCATACCATTAGAGATTCTCACCCACCGAAAAAATCAAAGGTGACCATCAAGGAGGCATTTGAAGAGTCTTCCAACGTGGGGGTTGCCAAGACGATCGGGAATGCATATGGCAAGAATCCAGAGAAATTCACTGGCAAATTGCACGAGTGGGGAATGGCCAAGCCATTAGGCTTGCAAATTCCAGGTGAGGCAAATCCTTGGGTGAAAATGCCGGACAGCAGGTCTTGGAGCAAGCTGTCATTGGTACAGATGGCCTATGGATATGAGTTGAAATTAACGCCATTGCAGACATTGACCTTGTACAATGCAGTTGCCAATGATGGTAAGATGTTGGCTCCATTGTTCGTAAAAGAAATTCAACACCTAGGTTCAACGGTTAAGAAGTTTGAAGCTAGGGTGATCAATAAGCAGATTGCTTCCAAAGAGGCGATCGGTAAGATGCAGAAGATGATGGAAGGGGTGATGGTTGAAGGGACCGGTAAGAAATTGAAGAGCCCACTTTATTCATCTGCAGGTAAAACAGGTACAGCGCAGATGGCTGATGGTGCAAGGGGATATGGAGCGAGAAGATACCAATCATCATTTGCAGGTTATTTCCCAGCGGAGAATCCAAAGTATTCGATGATCGTCGTGATTCGTAATCCTAGGAATGGATACTATGGTGGTTCGGTAGCAGGTCCTGTATTTAGAGAGTTGGCTGATATGGTTTTTGCAAATGACCTGTCATTGCACAAGACATTTAACAATAGAAAAGTAAATGTAGCTGGAAATAAAGTTCCATATACTTTGAAAGGTTCTAAGGATGCTACGGCGAAGGTCTATGAGATGTTGGGCGTGCAGGCCGTGAACTGGAATTCCATTGTTGCTGCTGATAAGGATTCAGCGAACCATTCGGCGGGCGCATTTACAGTGGCAGAGTTTAAGGAAGGTGTAGTGCCGAACGTGAAAGGAATGGGATTGGTAGATGCAATCTACGCGATGGAGAATGCGGGATTCAAGACCACTGTAAGGGGAAAAGGAAGAGTAATAAATCAATCATTGGTTGCTGGTCAGAAATTAAAACCTGGCACCCATGTTCTAATAGAATTGAATTAATATGTTGTTGAAAGAGTTGCTACATGCCATTCCGGTAATTGATTACCGAGGGTCTCTGGACACAGAGGTTAGCTCGCTATGCTTGGATTCAAGAAAGGCGGTTAAGGGCAGTGTATTTGTGGCAGTTCGTGGGCATCAGACCGATGGACACCTTTTCGTCAATAAAGCGATTGAATCAGGTGCTTCCGTGGTGCTGGTAGAAGAATTACCAGAGGAGATCAAGGAAGATGTAGTTTATGTGGTAGTCGGCGATTCGGCTTATGCACTGGGTGTAATGGCCTCTACATTTTACGGAAATCCATCCTCGAAATTGAAGTTAGTGGGCGTGACAGGTACCAATGGGAAAACGACCGTGGCTACCTTGCTGTTCAACCTGTTCAGCAGATTGGGTTTTCATGTAGGCCTGTTGTCTACGGTGCAGAACCAGATCGGTGAGCGCATTGTTGAAGCGACCCATACCACTCCAGATCCCATATCATTGAATTCCCTGTTGAAGGAAATGGTGGAAGATGGATGTGACTACTGTTTTATGGAAGTGAGTTCGCATGCTGTTGTTCAGCAGCGTATCGCAGGGTTGAAATTTGCGGGTGGCATCTTTACCAATATCACGCATGATCACTTGGACTTCCATGGAACTTTCGCCAACTATATCAAGGCGAAGAAAAAGTTCTTTGATGATTTAGACAGATATGCATTTGCATTGACCAATATTGATGATAAAAATGGTCAGGTGATGCTTCAGAATACATTTGCCCATAAGAAAACCTATGGCTTGCACCAAATGGCGGACTTTAAGGCAAGAATCTTGGAAAGCCATTTTGATGGGATGTTATTGCAGGTTGACGGACAGGAAGTGTGGGTGAAATTGGTCGGTGATTTCAATGCCTATAACCTATTGGCAGTGTTCGGTGCTTCCATTTTATTGGAGCAGGAGACTGTAAAGGTGTTGATGGCTTTGAGTGAGATCACCGGTGCTGAGGGGCGTTTTGAAACCTTAAAATCTACTACAGGTGTGGTTGCCATTGTGGACTATGCCCATACCCCTGATGCGGTGGAAAATGTTCTGGAAACCATTGGCGGATTGAGAAAGCCTGGTCAACAGATCCTGACGGTGTTGGGTTGCGGTGGAGACCGTGATAAGACTAAACGCCCAGAGATGGCAGAAGTAGCCTCACGATTGAGCGATAAAGTGGTCCTGACTTCGGACAATCCAAGAACGGAAGACCCTGCTGCCATTATCAAAGAAATGGAAGTTGGTATTCCTGGAGATAAGCGCAAGAATGTTTTCTCGATTACAGATAGAAGAGAGGCTATCCGTGCTGCTTTCCATCTAGCACAACCAGGGGATGTGATCTTGGTCGCTGGAAAAGGACATGAGAAATACCAAGATATCAATGGGGTGAAAAATCACTTTGACGATAAAGAGGAATTAATAAAGATTTTTAACGAACATAATTAGACTGCATGCTTTACTATTTATTCACTTGGCTTAACGAGCACGTACATATTCCAGGTGCTGGATTATTCCAATATATCTCGTTTCGTACGGCCATGGCAGTCATCCTTTCGTTAATCATCACAACGGTATTTGGTAGCCGATTGATTCGTTTACTGCATCAAAAACAAGTGGGAGAGACCATCCGTGATTTAGGATTGGAAGGTGAGAAGAAAAAACAAGGAACCCCTACAATGGGAGGTCTGATCATCATCGCCGGTATCTTGATCCCAACATTGCTCTTTGCAAAATTGGATAATATCTACATCATCCTGATGATCATCACAACGATCTGGATGGGTGCAATCGGGTTCTTGGATGACTACATCAAAGTATTCCGTAAGAATAAAGAAGGATTGGCTGGGAAGTTCAAGGTGATTGGTCAAGTGGGATTGGGCGTATTGATCGCGATCACGATGTATTTCCACCCTGAGATTGTTGCTAGACAGCAAGTGGCAAATCCTACTTCTTCAAAACCGGTGGAAGTGATCATCAATCCATCAACAGGGGAGAAGACCTATGCCGAGAATGTGAAGTCTACCAAGACGAACATTCCTTTTTACAAAAACAATGAGTTCGATTACGCCAAAGTGTTGGACGTATTCGGTATCAATAGCCCTTTGGCAACGTTCTTTGTTTTCTTGGTTGTTGTCGTGTTTATCATCACGGCAGTCTCCAATGGAGCTAACATTACAGATGGGATCGATGGCCTCGCCACGGGAACCTCCGCTATTATAGGGATTACCTTGGCCATATTGGCCTATGTATCCGGTAACATCATTTTTGCGGATTACCTGAACATTATGTTTATCCCGAATTCGGGTGAGCTGGTAATCTTCGCGGGTGCA
Source organism: Sphingobacterium sp. LZ11T8 (assembly GCF_024261425.1). Lineage (NCBI taxonomy): Bacteria > Pseudomonadati > Bacteroidota > Sphingobacteriia > Sphingobacteriales > Sphingobacteriaceae > Sphingobacterium > Sphingobacterium sp. LZ11T8. Next base: position 27,863 of record NZ_JANBZY010000011.1, on the reverse strand, counting down.
TTTGTTGGAGCCTGTACAGGTTTCCTTTGGTACAATGCCTACCCTGCACAGGTATTTATGGGAGATACGGGTAGTTTGGCGATCGGTGGTATCATTGCTGCTTTCGCGATCCTGATCCGTAAAGAATTATTGATTCCGGTATTGTGTGGTATTTTCTTGATCGAGAATCTATCGGTTATCCTTCAGGTTTCCTACTTCAAGTATACCAAGAAGAAATATGGCGAAGGCCGAAGGATTTTCCTGATGTCGCCTTTGCACCACCATTATCAGAAAAAGGGTTATCATGAGTCCAAGATCGTGACGCGATTTGTGATCGTATCGATCATGTTGGCCATATTAACCATAGTTACATTGAAAGTAAGATAGTAGAAGAAGATGTCGAATATAGCACACACATATTACCCTCAAACTGGCCGCCTAGTGATCTTAGGCGCAGGCGAGAGTGGAGTTGGTGCAGCGATCCTAGGTAAGGATAAGGGTTTTGATGTGTTTGTGTCAGATATGGGAACGATAGCTGATACGTATAAAGCCACTTTGGAAAAAGAGGGGATTGCATTTGAAGAGGGGCAGCACACACAGGAATTGGTTATCAACGCCGATCTAGTGGTGAAGAGCCCAGGGATTCCGGAGAAGGCTCCATTGATAAAAGAATTAAGAGGTTTAGGTCTACCGATCATTTCGGAAATCGAGTTTGCAGCTCAATATACGGATGCCAAATTATTGTGCATCACGGGTTCAAACGGCAAGACAACATCAACCTTGTTGACTTACCATATATTGAAGAATGCAGGTCTGAATGTAGGTCTAGCTGGAAATATAGGAAATAGCTTTGCCTTGCAGGTAGCTAGAGAGCAACATGATGCTTACGTTTTGGAGATCTCCAGTTTTATGCTGGATGATATGTACCACTTCCGCGCTGATGTTGCCGTGATTTTGAATATCACACCCGATCATTTGGATCGATATGATTATAAGATGGAGAATTATGTGGCCTCGAAGTTCCGCATGGTTCAAAATCAAAAGCCGACGGATTACTTTATCTATTGTAAAGATGATCCGGAGACGATGGCAGCCCTGGAGAAACATCCAACAGCAGCAATGCACCTGCCATTTACACAGGAAGGAACCGTAGATACCGGTGCGTATCTGGACGAGGAGAAGAATTTGTACATTTTAATACCAAATAGAGAAGCTTTTATCATGAATATCGAAGAATTATCACTGCAAGGCAAGCACAATGTTTACAACAACATGGCTTCAGGACTGGTTGCTAAGGCTCAGGAATTGAGGAACCAAACGATGAAGGAGAGCATGGGTTCATTTGTGAACGTGGAACACAGATTGGAGCATGTAGCTTGTATCGGTGGGGTTAATTATATCAATGATTCTAAAGCGACCAATGTCAATTCGGTTTGGTATGCACTTGAGAGTTTCTCTACGGATATTGTGTTGATCATGGGTGGTGTAGATAAAGGCAACGATTATGAAATGTTGAAAGACCTTGTGAAATCAAAAGTGAAAGCAATCATCTGTATCGGAAAGGATACGGGCCGTATTCATGAGGCTTTTGAGGATGATACGGATGTAATCGTCAATAGCGCCTCGATGAGTGATGCTGTTCAGATCGCATCTCATTTGGCGAAGAAAGGTGATACCGTATTGTTATCGCCAGCATGTGCCAGCTTTGACTGGTTCAAGAACTACGAAGATCGTGGTGATAAATTTAAGGAAGCGGTAATGACTTTATAATTAGGAGGACAATGGAATACATTTTTTCTAAACTAAAAGGCGATAAATGGATCTGGATCATTGTGATCTTGCTATCCATTTGGTCACTATTAGCTGTTTATAGCTCAGTAGGCACCTTGGCATACAAGGAAGGAAAAGGTACAGAACTTTATTTATTCAAACACCTTTTCATCGTTGTTGCAGGTTTAGTGATGATGTATCTATCACATAAGTTGGATTACCGCTATTATGCTGGGATTTCCAAGTTGCTTATGGTAGTCACGATTCCATTGTTGTTATATACCCTTGTTTTCGGTAGCAAGGTAAATGATGCCAGTCGTTGGTTGACTATTCCCGTGATCAATCAGACTTTCCAGACTTCGGATTTGGCGAAATTGGCCTTGATTACCTTCTTGGCGAGGATGCTGTCCCGCAAACAAGAGGAGATCAAGGACGTGAAGAAATCCTTTATTCCGATAATGGGAGCGGTTTGTTTTGTATTCGTATTGATCGCTTGGGCAAACCTTTCCACAGCCTTGATGCTGTTTGGGGTGAGTGTATTGTTGTTGTTGATCGGTCGTATCAGTTTCAAACAGATTGCAGTGGTGTGTATGGGCGGAGGAGTGCTGTTGATGCTGGTGATCTTTATGGGGCCTAGACGAGCTACTTATATCAGCCGTATTCAAGGTTTCTTCAATACAGAAGAAGTGCATGAAGGGAAAGGGTCCTTTCAGGATGATAAAAACTACCAGGCAAACAATGCCAAGATAGCGATTGCTACGGGTGAGATGTTTGGTAAAGGTGTCGGTAACAGTGTTCAGCGTAACGTTTTGCCTCACCCATATTCAGATTTTATTTTCGCCATTATCATTGAGGAGTATGGCACGATCGGAGGGGCGGTGTTGCTCTTCCTGTATATAGCATTGATGTATCGATGTATCCGGATTGTCACCTTAAGTCCGCGGGCCTTCGGGGCATTTCTGGCAGCCGGGTTGGGCTTCAGTCTGACGATTCAGGCTTTGGCAAACATGGCGGTTGCCGTTGGTCTTGGACCAGTGACCGGGGTTCCTCTTCCATTAGTGAGTATGGGGGGAACATCGATCTTGTTTACGAGTGTAGCCTTAGGGATCATCCTAAGTGTGAGCCGTAATGTTGAAGAGTTGAAAGTTAAAGAAGAAAAAGAAGTTGTAAAGGCTCCACGCAAAGTGGTAGTTGGCTCAATTTAATTGAAATATTGAATGGCGCATCGAGTAATCATAAGTGGTGGTGGAACCGGAGGGCATATCTTCCCGGCGATAGCGATAGCCAATGCGTTAAAAAACCTGTCTCCAGATATTGAGATCCTGTTCGTAGGGGCCAATGGCAAAATTGAGATGGAAAGAGTACCGGCAGCGGGATATGAAATCGTAGGACTGGATATCGTTGGGATCAACCGTCAGTCCTTACTGAAAAATATAAGTCTTCCATTCAAGATGTTGAAAAGCTTGTGGAAGGCGAGGAAAGTTCTTAAAGAGTTTAAAGCGGAAGCGGCGATTGGTGTTGGCGGTTATGCATCTGGGCCATTATTGATGATGGCGAATATGATGGGGTTGCCGACGGTAATCCAAGAGCAGAATTCCTTTGCAGGGGTGACAAACAAAAAGTTGGGTGCTAAGGCCAAAAAGATCTGTGTTGCCTATGAAGGCATGGAAAGGTTCTTTCCGGCAGACCGCGTTTTGTTGACCGGTAATCCGATCCGTAAATCTTCAGTAGCCATTGAAGGTAAACGAGAGGAAGCTATCCATGCTTTTGGATTGGATCTGGACAAGAAAACCTTGTTGGTTACTGGTGGAAGCCTTGGTGCATTGACCTTGAATGATAGCATTAAAGCCGGTTTGGAGGAATTGGTGGCAGCAGGAATACAGGTAATCTGGCAATGTGGTAGCTACTACTACGAGAAATTGAATGCTGAACTGGCAGATCAATTACCGGAGACCATCAAGTTGATGCCATTCTTAGAGCGTATGGATTATGCTTATGCAGCAGCTGACGTTATCGTGGCGAGAGCAGGAGCAGGGACCATATCAGAATTATGCGTGGTAGGTAAGCCAGTGGTCTTGGTGCCATCGCCAAATGTAGCGGATGACCATCAGACCAAGAATGCAAATGCCCTGGTTGAAAAGGATGCCGCCCTGATGGTGAAAGATAATGTGGCTCGTGAAGAGCTGGTTCCTACGGTCTTGGCTTTGTTTCAGGAAGAAAGCAAGCAGAAAGAACTAGGCGAACATATTCTGAAATTGGCTTTGGCTGACGCAGATGAGGTGATCGCACAAGAAGTATTGAGTATAATAGAAAATAGAAAATGAATATCGACAAAATAAAAAGAGTTTATCTACTGGGTATCGGCGGAATCGGCATGAGCGGATTGGCTCGTTATTTTAGTCGTTTGGGCTGTGAGGTGGCCGGTTATGACCGTACCTCAACAGAGCTTACCAGAACATTAGAAGCGGAAGGCATGCCGATCAGTTATGCTGATGATGTGGATTCCGTTCCTGCTTCTTTTAAATCGGCAAGCGATGAAACCCTGATCATTTTCACACCTGCTATTCCAAAGGATCTAAAATTGAAAGCGTTTTTTGTTGATCACGGACATGAACTGTTCAAACGCTCTCAGGTACTTGGTTTTATCTCTGCAAGTAGATTTACCATTGCAGTTGCAGGTACACATGGAAAGACAACAACTTCGACCATGGTAGCACATGTTTTGAAACATTCTGGTTTTGATTGCTCAGCCTTCTTAGGCGGCATCAGTACCAATTATCAAAACAATGTTCTCTTTGGAGAAAATGATGTAGTGGTGGTTGAGGCCGATGAATATGATCGCTCATTCCTGACCCTGCATCCAAATATTGCCATCGTGACGTCTGCGGATGCGGATCACTTGGATATCTACGGCGATCCTCAGGAGTTGATTACTTCTTTTGAGATGTTCCTGGATAGGGTCGTAGATGACGGAAAGAAAATCGTAAAGATTGGATTGCCTTTTTCAGGTGATATCAGCTATGCAAGAGAGCAGGTCTGTGATGCCTATGCAGAAAATGTAAGGGTGGAAAATGGAGAGTTCTATTTTGATTACCACTCTGCAGATTTAGTGATCAAGGATATCCATTTAGGAATTCCAGGATTGCACAATGTTGAAAATGCAGTTGCGGCCATTACGGTTGCACATCTTTTGGATATCCCTGCTGATAAAATCGTTGCGGCATTATCTGATTTCCAAGGTGTGAAAAGACGCTTTGAATATATCGTGAAGTCTGATAAGAATGTGTACATCGATGATTATGCACATCATCCAGAAGAGTTGAGGGCTTTTTTGACCTCGATGAAAAAACTGTACCCAAACAAGAAATTGACGGTAGTTTTTCAACCGCACCTTTTCAGCAGGACAAGGGATTTTGTTGATGGCTTTGCAGAAGTGTTGGCCTTGGCAGATGAGTTGCTGTTGATGGAAATCTATCCGGCAAGGGAATTGCCAATCCCAGGTGTTGACTCAAGATGGTTGTTGAACAAGATCGAATTGGAAAACAAGCGTTTGGTAAGCCCAGAGGAAGTTCTAGAAATCGTGAAAACAGAAGATCCAGAATTATTGGTAACCGTTGGAGCTGGAGATATTGACAAATTGGTGAAACCTCTTAAAGAAGAATTGAACCATGCTAAATAGAATAAGAAATATACAATGGCGTCAAGTCGGCTATTTTTTCTTAGGATTAGTGGCCATCGTAGGTGTCGGCATGTTGATGAGCTTGGTCAACAAGAAAGACCAGGTGCAAGAATGTACCGCACTCAAAGTGATGGTAGAAGGAAAGGAGACTTTCATTGATCAGAATGATATTTCATCGATGATCAAGGAGAAGTTTGGAGCAGTGGTAGGCAAGCAATTGAACCAATTGCCATTGCAACAGATCGAAACGGAATTGAAAAAATCACCATATGTATCCAATGCTGATGTTCATATGGATATGGATGGTACAATGCGCGTTTCCGTTCAGCAGCGCGAGGTTGTTGTCAGGATCATCAATCAAGGTGGGCAGGAGTTCTATGTAGACTCCAAAGGAAATAAGATTCCAGTGACCTTAAAATATGTACCGCATGTCATGGTTGCAAACGGAAATATCAAAGAGGGCTATAAGAAATCTTTGGAGCCTGTACAGAGCCAGTTGGTGAAAGACCTGGTTAGGATCGTTGAGGAAACAAAAGCAGATGAGCTTTGGAGCAACCAGATCGTCCAACTTTATGTCAATGATGAAAGAGATATCGAGATTGTTCCTAGAGTGGGCAGCCAACAATTGATCATCGGAAATGCAGACTCTTTAAGCTACAAGTTGGAACGTTTGAAGAAGTTCTATACGCATATCCTTCCAAGAGTAGGCTCCGATGCATACAGCAAGGTGAACGTGAAGTATAGCGGACAGATCGTCTGCGAGCGCAAGGGTGATTGGTTTATCGATAGCCTGCAAATGAAAATTAACAAGAAGATTTAAGAAACAAATTACATACAGCATCAAACACAGCATATGAAACCTAGAATTGTAGAAAATGAAAAAGAAAATCCAATTATCGTTGGATTGGACATCGGTACGACAAAGATCTGCGTAACTGTAGGTCGTCGTAGTGGATCGAACAAGGTTGAGTTATTAGGTGTAGGGAAAGCGGAATCTGCCGGCGTAAATCGTGGAGTTGTTGCCAACATCCAGAAGACCGTTACAAGTATCCGTGAGGCTGTTGCTGTGGCTGAAGGTCAATCCAATGTTGACATCAAAGTTGTCAATGTAGGTATTGCCGGACAGCACATCAAGAGTATCCAACACCGTGGTATTTTAACAAAGAATGACGATGATGAAATCGGACGCCTGGATATCGAGCGTTTGATCTCGGACATGTACAAATTGGTACTGCCTCCGGGAGAGGAGATCATCCATGTCTTGCCACAAGAATTTACCATTGACAACGAACCTGGTATCAAGGAACCAATCGGTATGGCGGGAAGAAGAGTGGAAGCTAACTTCCATATCATTTCTGGTCGTGTTACCGACATCAAGAACATCAAGAGATGTGTGGACAACTCGGACCTTGAAGTTTCTGAATTGATTCTTGAACCTCTTGCATCATCCGAGGCTGTGTTGGATGAAGAGGAAAAGACTGCAGGTGTTGTGTTGGTGGATATCGGTGGTGGAACTACCGACGTTGCTATCTTCCATGAGGGCATCATCCGTCATACGGCTGTTATTCCTTTGGGAGGAAATATCGTTACGGAAGATATCCGTCAAGGTTGTGCCGTATTGCGCAATCAAGCTGAGCAATTGAAAGTACGTTACGGATCAGCTTTAGCCGATGAGAACAAAGAGAACGAGGTTATCTGTGTACCTGGTATCAGAGGAAGAGAAGCTAAAGAAATTTCCGTTAAGAACTTAGCATATATCATTCAAGCGAGAATGGAAGAGATCATCGAGCACGTGTTCTATGAAATCAAATCTTCAGGTTATGAAGACAAATTGATTGCAGGAATCGTGATCACTGGTGGTGGTGCACAATTAAAGCACTTGGTTCAATTGGTAGAATATATCACTGGAATCGATTGTCGAATTGGATATCCGAATGAATACCTTGCAAAAACCGATATGTTGAACAAGCAGGCATTTGAAGAATTGAAGAGCCCATTGTATGCAACCGGTATCGGTCTATTGATCAAAGGGATTCAGTCGATCGAGGAAGAAGAGAAACGGAATGAAGAGAAATTCATCAAAAAGACTGCGCCAACACAAGGAAAAGTGAAAGAAGGCGTTAAAGAAATAGCGGAAGGTCAAAACAAAAAAGAAGGGTGGTTGACTCGTTTTTTAGGCGATTGGATCAAAGATGGGGCGGATATAGACGACGACACATTCATCGGTAAGAAATAATTATCAACATCGACTTGTTTTTTCCACATTTTAACAAATGTGGAAAACTCTTGTTAAGAATTTGGTAATATTACATTAGAATTGTTGACTTGCGTTGTGTTAACGTAAAGGCTTGATGAAGAATTAAATAGGATAAAATATATGTCGATACAATTTGAAATGTTAAAGGAGAACTCATCAATTATCAAGGTAATTGGTGTAGGTGGGGGCGGCGGAAACGCAGTCAATCACATGTATAAGCAAGGAATTAGTGGTGTTGATTTCATAGTTTGCAATACAGATGCGCAAGCTTTGGAGCTTAGCCCTATTCCAAACAAGGTGCAATTGGGAGCGAGTCTTACAGAAGGTATGGGTGCTGGCGCTGATCCTGATGTTGGTGAAAACTCAGCTATCGAAAGTATTGAGGATATCAAACGCATGTTGGGTACCAATACAAAGATGCTTTTCATTACTGCAGGAATGGGTGGTGGTACTGGTACTGGAGCTAGTCCGGTGCTTGCCAAGGCAGCAAAGGAATTAGGAATCTTGACCGTTGCTATCGTTACAACTCCATTTACATTCGAAGGTAAACGTCGTCGTATGCAAGCAGAAGACGGTTTGGGAGAACTTCGCAAATACGTTGATTCTTATCTAGTTATTTCAAACGACCGTTTGCGCGAAATCTTCGGGAACCTGACGATGACTGCTGCATTTGCCAAAGCAGATGATATCTTGACCACTGCGGCCAAAGGTATAGCAGAGATCATCACCATCCCTGGATATGTAAACGTCGATTTCAAGGACGTTCGTACCGTAATGAACGATTCTGGTGTTGCGATCATGGGTAATGCTGTGGCAACAGGTGAACAACGTGCATTAGATGCTGTAACAGGCGCGTTGGCATCACCATTATTAAAAGACAATGAAATTGAAGGTGCTCGTTACATCCTATTGAACATTACTTCCGGTACCCGTGAAGTAACCATGGATGAGGTTGCGATCATTACAGACTATATCCAAGAAAAAGCTGGCCTTTCAGCTGACTTAATCTGGGGTAACTGTATCGATGCAAACTACGAAGAGGAACTTTCAGTAACCATAATCGCTACTGGTTTTCAGACTTCTGAAGAGCGTGTGAAGGAAAAAGAAATGGAAAAGATTGCCATTCCTTTGACTCCTGAGGTATCGACTTCAGCATTCGTTAAACCGGTAACGACCAATCAATTCGTGGATAGAAGCAATACTGAAGCTAGTGCTTTCGTGAAGCCTAGTACGCCAGTGGACTCGCCATCGAATCAAGCTCCACAAAGCGACTTGTTTTCAAACAAAGCAGCAGTAGCTGCCCAACAAGCAAATGCAGTGGAAAAAAACGAATCTCAAATCGTTCGCCATACATTGGAATTAGATGATAACTCTGATGTGGAAGAAATTGAGGAAGATCCAAATCCACATGGATTTGAATTAAAGACTTCGCCATCACTGTTCGAGTTCAAGTTGCCTACTGTATTTGATACATACAAACCTACCGAAGAGAAGGAAGAGCCAACTCCAGAACCAGTGAACGAAGTTGTTCAGCCAAAAGCTGAAATCGAGTTGGAAGAAGCGAAGAAAGAAGAAACTAATTTCGAAGATCAGTTGTTGAAAACCAAGGAGCGTATCCTTCGCCTGAAAGAACTGAGCATGAAGTTGAAATCTTCAAATGGTCTTCAAGAGCTTGAGAATGAGCCAGCTTACAAAAGAAAGCAAAAAACATTGGATGATGTTCCTCATTCCTCAGAATCTCAGGTTTCCCGTTTCACCCTATCTTTTGATGATGGTGAGACTGAAATCAGACCGAACAACTCCTTTCTACACGATAATGTAGATTAATCTTATCCTATTTAATAAATAAAGGGTGGCTTGAAAAGGTCACCTTTTTTGTTTTTTAGATTTTGTTTATAGAAAAAAGATGCTAATTTTAAGTGAGTTACTATTAAAAATTATAAATAAATCTAAAAGTTATGGCAAGTATTGATAAATTCAAAGAGTTGAAGTCTCTAATTGACGGATTAGAAAATGACGCAGACAAGTTTTTTGCAAAAGGGAATAGTGCCGCTGGTACACGAGTAAGAAAAGGCCTGCAGGATATCAAGACATTAGCTCAAGATCTACGCCTAGGAATCCAAGGTCTGAAAAACAAGAAATAAAGATCTTTAAACCCTATTAAGAACTAAGCCCATTATTGGGCTTTTTTTATGTGTATATTCGAATAAACTAGATATAAGATGAAACAGATCCAGAATCCCATTTGGCTGATGAGCTCCGCATACGACCAGTTGGGACAATCCGAACTATTAGATACTGCTGCCCAATTAGGTGCGCAGGGAATTGATCTCTGTGTGTTCCGTAAGGATGGTTCCAGGGCTGACCATACCGCTACCCATTTGGATTACGAAGGCTTCGGTCCAGAGGAGGCCAAAAGAACATTGGAAGCCTTCAATAATAAAGGGCTAAGGCTGTCTTTGGGGGCTTTTGAGAACATGATCGGCGGTGATGAGGGGGAAAGGCTGAAAAACCAGGACCATCTCTTAAAACTGATTAGAATAGCTCATTTGCTGGGTGGAGATGAAAACAATGTCATGGTGGGGACATTCGTAGGCTATAACCATGAGCTGGGTAACCAAATCGACGGCTTCCAAAAGAACCTCGATGAATATAAACGGGTTTTCGAGCCCATCATCCGCTATGCAGAAGACCTGGGCGTAACGGTGGTCTACGAAAACTGTCCGATGGAAGGATGGCGTTCCTCTCGTTACACAAGTACCTTCAACAACCTGCCCGGCGTATTGGCAGCTCGCAAACTAATGTACACGATGATCCCTAGCAAGGCACATGGAGAGATATACGATCCTTCCCATGATATCTGGCAGAATACAGATCCCGTGGAGGTAATTGAAGAAATGGATATCGAGCGATTGAAGCGTGTACATGTAAAAACAACTAGGATGCTGAGCAGCAAGGCTAGGGTAGAGTGGGGCGGAATGTATCCCATGCAGCAGGTGCATGCTGAACTTGCTAAACGAGCGGGTGTCAGTGTGCCCCAGAGCGATTGGGACCGTCATCATTATACCGCGATGCTTCCGGGTTTTGGAGGTACTGATGATATGGACTGGAACAGCTTTGCGGAGGTTCTGCACGAGCGCGGCTTTTCAGGGCCCTTTGAAATTGAAAACGAAGCGAAGAATTCCAAGGACACGCATAATATGGCGGCGATCAACCAAGGTGCCAAAGCCTGTATCAGCTTCCTTTCGCCATTGCTCTGGAAGCTAGATGCCAATGGATATGAATTTACCGAGCAGAAGCCTTTAAATGTAGTTTCGCGAGAAGACATTCCCGTGAAGAGCATGGCTGATCTGACCTAAGGGTTTTAAACCATAGGCAGAAGATAAAAAAATAAGGAATAACCGTTTGGTTATTCCTTATCTGCGTTCATTTTGAACAGCGATATCAAATCTGGGATGTTGTGTACACCCAGTTTCTCGAAGATTCTACTCTTATAGGTACTCACTGTGGATGAGCTTAGGTTCAACCTGTTTGAAACCTCAATGATTCCCAATCCTTCTATTAAGTGTCTCGCCACGTCCATTTCGCGATTAGAAAGTTTGTACAGAGGGTTCAGGCTATCCACCTTGGATTTACTGGTCGTCAATTTTTGAACATAGAGGTCCTTAATGGCTTCTGACATATAGCGTCCGCGTTCAAAAATGCTATTGATGGCATTGGTGAATTCGGTCATGCTAGTCGTTTTATTGACATAGCCCGCTGCACCAGCCTCTATATAGCGAAGGGCGTACAGGGTCTCGTCATAAGAAGAAAAGACTAAGATTTTTAAGTCAGGTTGAATGTCCAACAACTCCTTGATCACCTTGATGTTATTTCCTCCCGGCATATTGATATCTAGGAGAAGTAAATCAAAATGTGTTGTCTTTAATTGTGCAAATACCTCATCATATGTTTGCGCATGGACTATCTCAACCGCTTTTAAAGTCTCTTTAATGGCAGTTGAAACCCCCAGTCGGACAATAATATGGTCGTCGGCTATTAATATTTTTTTCATAAAGTTATTACACAAATTACCCTAGATTCACATGATTTTTTTTATTTCTCAACGTATAGATTTGGGTTGAAAAATTGTATTTAGTAGTTAATTTGTTTCCTCAAATATAATAATTTTATATGTATTCGTTCTCTTTAAAAAATAATTTAAAGTTTTGTGTGCGGCTACTTCAGTACAAGTACCTAGTATACAATAAAAATACTCATTTATTTTGAAAATAATTTTAGTTTGTGAATGTAAACCGCTTTTTTTGTAAGATATTCAATACATTACACAACTATTAAGGGAAAAACAATTTAAACATATTATATTCACTTTTAGACTATTTAACTTATGGGATTTTTAAAAGAATTTAAAGAATTCGCTATGCGCGGCAGCGTGATTGATCTAGCTGTCGGTGTTGTTATCGGTGGCGCGTTTGGAAAGATCGTTACCTCCTTGGTCGATGATATCATCATGCCTCCTATTGGATTCATCACCGGTGGTGTGGATTTCTCCGCCATGAAGTATGTTATCAAAGAAGGAAACGAAGCAGCAGGTGTTGCCGAAGTAGCCGTAACGTATGGTAACTTCATCAACGTGTTGATCCAGTTCCTGATCATTGCTTTCTGTATTTTCTTGGTGATTAAAGGGATCAATTCTTTGAAAAGAGAAGAACCAAAAGAACCAGAAGCAGCTCCAGCTCCTACAAAAGAGGAAGCATTGCTTGCTGAGATTCGCGATATTTTAAAAAATAAATAAGCATAAAATATATGCTCTAAAGCAAATTATGAGGGTTATTGGCCCAAATAATTTGCTTTTTTTTATTTATTAGATTTAGAGTGTTGCGTATGTGTGAAATAAACTTTATTTTTGCATTCCTCTTTTGAGGGATAATTTGATTAAAAGTATTAAAACAAGCATAAAAGCGTCATGAAGAGAACATTTCAACCTTCGCAAAGAAAAAGAAGAAATAAACACGGATTCAGAGAGCGTATGAGCTCTGCAAATGGTAGAAGAGTACTTGCTGCTCGTAGAGCAAAAGGAAGAAAACGCCTTTCAGTTTCTGACGAAAGCCGTCACAAAGGTTAATCTTGCGCTCGCCGGTGATATAGGGACCGCGCTGTTTTAGCCGGCTTTATGGTCATCGTGATGAAAAAATATACATTTAAAAAAGAAGAACGATTATGTAGCAAAAGGTCTATTGACGATCTTTTCCATAATGGTTCTTCTTTTGTTGTATATCCTTTCCGAGTGGTTTACCTTAGCCAGCCCGCCAGTCCCGAACAGCAATTCCCCGCTCAGGTCATTACCTCGGTCCCCAAGAAACGCTTCAAAAAAGCAGTGGACCGAAACCGTATCAAAAGACTTACCCGGGAATGTTACAGGCTCGAGAAAGACAAACTCTATTCCTTTTTGCAAGATCATTCCTTAAATTTGTTGCTGGCCATTCAGTACGTAAGTAATGAAAAGCTACCTATGGAAACGCTTCAGGGCAAGCTTGGTCAATTGATCGGTAAACTAGAACATGAAATATCTAAATCTAATCTGGGAGAAAGGAATTAAGTTACCCATAAAGTGGCTTTTTTTGCTCATAATCAAGATTTACCAGCTATTTCTATCGCCATTGCTCGGCGCTAGCTGTCGATATTCCCCAACCTGTTCCCAATACGGCAAAGAAGCAATTCTTAAGCACGGCCCTTTCAAGGGTGGTTGGCTAACTATTAAACGTATTGCCCGTTGCAACCCTTGGGGTGGACATGGGCACGATCCAGTCCCTTAATTCACTATGTCAAATTCGTATATCCTTTCCATCGAGACTGCGACCAATCTGTGTTCAGTTTCTCTTTCCAATCATGGTCAAAATCTATGCAGCGTAGTCGGCAATGAGCCCAATCTTCATGCGACCAAACTGACCGTTTTCATCCAGGAATTAATGGATAAGGCTGCCATGTCCCTCGATCAGCTTGCCGCAGTTGCCGTAAGCATGGGGCCAGGATCTTATACCGGATTGCGAATTGGCGTCTCTACGGCAAAAGGACTGTGTTACGCCTTGGATATCCCGCTTATCGCCAATAATACCTTAGAAGCGCTAAAAGACGGTTTCATGGCCAAATATCCCCAAAGTGATCATAAGGTGCTACTGTTGCCAATGATCGATGCAAGACGGAGAGAGGTTTATACCGCAGTATTCCACACAGACGGAAGCCTGTATAAGGAAACTGAAGCCTTGATCATCGATGAACATACATTTGATGGTTACCTGAACGATGGATACCGACTGATACTTTTCGGTTCAGGTGCAGATAAGTTTATGCCTACGTTTGAAAATAACGATCAGGTTCAGGTCATTGCTGGCTTCGATTCCATTGCCAACTTCCAGGATGAAGTTTCCTACAAGAAATTTGTGGATCAGAAATTTGAAGATGTGGCCTATTTTGAGCCTTTCTATCTCAAAGATTTTGTGGCTACTACGCCCAAGAAATCGCCTTTATTATAACCATCTTTTCCTTTTGAACCAGATGTAGATCATTAGGGAAACCAAGATCATCAAGATCCAGACTGCAGGATAGCCTAGCAACCATTCCAGTTCGGGCATATATTTGAAGTTCATCCCATATACCCCGACGATAAAGGTCAATGGCATAAAGAACACCGAGATAATGGTCAGGATGCGCATGATCTCATTTGTGTGGTTGGATTCTATGTTAAAGTAAACAGAAAGCAACTGAGCCGTGTTTTCAGCAATATTCCTATACAAGGTGTTCGTTCTGGAGTAAATGTCCCTAAGGTCCTGCGTATAGATGTTCTGGTATTCCGGCATATGGAAATAGTCCACAATGTCCTTGTACAGGGTTAGGATTATCTTGATAAGGTCTACCTGCCTTTTCAGGTAATAAAGCTTCATCAGGAAGGGTTTCCGCTTTCTGTGCAAAAACACGATCTCTTCATAATCATCCAGTTTCTCGGCCAAATCATTGATCACCAGGTTTTCGAAAGTTTTCAGCGATTGCGATACCAAGCTGTTGACCAGGCTCTTGCTGGACTTCAGCTTTTTATTGGTCTTGTCCAGTTCAATCAGTTCATTGAGCAATGGGATTTCATTCCTGTGGACCGTTATGATGAAATCTTCATCATAAAAGACCGAAATACGTAAGGTGATATCCGCTAAGGTATCCGAATTTTCCGGAAAGGAATCTGCAATGGAACGCAAGATCAGGAAGTGGTAATTGTCGAATTCCTCAATCTTGGGAAGATGGCCAATTTCCAAACAATCCTTGATGGAAGCGTCGTTCAGGTCGTATTTTGCCTTGAGTTCGATAAAGTCCTCTAGGGTAGGGTCCAGGATCTCGTACCAATCGTAACCATTTTCTTCTTTTCGGAGGATATGTCGTACCATGTATTTCGTTTAAAGATGAAATTTAGTGAGATTCCATTAAATTACAAATTTGATTTGTAAGGCTAGGCATGTCTTTGACAGTTTTTTGGGGAACTGTAGGGCATAAAAAATGCCCCGATAGATCGGGGCATCTCCATAATTTTCTTTACTGCTTATTTTTTGTCAGCAGCGCTTTTGTCTTTATATTCCTTGTTTAGGGCATCTAAAACTTCGTTTGTGATGTCCATTTTAGGATCAGCATACAATACCGCAGGATTGGTTTTTGAATAGGTCAATACCAATTTGTAACCTTTTCCTTCTGAGTGTTTCTTCAGGTGGTCGGTAATGGTGGTGTACACTTTAGTGAATTCAGTCTGTTCTTCTTGCGCAATGGAAGTAGATGCATTTTGGTCCATACGGCCAAGGTCATTTTGGTGTCTTACCAAACGCTCTTCTGTAGCTTGACGCTCCGAAGCGCTCATGGTCGCTGCTTTTTGTTGGTATTCAGCTAGTTCACGTTGGTAAGCTTGTCCTTTCGCTTGAAGGTCGCTCTGAGCTTTTTTCACTTTAGCTTCCAGTTTAGTGCGAACGTCTTTGAAATATTGGTATTTCTCAGAAAGAGTATCCGAGTTTACATATGCGATTTTGTCAGTAGGGTCAGGTGTAGTAGCGGTAGTTGTTGCTGCAGATGGTGATTTTTCTGCTTGGGTACTAGCCTGTTGATTACAAGATACGATTGCTGCAGTAGCAACAAGACCTAAGGTAATTTTTAATAGTTTATTCATTCTGTGTTTTATATTTCGATATTCTTAATGACAAACCTAATATAAAAATTTCAATTATTCTAAAAACGCCGCTATTTCCTATGGAATTTAAATAGTGAAATAATGTTAATTTTGCTCGTTCACGTTGCCTTTTTTATTTGATTATTAGGGGAAAATTTCGTATTTTTGAAAGTTAATCAACAGTAATTTTAAAGGATTTTCATGAGCGAAGAAAATAAAAATGCATCTACGTATTCAGCGGATAATATCCAGGTATTAGAAGGATTAGAAGCTGTACGTAAGCGCCCTTCCATGTACATCGGTGATACAGGCGTAAAAGGCCTACATCACTTGGTTTATGAAGTAGTCGATAACTCTATCGATGAAGCTGTTGCCGGTTATTGTAACGACATCGTCGTAACCATTCTAAAATCTAACGGTGTATCTGTACGCGACAATGGTCGTGGTATTCCAACAGGAATCAATAAAAAAGAAAAGAAATCTGCTTTAGAGCTTGTAATGACTGTATTGCACGCCGGTGGTAAATTCGACAAGGATACCTATAAGGTGTCCGGAGGTTTGCACGGTGTGGGGGTTTCCTGTGTGAATGCCCTTTCCACTCATTTACGCGCTGAAGTACATAGAGAAGGTAAGATCTTTGTCCAAGAATATGCACAAGGAAAACCTCAGGCTGATGTAAAAGAAATCGGTACCAGTGATGTCACAGGAACCATTGTTACATTCATTCCTGATCCGGAAATCTTTACCACTACTACCGTATATAACTACGATACCTTAGCAAACCGTCTTAGAGAGCTTTCTTTCTTGAACAAAGGCATTAAGTTGACCTTGATCGATGAAAGGGAAATCTTGGACAATGGCGAGTTTAAGAAAAATGTATACCTGTCAGAAGGTGGTCTTCAAGAATTCGTGAAATTCCTGGACGGTAATAGAACCGCTCTGATCCCTGAACCAATATATGTGGAAGGTATCAAACAAGGCGTTCCTGTTGAACTTGCCCTGCAATACAACGATACGTACTCCGAGAATGTTCATTCTTATGTAAATAACATCAATACCATCGAAGGTGGTTCTCACGTTGCTGGTTTCCGTAGAGGATTGACCCGTACCCTGAAGAAATACGCTGACGATTCGGGTCTATTGAAAAACTTAAAAGTCGAGATCACCGGTGATGACTTCCGTGAAGGACTTACTGCGGTAATCTCGGTAAAAGTTGCAGAACCTCAATTCGAGGGACAGACCAAAACCAAATTGGGTAACTCGGAAGTAATGGGTGCCGTAGATGTTGCCGTAGGCGAGATCTTGAGCTCTTATTTGGAAGAGAACCCGAAAGAGGCTAAGCAAATCGTTCAGAAGGTAGTGATAGCTGCCCAAGCACGTGCTGCTGCGCGTAAGGCAAGAGAATTGGTGCAACGTAAAACCGTAATGGGTGGTTCCGGACTTCCTGGTAAACTGGCCGACTGTTCGGATAGGGATCCTGAAAGATGTGAGATTTTCTTCGTCGAGGGGGACTCAGCGGGTGGAACGGCGAAACAAGGCCGTGACCGTGCTACTCAGGCCATCATGCCTTTACGTGGTAAGATCTTGAACGTGGAAAAAGCCATGGAACACAAGATCTATGAAAATGAAGAGATCAAGAACATGTTCACTGCATTAGGCGTGTCGATCGGTACTGCCGAAGATTCCAAAGCCTTGAACATTGATAAACTTCGTTACCACAAGATCATCATCATGACGGATGCCGACGTCGATGGTTCGCACATTGCAACCTTGTTGTTGACTTTCTATTTCCGTTACATGAAAGAATTGATTGAACGTGGCTATGTCTATATCGCTACTCCACCATTATATTTGGTGAAGAAAGGTAAAGATTTCGAATACGCTTGGACCGAAGATCAGCGTCTGGCAGCAATCCAACGCTTAAAAGGTGCAGGTAAAGAAGATAGCGTACATGTTCAACGTTATAAAGGTCTTGGAGAGATGAACGCTGAGCAGTTATGGGATACGACCATGGATCCTGAAAAACGTACGCTTCGCCAAGTCACCATTGAGAACGCTGCTGAATGTGACCGTATCTTCTCCATGCTAATGGGTGATGAGGTTGCGCCACGTAGAGAGTTCATCGAAGCGAATGCGCGTTACGCAAAAATAGATATCTAAGAATAGATAAAAATATAAGTTTCACAGAGTAAAGGTGGTCAGAAGTAATTTTGACCACCTTTACTTTTTCTTAACATGAATTTGCCATGAATTTTTCCCCCATTCTGATTTTGGTCTTATTCGGGACATATTCGGAATTTTCGCAATATGGCCCGAACATGCCTCGAACAAGAGTAAGGTAAAGTTTTCCAACTTTTTTCGATTTTTTTATTTTTCAACCCTATTTTTCTTTAGGTTTTTTCCCCTTTCCCTGTCCTGATCTTCAGCTGTACTTTACCAAAAATTATTTTACAGTACCGTACCCTTAGCCTTAGTTTAAAATTGAAATCATTCCCGATTAACAGAGGGCAACGATATTTAGCATGAAAACCCGAGTGTGGATTTGTATTGCTTTTTTGAATGAATAGTATATTTCGTTGTTTGCTTTCCCATTTTGCCCTATGCCTTTTTTCATGTTCTGTACTTGCCCAAAATGAAAGTGAAACCGAAGAAATAATAGTCAACCAGATTCTGGATGAAAGTGAAGTAGATGCAGGTCTTTCCGACTATGCAGAAGCTTTATCTCAATACTTAAAGCGACCCCTGGATTTGAACAAGGTAACAGCAGCGGATCTAAATCAATTGATTTTCCTTTCACCATTTCAGGTACAGCAGATCCTGCTACACCGCGAGAAAGCTGGACCATTTATCTCTACCTTGGAACTTCAGGCTATTCCAAGCATCAATCTAGAAACTTTAGAAAGACTGCTTCCCTTTGTCAGGGTCAATGAAAACCTTTTGGATGGAGATGGGCATTGGCGCGAATTGCTCAAGGATCCAGGTGGATCTTGGATGATGACCTATTCCCGTGGATTGCAGGTGCCTAGAGGTTATGAGATTGCCGATCCTAAGCGCTCAAGGTATTTGGGCAGTCCAGACAGGATCATCAACCGTATCCGCTGGAATGCCCGAAAGAAGCTTAAGGTCAGCCTCAACATGAAGAAAGATGCGGGTGAACCCTTTTCGATAAAGGGTAAAAGGATGGGATTCGATTATTATTCAGGATCGATCTTGATCAATAAGCTAGGACCTTTTGAGCAGATTGTTGTGGGCGATTATCTTTTACAGTTTGGTCAAGGCCTTTCCTTATGGAATGGATCTGTAGTGGGTAGGTCAGCATCTGTTGCAAACATTATGCAACAGGGATTGGGGATCAGGCCGCATACAGGAATGATGGAAAGTAAATTTATGCGTGGCTTGGCGATTCGGATCAAGAGGAAAAGCTTTGAGCTAAGCCCTTTTTTTTCCTACAATAACCTCTCGGCCAGCCTAAATACCGAAGGCAAAGAACCCTTTGTCGAGCGCATCAATTATTCTGGATTACATCGAACGCCCACGGAATGGAAAAATCGAAAAAGGCTCAATCAAATGGTCTACGGAATTCAGGTGGGTTATCTGAATGAACGTTTTAAAGTAGGGGCAAATCTTTTGAATACGCAATTCAGCTTACCCCTAAAGCTAAATACGAAAGCCCACAGCCGGTATAGATTTGAAGGTCAAAATTTACAGAACGTTTCTGCCTACTATCAATACAATCTATACAACATGTTGCTATTTGGAGAATCAGCACATTCCATTGGATCAGGCTGGGCCCATAACCATGGATTGATAGCAGCGCTGGGAAGGAAGTTTTCTGCTTCCATTTCCTATAGAGATTATGCGAAAGATTATCATGCTTTCTTTGCTCAGTCTCTTCAGGCACAATCTCATTTGTCCAATGAAAAAGCCTGGAGCCTGGGTTTCGCCTTTCAACCAAACCGGAAAATAGAATGGATGAATAGCATAGACTATGTAAAATTTCCTTGGATGAAATTCAGGACCAAAGAAGCTTCCTATTCCTTTCAGGGACGCACCCAAATAAGTTATATCTGGTATAAGAAAGGGCATCTGCGATTACGGTATCAATATAAATTCTATCAGGAGAACTATCGTGCTACGCAAAAGGGATCAATAGCTGTGGCAGATGTAGCCAGGCAACAGGCGAGGCTGATCTTCCTGTACAAGCTCAATAATTCGGTACAGATTGGACATCAGATGGAAGTGAAAGAGTTCCATAAAAGCAACTTGGGGAAAAAGCATGGTTTCATGGCATATCAAGATTTGATCTGGAATAAACCTACCTGGCGGATCGGGGGGAACCTCCGCTTGGCCTATTTCAATGCTGAATCCTATGAATCGCGATTATATGCTTACGAAAGGGATGTACTGTATGGATTTTCATTTCCATCTTATTTTCGAAAGGGCTTTCGCGCCTACCTCAACCAAAAAATAAGACCTATTAAAGGGATTGATATTTGGCTCAGGTATGCCCTGACACACTATCTAGGTCAAACGCAGATAGGCTCTGGCTTGGATCAGATATCGGGGAATATAAAGTCGGATATAAAATTGCAAATCCGTTATTCCTGGTGATCATGGAAATCCAAGAATTAAAATTAGAGCAGATTCCCTTCTTTCGGATATTTCTTTGCTTCGGACTTGGCATATTGGTCTCCTTTCAGATCCATTGGAATTATGCCTATTTCCAAGGATTGGCACTATTGATCCTGATGTTGTTTGTTCTCCTTCTCCTGTTTTGGATGCGGAAAAAATCAAGGAATCTTTACTATCTGATCTATGTCCTATTATTTCTGTTTGGGGTCTTGGGCCTTGCGATAAAAATGCCCAAAGAAAAAGTCGATCTATCCAAAACGCTGATCTATTCAGGGAAATTATTGGAAGAGCCAAGCAGAAAGGGTCAGGTTTTAAGAAGTAAGCTTGAACTGAATTTTCAACATCTTCCTTCAGGTCCAAAACCAAAGAGTATCCTGGTTATGGCCACTATTTGGGATAAAGATTCCAGCATAGTTCATTTGCACAAGGGCGATATCATTGGATTTAGAACCAAGATTAAGGAATTGGATCCAGCCTTTAATCCAGGACAGTTTGACTATTCAAAATATTTAAATGGGAAGGGGATATTCTACCAGGTCTTTATCCCAAAAGACCAATTGTTGCGACTGAAAATTGCCAAGATCAACAGGTTTGAAAGCTGGGTTTTGCAATATCAGGAAAGGCTCCAGATGAACTTCAGGAAATTTATCAACGATCCTTCAGCCTTTCAGATTGCCAGTGCGATTACTTTTGGATATCGCTCCGACATGGCCGATGAGCTGATGGAAGTGTTCTCTAACACCGGGACCATTCATGTACTGAGTGTATCAGGCATGCACGTCGGTTTGATGTTCTTGCTTTTGACCTGGATATTAAAACCAATAGATCGCCTAGCACATGGTCGAAAGGCAAGATACCTTCTAATTCTCTGTTTTATATGGTTTTACGCACTGATCTGTGGATTTGTCCCCGCCGTGCTGCGAGCAACATTAATGTTTAGCCTGTACTTGATCGGACATTGGCGAGCTCGGGTCGTCCTATCATTAAACACGGTCTTTTCCTCTGCATTTCTTTTATTGGTTTTTGACCCCTTTATGCTTCTTGATATAGGTTTTCAGCTTTCCTATCTTGCAGTTATTGGAATCCTGCTGTTTATTCCCGTACTCCAAGGTTTATATTATACATCCCACATATGGATCAATAAGCTATTGGACCTGTTATATATTTCCGTTGCAGCACAATTATCAACAACTGCCTTGGTAATTTTCTATTTCCAGCAGTTTCCCACCTTCTTTCTGTTTTCTAACCTTTTTATCAGCTTGCCATCTACGGTTATCCTTTATTTAGGCATGGGGCTAGTCGTTTTTTCAATGGAAGGGATAGGAGAGATCCTTGGAAATCTCTTGAACGAATGCATTTTGTTTTCCTACCAAATCCTTAAGTACATTGATTCCATTCCTTTTTCCAGCATCAAAGGAATGGTAATAGATGCGAAAGTAACCTTTCTCTGCTACTTAGGTCTTGCCTTTCTTTTTATTGGATTTCAGAAACAGTCGAAAATATTTCTCTGCACTTCTTTGATTTCCTTTGTCATGCTATTTTCCATGGTCCTAAAAATAAGGCTGGATCATCGATCCTTTCGGGGAGTAAAAATCTATAATACAAGAAAAGAGTTGAGCATTGCCTATATCAATCGTGCAGATGTACTGCTCTTGAGTACCTGTGATTCTCTTCAGCATAAAAGCCTGCGATTTTCAGTATTGCCAGATTTAAAGAAGTATGTGGATCCAAAAGATATTCAGTTTGCCAGCTTGAAGGTTAAGGATGAAAACCAATGCCTACATCTCTATGATGATATGGACTTATATATCCAAAATACCAAGGTCCATGATCACCAGGCTTCCAAGATTTTATTGCTCAGAAAGAATGCGCAGCTACCGAGTGAATTGAATGCTTCCATTTGCATTTTGGATGGGTCCAATTCAGATTGGTATATCGAGCAGACAGTGGCAGAATTAAAAAGGGTAAACAGGGCTTATTACATATTGAAGGATAATTTTGCGTATGTTTGGGAGAGTAATCAAGATGGAAAAAACGAGCTTATCCATATTAAAGGAGTTCTGGGGATACGATAAATTCCGTCCCTTGCAGGAAGAGATAATCCATGAGATCCTGTTGGGAAATGACACCTTGGCTTTGATGCCAACCGGTGGCGGGAAATCTATTTGTTTCCAGGTACCTGCCATGCTCCAAGAAGGGATCTGCATCGTGATCAGTCCATTGATTGCCCTGATGAAAGATCAAGTCGAAAATCTACGCAAGCGAAATATTCCAGCGATTGCCATTTATTCAGGTATGTCGCATCGAGAAGTGGATATTGCATTGGACAACTGTATTTTCGGCAATATCAAATTCCTCTATTTGGCACCGGAGCGATTGTACAACGATATGGTCCAAGAAAGGATTCGCCACATGAAGGTGAATCTGTTTGCCATTGATGAGGCCCATTGTATTTCGCAATGGGGATATGATTTTCGCCCATCGTATCTGGAACTGATCAAGTTAAGGGAATTACAACCCAAAGTTCCGATACTGGCCTTGACCGCCACCGCTACCCCTAAGGTCGTTGAAGATATACAGGAAAAATTAGGATTTGCGAAGCCAAATGTACTCTCCAAGAGTTTCCGAAGGGAAAACTTGGGTTATATGGTTTTCAAGGAAGACAATAAGATGGGTCGGATGTTGAAGATCATTTCCAAGGTCGGTGGAACGGGAATTGTCTATGTAAGGAACCGTCGGGAAACCCAAGAGGTGGCTCGCTATCTGTTGAACCATGGTATACCGGCTGATTTCTATCATGCCGGATTGGATATGCAAAGCCGTTCCAAAAAACAGGATGCTTGGACCAGTAACCAGGTACGGGTCATTGTAGCGACCAATGCCTTTGGGATGGGAATAGATAAGCCTGATGTACGTTTTGTCATTCACCTGGACATTCCAGACTCCCTAGAGGCCTATTATCAAGAAGCTGGAAGGGCAGGTAGAGATGGAAAAAAAGCATTTCCAGTCTTGTTGTATCAACAAGCTGATCGAAATGAACTCTGGGAAAATATAGATTTGAGCTTTCCGGATTTTCAATATATCCAACAAGTCTACCATCATCTCTGTAATTATTTCCAGATTGCGTACGGTGCTGGGAAAGGGTTGACCTATGATTTTGATGTGGTCGATTTTGCCAAGAAATATAAGCTGGATGTGGTCAAGACCCTGAGCTCCTTGAAATTCCTGGAAAGAGATAAATGGTTGTCATTAAGTGAAGCGGTGTATATTCCGGCAAGGATTAAATTCGAGGTGGATTTTCAGGAGCTTTATAAATTTCAGGTCCAGAGTGCGCAGTATGATCCATTGATCAAGGCCATCTTGCGGATTTATGGTGGTGTATTTGATTATTATGTCCCGATCAATGAATTTGAAATTGCCAAGAAGTTGAACAAGCCCTATGATGAGGTTGTTCGGATGATGCGGTACCTGCAACAACAGGAGCTGATGACCTATGTGGCCAAGACTGATTCACCACAATTACAATTTTTACAGCCAAGGGTGGACTATAAGAACCTCTACATCGATACCGCGTTTATTGCAGAACGAAAACTGATCAAAGAGGATCAGGTAAAGGCCATATATCATTATCTGGACAGCAAGGATTGCCGGAGTTTGAGTTTGCAGCATTATTTTGGGGAAGAAGCCAAGGAGCCCTGTGGCGTATGTGATCTCTGTGTGGTCCGCGAGCATAAATCGGGTTTGGCCGAGTCTATCGAAAAGAAGATCCAGTTCCTATTGCTGGCAAAGCCCATGTTGCTTCATGACCTGATCGAAGCTATTGAGATAGGCAAAGATGAGGACCGCCTCAAAGTCCTCCGAAAACTATTGGATTCCGATGAAGTGAAATTGGAAAACGAGCACTATAGTTGGAATGCCCTCTAACCGATTCCAGCATAAAAAATCTTAAGCATAAGTGATTGTTCCTCCAAGGTTTATCGATTGAGTACGAAAACAAACAAGTTTTTGTACGCTTGTATATTGATAAAAAAATGTGTTATCTTTAATACTAACCAAATAAACTTTGTATGGAACAATTTATCATCTATTTACCAGCAGCACTCGCTGTATTGGGTCTGTTATTTATGTTTGTCAAAGCAGGATGGGTTGGTAAGCAAGATGCTGGCGACGGCAAGATGCAATCCATTTCCAAGAGTATCCAAGAGGGGGCGATGGCTTTCCTAAAAGCGGAGTACCGAATCCTGTTAATTTTTGTTGTGATCGCCTCGATTGCACTTTTTATCGTTTCTACCTTGGTAGAGACTTCCCATTGGATCATTGTCGTTGCTTTTGTCTGTGGTGCCTTTTTCTCGGCTTTGGCAGGGAATATCGGGATGCGGATAGCGACTCGTGCCAATGTCAGAACAACCCAAGCAGCCAGAACCAGTCTACCACAAGCCCTAAAGGTTTCCTTTTCTGGAGGTACCGTTATGGGATTAGGCGTAGCCGGATTGGCGGTATTGGGATTGAGTATTTTCTTTCTGTTGTTCCTTAAGATGTTTTTGACCGAGGGTGGTAATTTCTACCTGGAGATGACCGTTGTTTTGGAGGCTCTGGCAGGCTTTTCCCTAGGTGCTGAGTCAATTGCCCTATTTGCACGTGTTGGTGGTGGTATCTATACCAAAGCAGCAGACGTTGGAGCGGATTTAGTAGGTAAGGTGGAAGCTGGGATTCCAGAGGATGATCCTCGTAATCCGGCGACCATTGCCGATAACGTTGGTGATAATGTGGGTGACGTTGCAGGGATGGGGGCCGATCTATTTGGGTCTTATGTAGCAACCGTATTGGCATCTATGGTGCTGGGTAACTATATCATCAAGGACATGTCGGAAGTAAATGGATCGGAGTTTACGGATGCATTTAATGGCATGGGACCGATCTTGCTTCCTATCGTGATTGCAGGAGTAGGTATTTTAGCCTCTATTATCGGTACATTCCTGGTTAAGGTTTCATCGAATGATGCCCGCGAAAATCAAGTACAGAAGGCCTTAAATATGGGGAACTGGACATCGATCCTATTGACGGTGGTTGCTTGTTTCTTTTTGATCCAGTATATGTTGCCAGAGGTTATCCAGATGAAGTTTTTTGGTGAAGGCTATCAGGATGTCCCTCGAATGAACATATTCTATTCAACCATTGTAGGCTTAGCCGTTGGAGGTTTGATTTGATCTTTCACGGAATACTATACCGGTTTGGGTAAGAAACCAGTTTTGAATATTGTACAGAATTCTTCTACCGGTGCAGCGACCAATATTATTGCGGGATTAGCAACCGGTATGAAATCGACGGCTTCTTCAGTTATCCTATTTGCATTGGCAATTTGGGGTTCATATGAACTGGCGGGTTTCTATGGAGTGGCAATTGCGGCTTCAGCGATGATGGCGACCACAGCGATGCAACTAGCCATCGATGCCTTTGGACCAATTGCCGATAATGCCGGCGGTATTGCGGAAATGAGCGAATTGCCAAAAGAGGTGCGTCAGCGTACGGATGTTTTGGATTCGGTGGGTAATACTACTGCGGCGGTAGGAAAGGGTTTTGCCATTGCTTCAGCAGCATTGACCGCACTCGCTTTATTTGCTGCCTATGTGACCTTTACAGGAATTGATGGTATCAATATTTTTAAGGCCGATGTATTGGCTGCCTTGTTTATTGGTGGTATGATTCCGGTTGTATTCTCCGCTTTGGCGATGCAATCGGTAGGTAAAGCAGCCATGGATATGGTGAACGAAGTGAGAAGGCAATTCCGTGAAATTCCAGGCATCTTGGAAGGAACAGGTCAACCTGATTATGGAAGATGTGTGGATATTTCCACCAAAGCCGCCCTGCGCGAAATGATGTTGCCGGGTGCCATCACCATTATCACGCCGATCATTGTTGGGTTTGTGATGGGAGCAGAGGCATTAGGAGCGTATATGGCGGGAGTTGCGGTTTCCGGAGTCATGTGGGCGATCTTCCAAAATAATGCCGGTGGTGCTTGGGATAATGCCAAAAAATCCTTTGAAGCTGGTGTCATGATCAATGGCGAGATGACCTTTAAAGGTTCAGATGCCCATAAAGCAGCTGTAACCGGTGATACCGTTGGTGATCCATTCAAAGATACTTCCGGTCCTTCCATGAATATCTTGATCAAATTGACTTGTCTGGTAGGGTTGGTGATTGCTCCAATCTTGGGCGGACATCACCTTGCAGAAAATGCAAAGAAGGATAAGGTAGATAATAAAGAAAAAGTGGTTATGGTTGATCATAAACCGGTAATCACGAAAAACAAATAAGCATTAAACCTTTCTAAAATAAAAGCCCTCTGTCAAGCAAATTGCGACAGAGGGCTTTCTTTTTTTATGTGCTTACTTTACAATCGTGATGACCTTGTTATCAGATCTTGCATTCACGGTAGGATCGTACATGCTTTCGATGTTGGTTATACCGGAGTTGAATTCACCTAGGTTATTGGCCTTGACCTCGTACTCGAAAGTCCTTTTCCCTTTTTGCAGGGCGTTGAAGAAGTAGTTGGTCGATGCGTCCTTCAGGGTGAAATAGTAGTTGTTCCTCCAGCTGTATCCCGAAGGTACGAATACAGGTTCCACGCCTGCAGGTCGGCTGTCCTTCAGGTGCACATATTCCAGGTCCTGGTCGTTGATGACGGTGATGATCACCTTGATCTTTTCGCCCAGTTTTGCCTGATTGCTCTCCACCCATTTACCGTTCCGCTCTACCATGTACTGTTTGCTGACCTTGATGTCGTTGGTCGATGCCTTCACTTCGGACACAGGAAGGAAGTACTGATGGAAAACTCCACCGAAGACCGTGCGGTCGTTGTGGTTCTCGATCTTTACGGACCTGTTGCGGTCAAGATCCTGCTTATTGAAAGTCTTGGAGATCTGTCCCAGTACCACCGAGTCCATCTTGGCGTTCTGTCCGTCGACCAGTACGGTTACGGCATTGTCCAGGTTGAAGTCCTTTGGATTGTTGGCCAGCAACAGGCTATAGATGGCATCCACGGTCATCCAGGTGTTTCGCCAATAGTTGGCTTCCTTGCGGAAGAAGATCCATTGGCTGATCGGATTGAGCTTGCTCGGATCATGGAGCTTGTATGCCTCCAGCATATAGCTATGCAGGCTGATATCGTTGTACTGCTTTCCGTTGCTCTCCCAGTACATGCCCTTGTCGAGATCCAGGATGACCTCCTGTTGGATCCTGTTGCGGATCTCGTTGGACTCCTTGGACTCACCGAACAATTGGTTGACGATCCATGCCTTTGCGGCATAGCCGGCAGGACCCTTGGCGGTGATGATCGGAGCCTTGGCGAT